>CAVIIW010000001.1:0-282865 GCA_963643255.1 Candidatus Methanomethylophilaceae archaeon
GGAATACGCTCCGCCGAAACCCCTTTTAAATTACCCCACTATTTCCAACAGCGCCTTTTATTTGCCCTTTATTTGCCCCCAATAGGGCAAATAGAATATTCGGTGTAAATTGCCGAACTGTACTTTCTATCGATCCGAACAAAAACAGACGATCAACCCACTGTTGTAAAGAAAACATTTACGCCGAATAAAAAACACAAAAAACATCATTTTCAACTGAAATCATCAATCGGCGACCCCCCGATATTGTTTAAATACCAATTGAATGTCATAAGATTCGGTGATTATACAATGGCCACAAAAACCCTTGAAGACATACCAGGAGTAGGACCAGCCATAGCAGAAAAACTCCAAGAAGCGGGTTACTCGGACATCATGGCCATTGCCGTAGCATCGCCGGCAGATCTCTCAGAGAAATGTGAGATCGGCGAGAAGAAGGCAATGGACATCATCGAAGGAGCGAAGTTATGCGCTGATATCGGCGGATTCGAGACCGGAGAGGACATTCTCGAAAGACGCAAGCAGATAACCAAACTGACGACAGGTTCCAAAGCATTGGACGAACTCATCGGCGGAGGCGTAGAGAGCCAGTCGATAATGGAGTTCTTCGGAGAGTTCGGAAGTAGCAAGACACAGATCTGTTTCCAGCTCGCAGTGAACGCCACTCTCCCCGAAGAAATGGGCGGATTGGATTCCGATGTCGTGATAATCGATTCCGAGAACACGTTCAGGCCCGAGAGGATCATTCAGATGGCAACCTACCTCGGCGTCGACCCTCAGGAGACGCTCAGGAGGATTCATGTGGCCAGGGCATTCAACTCACAGCACCAGGTTCTTCTCGTAGAGAAGGCACTTCAGCTCGCCGAAGAGAAGAAGATCAGACTCATGATCGTCGATTCCCTTACATCGCACTTCAGAGCCGAATATGTCGGAAGGGGTGCATTGGCGGAAAGGCAGCAGGTGCTGAACAGACACATGCACGACCTGCTCAACTTCGCAACACTCAACAACGCTGCGATTGTTGTTACAAACCAGGTTGCGGCAAAGCCCGATGCATTCTTCGGAGACCCCACAAGACCCATCGGAGGACACATCGTCGGACACACTGCGACATTCCGTGTCTACCTCCGCAAAGGAAAGGCGGGAAAGAGAGTTGCAAGACTCATCGACTCACCCAACCTTCCGGAAGGAGAGGCGGTGTTCATGGTCACCGAAGATGGTATTAAAGACTAAGAAAGGATGAGAGGGGGCGTGAAGCTCCCTTATCTTTTCGAACTGTCAGGCGAACACAAGTCGATGTGCACAGCCGAGGCCCTCAAATGTGTGGAAACGGAAGCACCCGAACACACACTTGACGCACAAGGCCCCGGCTATGTCATCGCATCTTTTGAAGAAGAATGTCTGCAGCCTATCGCAGACCGCATATCACTGACACACAGAATGGGCCGTCTTTTGGGTTCATTCGATGTCGATGATTTATCAGGTTTTGAAAATCTTACAATTCCCGAAGGTTCGTTCGCCGTCAGATGCAAAAGATTCGAAGGGATGATGAGGGACATCGATTCACAGGATATCATCAGAAAACTCGGAAAAGCACTTTCCAGAAACAATGACGTAAAACTCAAAAATCCCGATCAGGAAGTCTTCATTCTGATGAGTGACCGCATTCACGTGTATCTTTCCGAGAAAGTAATCGACAGAAACATTCTCGAAACACGTAAAGTCGGAGAAAGACCGTTCTTCTCACCGATTTCGCTTCACCCGAGGTACGCAAGAGCGTTAATCAATCTCACAGGTGTGAAGAAGGGCGGAACAGTGCTCGACCCGTTCTGCGGAACCGGAGGAATCGTAATCGAAGCCGCTTTCATGGGAATGAAAGCAATTGCATCGGATTTCGATCCGGAAATGATTGCAGGTACGCAGGAAAATATGGATTTCTACGGCCTGGAACTTTACGACCAGGATGTTTTGGACATATCCGAAATCCATAACAGATTCGGAGAAGTCGATGCAATCGCATGCGACCCCCCTTACGGAAGATCCACCTGTACCGGAGGAGAAGACATCGAAAGCATATATGCCAGAGGCATGAAATCCATCGCCGAAACACTCAAACCCGGAGCAGCCGCAGGCGTAGTTCTCCCGCACCCGATACAGAGCGATACACTGAAACTTGAGAGTATGTTCGTGCAGAAGGTTCACGGCTCACTCTCCAGACACTATCACACGTTCAGGAAACAATTATAACAGCAGATATTATCGGACTGAGTATGAAGGAGTATCTCGATCTGTTCAGACTCGGGAACGGCATCATAGGCATCATCGGTATCGCCGCCTCTGCTTTCGTTGCTTCGGGAACGGGTATTGTCGACCACTGGGCCAATGTACTGCTGTCGTGTGTTATCGTAGTCATCTTCATCGCAGGCGGAAACTCCATCAATGATTATATCGACAGGGAAACGGACAAAGTATCCCATCCCGAAAGGCCGATTCCTTCGGGAAGACTCAAACCTGAAAAGGCACTGTACGCAGGGATTTCCGCAATGGTCATCGCCTGTGTTCTGTCATTCTTCCTGAGAGATCCGATTTCCATCGCAATTGTAATAATTGCAGCAATTCTCATGATTTCCTATGAGATGGTTCTCAAACAGAGAGGACTCGTAGGAAACGTTACAATTGCCGTGCTTACAGGGATGATTTTCCTTCTCGGCGGAAGCATCTGCAACAATCTCGACAGGTGTGTCGAACTCGCCGTAATGGCGGGATGTGTCAATATCGGAAGAGAGATTGTCAAAGACATCGAAGATATGGACGGAGACAAAGACAGAAGAACACTTCCTATGTCGATTGGACGTAAAAATGCAGGAATTATTGCAGCGGCATTCTTCATAATCGGACCGTGTCTCAGCATAATTCCTATCCTGGAAGGCCACTTCAGCAACCTGTATTATGCAGTATTGATTGCAGATGCAATGTTTATATACGCCGCATTCATCCTTTTCAACGACCCACATAAGTCACAAAAAACGGCAAAATATGCCATGTTAGTGGCTTTGGTCGCATTCATACTCGGAGCGATTTGATGACGGTCAAGGACTTCATACTGAACGGAACAAAGAAAGGTACCATGCACATGACCCTTCTTGACCCCGATAAACAGACACCCGAAGAGGCTGCCGCTATCGCATTGCACTGCAAGAACGCAGGAACAGATGCGATTATGATCGGCGGTTCCACCGGAATCACAACCGAAAATGTGGATGCAACCGCAGTTGCAATCAAAGAAGCAACGGGGCTCCCTACGATTTATTTCCCTGCAGGTCCGCATGCACTGTCAACGAAGTGCGATGCGATTTACTTCATGAGCATGATCAACTCGACAGATGTCAAGTGGGTTATGGGTGCTCAGATTTACGCCTCAAGCATCATCAAAAAAATCGGAATCGAATCGATTTCGATGGGTTACATTATCGTAGAACCCGGAATGAAAGTCGGCGAAGTCGGTAAAGCCAAACTCATCAAAAAAGACGATATTTCCGGCGCAATTGGTGCCGCACTCGGAGCGCAGATGCTCGGAATGAGTCTCGTCTATCTCGAAGCGGGAAGCGGCGCAGATATTCCTGTAAGCCCTGAAATGATCCGTGCTGTAAAGAATGAATTGGAAGTACCCCTCATCATCGGAGGAGGAATCAACACTCCCGAAAAAGCATCCGCAGCAAGAGAAGCGGGTGCAGACATTATCGTCACCGGCACATTCATCGAGAACTGCCACGACGACAACACTCTGAAAAGTGTCATCGCCGCAGCTAAAGGTCTCTGAATCAATCGTAGGTTTCCCTGCGGTCGATAATCTTCTTCGCTTTTACGGCATACTGCATTGTGCCTATGCCGACGAAGTTTACTTTGGGAGCGGCGACAAGATCTTCTTCGATACCTTCGGAGATCTCCATAATCTCACTGACGGCTTTGATTATCTTCTCGGCCAATTCGTCGGAAGGAGATGCGGTTTCGATATCGAATGTAAGAAGATCTCTGAACCCTTCCTTGGTTATCGTTACCTGATAATCCACCACGGATTTGTCGGTAAACACCGCTTCGTCAAACAGAACGGGATAGATCTTGTGACCCATACCGATCTTGAACTGAAGATCCATTCTTCCCGAAGGCTTCATCAGTTTTCTGTTAAAATGCGTTCCGCATCCGCACGGAGGTGCGATCATTGCGGCGATATCATGCGTACGATACCTCATCAGTGCGGTACCTTCGGCGTTCAGAGATGTTACAACCAACTCCCCCTTTTCACCGTCTGGCACATGTTTCAGTGTATTCGGATCTATCACTTCGAAGAGAAGATTTGCTTCATCCGTATGCAGTCCGTTCTGCTCATCGCATTCCACCGCACACGCCAATCCGAACTCCGTCATACCCCATACGTCGAGGACTTTGCAACCCCATGCATCTTCGAGAATTTTTCTCATGCTCTCGGAAAGAGGCTCGGAAGTGGAGATTATCTTCTTTATTCCCAGAGATTTGAGATCGTATCCTTCGCCCATGAGTGTCGTAACACGGTAGATGAATGACGGCAGTCCGATAATGTACGTGGAATGAGAATCTCTGATAGTCTCATACTGCTTTTTCACATCGGCATCGGAACATACCGATGAACCGTAACCGAGAATCTTACAGGCTCCGACCATAATCAGGCTCGGATCCCATGCAGCGACAAGAGGGAACATCACATGCAGCGAATCGCCCTGTTTCATCCCCACATTTCTCAATGCGGAAGCAACGATATCTATCTTCGAAACAAGATCGTTCGTCGTATATCCGATGAATTTTCTGTGTCCCGTGGTACCGGTTGTGGTGAATTCCGTTGCCATTTTTGTTCTTGAAACGGCATAGAAATACATCGAGTTCTCGGCAAGGTCCGAAGGTTCGGTGAAAGGAACTTTTTCCAAATCATCCCAGGTGTTGATATCTTCCGGTCTGACACCTGCATCTTTGAATCTGTTTCTGTAGTACGGAGAATTGGCTTCGACGTACTTCATCTGCTCTCTGAAACGGAATAACTGGTACTCATTGAAATCATCCCTTGTGACTTCGTCCAATGTCTTCTTTCCTATGCGGTCGCGGAGTTCCTTATTCTTCTTGAAAGCCATGCGTGCCTTGACGGCCATCCATTCTTCCAAAGGAGTTTCGCAACCGTCCGGAATCATATTCGACAGAAGTCTGCGTCTGACAATGAATATCTTCATCGCTTCCCATGCGCCCATGGTTTTGGCATTATAGTATTGTCATAAATATTATTCTCAGAGCCAGTACATCAAAAATGATACATTTTCGGAGACTGACACGCTATAATCGGGAACACTTCCCGTTCAACGTAAATACTGCCTCATATTATAGGGTGTAAGGAGGATTAGATTATGACCTTGACACCAGAGATGGCAAGAGCGGGTGTTACGCCTCAGTTGCTCTCTTCGACACATAGGTTCACATGTCCCAACTGCGGAAAGGAATTCAGTCTTTTCCAATCAAGGGCCATCGCCTGCAGAGCATGCCCTCAGGCAAACAAGAACTGTAAATTCGTAAGATGCATCCACTGCGATAAGGAATTCCCGATCAACGGATTCATCGTCAATACGAAAGAGAAGGAAAAATTCCTGTCAAACTACATGAGAGGAGTCGTAGGAAACTACCACAACTCTTTCGGATATTACAGAAGATGATTTTACTGCGGTCGTCACCTAACGGACGGCCGCAGTTTATTCACATTTTTACTGACAGAATGTCTTTTTCCTGTACAGCGTTTCCCCTTCGTTGTTGGTGACGTTGAACAGACAGAACGGAATCAGTTTTCCGTCCAAAGTTACGACGTGAATACAGCAGCGTTCCCACCTTTCGTTTTCTCCGGTCCAAACATCCTGGAATGCCATAGCTGACACTGTAAGATAGTGTGTCTTTGCACGTGCAACGAATGTTCTCCATGAGCCGTCATCGCTTCTGTTTTCGTCTTCTCCGTCCATGGAATTCTCAATGAATCTCCAGAACTGGGACACTTCCGTTCTTGTTTTATCGGCAACATCGTCGGTCTTCTTAGGCGGCCCGAGTGCCATGGTAGTAAGAGGAAAGAGAGAATGATCCGGAAGTACCACAGAAAGCGATTTCATATCGCAGTGGACATTGGAACACGACGTAGGAATGAAATTATCCGCTTTCAGCATACCTTTGGTCTGCACTTCGATTGCATGAGCCAATTCGGGAATTGTAACGCGATCCTTGTTTTCCGGATCCGAAGGGTAACGTCCGAAGTATGAAATCGGCTGGAAGTGAACTCCTTTGACCGTCGGAACTTTGGTTGCCGCATATTTCACGATTTCTCCGACGTGATCGAGGTTAATGTTCGGTGAAACGGTAACGACCAATGTGATCCCTATTCCCACTTCCGCACAGTTCGCAATGGCTTTCTCTTTCAGTTCAAAGAGAGCTTTACCACGGGTTTGGAGATAAATCTCATCGTTTGTACCGTCGAACTGCATATAGAAATCATCGACACCCGCTTCCTTCAGTGCCTTGAGATACTCAATATCCTTGGCAATACGGACTGCGTTGGTGTTGACTTCGATATGCTCGATTCCCATGTCTTTGGCCATCTTCACGATTTCGGGAAGATCGTCTCTTACCGTAGGTTCTCCTCCGGAAAGCTGTACACACCTGGGACTTTTTACATAATCTACAACGGTCTGAAACATACCGCGGATTGTTTCCATGTCAGGGTGGTAATCGTAACCGCATCCGTTCGCAGTTGCGAAACAGATAGGACAGTTCAGATTGCAGTGGTTAGTGACTTCGACAACGTTGAGACATGAGTGCTGCAGGTGCTTATTGCATAAACCGCAGTCGTGGGGACAGTCTTTCATTTCAGGTACCGCAAACTTCAGCGGAGTCTTGGGAACGGCGGCAAATTCGTAAAGATACTTGTAATGCTCCACGCCCGTCCAGATTTTAACCTTCCATGTTCCGTGTTCGGGACATGTCTTCACAATGTAGACGGTATCATCTTCCGCTATTTTCTCTGCCCTGATCGTCTTCATGCACACAGGACACAGTGCATCCGTCTCTCCGATTTTCTCAGCCATTGAAACCCTTGGGGGGGCATATAGATATCCTACGATATAGGAACATCGGTCAAAGTGTGCCAGAATATGTTAATTGTGCGGTACCGGAGACAGACGGCGCTTGTCGTCTGCCCCCGATACCTTGGGGAAAGATAGAAAATGGTTTCTTACAGAAATCCGTTGAGCTTATGCTCTCTTCTGCTGGAAGAGACCCTCTGCTGTGGTGAGTGCACCGACCGCGAGGTATTCCTCGAACCAGGACTGGCCTGATACGGGCTCTGTGAGTGAAGGACCGGACCTTGTTGCACCGAGGTACGTAAGGTTGGTGTGTCCGCTCTTGAGGGGCTGACCGTTCTTGACGTAGACCCAGCCTGCGTCTTCCTCTCCGGGAAGAACGATGTCCAGGATCTTCATCTTGTGACTGTATGCAGTCTTAACGTCGCCTGCTTCGTCGAACATTGCGTAGACTGTTGCCTCTCCGATCTCCTTCTTCGCGAGGTAGACTTTCTTCTCTGCGTTGAAGATCTTGTCGTCGCCGCATCCGTCGACGATACCGATGATGTCCTCTTCTTTGAGTCCTCTCTTCTCGATGATCTCTTTAACTGCTGTTGAAATTGTAGCCATTTATCTCACCTCACCATGTTCCGTATGTACCGAAGTCTCTGGCTGCCCTTGTAAGTGCAAGGAGCTGTCCGGGGATGGTGTACGGAGGCGTCTCACAGCTTGTACCGAGGATGTAACCCTTCTTTGCGTCACGTCCGGCAAGGAGTGTTTCCTTTGCCCTGTCGTAGACTTTCTTCGGGTTGGCCTGGATCATGAGTTTGGTATCGACAGATCCCATGATTGTTGTAACATCCTGGAATTCCTCTTTGAGGGTTGCTGTCGGGAACTCTTTCTGTCCCATGTAACCGATGTGCAGAACGTTGAAGGGTGACCATACGAGGTTCTTCTTGAACACTTTGTAGTCCGATTCGTGGTTACCGCAAAGGTGGTAGAAGATCTGAGGTCCTGCTCCTCTTCTGAAACACTGGTCCACATAGTGGTGCATGAGTTTCGCGGAGAATTCCTCAACCATCTCATCAGAGAAGATATCGTTGTTTGCGAGAACCGATCCGACGATAAGCATAGCCATTCCGTATGTATCGGAAAGGAGGTCTGCTCCGTTGATGGATGTCTCTACGTAGACGCTCTGGAGCTTGTGAGCAATGTCAGGCTCTGTGAATGTCCACATAATGAAGTTCTCGACACCGCACAGCTCTGCGCCTGCTCCTGCAAGGTCGAAACCGTAGGAGATAGGAACGAGTGTGTGGGGAAGGTTCTGCTGAACGTAGCCGTAAAGGTTGTGGAACAGCGTGTCGGTGCTTCCGCCCTTGAGTTTCTCTTTGGAGATAGGCTCGAGTTTCTCGACTTCCTCAGGCTCACTTATTATGGGTCCTGTGGAGACCGGCGGCAGTGTGTCCTTGTACTCCAGTGTGATACCGAGATCTCTGATCCACGGAAGTGAGAAGAACCAGTGTGTAACCGGCAGAAGGTCGAAAAGCTCAGAGATGTATCCGACGCTGTGGATACCGAGTTCGGGTTTCTCATAGAAGTCCCTGATCGTAAAACCGCAGTGCACGGCAGCGTTCGAAAGGATGATAGGATCCACATCGATTCTGTCGTGGTAGTTGTCTACGAAAGGACTCGCGAACCTCTTGGCTGCATTTGCATGCCAGCCTTTGACGTCGTTTGTTGGGAATAATTCTTCATAGCCCATTGTAATCCCGAAAGGGTATAGACCTTCTTCGATATATATAGGTAATTGACTGAAAAATGCAACTTTGTTTCATTTATACCATTAAAAACCCTATATTTTTCAACATAATCTCATTATTTAGATGTTAATGAAACATTGTTGCAAAATATGAAATTTTACCCTGAAATTGACTTATGGTATTATATAGCAGAACAATTTGATGAAGAAAAAGGCGTTTAAATGATGTTAAATCCACGGAAAATCAGCGGTATTTGCTGTATTTATCCATGAGTCTGTTGATCCTGTCGCATTCCTCTTTGGTGAGATCTCCGGTGTCCATGAAACCCCTTACGAACTCTTTCGCTTCTTTTGTGGAAAGACGGGATGCTTTTGCAATCAGTGTTGCAAGAAAAGCGGATGCCTTGGCTTCGTCCATCTGTGTGCCTGATAAAATCTCATTCATATCGTACTTGAACGGTGCGATTTTATGAGTATTGAGCATGGACTGCCTCTTGGTAGCCTCTTTCGTCCTCACTTTGCCCTTCTGCGAATTCGGTGACGGTCCGGCTCTCGAATTGTTCGGGTTTGAACCGTTTGACTGATCTCTTCCTGCAGGCACCTTGTTGGACGAATTCTTGTAAACTGCCAAGATTATAACTCCGCGGATGTCATTTATGAAACCCTATATAAAGGGCACGGCACCGGAGACTGATTATTCAGTATATTTATTATTATAAGGACAGTTATGCTGAGGAACGAAGTCCTGAACGCCGAAAGGAGTGGTTTCATGAATCAAATAGTGTTTTGATGTCTTACACAATTCACCTGAAAAGGCGTCAGATACAGCAAAATCGGGATAATATGCACGGACGGTCCGAAGACCGTCCGTAAAAGAATGTTAAAAGGTTTCGGAGGAAGAAATCACTCTTCCTTGTTCTCCTCTGAAGGGTGCTTCTTCTCTTCGGCTGCCTTCAGCTTTCCGAGGGCACGTGCGATGAGCATTGTTGCCGCAACTGCGATAACAGTCACGACGACTGCATAAATCAGGTCACCCCAGACTGTATTGTCCGATTTGAAGCAGATAGCGATAACTTCTTTGATTGTCTCGTTCCATGCCAATGCTGCGACAAGACCGAATGCAGCCGTGATCAGTGCAGCGGTTGTCTCCAGGAGCTGAATCTTGAATGCGTTGTTCATTCGATACACCTTGTGAAGACTCCGAACTCTTAGTCAGATATGAAATTTTAGGATGTATATTCTGTATATCGGTTGAATTCCGTAACAAACCGCGGAAATTTACATCATTTTACAAGAATGATATATGGTGCGAGAGAAGGGATTCGAACCCTCGAACCTCTGCAGGACGGGATCTTAAGTCCCGCGCCTTTGTCCGACTCGGCTACTCTCGCGTATGACCGCCGATTGCACTTCCTCTTAAAAAGATATACGGTCGTTTTCGGGAAAGTCCGATACCCAGAAAACACAGCGCTGAAAATGACGATTGAGAAATATATCCGCAGGAACATACTGTATCGATGACCTACAGCATACCGGACGACGGGAAGGTCGCTGAGGCCGTATTCTCGGTCATGTACAGACACCCCCAGGTGAGGTCCCAGCGTGAGATGACGGAACTTGTTCTGTATGAACTGAACAAGAACGGCGGAAACTACCGCATAAGCGGCACGAGAATCAGAAGAATCGCATTGGAAAAGAACCTGCTGGAACTTTCTATTTCATACAACTCCGCGGAAGGAAATCCCCCGTCGGAATGTCCCGTCTGCGGAGACGTTCTGAAATCGGTTATGAACAGAACCCTCGACGGCGGAGAGATCGAAGTTTACAGAAAATGCACCAAATGTCCGTATACCGTCGGTACGGCGAACCGTGTTCCCGGAAGGTACACATTCGGGAGGAAAAAGAAATGACGCCCGAAGAGAGACTTAATTCACTGAAAGAAGCGGAAACAAAGTTACGCGAAGCATCCGTTCTCATTGAAAATGCACTGCACATGTCGGGATTGGAAAGAAGATTCTCCGAAATTCCCGATAAAATCAACAAAACAATCGACTCCGACGACGGTCTTGCCAACCTTATCAGAGAAGTAGAATACGCAGATGAGGAACACCCTCCCTGGACACGTCCCTTCGCCTCACCAAAGAATGTCACGCGAAAAGATATATGAGGTGACGTGTTGCCATCTCATATTACCGGGAGATGGTCCTCATGAAGAACTGGGAATTTTCAAAAGTCGACGGAACCAAGATCATACTCGACGACAGAATGTCGGACATGATGGGAATCGTGGAAGGCGGATTCGTCTACAGCACGCTCTTCGAATACGTAGACAAAGGTCCGAAGAAATACGAGCTTCTGCTTTCGATGTTCCCGCAGGAGAACTACCGTACGCTTACCAACATAACGGTTTACATGAAGGATGTGCCTGGAGCAAGCGCTCAGAGTGCAAGATTCCTTGCAGACAGGAGCATAAACATTCTCAACTCCATCTCATTGGACGGAATCTCGGATACCACAATCGTATGGAAAGTACTTGCGGACCTCAGTTTCGTAGGTGAAATGGACATTCTTTCCGAAACATTCGACGAGCTCAAAGCGAAGAATGATCCTTCGGTTTCACTGATCGATCATATTGAAGTCATTCCCGCCGACATCGGACGTGTTTTCCGTACCGAACCTTCAAAACAGAAGAACGAAGTGAAACGTGCGCCCCCGGTAGTCTTCGAAGGAGGAGCATACGATCTCGCACCCGAGTACGGAGACATTCTGAAGGACATAGACGGAAAGCATGTTCTCATCGTCGCGGATATTTCCTCATGGATCGTTTCCGTTACGTTCTTCAAGGATGAAACAAAACTCGTGAAAATGGTCATCGAAATACCCGACTGTCCCGGAGCCACCACACAGGTACTCGATTGGATTGCGGGCACAAATGTCAATCTCATCTCTGTTTTCAGCAGAATTAAAATCTGCTACCACACGACAATACTCGAATTGGTTGCGGATTTCGGCTGCAGCGACTACACTGCAGAGAAAATGAAAAAAGAACTTCCCGCGGCATTGGACAAAATGAACGGAATATTCGAACTCACAGAGTTCACGGAATTCTGAGGCTGATTATAATGGACCGCAACGAAATCAAATCGATATACGGCATCGGGAACGATGAATTACTCGACCGCGCGCTCAGTACGTACCACGAGATCGACGTACCCCGTCTGCTCTCGATGGCCGCAGAAGGTTCAGACGCTGCGGTGAAAATTGCAGACGAATTACTTGAAAACGCAATATCCGCACACGGTGCGGATGCGGAACTTGTGTTTCCCGAGACAGGATACGGCCTGCCGGCGATATTCGCATGGAAAGGCATCGAGTCACTTACATTGGGAACCGCGAAAGAACTGATCGATTCTCTTCCTGCTGCAGGATCTTCCTCAATCGAAGACGGAATGACTGCAGGCGAGAACGTAATGTACGCCGCGGAAATCATCGAAGCATTGGCATACCTCAACGGAAAAGGAAGAGGATTCATTCCCGACCGTGTTCTCAGAGCATTGGGATTGCCGTTTGTAGACGAAACCATCCCGGGAGCGGTTGTCTTCCTGGGAGGACACGTAAGCGGAGAAGACATCACCGCAATGGTGAGAGGCGTTCAGGCAAAAGGAATGGTTGCAATAGCATCCGGAGATTATCCCGCATTAATCGAAAGACAGGGCATCGAGATGGGATTGGACAGGATGCTCTATCCCGTCGGATCGTTTACGGGAACAGTACACGCACTTAACTTCGCGGTAAGGGCGGCACTCACATTCGGTAACGTAGCCGGAGGAGATTCTTCCAAACTTTCCGATTATCTGAAAAAACGTCCTAAAGTCTTCGTTATACAGACCGGACCGTTATGCTCATTGGATGCGGCATTCGCATTCGCCGCACTGAAACACAGTGCGTGTATCGTCACCGATCAGAACCTTCCGGAAATTCCCGGTGCGGTAAAAGTCTGCAAAGACCATAACAATGCAGTGCAGACGGGTATCGAAGAAAGAGGTATTGTGATTAATGTCGAACCCATCGAACTCGCAGTACCTTACGGCCCTTCCTTCGAGGGAGAACTTATCAGAAAACCCGACACCTATGTAGAAGCCGGAGGAACGAGAAGCACTGCATTCGAAGTACTTCTCTCCAGGAACGAAGACGAAATCGAAGACGGTTCCGTGAAAATAATCGGTAAGGAAATCGATGAATTCGAACAGGGTTCCGTTATTCCGCTTGCAATGATTGTCGAAGTCTACGGAAAAGATATGCACGACGATCTCGAACCTGTCATCGAAAGAAGGTTCCACAGTTCGATTAACTTCGCGAGCGGAGTATGGCACGCGGGTCAGAGAGATTCCGATTGGGTCAGAATCAGCAACAAAGCGAAAGAAGCGGGATTCAAATTAATCGATTTGGGAAGAATTCTCGTCCACAAGATCAAAGAAGAATTCGGCGGTATCGCAACAAGGGTTCAGGCCACAGTAATTACCGACGAAGACGAAATCAAAAAACGTATGCCCGAAGCGAAAGCGGCATACGACAGAAGAGACGAGAGGATGAAAGGACTCAAAGACGATTTGGTCGATGTGTTCTATACATGCACCATGTGTCAGTCTTTCGCTCCCGCACACATATGCATAGTATCTCCCGAAAGAATCGGATTATGCGGTGCAATCAATTGGCTTGATGCGAAAGCAGGACACGAAATCTCGCCCAACGGACCCAACCAACCTCTGAAGAAAGAGGATGCAATCGATATCGACAAAGGTGAGTTCAAAGGAATCAACGATATGATTTCCTCGGCATCGAACGGAAACATCGAAAGAATCTGTATGTACAGTCTGATGGATTCTCCCATGACTTCGTGCGGCTGTTTCGAGGTAATCGCAGCGATGACCGTAGATATGCAGGCAGTAGTACTCGTAGACAGAGACTTCCCCGGCATGACACCCGTCGGTATGAAATTCTCCACCCTCGCCGGAAGTATCGGCGGAGGACGTCAGACTCCCGGATTTATGGGAATCGGAAGAAAATACATCACAAGTGACAAGTTCATTTCCGCAGAAGGCGGAATAGCAAGGATTGCATGGATGCCCAAGCATCTGAAAGAAGCAATCGGAGAACAGTTCCGCAGAAAATGCGAAGAGATCGGTATGCCGAATCTCATGGACAAAATAGCCGATGAAACGGTAACAGACGATGCGGAAGGACTTATGGCGTGGATGGCGCAGGTAGACCATCCCGCACTGACCATGCCTCCGCTGCTTTGAGGTGATTACGATGACAGACATTCCGGATGTTGCAGAAAAATACAAAGGAGAGACGCTGCAGGTCGCCCTCGGTAAAGGCGATTATATTGCGGGAGGATCCAAGGGGATGCCTTTCCTCTCCTTCGAAAATTCCAATAAATTAAGGCCGATGATTGCGGGCGAAGTGTGGGATGACATCACAGATTTCCCCGAAACGGCGAAAGAGATGTTTTCGGGAAGATGCGAAGATCCCGAAGAATGGGCCGTGATGTGGAAAGAATTGGGCGCAGACATGATCTGCCTCCGTCTTGTAAGCATCGATCCGTTCAAAAAGAACACATCTGCGGAAGATGCAGCTGCGTTGGTTCAGAGAATCGCAGACAGAACAAATCTGCCAGTTATGGTAAGCGGATGCGGAAACGTCGAGAGAGATGTCGAAGTTTTATCCGTCGTCTGTGAAAAAGTGAAAGGAACGAGACTTCTCATCAATAAAGTCGAAGAATCCGAATACAAGAAACTCTCCACCGCCGCAATGGCAAACGGTCACGTTATTGTGGGATTCTCCAACCTTGATGTGAATCTTGCGAAGCAGATGAACATTCTTCTGACAGACTTCGGAATGGATTCGAAAGACATCATAATGGATCCGCTGATGGCAGCATTGGGAATGGGATTGGATTATTCCTATTCAGTTAACGAAAGAATCAAATTGGCTGCATATTCCGGAGATAAAATGCTTCAAATCCCGATGATCTGCGACTGTACATCGTCATGGGATGTAGGAGATGCATCCGACGAAGACGACGGAACCATGGGCCCTGTTTCCTACAGAGCAATCTGGTGGGAAGCGATTACGGGAATGGCCGCAATGATTTCCGGTGCAGATATTCTCATTGTGCGCGGACCCGGTGCGGCGGATATGCTGAAGGTATACGCATGCGAACTCACGGAGGTGATGTGAGATGCCTACGGCAATCGAATTCTTCAAACTGCTGCCTAAAACCAACTGTAAAGACTGCGGACAGCCCACATGCCTCGCTTTCGCGATGCAGTTAGCCAACCAGAAGGCTAAGATTGAAGACTGTCCCCACGTGAGCGGCGAAGCGAAAACAACACTCAACGAAGCGACGGCTCCGCCTGTAGCTACAGTTACAGTCGGTGTAAAAAACAAGATCAACATGGGCGGTGAGACAGTACTTTACCGTCACGAACGCCGTTTCAACAACCCTGTTGCGTATGCTCTGACGGTTTCCGATTCACTGAATGATGAGGATGTACTGAAAAGAGTGGAATACATTGAAAATCTGAAATTCAACCGTATCGGAATGGTGTTCAGAGTCGATATGATATCGGTGAGAAACGATTCCGGAAATGCCGAAAGATTTGCGGAAGTCTGTACGCTTGTTTCGGAGAACTGGGATCACCCGATTGTTCTCGAATCAACAGATGTGAAAGCAATTGAAACTGCGGTATCGGCAGTAGGAAGTCAGAAACCTCTGATTTACGGTGCGGACAAGGATAATTTCGATGCAATGATCGCCGCAGCGAAAAAATCCGGATGCCCCATGGGAATCAAAGCAACTTCATTGGAAGAAGCTGCGGAACTTTCCGAGAAAGCAACAAAAGCCGGATTCAAAGACATTGTTCTCGATATCGGTGCGGAACACGTGAAGGATTTGCTGGAAGGTCAGACAATCGTAAGACGTGCCGCCCTTAAGAAGAAATTCAAACCCTTCGGATTCCCGATGATGAACAGAGTCGGTTCCGGCGAAGGAGCGGTAATGGCAGCCGTTATTTCAACACTGAAATACGGAAGTCTCGTAATCTTCGACGATCTCCGCAACTACGAAGCGTTACCGTTATTCACACTGAGGCAGAACATCTACACCGATCCTCAGGTTCCGATTCAGGTCAAACAGGATCTGTATCCGATCAACAACCCTAATGAACATTCACCTATTATGTTCACAACAAACTTCTCGCTCACGTACTTCACCGTACGTGCGGATATCGAGAAATCGAAAGTTCCCGTATGGCTGCAGATTGTGAACACGGAAGGAATGTCCGTTCTTACGGCATACGCCGCAGGTAAATTCGATCCTGAACGTGTCGCAGATGCATTTGCGGAATCGGGTGTTTTGGATAAAACCGACGGTGTCGTAATCGTTCCCGGTCTTGCTTCGAGGATGTCCGGAAAACTTCAGGAAATCATCGGAAGAGATGTAACCGTGGGAACAAACGAATCCAAGAACATCCCCAAGCATCTGAGGGGACTGAGCGGTTCGAATAACTGAACAGAGTCGAAACAGAAGGGGCTGCATGACGCGCCCTTCTGTTTCGGTAAAATTCACAGCATCCCATCAAAGGGATGTTTGCAACCGGTGCAGAATACGGCAAAACTTTATCATCGGCCTCACAATTGCGGAATTTATGCAACTCTCAGACCTCGTTCGTTACATTTGGATGGTTTTCGGCGAAGAGAAGATAACAAGTAAAGAGGTCGAGACCAGGTTGGCCGAACTTTTTAACTACCATTGTCCCGACGCGTTCATCAAAACAATGACCAAACTGAAATTGGTCGGACTTGTGAAAGGCGAATTCAACGAAGAAAAAGGAACATGGCTTTGGTGGGTGGATGCCGAATGTAAGGCATTGGACCCCAAAGAAGTCCTCAGTACCGACGCCGTTCACAGCGATGCATGCAAGAGATGAATGGTAACGCTCATATCCTGCCGTTCGTATGGCGTATACATGGCAGACAACTCCTACTTCATAGAGACAGAGTTCAGCGACTACGAGACCGAGGTGTACACCGAGGAGCAGATCAAAGACAACTTCATCTCCGTTCTCAGGACAGTAGACGACGAGGACGAAGGAATCCTCATGGTTATGGGCGCGGACGAACCCGTCGGCGGATACATGTGCATCTCGACAGTCGTCTACGGCGATCACTGCAAAGTCGAACTGTACAAAGATTTCAACAAGAGATTCGCAGACGTTTCGAGAGATCTCGCAATCGACGATGCCATCGCCGCATTCAAAGAGTTCTTCAACGGAAACGTTCCCGATCTCGAGAAAATGAAAGAATGCAAAGGAGCATTCACCCTGGAAACGGAGTACACAGACTTCCCGATCCCCGTACGTGATGTCAGACAGATCGAAGACTGCATTCTCGCAATGTCCAACTGCTGCATCGGAACCTCCGATGAAGGATACGAGGACGTCGAAGAATGCGACGACGATGATGATGACGCATGCGGATGCGGATGTGATGAAGAGGATGATGAGTGCGACTGCGGATGCTGCCACGATGACGGCTGCGACTGCGGATGCGAAGACGAAATGTCATTCATCGTTCTCCAGGCACCCGAACCCATCGACGGCGCAGACTTCGTTCAGGCAACCCCCACAGATTTCGGATGGTACGTCGAGATCAGCTTCATCGACGGCCGCAGACATCAGAACTTCGGTACATTCTTCGAGTTCGACGAGGATGTCATGGGAGTCTTCGAAGACTTCATGGACGGAAAGATCCCCGACACAGACGAATGGATCAAAGTAAGAATCTGAGAAAAACAAAACAATAAAGGAAAACGGCGGTTTTCCGCCGTTTTTCTTTGATTTTTTTTAATTCAGTTTTCGATGATTTCAATTAAAGAAATCATCGCTTTTCCGAAGGGAGTATCGGAAGGAACGTCGACTACGTCGCCGTTCATTGCCGCCTCGCTGATAACTTCATCGTGAGGCATTATCATAACATCGTCGAAACCGCAGGAACGGGCTTCGTCTTCCAGCTGCTGAGATATTTTTCCCATGACATTGTTGATGACAAGAACCCTCTTTCCGGATTCGATATGAACCTCATCGGCAAGATCCGAAAGACGCTTCGCAGTCCTTACACCCACTTTGGTGGGATCGGAAACAAAAATCATAACATCCGTTTTGGGAAGAACACGTCTCGAAAGATGTTCCATTCCCGCTTCGTTGTCGATAACCGCGTATTTGTATCTCGGAATAAGGTCGTTAAAACAGTTTTTAAGAACATCATTCGTGAAACAGTAACATCCCTCTCCTTCCGGCCTTCCCATTACGAGAAGATCGATTTTATCCGTTTCAGTCATTATCTGACGGATGTGCGTTGAAATGTAATCCTGCTTGCTCACACCTGCGGGAACGATTTCGGGATTGGCAACAATTTCGTTCCTCAGTCCGCCGATGGTTCCCGTAACTGTCAACCCCAATTTGTCACAGAGATTTGAGTTCGGATCCGCATCAACGGCAAGAGTTACGTCTCTTTTTGATAATGCTCTCACCAACTGCGAAGAAATGGTACTCTTTCCCACTCCTCCCTTACCGACAAGTGCGATTATCATCAGAATCCGTATCTCCTCTTCATCTCTTTGGAGACACCGTCGAGAAGATCGAACACTTTGTTTGCGTTCTCCGGAGTCAGACCGCTGAGACCGCATTGAGGCGTAATGATGGACTGATGCGCGGCCTTCTTCCTGTTGATTCCTTTCTCTTCGAGCTTATCAAACAGAGATTCCAATTTAGCGACAATTGTTTCAACAGTTTCCTTTTCAACGGCATCGTCGCTGTTCGGGATAATTCCCCATGCGATGCATTTACCCTTGCTGAGGAATTCCGTCAGTTCGTTGGGATACATCAGGAGATTGTCTCCGTAATTGTACGCATCGAAACTCAGAATATCGATATCCGTTGACAGAATCATAGCCCAGTTGGTGTTTCCGCAGCAGTGTATTCCTCTGAATGCATCCACACCATCCATAGCTTCGTTAATCCATGTTTTCGCCTGTTCGTCCGAAACAGATGCAAAAGGAGTGCCCAAAATCGATAATGAAGGCTCATCGAAGAAAATAATCACATTTCCGTTCGCCATGGCAAGTCTTCTCGCCTGCCATTTAGCCGTCATGTTTACTGTCTTCCTTACAATTTCACAGTAAGATTCGTCGTAGATTACGGGACGTGACTCTTTGTCGAGAATCTGAAGTCCTTCGCTTATAGGTCCCGTCACCTGTCCTTTTACCGCTTCAAACTTGGATAAATCACGGTTCAGGAACTCATACATCCCCTCATATAATTCAGGAGGGTGAATGAAATAGTCGATATCCTCGGAAATGATGGCTGTGTATATCTCCGTCGGGTCGTAATTTCCGAGATCGACGGATATCTTATCGCCGTCAATCGTCAGTCCCGGGAGATGCGTGCCTGTCTGAACATACATGCTCTCATTGATTCCTCTCGTAGGCAGCTGCGGCCATGAGGGGCATGTGACACGCCCGTCCAACGTTATGTCGACACTTTCAACCGAGTTCACGTAAGGCTGCGAACCGATCAGTGTCGTAGCAAAATTCCAATCCATTGAACCCCGCTATGGCCTCCATATTTAATTAAGTGTGGTTGCCTCCCTTGGATTACGCGTTATACTTACGCATAATAAAAGAAACAATCTCATTTCATATCATACGGCATAAAACAAATCCCTTATATCCAATCCGTACAATCATTCACCGACCCGTCTTTAATACATACAGGGGATGATTGAAAATGAAAGCCAATATCAACGGTAAAGTGACAGACATCCGCGCAGTCTGGTTTGAAAAAGATAAAGTTGTGATGATAGACCAACGCGAACTCCCCCGCAGTGTGGTCACAGTATCATTTACCGATTACAGAGATGTCGCAAAGGCAATCAAAAACATGACCACAAGAGGTGCACCTTCCATAGGTGCCACAGCTGCATACGGAATGTGTCTTGCGGCATTGAATAAAGAAGATATTAACGAGGCTGCAAAGACAGTCAAAGCGGCAAGACCTACAGCGAACGATCTGTTCTATGCCGTAGATTACATGGTGAAATGTCTCTCCGAAGGAAAAGATCCGATTGAAACCGCAGATGCTTACGCTCAGTCCATGGTCGATAAGTGTACAAAAATCGGAGAATACGGCGGAGCGTTGATCAAAGACGGATTCAGGCTGATGACCCACTGCAACGCAGGTGCACTTGCCACAGTGGATGTGGGTACCGCACTCGCCCCTATGCGCAACGCACACAATAACGGAAAGAAATTCTTCGTGTACGTTTCGGAGACAAGACCCAGACTTCAGGGAATGCAGCTTACGGCATGGGAACTGTTACAGGAAGGAATCGACCATGCAATCATTCCCGACGGTTCTTCGGGACACTTCATAAGAAAAGGTGTCGACATGATTATCACCGGTGCTGACAGAATTGCCGCGAACGGAGATTTCGCAAACAAAATAGGAACGTTTGAAAAAGCGGTTCTCGCAAAAGAGTTCGGAGTTCCCTTCTACGTAGCAGCGCCGATTTCAACATTTGATTTCAACACAAAAACGGGCGAAGACATTGTAATCGAAGATCGTTCCGAAGAGGAAGTAACAATGATCGGAGGCATCCGTATCGCACCCGAAGGATGCAGAGCGCTGAATCCTTCATTCGATATGACTCCCGCAAAATATGTTACGGGATTCATCACCGAGAAGGGAATACTAAAGCCTTCGGAGATTTCTAAGGTGAAAGAATGAACGAATCCTACGCAAGAGAGATGCTCGCAGATGTCTGCAGGATGCTGTACAACAGAAATCTCACGGTTTCCGCAGGCGGAAACATGAGCATGAGAGTAGACGATTACATCATAATCACTCCGTCGGGAAGGAACAAAGGACTGCTGTCACCTGACGATATGGTTGCCGTTTCCATGAAAGGAGAAGTTCTTTCGGAAGGAAAACCGTCTATCGAACACAAGTTCCACCTTGCACTTTACAATAAAAACCCCGAAATCAATGCCGTTGTGCACTGTCACCCCCTTTACTGTACCACATTGGCAACAATCGGAAAGAAAATCAACACATGTCTCACGCCCGAAGGAATCATGCTTCTGGGAGAGGTTCCCACAGTGCCGTACTTCACCCCGGGATCGGATGAGTTGGTGAAAGCCGTTGAGCAGTATTCGGACAGCATGGCTATGCTTCTCGCAAAACACGGCGCAATCACTCAGGGAAAGACTCTTGAAGAAGCATACAACCGCATGGAAGAGCTGGAATTCCAGGCCCACATGCAGTTATTGGCAAAACGTGCCAGAAATCTTCCGAAAGCGGAGATTGAAAAGATCAGAGGGATGTTATGATACTCATCACGAAATGGTTCGGATGCTTCCTCTGCGACGGAGACAGGATCATTGACAAAAGACTGTTTCCGAAGGATGCTTCCGTAATTTCCGAGAAATTGGCATTGATGCAGAGAGGCGGAACTCTTCCCGAAGAACATGAATTGGTTGAAGGCAAAAGCAAAATGTACGTCGCAGACAGGCGTCAGGCGGAGCTTGGAAAACCGATGCTGTTTGATTCCTCATTCATCAGAACGGAGAACTTCGGTTATGACGATACGCTGATGCATGAAGCGATGGTGGGACTCGGAAGACTGAGAACTTCCGAACCTATTCCCAGAGACAGAAGCCTTGTGCAGGCAATCAGAAATCTCGACGATCTGATTGAAACATCGAATCTTCTGAACGAAAGACTGCATGAATGGTACGGTCTGCACTTCCCGGAGTTAGCTGACTATGCAAAAGACAGGAAATATGCGGAACTTGTCGCTTCATACGGAAACAGAGAAGGCATCGAAGAAGAATTGGGTATCGACATAGAATCAATCGGTGCGGAACTCGATGACGAAGATATGAGGGCCGTTCAGGATTTGGCCGATACTCTCTGCAGAATCTACGACGACAGGGAAAGAACCGAAGGATACATTTCGGATATTGTCAAAGAATCCTGTCCGAATCTCTGTGCAATTGCAGGCGGACCGCTATCGGCGAGACTTATCTCTCTTGCCGGAGGATTGGAGAGATTGGCTTCGCTGCCGTCTTCGACCGTGCAGATGTTAGGTGCGGAGAAAGCGATGTTCAGACACCTCAGATCCGGAAAGAGGCCTCCGAAACACGGTGTAATCTATCAGCATCCCGAGATTCACAGGGCTCCGAAGTGGCAGAGAGGAAAGATTTCCAGAGCTTTGGCGGGAAAGATTACGATTGCCGCTAAATTGGATCAGTACGGTTCGGAGTTCAGAGGAGATGTTCTCAACGGAGAATTCCTGAAGCGTGTTGAAGATATCAGGCGCAGATATCCGAATCCGCCTAAGAAACCGGTTAATCCGAAAGGAAAGAAAAAACCGAAAAGAAGACACTGAAACTTTCAATACCGGTGTGTCTGCACAGGACACACCGGGATACTCTTTTCTGTGCTGTTTTTACCGATTTTGTGCCGTTTTTATAGTGAATGTAAAGCGCATATGTTTTCTTTCACACATATGTTTAAAAACTTACATTCTTTGAATTAATTTTATGGTCAAAAGAATATTGACGGTAATATTGATTGTATTATCCTTATCTTTATTGCTGTCAATAGAGTCAGATGCTACTGATGAAGATGACCTACGGGAAATAAAAATAGGAAATTACACCGCAATATTTGATGATGAACACTTATACGTTACATGCACAACACTCAATGATAATGGCGAAACTCTAACAAAATATGTGTTAAATAATTTGGATAATGGCACAGCAATTGACCACTCTGGTAAATTTAAAATTGCAGCTTCAGCACGTGGCCCTCACTACATAACTATGCTAAACGGTGAAAAATATGCTGGCACAATAAAACAATTTGATGGTTCTGCAACAGAATCAAGTGATGCCAACACAATTACCCTTACTATTGAAAAATCACAACATCAGATTGCATTCAATATTGGTGAGTCTGAAGAATATAACATTTTTGAAATTGCGACCTTAAAAAACATTAAGGCACAACTTGGAGATAATATTGTTATCCCGAGCGTTCCAACTGGTTTAATCAAAAAAGGATACATAGCAAACCTATGGAACACAGCCGAAGATGGAAAAGGATCGGACATAAACCCAGGCGAGGCATTTGTTGACGAGACATTATTGAATAAATTGTGTGCAGGCAATTGTTTGAATAATGACTATAAGGTAACTCTGTACCCCAAATTTGAAAAGAAAGAATATGGCATTAAATATGATTTTAATGGGGGCCATGCAGATGAAGAAATCACAGAAACCACAATAAAAATTGACGAAACAATTACTGTGACAGGCATCATCCCTCAAAAGGAAGGCTCCACTTTTAAATCTTGGAAAATAGGGAACAGCCTAATCGGTGCCAATGAAAATTATATTCTTAAAAGAGAAGACATTCCATCAGATAGCAACAAAATAACAATCACCGCTCAATGGTCGGCATCTGTAAACAGTAACTTATCACACTGTACCCTCACTACCGATTTCGAATACGCCGACTACGGGCAAGAGTGGTCAGCCACCGTCACTCCCGACGAACATTATGATTTGCCGTCAGACGTAACATCCGATTGTTTCGTATATTCTCTGAATTCCGACGGAACCGCCACCGTAACCGTCGGCAATGTCACCAAAGCCATAGACATCACAATCACAGCCGAACCGATCGAACACACAGTCATATTGAATCCCGACGGAGGAACTCTCGAGGGATCTGACACAATTACAGTCAACGAAGTCACCAACGTAAGTCTTCCTAAACCCGCCAAAGCAAGACACGTTTTCAACGGATGGTTTGACGGTACAACGGAAATTACCGAAACAAAATCACTTACATCCGATAAAACTCTGAAAGCATCATGGACAAAAACGGTATTTTTAGTCCGCTTCCTCGATGCATCCGACGGTACAGTCATATTCTCATGCGAAACACCGGGATCCGTAACAGAACCGATTGAAAATCCCACAAGATCAGGCTATACTTTCGTAAAATGGACCTCATCCACGGCAGGAGATTTCACAGGCACCGTGACGGATGATACAAATTATCACCCTGAGTGGACCGCCAACAAAGTCAGGTTCTATCTTGACGAGGGTGCGGAAACTTATGACGAATATGAAGCTCCGAAACTCACCGAACTTCCGACTCCTCCTGCCAGAGAGGGTTGGAAATTCGACCACTGGTACTATTATTCGGACGGAATTGAAACAGAATACACACTTGACAACAAGGACAATAACGATGTCTATGCCAAGTGGATCAAAATCACATTCAAAGTAAAGTTTTACAGTGACGCCGGAGACACAACCCCCTCTGAATATATAACAACGGGAACAATCGCAGAACCTACCGAGAAACCGACGAAATCAGGTTACACCTTTCTGAGATGGACCTCATCCACGGCAGGAGATTTTACAGGCACCGTGACGGATGATACCGAGTATTATCCCGCATGGTCCCCTAACAAAGTCAGATTCTATCTTGACGAGGGTGCGGAAACTTATGACGAATATGAAACTCTGAAGCTCACTGAGTTACCTACTCCTCCTGCCAGATACGGTTGGAAATTCGATCACTGGTACTATTACTCCGACGGAATTGCAACAGAATACACTCTCGATAACAAAGACAATAATGACGTCTACGCCAAATGGATTAAGACGGTATTTCAGGTAAACTTCTATGACGACAAGGGCGGCAAAATAATATCCGAATGTAAAACAACCGGTCCCGTCACTGTATTGCCGGACGAACCGACCAAGGAAGGGTATGCGTTCGTACGTTGGATTACATCATCAAACAAAGAATTCACCGGCACGGTAACCGATGATACCGATTATTTCCCTGATTGGAGAAAAGTGTACACAATCTCATTCTACCTGAATGAGGACGATGAAAAACCGTACCTCGAATATGATGCATATCTGATGGACGAACTTCCGACACCCGAAAAATACGGTTGGAAATTCAATTACTGGTACTGTTATGCGGATGACGGTACCGAGAAAAAATTCATCGGAGACATCGGAAAAGATGTCAAAGTCTATGCATCGTGGACACAGACGATATTCAACGTGCGTTTCCTCGATGACAAGGGAGGGACACTTATACACGCCTGTGAATGTGAGGCAGGCAAAACCTTTGACAAACCGACAGACAACCCAACCAAAACAGGACATTCTTTCGTATGTTGGATGTCTTCCGACGGGGAATACAACGGCAAAGTAACGAAAGACACAGAATATTATCCGGAATGGAAAGAGAATACGATCAGATTCTATCTCAGAGACGGAGTAACACTCTGCAAAGAGTGCAAAGGTCCCGAACTCACAACTCTTCCCGAACCCGAAGCGGAATACGGTTGGAAATTCGATTACTGGTATTATAAATCCGGTGATGAGAAAATAAAATTCACGGGCGATATCGGAAGAGATGTAGATGTCTACAGCCTGTGGATCAAGACAGTATTCAAAGTACGTTTCCTGTACGATTCCGGAGGCGATGTCTATGAAGAATATGAAACAACAGGAACTGTCACCGTTCCGGAAACAAATCCCTCCAGAACAGGATACTCGTTTGTACGTTGGACTTCATCGGACGGAGGGTTGAAAACAACGGTTACGGATGACACAGTCTTCTATGCAGAATGGATTGCGCATAAAATCAGATTCTTCCTTAATGAAGGCGATGAAACACCATATCGCGAATGCGAAATTCCGACGATGACCGAACTCCCTGTACCCGATTCGACTGAAAGATGGAAATTCAGCCATTGGTACTACATATCAGGCGATGAGAAAATAAAATACACAGAAGGCATCGAAAGGGATGTTGACGTTTACGGCTCATGGATTAAAACATTATTTTACGTAAATTTCCTGAACAGCCCCGAAGGAGACGTCATAGATCACCGTGAAACGAAAGGCAGCATTACCGATCCGATAACGCCTGTAAAAACAGGATATTCATTCGTAAAATGGACCTCATCCACGGCAGGAGATTTCACAGGCACCGTGACGGATGATACAGATTATCACCCTGAGTGGACCGCCAACAAGGTTAGATTCTATCTTGACGAAGGTGCAGAATCTTATGACGAATATGAAACACTGAAACTTACAGAGCTTCCAATCCCTTCAGCCAGAGAGGGTTGGAAATTCGACCACTGGTACTATTATTCAAACGATATCGAAACGGAATACACACTTGAGAATAAAGACAATAACAACGTCTATGCCAAATGGATTAAGACAGTATTTCAGGTAAACTTCTATGACGACAAGGGCGGCAAAATAATATCCGAATGTAAAACAACCGGTCCCGTCACTGTATTGCCGGACGAACCGACCAAGGAAGGGTATGCGTTCGTACGTTGGATTACATCATCAAACAAAGAATTCACCGGCACGGTAACCGATGATACCGATTATTTCCCTGATTGGAGAAAAGTGTACACAATCTCATTCTACCTGAATGAGGACGATGAAAAACCGTACCTCGAATATGATGCATATCTGATGGACGAACTTCCGACACCCGAAAAATACGGTTGGAAATTCAATTACTGGTACTGTTATGCGGATGACGGTACCGAGAAAAAATTCATCGGAGACATCGGAAAAGATGTCAAAGTCTATGCATCGTGGACACAGACAATATTCAACATACGTTTCTTCGATGACGACGGAGGAACGGCCATACATACAAGCGAAAGTAGGACGGACGGAACATTCGACAAACCAACAGAGAATCCTACTAAAACAGGCTATTCCTTTGTACGTTGGAGAACTTCCGACGGAGAATACAGTGATTCAGTAACAAAAGATACAGATTATTTCCCCGAGTGGAAAGAGAATGTTATCAGATTCTACTCCAGAGAAGGAGAAACTGCTTACCAGGAATACAAAGGGCCGGAACTTACCGATCTCCCCGTACCTGCGGAAGAATACGGTTGGAAATTCGATTACTGGTACTATAAATCCGATGATGAAAAAATAGAATTCACGGGCGATATCGGAAGGGATGTCGACGTCTACGGTTCATGGATTAAGACAGTATTCAAAGTACGTTTCCTGTGCGATCCCGAAGGCGATGTCTATAAAGAATATGAAACAGCAGGAACTGTAACTGTTCCGGACACAAATCCGTCCAAGACAGGATATTCTTTCGTGTGTTGGACATCTTCCGACGGCGGACTGAAGACAACGGTTACGGATGATGCAGACTTCCATGCGGATTGGTCCGCACATAAAATCAGATTCTTCCTTAATGAAGGCGATGAGACACCCTATAAGACGGATGAAATACCTTCGATGATCGAATTGCCCAAGCCGACCAAGGACAGATATGAGTTCAACTACTGGTACTACAAATCGGACGGTGAAAATACAGAATATACGGAAGACATCGGAAGAGATGTCGATGTCTACGCATCATGGACCAAGATTTTGTTCTGCGTAGAATTCCTTGACGAATCAGAAGGCGAACGTGTAAAATATTGTGAAACCAAAGGCGCAATAACAGAGAAAATCACCGCACCCTCCAGGGCGGGTTACACTTTCGAAAAATGGACTTCGTCAACCGCAGGAGATTACACCGGAACAGTGACAGATGATACAGTTTACTATGCAGTGTGGTCTGTCAATGTGATAAAATTCCATCTCGATGAGGGCGGAGATGTCTATATGGAATTTAATGCGCCGGAACTTGATAAAATTCCGACCCCTAAATCAAGAGACGGATGGGCTTTCAGCTACTGGTATTATAAATCCGGTGACGTAAAAATACCTTATTCGATTGACAATCTGAACAATAATGATGTCTACGCCAAATGGATTAAGACGGTATTTCAGGTAAACTTCTATGACGATGAGGGCGGCAAAATAATATCCGGTCGTAAAACAACCGGTACCGTCACTGAATTACCGTCCGATCCGACCAAAGAAGGATATGCATTCGTACGTTGGATTACATCATCAAACAATGAATTCACAGGCACCGTAACCGACGATACTGATTATTATCCTGATTGGAGGAAAGTACACACAGCCTCATTCTATCTTAACGAAAGCGATGATAAACCGTATCGTGAATGCGATGCATATCTGCTGAAGGAACTTCCGAAACCCACAAAAAACGGTTGGGAATTCAATTACTGGTATTATTATGATGATGATAAAAAGACAGAATTCATCGGCAATATCGAAAAGGATGTCGATGTTTACGCATCATGGACAGAAGCATCTTCATCGGACGAAAGCGACACAACGCCCGTAACCGACCCTTCCGAAGAAACATCCCCGAATGACACAAAAGAGGAAACAGAAGGGAAGAAAACTTACGAACACAGATTCTACATCGACGGTGAAGGCAGGAAGATCTGGCGTATCGGAGATTCTTCGGGAATATCGGAGACACCGACAAGAGACGGATACACCTTCGGCGGATGGTACATCCTGATTGACGGCGTAAAAATACCCTATACAGAGGGACTGAATACCGATATCAACGTCTATGCAGAATGGATTCCCGTAAAAACCGACGGGGGCGGGAATCCGGTGATTCCCGCGGCCGCAATTGCGTCCGTCCTCGCCGTTGTGTTAATCGTTTTAGTCGTCGGAAGAAAGATTAGCTGAGGCCTTCCTTCATTCTGCGGAGAGCCTCTTTTATCCTCGGAATCGGCTGTGTGACGGTCATTCTCACATAGCCTTCCGCGGATTCGCCGAATCCGGAACCGGGTGTAACCACGATCCCGAGATCGAGCATCTTTTCCGTAAATTCCAAAGATGTCTTACATTTGGAATCGAACCAGATATAGAACGTACCTTTCGGCATCTTCACGTCGAATCCCAATTCCCTCAGACCGTTGACGAGTACTTCCCTTCTTTCGGAATACTCTGCCATGTTCTTCCTGACATCTTCGGGTGCTTCGCCGTGCTCACCGTACATACTCAGTGCTTTCACTGCCGCTTTCTGAATGAAAATAGGTGCGCCGGAATCGATCTGTCCTTTGCATTTTTTCAGTCCCGCAATCAGATCAGGATGCCCTACCGCATAACCCAATCTGAAACCGGTCATGTTGAACGTTTTCGAGAACGAACCGAATTCGATTGCATTTTCTCCTACTTCAAGGATTGAAGGGGCCTGATATCCGTCGTATGTCATCTCGCAGTATGCATCGTCGACACAGAGAATCGTGTTGTTTTCCTGACACCAATCGTAGACTTTCTTCAGGTATGCTTTGTCGCATGTCGCACCCGTAGGATTGTTCGGGTAGTTGATGTACAGCATCTTCGCGCCCTTGGGACATTCGTCTACATCAAGAAGCCAATCTTTTTCAGCCCTGAGAGGAACTTTCACACATTTCGCTTCGTTGAAAATGGTGGATGCTCCGGAATATACGGGATAACCGGGACTCGGTGCGATGATTGTTTCTCCCGGATTTACAAAAGA
This sequence comes from Candidatus Methanomethylophilaceae archaeon, assembly GCA_963643255.1. Classification (GTDB taxonomy): domain Archaea; phylum Thermoplasmatota; class Thermoplasmata; order Methanomassiliicoccales; family Methanomethylophilaceae; genus Methanarcanum. The sequence continues at coordinate 29,472 of CAVIIW010000001.1, forward strand.
CTGAGCGATGTTGAAAATCGCTTCTTTCGATCCGATCGTAACACAGACCTGTGTGTCAGGATTGACTGTTACGTTGTACCTCTTTTTGTACCAATCCGCAACGGCAACTCTCAGCTCTTTTTCGCCTGCGGATGAAGAATATTTCTGATTCGCATTGACGTGTGCTTCTTTGCACATTTCGTCGACAATTGCTTCCGGAGTGGGGAGATCGGGATCCCCTATTCCGAAATCGATGATATCGATACCTTCCGCCCTCTTTTTGGCGGTCATCTCCTCCAACCTTACGAAAAGATACGGAGGCAGTCTCTGCAGCCTTTCCGCAAATTCATATTTCATAATTACACCTCATAATCCCCTGCATAGACGAATGTTGCAGGGCCTTCCATCATAACGTATTTCAGATCTTTATCGACGGTTATCCTCAGCCATCCGCCGGGAAGTTCCACGTCGATCGGTTCGTTGAATGAAACCAAACCGTTCAATGCGGCTGCGGTTGTTGTGGCACATGCGCCTGTTCCGCAGGCCAAGGTCCATGCCGCTCCGCGTTCGTAGACACGGATGTGGATTTTGTTATCTTTTACTTTGACAAATTCCACGTTTGTCTTCATCGGGAAAACTTTGTGACATTCCAAAATCGGACCGAGAACGTCTGTCTTTTCTTCGGATAATTCATCGAAAGTAACGAAGTGGGGATTTCCCATTGATACGCAGTATCCCGTTACGTTACCTTCCTTTGTTTCGACGGTTAACTTTCCGTTCGGTCCGATGCCGGGTGAACCCGGCATGGGCTCGCCCATATTAACCGTAACAGTCTTCACTTTGTTATTTTCCGTGTCGACCTTTACCTTCAGATTTCCTCTGAGTGTGTGTATAACAAATTCCTTTCCGGAAACTTTTCCGTAATCGTATGCATATTTTGCAACACATCTGATTCCGTTACCGCACATCTCCGCCTCGCTTCCGTCGGCGTTGATTATTCTCATGGTGATATCGGAACCGTCCTCACCGGGCATAACATACAGAACACCGTCGGCACCTATGCCGTAATGCCTGTCGCACATTATTTTGCACAGTTCGGCATCAATAGCCTCATCACCGTTTAATCCGTCAAGGACAACGAAATCGTTTCCTATGCCTTCGTACTTGAAGAATCTCATCTGAGTCTCTCCGGGATGATCTGATGTTTCCACAGATCTTCGACGGTCTCGGCACTTCTGATAAGCTCCGCATTACCGTCTTTTACCAAAACTTCGGCACATAACGGCCTTGAATTGTATCTTGAAGACATTGAGAATCCGTACGCACCCGCGTTGTAAACGCAGAGAATGTCTCCTTCCTTCGGATCGGGAAGGATTCTGTCATGTGCAATATAATCTCCGGATTCGCAGATCGGACCTACAACATCATATTTCGCGACACACGCCCTGTTGAACTTATTCGCAAGTGCCACATAGTGATATGAGTCGTAGAATGCGGGACGTATCAGTGTGTTAAAACCTGCGTCCGTTCCCACATACTTCTTGGTGCCGGCATCCTTTACATCATTCACCGTTGCAAGAAGAATTGTTGAATCGCAGATGATGTATCTTCCGGGCTCGAGACAGATTTTTTTGACATCCGTCTCTTCAAGAATCATATCGGTAATCTCCGCTCCCAGCTCATCTACGTCGCATTCCTCTTCCTGAGGCTTGTACGGTACGCCGTATCCGCCGCCGATGTCGATGAATTCGAGATTTATATCCAACTCATCTCTCAGCCTGTTGGCGAATTCGGCAAGAACTTCGGTAACGTCAAGGAACGGATCAACAGTGTTTCCTCCGGAGCCTGTATGGGCGTGAATTCCTTTGATATCGAATCCCAATTCTTTTGCTCTGGCATATGTGTCCATGACCCTGTCGTAGGGGATACCGAATTTGGCACCTTTACCGCCGGTCATGACCTTTGCACCGTGTCCCGAAGCTACGCCGGGAGTGATACGGAAGGATATCGGGAATCCTTTGCATTTATCTCCGAGAATCTTTGCCAATCTTTCCAATTCGCTTTCGGAGTCGATATTGATTTTACATCCGGTATCGACAACTTCCTTCAGTTCTTTATCGGAAACGTTCACGCCTGTGTACATTATCCTGTCCGGTGAAAATCCGGCTTTGATGCACGTAAGAACTTCACCGATGGAAACGGCATCGATGTGACTGCCTTCCTGCTCCAGAATTCTGAGAATTGCGAGATTAGTGTTTGCTTTGCATGCATAGTGAATCTCCGTTTCCATAAAACGGGAGAATGCTCCGTAAATCTTACGGTAGTTTTCCCTGAGGATATTCTCATCCGTGACATACACAGGAGTTCCGAATTTCTCGGCAATCTCCGCTGCGGGCATACCGCCGAAGATCATTGCTCCGTCTCTGCCCTCAAAGTCTCTCATCATGCTCCGTCACCGTCTATGAAGTTCCTGTGCAGTGTTTTCACAACATTTGCAGCCATATCGGTGGAAACAACAAAGTTGAGACATACTTCGGATGCCCCTTCGGATATCATTTCGACACTTGCTCCCACTTCCTTGACCGCTTTGAACACATCTCCGCAGAATCCCACTCTGTGTAACAGACCGTCTCCGACTGCACAGATTAATGAGAAATTACTCCTGACATCTATTCTTTCGATATCATCATCATCCAATTCGTTGAGATACTTCAGCGCCTTGTTTACGTCGAGACTGTGAATCAGGAATGCAATCGATGATAATGATGTAGAAATTGCATAGATGACAATCTCCGCTTCCGCAAATTTCTCCATAATTCTTGCAACAGTTGCCTGTTTGTAGGAGATCTCTCCGGAAATGATTGTCAGTCTGGAAAGATCCATCTTCATCGCAACACTCTTCAGTGCCGTATCTCCGGGCGTCTTGATTTGATGAATCTGCGTTCCGGGTTCCTCGGGTTTGTATGAATTTTTAACCCACACAGGAATGTGTTTCATCCTTGCGGGTTCGATTGTCCTCGGATGGAGAACTTTCGCACCGAAATGAGCCAGTTCTGCTGCTTCATTGAAATTCATCTCTCTGATTACGACAGCCGAAGGTACAAGCCTCGGATCTGCGGACATGAAACCGTCGACATCTGTCCATGTTTCGATAGAATCCGCATCCAATGCGTTACCGATTGCCGCTGCAGCATAATCCGAACCCCCTCTTCCGAATGTGAGAGGCCTTCCTTCCTCACTCACACCGTAGAATCCTGTGATAACAGGAATAATGCCGTCGTCCAGGAGAGGTCTGACCTTCATGTTCATCCTTGCGGCAGTCTTTTTAAGATCGCATGAACCCGTCAACGGTTTTCCGATTGCAAATACACCCGCTGTTTCGGATGTCAGTGCAACGGATTTGTAACCCAATGTGCGGATTGCGAATGATAACAGTAACGAAGAGAATCTTTCTCCCTGCGATGTGACATCGTCCGTGAAGTACTTGTCATCCCTCATCTTCGGATCCGTCAGTAACGATTTGAACGCACTGAAACGTACCTCGAATTCTTTCAGGAATTCGTTCATCAATTCTTCCGAAAGAATTTCTTTCGCGGTGTCGATGTGCTTCTCCCTGAATTGGGTGAAAACAGATTCCATATCCGTTGTGGGATCTTCCACTGCATGTACCAGGAAGTTGGTTATTCCCGACATTGCGGAAACAACGACTACTTTCTTACCTTTCTCACGTGTGATGATGCCCGCGGATCTCATTATCGCTTCTGCGGAACCTACACTTGTTCCTCCGAACTTGAGAACCGTAATCATAAGCCGAACACCTCATCCATCGAATGCATCTTACCATCTTTCCTGCCGGCGATCCATCTCACAGTATCCATACATCCCACTGCGAATACTTCGCGTGAGACTGCCCTGTGTTTCAGTTCAAGTGTTTCCATACCGCCGCCGAACATGACAGTATGGTCACCGTAGACATCACCGGCCCTGACCGAGTGAATACATATTTCATTTCCTCTCTCACCGGTCACGCCGTGTCTGCCGTATTCGAGATCGTTGATTCCCGTTACGGACTGCATCCTGCGTACGGCTTCCATTGCCGTACCCGAGGGTGCATCCTTCTTGTGACGGTGATGCGTCTCTATTACTTCGATATCGTATCCTTCCAAAGCGGATGCCATTATACCGCACATCTTCCAGAATACGTTGACTCCTCTGGAGAAATTCGCGGAAACTATTCCGGAAACTCTGTTTTCCGCAACTTTATCGGATAAATTCTGAATTACATCCTTTCCGACACCTGTCGTACCTAAGATTACGTTGGTACCCGTTGCAGGTATGTCTGCTATTATCTCCGATGCTGCGGAAGGTGTTGTTAAGTCAACATACACATCTGCGTTGTCGAGTAATTTCATCAAATCTTCAGGTGCGGATGCCTTGATTCCGAACATCTCTTTTCCGACGTTTCCGCCTGAAGCGGAAACCGTCGCTCCTACCAAATCGACATCTTCCGATTCGGCTGCGAGACCGCACACTAAGCGGCCCAACCTTCCTGTCGCTCCTCCGACGACCAGATTGATCATATCAATCCCAGTTTGGCGATGTCCATATCGAGTATCGGACGGTTCTTGGCAGAAAGTTCTGTCAGCGGAAGCCTGAGCTTACCGTTTCCGTATCCGAGTCTCTTCATGACGTACTTAATCGGTATCGGGTTGGATTCAATGAAAAGATCACTGAACAGAGGCATAAGCTTGAAGTGGATTTCCCTTGCTTCGAGGTACCTCTCCTGCTTGCAGAGACTGATCATCTGGCTCATTGAACGGGGACAGCAGTTTGCTGCCACTGAAATCACACCGTCGCAGCCCATTCCCATGAGTGCAAATGTGAGTCCGTCGTCTCCTGAAAGTACCTCAAATCCCTTCGGCCTTCTGCAGAGAACTTCCTGAATCTGGTTGACGTTACCGCTCGCTTCCTTTATTGCCGCAATGTTGGGTAATTCCGCAAGTCTTAACGTAGTTTCGGCGGAAATGTTGCTTCCGGTCCTTCCCGGCACGTTGTAGATAATCAGCGGAATGTCGATAGATTCGCTGATTGTCTTGTAGTGCTGATAGATACCTTCCTGTGTAGGTTTAATGTAATAAGGAGAAATCGAAAGAATTCCGTCGCATCCGAGATCCGCCGATGCCTTACTGAGATACACCGCTTCGGCTGTGGAGTTACTTCCGGCACCAGCGATAATCTTTGCGTGCTTCGCCTGATCTCTTACAATCTCGACGACACGGATATGTTCCTCGTGGCTCAGTGTAGCCGATTCACCTGTGGAACCGCACGGAATGAGAACGTTTGCGCCGTTCTCTTCCTGGAAATCTACGAGTCTCCTGAGTCCGTCCTCGTCGACCGAACCGTCGTCTCTGAAAGGCGTAATCAATGCCGTTGCCATTCCGCCGAACATCAGACCGCCCCCACATGCTCCTTCAGGATAAGACGGGTACGTGTACTGATGATACTGTCGTAGTGCCTTACCTTTTCGATAATTTCGTTAAGCTGATGCGAAGATTCCACATCGACAATTGCAATGATATCCTGATCTCCCGTAACTTCGTAAACTTCCGACACTCCGGAGTATTCCGCAAGTTCCCTTGCGATGTCCTCTGTATCGGTGTTGACATCGATACGGATTTCAACCAATGCCTTGACGTTCTTCGAACTTGTCTTGATAGTGAATCCTCTGATTACTCCGCTCTCGGTAAGTCTGCGCACTCTGCTTCTGATTGTTCCCTCTGATACGTTGAGTTTCGCAGCTATATCGACGAACGGACACCTGGAGTCCTTCTTCAGTATCTCCAATATGCGGCTGTCTAGGTTGTCTGTCATATTACCGATGCTCCTCTGATTATGTTGGAGGATATGCATCGTATATATTAATCTATTATCAGATTTTGATGATTTGTCTACGATAAACAATCCGATTTTATGAAATGTTACGAATCATTTCATCATCATTACGGAAATCGTCATGTTTATGACGGATATCAGAATCAGAATGAAAGCTACGGCAACCCACTGTTTTTCCTTCTTTTTGATAAGACAGCCTGTTGTTACGATTACTCCGAAGAGAGGACATACAATCAGCAGTGCAATTCCCGCATACAGTACAACCTGCGTTACACCTGTGAGATCTAACGTCAATCCTATTACAATCAGAATTATACTGACTATAACAGAAGTTTTCATCACTTTGGCGGTAAGCTGTTCCATATTCACAGGACACCACCTGCCTCAAGAAGCATAACGGCTGCAATTGCGAGAACCAATACCGAGAAATATTTCTTCATAGAAGATGTGTCGAATTTTCTTGAAAGACGGCTTCCGATCATTGCGCCGAGGAACGTTCCGATTGCAACGAATCCCGCAGTCTGTAATTCTACGTGACCGCTCAGGAAATAAAGAATGGAACCTGAGAATGCAGTGATACCTATCATATAGTTGCTTGTGGCAACTGCAGCTTTCATAGGAACTTTCATTATCATATTCATTACGGGAACTTTGATTAAACCGCCGCCGACACCCGTCATTGACGAAATTACGCCGGCGATTACACAGGTGGAGAATCCGAATTTCTTGTGCTCGATATCGTAATGAATAACTTTGTTCTCCTTCAGGTCGTTGTATGCAAACTCTCCGTCTTCTTTATCCGGAATATCCGCAGAAGGATTGATGAGCATCTTAACCGCAGTGAGAATCATCACCGTGGAGAAAACAACCATTATGACCCAACTCTCGGTGGCGAGAGCGAGGAACACACCGATCACGGAACCTACCACGGTACTTATTTCCAAAAGCAGCCCCAAACGGATGTTCGTGACTCCTTTGTCCATGTAGTATACGGTGCCGCCCACCGATGTCGCAACGATACCGACGAGACTCACTGCAGCGGCATCCGCCGCAGACAGACCGTAACAGATTGTCAGCAGCGGTACGATGATAATTCCTCCGCCTATGCCGAACAATGCACCTAAAAGACCTGCAACTAAACCTACGAGGATCAGCGACAGCAGAAGAATGAGTTCCATAGAATCGGATTATCGGTTCGTATGATATTATTGTTATGAAGGAATTTTACAAAAAACACCCCGAAACAACGGCCGTACTACGGAGGCGGTACGGCCGTCATGTCGAAGACCCTGATATAATTTGTTTGATAGGGGGCGGATCACGGTTCCTGTACTTTTTCAGTACGGAGGAGATCCTCTATTTCGGACAGGTGCTGAGATATTGTCAGCCCTGTGGGTGTCAGCTCCACCATGGTCGGCGGGCCTTTCCTCATGACAATGAGGCCGTTGTCCTGCAAGATGTCGAGTTTCTCTGCCATTCTCGGACTCTTGGACACGTTCTCGTACACATCCATCTTTCTGGATGAGCCGTTCTTCAGGAGGAAGAGCATGATCGACATCATGGATCTTTCTTCTATTACACGCAGGTTGTATCCGTTCATGAACGATTACCTTTCTGTTTGTAGCCCCTTGTTTATTTACACACACGGGAACAAGTATGACAGAACACACAGCGGACACGGACTTGCCGCCGTATTTTCCGTCACACTTCTGTTTACGCGCCCGCACCACGCTCCAACAGTCTCGGAGGTCCGACCTGATCTGTGAGGATAACCGAAGAGTGGCCCTGAAACACTCTTCCGTCATCCGCAATGATGTCTTCTGCAAACCTGACTGCAGTTTCACACACTTCGTTGTTCGCGGACAGTGCGCCCTCGATTGCACCGATGTGCTCCGAGACTTTCTCCCCGAGCCCTGTAAGCGAAACCTGTGTAGGCAGGCTGTTGGATATTGTGATGAGACCGCTGTCCTGAAGAGCGTTCAGTTTGAGCCTCATCCTCTGATTGCCGGATACCGATTTGTAGATAGCCATCTTGCTCGATGTTCCGTTCCTCTGAAGGAAGCGGAGAATCGAGAGCATGAACTTCTCCTCAAGTACCCTTACTGCGTATGTATTCATTATACACCTCTTTTCGCTTTTTTCACGATCGGGGGGGGGGAGGCCGGTTCTGTACGCTTCGGCTCAGGGACTCTTCCGGAATCCCTTCCTGTCGTCGAAACGCCTCGTCCTCCGATAACGTGGTGTGACCGACAAACTCAGACCGCCTCACTCTTTTCTGCGTGAGTCCGAACCCGGCGCCGTCACATGGAACGTCGTGTCCGAATGAAGTCACCCGTGTTACCTCGGTTGACTCTTCGCTTCTCAGTTCGTTAATTTACAAATGTTAATTCGAATATATAAATCTATTATCAGCATTTTCCAATTCGTAGGTTTTCGCAGAATATGTACGTTTAACGTAACTTTTCCTACGAAAATCATAAAACGGTCCAAAAACATCAAAAAACTTGATGTTTTTTGCCCGTTTTTTTGAAAAAACTGAGAAAAAACATCGTGTTTCATATCAAATTTAGCCGTCCGATATAGGACAAAATGTACACTCGCTATTCTATTGTTGATTGAGTGTAACCCATTCCGGAGGTTTTCGGCTCACACGCGAAACGCACCGTCAATGTTATACTGTCATGCGTGTTAGAGTGGTTTGTGACCGTAGTCCTCGTAAGATACTGTGAAATCGGACTCAAGAGCACCCCTGTAAGGAGAAGGTTCGAGAGCATACTGAAAGAGAATATGCTCACCATGCTTGCAGCCGACGGTATCGAGGCGCTGATCAGTTTCGCGGATGCCCGCTATTATATTGAAACAGACAATGTAGAAGGATGCATCAGATCCGTGAAGAAAGTCTTCGGAATCGGTTCGTTATCGATAGCGGAAGAATGTTCCTCCGATATGGAAGACATCTGCAGTACAGCGGCGGAATATTCCGTCGGCCGTATCAATGAAGGAGAATCGTTTGCCGTAAAAGCAAGAAGGGAAGGCTCTCAGCCCTACACAAGTATGGATGTAGGAAGAGAAGCAGGTTCGGCCATCTTCATACGTAACGAAGAAAAGAGTGTAAAAGTCGATCTCAACACACCGGACAAAACATTCTTCATAGAAGTAAGAAACAATAAAGCATACATCTTCGACAGGTACATCCAATGCCACGGAGGACTCCCCCTGGGAAGTCAGGGACGTGTTGTTGCGGAGTCGTATGATACAAGAGGATCGGTCTCCGCATGGATGATGATGAAACGCGGATGCCGTGTAGCCGTTATAGGAGACTACAATACAGATCTCTTAAGAAAATACGATCCGAATCTGAGAACGGTGAACAATGCAGACGAAGTAAGAGATGTACTCGGAGTGGTGAAAGGTACATCTCTGAAGGATTTGGATTCCGTCGATGTATCCGATTACAATATTCCCGTTTATTTCCCTACAATCGGGATGAGCGATGAGGACGTTGCTTCATTGTATGATACAATCTCAGATACGGAATCATTCTGATTATCTTTCTTACAATATTATAATGAATAAGAAGAGGAGAATATCCTCCGGTTTGCCGTATCGATTCACTGTAAGAACTCTCAGGGGATACATTATCCGTTACACCGCCGTATTCGCAATCTCACGGAAGAAACAGGAAACAAAGATCATCGGATACTTCTGCGACGGCATTTACCGTAAACACATCCTCCGCCCGGGGCGGAGGATGCGTTCTTTTTATCACGCTGAACATACATCACGGAGGCATATGACGTGCCGTGTCAGATTTCTTCCCGATGACAGATATGCAGATGTACCCGAAGGTACGCTGATTTCCGATGCAGCCCGCATCGCAGGCATATCCGTAGATCTCCCGTGCGGAGGCGGAGGAAGATGCGGAAAATGCACGGTAATCGCAGACGGAGAAAGAGTTCTGTCATGTCAGACAGAAGTACGTAGCGGTATGACAGTCACCGTCCCGAAGAAAGACGTGAACAACGTCATAGCAGCCACCGACAGGAAAAAATGCATCGGAGAATTATCCCCTCTCTCCGACGGATACGGCCTCGCCGTAGATATAGGAACAACAACCGTAGCGATATCCGTATTGGATTTATCGGACGGTACCGAAGTTTACAGCGCAAGCGGAATGAACGGACAGCGTTCAAGAGGGGAAGATGTTCTTGCAAGGATACAGTATTCCGAAGAGAACGGCCCCGGAGAACTGAGAACTTTGGTGATTGATACAATCAACGGTCTTCTGTCCGGTTTCGGTAAGATGGGTAAGATCAAATCCGCTTATATCGCGGGAAACACCGCAATGTTACATCTGTTCCTCGGAATAGATCCGTCGCCGATAAGACTGCCTCCGTTCGAACCTGTTGTTAAAGATGCAAAGATTACGGGAAAAGAGAGTTTGCTTGACATCTCTCCCGATGCCGTTGTTATCTGTATGCCGTCCGTTTCGTCGTATGTAGGCGGAGACATAACAAGCGATATTGTAGATTCCGAAATGGACAGAAACAAAGGAATGTCATTGCTGATAGATGTCGGTACCAACGGAGAAGTTGCATTGGGAAACGATGAGATGCTTTTATGCTGTTCATCATCGGCAGGTCCTGCGTTCGAGGGCTCCCAGATGACCTCGGGAATGATTGCATCGGAAGGTGCAATAGACAGTGTCAGAATAGAAAACGGAAATGTGAATTACACCGTAATAGGAAACGTGAAACCGAAGGGAATCTGCGGATCCGGCGTGATAGATGCCGTATCACAGTTATTCTTATCGGGATATATCGACAAGAGAGGAAATCTTACCGAGGAATCAGGAGCTGCCGACGGTGTGTTCACAATCGCCGAAGACGTTGTGATTACCCAGAAAGAAATACAGGACGTAATCATGACCAAAGCCGCAGTTTATTCGGCGGCGAGGACAATGGTCCGCAGCCTGGGTCTTTCATTTGACGATTTGGACTGTATCTTCATTGCGGGAGGATTCGGAAATTTCATCGACATGGATTCCGCGGTTTCAATAGGACTCTTTCCCGATGTAGACAGGAAAAAATACCGTTATCTGGGTAATTCGTCCCTGTCGGGTGCGAAACAGGCTCTTCTGTCAAAAGAATTCAGAGAGCGCATCGACACCGTATTCCCGAAGATGACTTATGTGGATCTTTCCTCGGAACCCGTGTTCTTCGACGAGTATATGTCGGCTCAGTTCCTTCCGCATACCGATGCTTCGCAGTTCCCGAGCGTGAAGAGATAGATCTTAACGTAAACTGTCAGACCGACTCGGTATTTTCAAGGTAATCAATGTTCAGATCAACAATACTTCCGTTCGCTTTGAGTATGTGCTTAAACGAACCTGCGTAAAGCAGACGTCTGCACCATGCGACGGTATGTCCCACACCTTTCTCCGAATCTTCGATTGTATCTCTGGGATTTCCGGCATATTCTGCGTACGCCTTGTTTCCTCCGCTGGAGAAACCGAAATTCCATTTATTTAAGGGAGAGTCGGAATGATACCATGTCGATAACAGTGACAGTGTCGAAGAAATCTGTTTCATACGTGCCACAGATAATATCGGCATGTTACCCATAGGTGTCCCCGGAACGGGGACACGCAGAGATGTCCCTCCGTTCAGACAACCCGCTTTGATTCCTTCCATATAATTGGAAACAATCTCTTCGTTTGTATGTTCGGGACCGATAGGTTCGGTACCGCATGACACGGAAATACCTGCATCCATAAAGTTACGCCATGTTTTCTTACGTGTCTCCGGATTCAGAAGATTATCCTTGCCTTCGCCCATACGCAGCGCATGATATGCTCCGGTGACGCCTGCTTTCCTGAGTTCTTTGCATTCTTCAGGTGACAGATCGCCGGTGTTGATGGTAATCCTGACATTCTCAGGAACGGAATTCCTGACTGTGTGAACATATCCCAGAATGTCATCTATATCTGCGTTATGCACAGTCATCACTGCGATGTTGTTCACATCGCCGAATTTTACGGCATCTCTGACATAGGATTTCAGAACGTCGTGATCGATCCTGCGGTAAGATGCGGTTGTTGTTTTTCTGTTGAAATTGCAGAATCCGCACTCTCCGGGGCACGGTCCGGTTATCACGCCTATCTGTATCCCTATTTCTCCTGTGTCATTGCAACAGGAGCGCATGAATCTGTCCCAGGAGGATGTTATCAGTTTGGATTCGATTGAATTTTCATCGAAGGATAATGCATAGAGCATATCGTCTGCAGTTGTCCGTTCCCTGTTCAGTCCTTTGTGTATTAATGACAGCAGGCGTGCATCTGCATATGTGTTGCCCATATGTTTGTGATTATGAAACTTAAAGATAAATTATTTCATTTATTTCATAAACCGACAATCCATATGTTCTTACGGTTGTTTCCCTGACGGATGAGCTGCCCCGATTCGGTAAGTTCCCCCACAATTCTGCTGACTGTTCTGACACTCACGCCGATTTCTTCGGATATTTCTTTCATCGATGCATTCGGATGCGATGAGACATACCTCAACACAGCCGCACTCACTGCATCAGTCACCTTTCCCGGTGGCATGAAATATAATGTGGTGACCGTGCGTAACGGATTGGATTCTTCCGATATTTCGGCATTGAGAAGAACACGATCCTCTACTGACTTGTAAATCGAATGTATTCCGGAACCCACCTCTTCCACTAAACCTATACTCAAACACATCCTCATCATAGTACGATTCCTTGGGTCGCTTACACCGCCTGCCTTGGCTTTTTCGATAGGTATGCGCATTCCTCCGGGGTTGGTGAATGTTACTTTTTTTCCGTTATATACCACGGAAATACCTCCGATTCCACGGTAATCTGCGTGCATCAATGTGTTTACAAGTGCTTCTCTCACGGATATTAACACTTCCGATTCGTTGCTGCGGAATACTCCGTCAAGTTTGAACGGTACACCGATTTTTCCCGACAGTCTTTCCGTCACCTCGGTCAGGAATCTGAATACATTTAATTCGGAACCGAAATCATCGGAATTCAGTCTGTACGACCACCTGCTGTCTCCGGTTTCTTCTCTGTAATCAAGACGGAAATCAGGGAATTCTCTGAGGATACATTGAATTCTGCCGAACATCAGCAGACCTGCCCTTGTCGGATGTAATTTATCTCCTTCCTTAGATGCGGCACCTATCATGACAAGTACATCATCCGAAGGGAGTTCCGCCCACCTGTTGGTATGATTTGTACCTCTGAGAAGTGCGGTGAATCTTGCTACGTCATCAGATACAAAACAATCGTTCCCGTCGATTTCTTTTATCGGAAAATTATCTGGGTCACCGTTGTAAGAATCACGCATCATAGAACGGACTTCTTCCTTTCTGCACCTGTAATCACCTTCGTGATTCCTCTTATATGTGTGCTGATTCATATTGCCGTTAAGATAAACGGGTTTATCCTCACGGTATGCAGGGGGCACGTGAATGACCAAGACCTTCTTTCCGTCCACTTCTTCTACATTCACATCCTCGTTTCTGAGAAGATTGATGCTGACTTTGGAAGAATTATTGAGTGTGTCCCAGAGGATTTTCATGCTGGTCTCCGGAGATTTTATTCCTGTTACCGTGAATTTACCGTTACTTTGATCTTCGGAAACACCCAGTATTACGGTGCCGCCGGATGTGTTGGCAAATGCGGAATAGGTCTCCCAAAAATCGTGAGGTATGCCTGAAGATGCTGCTTTATACTCGACTCTGTCGCTTTCCTTTCCGTAGCGCGATATGAACTCTTCTTCAGACACCATAATTGAGTATCACTACACTGGTATATCAATTCACGCAATTTTTACGATTAATCAAGACAAATTATGTTTGATTCACGCCAAATTAGGACTTAATCACGCCAAATCAAATCGGAATCACGCCAATAATCACGCCAATCAAGCTAAAAACCAAGACAATCACGCCAATAATCACGCCAATCAAGCCAAGTTCCTGTCCCGATTTCTGTCGCGTAACACATGTCACTATGCAACCAGCTTCCAATAGTTTATACGCAACGTGAATATTCGAGGTTTCACTAAAACAATAGGAGACATCACAATGAAAGGACTGAACAACCGCAGTCTGCTGGCTATAATCATAGTGGCCGTATTGGTCATTGCCGCGGCAGCAGGCGCAGTTTCCCTTATGAACAACAATAACGACACGTCAAAGAAGGATTACCGTGTGGACACGGACGTTGGAAGCATGACCTGGAATCAGATTCTTGACGAAGCCAAAGGTCAGGAAGTGTATTTCGGATTCTATATCGACGAATACACCATCAAATGGATGGATGACTACCTCGTACCCGAAGCCGCCAAATACGGTGTGACACTCGAATACGACCCGTATTTCTGGGACACATCCGTCATTCTCAACGAATACAAGAACGGAAAGACCACCTCCGGAGGCACATACGACCTCATCTGGGGAGGCTCGTCGACAGTCGCATACTTCCTCGACAATGAAGAAAAAGTAGATCTCACATTCAAAGGAGACTGGGTTTCCAAGATGGACAGTGCGAAATATCTTCCCGATTCTGCAGATGAGATTTGGGCATACACATACGAATCCGCCACAGGAAAAGAGTACAGCAGATCCGAATGTGCCGTCGCCACCTTCACAACAGGTGTCACCACACTCCTCTACAACCAGGACTTCTGCGCGGACACGGTAAAAATCGGAAACATCACCGTCAACGTTCCGTATGATGTTGTTACAGTCTACAACACAGACGGCACCGTCAAGGGATTCATCAAGGTCGCAACAGCCGATTCTTCCTCTAAAGTTACTTCGACATCATACACAAGCGGAAACGTCACCGTCAAAGCATCCGACGTAACATCCGCAGATTATCTCGAAACAGCAACATTCAGTGATGTTTATGACCTCACAGCAGTAAGAAACGCAGTGAAAGCAGCCAACGGCAACTCCGTGAAAGGTGTTATCGCATACGGTCTGCCCGGAAACTTCACCGAACTCTGCGATTGGACCAAGATCTACAAAGGACAGTACACATACCCCTCACCCAGCGGAAGTGCGTCGTTCCACACCACTCTCCTGATGGATGCAATGGTTTACGAACTCACATGGGCCGACCAGGACAAGAAGACAGGATGGACCGCAGTTACAGACGACATGGTCTGGGAAATCGACGGGAAGAAAGTCACACACAAGGAATACATCGACAGCAAGATGAAATCCGTTTCATCCGCAGACGAATATTATGCGGTGGCAGGATACATCATGAACTACCTCAAAGAGATCGAACCCTACTGCGACACAAGCCTCGGACACTACGACAGCAGTGTCATCGGTACGCTGAACCACAAACTCGTAGGATACGGAACCGATGCAGGCGATTTCAACGACGATACCGTCATGATCGGATACACCGTCTGCCCCGCACCTGTTCAGAGGTCCGTTGACGAATACGAACCACAGGGTGTCGACATCGGAGTAATTAAGCTTGAAACAGCCTGTTCCGAAGACTACACACTTCAGATCCCCTGCAATGCATCCAACAAAGCAGGTGCGATTGTGGTTGCAAGCCTCATCAACAGCCCGTACCTTCAGGGAAAGATCTACGAGCTCGCAGGTAACGCATACAACATCGACATCAACAAACTCTCCGACGAAGAGTACAGCAAGTACTTCTCGTTCATAGACAACTGGAGAGAGAATGAGAGCGGAAAATACATCGATCCCGAGGAACTCTCCGAGAACAGATATGCAGACTGTATATCGTCCAAGGTAAGCTACCTCAAGCAGATGTGGAAAGACAAACTCTGAAACGAATGGTGACGGCATGAAAGAAAGGACTGTTGTAATACTCTCTGTCCTCCCTGCCGTCACCGTCATCTTCCTGATGTTCATATGGCCGCTATTCACATCGGCCGATATGAGCATCACCGACAGAGCCGGAAATCTTGTCTGGTTCGAATATTATAATAATTTATTCAACGACCCTGAATTCATCAATGCCTTTTGGTATTCTCTGTATCTTGCAGTAGTCGTGATGATTGTATCATCCGTATCCGCCGTCTTCCTGGCACTGATTATAAGAGAAACATTCATCGGAAGAAAATTGGTGTTATTCCTGGTACAGTACAATATGGCAATGCCTACAATCGCCGCATGTGCCATGGCTGTATTTCTTCTCGATAAAAACGGATTCCTGTCGAAGATTCTGTCCAATGTCGGTATCATCGGCAGTTATACCGAATTCCCCAAATTACTGTATGATCAATACGGTTTGGGACTGATTATAACAATAATCTGGATGTTTGTCCCGTATATCGGGATGGCAGTCCTTGCCGTTCTCACTTCCGTTACACGTGAGCATGAGAATCAGGCCAAATCGCTGGGAGTGGGAAAACTGAAGAGATTCAGATATGTTATTCTGCCTTCCATTCTCCCGTCACTTTCACTTACATCGATAATCTGTTTCGCATGTGTCTTCGGTTCTTATGAAGCACCTATGCTGTTATCCGGACGTAAAACACTGATAATGTTGGCATACGAACGTCACGCCGATCTGTTCGATTATACCGCAGTGTCGGAATCCTATGCGATTTCAATGATTGTCTTCCTCGTAATATTGGCGGTATCGCTGATATTCTACTTCTTCATGTTCAGAGGTGAGAACTCTGAATAAATATCTCACACACATCGCAGCGATTGTTATCGTGATAATGATCCTTCTGCCTCTGATACCTCTGTTACTGTGGGCATTCACGGATGTGTGGATTTATCCGAATATTTTACCCTCATTCACCGCAGATAATTTCTCAGACATACTGAATAATAGAAAACTGATTAAAGCGGTATTCAACAGCACATGGTTATCGTTACTGTGTACCTTTGTCGCATTGCTGATATCGTTCTTCCCTGCAAGAGTGATAGGCCTGAAAAGATTCCGCGGAAAAAAACTGCTGCAGATTTTGTTATTCTTACCTGTTATGGCCCCTATGCTTGTGATACTGTTCGGTATGTCGGACATGATGATGAAAGTAGGAATCTACCGTTCGTATATCGGATTGGTATTCGCACAGGTTGCATTCCTGATACCGATGATGACAATGGTTCTTGTACCGGTATTCAGAAATTACGACGTCGGCCGTGAACATCAGGCTGCATCGTTGGGCATAGGTCCTCTGAACCGTATGCTGTTCGTAACCCTGCCTTCATTAAAATCAAGTGTAATGATTGCCTGCCTTTACACCTTCCTTTCGTCGTGGGCGATGTATCTCCCCGTTTCGATGTACGCTCCGAAAGGATTCACTACGTTGGCCGTAATGTTGTTCCCGCTGGTATCGGGAGGACTGACATCCAACACATATACAGCGACAGTCACACTTATCTTCCTCCTTCCGCCCGTGATATTCCTCCTGTTCTCATCATGGGTAATCGGCAGCGACAAAGTCAACAGAACAGGAGGAGGACTGCTGAAATGAATATACTTTCAATGGAAAACATCACCGTACAGTACGAAGGGACAAAAAAACCCTGTTTGAAAGATTTGAATTTCTCAGTGGAGAAGGGAGAAATTGTCGTTATCCTAGGTCCTTCGGGATGCGGAAAAAGCACATTACTGAAGACTGTATCGGGCTTGGTACAGCAGAAGAACGGAGACGTTTACATTGATAACGAACTCATGAACGGAAAAGTTACCGAAAAAAGACCTATTGCGATGGTTTTCCAAAATGCGTATCTTTTCAAAAGCATGACCGTTGAGGACAACATCAACTTCGCTCCGAGAGTCAACGGAACTATGTCCAAAGCGGAAATGAAAAAAGAAACCGAACGCATAGTTAAATTGGTAAAACTCGAAGGATTGGAGAAAAGGAAAGCTACACAGCTATCAGGCGGTCAGGAACAGAGAGTGTCCCTCGGAAGAGCCCTGATGGTCAAACCGAAACTTATGTTACTTGACGAACCGTTCTCCGCATTGGACGCTCAGCTGAGAAATGAAATGCGTGAAAACGTCCGTTCGATATTCAAGGAGATAGGGCAGTCCGCAATATTGGTAACACACGATCAACAGGAAGCAGCCACAGTCGGTGACAAAATAGCTGTCATGTCCGACGGACGTATTCTTCAGTATGACACTCCGAAGGAACTGTTCTCGCACCCTGTATCACTGGAAGTGGCAAAATTCCTCGGGTGGGAAAACATACTTCCTGCGAAACAGAACGGAAGTTCTGTTTCATCGTCAATCGGAGAATTTGTTCTTAACAGTCTGAAAACTTCGGACGGAGACGTATTCCTGCTGATACCTTCCGAAGATGCAGCAATATCTTCATCAGGGAAATATGAAGGAATTGTTACCGGAGTAAGACACCTGGGTGTGAGATCCGAATACAGGATAAAATGCAATAATGCTGAACTTACAGTCTCATCCGCAACCGATGACATCTATTCATGCGGAGATTCGGTGAAATTCGATGTAAACACGGCGCATATGTGGACGGTACCTCCGGAGATTATGAATGAAGACAAAGATGAAGCAGCCGAAGAACACCGTTCGTTCAGATCTTTGTTCAGGAGAAGAAAATGACTCCGAAAGATGATTTCCTCGCACGTCTAAGCGGAGAAACATCTGAGAATATACCGTCGTTCATCTACCAGAGTACGAACTGTATGGAATTGCTGAATCTTCCTACATCTGATTTCTTTAAAGATGATTTTAACGGAGAACTGTATGGGAAAGCTGTAGTTGCTTCGATGATAAGATCCGATGCGAGCGCTACGACAGGCACTTTCCGTACAATTGATATTGCAGATTTGGGAGGTGTGATGGAATACGTGGATGTACCATACATCAGTAAGAAAGCATTCGGAAATCCGGAAGATTTCTACCGTCACACTCCGCAGGATGTTATGAGATCCGTAAACGGATCGAAGAGATGTTTTGAATATATACGTAAAAATCTTCCCGACAGAGGATTGGTTCTGAATACGGGAACGGGATTAAGTCAGGCGGGAATACTGAGAGGGATTGAAGATTTCTTCATGGATTTGGCATCGGAACCAGATTTTGCAATGGAAGAAGTCAGATTCGGGGAGGAATTAACGAAACTGTGTATTGATGAAATCACTCCGATCGGGATAGACATGGTTCTGATTTCCGGTGCATACGACAGCATTACATTCATGTCATTTGACGATCTGAAGAAATACAGTTTCGATGTTGTACACAGGATAATCGATTACTGTCACAGAAAAGGAGAGTATGTGTTCTACGGTCCTTTCGATTCGAAGCACGATGACAAGAACATGAAAGTGATAGCAAAGTACAAATCGATGAATCCGGACGCTTTGTCACTGAATAACGGGTTCACACTTGATGACATGTATTCTCTTGACGGTAAATGCAATGCATATTTCTTCGGTGTAGATCCTATTGATACAATCTACATGGGCTCGGAAGAGACAATAAGGAAAGATACCGCCGAATGCCTGAAATCAATGGACGATCACTGTGTGTTTACGTACGGCGCGGACAGAGACATCCCTATGTCGAAGATTGACTGTATCTCACAGGCTGTTAGGAGTTTCAATAACGGATTGTGACTGTTTCGGCTGATAATAAGCCTCTTTCCGAAAAAAACAGCGATCTCAAACTTTAGAATGGTGGGCCCGGCCGGGATCGAACCGGCGACCTCCACCTTGTAAGGGTGGCGTCATAACCACTAGACCACGGGCCCTTGTCTTCGGTTTATGTTGACTTGGTATAAAAGGCTGTCACCGATATGACAGCAGTTATCTATACTACCTATTCTTTCTTCGACACCAAAGCGATAGTGGTTTAGGGGTTAAGACGGGTGCTTCCCAAGCACCAGCCCCGGGTTCGATTCCCGGCTATCGCACCATTGTGTCTTTCTGTTATCATGCAATGATAATCCGCCGTAATTTCCCGTCGAATACATACCAAGGCATGTTCCAGACATTCTTATTACACAATGTACGGAAAGAACATCGGAACGTACATATCTACAGAAAATACACGTCCCGAAACTCACATTATTTAAGCAATGTCATCTATGGGTTTGGAGATGACATCCATGCTGGAGATTGACTGTTCAAGGGGCGAGGGCGGAGGCCAGAGTGTCCGTACGTCCGTCGCTATGAGTACCGTCACCGGCAGAGAGATTCATTTAACAAGGATAAGGGAGAATCGCCCTACAAACGGTCTCTCCAAACAGCACTGCACAGCGGTAAACGCCGTAGCCGATATGACGGGTTCCAAAGTAATCGGAAACACACTCGGATCGAGAGAACTTACCGTCATTCCGGGAAAAGAACGCAGATACGATATGAAAATGAATATCGGAACCGCGGGAAGCGCAAGTCTCGTTCTTCAGGCAATGCAGTTGGCTACCGTAGGCTTCGATGACGAAGTAACCGTGGATATCTCCGGAGGTACAAACGTTATGTGGGCGCCTCCGATAGACTACTATCAGCAGGTCCTCTACCCTCTGATGGAAAGAATGGGTGTCACCGCAAGTGCGGAAATCCTCGGAAGAGGCTTCTACCCCGAAGGCGGAGGAAGAGTAAGGGCGGTTTTCAGTCCCGTGGGGAGAATCAAACCTCTTATGCTCACCGATTTGGGTAAACTCAAAAGAATAAGAGGAGTCTGTTTCATTCAGCGTCTTCCGAAATGGATTGCGGACACTATGGTCGAAGGCTGTATGTCCGTGCTGAAAGATAATTACGATATTGAAATCTCAGTTCAACGTACCTCAGGAGATTCCAAGGGTGCGGGACTGTCGTTGGTTGCGGAATACGAGAACGGATTGCTCGGAAGCAATGTATTATCGACCAGAGGCAACCCAGCAGAACAGGCAGGAACGGATGCAGCAGAAGATCTTCTGCAGGTGATGAATTCCGGATCTACTTTAGATGTACACACAGCGGATCAATTGCTTCCGTACATGGCAATGGCCGACGGAGACAGTGCTTTCACGGTTTCGAGAATAAGCAGACACCTCCTCAGTCAGATGGATACTCTGGAGACTTTCCTCGACGTGAGATTCGGCGTGGAAAGAAAAGGAGATCTGTATCATTTCACCGTCACACCCGGAGGAAAGGAATGAGACCTTTCATCCACGTGAACTGCGCAATGTCCGCAGACGGAAAGATTGCGGGATCTGAGAGAAAACAGGTCAGAATTTCGTCACGTGAAGATTTGGACCGCGTAAAAAGACTGAGAAAACAGTACAATGCGATTCTTGTCGGAGTAGGTACAGTACTTGCGGACAACCCCCATCTTACTGTCAAAGGTTTATCATACGATGAAAATCCGATAAGAATTGTCATCGATCCTCACGGTAAAACTCCCTTGGATGCGGAAGTCGTTGACGACAGAGCGCCTACCGTTATTGTTACATTGGATTCAACCGAAAAATCCTGGCCCGGCGTAAGCACAATAAGATGTGAAGAAATCATTCTCAGCGATATTTTGGAACATCTTGCATCCTGCGGAATAGAAAATATCCTTGTGGAAGGCGGAGGAGAAACCATTGCATCATTTTTCAAAGAAAAATTAGTGGACAGGTACTCCGTATTCGTCGGCAGTATGCTCATCGGAGGAAGAAATTCCCCCACACCCGTCGACGGTGACGGATGGGTTGCCGACGGAGGAATTTCCTTGGAATTGGTTAATTCCGAAGTACTCGGTAACGGAGTTTTGCTTACGTACACTCCGAAGTATTCCTGAATATTATCATTATCAGGCACGGGTTTCACCCGTGCCTGTAACGACTGTTTTATCTTATTATCATATATTACTCTGCATAACAAATCATTCAGGGTGAAGCAGTATGTCCGCGAATATCAGAGAAACAATAGACAGAGTCAGAGAAATGTCGCTTAACGGTAAAACCGTTCCGCGTGAGGATATTCTTGCATTACTGAGTATCGACCCGAATTCAGATGATTGCATCTACCTCAGAAACGCAGCAAAGGACGTTGCAGAACGTGCCACCGGAAAGAAAGTAAGAATCGGAATCTCAATCGGAGTGGATTTCGCACCCTGTACGATGAACTGCAGATTCTGCTCCCTAGGAGAAAAGTGGGGAATAGTCAAAGGAACAAGGAATGTGCCTTTAGATGTCATCACCGAAACAATCCGCGAATATGTAGGAAAAGGATACTTCCAATTCGTTCTCAGAACTACCGAATTCTTCCCCAACGAGACTTTATGCGAATATGCCAGGCATATCAGAAAGAACGTTCCCGGAAGATATATTCTTGTGGCAAATACGGGAGAACAGACGTTGGAATCCGCTGAAAAACTGAAAGAAGCAGGCTACAATGCAGTATATCACACAGTAAGACTCGGCGAAGGTAAGGATACCGATTTCACGCCCGAGGAACGTCTTGAATCTATTATGTTATCAAAACAGGCGGGACTTTTGGCATCCTGCGGACTCGACCCGATAGGTCCGGAGCATACGAATGAAGAAATTGCGGACCGTCTTGAATTATTCAGGGATACAGTAAAAGCAGTCACTGTCTGTACAATGAAACGTGTCCCCGTACCCGGAACGCCGATGTTTGATTTGGGCGAGATTTCCCATGAGAGACACATGCAGATTGTTGCCGTCAACCGTCTCGTAAACGGTGCCGGCTGTATCGTACCGGTACACCCGATGTCCGCGGATGCTTTCGAATACGGTGCAAATCATATTTCGGTCGAGATCGGCCCGAATCCGAGAGATGATGACATGACCGGAATCCGTTGGTATCCCTTCCCTCCCGAAGATGCAAGAAAAATCGTCGAAGATGCCGGATATGAATTCGGTACTATCGACGATTTCGTGAGATACTTCCCCGTTGACTGATTGTATTTTATGACGGAAGGATGAGGTCCGCAGGACCTCATCCGTATCCTGTCATTTGTTTTGTTAAAGTTTGCGCAGATTTTGTGCAAACTTTTTGTTTGCAGTAATTTAATGCAATTATTTTATTTGCACAAATTATGTGCAAACTCCTGTTACTTATAAATAGGAATGATTCGTAACTGCACTTATGGGCACCTTTATCGGCAGAAAGAACGAACTTTCATTCCTGGATGATTTCTACAATAATTCTCAACGGAAAGCATGCGCCGTTATCGGAAGAAGGCAGATTGGCAAATCATCGCTGATAAAGGAATTCATCAAAGACAAAGAGAACTTCATAATAGAGTTCATAGACGGCAGTCTCGAAGTAAATCTGCTTTTAATGAGCAACATTATGAGCCATTACACAGGTGTCAGAAAGGAATACAAGACATCGTTTGACTTTGTATGGGATCTTGCCGAGTACATCAAGGGGAAAAAAGCAATAATCGTATTCGATGAGTTTTCGTATATTGTGAGTTGTGATCCTTCCTTCGCCGGCATCACACAGCACCTTATCGATATGCAACTCGGTGATTCAAAACTGATTATATCGGGTTCATCAATCAAAACAATGGATTATGAAACAGCAGACTATTCCCGCCCGCTGTACGGACGCACCGTGCAATTACGTCTGAAAGAACTGACAATTGAAGAATCCATCCAATTCCACCCACATCTATCTGATATGGATCAAATCAGGATGTATCTTTCAGTCGGAGGTGTCCCGATGTACCACCTAATGTCCGATGACACGTACAGAAATTACATCGAAAAGATGTTTCTCTCCTCCGGAGCCTTATTAAAAGACGAAGGAGAGAAGATGATATTCAGAGAACTTTCTCCTGCCAAAGACTATGTTGAACTGGTGAATACCATAAGAGGCAGAAAAATCACCGTTGCAGACATTGTGTCAAAAACAGGCATTGACCGCACTACATGTGCCAGATACCTCAATGTAATGAAGGCGTTGGATATGATTTCCGAATGTCATCCTATGTGGGGAGCACCGAATAAACCGAAATACTACTCAATATCCGACAATATTATGGCATTTTCCTATATGATAAAAAGGAATGATGCGCCGTATCTTTCAGACCCGCGTGCGAAATATGATGCATTAAATCAGCTGATACTGACATTTCACGGACTGATGTTTGAACAGTTTTGCATGAAAGCAATCTGTAAAGCATATCCTGTCAGAGAAATCGGATCATGGTGGGGAAAAGGGCGCGGAACAGATAAAGATGCGCCTGTCGAATATGACATCGATATTGCGGCAGAGGTTGTTGTCGGCAACAATATAGTCAGTCTTGCCGTCGAATGCAAATTTGTTAACCGTCCGATTGGTCTCGGAGCATTGAAAGAATTGGGTGATGCAATGTCTCACTTCAAAACGAGACATTATCTCAGGAAAATGCTGATATCTCCGTCGGGTTTCACTGAGGATTTGGAAGAATATGCGATTGATAACAACATTCTTCTTGTGAATGCAGACATGCTGTTGGGAAGAAGTCCTATGCCTCGGCTGTGAGTGAAAACGGCATCTGCCGATCGCCGAAGGCGGTCGGGAGATACTTAATTGCTTTTTCAGAGTGCCAATAGCTAGTTTCATCTTAGATACCTTGTTAAACGAATTAAGCAAAGTGTATATTTTCTACTAAATCGAATTAAGCAAAGTGTAATGTCGCGAATAGCCAGACATTGATAACGCCTGTCAAACATCAGGAGGCAATTCAACACGCTCTCGAAATATCATATGCCATACATTATCAATTGATTATAGAATGAAATATATAATTTCCCACTATATCCGCAAATATGTCCCTTCTCAAATCGCCGGGGAAGATCATATCGGATGCTCTGAAGTCGGATGACTTCGAAGGAAACAGCATCAGCCTGGGAAATCAGAAACCCAGAAAGATGCTGATTAACATCGCGATATTTCTCATCGGCATAGCTTTCGTACTGTTGGTATGGCAGATTGCTGCGGATTACTACAACACACACCTCATGCGCAGTCTGAAATTCCCCAACCCCGCAGACAGCTTCGATATGCTGTTCTATCTCATGGACGATAACCATCTCGTTCTCAGATACACTCTGTGGGAGCATCTCTTTGCAAGTATGGGCAGATGGATCAAAGGGTTCGGAATCGCAGTCATTATCGGTACCGTTTTGGGAATAATCATGGGGATGAACGATAAAATCTACAAATTCGCGTCCGTTCCCGTAAATATCATTCAGATGATTCCCGGACTTGCATGGTTCCCCGTAACCATTCTTCTCTTCGGTTTCGGAGACAAATCCGCAATATTCATCATTGCGATTACAGTCATTTCTCCCATTGCATTCAACATATCCGCAGGATTGAGACGTGTACCCGAAGTGAATCTCAGAGTTGCGAAGATGTCCGGTAAATCCGCATGGGACACTTTACTGGATGTTTTACTTCCTTTTGCGATAATCGATATCATCGGCGGATTCAGAATCGGAATGGCAAACTCGTGGAGAATGCTGATTGCCGCGGAAATGGTCGTCGGTGTCGCTGTCGGATTGGGTTACACAATCAATCAGACCGCAAATCTCACCAACTATCCCGCAGCTTTCGCAGGAATAATCATAATCTGTGTCGTGGGGTTGATTATTGATAAGTTAATCTTCGCAAACATCGAATCCATTGCACGTAACAAGATGGGATTGGAGGGTTCCGGATGAGTATTATCGAGTTAAAGAACGTCTCCAAAGCCTATCCCAACAGGAAAGAAAACGAGGCACGTGTAGTCCTCAGAAATGTGGATTTATCGATAGAAGAAAACGAATTCCTCTGTATCGTGGGACCTTCCGGAAGCGGAAAGACCACCATACTCAACCTCATGGCGGGTTTTGAAAAACCCAACGCAGGAAACCTCTACTTCAAAGGCGAAGAGATTAAAGGAACATCAAGGGACAGGGCCGTCGTTTTCCAGGAATTCAGCCTGATGCCGTGGATGAACGTCATAAACAACGTGAAATTCTCGATAGATGACAAATGCACTTCCGCTCAGAAAGAAGAAATCGCAAACAAATACATCGATCTTGTCGGACTCTCGGAATTTAAAGATCAGAGACCGAACAATCTCTCGGGCGGAATGAAACAGCGTGTAGCCATAGCAAGAACATTGGCAATGGAGCCCGAAGTTATGCTCATGGACGAGCCGTTCGCCGCTTTGGACGAACACACGAGAAGGAATCTCGACCGTGAAATCCTGGAAATATGGAAAAACGACAGAAGAACCGTCGTGTTCATTACGCACAATATCGGCGAAGCATTACTTCTTGCGACAAGAATCATAATGATTTCTTCGTCACCGGGAAGAATCGTCGGCGAATGGAGGCTCGACGGAATAGACAAAGACCGTGATGCTGAAAAAATTGCAGCAATCAGGGACGAAATATCACAATTATTGGAATCATCAGTAAGTAAATGATGAAAAGGAAAGGGTTTTCAATGGAAATGAAAAGAAACCAGATTATAGCCGTCGGTGTGGTGGCAGTCGTTGTCATCGCAGCGGTTGCGGCTGTGGTAATGAACAACAACGGCGGAAATTCAAGCGGAAACGATGCTTTGGTATTCGCCAACGGTAACAAGGACTGTTACGAGCCTACATGGCTCGCAGACGAACTCGGATACTACTCCGAATTCGGTGCAAACGTAGAAATGCTGACTGTTTCAGGCGGCGGAAAAGCACTGGAAGCACTCCGTGCAGGTAAAGCCGATATCGCAGGATTCGGTTCCACACCTCTCGCAAACTGCCTCAACACAAACGATGCAGATCAGTTCGTCATCCTCGCAAGATGGATGGGCGGAGACTCATACGCCGAAATGGCAACTGTTGTCAAGGGCGGAAGTGTCTACGACTTCACATACCCCGAAGGAGACGGAACCAACAAACACACCGTTACATACTATGACGGTACAACCGAGGAAGTCACCTTCAAATCGATGAAGGGAATGACAATCGGAATGGATACAACGACAGGATACAAAGCTGCAATCACCAAATACTGTGCCGCAGCGGGACTGTCCGTCAAATTCGAAGGTGAATCCGGATACGCCGATGCGGATGTTAAGGTCAAGCACGTTGAGTTCGGAAACCAGGTAGCCGCATTGGATCAGGCCAACGTGGATGCCATCATGGGAGGCAGTTACGACCTCGCATCATACGCAACAATCAAGAAGTGCGTGCTTTCGTCACCCAGTTACGACAGATTCCCCTCACTCGTGAGTGAGGCAACCTGTGTTCTCGTTGCATCGAAAGAAGCATACGCAGAGAAATACGACGAAATCGTCGGTGTCCTCAAAGCACTCCAGAAAGCATGCTGTTACATCTACGGTATCGAGTACGAAGCCGGAATCTATCTCGACGAGACAACAATCAAAGCGAAACAGGCTGCAATGTCCGAGGATAAAAAGACTGAGCTCTTCGGAAAGAACGCAGTGAAATCCCTCAACGGATTCTACTACACCACAGACGCATGTAAGAGAATCGCAGACTTCTTCGGAGCACCTTTCACAGTTGACGTTCAGAAGCTTTCGTATGACAAATACATCTGGGGACTTGAGTTCGAACTCAGCGATATGCAGATCATCGAGGCAACATACAACGCAAGCAGCACAGGTACATCCGCATTCCGTTCACTCGACGGTATCGACTACATGGGATACTTCGACGGACGTGCACTCTATGATGCAATGAAAGATAAAGACGGCGAATCCTCCTGGGACAGTGCAAACTGGTACGAGGACGGATCAATCTACTTCTACACACTGTACCACGACGGATACACATTCTCCGCAGCAGCCGATACATACAAGCTGTCATGGAACGTCGAGGACGGAGAGTGGATTCTCACACTCCTCAAACCCAACGGACAGAGATACGGTACGGCAACAATCTCATCAATCAAGATGGGTAACGGTGTCTTAGACTCCGCACTCTACAGTTACGATGAAACAACATCGGAGATTACACTGAAGTGCGCGGTTGACGGCAATGTCGTCGTAACGGTTGCCTGAAAGTAAAAACAACTTAAATACAGCATCCGCCGGTCCGCCAAAGGCGGACCGGCGGATGCACTTTTTCTCAATGAAAACAAATACTGACACAGAGACGGTTTCTTTGTCGCGGAAATTCCATAATATTCGACCTGATTTCAAAAGCGGATAAAAGGCTCACAGACAATCTGAAAATTCTCGGTTCGGGAGAATCGATAAAGAGAAGCGTCGATGCCTCACTGACGTTCGAAGATCTCGGCAAACGTAATTCCATCTACTCGCTTATGACCGTATCCGGTTATCTTAAGGCAATACCGAGCGACAATCAGTATGAACTTTCGATACCGAACAGGGAATTGTTCTCGGTATTCTCAAAAACAATCGGGGAAATTGTTTTCGATGACTGCGACGGTGCCGACAAACTCGATGATTTCACGAATGCGATTATGTAAAACAATGTCCCGAAGATGAAGAAAACACTGTACGATTTCATCGCGGAAACCATGAGTTCCAGAGTCCTGAATGACGAACATTCGCATCAGGCATTCATTACGGGAATGATGATGAGTCTCTGCGGAAGATATGACATAAAGGCCGATTTTGAGAACGGAAGAGGATATTCTGATATTACGATGGTCAGGAAAAAAGGAGACAGTCCCAACATAATCATCGAACTGAAGAGATCCAAAAATAACGATTGCCTTAAAAACGATGCACAGGCAGCTCTTCAGCAGATCAAAGACATGGACTACACACACGGTCTCAAAGAAAAAACAATCCTCTGCGGCGCAGCGTTTTCCGGTAAAGAACCGTTCATAAGCTCCGAAGAAATTCAGTGACAATACACGAAACCGTTCTGCGATAATACATTATACCTTTTCCGTAATTATCCGCACATGGCAGAGGATTTCCGCATCCCCGATTCACTGAGCGTCTACGGTAACGAAAAAACAGCAAAGGACGTACTTTCCAGAATATGGGGAAAACGCGGTGTGTTCACCTGTACCGTCGGCAACACGCTGACATCCACCATCCCCGGAGTTTCGGATGCCGGAGATACGCCGGAACTGACACTTTTTACGGGACCTGCGGATGCTGAGCTGTTATCGTGCGGAAAGACACTCTGCATGAAGGGAATACCGATCAATCCCGGAGGAATACCGACACCCGCAACACTTACGATGGCTGCGCTGGCTCTGTCGGATATGCCCTGTTACATCGTAAACGGCGGATGTAAAGTTCTCCCCCAGGTGCCTTACTTCGAAGTAGGCGGAGAATGCGGTGAGAAGATTACAACAGGTCATGCAGTAAAGAATGTCAATGAAGTCTTCGAAAGATCGAAGATTCTCGGACGCAATCTCGCAAGAGGACATGATTTTGTTGTCGTAAGCGAATCCATTGCCGGAGGAACCACCACCGCTTTGGCCGTAATGATGGCAATGGGAGTGCTGAAAGAAAACCTCGTAAGCAGCTCTTCTCCCAAAAATCCGAAAGAACTTAAGACCAAACTGGTCAACGAAGCCTTCGCCGCCGCAGGTATTGAGCCGGGTTCGCTGGCACATGATCCTCTGAAAGCGATTGAGTGTGTCGGAGACCCTATGATGCCCGTAAACATCGGAATGATAATCGGTGCCGCCGAAACAGTTCCCGTTATCGTAGCCGGCGGAACACAGATGTCCGCAGTCATCGCATGTGCGAAGGAATTGGAACCTTCGATTGTCGGCAACATCATACACGGAACGACGAGATGGCTCGTTAAAGACAAAGGATCGAACGTATGCAGGATTAACGATTCTATCACAAACGACATTCCTTTGGTATACGTGAACATCGATTATTCCGAAAGTCCCTACGAAGGACTGCAGGCTTACGAATGGGGATACATCAAAGAAGGTGTCGGCTGCGGAGGTTCATCCGTTGCGGCAATCGCTTCCACTTCGGGAAAAGTCGACTGCAAAGTACTCCTGAATAAAGTACACGAAATCTATGAGAAGATTTTGGGCATTCAGTCGAAGTAACTGCGTGCAAGCTGAAGCTCGTACATCGTGTTCACATTAATCGCAAGATCGACCCAATCGGTTTTGAAATAATAGTCCTGAGGGCACTCTCCGTCGAGGATTTTACGGCGGTTCATTATCGTAAATCCCGATAAAACCCACCTCGAACCGTCCAATTCGAATGCGAATGACGGAACAATACCTGTATTGATGACAACTTCTTCTTCCACAACAGCCAAAAACGAGTCGTGCGGATCTTTCTGAAAAGCTTTGATAAAATTGTCGACAGTGAAAGATTTCAGTAAAGGAAGATCAGAAGGCGTTGAGAAAACGTACTCTCCGTTCATCATTTCATATGCAGTGTGAAGATCTTCGACGTAATCTTCTCCCGAAGTCCATATGACCTCGACTCCGTCGACAGTTTCGAGAAATTCTCCCGTTCTTTTTGTGTTAGGACTTACAGACACCAGAATTCTGTCTATGCATTGGGCTTTCTTCAGAGCGTTGATTACATGTTCTATCACATGCTTTCCGGCAACATCGATGTACGGTTTTTCCACACCGTTTTTACACATTCTCGTGCCTTTTCCGCCGGCCATTATGAGAGCTTCCATAATCAGAGCCCCATAAGATGAATCATCGATAACATAACAAATATCACGATTATGCGTGAAGTTTCATTCGTTGCACCGAGAACGTCTCCGTTAACCATGCCGAAGTTTTTCTCGGCGATTCTTGACATAATGAATCCCCATGCTACTGATGCGATTATTCCCGCGAAGAGGACAATAAAATGTGTGCATACAGGTTCTCCGAGAACGATATACGACATTCCGAACCAATATGCCAGTGCAATCAAAACAGTCAGTACCGTCGATACAGCCAATCCTTTGCATGAAGTGTATCTTACCGAATCTCCTGCCATTCCGTTGCCGGGAGTTCCGAATGCTGCGACGGATACCTGTGCGTTTCTTGCAAACAATTCGCCCGCAGCACCGACGAATACGAATGTCGCTACGGACATCGAAGAATATTCGGCAAACAGTGTCAGAATAACCATCGCACCCGTAACCATTCCGCCTGCTCCGATGAGTGTGTCCTTCAGAGCACGGATATGATCTTCTCTCTTACCTGCAACAGTCAGTCCGTCTCCGACATCTATCGTTCCGTCGAAGTGAAGGAAACGGTTCATCATTCCCGTGAGAAACAGTGTCAGCGCAGCCGACACCGTTGTGCTTCCCGTAAGATATTCGATTAAAGCAAACAGTCCCGCTGCCAAAAGAGCATAGAATAACCCTATTATCGGAACAAGACAGAACCTTCTGTTCATGGCATCGATGTGCTTCATCTCGATGTTGATCGGAAGCATCGTGAAGAACGAGAACATCCCGACGATTGCATCCGTTACACGGTATTTTTCACTCACCGTACTGCCTCCTGAGCCTGTCACAGTCTTCCTCACTCATATCGTAAGGGAAATCTCCTCTTTTGACGAGACATTTTCTTACGGCATCACGTACGGAGCGTGCCAATGCGATGCCTATTCCGAATCCGGTTCCTGCATAATTTACACGTTCTCCGTTTTTGGGGCAGACAACTGCAATTGCATCCGAGGTCGTACCTGTTTCTCTGAATCCCAAATCGTGCATCGCGGCGGATTTAGCTTCGGTCATTGCAATTATTGCATTCACTTTCGCGGCATCCGTGAACGGGACATCCGATATTCCGATGATGTTGATAGTTCCTGCATGTTTCAGAGCCTGTCTTCTTTTCTCGGATATCCTGTATCTTTCTTCATAATCGGTAATGATATCCCCTGCAATCACCTGATTCGATAAACCTGCAGTGGCAATCGCACGTGCGTTGTTTCCTTCGAATGCTACCGAAACATCGGAAATCACACGGTCTACTTCCGCAGCGGTCATAAATGCGACGGTATCTTCAGGAAGTTTCAGAATATCGATTACTTTATCGATGTCGGTCTGAGGATTCTCATTATCGTATCTCGAGCTGACCTGCATTATGATGACTGTGTCAGTCTCTCTGAGTCCTCCGTTGGAAACACAGGAACTTAAAATCTCGACTTTTTCATTGAATTCAATAACAGCGACAGGATAATTTTCAACGTATTCAATCCTGACATCCGCCGAAGGCATCATGCGAACACCTCAAAAAGTTGGATGAAGAGATTTTCGATACATCCCTGCACGTGTATGCCGACGAACATGTACAGCGGTAATGTGATGAGTATAATATAAACTATAGACGAAACCTCGACAAGAAGACAGCATCTGCCCATGTCTTTGACAGTGGGCATGGGGCCTTTTCCCATTACATACACGTCTTTCTTTTCCATAGATATTCCCAATGCACCTGCAAACGCAGTCATCGGCCATCCACTGTTGGGTGAAGGAGTTTTTCCGTGCTGTTCCAATGCCATAGGAATAGCTGCTTTCCAATCCATTCCGAGAAGGAATGCACCTATGGTTACGAAGATTATTGAAATTCTCGATGTAACGTATCCCAACACATCATCCAACCTTGCCGGGAAATGACCCAGATTGCGGTATTTGTCGTTAAGATACCCCCACATCGCATCCATAAGATTCGCACATCTGAATGCGATACCTCCGGCCAATCCGAATATTCCGACGTATGTCATCGGAGATACCACACTGTCCGAATAGTTTTCGGAAACTGTTTCGGTACATGAGGAAACGATGTGTCCTTCGTCCATCCCTTTGGTGTTACGGCTGACAATCATCTGCAGTTTTTCCGCAGCTTTTTCGGTATCACCGTCTTCGAGAGCTTTACGGATGGGCTTGAGATGTCTTCTGAACGAAGATACAGCGAATGTTATTTTGATCAATACGGCACTGACGATTATCCACGCAATTTCTCCGAGATAGTATTTCGCTGCCGCAGATAACAGGAATGCAACCGTACCGAATACGAGAACTACGGCAAGATATGAAACAAAACCCATCAGAGTTGCGGATTTTCCGTCTCTTTTTTTGATGTGTCTGTCAATCCACATCAGCATACAGCCCATCCATCTGAGAGGATGCACCGCATTGGGCAATTCCCCTATCGTGAAATCAATCACGACTGCCAATGCAATAATCAGAACGGCATCTGCCCACAGATCCACGGAAATCACCTCAGAGAATTTTTGACTGCCTGAACGAATCTTTCGTTGCGTATTCTGTCTTTTACGCAGAATCTTACGTAATCTGAAAATTCATCGCCGAATGAAGCGCATTCGCGCACGGCAATTCCGTTTTTCTTCATTCTTTCGGCGAATTCGTGTCCCGTTATTCCCAACGGTGCCACGGAATCGAAGAAGAAGAATGAGTCAGTCATAGTAACGGGAAATCCGATGTCTTTCAGTTTACCGTACATCCATTCCGCTTCCGATGCAAGCAGTTCGGATGCTCTTCTGACGTGTTCCATCCTGTCACGGATCAATACCGTAGCGGCTTTCTGCTCAATCTGTCCCACGTTCCATGTCATACGGACTTTGTTTAATTCTTTGATAATGTCTGAATTTGCGAATCCGAATCCTATGCGGATTCCCGGGATCGCAAATGATTTTGTTAACGAGCCGGCAATCAGAAGATTCGGACATTTTTCAACATATCTGACACATGAGATTTCGTCGTGATTGTGAACGAGTTCCAGAAGAGTTTCGTCTAAGAAAACGAATGTATCTTTGTCTCCGCAGTATTCTGTAAAATCTATTATATCCTCAGATTTTTCCGTTCTTCCCGTGGGGTTGTTGGGGTTGCAGATGTAGACTGCTTTGATACCCGAATCTATTCTCGATTTGAGTCCTTCGAAATCAATATGGAAATTGTTCTCTGCAGATAATTCCTCACGGATTACTTCCGCACCTGCGATAAGACACTGCTGTGTGTACTCCGCAAAAGAAGGTTTCGGAATTATCACACGGTCGCCGTTTTCTAAGAACGTATTAGGAAACATGCGTATGATGTCAGACGAACCGGCACCGATGATTATGCTGTCGGTGCTTACGTTAAATGTCTTCGAAATTGTTTCTTTCAGTTCGGAACAGCTGTCGTCGGGATAATGATCTATTCCGTCCGAAGAAGATGCAATTATACTTTTGATATCGGAAGGCGGTCCGAAAGGATTGAGATTATGACTGTAATCCTCGATTCCGCCGTGTCTCCACGCCTGCCCTCCGTGTACAGTGCTCACGAGATTGCGCAGATTCTGTCTTGAGGACATGGATGGATTCATTGTCCACTGATAAGTTGCATACGATATAAAGGTTCGATGCTCCCGGACATCAAATGTCCGGGAGCATCGCATATTATTTACTGTCACCGAAGATATCGAGATTGTATTCGTAATCTTCTTTGTGGTATCTTTTCGGAAGAACGTACAGCTCTCCGTCTTTATCCAATCCTACGGATGCGGATACTTCGTATACGTCTTCGATGAGATCTTCCGTGATTACTTTCTTCGGATCTCCGATTGCGACAACTTCTCCTTTCTTCATGATAATACATAAGTCACAGTATCTTGCCATGAGAGAAATATCGTGTTCCGCAACGAGAATAGTCATATTCTTCTTGACCATCGCGCGGAGATATTCCATCACGTCGAGTTTGTACTTCATATCAAGATGCGAAGTAGGTTCATCAACCAACATCAGTCTCGGCTGCTGAACGTATGCTTTTGCAATGAGAACACGCTGACGTTCTCCTGATGACAGCATATGGAGCGGACGGTTTCTTAAATGATGCACTCCGAATTTCTTCAGACACTCTTCTACGAATGTTTCATCCTCTTCGGTTTCCCACCACACATTCTTCAGATACGGGTATCTTCCGAGCATTACAGTTTCAAACACACTCAGTCCGAAGCTTGTTCTCAGTTCCGCAGGGACATTCGCTACAATCTTCGCAATGTCTCCGGGACTCTTTCCGAGAACGCTTTCTCCGTCAATCAGAATATCTCCCGATGAAGGATCGTGAAGTCTGTTGATGCATTTCATCATCGTGGTCTTTCCGCATCCGTTGGGGCCGATTAAACCTACCAACAACCCGGGACCTATTTTGTACGATACTCCCCTGACGGCATGATAGCCGTCCTCGTAATACTTGTGGAGATCTCTGACCTCCAGCAACGGTGTCTCATCCGTCATACATCTTCCCCCTCTTGATAAGAAGATAAGCAAACACAGGAATTCCTATTATCGTTGTTATCGCTCCCACAGGCAATTCGAATCCGGGTACGAGCATTCTTGACGCTATATCCGCGACAATCATCAGGAATCCTCCGAATGCCATGGATGCAGGAAGAACCAATCTGTGGTCTCCTCCGAGTAACATACGGCATAAGTGGGGAATAACCAATCCCACGAATCCGATGATTCCGACGAATGCAACACATATCGATGTAAGAACGGATGCGATGATAAGCATCCATCTGTTGAATCTCTTCACGTCGAGACCCATCTGTCTCGCCTGATCTTCTCCTAACAATACGAGATTGAATTCTTTAGCCCAATACAATGCGCCGAATGAAATTGCGAATGAAGGGATGAATACCAACCAGACTTTAGACCATGTAATCTCAGAGAACGAACCGTATAACCATGACAATGAGCTTGTTACGTGGTTTCCTGCGAATGTAAGCATAAGTGTCTGTGCAGCGGAGAATACCAATCCCACGATAACTCCCGAGAGAACATAGTTGATTGAAGTTCCTCCCGCTTTGGTAGCGAGAACCATAGTGCAGATGAATGCCAATATTCCGCCTACGGCAGCCGTAACCGCCGTAAGATAGATTGAGTGTGAAGGGAACAATCCGAACAGAGTGAAATCAAAGGAAATCACAGCGATAGCTGCGGTACCCGCTCCTGAAGATACACCCATAATATACGGGTCCACCAAAGGATTTCTTATGATTGCCTGATACATTGCACCCGCAACGGATAATCCCACTCCTACCGCGACTGCAACCAACGTTCTCGGCAGTCTTGCACTGTAAACCATCAATTCGTTGTATGTGAGATTGCTTCCGCCCTTTGCTATTGCGGAGAATAAACACTGGAACATTTCCCCTACGCCCAATGTTGTGGTAGGTCCCACACAGAGAGACACGATTGCTGCAATAAGTGTCAGCACTATTCCGATGCCCATCACCATCCACAGACGGTGTCTGCAGAGTGTGTTGTGTGAGTAATCTTCACCGAAGAAGAAAGTCCTCAGTAAATCGGCGATATGCTTCACGGGATGTTCCCATTTGAATCCGAATTTCATCACTGCGTAAGCAACCGCAAGAACCGCCGCAGTGACACCCGATGCAATAAGCAAAACCTGCCACGGTGCAAGTCCCGGATCCGGTATCGGTGCTGGCGTAGCATCATCGAATCCTCCGCCTACCGAAACCGCCGCCGCATCGTTACCGAAGAGATATCCTCCGTTGATGACAGTTACTCCTGTCATACAGAACTGAGTATATTTCTCAGGAACGGAATACTTACCGATGACATTTCCCCCCAGATCATACGCATAAACAGGTTCGCCTTTGGTGTAACTTGTAGCGATAAGCGTGTCTCCGTTCACCAATGTGAGATATGAGTGGGACGTGGAGATTTTCGCATTCATTGTCTGATGGGTGCCGTCGATTCCCATCCTGTAGAGTTTCTTGTCTCCGATGAAATACGCTCCGGTGAAATCTTCGTTCTCGACGACGGTGAATCTGCTTGCGGAACCGAAGGTTGTTTTGTTGACAATTATCTCAAAATTTCCGGCTCCGTCGTATTTGTAGAGTTTTACACCGTAGTCGGATGCACTCATCCCGAGACCGTTGTTGTATCCTATGTAAATGTAGTACGAACCGTCTTTCTTCAGGATTGTCGGCATACCTGCCGAACCTACTTCTTCGCCGAGGTAGGTTGTGTGATAAACATCCTCATTCGCAATCAGAGAACCGGTATTCTTGTCGATAACATACAGGTGACCGTCCAGCATTCCCGCAAAGAGTAAATTGTCATAAACAACAGGCGCGGAGAAGTATCCTTTACCTCCGGACTGATACGACCATATCGGATTGAGATTCAAATCAAAACAGTAAATCATTCCGCTTGACGACATACAGTAAATCGCACCGGAATCGTAAACCATGGATGTAGGTCCGCTTGCATAGGAACGTCCTTTGACTGATTCGTCGGTTACGGATTTTATTCCTTCGAGATGTGCCGTCGGAACGGCTTCGCCTTTGCTTTCTTTCCAATTGATTTTGTAAATATCTCCCGCGGAACTCTGAACATAGACGTAATCTCCGATAAGAACAAAGTTGGATGTTTCGTAGTACGCCCTCTTGTAAATGAAATGCCATTTTTCAAGACCTGTTTCGATGTTGCTGCATACCAATGCGGCAGTACCGTCCGCATCTTTCGCCTGATATCCGTATTTGACGAAGGCGTATCCTCCCGCCGTGAGTATTGTTGTGTAAACTCCGGAATAGCTGTCTTTCCAATTCGTGACAGCCCAATTCAGTGAAGAAGAATCCGAAGATATGACTGCAGTCTGACTGTTGGAAGCTTTTGCATCGTAACCGATACATGATACAGACTGATTGTCCGGCGTCTCGGACGGCACGGTGCCGTCGGGATAGAAACCGATTGCCAGACATCCTGTACTGTATTTTTCGGTAAGATCCGAAATTACGGCCCATTTCTTGGTTGCCGCTTCCCATGTATACGGAATCCATTTCGATGTGACAGTTACGGAAGTTGTTCCTGATTTGTTGAGAGGATCCGCAGTTGTTGCGGCCCCTGTACCGACGGTGTTTGTGATTTTACCGTCTACGGAAATTGTATCTCCGGAAACGGTACACTCATGTCCGTTAGCTCCCAAAACAGCGATAATAACCTCGGCATACGTTCCCTTGGAGTCAATCGTATACCACGTCTTCGCTCCGTTGCCCTCATCCAACATCAACCTGTTATCCGACGATGCCGCCTCCGTATCCGTTATCGGAATTACGGTGACGGCCATAATCATCGTCAGCATCAATGCCGTGAGCATCTTGGTTCTGTTCTTCATTCTATCCCTTTCTTAATTATCATAACCCAGATCCTTGGTGATCACGGTGTATTGTGAGTAGTTGTCTCCTATGTATTTCGGAACTTTTGTTTCGAAACAGTCCGGATAAATTATCTCTCCGAGAATTTCGCATAACTGTGTGAATCTCGGTGCGGAACGCGAAGCGAGATCGGCGGCTTTACCTGAAATCAGATAGATTTCCTTGTTTGCGTAGGCTTTTGTCAGTTTCCACGTATCCGGAAGATTACCGTACATTATGTCCCACTCCTTCTGAGTGGCATCGTACGATTCCGTTACGATGATGATAATGTCCGGATTTTTCTCGGCGATAAGCTCCGTATTGGTGTGTGTCCATCCGCTCATCGATGAAAATGCGTTGTCTGCGGAGATCGATGTGATGATATCGTCAATGAATGTGTATTTTCCCGCAACATACGGAGCAGCATCCGGAGACAGTGCGACCATTACGCTCTTTTTCTCCATGACATCTATTTTCGAGAGAATGTTGTCCATTCCGATGGTGTTGTGCGTTATGACGCTTTTTGCCGTTAATTCATAACCTATCGCAACACCGACGAGATATGTGTTGTTATAAATTGTCTCAATATCGCTGCCGTCGTAGATTGTTACTGCATTCACGTTTGCGTTTCTTACGGAATCCGCCACCTGTCTCTGGTTGTACTGACTTCCGTCGGCAATGACGATATCGGGATTCTGTTTCATTATCGATTCGAAACTCGGGTCGGTGTATGTTCCGACTTCCGCGATTCTGCCGATTGATTTCAGTTCGGCGATGCTGTTCGGGTAGTTGCTGTAGTAATCTGTACCGACAATACAGGACACTGCATTGAGTGATCCGATCGTTTCCGTTGCGACAGGAGATAATGTGACAATACGTTCGGCCTGAGGATAACCGTATACGCATGTGCCTGTGGCATCTACGGCTACGGTGGGAATTTCATCGTTTCCTCTGTATGCCCATGCGGTTACGGTGTATTCTTTGGCGTTGATTTCATACGTTTCCGATTTTACCCATTTTGTGGTTCCTTTTTCAATATACCAGAGACCCCATGAGTTTTTGTCATCATTCGATATGCTGTTGATTTCGGTGATTTTTCCTCCGTCGAGAGTGTACGTATATTCGTTTTCGGTACAGGCTTTCTCCAGAAGAGACAGCGGATTGCTGTCGGTATTCAAATCATACTCAAACCATGTGACTTCGTATTTTTCGAAATCTATGAGAATTCCGTCGGCGTGAGATATCGTTGCTTCAGTTGTTGTTAAGGACATGGCTCCCGCGAGTATTATTCCGACCAAAAGCGTAGCTGCCGTGAGGTAAACTTTCGTCTTTTGAACATTGATTCCCCCCTCTCTGCCGCCGACCATTGTCTCAAATCCATTGGATGATATAACCAAGTAATGTTATACTGTATTCTGAGCCGTTTATTTAACGATAATGCAAAATCAAGGCTGGACATCACGTCCAAAATTATATACTCGGACTTTCATGTCAGAGTCACAAGTTTGGACAATACGTCCAATTGAGGAATCACAATGAACACAAAGATTTCCAAATTCATGGCCGTCGCAATCACTGCGATGTTCTGCATCACGGCAGTTGCCGTGTTCGCAGTCGGCGACGACAGTTCCGCGGCAGCAGATAAGACACACAAAGTGTATCTTGAGATCATCGACGCAGACGGTACAGTCAGTGACACAGGATGGGTCCAATTCACATCCGACGGCACCAAAGACGGTTTCGTCAAAGAAGCCAACAAAGCATTCGCATTTTACGGTTACAGCGTTACATTCAGTGTCAGCGACAGTTACATAGGCGTATCATACGGCACAAGTAGCAATATCGCGATTTTTTCGATAGTCGACGGAAAGTGGGTTGCTGTTACAGACACAGTTGCAACATATCCCGCAGCGGAGTACCTTGCACTCTGCCTCAACAACGGTTACATCTCGACTGACGTCTACAATGCACTCGAAGAGAGCGCTAAAGCAGAGTGGACATATGTCAACTACGGCTACGGTTACGACTACATCAAAAACCCCGCAGGGAAGACAAGCGAGTGCCCCGCAGCTCCCGCGCAGATCTCCGTGAACTGCTACATTGAGTATATCTCGGCAGATGGTGCAGTAACAGGATCTGAATGGGTCGAGTTCGATACACTCAAGACAGTCAAATCCTTCGTTGCAAACGCAAACGCTGCATTCAAGGCCGCAGGTAGCGAAGTTGTAGCATCCGAAGGCAAATACGGCGTAAGCATAGCCTACGGCACCTCCGGAAACAACAGCACATTCTACGCAAAGGACGGAAAATGGACTGCAGTCGCAAAAACATCCGAAGACTACTTCAACGAATACATCGCACTTGCAGTCGGCAACGGATACATCAGCAAGACTGTTTACGATGCACTCTCCGAAGATGCAAAGAAAGCATGGTATGACACCACATACGAGGGTGACTGGCAGTACCAGAAGATTATCGATGCAAGAATAGTTGTCGACAAGACCTTGATCAACTGCTTTGTAGAGAAAGTTGATGAGAAAGGAAAAGTCACCGAATCCAAATGGGTCGAGATCAACGCACAGAAGACAAACCAGTCACTGATCTACAACGGAAACAAAGCATTCGCAGCAGCCGGATTTGACGGCCTTGAGATGTCTGTATCATCATACGGTGTCAGCGTAACTTACAACGGTTCCATGAACAACAGCACATTCTACGCAAAGGACGGAAAGTGGGTTGCAGTCGAAAAAACAGCCGAAGACTACCTTAATGATGAGATTGCACTCGTAATCGGCAACGGATACATCAGCAAGACTGTTTACGACGCACTCTCCGCAGATGAGCAGAAAGCATGGAAAGACACAGGATACGAGGGTGCCTGGCAGTACCAGAAGATTGTCTCCGAACCCGTAGACGGATACAAACCCGCATCTTCGGATAACACAGGACTTATCATCGGAGCTGTTGTCGTCGTTATCGTCGTCATAGCAATCGGAGCATTCGTCTTCTTCAAGAAGAAGTGAAATCACGCTTAAACATCTTTAAACAAACTACTTACCGAAACACTTTAAAGGTCTGTCCTCCCGACAGGGAGGACAGACAGATACTCATATCTTACCTCAAAACCTCTTATGCCTGCAAATGTCACCTGCAGGCAGTTTCTTTTCCGACAGTTTCTAATCGGATTGTTTTCATAATCATTTGATGAAATTCACCGATGCGCACATTCACATTCAGGGTGTCGGAAACAGCAATGCAGAACTGATGTTCTGCAACGTATCAAAACCTTCGGAATGGAGTGCATTAGAGGAATTGATTCGGAAGAATCACAATATCATTCCTTTCTTCGGCACACACCCGTGGTATTCCGACGAATACAACGGTTCAGAAGAATTATACAGAATCCTGGAAAATTATCCTTCCGCAAATATCGGAGAGATCGGTTTGGATGCGGTACGTTCCGGAGAAAATTCCGAAAAAATCTTCACGGAACAGTTGGACATTGCAGAGAAAATGAAAAGAATCGCCTGTATCCACAATGTCCGTTCGACAGATTCTGTTCTCTCTGAACTGAAGAAAAGAGATGTGAAATCGATACTGCATTCGTACG
The DNA here is from genome assembly GCA_963643255.1 of Candidatus Methanomethylophilaceae archaeon. Classification (GTDB taxonomy): domain Archaea; phylum Thermoplasmatota; class Thermoplasmata; order Methanomassiliicoccales; family Methanomethylophilaceae; genus Methanarcanum. The sequence continues at coordinate 71,042 of CAVIIW010000001.1, forward strand.
ACAGTCCCGCGAATATGACTCCCGCGTTTGTGAAATGTGATTGTTATTTTTCGATATCTCCGAGACTGTTCGGAAAACCTGAAAACAAAGTGTCAGACATACTGCATTCGATACCGAAAGACAGATTGCTGACGGAATCTGACAGTTCCGGAAATGTTACAATGCCGATGCAGGAACTTCTGAAAAAAATGTCCGATGTTCTCTGTATTGATGTTGATGAATTGTCTGAGATAACAGGTCAGAACGCACGTAATCTGCTTCGTAACGGATGACGTATTTCCTGATTCCGTAAAGTCCACTTTGCATTTTCCGTAATTTCAGTGATTTTGCGAAGTACGGTTTACACTTTTTCTTCGCCTGAACCATGGTTGGATTTATAATCCGTGCCTACATTACAGTTGACGTTATCAAAAGGGAGAGAATCTATGAAGAGTATCGGGAACAAGGTATCCGAAGAATTAAAGGCAGGCAACATAGGATCGAACACCTCCTGTGATTATCATCCCTGTCATTACAGAGGGCAGAACTGCTCTTTCTGCTACTGCCCCTTCTACCCCTGCAACGATACCGATTTCGGATTCATGCTTCATATCGAGGGAACAACACGCGAAGTGTGGGACTGCTCACAATGTCTGTTCTGTCATGATAACAACGTCGTTGAATTTTCATACAGAAAATTCGAAGAATTGGGAATCACCGAACCCGACGATCCCAGAATCAGAGATGTCGTTTTCAGAGAGGCAAAAGAGAAATGCTACCGCAAAGGCAAAGCCGTAATGGTAATCGGAGCGACATCCGATGCAGGTAAATCAATTACCGTAGCGGCATTATGCCGTATTCTCAACAGAAAGAGGTGCTCCGTAACTCCTTTCAAATCGCAGAATATGAGTCTCAACTCAAGAGTTACACGCAGCGGCCATGAAATCTCAATGATACAGATGCTTCAGTGCAAAGCCGCAGGTGTTACAAATCCCACTTACAACATCAACCCTATCCTTCTGAAACCCAAGGGAGACAGAAAATCACAGATTATCGCCGAAGGCAAACCTCTCCGCGACTGTTCCGTTGCGTCATATTACAGAGCATTCGTCGAAGAAGAAGGGAGAGATATCGTCAGAAGGAATATCGATTTTCTACGCTCAAGATATGATTATGTGGTAATGGAAGGCGCAGGATCTCCTGCGGAGATAAACATCTACGACAGAGACATTGCCAATATGTTCGCAGCGGAAGCCGCAGATGCAAATTGTATATTGGTAGTAAATATGGAATGGGGCGGTTCCTTCGCATACGCTTTGGGAACCGTGGAACTTATCCCGGAAAAAGACAGAAAGAGAATCAGAGGAATCATTCTCAACAACTGCAGATCAAGTAAAGGAACAGCCGATGAAATCGGAAATTTACTTGAAGAAATCACAGGAATTCCCGTGCTCGGCGTAATTCCCCACTTGGATGTAGATCTTCCCAAAGAAGATTCCGAATACTTCAGAAACAACGACACTCTCGGTAACGGAAAATATGTCATTTCCGTTATCAGATTACCGCACATTTCCAATTTCACAGATTTGGATCCTTTAATGCTGGAAGATGTGACTGTAAAATTCATTACAACTTCAGATCAACTCGCAGGTTCCGACGCAATCATCATTCCCGGTACCAAAAACACTACAGACGACTTGCATTGGATGAACACAACCGGACTTACGGAACACATAAGAAATTATGTCGGAAGAGTGCCGATTATAGGTATCTGCGGAGGATATCAGATGATGGGGCGTAAGTTATACGACCCGAACGGTGTCGAAGACGACAGATACAAAGAGATTATGGGTCTGGGTCTTTTCAACATGGACGTAAAATGGGGCCTGTACACCAAACACGTTTGCATGAACAGAGGACGTATGCTCATCGGAGACGGCGGCGAATTCACGGGATACGAAATCCATATGGGCAATACCGTCGAAAACAGAGAGAAACCTCTCTTCCGCATTGAACGTCTCAAAAACGAATGTGACGAAGGTTCCGTGAATCTCGACAGAAAACTCTTCGGAACGTATCAGCACGGAGTGTTCGAAATGCCTGCATTCAGAAGTTTTCTTATGGAACTTATGGGCGGAGAAGGTTCCGGTGCAGACTATAATCAATATTTGGAGAAAAATCTCGATAAACTTGCAGACGGGTTTGAGAAGAATCTCGATATGAAGAGACTCATGGACGTGATCGGATGAGCAGTATAATGTTCCTGGGAACTTCTTCCTACGCCGGAAAAACTCTGTTATCCGCAGTCTACTGCAGACATCTTGCCTCCGAAGGCAAGGATGTCGTTCCGTTCAAAGCGTCCGATCTCACATCGGATGTTTTCGTTACATCCGACGGTAAAAAGATGGGAATGGGGCAGGCTGTACAGGCATGGGTCTCCGGCACGGAACCGGAGACGGATATGAATCCCGTGCTGATGATGCCCGGAAAATCCAGAACTGTCGATGTTTTGGTCGGAGGAATACGCAGATACACTATCTCCGGAGGATGCGAACCCGATACGGACGATCTTCTGGGATATGCTTTGGATTCCTTTGACAGTCTGACGGAAAAACATGAAGCTGTTGTATGCGAGGGGGCGGGTTCTCCCGTGGAAATGAATCTCATCGACCGCGATATTGCAAATATGAAAATAGTTGCCGAAAGAAACATTCCTTCGATACTTGTCGCGGATATCGAACGCGGAGGAGTATTCGCTGCGATTTACGGCACATGGAAACTTATCCCCGAAAAGGACAGATGCCATCTGAAAGGATACATCATCAACAGATTCAGAGGAGAAGAAAGCGTTCTGAAAGACGGAATCGATACAATCTGTGAACTTACGGGAATGAAATGCTACGGTGTGGTTCCGTATGTCAATCTCAAAAAACCCGATATTCATTCGGATAATGCATCGGAACGCTTTACGAAAGAGATTGACAGAATAATGCCCGAAATCGAAAAACATCTTGATTTCAGCGGCTTGGATTCGCTTCTTTCATAAGCGCGGGAACCAAATCTTTCAGATTGATATGGCTTTCATCTCCGATTGATGTTTCAAACGAAGTCCAGAACGGCACGGTTGTCAGAATGTGATTTCCTGTTACACATGATGTACCATGATCGACGAAATAAACGATTCTTTCTGCGTCCGAGAAGTACTTCTCCATCATCTCATCGATATGTTCCAGCACCCTGACTTTCTTGGCAGGATCTTTCTGATGGCTGTACTCGTCCACCTCATCCATATGCAGGAACACGTTTCCGTGTTCCAATGCCTTCTTCGCAGCGGGGAATCTTTCATCGATATCTTCAATCAACTGAATCTTCTGACCCAGTGAAGCACATATACCCAGAGGAGTGGGACTGTCCGAAATCGCAGTCATTTCTTCAACATAAGGTGCGAACTGTCTTTCGACTCTTCCGCACCCCCAGGGATAATCCGTGATTCCGTCAAGATCGTTTGCGACAGCCATAACCATCTTTCCCAAATCTCCGGGAACTTCCACGAAGGGTGCCGGAACCGGCGGAGCCGGTAAATCCGGCACCAAATCCGATTTCATCGTAAGTACGGCACGTCCGTTTAAGAAGAACTTAATCTCGGGATCGTACTGTTCCAGAATATCCAAATGTTCCTCCACTTTGGGTATTAATCTGTCACAGAATTCCTCCGCATGATAGGACCAATTGATCATTCCGTCCTTCAGAACCGCAGGTGATAATCTGTATGCAGTCCTTCCTTTGACATCCAATCCCAATCCCATACCTTCCAAAGCAGCTCTCGCAATCTCAGGAGGATGGCCTGTGAAGAATTCATTCAGAAACAGATGCGTGTATCCCCTTCCGTCGGTGAACCCTCTGTGAGGTGCCTTCGAACGCATGAACGGCATATCCGCAACATCCAACGGCTTCTTTCCGCCGAATTCGGGTATCGGGTCGTCCTCGGCACCGTCAAGAAGAACGAATAATGTGTTCATCGGGAATCACTCTGTAACTGTTCCGTGAATCTACGGGATGGGATATGATATTAACGCCCGGTTCGGAATCACTCCGAAAATCTCAATGCAATTGCAGCCTGCCCTACGGAGATTCCTCCGTCTCCGTTGGGGACTTTCCTGTGGATTATGGGTTTCATTCCTCTCGATTCCACGGCATCGATGAACATCTTTGTAATCGGCCCGTTATAGGAAACACCGCCGGAAAGACCTATGATGTCTACACCTTTCTTCTGTGCGTAATCGCAGGCGTTGTTTACCATCTCATCCGTTATCGCTTTGACAACTGAGTATGCAATATCCTCTCTTTTTGCATCTCCGGGTATATCGGCAAACAAATGTGCCGTGCGTATAACTCCCGATACAGTCTCAGTGGAAATTCCGTCGATCGGTTTTCCTCTTCTGAGTAAAGGCTCCATCTTCATTGCGGGTTCTCCGTCGTATGAACGCATATCACATACTCCCAACTGATATGACAGAGCGTCAAGCACTCTTCCGAGTGAGGATGTCTTTACACTGTTACGCGCGATCTTCCTCATCACTTCCGCTTCTTTCTCGGAAACTGTTCCGGAATCGATTCCGTTGATTTCATCGATTGCGAATTTGATTCTTCTGATGTCGTACAGTGCTCTCTCGGAACCTATCAGGGGAATGTATTCCAAATGGGCGCATCTTTCGTATTTTTGATAAGTTGAATATAGAACTTCTCCGCCCCAAGCCTGTCCGTCGTCGCCGTGTCCGGTTCCGTCTATTGCTATTACGACGGATTCGTCGATGTCGTGTTCTGACATCAGAGATGCGGCATGCGCCCAATGATGCTGCACTTCAATCATATCGGCATTGAATTTCTCCGCCAACAATTTTGCATATTTTCTGTTCGCATACCCCGGATGTAAATCCATGGCGATGATTTCCGGCTTGCAATTAAGTAAATCAATGAAAGAATCTGTTGCAATACCCAGATAATCAATCACACCCAAAGATTCCCCGTTTCCGATGTGCTGTGTGGTGTACATTCTTCCGTTTGACGCTATTGTGGCAGTAAGATTCTCCTGCGCTCCGACACCCACTGCGCAGTGTTTTGAATTGACAGGAATATACGAAGGAATGTAACCTCTCGATTTCCTGATGATTTGTTCTGTGTTCTCATACGCCCTCACGACGGAATCGTCCGCACGGTTGATTATTCTCTGATTGTGCAGAAGATACGCATCCGCTCCGAGAGACATGATTTCGCTGTCATCCAATATCATCGGCTCTCCCGGAAGATTGGCGGAAGTCATTATCAGAGCATCATGTTCCAGACAGTCGAAAAGTATGTGCTGCATCCCCGTATACGGAATGAATATTCCTACATTGTCCAATCCGGGTGCCAAGCCTCTGCACTTTTCTTCGGATATCTTATCCGCAAGAACTATAGGTCTGTTCGGTGAAAGTAAGAGTTCTCTTTCTTTTTCTGTCAGTCTGACATATTTTTCAGCCGTTTCTATGTCTTTGACCATCACGGCAAAAGGTTTCTGCTTCCTGCCGTACCATTCTCTGAGATAACCTATCTTCTCAGGGATTGCACAAATGTGCATACCGCCCCAGCTCTTCGCTATCCCTATCTTTCCGGAATCAACGATTTTTGCGAATTCAGGTATCGGATCTCCGGGAATTTCATTTCCTTCGGAATCGAATAAACTGTATTTCGGACCGCATTCGGGACAGCAGACAGTCTGATGGTGAAATCTTCTGTCCTGTATGTCTGTGTATTCGTTTCTGCAGTGTTCACACGGAGGAAAATCCTTCATTGCGGTGTTTTCCCTGTCGTACGGTAACGACGAAAGTAACGTAAATCTCGCACCGCAGTTCGTACAGGTGGTGAAAGCGTAGCCTTTACGCCTGCCTTCGGTTCTCATCTCTTTCAGACATTCGTCGCAGACTGCGGTGTCCGTGGGTATGCTGACACCTCCGCTTTTGTGGTCCGAAGGGACTATCGAGAAGCCTTCGCAGTCGGGCATTTCCGCTTCTTCAATTACAATATTGTCAATTACGGCAAGCGGAGGAAGATTCCTCTTAATGCCGCCTATAAGCGCATCTGCATCATCGACATCGATCATTACTTTCGAACCGTCGTTCCAAACCCTTCCTTTAAGTCCCAGGGATTCGGCGGTACGCCTGACCGTAGGTCTGAATCCGACCCCTTGCACCGTACCTTCGATGATTATGCGCATATTTTCCTTATGGAAATTGGATTTATTATCGATATCTGTGAACCCGTATGTGTCTGCCACATACGGGTCGCAGAATCAGAGTTTTGCGAACTCGTCGATTGCGCCGCTGCCTTTGGGCTCATCGATACAGCTGCATGCTCCGAGTTTCTCTAATTTGGGAAGACCCAGCTCGAGAATTCTGCAGATTTTGTCGAGACATTCGGACATAGTCTTGACGACCATTTCCATCGTAACAGTCTCTTCTTTCCATGCATCGTAATCGGTAATTGTCGCCAAAGAACAGTAACACATTCCGGCTTCCCTTGCAAGCTGACACTCGGGAACTGCGGTCATTCCCACAAGATCTCCGCCGAGCAGTCTGAACATTTTACTTTCGGCTCTTGTTGAGAATCTGGGGCCTTCGATACAGACGTATGCTCCGCCCATGTGATAGGGGATTCCCATTTCCTCTGCGCATTCTTTGAAGACTTTGCACATCTGCGGGCAGAAGGGTTCCGGCATTGCCGTGTGAACAGTGACGTCTGTGAAGAAAGTGTAATCCCTCTTCTTGGTGAAATCAATCATCTGATCAACGATAATCAAATCTCCGGGGGCGTAATCCTCTCTCAGAGAGCCGACTGCACAGGGAGAAACGATCATTTCCACTCCGAGTTTCTTCAGTGCGTAGATGTTAGCTCTGTACGGTACTCCCGACGGGGGGTGCTGATGGCTGTTTCCGTGTCTCGGCAGGAATGCGACCTCGACACCGTTGATCTTTCCGATCAAAATCTCATCCGACGGTTTGCCGTAAGGCGTGTCGGGGAATACTTTCTCAATCAGTTCGAATCTTTCCGGGTTGTAGACTCCTGTCCCTCCGATGATTCCAATCCTAGGCATAGATACTGATAATACGGGCGGTGTATAAAACTGATATTAAGAGAGACTGTCGCAGATACGCGGCAGTCTCTTCATTGTAATATCAAATGCGTTTGATTGCTTCGAAAGGAGTTTTTTGAATCGCAAGATCGGCTTCCTCTTTTGTAAGGCCTGCACCCAATGCAACGATATATGCGTCTGCTTCGGACATCAGATCTTCGGGTGCGTGTGCATCGGAATCGATGACCATCTTTGCACCGACGGCTCTTGCAAGAGAAGCAACGTGACCGTTGGTGATGTTGTGTCCTTTTCTTCCGGTGATTTCGATAAGAACGCCGTTGTCTTTCGCAATCTGCATCTCATCGGCGGTAATGAAACCCGGATGAGCCAGCACATCGACATCGGGATTCTTCGCAGCCTGAAGGTTTGTACCGGGTGCGACAGGTTCAGCTACTGTTTCACCGTGAACGACAATCCATTCCGCGCCGAATCTCTTCGCATCCGCTATGACTTTATCCATCTGCGACGGAGGGACATGCGTAATCTCCACTCCCGGAATCACTTTGATTTCCGAGTCTGTAAGATCCACGGCTTTCACGACATTCTTCACAACGAATTCCACGTTTGTCATGTCAACGTGGTCTGTAATTGCAATAGCATTGACTCCGAGAACTTTTGCCCTTCTGACTAATTCCGCAGGAATGAGTTCTCCGTCGCTGAATATGCTGTGTGTGTGAAGTTCCGCTCTCATTGCGCTCTCTCCGAGAGTTTCCTGAACACTTCCTTCATCGGAAGGTCGGTCTTCTCGACTGCAACCATTGTGTGGTAAATCAGATCTGCCAATTCCCACGCAACTTCGTCTTCTTTACGGTCTTTGATTGCAAGTACGAACTCCGCAGCTTCCTCGACGATCTTCTTGCACATCTTGGTTTCATCGTTGAAAAGTTTTACAGTGTAACTTCCTTCCTCGGGGTTGATTTTCCTGTCATGGATTACTCTCTTCAGATCGGGAAGAATTGCCGAGGTTTCGTCAAGATTTCCGTAGACGAGGTTGAAGAAACATGATGGGTTGCCGGTGTGACACGCGACTCCTTCCTGTACAACTCTTACCAAAAGAGTGTCTGCGTCACAGTCTGCCTGAATTGAGACGATTTTCTGAACGTGTCCGGATTCTTCGCCTTTCTTCCACAGTTTCTGTCTGCTTCTCGACCAGAAGTGGGTGTATCCCGTTTCTTCCATCAGACGTACCGCTTCCTCGTTGGACCATGCCATCATGAGAACTTCTCCTGTTGTGCTGTCCTGAACGATTACGGGAATCAGGCCGTTTGCATCGTATTTGAGAGGAATCATCTTACCACCACTCCTCTGTCTCTGAGGTACTGTTTCACGTCGCCGACTGTGTACTCTTTGAAGTGGAAGATGGAAGCTGCCAATGCCGCTGCGGCATTGGTCTGTGTGAACACTTCGTAGATGTGTTCGACGTTACCGCATCCCCCGGATGCGATAACCGGAATACTGACTGCATCTGCGATTGCTGCCGTTGCGGGAATGTCGTATCCTGTCTTCACACCGTCTGCGTCCATCGATGTAAGAAGAATTTCACCTGCGCCGAGGTCCTGTGCCTTCTGCGCCCATTCGATTGCGTCAAGACCTGTATCCCTAGTACCGCCGTGAGTGACGACATACCATGAATCTCCTTTCTTTTTGACATCGATTGCAACAACAACACACTGTCTTCCGAAGTTCTCCGCACATTCGGAAATCATCTCGGGACGCATTACCGCTGCGGAGTTGATTGAAACTTTATCCGCACCCGCATTGAGAGCGTTTCTCATGTCTTCTACGGAAGAAATTCCTCCTCCGACACAGAGAGGAACGGTAAGTTTCTCTGCCGTTTCGGTAACGATATTCAGCATTGTTTTTCTGCCTTCGACGGATGCCGAGATATCAAGGAATGTAACCTCGTCCGCACCCTGTTCTTCGTACTCTTTTGCAAGATCCGGAGGGTGTCCGACATCTCTGAGATTTTTGAATTTGATTCCTTTGACAACTTTTCCGTCCTTCATGTCGAGACACGGTATGATACGTTTTGCCAACATCATTCCACCTTCACTCTGTCTTTGGTACTGAGTTCGGTGTCGCGTTTTACAATTGCGGCAGCCATTGCTTTTCCCATTGATTTGAAACCGGCTTCGATGATGTGGTGTTCGTCGAAACCTCTGAACTGCATTATGTGGAGCGTTATACCTGCAGACATGGCGAAGCTCCTCATGAAGTGCTGATAGAGCGGATCGGGAAGATCCGTTTCGCAATACGGTCTGTCGACAATGTCCAATGAAGTCATCACCATTGCATCGTCCATAACCACTGTTGCCGTAGCCATTCTTTCTATAGGAGAATCATCAAGAGCTTTGGCGAATGCTTTTCCCAATGTGATTCCTACGTCTTCTATGAGGTGGTGGTCATTGTCGCCTGTTGCTCTGAGTGTGATATCTATGTTTGAGTACCTTGCGAAGGTCTCGACCATGTGCTTAAGGAATTGGATGTCACATTCTACGTCGAATTTTCCGCTTCCGTCTAAATTCAATGCAACGGAAATATCCGTCTCACGTGTTTTGCGTTCGATCTTCGCGACTCTGTCTGCCATGATTTCCACACCGGTACGTACGGCTTTGTCTTATATAAACAGTAAATCAAAGAAAGAGAGGTCATCCGTCACGAAAGAGAGTTGGAGGAATAGATGTCGAAGCGCAACGGATGGTAAAAAGTTTGTACAGATGAAAGAGGTTTGTACATTGGTTGGATGTATAATCCACCATTGCTTAGTTAGTATATATTGGTTGCTGTCACTCCGAAGGGCCCGACATGGGTTAACAATGTGAAGATGTTATAATAACAGAAAAATCGGGGAAATAACGCCTTCTGAGACGGACTGCTGTTTCCCGAAAGAGTTTGAAACAATGCAGTGCCGGAACGGCCGTCGTACCGTCGGTTTACTGCATTTTCTCAATTTTCCGAAACAAATCACATAAAATGTATCGACAGATCATCCGAAAATCAATCCGGCACCCAATAAGATAACATTTATAACGTTATGACAAATACTGAAAGTGATGACATCCGGAAGGAAAGACAGAGTCGTGATTTCCTGCGTAACATTCGACGTAGACAAGATAGTCTCACCGATTCGTTATTACGAAGCAAGCAGAGCCCATCTCATCCATTACGGAAAAGAGGGCGTCTACAGAGAATTTTACGATGAAGTCTGCGAACGTGTCAGAGAATTCATGCCTAAGTGTGAAATCATCGAACACGAAGCGGAAGTATTCGATTTCTCCAGAATGATGAATATCGTTTCCGGAATAATGGAAAAAGAAATGTCAACCGAAGGCACCCGTCCCGACATCTACGTCAACGTCTCCGCCGGAACATCCGAATATTCCGCAGCATCGTTAATGGCATCTATGATGCACGACGGCGTGATGCCTTTCAACGTTCCCACCGAGAAATATACAGTGTCTTACGACAAAATCAAAGAAATCTACTACAGCGAAGGACACCCCGTAGGATTGTCGCTTACGGTAAAAGAACCGAAACTCATCTCCACATTCTCTATGGAAATGCCCGACAGAGGACAGGTAATCGGTTTGGGAATCATAAAGAGACGTCTGAAGGAAAAAGAACCGATCAGCGCCGCAGCGGTTATCCCGGAATTGGATGAACTGGGATTGATCAAATGCATCAACACCCCCGGTACAAACAAACCCAATCAAAACACACTGATGAATTATCAGCGTAATTTTGTCGATAAATGGATAGCAAACGGCTGGGCGGAAAGAATTTCGAAAAGAGGAATGAGAATCACTCCCGACGGCGAAGCCGTGCTGAAGATGTTTCTCGATTTATGATTCGGGATTGAAATTGTCACGGGGACATTCAGGACATTTGTTGAGGTTTTCTTTCGAACCCTGCATTGCGTAGATCTCATCGACCATACCCGTCTGTTTCGCGAAACAGCATATTTCACACAGAGTGTCGACAAAATTGGAACCTTCCATCATCGCATCCGCGCATGATGCCAATTTTTCATAGAAAAGATTCCTGTAGACACTGTTTTCAATGTAGACATTTCCGCCCCTGAGTCCTTTGATATACTGAGAAACGGCGGCGCTGGTGACACCGAACATTTTTGCCACCTTTGCCTGTGTAAGTCCGTGAGATATTACCAACTGCCTCGCAAGTTCTCCCCTTGCTGTGGGAAGTATTTCTGAAACAATCAGTTCACACGGCATCTTCATGATATTCCCTTGTAAAGGATTATCATACATAAATGTGACTTAACACCGTTTTATCCCTTGGCAATCCACGGGGTTTCCCATTTCCACGGTTCTATCAGGCCTGTGTAGATTGCGATGCCGACTACGGCGGCAGGTGCTCCGCACCTGTCAAGAACTTCGGCATCTTCTTTTGACGAAACTCCTCCTGATGCGATAACTTCGTGCGGACATTTTTTGATAAAATCCTCGGCCTGTTTCGTGTCGATACCTTTACCCTGACCCTCGACATCGATATTCGTATTCAGAACACCTGCGAGAGGAAGATCTCTGATTCTGTCGAACATCTCATCTACGGTTATGGGAGAAACATCCTGCCAACCCTTCACGGTAATGCGTCCGCCTTTTGTATCGAGTGAAAGAACAATCTTGTTGGGATATTTTTCGGCCATTTCTCTGAGCCAATCGGGTTCTTTGATTCCTTTTGTGCCGATGATAATTCTGTCGACACCTGCGTCAATAAGTTCCCTGATGGTTTTTTCATCTCTGATTCCGCCCCCGACTTCAGTCGGAACACCGGATTCTTTGATTATTTTCTTGATGACTTCGATGTTATTCTCTTTACCGAAGGCACCGTCCAAATCCACAAGATGAAGATATTTCGCTCCTTTTTCAACCCATGACTTAGCAACACTCAGAGGATCGTCTATGACAATCTTCTGACTTCCGGGAACTCCCCCGACCAACTGTACAACCTTGTGGTCGAGCATATCGATTGCAGGAATAACCATCATTTTGATTCCTCCGCGAATTGGATGAAATTCTTAAGGAATTTCATTCCCGATGCGCTGCTTTTTTCGGGATGGAACTGAGAACCTACGATGTTCTTCTTTCTGAAAAATATCGGGTAGTTTACTCCCTCATATTCACAGTAACCTTTCACCGCTTCTCTGTCGGCGGGATTTCCGTAATATGAGTGTGTGAAATAGAAGAATCTGTTGTCGATTCCTTCGAACATGGAATCGTCGGAAACGACTGTATTCCAACCCATCTGCGGAATCTGTTTCGCTTTGAGTTTTTCAACTCTTCCGCTTATGAGTCCGAGTCCGGGAAGTTCTCCTTCGTCCGAGCCTTCCATAAGAATCTGCATTCCTATGCAGATACCCAGACAGGGTACTCCCGAGGACAATCTTTCAGTGATTGTTTCTTTGTAAGGAAGCAGTGTTTCCATCACCCTGTCGAAGGCCCCGACACCCGGAAACGCAATACATTCGGCATCGGAGAGTTTACTCATATCCGATGTTACGGTAACATCCGCACCGCATCTCTCCAACGCTCTTCTCAGAGAATGGAGATTACCAACGCCGTAATCGGCGATGGTTACTCTCAGCATCCCTCAATCACCTCTGCCATGCATTTAAGCAGAAGCTTGTTCATTTCTTCGGTACCGACAGTCATCCTTACGCAGTTTTCGGTTCTTCTCTTGGCACCGAAATCGCGTATGAGAATTCCTTTCTTCTTGAGTCCTTCAATCATTTCCGTGTGATCGATAGGACATCTCGCAAGAATGAAGTTGGAATCCGAGGGGAACGGTTCGAATCCGAGTTTACGCAAACCATCTGTAAGGATAGGTCTCTGTTCTTTCACCATCGAAACACTCTTCCTGATGAAATCCTGATCTTTCACGGCAGCTGTCGCTGCGGCTTCGCTTATCGCGTTAAGAGAATAGGGGATCTTGACATCGTTCATCATTCCCGCTACGTTTTTGTTTGATACTGCGTAACCCACCCTCAGCGCAGCCATTGCGTATGCTTTGGAGAATGTTCTCAGAACAACGAGATTATCGAACTCGTTGACTCTTCTTACCATTGAATCGTCTGCGTATTCTGCGTAAGCCTCGTCGACGACCATGATTCCTTTGAACTGCGAAAGAATTTCTTCCAGATCCTTCGGTCTGAATGAATTTCCCGTAGGGTTGTTCGGCGAAGGAATGAGCATTACTTTGGCATCTGTCTTCAGCATAGCATCTACGTCAAGCTGAAAATCTTCGGTAAGATCCACAAAACTCGTCTTTCCGCCGTTCATTGTAATGAAGTAATCATACAGAGTGTACGAAGGAATCGGAATCGCAGACGTATCTCCCCACTCGGTGAATGTTTTGAAGATTACGTCCAGCATCTCATCGGAACCGTTTCCCGCAACGAAATTCTCTGTTTCCAGACCGTAAAGATCGGCGAGAGCTCCTCTGAGGTTATCGGAATAAGTGTTCGGGTATCCGTTCAGTCCGTCTATGGGGCGTTTGAGGAATTCCATGGCCGCGGGGTTGCTGCCGAGCACATTCGTGTTGGTATCAAGCCTCAGGGCATCTCCTACCTTCGGATTGTAATATCTCTCGAAGCCCCTTGTCGTACTCCTCATAACGTCCCTTGATAACATCACGGCACCAGCCTTTCAATGGGTAACGTAAGAATGCCTTTTGCACCGAGTTTCTGAAGAGTGTTAACGGAATCGAAGAGAGTGTTGCTGTCTACCACTACGTGGATAGCAACCATATCGTCCCTTCCGCTGATGTTCATGACCGTAGGTCCTTCCAATCCGGGGAAGAGTTTGTCGATTTCATCCATTTTTGAAACAGGAACGTCCGCCATGAGATATTTCTTGTTCTCGGCATCGAGAACGCTTCTTACGGAGTTGACAATATCCATAATTTCGGGACCGACTGTCTTCATTGCCTTTTCGGATGTGACCATCACAGCCTGGGATTTTACCAAAGTCTCGATTTCAACGAGCCTGTTCATCTTGAGAGTGGCACCGCTTGATACCAAATCAACAATGATATCGGATACTCCGATGTACGGCATGATTTCCGCCGCACCGGATACGTTGACGATTTCCACTTTCTTTCCTTTTGATTTGAAGAATCTTTCCGTAACATTGGGGAATGATGTTGCGACACGGCATCCGTCTTTGATATCGTCAACAGTCTTGATTCCGGACTGTTCCGGTACGGCAACGGAGAGACGGCAGTGTCCGAACCTGAGCTCCAATACCTCTTTCAGTTCGAATCCCGAATCGGCAATCTGATCCTGCCCCGTGATACCGAGGTCTGCTGCCCCGATCGCGAGGAATCTCGGGATGTCCTGCGCACGGACGAACATTATCTCGATATCCTGGTTCTTCGCTGTCACATAGAGCTTTCTGCCCCAATCCTCTCCCAAATCCAATCCTGATTTGAAGAGAAGTTCTATCGCTCTTTCGTGAAGCCTTCCTTTGTTCGGTACGGCCATTTTTAAGGTCATCAACTCGCCTCGTCCGCATAATATGCATGTACGATAAAAAACCCACGATAAAGAATGTCTAAGAGAATTGTCAGACAGTTCGGGGACGGGCTCCGCCCGTCCCCTGATACGTCCTCACTGTTTGCCGTCTTTGGCGAGATAGAATGCTTTCATCGCTTTGTACAGCATATAGATGTCGGCTTTCGACGTAATCTCGAAGGGAGAGTGCATTGAAAGCACAGGCACTCCGAAGTCGACGGTGTCGACATTGTGCGATGAGATGTACATCGCAACGGTCCCTCCTCCGCCGTTGTCAATCTTTCCGAGTTCTCCTACCTGCCAAACGATGTTGTTTTCGTCCATCGTCTTGCGGATGAATGCCATCATCTCCGCGGATGCATCGTTCGTGGAATATTTTCCTCCGGATCCGCCGTATTTGGAGATTGACGGACCGCGGTTGAGGTACGAACAGTTCATTCTCTCGAAGTTCTCACCGAATGCAGGATCATATGCGGAGTTCACATCACATGAAATGCACATGGATTTTGCAAGAACATGTCTCAGTTCCGCACCGTAAGCGGATGCAAGTTCCTCAATGAAATCAATCAGGAACATGGAACTCAGACCGGTAGGTCCGTCGGATCCCGTTTCTTCCTTGTCCGCAAGTACTGTAACCGTGGTGTATTCCGGATCTTTGGTATCGATTTCAGCCATGATGTTCGCGTATGCGCATACGCTGTCATCCTGACCGTACGCACCGATCATGGACCTGTCGAATCCCACATCCTTAGGTTTGAATGCGGGTACCGCACACAGTTCCGCGGAAAGGAAATCGGATTCGTCGATTCCGTACTTCTCGAACATAATGTTGGCTATGTTGAGCTTGACTTTCTGTGAAACTTCATCGTCATTGAAAGGCCAGCTTCCGATGAGGATGTTAAGCTGCTCACCCGTTATGATTTCCGTAGCGGGTTTCTTCATCTGATCTCTTGCGAGGTGGGGAAGAAGATCTGTCACACAGAATGTAATGTCATCCGATTCTTCACCGATTGCGATCTTCACTTTCTTTCCGTTCTTGAGAGAAACGACTCCGTGTAACGCAAGAGGGATTGCAGACCACTGGTACTTCTTGATTCCTCCGTAATAGTGGGTCTTGAAGTATGCCATTTCGGTGTCCTCGAAAAGAGGGACGGGTTTAAAGTCGAGTCTCGGACTGTCAATGTGACTCGCACCGATCCTGACACCTTCGGAAATGTCCTTCTTACCGATTGTAACCATTATCAGATTCTTACCGCGGTTGTTGAAGAAGATCTTGGAACCGCTCTTGTATTTTGTACCGGGAACGAACTCTTTGTATCCGTTCTTTTTGAGAAGGGGCATTGTGTAATCGACGACTTCCCTCTCTGTTTTGTTCATAAGGAACTCTTTGTATCCTTCGCAGAATTCCATGGATTCTTCAAGGAAACCGTGTTCCTTTGCACCAATGGATTCGGACTTCCTCAGAAGTTTTTCCTCAAGCTTCTTGCCTTCGGATTTTTTCTTCCTGTCAGCCATTTCTATCACCTTACGGTGATATTGTAGACGGCGATATTAGGATTTCCCAAAAATCATGTCTGTATATAGGAGAGAAACAGGTTTTGAAATCGAAGGGGTTTGTTTCGCAATCATTTGAATATGATTGAAAATTCCAATGTGGCAAGGAACGAATTACTCACGGTTCCGCTCAGGTTTACAGTATATGCTCCCGAATCTCCGTTGAACCAATATCCCTCCACATCATCTATGTTCTGAGTTGATGTGAAGTCGTTCTTTATGTAGTATTTCGTACCGAATAAAGATGCACTCCCGCCGTCAATCGTTACTGTTTTTGTTTCTGTAACGCCGTTGAAAACACCGGTAATCGTTACGGTGATTTCATTCGCATTATAGAAGTACGATCTGGAAATGTTAATGCCGAACGTGAAATCTTTTCCTTCGGGAATTACAAGATTTTCCACAGTGAACTTTCCGCTTGAAGAGATGTTGCCGCCGGTACTACCGTCTTTATGAAGAACGACTTTGTCATGATCGCCGACGTCACTGTCATCCTCATCATATTCGAATGTCATCCCCTGTTTGTCAATCACATCGTTCTGATTGGCTTCTGTCAGGGTATCGGCGCGGTATTCTCCGCTGATTTCGGCGGAAACTTTTCCGCCTGTAAAAGTGAAAGTTGTTTGAAGACAGACTGCGGGCTGAACGGTGACGGTAAAGAGCAACGCTGACACTATTGCGATCAACGCTGCATTCCTCACTGTTTTGCCGTTCATAACTCCCCGCTGTCTGTCGGTTTTACGTTTATTCGGTAACTCCTTCGACAGTGACAACAACTGTGACGTCGTCTGCGCTGAGGTTGGCAACATCTGCCGCTGTCATGCCGGTCTTGTCAGTATCGACAGTCAGTGAGATGCTGAGTGTGAGACCTGTTACGCCCTTTGCGACTTCTGTCACTGCTGTGCCTCCGTTCATGATGTCACCTTTAAGGCAGTTGTCGCCGAAGAGTGCGTTGAGTTTAGCAGATGTTACTGTGACAGTTACCTTGTATTTGGTGAATGCGTCTGTGTTGTCAGTTATTGTAACAGTTTTGTTTTTTGCGAGAGCGTATGTGCCTGCGTCAACGTGGTAGGTCTTGACATCTGTTGTGCCGGTCCTTACTGTGTCGGTACCGTAGGGGATTTTTCCTGCATCGAATTCAAGTGCTGCCGATCCGCCGACGGTAACTTCGAGTTCGCCTGCAGTAACATTTGCTGTTGTGGTGAATGAGCTTGTAAGAGCTGCATATCCGACTCCGATCATCATGACTGCGCAGAGAACTGCCATGAATGCAGGGAGAATCAATCTCTTCTTTTTGTCCGTGTTCATTGTATTACCTCCGTTTCCTCTTCTTCTCTGAGGATCTGCAGGATTTCCCTCATGCATGAGACCATAACATACAGGCAGACGAGTTCGGTGATGACATATATCGGCCCGTTACGCAGGAAGGATATCAGGTTACCAGGTCCTACGTACACGCCCGTCACCGTTCCTACGACGTCGTCGTAGCTTACGGTCTCCGTGGAGATGTTTGCATCCCCCTTCAGGGTGAAGGTTCTGCTTTCCGGATCGATATCAACCACCCTGTGTACGATGGTTCTTCCCGGGCTCCTGTATCCCAGCACATCCCCGATCTTAACATCCTGAAGGTCATCCTCACTCAGGTGTCTGAGGGTGACCAGGCTGTTCACCGGTATGGTGGAAACAGGATATCCGGTATCGCCGGCATCCATCGATCCTGTGACAACTATGAGGAATTCGTTCTCGCTCGTGAACTTGACTGCAACGGTCGTAACCGAAGCAATTGCCACGACGGCGATAACGCCTATGATCAGCAGCTTTTTTCCGCCCATCATATTCCTCTTGTCACAATTCATCGGGATTACTCCTGCGGATTGCGTTTACGAAATTCGCAGCAATGACCTGTATATAAAGATTATCCCTATATAGTTCGTAATGTACGTATAATGATTACACCATCAATATTTAATGGTATATATAGTGTAGAGTGATTTCGGCAGTCAAATTTATAACTTCTGAATTAAACGAATAGTGGTAGTGTTAATTCGTAATTCGAAAAATACAATCTTAAAAATTGTTTTTAATGACATTTCTTCAACGAAAATACTCAATGGACAATGAATTTCGTATCGACTAAACGGATTATATCAATCCGATAAAAACGAAATAAAAATCACGTAAAAACTTTGATTTACGCAAAATCATGCAAAAATAATTCATCCGATAAACCGAATGAAATCGGGCGTGTTTTTAGCACGCCCGAAAAATAAAGAGATTACTTCTGATCTTTAATCAGAATTACGTGGTAACCGAATTCGGTTTTCACAGGTCCGATAATGTCGCCTTTCTTTCCGTTGAAGCAGGCTTCGTCGAATTCTTTTACCATATCTCCCTTGCCGAACCATCCGAGGTTGCCGCCTTTCTTTCCGGAAGGGCACTTTGAGAATCTTTTCGCCAATGCTTCGAAATCCTCTCCTTTCTGGAGACGGTCCATTATCTTCTTCGCATCTTCCTCTTTGTTTACGAGGATGTGAGCCGCATTAACAGATTTTACCATGATTACTGTGATAATTAATTAGATATTAAAAGAAGGGTAAGAGGTTTGGTAAGAGGTTTGACTGAAAGGGAATTTATTCTTTCATACCGCAGGGCATGACTTTGAGCACATTCACACTGCTGTACGTGTTCGATGCAGCCGATACCGAGGAATACGAAGGCACTACACCTACGGTGAAATCGTTTCCTTTACCGTCATCGGTCGATGTTGTTTCACAGTAGAGGTAGTATGTTGTGTCGCTCTTATTGTTATAGAGATATGTCTTCTGCACTCCGTCGACTGAAAGCACGTTGTACTGATATATGCGGCCAAACGGTCCGAATCCGGTGCGTTCGCTCTTCGATACAACGTTCGATGCAGAGTATCCGACATCGGTCATATCGATTGCACCCGTTGCGTGACCGCTGAAGACCATCAGTGCTGTGTTGTATCCCATTGCCTTTCCGACTGCGCAGAACAGAATGGATGTATCTTCACAGTCTCCGTTCATATCATAGAGTGTTTCAAGCGGATACTTCCAATACTCATCCTGACCCTTGGAATCACTGTCATATTCGTACGTTATCGCTTCCTGCGTGAACCTGAGAAGAACATTCGCCCTTGTCATGCTGTCAAGGCCTTTTGTTGCTTCAGTAATGTATTCGGCAATCTGCTTGACATACTTGTCATCGTATGTGATGAAAGTAAGATCATGTTCCGTCGAACCCTGAGTACCGAGATCTCTCTCTATGTCATCCATCAGATATACGGCATAATCCGAGTATTTGATGTCGAGAGTCAATGCATATTTGTCATCTCCGAAAGTCCAATTGTACGTCTTCGGAACTGTACCGTCGGCAAGAACAGAATACACTTTACCTAAGGTTGCATCCTCTCCGGTACCGATGTATGACAGTGTGTACACGCCCATGTCCTCGAAGACGTATGAGAAGGTTGTTCCTGTCTCGGTCTTGATTTTTCCGGCGGATGAACTGAGTATCCACGCAACAGCTTCGGCACCTTCTGCGGATACTGTGTATGTGTTTCCGATGTTTACACTTGCATCGTAAGTGTTGTCGTTGAGTGCATAGACAGTCGTATCTGTAAGAATCTTCTCGATTTCGTAGGTGCTGGATTTCGAGAGAAGGTCTCCGTTCCCGTCATACCAACCGTAGAAATCGTCACCTGAAGCTGTGAGTGTGACCGTGGCGCCTGCGGAATAATCTCCGTTACCCGTAACAGTCACACCGTCTCCGGCGTATACGGTGACAGTGTATTCGCTCTCTGTTTCTTCGGAAAGAATACTGTCGATCTGATACACGCTCTCATAACTTGCATATCCCGTTTCATAATCGGAAACGACCTTCACAAGGAGCCATCCGTAAATGTAGTACTGTGTCTCCGTGTGTGTGGCGGAAGATGTGTCCTTAAGCGTGAGTGTAACGGATTCTGTATCCACATCCCATCCGTTTATGTTGATAGACTTATCCGTAACGTCGGACTCTGTGTATTTCTCATTCTCTTCGGCATCATCCGTAGACCATTTGACGGATTCGGTTTCCGAAATAACGGTACCGTTGGAATCACATGTACCTCTTACCGAACGGTAAAGATACTTTTCGGATGATTCGTAACTCAGATACGTTTGGGAATATGTGCCGTATGATTCGCTTACACGGTTACCGAAGAATGTGGACTGTGTAACCTTTGTGTACGTATTCAGTTTGTATCCGTGGCCTTCCATACTGTCGTCCCACAGTGCGTAGAGTGTGAGATCTCCGGACATGTCTGCGGAAATATACAGAATGTTTTTCGTACAGTCTTTATCAAGATACCATCCGAAAAATCCCAATTTTTCGTTCTCATTCGTCGGACACCCCAGGTCCGTGATTTCTCCGGAAGTGTACGAAGCAGGAGAATCGGGATCGGCTGTACCGCCGTTCAGCTCATAAGTGATACTGTATTGCTTCCCGACGGTATCGACATCTGAATTCTGTGAGGATACTGCGGCCAGCATACCTGCGGATGCTACGACAATCGCTACGATTGCCGTGACCGCAATTGCAGTTTTGGAGACCATACTATCTATAGACCGTAGATTTGCATTAGATTAAACGTTAACCCACGGCCCGCCGGAAGGCGGGCGTAATGAGTTTATAGTACAATTTTCAGAAGGTAAATCTCACATTATTCTGTCCGAGAGCACGGGAGTATGTCATTGACTTACACAGACCTTTGACAATCTGTATTCCGTTTCCTTCTCCGTCGAATTCCATAGGGTTGAAAAGAGCTCCGTCGTCACGTACGGTGACGGATGCTTCCTCACCGACCCTTACGGCAATGTCCATAAATCTCCCTGGATCCGAATGCAGACTGTGTTCGCATACGTTTATTACCAATTCCTCACAGCAGATCAGTGCCCTGTCCGTTCTGTCCTCGGAGACATTGTTGGAAATAAGGAATAATGAGATTTCTTCGAGAACAACGTCTCTTTCCTTTCCGTCACCTGAGACCGAAAATACCGCCGTAGGTACGGAGGGCATACGGCCGAGAAGGAATCCGTGCAAAGACGGATCTCTGCGGCGCATAATCAGTGAAACGATACCTGTTATGAGCAACATAACTGCCTCACCTATACTGAACGAAGCCCAGATCATGTCGTGGTTGGAACCTGCTGTTGCTATTGCGATAATCATAACCGCCAGAGGCTGCATTACGGAAACAAACAGCGAAATCTTCCTGTTTCCGAGAACCTGGAACAGTATCATTATTGCGTAGTTTACACCGTATAGGAGAATACTCGGCGCGAACAGTCTCAACGCAGAAGACGAAGATTCCACCAACCCTGTCTCGGTGACACCGAATATGTTGCAGAATAACCACGGAACCGCGATTACTGCGATTACCAATATTCCGAGTGAAATAATCAATACCTTAGCCAACGTTCTTGTGAGATACGATATCCCCTCTGTATCTCCGGAACCGTATAACGTACCGCCCACGGGCTGTACTGTCTGACATGTGCCGCCGATCATCATTGTCGCAAGCATCATCACGTTCATTGCAACCGCCATGGTCGCCATACCCGAAGCCCCGAGATATTCGAGAGTAAGGGAATTCATACAGAGCATTTTCGCAACCATCATCACCGATGCCAAAGCAACGGGTGCTCCGAACAGCAGCATCTGCGGCACATATCCCATACCTCCGCCGCTGAGACGGAACATTGTCGTTGCGCGTGATTTTATCAGATGAATAACAAGAATAAGCGCGCCGACTGCAAATCCGATTACGGTAGCAAGTGAAGCTCCCGTCAGTCCCATACCGACTGCTACGAACAATGCACAGAGTCCTGCAGAGATAATGTTTGCAGTTATCAGCGCAACTGTCGCCACGGCTGGAGAACCGTCGACTCTGACGAACATAGCCAGTCCCGGAAGAAACAGATATGCCGCACCTCCGATTAACGCCATTCTTACATAATCGGTTACCAGGGGCAACAGACTGTCGTCGGAACACAGCAGTCCCGAAATCTTATCCGGAATTGCCAATCCCATGATAAGACAGACAATACCCACCAGAACCAGAAGGACCATTGCCGAAGTGAATATTTTTCCTGTATGGTCTGCCGAACCTTTACCGACAAGAACTGCGCATAACACAGCACCGCCGACACAGATCAATGCAGTAATCGCATTATACATCTGTATCAGCGGAGAGACAAGATTCACTGCCGATAGCTCGGAATGACCCATCATGTTACCGACGATGATTCCGTTGACTACGACACCCAATGTCGTAGCCATAACCGCAAGTATCGTCGATGCCGCAAAGGTTCTGAACGCTTTGTTGACCAAATACGGCGAACGGTTGCTCATCTGAGGTCCACCACCGGGGTGACCTTGAGACTTGTCTTGTTCACCCTGAATCCGTCACGTCCTACGTTACGCACTTCGAATCCCATAATTCCCGTAGGAACGGTTTTGGCAAACGAATCGTATTCTTTCACAAGAACATCCGCCGCGTCTGCGGTAGTAACAGAAGCATCGTCGATACAGACTGTCATCTTGTCGTTGAGATTTTCTGTTTCGAGTAATATCTGCATATTTCCGCGGTATCCGAACGAATCACTAAAAATCTTGGATATTCTTCTGAAATTGAAGAACGTACCGCCTATGCGCATGACATCTCCGTACCTTCCGAGAAGTCTGAATCTGGGTTCTTTCCTTCCGCAGGGGCAGTCTCCGTCAATCCATTCTCCCATGTCGCCGATTTCGTATCTGCTTGTTCTTCCGTTCTCTCTGAGATATCCCGTGAAGATCAGTCTTCCGGGTTCCCCAGGATCCGCAGGTTCATCAGAATCCATTTTCAGAATTTCCAGTCTTTGGATTTCACTGTTAAGATGGAACTCGTTTCTTCCGCAGTACTTACAGCAGTAACCCATCGTTCCGGTTTCGTTTGCGCCGTATAACATGGACTGAATATCTTTGATACCGAATTCCCTGTCAAGCCAATCGACCTGACCCGAAGAGAACATCTCTCCGCCGTAGAATATCTTGCGGATTCTGCCGTATTCTTTCAATAAATCATGATTTTCCTGGAAAACTTTGATGATGTAACTCGGTGCGCCCATGACAGCGGTTGCTTTTCCTATGACCATGAACTGTGCAACCTGCTTAACGTCATCCAATCCGCTTATGTTCAGATTGCGGACACCCATTCCGTCGAAGATGGAAATAAAGAAATTCATTCCTCCGTAGAGGCTTCCGGCTTTCAGTAAATCGGCAACGACATCCTTATCGGGATCGAGGCCGAGAGCCATCATCGCTTTCTTTCCCGGTTCAACGATATATCTGCGGTAATCTCCTTCGCTGTAACTGCAGAATACGGGTGCACCTGTCGTACCTCCGCTCTTGGTGAGGACACGCGTACCGTCTTCGGGTACGGGAGGATAGTCTTTCTTACCCTGAATCGGTCCTTCGGGAACGAAAGGTTCCGGTTCCCTCAGTTCCTTCATGCCGATGATTCCGTTCATGGGGATATCGACACGCATGGAAACTCTTCTCATGAATTTGGGTAAAGCAAATCCTCCGTCGTGGGGTTCTCCGGCGTAACTTGCGCTCATTGAGTCTGCAGGAGTTATCCTCTGCACTCCCGCACGGTAAAGTGATGAAGAAATTCCTTCCAATTCACTGACAGGACATACAAGACCGCAGGTCTGAAGATATCTGCGCATTCCTCTCAGTCCGCTTACGAGATTCTCTCTCTTCAGAGGAGAGAGCCAGACCGTTCTGAATAACGGAGAGGGCATGAATTTCGTTGTGTAACTGATTAAAATTCTGTATGTGTGTTCTTTGTCTTCAACGACATCTCCGTCGTTGAAATACAAATCACTTCTGTGAAGTTCGCGCACCGTCGTGATTTCGGCGGACTCCGCTCTGTCGGGTGCTTTGCGGGGGAGTGTTTCACGTGCTTTATCCAATGCTTTTGCAAGAAGAGATGCCATTCTGTCGATTTCTTCTTTATTTTCTGTATCGACAAGAACGCACTGAGGACTCGAACATGATTGCTGCTCGTTTCTGCATACACTTTTTGCAATCATATCGGCTGTGTTGCTGTCGATACATGAAGACGAAACATAAGCGAAACTGATCTTATGTCCCCATTCCACGACGGGTGTTCCGCGGGGTGCTTCTTTGCGTATTGCGGCAATAGCTTCCTCACCGCCCCATGCACTGATACAGTCCGCACGGTCCATCATGAATTCCATTGTCTTTTTGTCTGAAGAGGGAACTCTCAGCATGTAGATGTGACTGCCGAGGTTTGCAAATTTACTGAGATATGTGAGAACTTCTGTCGCAAAGTCACCTAAATTACGGGCAACCTTCAGGATGTTGATGTTACCTGAAAGCAATCCTTCAACGGCTGCCATCGGAGCGACTATCGGTGAATTTCCTGCGGTTATATGTAAAAGAACGCCTACGGGAGCCCATCCTTCGTAATGCTGTTTTTTCATATCCGTACGCGTAACCTCAAAGGGTTCGTCCGTACCGAGTTCCGCGATGAGCTTTTTGGTAAGAGCCTCTCTCGAAATACCCTGTGCCAGTGCATTGAGTATTGAATCGGGATCGTCGGAACCGTCTTTGATTAACGCTTCTCTGAGATTTCCCGCTTTACCTGAAACAATCATTTCCGAAAGCGATTCGCATGCATTCAAAACATCCGATGTTTTCAGAGGATCGTTAAGAGTTTCTTCTATCTCTTTATCGAGATTTTCGAGTAATCCGTCAAGAGATCCGACAATCTTTCCTCTCCATATGTGTGACATTCTCAGCGCCTCCTGAGGAGTTCGGATGCCGCTATGGCACAGCTCTTGTTTTTGCTGGTTCCGGCTCTTCCGAGTATCTCGAACCACGGCGCGGGATTTCCGCATCCGCAGGAACCTGCGGGGTGTTTGATTACCATGTCTCCGAGTAACAGACTCGGAACGGGAACTCCCGTGTTCATCGGTGAAATAACATTCATGAATCCGGGTTCTCCGTCTTCGACAGGTTCCAATGTTACGGGATCGCGTATTACGACACGGCTGTAAATCGGTACGTGAAGGTGGTGTTCGTTACAGTCGGTGTACGCAACACCGTGTTCCACTGCGCCGTATGTTTCGTGACAGCACGTATGAGGCAATCCCAATCTCTCTTCGATGTAATCTCTGAATTCTTTCGGTGATAACTGTTTATCAACGAATCCTTTCCATCCGCCGCCCATCATTACCAGTGAATCTTTATTCAGTTTCAGCGGAGGGTAGCCCATTTCCCTCATACGTTCCAATGTGAAATACAGGAACGCAGGGAATCCCAATATCCTGACGGGACGTCCGTCGGCTTCGAATTTCTTTAATGCCGCAATACTTCCGAACAAATCGAATTCGTGTCCCGAACCGTTGAATTTCAATGCATATTCCATATCGTTTTCCGGGGCGTAACGGCGCATCATCTGTCTCGTACGTAATGTTCCCGTATTCACTCCGGGTGCAGGTTCGTAAGAGTACATCATGTAATTGTTCGGAACGTCCGTAATCCTTCCGTACCATCCGAACTGCGTATCCGCGGATTTGTCGGAAGCGTTTAACGACCACTTATCGAAAAACATCTGTGTCTTCTGACCCGTGGTTCCCGAAGACGTAAGAGTCATCACATATTCGTCATCGGGACGTGATTTTATTGTGTGTGTTTTGTAGAAATTGGCGTGAAGGAACGGTATTCTGTATACGTCGTCCATTGTTTTGATTGATGAGGGATCGAAAGAATTCCTTTTCAGCCAATCCGCATAGTATTTGCATTTACTTTCATGCCAAGTGACAACCTGCCTCATGGCATCGATGTAGATATCTTCCGTACCTTTGAGATCGTACGGATCTTCGCAGGCCCAAAGGGCCTGCACCGACGACAATTCCTCAGGGAGCTTCGGATCATCCGCTCCCAATTCGCGTACATGATAATCAGGCATGGGGGTCACCTTCCTTTACAAGATCGAGAAGACCTGTGAACGGTTCTATTGTCTGTATCTTGCTGTAATCAACGTTGGAGAGCATTACATTCTCCATCATCAGATAATCCGTATCCGTACATCCGGTGAAGAAACCTGTACAGTAATATCCCAAAGATACCAGCGAATCATACGCAAGTACGGATTCGGGAAATGCTGTCGAAATGTATGCGGTGGAAATCTTACACTTCTGCGAACGGACATATCTGTCTGCGGCCTTGATACGTGAATCGATATCCGCGCCTGTGCAATCTACGTTGATTCTTCCGGATTCTATTCTCATATCTACATCAACGGTAACATCCGATTCTCCTTCCGCGGATATGTCTCCCTTGACGGGTACTGCCTTTCTGTTTACGTTTGAAACAGAAATCACATATTCCGCAATCGGCAAAACGGCATCTCTGACGTACACATCCCTCGCTTTGTCTTCGAGCGTAAGCGTTGCAAGTCCGAGACTCGCCCTGAATCCCTGCTCGAATGATGTCGATAAATCTTCGTTGATTAAATTGAAAACGAAACCGTTGGGGTACATTCCCTGTTTGTTGCAGACTTTCTGCGTGAAAACATGATAGATTACAGGCATTGCGTTGACCGAAGTCAGCCCCATTTCTCTTCCGCGGGCGATTGCCATCTCGGTTATACGGCTCATGATGGAACATTTACGGTATTTCTTCCTGACAACGCCCATGCACAGTTCCATCGTTCCCTTCATACGGGGATTTCCGACCAATGCGGCATGTCCTGCGACCTCTCCTCCCGGAACGGTTGCGACAACGGAGATACATTCTCCTCTTTGTGTCGATTCGTAGAATTCATCGGGATGATAGACAATCTCATGCGGATAGGTGTATCCGAATTCGTCGTACATACACTGCGCAACTTCGATTGCTTCCTCGCGTCTGAGGAAATGGTAATCGATATCTTCGGGACCGAATCCGCAGGATTCGGGAACAGGTGTGTCTTCCCTGCGTGTGTATTCAGGTAACGAAGAAAGATGTTTCATCAAAACCTGTTTCCTTCCCGCGGAACCCATACTGTTTAATGATACTTTATCTGCAAATCCTTTCAACAGAGTCAGGGAAACCGTTGCCCCGGGATCCTTACCGAGCATTTCGTAATCATAGGGAATTCCTTTGTCGATTATTGTGACAACAAGATCCAATCCCTCTATTCCCACATTTACGTCGAACATGGAGTCTGGTTTTCCCGGGAATCCGTATTCAATAACCTGAGCCATCGCTTCTTCGACGGTAATCAGAAAACGTTCTGTCTCGTCCGACGGTATGTCATATCTTTTGGCATAGTAGGAGATAATGCCCTGTACCAGAGAGACCGAATCAGGTTCGGCTCTGACACCTACACGGACGAGATCCATGACTCAGTCCCCCAGGATAGCCGTTATACCGGAAATTTCGAACACTTCGCGTACAAGTCCGGTTGCGTTGATTACTCTGATATTATCCGCACCGACAATCGAACGCAGTGTCATCAGAGATCTGATTCCCGCACTCGTCATAAAATCCAATTCTCCGAAATCGACGGTGACGTTACAGGGAGCTTTGATGTTCTCTCCCACAAATCTGTTAAAATCGGCGGCGGTCGTGGTGTTCAGCTTACCCTTCACCTTCAGGGTAACGGCACTGCCGTTCCCGATCATCTGAATATCCATGACGATGAAAACTCAGTCCGTCAATATATTATCTGTCACACACGCAGATATTTTTACGGATGTTTCACGAACTTTGCCGCAACCAATGTGAGATCGTCGGCTCTGTCGGTATCGGAGAAATGTCCTATTGTATTGTTAACGGAATTTGCTGCGTTTTCACCGTGTGTTTCGGAAAATGCATCCATAAGACGTTCGATGCCGAACATTTCTCCATTCCTGTCCGTTGCATCGGTCGCACCGTCGGAATACATGAGAATTACATCTCCTTCGGACATAGGGATGACAGTTTCATTATATTCTCCCCCCATAAGTCCCAGTATGGGTCCGCGTGATACTTTTATCTCGGAAACGGAACCCTCATGCAACAGTAACGGAGAAGGATGTCCCGCACATGCGATTCTCATCTCTCCGGTCGGAGATAATACGCCGAGAATCATAGTGACGAACATAAACGTACTGTTATCGTGCATCAGCTTTTCATTGATCTGAGACAGACACTCCGAAGGTCCCAATCCCGATTCCAATGCCTCATCGAGGAAAACTTTCGTTCTCATCATAAACAATGCAGCGGGAACGCCTTTATCCGAAACATCCGCGACTAACATCACAAGATTTCCGTCCGCAGTTTTGCGTATGTCATACATATCGCCGCCTACTTCCTTCGCGGGTTCGATCGATGCAGTCACTTCCGCAAACGGAATATTGTCAAACGCATCCGACTTCGGAATACATGACATCTGCACAACGGAAGCGGCATCCAATTCGGTGCGGTAACGGCTCACGCTGATGGAACCGTCGAGGTTTCCGATCAGCAGGAACAGACACATTGCGCAGACAAACACAAGCAGGTAACTGTATCTGTTATCCAACTCGCTGATTCCTCCGTCGTAAATCATGAAATAGAATCCGATAACGAATACCGCGAAAAGCAGTATCGGAATCGGGAGATATTTTGCCATCTTACCGCCGGTACGGCTGTTCATCAGACGGAAACGGCGGGGAAGAATCAGGAACAGAGGGGCGTATATTATTGCAGTCCCGATCAGACGTGCCGTGAGATTCTCAATGATTGTATCGTCATAGTAACCGATGTTAATGTAATGCATGACGATACCGCTGATAACCAACTCCGCCGCGACACATATCAGAGAATAAATGAGCGCGACCATGAGCCTGTATGACAGTGTTCCGCCGTATGCGAAGACCGTAATCGCAACCCACGTCACTATGAATGATGACAGACACACCAACGACACAAGTTCAACCGATTCCTGATGAATCGGACCGAGCATTACCGTCGGAGTGAGTTCGTACATCACATCTACGATGTGATAACTCACAGCGTATGCAATGAAAAGACCCACAACCCACAGAATTACATATGCGATTACGGGCAGTCTGCGGTCGAGGGAACGGTGTGTCATCACCGCCGTCGCCATAAACGGAAGAATCAGAGACAGGAAAACCGTCAGATAAATCCAGACATACACCCGATCACGACCTGTTTATTGCTGAGGTTTATCGATTTTCCGAAGCGATGCGACCCCGTATAAAGGAAAACTCCATTTTCGATTTGATTCAGCATCTGTCCTATAAGCATACTCCTGTCCGCGGAGTAACAGTCTTCGCTGCTAAAATCCTGAATGCAAATAGGGACCTGCTTCACACACTGAGTGAGGCGATGAGACCTTATATAATTCACCCAAATCGAAATTATATGTGACAGAACAGTGCCATTTACCGTCTGAATCGATTTATCCGATGAGTTCATTATCCGAAGATGATACAATGCAGATTCCGGACAGCTTCTACCTCGATACCGATACTGCCGTGTTCCTCATGAAAAAGGAAAGAGAATCCTTCGGAAAGAAAACGTTCAGAGCCTACGCAAACGGATTCCTGTGCACCCTGTCGGTGAACAGGAGATTTTCGTATACCGTATCCCTGAAAACGGACAGAACATACTGGGGAGCATGCGAATACGCAGAGAAAGGAAGAGCACTGTCGTTCGACGGAATGTTATCGGATATTTCAAAATGGATCGATAACAGCGTCTGGGATCTTGCGTCGGATGACGATGACAACGATGCACAGCCGTTCGTTACATCGAAAGGAACTATCGCATACTACGCGTACAACACACATCTCGACGGCATTCCCGTAATCTTTCTTCACGGCGGACCCGGAGACGGCGCAGGTACGACAAGATGCAGAATGATGCATCTGAAACATCCGGTTTACACATACGATCAGATGGGCTGCGGAAGATCGGATAAAATCGAAAATCTGTCCGAATGGAATGAAGAATGCTACTTCGACGAACTGAATGAATTTATCGAAGGCATGGGTTTTGAAAAAGTGATACTTATCGGAGCGTCATGGGGTGCCGGATTGGCGGCAGGATATGCGTTGAAATACGGCTGCAAAAAGATAGAACTCATGGTTCTTCCCTCTCCTTTCATCTCCTCGGAGAAATGGGCTGACGATCAAATGATCAATCTTGAAACGCTTCCCGAAGAATACCGTGAAAAAATGAAGAATTTCATGAACGGAAACGGTACAATCGAAGACTACAGATATGTCATGAGTGAGTATTATTCAAGATTCCTTTTCAACCGCAGATGTAACAGAGAAATCGCAGTCGCAGCGGGAGAATCCGAACAGAGCGATGTGTTCCTGGCTATGTGGGGTCCGAACGATATGATATGCGAAGGAACGATGAAAGATTTCAATCTCGTTTCCAAACTGAAAGAAATCAGCGTTCCCGTTCTTTTCATGTGCGGAGACAGCGACGAAGTCACAATCGATACAATGAACGAATACGTCAAAGCAGTGAAAGGTTCGAGATTTGCCGTAATTCCGTACGCAGGACACGCAATAGGAAAGGATCAGCCCGATTTGTATATGAACAGTATCAAAGCGTTCCTCGAAGAGAACGGTCAGTGATATTCGCTTTATACAATCACGGCAATAAGAGGGACGGAATGACAGCCGAAGACATACCGAACATCGTAAAGGACATTCACAGTGCCGCAACGCAGCATTTCAACGAATCTCCGAGACTGAAGAGAATTTCGAAGATGACCAGGGCGTGGTATGCCCTCTTTGCAGTGATATCCGTATGCATAATCGTCATCGGAGTGTATCTCAATCAGCTCGGTGACGTGATTATCGCCGTGCCGATTGCTTTCGTCACGGTTATGATGTTGGTATACGACAAGGAATTCATCCATGTTCCTCCGTCGCTGATATTTATCGTCGTCCTGGTAATGATTCTGTCACTGGTTGCAACAGTCATACCCGATCCGGATATTCTGGCTGCCGTGTGCGCATTCCTGTCCGGTGTCGTCCTGTCGCTGACGGGATTGATTGTGTCGTATGTGTCATTGGGAAAAAGACCCGGATTCGTGAATGAAAAACCGACAATCATAGCGATTGAAGCATTCACATTCGGTCTGGCTCTGTACATGATATGGATGATGGCCACATACTATCTCCCGTTGGAACTTAACACAACGGTCGCCAAACTTATGGCAGACGGCATATGGGTAACTGCGGGATGTCTGTTCAGCACAGTACTCTACATACTGAACAGAGACAGCAAATTCATATCGATAACCGTAGACAGATTCCTTACGAACAATTCCACTCTTATGGGTATATCCGTGGATATGGTCGAGGAAACCAAAAATCTGATAGACACGGGAGAATCTGGAACATTGGAATTCAAATCCACTTTGATGACAAATCTTCAGACCGGCGAACCCGACAAGAGAATGGAAAAAGCCGTTCTGAAAACAATATCCGCATTCCTGAACACCAACGGCGGTACACTGTTGGTAGGCGTAGAAGATGACGGAAACATCAGAGGCGTAGACATTGAAAGATTCGAAAACCGCGACAAGATGAATCTTCACATTACAAACATCATTGCGGCGCAGATCGGTAATGAATTCGTTCCGTTCATAAGATTCGAACAGATTGATTACGGCAAAAGAGAGGACGGCAGCGATAAAATTGTTGTAAGATTCGACTGCACCCCGACCTCCACACCTGCATTCCTGAAGAATACAAAAGAAAAGACAGAGACATTCTTCATACGCTCCGGACCTTCGAGTGTCGAAATCACAGGTAACGATCTCATCAACTACGTGATAAACCGCAGGAAAACTTCCGGCAAAAGACTTCAGGCTGCTTCAAACCGCAGAGAATTATGATGACGGCGGCGGAGCCGCCGTCGGAGAAAATAAAATTCAGATTCCGGGGTATTTCACGAGAGAGAACACATCGTAATTCTTGAGTCTCTCCCTTCCCTTCAGACCTTCGAGTTCCATGACGAAACCGATCTTAACGACCTTTCCGCCTTCCCTCTCGGCAAGCCTGATAACAGCTTCAGTGGTTCCGCCAGTTGCTATGAGGTCGTCGATAATAACGACCTTCTGACCTTCTTTGATGGCGTCTGTGTGCATTTCCAATGTCGCTTTACCGTATTCAAGGTCGTAATCCTCGGAAATTACCTCTCTGGGAAGCTTTCCTTTCTTCCTGACAAGAATCAATCCCTTGTTCATTGCGTACGCAACAGGTGCTCCGAAGACGAATCCGCGGGACTCGGAACCGAGGATAACATCAAAATCAACATCCTTCAGCTTCTCGATAAGGCCGTCGATAGCGAGTTTGAACCCGTCCTTATCGCTGAGTATGGTCGTGACATCGCGGAACATAATTCCCTCTTTGGGAAAGTCCGGGATTGTTGTCACGTAGTCTTCCAATGCTTTCATAACAGGCGGAACTGTATATTTCATTTAATAAGGTTGTCAGACTGTCGAACGGCATATGTGTAACGTGAGTGTAAATATCCGTTATGCGATTGCCGGATAATGAGGTGCAGAGTACATTACGGATGGATTATCGTTGCTGTCTGCATGATGCTGATTTTCGGTGCCTCATTGGTCAGTACAGGGATGTCGATAAGCATCAACGCACTGCACAGAGATCACGGAATGTCGGGTGCGGAAACATCTGCGATAATAACCGTATGCAGTGTAACCGCATTCTTATTCACGTGTATCGGCGACAGATACTACATGAAATTCGGACTCCGCAACGGGATGTTTATCGCCGCAATGTCCGGCTGTGTTGCGTTCCTGATTTATTCCGCATCAGGAGATACACCTTGGATATACTACGTCGGATCGGTGTTCGGAGGAGTGACCTACGGACTCGGATTCATGCTTCCTGCGTCGATTCTTATGAGAAGATGGTTCACGAAAAACCGTGCGCTGGCTCTGTCTATGTGTTCCGCAGGTTCGGGACTGTCTATAGCGATAGGATCCCCCATTCTGGAGAAAATAATCGATGAGATTGATTTGGGAATATCTTTCCTGACGGAAGCGGCATTTATGGCTGTTACCGCCGTTTTGATATTGGTTTTAGTGAAAAATCACCCGTCGGATATCGGTGCCGAACCCCTCGGAGGCCCCGATTTATCATCCGGGAAGAAAGGCAGAGGAACACACAGTCTGACAAACACGGCAATAATTTCTCTTATTATTGCGGCGGTATTCGCGGGAATATGCGGATTCCCCGCAACTTCGCATCTTTCACTCAATTTCACGACTGCAGGATTGGATGACATGAAGGTTGCCTTCGGAATTTCTCTGTTCGGCATTGTGTTGATTGTCTGCAAATTACTCTTAGGCAAAACAATGGACTCCAAAGGCACGTATTTCGCAACTATGCTGTTCGGAATATTCGCGGTATTCGGTCTTTTCGGATGCTTCGCAGTATCCGGAATCACGGAATATTGGATGTTGTATGTGTCTATGATCCTCATCGGTATCGGAAACCCGATTGTATCGTTGGGATATCCGAATTGGGCATCCGATTTCAGTACCGCAGATGAATATCCCAGGAATCTCAGAAGACTGCAGATGGGATATCAGTTCGGAATTATGGCGGGATCTTTCCTGCCGGGGCTTATCTTCGACACTGCAGGCAGTTACTCATGGGCATATCTTCTGTTCACGTTCCTTTTTGCTTCGGCGCTCATACTTGTAAGTATCGCGTACGGAAAAGGAAAGAAAACTCAGGTCTGTGCCTAATTTTCATGTTTTTTCAGACCGTGAATCTCCGCATACATTGCACCGGCCAAAATCAATACACAGCCGACAATCTGCAGTACCGTCATTGCCTCACCGAGCAGAATTGCCGAAAACACAACCATTTATTCCGTCGGCAACGGCTCCGTTGGTACCGAACAGTATCAGCGATATGATAAACAGCACATACGGCGACGGAATTTTTCTCATATGATGGTTGAATGAACATCATGTATGTCAATTGATTTATATCAAAAATGAATTAATATATTCTAAGGAGGAAAGAACCATGCCAAAAAACATTGAGAAATGCCGTGCATTCGTGACGATTGCGGAATTGAAAAGTTTCGGAGAGTCTGCAAAAGCCATGGGCATATCCCAACCCGGTATCAGCCGTATGATTTCCGATCTTGAAGACGACTGGGGATTCAAACTGTTCGATAGAGACAGAAACGGTGTGTCACTGACCCACGAAGGTGAATACATACTCCCCGCCGCAAGGAAACTCTGCAAAGATTCAGACCTCCTCGATGATAAAATCAAGAGCATCAATAATGTGGAAACAGGACACATCTCGATAGGTGTGTTCTCGAGTGTTTCCACACAGTGGATTCCCAACATCATCAGAAAATTCAGCGACGACCACCCGGATGTGAAATACGAACTCCTTGTCGGCAACTATTCGGAACTCAGAGAATGGGTCGACGACGGAAGAGTGGACTTCGCATTCATGAGTTCGGTTGCAGCCGGAGATTCAATTATCACACCTGTAGAAGATGATGAACTCGTAGCAGTAATCCCCACGAACAACCCATATGCAAATGAAGAGGTATTCCCGACAAAAGCACTCAGTGAATTCCCCTTCATGCTTCTGAAAGTGGATGAAGACACCGCAATAGACACGTATCTGCGTGAAGTCGGTGCGCATCCCGACATACGCTTCCAGACATGGGACGATTATTCAATCATGTCAATGGTCGAAAAAGGACTGTGTATTTCGATTCTGCCGGCACTCATCCTGAGAAGGATACCGTACAGAGTGTGCATCAAACGCCTGGAAGTACCTGCTTTCCGTACAATCTGTATCGGAGTGGGAAGAGGAAGGGAACTCTCTGTGGCAGCACAGGAGTTCCTCGGTTATCTCAAATACCGTAACGAAGGCCTTTGATATCAGATATCAAGGGCAATCGTGCTCCCTTTTCTTTTTTCATCGGAGTTAGTGACGATTACCTTCCTCTCGATTTCATTCTTCAGTGCATCGACGTGGGAAATTATTCCGATGAGTATGTTACCGTTGGACAGCTGATGCAGCACATCCATTGCCTGATCCAGCGATTTTGCATCCAACGTACCGAATCCCTCATCCACGAAGAGTGTATCGATTTTCACACCGCCGCTCATGTGCTGAACGGCATCGGAAAGACCCAGTGCCAGAGAGAGTGCGGCTTTGAAAGATTCCCCTCCGGAAAGCGTACCTGCGGACCTTGTTACTCCCGTCAGTCTGTCTGTTACATCGATGCCTAAACCGATTTTGCTGTTTCCGTCGGATTCCTCACGTATGTCCATCAGATATCTTCCGCCGGACATCGTCTGCAGCCTTGTGTTGGCGTACGCAAGAACGCGTCTGAAATAAAGCGATTGGACATATGCTTCAAAAGTCTGTTTGCTTCCGGTTTCTCCGAGTACAGCCTTCTTCAGATCGATAATGTCCTTGCATTCACTGTTGATGCGGTCGGCCTCTTTCTTCGCCTTAGTAATGTCTTCAATTGTTCTCCTGTTGTTGGACAGTCTGTTGGAAACAAGAGACGATGACTGACGTACGGCATCGATCTTTTTCTGCATTTCATCGATATTTGCAGTAAGAGATGATAAGTCGGTTTTCTCCTTACCGCTGACGGCACTCAGACGTTCAATCTCATTGTCAACAACCCTCAGATCAGAGACGTAATCATTGTATCTGCGCCTCATCTCATCCAATTGAGATTCCTTCGACAGAAGCACATTACACTGTTCTTCCGTCAGATTCCTCTCAGCCAATGCCTCTGAAAGATGTGTTTTTGCATCATTATGTGCTGTTACGTTATCTTCCAGCTGTTTTACGGCATTCTGAAGGGCCCCTTTCGCAGCGGAACGGGCATTTTCTGCCTCATTATACCTTGACGTTGCCTTCTCGATTTCATCTTTGATCGCATCGGCCTTTATCTGCAGAGAATTAACTTCCGCATCCAATTCCGACAGGGAACCGAATTTCAATCCTTTCCTCTTATCATCCAAAGATGCTTTTGCGGCTTTGACTTCCACATCTTTTCCGTCACGCTTGGAGGTCGCTTCTCTCAGTTTGCCTTCGAGTCTGTTTCTCTCGGCATCGATCTTGTTGTTGAGTTCGTCATTGATTCTGCGTCTCTCATCAATCTTCTGTTTAAGATCCGAAAGAAGAACATCGATCTCCTTCAACCTTGATTTTGCCTTGACTTCCAAATTTTTGATTATTGATTCGGCATCGTCGATATCGACAGGATTCAAGCCTTTTCCGCTCAGAATTCCGACAATATTCTCCCATTCCTCGGAAACTCTTGATTTTGTGTTGGAGAACTCGGTTTCAAATGCAGCTTTTGAACTGATAAGTTCCGTTTCTCTCTCACTCAGTGCGTCGATTTCTTCCTTCGTAGGAGTGTCGGTCTGCAGTTCGGCCAATTTTACATGATGCACGGAACCGCAGACAGGACACGGCACCCCTTCATTCAGTTTCGATGCAAGAATGCCTGCCTGTGCCATATTGTATCTGAATTCTTTCTCTGCCTTCTCGGTACTGACATTTTTCAGTTCCGTAAGAACAACCGCAAGTCTGTTTTTTGTATTCTCGGAATCGGATGTATCATTTCTCCAGCGTTTTACCAAATTCCCGGCACTTTTAACCGTTGTATCATCGTTGATTGATTTCTTCTCTGCGGAAAGCGAAGCATATTTGCCGTCGATACCTTCCGTTTCATTCAGGAACTTACGATAACCGATTGTTTTTTCATTAATCTCGGAAAGCTCTTTTTCAATTCTTCCACAATCTGACACATATTCACTCAATTCCTTTTCATCGGCATTCAGTTTTGATGTGAGGGCATCGATCTCTTCGTATGTGCTCCTGGAATCGTTGAGCAACGTCACTTTTGCAACATACCCGTCATATTCCGAGCCTTTGCTTTCCGCAGACTGCTTTGATAAAAGTGCCTCTGAAAGTTCTGAATCGGCATTTTCACACCTCTTCTCAGCTTCTTCCTTCGAGCTCAGGGCTTTTCTGACAGCGGAATCCGCATCGGATACTTTCTCCGACAGCGGTTTTACGTTCTTCACGGCATCGTCGACGGTGCCGCATTCCTTGTTAAGAGATTCCATTTCGGATAACTTCAATACCAATTCTTCTTTCTTGGCAAGATTCCCGGAAAGAGCGTCAATATCCTTGTTTAAATTCTCTGCTTTCGCCCTTTTTTCAACAAGTTCGGTCTTCTTAGATTCCAATTCATTTAATTCGGCATTTTTCTCGGAAATCAAATGCTCATCGGATTCACACTGTTTATCGCAGAGTTCGATGATTTCCTGAGCAAATACCGAGCCTTTTTTCTGTTCGGCTTCCGCTTTCAGAGGTGAATCGTCGGGCATTTCGATTCTTTCCATAGATGTGACCAATTTATTCTCCGCATCATCGTGACTTCTCTCATATTTGACACTCATGTCTTTAAGCATGTCCTGGAATCTGTCAATAGAATCTGTAGAAAACAATTTACGGAAAGTGTCGGCACGTTTATCGGTTCTTTCTGTCAGCAACTCCACAAATTTACCTTGTGCCAGCATAACAGTTTGTTTCCATTGATCGTATCCGATACCGAGTATTTCGATAATCTTCCTATTGGCCTCGTTAACCCCTGTGATGGTTCTTATTCCGTCACCTTCTAAAACTACATCGGTATTTTTGCTTACAGTCGTGCCTTCGCCCCTCTGCTTAATCCTCTCCTGTGGAGGTTCACGAGTTACCGCATATTCTTTGCCGTTGTGTTCAAATGTTAACTTAACATAAGTCTTGGTTCCAAGTGATGCAAAGTGACTTCT
Source organism: Candidatus Methanomethylophilaceae archaeon (assembly GCA_963643255.1). Taxonomy (GTDB): domain Archaea; phylum Thermoplasmatota; class Thermoplasmata; order Methanomassiliicoccales; family Methanomethylophilaceae; genus Methanarcanum. Next base: position 109,223 of record CAVIIW010000001.1, read on the forward strand.
CAGATACCCGCCGTCACGATCTCCGCTCATCTTTCCGTAAAGTGCATAGGTAATTGCATCGAATATCGTGGTCTTTCCCGCACCCGTGTCACCGGTTATGAGGAACAGTCCTTTATTTCCGAGTTTGTCAAAATCCACAGTCTGCACATCGGCATACGGTCCGAATGCAGACATCGTAAGGACGTGAGGCCTCATTGATTCACCCCCGCCTCTTCAAAGAGTTTCTTTACAATCGATTTCTGAGCATCGCTCATTTCTCTGCCGGTCTTGTTTTTGAAAAATAATTCCAACTCTTCCGTCAGATTCATTGCCTCATCGAATTCTCCGTCCGTCAGAAATACGGCGTCGCTTTCGGAAGCCACATAGGTTACTTCCATAAGATGATCGAACACTTCGGAAAGTTTCGCCATGTCATTCAGATTCCGATCGCTGAGTCTGACGTAGACATAATCGTCCCTGTGAATGCCTTCTTTCCCGACATCCAAAATAGAGTTGAGAGTACCTTCCAAAAGGACCAATTCCCTCTTCGGTTTCAGAGGAATTGTATAGTAAGAAACATCGTCGCCGACATCCACTACCGTGACCGATTTTCTGTCATCTTTCTCGGAAAGAGAATATTTCAGCGGCGTACCGCAGTAACGAACATTTTCTCTGCCTATCCACTGCGGAGAATGAATGTGTCCCAGCGCAACATAATCGAATTTATCGAAAAGCGAGGATCTGACACTCTCCGTTCCGCCTACGTAAGATCTCTCGGAATCATGGATTTTGGGTTTGATTTCTCCGTCGATGACATACTGGTGGGTGATAAGAATATTCTTTCTTTTCTCGTCTAAATCAATATGAGCCAGAACCTCGGACAATGCATCTTCGTAACTGTTTGCTTCGCAGTCGTAAATCTTCCTTACGAACGCCGGTTTGAGGAACGGTATCATGTAAACGGTGACATCGCCGACATCTTCACTTCTGATGTTACCGTCGAAATCGCCCGCAATGTAAACGCCGTTGTTACTGAACAGTCTGCTGCCGTATTCCAATCTCTCCATAGAATCGTGGTTACCGCTGACAATGAACACTTTGATACCTTTCTTACTGAGCGCAGTGATGAATTCATCGAACATACTGATGGATTCAGATGTCATATTATTCCCGTCATCAAAGACATCTCCCGCAATGAGAACAGCATCCGCTTTCTCTCCCTCAGAGATTCTGACGATTTCATCCAAAATGTATCTCTGATCATCTGCAAAAGAATTTCCGCACAGCCTCTTACCCAGATGTAAATCCGAAATGTGAACAAATCTCATTCCATCACTTCTATGAATTTTGATTCGAGCGTGTTTACCACATCGTTAATCGCATTGAATGTGTGAGTCAATCCGCCGTACTTCATATCACAACTGCCTCCGAACATATCGTATGCGCCGTCGGCGACCTCGTTCATCCTGTCGTCCTCGAATGAATCTCCTTCCGCCGGCCAGATATCCAATGCAGTACAGTTCCAGACGTGGGCATTCCTTCTATAAAGAACGGTAAACATCACACGTATTTTTCCCAACAGTGTAAAACCAACAGCCATGAAGTTATCTTCATAGTCATCTTCCGTATTCTTTCTGACATCTATCGCGGGATATCTGTAAATCTTATTTTCGTCATACTCAAACGTTTTCATTGTGTAGGTCATCGTAACTTTGTTGTCTGAGTATTCAATCCATTCCAATCTGTTACCGAATGTCCTCGATGCCCAGAAGAGTTTGTTTGCCATGCTTGCGTTGTTTAGTTCTTTCACTTCTGCATTCATATTATCAACTGTTCCATTGTCATGTTTGTGTCCAGACTGCAGAAATGCAGCCCGGGATTGATCGGAATTGTGCTCCCGGGCATCATCCGAACATTACGTTAGGTTCCGCGATCTGTTCCTCCGGAACATCATCACTCTCTACGGAATCTTCAAATTCCTTCTTGGGCATCAGATACATACTCTTCACGCAGTCGGAACGCATGAAGACGAGCTTTTGATCGAAATCATATCCTTTGATGAAACCGTCCTTCACGGATTTTCTGATATCCCTGTTATTCCACAGCTTTGTTCCTTCGGGATTCTTGAGAAGAAGAGCACCTCTGCCCCTCTGTTCGTCGCCGTAAACCAGCATCAGAATTTCTCCCTCTTTATCGTAATTAACCATAAGTGTCCCTCCGTTTATCCTGAAATTATATCATGCGCTGTTCGGTTTTTCGAAATACATTTTGTGAAGCGCCATAAAAATCAATGAAGCCTGTCCGTAAGTCATCTCGAATTTTGAACCGTCGATATCTATCGTAACAGTGTATTCGTCGTTCGAGATTTTGCAGTGTACAACGTGTCCGTTGCCGTAGTTGTTTCTTTTTAAATCGGATTCAAGATCTCTGTAGGATTTTTCCGGCCTCTTATTGGTACTGTTTTTGAATATGCCCATATCAAACCCTCCTGTTCATCCGAACATCATTCCGGTTCCGATAGACTGCTTCGGAGATGCTTCCGATTCCCCTGACCTCTTTTCTTTCTCCCTGTCGACGTAATCTTTAGTGACTATGCGCATCTCCCTCACATTATCGGAATAAACGAATGCGGGTCTGCACATGAAATGCAGATCGTATCCTTTTATGAATCCGTCCTTAACAGATTTTCTTACGTCTCTGTCAGTCCACATCTCTGTACCTTCAGGGTCTTTGAACAGGAGCGCGCCTGATTCTGCATCGTTAAAAAGAATCATCATAATCTCCCCTGTGTCGTCGGTTTTCTGTGTTCTAGTCATCGCTTTTCCGATAGTCTTTATGGGCATCATTTTCTGTCTCCTTGATATTCAAAAAATAGTTTTTAGAATCCGAACAATAACTGTTCTCCCTTTCCGGGATGTTCTGCCGTTGCAGAATAAATGTCACTAATTTTCACGAACAGTCTCCCGCACATCCTCTTCCGGAACACGGTTCGGATGTGCGGGTCGACCTCAGCGTATCGCCCTCCGAATCTGCCGATTCTGACCCGTAGGAGGTGAAAAATGAGAAAAACCGACCGCGACCGAACCGAACATGATTATTTTCCTTTTTTTGATTGTGAGTTGTGAGTGCCCGATTTGAGAGATATGCAAGATATGATGTGTAACAACCGCTGGGCACTCTCTCCCTTCCGGGAAGCGGCTAACATGGAGCAACAATTACCATATCAGTTGGACTGATATTTATTTCACTTGATTGAAATGATTGAAATGTATGTAATATTTGAAATAACTGAAATTACATCTGTAACTATGGCAAACGGCAGGAAGGAAAGAGTTGTCATCGGATGTGTCACATTCGAGACCGTAAAAGTCGCAGACCCGGTGAAATACTACGATGCCACGAAAGTACACCTGATACATTACATCAGAGACGACCTTGACGCTTCCAGGACAAGGGTATATCATGAATTCTACGACCGTGTCGTCGATATGATTTCCTCCGAACTTCCGAATGCCGAAATTACGGAACACAACGAAGTTGTATCCGATTTCTCTGTGATGCTCCGTACCGTTTTGGGAATAATTGACAGCGAGAAAAAACGCGGAGAATGCGACATCTACGTGAACATTTCCGCAGGGACATCGGAATATGCCGCCGCTGCAACTATCGCATCGATGATGTCCGATAACGTCAAACCGTTCACCGTCGGCAGCAGTTCGTTCACGATTTCCGGTGACGATGAGATCAGAAGAGTGTATTACACAAACGGCGTTCCCATGGGACTGACCTCAGGTACGCGTGAACCGAAAATGCTTCCGTTTTACGCAATAGACAGACCTCCGGAACATCTCGTGAAAGGTCTGAGAGTGTTGGATGAAGAAATCAACAAAGAAAACAGCACCTCAAGTGCCAAAATCGTTCCGAAGCTCATCGAATCCGGAATATGGATCAGAGATGAGAAAAAGGATAAGAAAGGAGAGAAACAGTCCTTTGCCGTAAACTATCACCGCGATTTCATGACGAAATGGATAGAATTGGGGTGGGTGGAAAAGGATAAACTGCGGAGAAAAGACGTAATCACGGAAAAAGGAAGGAATGTGCTGAACACATTCTATTCCTATCCGTGATATCTCACACCCATCCGTGTTTGGTGTAAACTCCCAGTACTTCCAGGGCAGGCAGGTTCAGTGACAGAGCCGTTTCGAAAAGTCCCATTCCTTTGCTGTGACAGTCGATTATTTTCTCTTCTCTTTCGGCGGAAATACTGTGTTCCTTCTTTTCCTTATGCGAAACTGATGCTGGTTCTTTATTCCACAGCAGAGTCTGGCACTTAGGGCATTTACGCGGTACCGCTCCCTTCCTCGAAGTCCATGTGTGGGAACATCTCTTGCAGACGTATGTTCCGACTTCCGAATTCCAGTTTGTCGAGCCACAGTTCGGACACTTTTTCGGTTCGCTTTTCCTTAAATTCCAGACATAACCGCAGCGTTTGCAGCAGACGCTCCTGTGTTCCGGCGGCCTCTCACCGACATTGAATTCTCTGCCGCAATAAGGGCAGTGGCAGACTCTTTCCTGAACGGCATTCGCACCGCCGTTTTTCTCCGAATTACAATTCGCATTCATCCTGCTAAGCCCCCCCCCACATACTGGGTATAACCATGGATTATACATCCAATATATTTACCTTTTAGTTACGTTTTTCGTAAATCGGATGCTTTCAGACGGTTACTCAAACTTTGTACGGTACTTTACCGAGAATATCCCTAAGATAATGAAAAACACAATCATTCCGACTACGACATACGTCATCGTGTTATCCTTCTCATCTGCGAACCCGTCATCGAGAATCTCAAGCGTACCTCCGACATTCCAACTTCCCGAAACATCCGAAGATACATAGTACGTGACCGAATCCAATTCCAATCCTTTGAATGCAGATTCCATGTTACCGGGCATCGGACAGTATGCTTCTATCTCCGCAATGTTCAGACAGTTGCCGAAGGCGGAATCACCGATTGTTTCCAAAGGTTCGCCCATCACCACACATTCAAGATACGACGGTTTTCCCGCACATTGGAATGCACCCGAACCTACCTCTCTCACATTCATGAGGTCGATGTAGAGAATTCCGGAACAGTTGTAGAACGCATTGTTACCTATCTTCGTGACATTTTCGGGAATTGTTATCGACGATAACGAATAACACTGTGCAAAACAGCTCTCCGGGATCTCCGTAATTCCGTTTCCGAGAGTGACATTCACCAATGAAGAACATCCGTAGAATGCGTTGGAACCGATGTATTTCACACTCTCAGGAACAATAAGCCTCGAGAAAGATTTCGACGAACATCCCGAGAACGCATCCGGGCCGATGTAAAGCAGATCCTGAGGCAGCGTTACCGTCGAAAGGGAAGTACATCCTTTGAAGGATTCGTCCGAAATGTGTTCGACGGATTCCCATCCGTAGATACTCTTCAGTGTCGAACCGTAAAACGCACGTGCGGATATCTCTGTCACGGATGACGGAATTTCCACGGATTCCAATAAGTAGTCTTTGTAGAGAAGACCGTATGCGCTGTATATCGACACGTTATCCGAACGCATAAATGCGGCATCTCCCACATACACAACCTGACGGTCCCTGTTGTCTGCGGAAATGTATCTCGGAATGCTTACGTATGCTCCGGAAACGTATCTGTTGATCATCACGGAATCGTTGATTACGATGTAAGTAAACGAGAACGGATCCTTGTTGTACGATCCTGTGTAAACGTATTCGTCGATAATTTCAGTGTCAACCGAATCCCATCCCGATTTGTCCGATAATCTGTATACGGTGATGAATGAGGGCATTGTTCCTTCGAATTCGGGGCAGTCCCCCATGAAGTATACTGCGGTTACACCGCACATCCAATCGTTCCATCCGAAATAAGTGACGGTTTCCGGAATTACGATTGCGGATGCTGAGGAAACGTTATTGAACGCTCCCGATTCGATTGTTGTGAGCATCTGTCTTCCGAATGCGGAAGGAACGAAAAGAATGTCATCGTCACAGTCTGCAGTCAGAGATTTCAGTACGGAATGATAGGTTCCGTCTGACTCTATTGTATATTCAGCCTGACCGTAAGGGAAAACAACACGTTCTTTGACTTCGGCGGCACCTACGGTGTCGGTACCTACTGCGAAATACTGTATAGCTGAAGTTTCAAATGTAATGAAAGAACCGTCGTAACTCACTGTCAGCGGAACTGCGGAACCGCCCGGCGTTATTCTCCATGCCGCTTCGTGCAGTCCTTCCGATAATGAAAGGGGAAGAGAAATCTTCACACTGTCACTTAATTCCGTTACGGAATGTCCGTCGACTTTGAGGGACATGCTGTAATATGCCGAATACTGTATCTTTTTGAGTGCGGATGCGGTCTTCACACTGAACGGTCCGTTAGTTACATTGAGAGAAATTTTATCGGAATCTTCCGCCAATGATGATAATGAACCTGCTGAGATAATCAATGACCCTCTCGGAACCGAGATTCTCAAAAGTGCGTCTTCTCCGAGTTTCTCACATAACAATACAATCGATTCGGAATCGATAACAGCCGCCGTTCCGTTTCCGAATTGGGAGATGTCGCATATTGTGTACGCACCGCCGTCTTTCACAAGTTTTGCTGTTGTCTCTTCCGTGTGTTTTACGGTGACTGTGTCTCCTGTCGCGTTTCCTTTCGAATCTCTTTCCGCATCGAAAATTCCCGGTATCAGTTTCAGGTAAACATCCGTGTTTCCGATTATTCTGTGATTCACAGTGTACTCTTCCGTCATTGCACTGTCGCGGTACATAAGAGCCATCGCTTTGCCGCTGCAGAGATCCAATACAGCGTAAGTTCCCAGAGATGTGTTGTATTCCGCAGTCGATGATCCGACGGATTTACCCTCGAGAAAATATGTGACAGTATACACAGCCAACGACGGTTCGTAGTATGCGAACACCGTTTTTGTATCTTTGATTGCACTGAAATCCGCAGGGCTGTTTCCGTTGGGTGTAATACTCCAGCATTTGAATTTGTAAGTGTATCCTACAGTGGGCTGTCTTTCGGGTTCGTCCGGCATATCGGATAACGCCGTGTTGTAACGCACGGGTTTCGTGCAGATCAGAGATCTGTCGTAATCGCAGAATCTCACTTCACACGTTCTTTCGGATGCGGTGAATATCGGATAAACATCGATATCGGATGTTACCGAAGACAAATCCTGACTCCATTTGGAAAATGTGTAGGTATAGCCCTCATCCTTCTCCTTCTCGGGGATTCCGCTGTAAGTTGCGGGAGAGCCGGCCTGAACATATTCCGTGTGTATACAGTTCACCATACCTTCGGTGAAATATCTGACTCTGTATGTTTCGTAGATATACGATGCGGTAAACACAGTATCGGACGTTATCGGAGATGTTACGTCTCCCCATCCTGAGAATGTCGCTCCCTTCAGTGTCTTCGGTTCCGGGATCAGTGAGAAATCCAACTGTTTGCCGTATTCGACTTCCTGTGTCGCCAATACGGTTCCGTCGGGCATTACGAATTGAACGGTGCAGTATACCGTATCATCCGCATCCGAAGGAACAACTGCCGATATGACTGTCGTCATCAGCAGCAATACAATCAGAATCCGCACCGCTTTCATAGAATCACTCCGTTCCGAGACTGCGTTTCGGGAGAACGTAGATTTCTCCTTCGCGGTCCGTACCTACACAGGAATCTACGCCGTACACATCGCGGATGAGATCTTCGGTGATGATTTTCTTCGGATCTCCGATTGCGACTATTCTTCCCTTTTTCATAATGATACAGATGTCACAGTATCTTGCCATCAGCGAGATATCGTGTTCAGCAACGAGAATTGATATTCCATTGTGCGCCAAATCTCTGAGATACTCCATGACTTCGAGTTTGTATTTCATATCGAGGTGCGATGTAGGCTCATCCACAAGCATTATCTTCGGTTCCTGAACGTACGCTTTGGCGATGAGTACGCGCTGTTTTTCTCCGGAAGACAGCAGTGAGACCTGTTTCCTTCTGTATTGATCGAGACCGAATGTTTTCAGTGCGTTTCTGACTGTTTTCTCATCCTCTTCGCTCTCCCACCATACCTTGTTCACGAAAGGATATCTTCCGAGCATAACCATATCCATAACGGATATTCCGTACATCTGGGTCATCTCCGCAGGTACATTTGCGACAATCTTTGCAACATCCGCGGGACGCATTGATGCAATATCTTCACCGTCAACGGCAATCTTTCCGGTCCATTTCGTATGCATTTTCGAGATACACTTCATCATCGTCGATTTACCGCATCCGTTGGGACCGATGAGTCCTATAAGTTTGCCCTTAGGCATTGAATAGGTTATTCCGTGAAGAATCTCGATATCATCAAATGAAATCTTCAGATCTTCTACGTTCAGAATTTCATCTGTCATACTCGCGCCCCCTCTTTATGAGCATATATGCAAACACAGGAGTACCGATCAATGCGGTAACAGCGCCCACGGGCAATTCCAAAGGAGAAATCACGACACGCGCGATGATATCCGCAAATAACATCAGACACGCACCCAAAACAATGGATGCGGGCATGATCAATCTGTGATCGCTGCCGAGCATCATACGGCAGGCGTGAGGTACGATAAGTCCAACAAATCCTATGATTCCGGCGAATGCGACACATACGGAAGTAAGAATCGATGCGATTACCATCATGATCGCTTTGAATTTCCTTACGTTCATTCCCAGCTGTCTTGCCTGATCTTCACCGGACATGAACAGATTGAATTCACGTGCCCACAGCATTGAAATCAGAGATATTCCCAAAGCGGGAACGAGAACAAGGAATGCGTTTTCCCATGAAATGTTACCCAAAGAACCGTACAGCCACCACATGATGTTCGTGATGTTGTCTTTATTCAGAGAAAGGAACACTGTCTGCAACGATGAGAATGCGAATCCTACAATCACTCCTCCCAGGATGTAGTTGGTGGCTGAACCTCCCGCCGCTTCCGCGATGAACAGTGTTATCGCGAATGCCGCAAGACCTCCGATGATTGCTCCCAACGGAATAATGTACGAACTGTATCCCGACATAACCGGGATTGCGGATATCATCGTCGACATAGCAACGGCAATACAGCCCGCTCCCGAGGATACTCCTGTAATGTACGGATCCACGAGAGGATTCCTGATCAAAGCCTGAAACATACAGCCCGCTATTGCAAGTCCCGCTCCCACTCCGATTCCCGCGATTATTCTCGGCAGTCTTGATGAAAAGACATAAAGTTCCTCTGTAGTAAGATTGGATCCGCCTTTGGAAATTGCGGAAATCAATGCTCCGAATGCTTCGTTAATCGGTATTACACCGCCCGATGAAATCGATATCGAAATGAGGAACATCACTGCGATAAAGAACAATCCCGCGACGAGAATAATTCTGAAACGCTTCCTCTTGATACCCATCTCGCTTCTGTTATCGTCAGACGGGACCATGCTGTCGTTCATCGCTTTGAATCCTCTGACGAATGTTTTCATAAGTCCCTTCAGACGACCGCTGTCTCCGTCCATCCTATGTCCTCCTGTATAATACGACGGCAATCAGCGATACGAGGGCAGTCACTCCCGCGAGTGCCAGCCACGACCAGTGTGCCAGTCCCTGTGATTCGTAATTTATTTGGGAACTGCTTCCCCTCTCAATTCCCGGTGTCTCCGATATAATGTAGACTGCACCGTAATCGTTGCCGACAATCACTTTCCCGTCGACAACCGTGGGCGTGCACATACTGTATGCGGCTCCGCCGTACGGACTTACTTTTGCTTTCCATACAACGGTGCCTGTATCGGAATCCATGCACCAAACCCATCCTCCCAGAGATCCTTCGGATCCCGGGGAATAATCCATTCCGTAAATTCTCCCGTCGCAGTAGACGGTGCCTCCGCCGCAAACAGCCTCGGTATCCTGCACCCAACACAGGCTGCAGTCGTCCACCCACAGAGAATAATATCCGCTGACAAGCTCTTTCTCCGCACCTGTATCATGATCGGTGATTGTGTGCGTACCGCCTGTTGTGTATGATATGTAAATATAGAAACGGTCGCCGTAAACCACGGGTTTGTTACCGAGATAGTATTTTTTCCAAACGGTACTTCCGTCGGAAATATCGATTAACAAAATACCTCCGGATCCTGCGGTCATACCTCCGTCGGTGAAACATACTATCGCACGGTTCCCGGAACATACCGATATCGAAGTTACCGCTCCGACATTGTTTCCTGCGGAGTCGGTCATCTTTACCGACCAAATCTTCTCTCCGGTTGCCGCATCGCAGCATATGAGACTTCCCGCACAGTTTCCGTGAAGTACAACCTTCTTACCGTCTGACTCGGTGATGCACGGCGGATAGTAGTAGAAACATCCTCTTTCGCCGTCATCGGGAATGTTTGTCCATAATTCCGTGAAACCGTTGTCTCTGTCGACGGAATAGCACCTCATCACTCCGTCGGATGTTCCGAAATAAAGTGCGCCGCTGTCGTACACCGCATTGGTAGGTCCCGCACTTACATGTGTCCTGTCGGTAACGACGGGAGAATCGTTTCTGTATGTCTTATATTCCGTAACCTTGAGTCTGCTGCACTTGTCCGGTTCCGTTCCTTCGGGAACGAGTTCCGCCAATGCTTCTCCTGTGAATCTGTCAAGACAGTATACGTGCCAGTTACCTGAAAAGAGAATAATCATATCTCCGACGATAACGGGAGTCACAATCTCAATGTTACCTGAATTGGAATAGCTCAGGGACCATGCAACTTCTTTGTTTACGGTATCCAAACAATACAGCCATGCAAGACTGTCCATTCCCACACTGCCGTAAACGCCCGAAACCGTGTGATAGAGCAATCCGTCGGCATACAGTATCGTACAGTCCACCGCTCCGGCGTATGTGTTGTACCATTCGAGAGGTTTGGCAACGGAATCCGGTCCGTACGATGTACTTACACCGTCCGATGACGAATTTCCGCGGTATGAAGACCATACTGTTTCGTAATCGGGGTTGGAAGCGGGAGCAATCGTATCCGTCGGATAATATCCCAATGCGAGATCCGACCCCAAGTACTCCTTGTCAACGTTTCCGGGTTCGGTTTCCCAGACAACGCCGTTCCATGAGTATAATCTCCATTCGCATTTCTGTTTGGAAGCCGAACTGCTTCCGATTGTTACGGAAGATATTCCGTTCACGGAATCGGTAACAGGGCCTATTTCCGTGTCTGCAAATGTGTATGATATTCCGTTCGCATCCAATGTCCGGGTTATTGCATCCTTTACAGTGGATACGTCAGCGGGAATTGCATACCAGTATGTATCCCCGTTACCGTAATCGACTAAAAGTTTACCTTCGGATGTTTCTCCGTCGGAATAAGCAGGTACGGCGGAAACGAAAAGAATCAGTATCAGAGTAATTGCAATCAATCTCTTTGCCATGATAACAACCCCTGTGCTTTGACATATGTCAGATATCCGTTGTCGCCGTCGTTATAGCTGTCGTTGTAATACTTCACACCGATTCTGTCCGTAGGGTCCGCTGCGGCAAAAGAATCGGGATCGATTATCTTCGCAACCAACTCCAACGCTTCCGGCAGTCTCGCTCCCGGCCTTGACAACAGGCTCGCCGCATCTCCCGAGAATACGAACACATCTCCGTTTCTGAACGCAGGTGTCTGTTTCCACATATCGTTAACCTGCGAAATCAGCGAACGGTACTGTCTCTGTGTTTTGATCTCCGCCGTATCGTAAATGATAATAATCGCATCGGGCTGTTCGTCGTAAACAGCTTCCTTATCGGCCATGAACCATCCTTCGGAATCATCCGAGAATATGTTCACCGCACCCAACGATTCCAACATATTCGTAACATATGTGTTCGAACCCGGAGTGTACGGAGATTCGCTCACCCCCAGTGAAACGAATACTCTCTTGCCGGTAATCTCCGGTATCCTGCAGATACTGTTGACAGCTTCTTTCACATCGCCGATGTATGAATTTCCGACTGTCGGTTTTCCCAATGCCGATGCGCAGATCCACAGGTTCTTCAGAAGACTGTTCATATCCGTCGCGCTGTACAGCACGACACAGTTGACCCCTGCTTTGCGGAGTTTGTCCGCCATAGTGACGTGTTCTCCCGTTCCTCCGTCGAGGAATACAACATCGGGTCTTTCCGCCACAATCAATTCGAAGTTCGGATCGGTGTAACCTCCGACTATCCGTATTTCCCCGGAATTCTGTTTCCTTACCAGCGAATTCGGATAATCGCTGTATCTGTCCGTACCGATTATGCTGTCCAAGCCTCCGACGGCTATCACCGTCTCGGTCACCGACGGTGATAAAGTGACAATCTTGAGTGGAGACCCGTCCCTGTTTTTACCGTCGGTTGCGTAACTGTAGTACATGAAACCCGTGGAATCCACCGCAGGCATCATCTCGCTGCCCGTACCTGTCCTGGCCCATGCAATGATTTTCTCATTCGAAATATCGTAAGAATCCGGATTTTCTATCTCAGACCAATGCGTATCGGCACCGCTTCCGCGGAGAACATACATTCCCCACTTCACATTGAGAAGCTGAGGCACGTTGTTTACGGAATATACCGTCCCGTCCGTGTTGTATTCTATGCCGTATCCTTTCTCGGAACATACTTTCGAAAGAATACCGGAACCTGTCATACCGTCGCCGAATTCGGTTTCAATCCACTCTGTGTTGTAATAGGCGTAATCTATCATCACGCCCTGTTTCTCATCCTGAGCATCCAATGTGAAACCTATGAAAGGAATCGACGCGACGACCATTATCGCGATAATCGCAGATGAGATCAGTTTGACGGTTCCGGCCATCAAGGTATCACTTCTTCCTGACAAACAGGAAAACCGCTCCTGCACATACGGCTGCGATGATTACGCCCACTGCGACGTAGATTACCGTGCTGTTATCGTTACCCGAAGGAGTGTTCTCGACACCTATGACCCAGGATGAGAAGTGAGTCGTTGTGAATGTCATCTCTCCCTTCGCGGAATCGTATGAAGATTCTTCGACTTTTTTCAGAGTGTCACCGTCGACATACCATACGGAAATCTTCCCGGAATCGGTTCCTTCGGGAAGTTCGTATTTCACGGCAAGTGTGACCGTACCGGAAAGTTCGTGTATCTGGGTCTCACCTGAAATCATGTCTATATTCACGGAATGTCCCGACGAAACTCTGTCATTGAATTTCTCCTCGGTTTCCGTATCTCCCGATACGAATCTGATTGTAATTCCGTTCGATGCGGATTTGTCGGAAAGTACATCCCTGTCGAGAGTAACCGATCCGAAGGATGACTGCAGTTTTACGGTAATTCCGTCGAATGCGGAAAGAGATGAAACATCCGCCGAACTTATTGCGTAGGATACTCCGCTGAACGAACCGTCTTCTGCGGATATTACGAGAGATGATTTTACATCACCCACGGAATCCGATACCTCAGACATCTGTTTCAGGACTTCGGCTACGGCCGAAGAATCAATTGTGACGTCTGCGTGGTTATCCGCAATCTTTGTTTCCGCGGTGATTGAAGTAACAGACTCGGCGGTTCCGCCGGATTGTTTCACAACGGTTTCGACTCCGCCTCTGGAAATCTCCATGTCCCCGTTTGTGTTCACATATAACACAGGTGCTGTCTCTGATTCCTTACAGACAGTGCAGGTGTGCTCTTTGGTACCGGGTGCCGACTGTGTCGCTTCTACGGTGACAGTCCAATCGGACCATATGTGCCCTGTTGCGGGAACGGCTTCCTCTTTCTTCTCACCGCAGGTCTCACAGACATAGGCTGTTTTTCCCGCATCGGTACAGGTCGCCGGTACCGTCGATTCGACTTTCCATGAATGTGTATGCGACTTCGCTACACTTTCGAATACAGGCGTAACATCGACATCGGCCGTAACGCAGGAAAGATCGGAGCTCCATCCGGCGAATCTGTATGTGTATTCGTCTGTCTCCGCCTTAGTGGGGATCAGACCGTATTTCGCTGCGGAACCGGAATCGATCTGTTCTGTGTGAAGAAGAATTTTCTTTGCTTCGTCGTAATAATAACGTACAGTTACCTTATTCGAATCGAACTGAGCCGTGAATACGGCATCTTCGGTTATCGCATTGCCGATGTTTCCCCATCCGAGGAATGTCTTGCCCTCGGGAACGGTGATTTTCGGTATTTCGGATTCCGAAAGGATTGTTCCGTACCTGACTTCGGTCTCCCTGACGATCTCTCCGTCGACTTCGAACCTCACCGTGTTGTAATTTTTGATACATTTTATTTCGTCGGCATAGGGATTCGGTTCTGCGCCTCCCTTGTCAATGATATAACCGTCGCCGTACGGATCCGGAGTGGAAATCAGATAGATACATTCCACATATTTGTACACGGCCGGATCGTAATATCCCAGCGTCCAGTTGTTGTAATCCCATTCGCCGTCAACCCAGGTCCATTGGCTCCAATAAGCCCACACACCGTCTCCGACGAGTTCATCGCCGAGACCGAACATCCTGGTAATCCAACACTGAAGATCGTTTCCGTTGGAATCTGTGCCGGTCTTGAGAATGATATCCAATCTGTTGGATTCGACCGCGTTTTTCAGGACTTCTCCCATAGAAGATCCGGTACCTTCGAGCCAGAATCCTTCGGTTCTTATCTCCGAAGTGAATGTGTTCTGAACGTCGAAATTGTCGCCGTCAAAACCGTTTGCGAATCTTATGAAAACGTATCCTGTGGATACGGGTTTGAAATTGGGTATGGAATAAACGATTGTACCGTCATTATTCGTCGATGTACATACATGAAGGCAGTATGATGTGCCTGTGTTCATCATCTTATCCGAATCGGAATCGAATCCCATTACGCCCCACCCGGATGTTCCGAGCGGAAGCCACTGATGTACACGCCAGGAATGGTCGGAATCCACCGTCCTCCCGTCGACGGATGCGACATTTCCTCTCTCGTTGTACGTTATGGTTTTATTCTGAGCTTTTACGGCAGCTTCTATGGCTCCTTTGACGGTACTCACACCGTTCACCGTCGATTCTTCATATTCCCCGTTCTCATCTTCGATGAAAACACGGATGTTGTCGCAGACCGCCGCATCGGAATCGTCGGAAATCACGGACGGAACAATAAGTATCATTGCCGTGACAGTAAGCAGAACCAGTATCAAAGATACAATCCGATTCCGTTCCGCTGAGCGGTATCTTCTTTCTCCCATTACATCAACCTCTGTACTTTGTGTGCCCGTCCGACACATGTTAAATTAAAAACGGGGGACTTCCGCCCCCCGAAAAGTTTCATTCGGCTCCTGTGTTCCTCCTTGAGCGGATGAATAAGAACGCTCCGAGTGCCAGAAGAACAATTATTACGAGTGCGATGACAACCAGGGGTGTGTTGTCACTGCCTGCCGCAGACTGTTCTTCAATGATACCTACGGCGTAGATTGAGAAGTGGGTTGTCGTGAATGTAACGACTCCGTTCTCTGCGTCGTATGTACCTTTCATATCGGTAATCGTTCCGTCATCTGCAAGATACCATGCGGAAACATCCGAAGCGGATTTTCCGTCGGGGAGTTCGTAAGGCACGGATACTGTTACGTTGCCTCCGAGTTCGTGAACATCCTTTCCGTCTGTCGATGCGGTCATCCTGACAACAGGGTTGCTTCCGACCTTACTGCGCTGTTCGGCGGGAAGTTCCGTATCTTTGTCGACGTTAGAAATCTGAACCTTCAAATCGCTGTCTTCGCTCTTCAGAGACGATACGACAGTGTTACCCATCGTGACCGTTCCGTCGGATGAAGTGAACTGCATCGAACCTTTGGATTCGGAAATCTTGGCAATAACCGAAACCGGAACAGTGAATTCGGATGTCTTCGAGTTATCATCGGCTACAAACTTAACGGTCGAAGTAACGTCTCCTACGAGCGTTGTTACATTACCGATCTGTTCGAGGATTGCTCCTGCAGCCTCGGAATCGAGTGTGTACTCCGCTTTCGCATCAGTCTTGACAGGATCCACTTTGACAGCGACTGTTGATTCTCCGCTTACTTTTCCGTCGGAATCCACGGTTGCGGTTGCATTCGTGGTAATCTTGGACGAAGAATCGGTAATCGAGAGTTTCTTTTCCTCCGTAACCTTTCCGTCTGCGGAAGTCTTCTTTTCGGATTCTGTCTTCACAGTGTTTCCGTCGGATGATCTTACCTCAACGGTTTTCTTCTCCGTCTTAGTTCCGTCTGCGGAAGTAGTTGTTTCGTCAACCGTGCTGGTAGTCGATTTGATGTTACCGGATTCGTCTTTGATTACAACAGTTTCCGATTCGGAAACTTTGTTTCCGTCTGCGGAAGTTGTTGTTTCTTTCGTAGATTCGGAACTCGATCCGTCTGTGTTGGTCTTCTTCTCCTCGACTGTTACTGTCTTGGAACCATCCTCGTTAGTCTCCTCGGTAGTACTTGATGAATCGGGGTTAACTATAGCCGCCACGGTTACGTTACAGGTTACTGTCTTACCGCTTGCAGTTGCGGTAATAACCGCGGAACCCGTACCGATTGCAGTGACTTTTCCGTTGCTGTCGACTGTTGCTACGGTGGCATTACTCGAAGTCCACGTTACAGTCTTGTCTGTAGCATCCGAAGGTTCTACCGTTGCCGTAAGCGTGAATGATTCACCTGTTGCAACGGATTTCTCCGTTACATCCAAAGTTACACCGGACACTGGGACTGTTACAGTAACATTACATGTCGCCGTCTTTCCGCCTGCTGCTGCAGTGATTACTGCGGATCCTCCGCCTACGGCGGTAACTTTTCCGTTGCTGTCGACAGATGCGACACTGTCATTATCGGAAGACCATGTCACCTTCTTATCAGTCACATCAGAGGGTGCAACTGTTGCAGTAAGGGTGAATGTTTCACCCTTCTTCACAGTCTTCTCGGCAATGTCCAAAGTTACCGCTGTCACATCGGTTGTAACGGTTACGTTACAGGTCGCGGTCTTTTCGCCGACTGTTGCCGTAATGACTGCGAAACCTCCGCCTACGGCAGTGACTTTTCCGTCACTGTCGACTGTTGCAACCGATGTGTTGCTTGAAGTCCATGTAACGGTCTTGTCGGTAGCATCGGAAGGTTCGACTGTTGCCGTAATTGTAAACGTCTCTCCCTTCTCTGCGGTTTTTTCAGTGACATCCAATGAAACGCCTGTCACATCCACTGTGACAGTTACGCTGCATGTAGCCTTCACACCGCCCGATTCGGCGGTGATGACGGCGGAACCGCCGTTAACCGCAGTGACTTTTCCCTTAGCGTCAACAGATGCAATATTGTCGTCACTCGAAGACCATATCACTGTTTTATCGGTGGCATCGCTCGGACCGACAGTTGCCGTAAGAGTGAATGTTTCACCCTTCTTCACCGCCTTCTCGCCGATGTCGAGGGTGACGGATGTCACCCCGACAATGACGGCAAGTGTGACGGTACGGGTCGCATCTGCATCGCTTCTGACCGATATCGTATGATTTCCGACCGAAAGAACAGGGATCAGCAATCCCCCGAGATTCGCCTTTTTGAAGGAGGCCGTTGCAGCACCGTCGATGACGATGCTGAACGTTTCCCCCTTCGGCGTTTCGTCGTAGGATATTGCCAACAGCCCGTATCCGTCCGTGGCGGAATCGATGTAAGACACTGTTATTCCGTCGGCTGAAACCGTTCCCGATTTCACGCTGCCGGCACCGTCGGTGCCGACAGCTGTCATAGGAATGACAGCCGTCAGCATCAAAACGGCCAGTATCGCACATACTTTCTTGCTGTTCATATCCGTTCACCGTCACCGATGCTCAGATTTTCGATACCGTCAGCTTCTGTCCGCTGTAGAACAGTTTCACACCGTCTCCGACTGCCGTACCGTTCACGGAATAAGCTGCGGATTCGTCTCCCATGACTGTAACAGTGTAGGTTCCGAAGGCCACTGTCTGACCGTCTGCGACTGCTGCACCGTCGAACATCAGTGTGACTCCTTCATCTGCGGTAATTTCCGCAGCGGAAGACATCACAGGAACGAATTCGCTTGTTATTGTTGTGGAATATGCAAGCGAATCGAACTCGTAACAGCAGAACACCGAAACGGATTCCATGCGGACACCGTCTTTGTTGGTGAAGTCCACAACTCCGTTGGTGACATCGGTTACGAATGTCTCGGTGAATGTCGGACAGAGGAATGTTCCTTCCGCAACGGTAACGTATGCGGAATAACCGACTACGACCGACACAGATGTGACATTCTTACCGGATTCTATCTGGAACAGTGCTTTCTTACCGTTATCCGCAAAGGCAGACACCTGGATTCCGTTGACGAGATCTTCGGATGTCAGTGCGACGAATTTGGCATAGTATGTCCTGTTGCCTACGTCACCTTTCAGGATTTCAGTGACCTTTGTGCCGGTGAAATCGGATGTTGTGTACCAACCGTCGAATTTGTACCATGTCTTTGTTGTGGTCGGAAGAGCGCTTACACCTTCGTCTGCGTAGAACGACACGTCCTTTACGGATACGCCGTCGGAAACATCGAAGGTCGCCTTGTATCCGAACTGAATACAGAACAGGTATCCCGAGTCGTTGTAGTAGATCAACTCACCGTTGGGTCCGAAGTGAACTATCTGCGAGCTGTATTCCTTCGTATCCAGAACGTTGTTCAAACTGACATTGGTAAGTGTACCCTTACTCTGATCGTGCTGGAACGCATACAGTGTCGTCATAGTGGTGTACGGGATAATGTATGCAGTCACAACATTTCCCTGTACCGAGACGGCCATGTTACCGTGGGACATTGTAGATGAAATAGATTTGACACATTCCATCGTCTTTATGTCGTAGACCTTGAACGTGCTTCCGGCGTTGACGTAACCGTAATCGCCGACTACGATGAACGAAGACACGTAGCTTGTAGTTCCGAGGTCGTAGTAGTGAACGGTAATCGGGTCGAACTTTCCGTTCTCATCGATTTCGATTGTACCGAGACTTATCCAGTCCTCGTTGCTTGTCGAGAACATGTTCGAGAACGGAGAATAGGTGTTGAAGTAGAACACACCGTTGTAGTAGCTTATGTATCCCGTGTTGAGGTTTGCTGTTTTCAACTCGGTGAACTCGTAGCTGTCAATGACATCGAGTGTTTCAATATCGTAAGTTACTGCGTGTCTGTTCTGTGTCTGATCTCCGCTGTTCTCCAATCCGATGATGTATTTGTCGGTGAATATCAGGTTCGACTGTCCCTGGTAGTACGAAATATAGTGTTTGTACTTCGTGGTTCCCGTTGCATCGGGCAGCTGTTTGTTGTTGGTAGTCGAGTCTGCATCGGTTGCCTTGAACTTGTACACATTCTCCTCTGTGAACATGTAGAAGTAACCGTCGTTGTAGTACGCTTTGACCTCATTTGCACGTGTTTCGTCATCATAATACAACTGGAACACAGGGTTGAGATCTGCATCGTAGACCTGTCCCGCATATCCTGCAAGGACGTATCCGTTACCGACGGTCACGAGGTTGTAGTAGAGACCTCCGGTTGCAAAACCTGTATCGACTTTCTTGACGACGGTACCGTCGTAGATTGAAATCTTGTAGATTTCGCTGCCGGACCATGCGTAAACATACTCGCCGAGGACAGAAGGTGTGAACACCATGTTGTTGAAACCTTTGGTTCCGTTGACTTTCCATACCATCTTGTATGTGTCGCCTTTCACAGGTGCTTTGATATCCGTTTCAAGATACGGGTAAGACGATACCGAATAGACAGACGAAACTGAAATTTCGGTGTCTTTATCGACGGTTACGGTCTTGACGGCAGAATTTGTACTGTCTGTTTCGGTTCCGACCGTCCACGAGAGTACTTCGTAGCCCATGTTCTTCGAAACGAAGACGAAGGAAACGGTTGTGCCCTTGTAGACTGTATCAGTAACAATACTGTTGTCGTTAAGCGAACGTGCGGTGATTGTTCCGTTGTCTGCTTTGAGTGTAATCTTAACCTTCTCGGCTTCTGCGGAGATCCACTTGGCTTTGAGTGATACATTGTCTGTGACAGCCGATGCGAAATCATAGAGACTGTCGCCGTTATACCATCCGAAGAAGACTTTGTCTCCGTTCGTGGGGTTCGCAGGGAATGCTACAGTGTAACCTTTTGTTACGGTCTGCGATGTTACCGCGGAACCTCCGTCGGAGTCGAATGATACAGTGTATGTACCTTCAGGCGTTATGCCTGTAATAACAACTGTCACATCGGATGTGACAGTGATTGTGTACACTCCGTCCGTTGCCGTTATTGTCTCTTCGCCGATCTTGACCGCAGGAGTTCCGTTGTATCCGTCGGAAAGTGTCACTCTGAAGCGTACTTCCGTACCGTATGCAACATTTTCAGGGTCAATGACTGAGTATGTCACTCCGTATGACGGATCCTCTGCGACCGTAATCTTGTATTCGTTAATCGAAACACCGCTGACAATCAGCATCTTCGATTTTGCCGTGTCGAATTTGACAGTGTATGTGCCGTCTTCGTTCTTCGCTACTTCCGTAGCCTGGTAGGCATACCATCCTTCTTTCGCGACGATTGTTTCCAGACTCTGTGAGAAGCTGTCATTCAGTGTAATATTCACTTTCTTCTCGGCATCCTCTCCGGTCATCGAGACAGCTTTTACACTGCCTTCCGTAATCATGACAACGATGGTGTTGTCACCGTCTTTGAGATAGTAGCCTCCGAATTTGAGTGAAGATACTTTCGAATTATACATGCACTTCTCGGCTATCTTCTCGGAAATATCTGCGGAAGCATCCGACGGGAAGTACAGCACACTGCTCGAACCTGTGACGTATGCATCGTAATTCGGTGCGGAATCTTTGGATGCTATGAGGATTGCCTTGATGTTTGTCAGTGAATATCCGTCAAGATATTTTACAGACTTTGCAACAGTGACGGTATCCAGAGATGTTGTGGTGCCTCTGAATGCATAGGGTGCGATTTTCGCCGTTCCTTCGGGAATGACGAAATCGGTGATTGCCGTCTCTCCCGTACCTTTCAGTACGGTGACAAGGGTCGCATCTTCCAATTCATCGGCTTTTGTGTTATTGCTCTCGAAATAAAGTGCACCGTCTTTCACCGTGAAGTATTTGTTTTCCGCATCCACCGTAATAGAAGTCAGTCCCTTCTTGTCCAGTACGGACGGGGAGATTGCAACGACATCCTTTCCGATTGTAAGTGTTTTATCCGTCGCACTGTTGCTGACGAGCATTGAACCGGAAACGTATTCCTCGCCGTTCTTGATGTATACGGGAAGTACACCGTCGGCAATCGTACCTTTAATGATATTAACAGTCGAACAGTCGAAACCGACTCCGCCTGTAATGACGATTTTTCCAATTTTGGCACCGGTGAACGCAACATTGTTAATCGAGGGCGAACCGTCGATACAGAGCTCTTTGATGTTACAGTTGCCGAATGCACCGTTGCCGATGTATGTATTTCCGTGGATGATAACTGTCGTACCTCCCTCCACTTCCGTACCTATTTTAGAGAATGCAGAATTCATTACACCGCCCTTTGTACTCCCGCCGCTTTTGGTTTGAGGGTAACACGTGGTCGGAATCTCAATACTTGCAAGCTTAGTGCATAACCTGAATGCATTGGAATCTATGAGCATAACTCCTTCATGAATCTTCAGTTCCGTAATACCGGATGACTGAAATGCACCGCTTCCGATTTCCGTAACAGTTGTAGGAATGTCAATCGATGTCAGAGAAGAACAACCGGTAAATGTGCTGCCGGGTATCTTATCAAGTTTTGCAGGCAGTGTCACTTCTGTCAGTTTAGAACAGTAGCTGAACATGTTTGCCGCTGCAACAGGGCCGTTGACTGTCTGTGCGACAAATTGAGTATTCGGGTTTTCGAAAACGACCTTTGTCAAAGATGCACATTTCGAGAATACGGCAGCTTCTAGTGTAAGTACAGATGAAGGTATAGTTATCTCTTTGAGACCCGAATTCATAAACGCCTGCGCATAGATGTATGTAACAGTACTGGGTATTTCGAATGTCTCCAGAGATTTACAGCCGTTGAACATCGCTGTGTATATGAACGTGAGACCTTTCGGAAGCTCAACACTGGCGAGGTTCTCACAGTTGTAGAATATACTCGTGCCCAGACTCATCGGGGATTCTCCGAGCATGGTTCCTTCGAATTTGACAGTCTTCACACATTTGTTTTCCGCAAATGCATAACTCTCTACAGCGCATACACTCTCCGGAACGACATAGTTCTCGAAAGCCGGTGTGTTCGGTACATAAATCAGCTTATTATTCAGAATTATAGCCTCTTTCAGCGGAGTTCCGGCAAATGCTTTGAGACCGATCTCCATCGACGATGTCAATCCGTTGACCGTTTTCAGTTCACTGCAGTTGGAGAAAGCTTCAGCCTCGATTTCCTTTACAGAAGACGGAATTGTGATCTCAATCATATCTGTTCTGCATTTGTATGCTGTTGCGGAAATTACTTCCACACCTTCGGGAACAGTGTATTTTCCGCCTTCGACAGGTGATGCGTTGAGCAATGCATTTCTCGTTTTTATCTGTGTGTCACTGCTGACTATTACAATTTTCGCAATTATCTGCGTCTCAAGCTTCCCACAGTCGCTGAACGCATACGCACCGATTTTTTCCGGCACACTTCCTGTAAATTTGATTTCTTTCAGCGATGTGCATTCACTGAATGCATAATTGCCTATGACTGTTACCGATTCGGGAATCGTTATCGATTCAAGAGATATGTCTTTCTCGAACCAGTACTGACCGATTTTTGTTATTGTGTTCGGCAATTTGACTGTTTTAAGCGACGTACATCCGGAGAATACCGAATCTTTACTGCAGTCGGTCGCACTGTCGGGTATAACAACACTTTCGATACTCGTACAACCTTTGAATACAGAGTTGCTGAATGTCGTGAAACCTGAAGGGAATATCACGCCTTCCTTCACATCGGACGATGCGGGATATACATTCTTCAGTGCAGTACACCCGTTGAAAGCAAATGAAATGATGCTTTTAAGACCGTCCGGAATAATCACAGTTTCCAACGATGTACATCCGCGGAATGCGTAATCCGTTATGGAGGTAATTTTCGAACCTTTCTCGAATGTAACTGTCTTCAGTGCGGTACATGATGAAAACACACCCTGTCCCCACTGGCTTATCATCATCGATTCTACTTCGGACGGGATGAATACAGACTTCAGATTGGCGTTTTTATAGTATGTACGGTCAATCTGGGTTACGCTCCTTCCTATGTACAGATCGATCTTGCCGTCGGCATCTTTGTACTCGACGGTAGCCTTGTCGTAACCTGTACCGAAGATTTTTGCCATACTGTCCTTGAACGATACGGGTACGGTAATCTTGGTAACCGCCGTTGCTTTGGACAGTGAATTATCGGCAATCGATGTGACGGTGTCCTTAACGACAACTGTCGTAAGGCCTGCCCACGTCGCATCATCTATATTTATCACGTCTGCGCTTGTAATATCGCCGGTGATTGTGAGTGTCTGGCCCGCAACCTCATATGGAACAGACGTATCACCTTCTCCGGCCACCCCGTCGGCTGTCGACAGTCCTACTGCGGTAAAAATCACCGTAACGACTGCGATGAACGCCAAGATGCCTATCAAATCATTCCTGTTTGTCATGTTTATCACTCGTAACCGGTTCCCGAACCGATTATATGATCAGCACATCACGGCAGACTGTTTTCTCCGTCATACGGATATCAGACAATCTACCGCACGTGCTATTCATGACCTGTAAAATACTGCGTGCCCGATAAATAAAGAACGCAGTTGGATTCCTGTTATACCGTTAACGCATTATCCGCACTTATTTCTGGATAAGTCAGTTGGATGAAATGGAATATACATCCAATTTATATCCGATGCAGTAATTCCTCCGTTCAGGCAGTGAAACTGCAGGAGAAATTATCGAAATGATCGACATCAACCGCGGAGGACTGAGAATTTCATACGAAAACGATTCCGCAAAGACCCAGAGATACATGGATGCCGATCTTCTCTCTGCACTGATGATTATGGGCAGAGACGGCAGATGCGGAAGAGAAGCCCTCGCGGAAAAAGTCGGCGTAGGGTACGGAAGCATCAGGTCGATACTGAAAACACTGTCCGCGTCCGGACTCATTGACATTTACCGCACCGGCTCCGTATTAAACGCAACAGGAAAGAAATTCACAGACACATGTCCGATATCTCTCGCCGACTGTACACTGCCCGAATGCTCCGTCGGAGGAGTACAGGCAGCCGTAAAAGTAATTGATTCGGCGGAAAGTATTACGAACGGTATGTTACAGAGAGACTGTGGCATATACGCCGGAGGATTGGGATGTACCACAGTAGTTTACAGAAACGGAAGACTGCTGATGCCTCCGGATACGGATATTTCGGAAATGTACCCCGAATCCGCAAAGGAAATCATTAAATCTGCAAAACCGTCCGAAGGCGACGTAATAATCTTCGGAGAAGGTAAAGACAAATCATCCGCACTGAGGGCGGCGATGGTCGCCGCCATGCGCAGTCTCGGAGAAAAGAAACTGTGAGAGTGATACCCGTCCGCTCTGCGGACGGGTATCACACACATCCCCTCCTCAATACAGAATAGAAAGAACAAAGAAAACAGTCACAGCGTGCAGATCCTGCACGACTGATTCTTACAAGCAGGATTGTCTATCTTCCACTTCAGCGCCCACATCTTCAGATCGTGAACAATATCCATCAGTTCCCATGACGCGGGAGTAAGTCTGTACTCACTCCTCACCGGAACCGAAGAAGCATCCACACGGTTTTCAATCAATCCTTCTTCCGTAAGTTCTCTCAGACGTTCCGTAAGCACCTTCGGAGTGATATCCGGCATTTTTTTCTTGATATCGGAGAATCTCTTCCATTCTTCTCCTTTGCTTAATTCATGCAGTATCAGTACGGCCCATCTTTTCGAAAGATATTCCATCGTACGGTACACTGTGCACCCGTGATCCATAGTTACCGTTCAGAAACTTTCCGCTATTTATAGTCAAGTATCATTTACATACTTAGTATCAAATTGATACCGAAGGTGATTGAACTTGCTGTGCAGACAATGCGAAGAAACCATAGCCGGTACAGGCTGTGTCAAAAACGGAGTGTGCGGAAAGAATGCGGAACTCGCAGAAGCTCAGGATATGCTTATCGGAGCGATGATTGAGCTTGCTTCCAAGGGTAACGTCGGAGAGAAAAACACAGATCTCATCGTCGACGGTCTCTTCATGACACTCACGAACACAAACTTCGACATCGACCGTATTAAAAAACAGACTGAGTCTATAAAAGCTCTCATCGGCGGTGCCGAAATCAGATGTACCGACATTGAATCTTTGGATTCGAACGCAGATCTCAGATCACTGAAGGAACTACTTCTTTTCGGTATCAAGGGGATGGCAGCGTATTACCATCACGCCGCGGTACTGGGATACAGGGACGCATCTGTGATCGATTTCATCGTCAAAGCACTCTCCGCTCTCCCTGAAGCGAAGACTGCGGATGAACTCGTCGCACTCAACATGGAGTGCGGAAAAGTCGGTGTAACGTGTCTCGGACTTCTTGATAAGGCTAACACGGAGACTTACGGCAACCCTGAATTAACCGTCGTAAGCACCAAAGCCGGAAAGAATCCGGGAATACTGATCACCGGTCACGACCTCAGGGATCTGGAACAGCTGCTCGAACAGACTAAAGGAACAGGCATCGACGTCTACACCCACGGCGAGATGCTGCCTGCGAACGCCTACCCCGCGTTCAAAGGATACGATAATCTCAAGGGCAACTACGGCGGCGCATGGTACGCCCAGAAGGATGATTTCGAATCATTCAACGGACCCGTCGTCGCTACCACGAACTGTGTCCTCATCCCCAGAGATTCATACAAAGACAGGCTTTTCACCACAGGCACTGCCGGTGTGAAGGGCGCAAAACACATCGAATCAGTAAACGGAAAGAAGGATTTCTCCGAAGTCATCGAAATTGCAAAGAAATCCGCGGCTCCGAAAGACATCGGAGGAAAAGATCTGACAATCGGTCTCGCACACAACCAGGTACTTGCTTTGGCTGACAAAGTGATTGCTGCCGTTAAGAGCGGTGCAATCAAGAGATTCGTCGTCATGGCGGGATGTGACGGAAGAGAGAAAGGAAGGGAATACTACAGGGAATTCGCCGAAAACCTCCCCTCTGACACTGTCATCCTCACGGCAGGATGTGCCAAATACAGGTACAACAGCCTGGACCTCGGAGATATCGGAGGCATTCCCAGGATTATTGATGCGGGACAGTGTAACGACTGCTACTCACTGGTCGTTATCGCAAATGCATTGGCGGAAGCGTTCGGAACGGATGTCAACGGACTCCCGATCGCGTTTAATATATCATGGTACGAACAAAAAGCAGTTCTTGTACTGCTGGCACTGCTCAGTCTCGGTGTCAAAGATATCATGCTCGGCCCGAGGCTTCCGGGATTCATCACACCGAATATTCTCGGTGTGTTGGTGGATACATTCGGCATTAAAGCCAATTCGACAGTCAAAGAGGACATGGTCATCCTCAAGATTGAGTAAACTCATTAAGTGGCACCCCTCTCGGGGTGCCGCATTTCTTCCCTCCCAAACAGATTATCATATATCGGAAATCAACAGTTTTGTGACCAAGACTTTATCAGATTCATACGGCATCTGCAGTATCGGATCTTATGACACTCCTTTCCGACAGCCCGTATGACAGAGTCATGGTTTTCATCGACTACCGTAACGTCCTCAAAAGTTCAGATGTCAGACCGGGCCTTAAGCTGGATCTATACACCCTCTGTAAGGAATTAACGGGAAAGAGAAGATTGGAGGCTGCTTATGTTTTCGATACACGCGCCCCATACGGTCAGGAAGATCCCGCACACAAAACCCACGACAGACTCCGTTACTTAGGATTCCGTGTAATAGCCAGAGAATCCTACAATCCCGAAAGACAGGAACAGAAAGAAGTGGATGTAGCTATGGCATGCGAGATGGTCGCACACGCATACAAGGACAACTACGATGTCGCAATTGTAGTAAGCGGCGACAGGGATTTCGTACCTGCAATACAGCATGTACAATCCGCGGGAAAAAGAGTGGAAGTCGCTGCATACACCGGCGCATTCTCCAACGAAATGCTCAGAATGTGTGACGTTTATCACAAACTCGATGCTCTGCCGTTACTTAGAATAGATACCGAATTCACTAAGGAAGAAGAAAAAATCGATTCGGATGAAGCTGAAGAAGAAACGGAGGAAGAAGAATGAATTTCCAGGAGTGGCAGAGACTGGGTATCGAAGCAGGCGAACTCAGCGAAGATGAAATCGACGACTACGCAGGGCAGAATGTTCTTCTTAACTTCGCAACTTCGGAATTGGGGCTTAAATCCCTGTACAAAAAACGCTCGGTTTACCCTGCGCAGGGTGTTTCGATGACAGAGGGAACATGGATTTGTTCTTTGGAATCGGATAAAGGAATGTACCGTGCGACACCCGTGAGAAAAATCGATGCATCGTTCTTTTTGGAGTTAAAAAGAGATCAAAGAGATGAGATTATAAGCGAACTCTGGGAAAAACACAAAGATGAATTGATTCCCATGCTCAGAGAGTACTACTCTGAGACTCTGACACACGACATACAGATGGCGGTAAATGAAGCGGTATCCGCCAAAGACAGCGAGATTGACAGTCTCAAAAGCGAAAATGAAGAACTGAAAAACACTGTCCATGCGAATGAATTGATCATCGAAGACCTGAAAAAGAAATCACAGGCCACTGTACCTTCAACTGAACAGATGATGACATTCGAAGGAGCGGTGAAATCAAGAATCATCGTTACAAGAACTTCGCCCGACACAATCGCAAGTCCGTATTTTACAGCTCACAAATACTTCGTTCACATCAACCGCAATCTCGATACGCTGATGATACAGCCGCATGATTACGGTACAGTTGTCTGCATCAACAATTCATTGCTGCTGTCCGGTTTGGGAGTGATTTCCACATACACCGAGGATACGGTACTTCCGTCGGAATACGTTCCCGACAAGGGATTGATTGTGCATCTGTGATCAGTTGTCAGCCGTGGTCGGTATCCGGACTTTGTCGCCGAACGGCCGTTTTCGGGATACCTATTTATCAATTGACTTCGGTTAAAATTATGAAAAGTGTCAATACACAATTCCGCCAACGCGGAGTCCTCAAAGAGGACGGTTTCGGCTGAGCCTTATTTGAACTCGTATTGACAGAAGTCCATAGTCAATGGACAGATAAAAAGGTTGGCTTACGATGAAAAAGGAATTCGGCGATTATTATCTCGGGCTTGACATAGGAACGAACTCCGTTGGATGGGCGGTTACCGACCCTCAATACAACGTATTGAGATTCAACAGCAAAGCAATGTGGGGAATCCACCTCTTCAAAGAAGGCAGCACTGCGGAAGACCGCAGACTCCACCGCTGCTCCCGCCGCAGATTAGAAAGAAGAAATCAGCGCATCGCACTGCTGAGAGAACTGTTCGATCGTGAAGTTTCGTCGGTCGATCCGAGCTTCTTTATGAGAATGGATGAAAGCAATCTCATCCTGAAAGACCGTAAAGATGCACAGCTGAATTCACTGTTTAATGATCCTGATTATCAGGACAGACAGTATCACGAACAGTTCCCCACAGTTTACCACCTGAGAAAATACATCATGACAACGGATGAGAAGCCCGACATCCGTCTGTTCTATCTCGCAGTACATCACATAATGAAAAACCGCGGACATTTCCTCTTTGAAGGACTGTCAGATGATTCGATTCCCGATTTCGAGGAATTATTCGAAGAACTGCTGAAAGAAGCAAATGACGAATTGGGTATAGAATTCAATGTCAACGAGACAATCGGTGACATAAAAGAACTGATTCTCAACCGCAAGATTACAAAAACCGATAAGAAAAGAAAGATGACTGAACTTCTGTCTGCAGCAACGGATGAACAAAAAGCATTCGCCGCATTGCTTTCCGGAAGCAGTGTAAAATTAGCTTCCCTGATTCCGGAAATTGACAGTACTGCTTCCGAAGAAATCAAGAGCATATCGTTTGCAGACACATCATTGGATGACGAACGTTCGGCTATTGAAAGTGCAATCGGCGAGAATGCGATGAGCATCTTGGATATGATGAAAAGTGTGTACGACTGGGGAATACTCTCGGGAATGCTGAAAGGACACGAGTACTTATCCGATGCAAAAATCAGTGAGTATGAACAGCACAAAAAGGACCTCAGACTTCTAAAATATGTACTGAAAATTATCGCAACCGAAAGCGGAGATAATTCGATTTACAGTGCAGTGATGAAATCCGGCGAGAGCTGCAACTACGCCTCGTATTCCGGAATGGTCAAAAACTCCAAAGATGCTGCCAAAATCAAATCATGCACACAGGAAGATTTCTGCAAATATCTCCTGAAGAAACTGGAAAATTTCGATTTCGGAAGGTGTGATGAAACCAAAGACATGAAGGAACGCATCGAAGCGGGAACATTTATGCCGAAACAGCGCAGCAAGGAGAACAGCGTACTTCCCAATGCGTTGCACAGAAAGGAATTGTCCGTAATGCTTGACAATATGTCGGGATTCTTCGATTTCCTCAACGTAAAAGACGAAAAGGGAAAAACTGTAAAAGATAAGATTCTGACTCTCTGTACGTTCCGCGTTCCCTATTATGTGGGTCCCCTCAACCCTGCATCGAAATATGCGTGGGCCGTCCACCGTTCCGATGAAAGGGTACTGCCTTGGAATATCGAAGAAACAATCGATATCGACAGAACATCCGAAAATTTCATCGAGAGGCTTGTAAGCTCGTGTACATACCTCGTAGGAGAGAAGGTTCTGCCCAAATCCTCCGTGCTGTATCAGCGTTTCAAACTGTATAATGAACTCAATCTCATCGAAATCAACGGAAAACGTATCGACAAAAAACTCAAGAAAGAGCTCATTGAAGAACTGTTCGTGAAAAAAGATGCTCCCGTCAAGAAGAAGAATATTGCCGATTTCATCACATCGAGAACCGGAGAAAAAGATCTCAAGATAACAGGCATCGATGACAATATAGCTTCCAATCTCAAGATAGAAAATCGCCTAAGGGGAATTCTCGGCGACCTCATGAAGGACCACGTATTCATTGAAGAAATGATCAAAACAGCAACAATCTTCGGCGATGACAGGAAAAGACTCACCAAGACATTGACTGAAAGGTACGGCAGCAGACTCTCGAAAGAGCAGATTACGGCGATTGCACGCATCAAATTCTCCGACTGGGGAAATCTGTCTAAGAAAATGCTCTGTGATATCCGCAGTCAGTTCCCGGACGGCCGTGAGATGAACATTATCACGGCATTGGAAGTTGAAAGTCTGTCTCTCCAGGAACTTCTGTCAAAAGAGTATCAATTCAAATCGCAGATTGACAAAATGAATGACGAAATTACCGGAAAGAGTGACGGAAAAATCACATACGGCGCCGTTGAGGATCTTTACTGTTCTCCCGCGGTAAAACATGCAATCTGGCGCACTGTATCGATTATCAAAGAAATAGTCAAGATTACAGGTCACAACCCTTCCAAAGTTTTCATTGAGACTACGCGTGAAAAGAAAGACGACGGACGCAAATCGTCACGTAAGGATGAACTTCTCAAGAAATACGATGCAATCAAAGACAACCCGGATTACGCAAAATTAATGGCGGAATTGGATTCAATGGACAATGCAAGACTGCGCAGTAAGAAACTTTTCGCCTACTTCATGCAGCAGGGGCACTGCATGTACTGCGGTAAATCAATTGATTTGAATGATATCGGCAACAACTCTGTCTGCGATATCGATCACATATACCCTCAATCCAAAACTACAGATGACAGTATCAGCAACACTGTACTGTCATGCAGAGAGTGTAACACCACAAAAACAGACAGGTTCCCGATTTCGGAAGAAGTTCAGAGAAAAATGAGTACATTCTGGAAATATCTCAAAGATAACGGCTTCATGAAACAGGAAAAATACGACCGCCTTACCCGTAAACACGGATTCACCGACGATGAACTGAACAAATTCGTTGCAAGACAACTTGTAGAAACAAGTCAGTCAGTCAAAGCTGTTGCCAAGATTATGGAAAAGATGTTCGGCAAAGATACGGACGTTGTATATGTGAAAGGCGGAAATGTCAGTGAGTTCCGTCACGAGAACAAAGAACGCGGATACTATACCAAATGCCGTAACGTGAATGATTACCATCACGCCAAAGACGCTTACCTCAATATTGTCGTCGGCAACGTGTATGATACAAAATTCACGAAAAATCCGCTTCACATCATCAAGACTGAAAAATACAACATCAACAAAATGTTCAGAGATGATGTTGTACGTAACGGAATCACCGCGTGGAAAGGCGGCGAAAACGGAACTATTCTTACCGTTGACAAGTACATGAGGCGCAACAACATCCTGTTCACACGTTATCCGTACAAAGAGACAGGACAGCTGTTCGATGCCACGATATACAAGAAGAGTGACAAATCCACGCAGCCTATCAAAAGAAATCTGAGCACAGAAGACTACGGCGGCTATGACAGCATCAAAGGTTCTTTCTTCTCGTTAGTGGAACACACTGTAAAGAAAAAGAAACAGAGAACAATCGAATACGTGCCGATAATGGATGCCTGCCACCTTGTGAACAAAGAATCTGCAGACACGTATTTTGAAAAGAGAGGACTCGTTGATCCAAATGTTCGCATTAGGTGCATCAAAATTGATTCTCTACTAGAAATTGGCGGATTCAGATTATCATTATCTGGGAGATCGCTCAGCCAGCTCATATTAAAGAATTCCGAACAATTGATTCTGTCATTTGATAATTACAACCACTGTAAGCTGATTTACAAATATTATGAAGACTGCGTTAAAAACAAGAAAAATGCACTCGGAGCTGAGCAATACGGCATAACGCCAGAACTCAATGCTAAGCTGTACGACGAATTAATGGATAAAATACGTCTGAAATATTCTTCTGCGCCGTCTATTGGTTCTCTCGGAGAAATGATGGAAAAGAATCATGGCAAATTCTATGAACTAAATCTCGACGATCAATCAACATGTTTGGGCAGAATTCTTCTTGTGTTGCAATGTAATCCAGCAAGAACAGACCTCTCTATGATTGGCGGTTCCAAGGAATTTGGAAAGATAACAATCAGCAAAACATTGTCTAAAAAAGAAATGCTCCTAATTGCACAATCTCCAACCGGCCTGTTTGAAAAGAAAATCGATTTATCAACAATATGACGTGGAGAATAGTGGAAATAGCCAGTAACAGCAAACTCGAATACAGGCTGAATTACCTGGTCGTACGCAATACCGATGGGGTGCGGAAAGTCCACATCCCGGAGATAGCTGTGCTTATCATCGAGAGCACAGCTGTCTCTATGACGGCGTCGCTGCTTTGTGAATTGGCAAAACAGAAAATTAAGGTCATTTTCTGTGATGAGAAACGCAACCCCTATTCCGAATTGATTCCGTATTACGGATCCCATGATGCCGTCAAAAAACTGAGAGATCAAAGTTCTTGGACTTTTGAGATGAAAGAAACTGCATGGGTCCATATAATCAGCGATAAAATATCGAAACAACGCGACGTGCTCATCCGACACGGGCATGACAAACAGGCATCTATGCTCAATCAATACATCAGTGAAATTGAGGAATACGATGCATCCAACAGAGAAGGTCATGCTGCCAAAGTCTATTTCAACGTGATATTCGGCGAGGATTTTGTAAGAGGCTTTCCGGATTCAATCAATGCTGCATTGAATTACGGTTATGCTATTCTGCTGTCTGCTTTCAACCGTGAGATTTCTGTCAGCGGCTACTATACCCAGATCGGTGTTTTTCACGATAATATGTTCAATCACTTCAATCTTTCTTCGGACCTTATGGAGCCGTTTCGCCCGATAGTGGATGAATGTGTAATCGAAATGATGCCGGAAGAATTCGGAAGTCGTGAGAAGATGAAATTGGTCGATCTCCTCAACTCCGTTGTGTATGTGTCAGGCAAACAGCAGTTCCTGATTAACGCTATAAGGATCTACACGCAGTCTTTCTTCCTCGCGATGGAGAGCAACGACATAGAGAAGATGGTAACTTATGAGGTTAAGATTCATGAGAGTGATGGTGTTCTTTGATTTACCTGTGGAAACCTCCGAACAGCGCAGAAGATATTCGAAATTCAGAAAATATCTTCTGACGGACGGATTCATCATGATGCAGAAATCGGTGTATTCTAAGATTGCCCTGAATGGTGCTGCGTCCGAAGCTGTTGTGAAGAATGTCCGTAAACATTCGCCGAAGGAAGGGGTGATACAGGTGATGACTGTAACCGAAAAGCAATTCCAGGGCATTGAATACATAATCGGCGAAGCACAGAAAGAAATCGTAGATACACAGCAGAGGCTGGTGTTCCTTTGATTCTTTCACATCCTACACTGGAACAACCGCTGACTTTTGAAAATGACTGCATTAATGTGTTGACAGTAGAGAACCGCGATCAATTCTCGAAATATGTCTGCGAACTGAACAATCAATCCAAGGGAGATTCCGGAAATTTTGTCCTGTCGATTAATGATAAATGCGTTGAAATGACCAATTTAATCAAAGTTATCATCGATCCTTTCAATCTGGATCCTAATGCAAAAGATATTCTTACACAGATCTACAATCACCTGTACAGGATTTCATTGGATGAGGATCACTATTGCCCAATGAATGGATGTGTGACGTCAGTGACAAACTCTATTACGGAATTGCTGATGGAGGCCGATTTGGACATGGATTTCAAAGACTGCTCTATGGCAGATATTATCAAAATGTTCTCTCCCAAGTTCATACCGTCTGACGATTTGCTGACCAAAATAACAGACTATCTTGATATTGCATCGAAGTACACCAAATGCAAATTATTCGTATTTGTCAATCTCGGAAGATTTCTGAGTTCGGAAAAACTGTTGCTGTTGGAGCAACACATAGAGTATCAAAAGTACAACGTACTCCTCATCGAATCTGATTGGAAAAGAATCTCAGATTGCGAGAATGTTGTCATTATCGATGAAAACCTCTGTGAAATAAGGCAATAGGAAGGTATTTGAGGTTTGAGAGTATTGACAAACTCAAAGGGGCTCAACCAAAATATTTTGTCGTCTGTTCTCTCCCAGGAGTTTGAGAGTATTGACAAACTCAAAGGGGCTCAACCATCTCACTGACTCTCTCAAAGATTCGATTCGTTTGAGAGTATTGACAAACTCAAAGGGGCTCAACCTATCACGCAAAAGCTTCTTATCGCTGGAGGGTTTGAGAGTATTGACAAACTCAAAGGGGCTCAACCTTCAAAATTTCAAAATAAAAGTGTGTATTGTGTTTGAGAGTATTGACAAACTCAAAGGGGCTCAACCATGAATTTTGACCGTTTTGCGTTCTCATTCGTTTGAGAGTATTGACAAACTCAAAGGGGCTCAACCCGTATCTCAGAGTGTCATTGACAGCGGAATGTTTGAGAGTATTGACAAACTCAAAGGGGCTCAACCGACTATCAAATGCATGATATGACGGCTTATGTTTGAGAGTATTGACAAACTCAAAGGGGCTCAACCTACAGAAGGATGTAAACAATTACATCGTAGGTTTGAGAGTATTGACAAACTCAAAGGGGCTCAACCTAACCCTTGTCAATGTAGACATTCTTGGTTGTTTGAGAGTATTGACAAACTCAAAGGGGCTCAACCAACTATCTTGATAATTCGACGTGGCAAGGCGTTTGAGAGTATTGACAAACTCAAAGGGGCTCAACCATACAGATACAGATTTTACGTCAAGGTTTAGGTTTGAGAGTATTGACAAACTCAAAGGGGCTCAACCGTGTACCGTCGAGGACAACATACAGGACTAGTTTGAGAGTATTGACAAACTCAAAGGGGCTCAACCAAGAATACATTGTAACCATCCTCTGACTCAGTTTGAGAGTATTGACAAACTCAAAGGGGCTCAACCTTGCGATGCAGACTTCATCATCAGGCCATAGTTTGAGAGTATTGACAAACTCAAAGGGGCTCAACCCCTTCATCGTCAGCGAGATATCGCCGAGATGTTTGAGAGTATTGACAAACTCAAAGGGGCTCAACCTTTTTTTCCCTTTGCACTTTTCCGTACCTTGTTTGAGAGTATTGACAAACTCAAAGGGGCTCAACCCCAGATAAGCAAGTTCTTTACGGAACTCTCGTTTGAGAGTATTGACAAACTCAAAGGGGCTCAACCAAAAGATTGCTGCTGAGAGATTTAATCAGTGTTTGAGAGTATTGACAAACTCAAAGGGGCTCAACCGGATATATTTCTGTGGCAGAGCTGATGAAGGTTTGAGAGTATTGACAAACTCAAAGGGGCTCAACCAAAGCATGACCAGACATATCTATATTGTCTGTTTGAGAGTATTGACAAACTCAAAGGGGCTCAACCACTTGCAAAATGTCCAGCTCACTGTTAAATGTTTGAGAGTATTGACAAACTCAAAGGGGCTCAACCGTAAGTCATGGCTGAAAATAATAATTACATGTTTGAGAGTATTGACAAACTCAAAGGGGCTCAACCGGGGTAGTGAACCATCGGTTCATTTGTGTAGTTTGAGAGTATTGACAAACTCAAAGGGGCTCAACCGTTCCTGTTTTACCCATTGAACACAATCCAGTTTGAGAGTATTGACAAACTCAAAGGGGCTCAACCCCGTCCACGTGTCCAGCGAATATATCGTCCGTTTGAGAGTATTGACAAACTCAAAGGGGCTCAACCGCTGCATCAGTCACACTCCTTTTTAAGCACGTTTGAGAGTATTGACAAACTCAAAGGGGCTCAACCGTAGAGTGTGATGCTTGACGCGGGCGTGTAGTTTGAGAGTATTGACAAACTCAAAGGGGCTCAACCATCTTACAGACTCTCTCAGCGACTCAATTCGTTTGAGAGTATTGACAAACTCAAAGGGGCTCAACCCCGTACCTGCTCAGCATTTCGGATCTGCGTGTTTGAGAGTATTGACAAACTCAAAGGGGCTCAACCTTCTTGGATAAGGAATTGATACGCGCACGTGTTTGAGAGTATTGACAAACTCAAAGGGGCTCAACCAAGAAGCTTTTGCATGATAATCCCACGCATGTTTGAGAGTATTGACAAACTCAAAGGGGCTCAACCACGAGACCCGATATTGCTGTTCGAATTGCTGTTTGAGAGTATTGACAAACTCAAAGGGGCTCAACCTTCAGATACTGACGGTCTCCGATATAGATAGTTTGAGAGTATTGACAAACTCAAAGGGGCTCAACCTGATTTAAATGAAAGCAAAAACAATGGAAAGTTTGAGAGTATTGACAAACTCAAAGGGGCTCAACCAAATCGAGCAGGAAGTCACGAGTTATATTCGTTTGAGAGTATTGACAAACTCAAAGGGGCTCAACCCCGTGGTGAGTGCTTCGGGCATCGGTGTGAGTTTGAGAGTATTGACAAACTCAAAGGGGCTCAACCAAAGTGATTTGATGTAAACTTTCGCTTCGGGTTTGAGAGTATTGACAAACTCAAAGGGGCTCAACCTTGCTTTGCGTGACCATTCATCCCCGATTTGTTTGAGAGTATTGACAAACTCAAAGGGGCTCAACCCTCCAATATGCAGTGTTATCTGGATGATATGGTTTGAGAGTATTGACAAACTCAAAGGGGCTCAACCTTTAGTTGATTGATAACTCATTCCGCGTTTTGTTTGAGAGTATTGACAAACTCAAAGGGGCTCAACCGGCGGTTTCGACGTGCTCACTGTCGACGTTGTTTGAGAGTATTGACAAACTCAAAGGGACTACCACATCATGATGAGTACTTTCCGCACAGGCGGTTTGAGAGTATTGACAAATTAGTACGGTTAATTAGCCTCTAGCTTCAATCCACGCACCCGCGCATTTGACAGTATTGACACCAACAGGTTCAAAATGCAACGTAATTGTTGCACATCGTTAATTCACGTTCAATCAGATATAATAAATGTGGTGAGATGTAAGTTAGAATTAAACCCAAATACGCCATCTGGCTTCATATGGTCAGAACAAGGGATGCGATTTCGATTTTGATAATTGCAATGATGATTTTTTCAGCGATACCTGTCTACGTAGACATATCAGATGCCGACGGTGTGAAAAACGATGGAATTCTGCTTTACGAACTAGATCCGAAAGACGCTACCGAAGGAATCGCACTGAAAAACTACAGCGCGAAAGATATCAACATAAATGGCTACACAGTCAAAAACAGCAGCGGAAAAGAACTCGTTCTTGATTCGTACACAATCAAACCGAATTGCGTAGTTGCATTTATCAAGAAGACAGTCGAAAACGATTGGTTCTGCGAAGAAACAGCAACGCGTTCCGTCGTCACTGTGTCGGATTCCAAAGTGACTCTGAAAAACAGCGGAGATGCTGTCTACTTATACGATGCCGACGGCAAACTTATCGACACCGTCTGTTACGGCAATTACCAAACCGCTACCGGTTGGAGCGGCATACCTGTCGACCTCGGTTACAAAGAACACATAATCAGAAGAGTCGAACCCGCCGATACCGACACTTACTTTGACTGGACTGCAGTCGGCGACGGTTACACTGCAAAATCCTACGCAGACACCAAAACAATATCTGCCGATGTCAAACCCTTCACATTCCCCGAATCCGGCGGAGTCCCCATCTTAGAATCTCTCAAAGGTGCAACCGAGACCGTCGACATTTCAATCTACATGCTGACAAGCGGCTACGTATGCTCGATTCTCGCCGATCTTGAAAATAAGGGTGTAGAAGTACGTCTAATCCTCGAAAACAAACCCCTGGGCTATGAACAGGACGGCGATCTTCTCAAAACAATCGTCGATGCCGGTGCCGAAGTCAAATTCATCGGCGGCGGATCATACGACAGGTACAGTTACGTTCACAACAAGTACACTGTAATCGACGGAGACGAAGTCATCATTACGTCTGAAAACTGGACCTCGGGCAATATAAGCACAGATAACGGCAACCGCGGATGGGGTGCCGTTGTTTACAGCAGTGAATTCGCAACCGAAATGAGTTCGTTCTTCACAAATGATTGGAACTTCTCCGAAGATTTCATTTCATTCGACGAAAAATTCCCCGATGCGACCGCTAAAAGTATTCCTACTGTATCCAAGGTAGATGC
Organism: Candidatus Methanomethylophilaceae archaeon; assembly: GCA_963643255.1. Classification (GTDB taxonomy): domain Archaea; phylum Thermoplasmatota; class Thermoplasmata; order Methanomassiliicoccales; family Methanomethylophilaceae; genus Methanarcanum. Next base: position 147,683 of record CAVIIW010000001.1, read on the forward strand.
TTACATTGACTCAGTAGATTATGATACTAAAATCTACAAGAACGTCGGCACGAGCATTTACATGTCGCCGGATAACACACTCAAAACTTTGATGAAATTGATCGATGAGGCAAAAGAAAGAGTTTACACTGAACAGATGGACATCGGAGCGTCTTTCGAAACGTTCGCCACCACCTCGCCGCTCTCTGCAATGATTTCAGCAGCAGATAGGGGCGTCGACGCTAGATTCCTGCTTACAAAAAGCGACAACACAGACTTCATCGATAAAGTGAACAGCGAGACCAACATCAAAGCCGGAGGAATGACGCCCAACGGCTACAAAACGATGCATAACAAAGGAGTAATTATTGACAATACCGTCTGGGTCTCTTCGGTAAATTGGACAGAAAACGCATTCATGAATAACAGGGAATGCGGCCTGCTCCTGAGGTCTGCCGAAATTACAGATTTCTATCTTTCCGCATACATGAAGGATTGGGAACATGACTACAAACTTACCGATATACTCACCGTAGTTCCGAATACAGCCGAGAATACATTCACTGTGTCAGATACCGCAGATACCGTAACGTGGACTGTTTACAACACAGACGGCGATGTTGCCGGGACATACACAGGCAACACGATTGCATTAAGCTCTACCAAAGACATAAGTCACATAGTAGTCGAAGATTCCGACGGAAATACCGGAAAATACATTATGCCCGGATATTCTACATCAAGCGGCAACACCGAGACGTCCGACATCGGCAAAACAATCACTGAAAACGCACCGACCATCGGAATCGGTGCCGTCATTCTCGCTGTGATTGTTGCAATTCTGAAAATGCTTACCGGAAAATCCAAAAGTAAATCCGGTAAGAAAAAAGGAAACAAAAAACGCAAATGAAAGTACTTTACCCGCACCCGCAAGGGTGCGGGTAAAGTACCTCAGAAAAATCAAAGCGATCTCTTCACCGCTTTCCTTCTCTCAATCTCCTCGCGGAGAATAACTTCCGCATCTGCGAGAAGTTCCATGATTTCACTGTCGTGCATTCCCCTGAGTGCCGAAAACGACAGATGCTTGTTGTTGGAATAGTTGCTGGCGAGATACATTATTGTGTTCTCCCTTTCGTACTCCTCTTTCAGCACCTGTAATTCCATCAGAAGAATTCTGACCTTGTCGTCCCCGAGATCCTTTATGAATGTCTCGGGATCGACGATTAACGTCTTGATATTGGCTCTGGGCCCGTCTTCCATAAGTTCACAAATAACAGCGGCATATAATACGGTTGTGAATTCGCCGGAAAACAGGAACCGTTATATCGGCACCCCAGCATAACTCGGCATATGACCGCCTTCTGTCCCCGCTGCGGGAGTCTCATCATGCCCGGAAAAGACACGTGCTCAAGATGCAACTGCAAAGCAGGGGAGGAAACCGAAATTTTCGCCGAAGAAGCCGAAGAGACGCCGGGGCTTATTCAGCCCAAGGTCATAGAAACAGAAAATCCCGATCTTCCGTGTTTCCCGTATGTTCCGAGACCTATTCAGGTTCAGATTGTAAAGGACATAACAAAAGCATTGGATGAAGGAAAACACATCGTTCTCGAGTCCGGAACCGGTACCGGAAAGACTATTGTATCACTTTCATCCGCGGTCGATTATGCTTCAAGAACCGGTAAAAAAATTCTCTATCTCACAAGAACCATCTCCCAGAGCGACCAGGTAATGAGAGAATTACGTGCGATTTCCAAAATAAGAAGGGTGTCCGGACTCGCGCTTACAGGAAGAGGAAGATCCTGTCCGTTCCTGAGAACAATGCCCAATTACGAGAAAATCCCGCCTGCGGCGTTATCCGCTATGTGTGAAGACAGCAAGAAAAAAGCTCTTACAAACAGCAGAGGAGGATGTCCGTATTTCATAGGACTGAAAGACCATCTCGCCGATGCGGAAAATTACTGCCATACTGAGTTCCCTACATCGGGACAGTTGGACAGATACTGCGAAGAAAGAAGAATCTGTCCGTATGAAATGAAGAAAATGCTTCTGAAGTGCGTGAATGTCGTCGTTGCACCTTACGTCCATGTTCTTTCGGATACGATAAGAAACGGATTGCTGGGTAATATCGAAAGCGACGGTTCGGACCTTGTTGTTATTGTGGATGAGGCACATAACATCATCGATGCCGCAAGAGAGCAGGAAAGCTACACAATCGACATGAAACTGATCGACGCGGCGATTGACGAAAGCACTACAATGAAGGGCGACCCCGAATTATTCAAAGGCGTCACACTCAAACCGTTCCTGAAAGAACTCAGCAGGATAATCAGAGCTGTCGCAACAGAAAAACTCACTCTTTCCAAAAAAGAAGATCTGATTGCAAGCGATGAAATCGAAGACAGACTTTGTAAGAAATTCGAAATGACCAGAACCGAACTGAATACCGCTGTGGAATGGATGATAGATGTCGGTAAAGAAAGATCGGATTTACTCATCGAGAGAGGCGAAAACAGAATGTCCGAGATACTTACGTTGGGCACGGATCTTAAAAACTGGATTATGTCCGACCCGGGTAAGTACATCAAGACCGTCAGTACAAACGACGAGGGAGAATTCATCCACGCCGCCTGTATCGATCCGTACGATGTGACACGTTTTCTCAGAAACGTAAAGGGAGCGATTCACATGTCCGGTACTTTGGAACCTCTGGAACAGTACGTAAAAGTGATGGGACTTCCCGCAGATACCGTCACAAAAGTGTATCCGTCACCGTTCCCGCCAGAGAATAAGTCTGTTATCTATTTGGGAAACGTAACCACAAGATACGACGATATGCAGAGGGATCCTTCGATTTTCTCAAGAATGGAGAAGAATGTGGCAAAACTCTGTAACAACGTAAACAAAAACACGCTGGTGTTCTTCCCGTCGTACAGTATGATGCGTAAAATGCGCCCGTTCCTTGAAAGAGATGTGAAGAAAGACATATACTGGGAAGAATCTGGTCAGCAGAAACTTACTATGAGAAACCTCAGCGACTTCAGAAAAGGAAGAAACGGAGTATTCTTCACTGTTATGGGAGGTTCCATTGCGGAAGGAATCGACTTCCCCGGAGATGAGCTGTGTTTTGCGATAATTATCGGAATACCCTATCCTCCGCCCACGTTGGAGATGAGGGCGATGTCTGACATGTTCGATAAGAAATACGGAAGAGGCACAGGATGGAGATACACTTCGGAAGTACCCGCACTGAGGAAAATGCAACAGGCAATAGGTCGTTTGATAAGAACGGAAACGGACCGCGGAATGGCTGTTATCTTCGACAACCGCTGTTCCAAGTATGCGTCGAGATTAGGTGCCAGACTATCGGAAGATCCGCTCGGAGATGTTGTGGAATTCTTCAGAAAATGAACGCAACCCTATCGCTTTTATATAATGACGATATAATGACGCTTTAAGCGGAGATAGCTAAGCCTGGCCCACGGCGCCGGTCTTGAAAACCGGTGGAGATTTCTCCCCGGGAGTTCGAATCTCCCTCTCCGCGCCATTTTTAAAATTTTAAAGTCTACTTAAAGTCTACTTTTAAAGTCTACTTAAGACCTGTTTTCAGAATTAACTGCCCCGGTTTTCGTTGATTTAACCCATTTTAATAAAGAAATTAATCATTTTTAACTGGTATTTTGACAGTTCATGCCTGTATCCGGCAGTTCTTTTTGTGAAAACAGAATTAAAGTCTACCTGTGAGTAGACTTTAATTCAGTGAGAAGGTGACGACCCATCTGCCGTTTTTCTTTGAACCTTCTTTCTCCAAAAGACCGCGTTCTTTCAATACGGACACAATTTTCTTAACCCCGCCTAACGAAACTGTCGTACTGTCCGAGGTTTCCTGCAGAGTTGCATACGGATGTTCTTTGAGATAATCAAGCACCGATCTCTGATTCGGCGTCAATGTCATTACCGAACGTTCCATTGCTTTTCTGGACTGAACATACCCAGGTTCGAATGCAAACGGGATATTTACATCAAGGAAATTCGGACTGATTTTAAAGGCATCTCTGCCGCATTTATCCAAAATGGTAATTACTCCGTGGCCGGTCTGTTCGGCATAACCTGCGGCAAAGAATACAGTGAGAAGACCTTTGTTGACCGGTGCGCTGTGACCCTTAAAGAAATCTTCCTCAGGCAGTTCGAAAGGAAGCCCGCCGTATGATGTTATGGTGATACGATCGTCGAATAAGTAGACTGCAGGCGGATATCCTTCTCTCCAGGAATTATGAAGGCATGCATTGACCCATGCTTCTCTGAACGCATCAAACGGGAATAATGATGTTTCTTTCCTCTGTCCGCCCCCGAGCTCGACCTTCATCTGATTGAGAGAATCCATGTAATCAAGTACCTCGGACATACAAATGAGCATACACTTTCCGGAGTATTCTCTGCGTTCGGACATTGATGATTTGTCGGTTCCGGCAAAACACACTACTTTCAGGGCATGGGGGTTCTGATCTGAGAGAATCTCAGCCATGATGTTGAATTCTCCGGATTCGTTCAGTAAATTGTAATTTTTATGGAAACGTTCGTCATCGGCAATATGCAGACCGCGTGAAGAGAGCATTACTGTAAGACCGTTGAAAGTCAGATCCTGACGGGGCGAACGCATTTCAACTATGAGATCGGAACTGCCGCTGGCAAGCATTTTCCTGAGTGTCATCATAGATACACTTTCATCGGCAGATACGTTACGAAGATAGAATCTCCCGTCACAGGAATAGGGTATATCGCTGCCTTTGGCCGAAACTTTGACATATGTTTTTCCGTCATCGGAAACACATTTGCTGATATCACAAACAATCTTAGGTTCTACCATGTTCTTTATGCGATTGCGAAGTTCCATCAGTGAATCTTTGCCCAGCTCCAATCCGACAACGTTGCCGTCATCATCCACACCGAAATAGACCGTTCCGTAGTTGTGACGGTTTAACATAGCCGTGAGCGATCTGATCCCTTTGTCCATCTGTGACATACTGAGTTTGAATTCCTGTGTTTCAGATTCGGCACCAAGATTCATAAAGAACAGTATACTTAAAGTCTACTTAAAGTCTACTTTTAAAGTCTACTTAAAGTCTACTGTTAAAGTCTACTTCAGAGAACAGAATCTGTAACGATTCTGCAGTTCCAGCACCGTCATTACCACCGTATCCGGTTACCGAGCAGGGTCTGCGCCGAAACGATATTCTGATTAAAAAGAATTCCACGGGAACTCCCCTTTCGAGAGGTATCGATACTGTCCCGAAAGACAGCATCGTATGAAATCGCCGGAAATCAAATCAATTCATTCACAGACGTGACATGCTTTATCTACTCCCTGCACGTGGTTATTCTGTACCGCAGGGTACGGAGGTGTTTCGACGGAATCGGGAAGTTATTACGGAAGATCTCTCGTGAGATCGATTCTCGCGGGAATGATGATCGGTATCGGAGGCTGTGTATTCATCGGGTGCAGTCTTCCGAAGTATGACGTACCTTGGGTCGGTGCGATATTGTTCGCTGTGGGTCTGTGTACGATTTTCTTCTTCGGATTCGATCTTTACACCGGTAAAGTAGGATATTCGGTCAACAATAAGATTGACTACATCCCGTATCTTTTGGTGGTCATTGTAGGAAACTTCATCGGTGCTTTGATTTTAGGATTCATAGCACCTGTCAATATTGCGGAGTATTCATCGGCACTCTTCGCAGGCAAACTGGTCGATGTAGATTATCTCAGAGTGTTCTTCAAAGGTATTCTGTGCGGCATTCTGATGTTTATCGCAGCTGATTACTACAAAAAAGAGAAGAAATTCCTTGCAGCCCTGATCTGCGTTCCTACTTTCATTTTAGCGGGTTTTGAACACAGTATTGCGGATATGTTCTACTTCTGGGCAGGATACTTCGGAGACAGTGCCGCATTCGCATTCGGCGACGGAATAATCTTCCTGATTGTCGTGATACTCGGTAACGCGGTCGGAGGCATTCTGATTCCGTTCTGTCAGAAATTCATGTACGAAAAAGAATAATCCTGCAAGTGCCAGACAATCAGACGTGTGATTCCGCCTGTCTGTAAAGCGGAATCACACGTAAACTTCATTTCGAATATCTGGGTATGTTAACCGATTGAACGTTGACAACCCTTATAAACAAATAGGGATATCGGTGCGCCAGATAATCATGTGTGCACAATGTGAAATCCACCAGCCCTCTGGGGTGAACAAAAGGTATTTCTCAGCCCGCATGCTGTAAAAGAGGTATTGAAATGGCAGATTGGGAGACCAAAGAGATCAGAGAATTGAAAGTCGGAAGGTACGTCAACATCGATGACGAGCCCTGTAAGATCGTTTCGATCGATACATCCAAGCCCGGAAAGCACGGATCCGCAAAAGCGAACATTGTCGCAACCAGCATTTTCACCGGCGCCAAGAAATCCTTGGTCGGCCCTGTCAGCACAAAATGCCAGGTGCCTCTTATCGACAAGAGGAAAGCAACAATCCTCTACACCAACGGTTCCGAAGTCTCGGTCCTTGACGCAGAGACAAACCAGGAAGTCGTCATCGAGATCAACGCAGACCACGAGTGCTCCCTTGACCCCGGTGCGGAAATTCTGTACATTGTCGCAATGGACAGAATGAAACTCCTGTGAGGGGATTCGGATGCCGTACGGGATGACGTTTGCCGATGCCGAATCCGATTACAATGATGCGGACATCTGCATCTACGGAATCCCGTATGACAAAACCGCCTGTTTCAAATCGGGTGCCAGAGAGGCACCCGGTGCGATCAGGCGCGCTTCTTACAATTTTGAACAGACACACTTCGAACACGGAATGCATCAGGATCTCCCGAATATCTACGACGGAGGAAACTCGGATGATTTCTTCCTCCCCGAGGATATGTTCGATGATGTGAAATTCATGATGAAACCCGCAATCGATGACGGAAAGTTCACGATTGCAATGGGCGGAGATCACACAGTCAACATTCCGATTATTCAGTGCTTTGAGAAGAAAGATATCGCACTGATTTCGGTGGATGCACATCTCGACTACAGGGATGAATACATGGGGATAAAGAACAACCATGCATGCATCACAAGGAGAGCATCCGAACATCTCGGTACAGACAATGTATTCGTTTTGGGAATACGTTCGGTATCAGATGATGAACTTGATTCCGAAACCGTAATTCCGTACATCGATGCATATCAGATTTACGAAAAAGGAATCGAATGGGCTGTGAAACAGGCTCTCGACACCGTAAAGAACGAGAAAGTCTACATCACATTGGACATCGACGGTATCGATCCCGCTTTCGCACCGGGTACGGGTACTCCCGAACCTTTCGGTCTGCACCCGATGGATGTAAAGAAACTTATCAACATGACCGGCGACCGCTTGGTGGGATTCGATGTCGTAGAAGTTTCACCTCCGTACGACCCCGCAGGAATAACATCCATGCTTGCGGCAAGATACATCAAAGAAGTTATCGCCGTTCACTCGAAATCGCTCAGGTGCTGAGGTAATTCTCTATTTCCTCTGCAAATTCTTCTGCGAGCGATACTGCCGTATCGGAATCGTCGGATTCCGCGATTATTCTCAGCTTCTCTTCCGTACCGGAAGGTCTTATCGATACGGTACCGTCGGCTGCAGTGATACGTACACCGTCCATCCAATCGCTGACAGTCGATAAATGCAGTTCGGAAATCATCTCAATTGCCGCCGACTTCATACTGTCAGGACAGTTTACGTCTCTCCTCTCGACAATGAATTTCGGAAGTTTGGAAACCTGTACGCTGAGAGGACCGTTCTTTGCAATCGCATTGAGCATTCTGACAACGGCAATACCGGAATCGAGACAGAGCTGATGCTCTGCAAATATGTGTCCGCCCATGGGCCCGGCACCGAATGCGGCCGAAGTTTCTTTGATTTTCTCGATTACATTCAGCGTATTCGGTTTCGATCTTACAGATTTTCCGCCCTGTTTTTCAATAATGCCGTCAACCTTCTCGGACATATCCGACGTAGTAACAATAACAGAACCCGGACGTACCGACTGAATATATGCGGAAAGAATCGTAACGACCTGTTCCGCATTCAGACATTCGCCTTCATCGGTTACGAATCTGACGTGGTCGCCGTTGACATCCGTAGCTATTCCTATATCCGCACCGTTAATCTTTGTAAGTTCCACAAGATCGCCGATACTGTCCTGTGCCATCCACTCCGCCCTTCCCGGACGGTCCGCGAATGTGTCCGAATTCAGTGTCACGGTCTTCACATTGAGCATTCTCAGAACTTCGGGAAGAATGTGTGCGGACGGACCGTTTGCACAGTCCAACACTGCGGAAAGACCTGCTCTTTTAATTGCCTGAACATCCGTATTCTTCAGAAGTGCGTTGATGTACGGCCTGTATGCGGCATCTTTCATCTCACGTACCGAACCTATCTCGGAAGCCTCTTTGGTCTTTATCGATTCACTGAAATAAGATTCGATTTTCGATCTTCCGCCTTCGGACAGTGCGACACCGTCGCTGAAAATGCATTTGACACTTACTACATCCTCGCTTCCGTCGAAAGAAATGATGGAGATCCCTCCGATGACATAGTCGTTGTCTCTGACAAACATCTGCATCACGGAAAGGGGCATTGTACCCATATCCAATACGTCGCATCCGCTTGCGGTAAGACCTGCAGTAACGGATTCTTTAATCATGTCCGAAACAATACGTCCGTCCGTAACAAGTGCCAGTGTACCGTTGAAATATTTGCCGACGGCCTTGCCCAACTGCACTGCGGAATCGACTGTCAGTTCGTTCCTGACGCTTCCGCGTATTCCTTTGGCACCGAACAGTCCGACCATGAAAAACACCTTCCGGCATTAAACCGGCAATCACATAGGTGAAATGCTGACAACGTTGTTTCCGCGGAGAACGACTGTTCCGAGTCTCCTCTCTTCGGAGGATGCAGTTCTCTCGACGGTCTCGTCAAGAACCATGTTCATGTACTCGTCATATCCCGAAAGCTTGCCTTCGAGGACCCTTCCGTCCTTGAGGAGGAGGGATATGCGTTTATCCACTGTCTTTTCCAATAAAGCGAGGGGCATGACCATGTCTATCAGAACATCGGAACAGGAGAGCGGATATATATGTTTGTGTTCGGACCGAATGATGATTTCCGATTATCTGGGATATAATCACTGTAAAGAATACATTGACAGAAAGAACCGATCGGCAATTTATACTTTTGAAGAGTTTGTGTTTTTATAAGCTGTATTCCCTCACATCACTCATAACGACTTGAGAACGGTTTTATTATGTCTGACAGCAAAAACGGTTCGGGAATTATGGGAAAGGTTGTCGGTGACTATGTCATCGAACTTCCCGTTATCAGAGAAGTGAATTTTGAGAAGGCTCTCAGGTACTTCGAGGAAAATTACGGTAAATTTTCACCGAAATTCGGATGTACGACGACTGCGAAAAAACTCTCAAACGGTCACACAGTTGTGGGTCGTTCATATGATCTTTCATACAGTTTCGCTCCTGCATACATCGTGCGCACGGCAATTCCGGGTCACCTTAGGACTGTGGGTGTTGCATATAACGGATTCAAAGGAGCTTCTTTTGAAGATGTTAAGAAAAACGGACTGAGTGAGACGGAATTGCTTACTGTGTACTGTATGTCGGGAGATGTTCTCAACGAGAAGGGATTCTACATCGAAGCCAACATGAGGAATACACAGCCCGAAGATACGGGAATCAAAGAATGCAGCGGTACCAATCCCGGTGCGAAACTGAGGCTTTCTTTCGCAACACTCATCAGATATCTCGGCGAGAGGGCGTCTACCGTAGATGAAGCACTCGAAATCGCAAAAACACTCGATGTTTACGGATTCAAAACAGAAAAACTCAGCTGGGGCGGAGGTCTTTTCATGGCCGACGCAACAGGCCACTACGGTGTTCTGGAACTTGTGGATAATAAGCTTGTATGGAACGATATGCAGAAAGTACAGGCAAACTTCTACCTCAGTCCCGAATACAGAGACAGAGCGACAATCGGAGCGGGAATGGGCCGTTACGATACAGTCATGAACGGATGGGATGCAGTCGACAGTAAGCAGGATATGCTCAATCTCATAAGGAAGGTCAGGTACCTTCAGACGCTCGACCCGGACACATGTCAGTTTGATACCGTCGGAGAACTCGCCGGCTCCGTTATCGACGGCAAGACATACTACATCAAAGATGTCCTCGATGAAAAGAACAGAGATCTGCTGATGAAGTATCAGAAAAAATGCATCGAAGCAATAAGGTGTCTCTCACTTGAAGAAATGAGAGAAATGAACGACATCTGGCTCTCTGCATATCAGACCGTTACCGACTGTAATGAGCGCACAATTCGTGTGCAGTTCTTCGAAGACGGCCGCCTCGTTTACTATCTTTCGGTGGACGACGTTGCCTGAAACACTGATAGGCTGCGGACATGCAGAATGCATGTCCGCAGACTCATTTTTCCGTAAGCAAAATTCCTTCCGTACGTTCTCAGTTTCGCAGAGTTCATACTTTTACAATCGATATATGGTCACAATCATCAACCGAAAAAAGAAGAATCCGAAATGACAGAGAACAGATTTTTCAGAATCAAATGTAAAGTTGTCGGAGACTGCATCGTCAGATTCTCCGTAATTACGGAAATCGATTACGAAAAAGCGCCTGGGTATATCGAAGCCAACATAAGGAATACACAACCCGAAGATACGGGAATCAAAAAATGCGGCAATACCGATGCCGGTGACCTGCAGTCACTTATTATCACATAATTACGGAAAAACGGCGGAAGATCTCCGAAAGATCCGTCCGCCGAAGAAAAGGCAAAAGAAAGTTTACGGGATTATCTCTGCTTCTTATCGATCCACGCGCGGATGTCTTCTTTCTTCGTACTTCCGATTCCGAAATACTCTGAGAACTTTTTCGTTGTAGTCAGTTCCGCAGACTGTCCGACACGTTTCTTGGAAACCAATCCCATGTCAACCAATGCACGTACATCGTCGTACACCCTCGCACCGAGGTTTCTGAACAGTTCGGACTGCATCAGAGGCTGATTATATGCAATTGTGACAAGAGTCTTCATCATGCCCTTGCTTATTTCACCGTCCGATGTTTTTCCGGCAACGTGAGTATATTCTTCCGACAGCTGCATCAGATACTCCTTTCCGGTTCTGATGACCTGTATGGCACCCTCCCTTCTGCGGTAATCGTCAATCAGCGATTCTCCTGCTTCGTAGACCTCGTCTTCAGTCAATCCTGTCTTCTCGGCGAGATCCCTTATATGAAGGGGGCCGGAGGCCGAGAACAGAGCGGCCTCCACGAGTCCCTTGTTGAATATCATCAAATCACCGCTTCGGCGACCTTGATCTTCTCTTCGGCATCCTCAAGCTTACCGGACGACCAATCGACCTTGATATCGATCATGATTTCACCGTATGGAAGTTCGTCCTGCCAAATCGCAAGTTTACCGTCCCTGACCAACTGTAACGCAGACCAGAATACGGTGATGTTGTTGTCCATATCCGCCGTGTACAGATCCGCAAGCGGGAAGGCACCGGTACCGATCTTTCTGATTCTTTCCCAGACGGCTTTCACATCGCTGTCGTCGATTTCCCTGTGTGCTTTGTTGTCGAATTTCTTCGGTTCCGCAGCTTTGAGTTTCTGACGTGTGATTTCCCTTGCTTCCGCAATCTCCATCTGCTTGCGTGCTTCGTCGAATGCGTCAAGCAGTTCAACCATGGAGACAGGTCTCGTAGGCGAACGGGTGTAGAGTCCTTTCAGCTGAACATTCGGTACGCTGAGTGATTCCGTATCCCCGCATGTATCGAATCCCCAGTCGTCGAAGTCTGCATAATCGAGTACTTCGTCCTCTCTGTCGGATTCTTTCCTGGTCTCGGCGGACTGAAGGTTCAGCACCTTCCACGCCATAAGCATCAGTTTGCCTGCGACGATAATGTCGAACTTGCTCATAGAAACTTTTCTTGTGTAAAGCTTCACGAATTCTCTCAGATCGATTGCCCAGGGATCGAAATCTCCCTCGAGTACGAGACGGAACACTGTCCTGATGGATTCGTCCGTATCGTCCTGAAGTCTCTCGTGATCTTTTTCTTCGCCGAGAACTCTGAGGTACCTGTCGATCTTGTCGGCACTTACCGAGTCGTTTATCATCGCCTTATGGAACAGTAAGTGCTGTTCCATCTCAATTGCTGCATCCCCGTTCATTCTATCCCTTCTTTTGCCTGTTGTTCCGCAATCTTACGCTGTGCTTCTTCCTCGTATTTGGAGATCTCCAGCAGATCCGGCTGAATTATGATTTTACTTACACCGTTCGGAGGCCTTGTCACACCTATGAGGTGATCTGCTTTCTTCAGTGCCACGTTTCTCAGCGACACCTGTATGAACTGTGTTTTGACGGAACTCTTCTTAATGCGCTCCGCGACTATCTCCGCGTTGACGGAATCGAGGAACATGTCCACTTCGTCCAATACGTAGAACGGAGAGGGCTGGTGTTCCTGTATGGCGAAAATGAAAGCCAATGCCGTAAGAGATTTTTCTCCTCCGGATAACGCTTCGAGTTTCAGCATCTTACCGTTCCTGGGCTTGGCGTTGATGAATAATCCGCCTTTGAACGGATCGTCTTCATCCTCAAGTGTCATCGATGCCTCTCCTCCGCCGGAAATTTCAGCGAATATTTCCTTGAAGTTCTCGCTGACTCCGTTATAGACATCCATGAACAGTCCTTTCTTCTTGGAGTTGAGATCTTCCATCAGCGAAGTTAAATCTTCAATCTGTGCGGTGAGTCTGTTGATATCGCCGACGAGACGGTCGTATCTTCCTTTTTTCTCGTCGTACTCCTCGATGGAGTTCATGTTGACTTTGCCGAGATTTTCAATCTCGTTCTCGCATCCTCTTATAGTACGCTTAAGTGTCTCTTCCGAAGGTATCGGCTGCTGTACTTCGAATTTGATAGTTTCGATTTCTGCCTTAAGTACCTCGATGTTCTGATCGCAGATGATTACCGTCGCTTCAATCGATTTGACGTAACCGTCTTTGGCTTCAATCTGCGATTTTGCCGTGGAAAGGTCCGATTCCGCCCTGGTCTTATCGAGAAGCAGTGTCTGTTTCCTGTCCCTGAGCTCGGATATACCGGATTCCATCTCTGCTTCCATCTTCTTCAGTGCGGTAAGTTCGATCTGAAGTTCCGAAGACTGTTTTTCGGCCTCTTCCGCTTCGGTTTTGAGTCTCGCAATCTCTCCTTCGCATCTGCCGATTTCCGCGGAAAGATGACTTGCCGTACTCTCGTATCCCGTCTTTTCAACTTTCTGTGCGGAAAGTGTGTCCATCAGTCCTGTAATTGCCTCGGATGCTTTGTTGATAATTTCTTTTGCTTCGAGGAGACGTTTCTGAAGTTCTGTCGGGGCGATTTCCGCTATGCGGTCTTTGATTTTCACACGCTCGGCTTTCATATCCGAGAGTTCTTTTGATACGGCGGATGCTTTTTCCGTCAGTTTCGCAATCTCCGCTTGAATCGCCGCATATGCGGACTTCTTCTCCGCTATGCTCTGTACAATGCGTTTCCTGGATTCCCTGAGTTCTTTCAGTGTTGCATCGAGTGCGGCAATCCTACCTCTGATTTCGATGCTTCCGGTACCTGCGGCTCTCATTCCGTCGTCCGCTTCGCGTATCTGCTTACGGATATCGTCAAGTCTCGATTTGATGTTGGCAAGTGCGGCTTTTGCGGATGACATCTCCGCGGCGACTTTGTCCAATTCGGATTGGGAGTCTGCACCGAATCTGAGAGTTGCGTTCGGTTTCATGCTTCCGCCGGTCATCGCACCGGATGCTTCCAGCAGTTCACCGGATTTTGTGACGATTCTCACACCGCCCATCAGGCGCCTTCCGGTGTTGATGTTGTCTACAACGATTGTATCCGCAAACACATACCAGAACACCGCACGGTATTCCGGTTTGAAATCGAGTAAATCGATGGCATATCCCTGCGATTCTTTCACAGCCATGATTGCTTTCGCACGTGGTTTTCCCTCGACCATCTTGTTAAGAGGAAGTAACGTAGCCCTTCCGAGGTTGTTTTTCTTCAGTTCCGCGATAATATCCGCAGCAACCTGATCGTTATCAACGACGATGTGCTGCATTTTACCGCCTGCAGCGACCGCAAGTGCCGTTTCGAACCCGGAATCGACGGTAGCCAACTGTGCAACCGTGCCGTGAATTCCGCTGATTATTCCTTTGTCCCTCATTGCGAGAACCGCTGCGACGGTTTCGCTTCCGCGTGATGCTTTCTCCGAGGAACGTTTCTCAATCATCAGCTGATTGTACTTTTCGTTGTGTCTTACAAGAGCGGCATTAATGTCCCTCTCCTGTTTCTCAAGCTCATTCTCCTGATTTTTAAGTGCGAGGATCCTGTTCCTGAAGGTTTCGATATCAGCCATCGGGCCGGCTTTTTTCTTCAGATCGGATAAGCTGAAGTCCGCATCTTTGATCTGGAAATCCGTATCGGAAAGATTCGTCTCTTCCTGACTTATCTGACGGGAAATTTCCTCTTCCTTCGCTTTGGCGCCGGTGAGTTCGGAACGTACATCGACATCCTCTTCCGATTTTTTCTCGATGTCCGTTTCCAATTTCCTGAGTTTCGCATCCAATTCGGCGTGTTCGCCGCCGAGGGATTCCATTTCTTCGGAAATCTTCTTCTCCTCTTCTTTGGCGGCGGTCAATTCGTTTCTCTTTGCAGTCAGAACCATATCGGTTTCGCTGATTGCCTGTACGATACTCTGTAACTGAGATTCATTCTCTGCGGATTCTTCGTTGTAACCCGAGAGTTCCGTTTCGTATTCTCCGATACTGTCCCTGTCTTTGGATGCGGTATCGTCTGCGAGAGCCTTGTTTATCTTGACTCCCTCGATATTCTTCTTCAGTTCGGTGTATTCCGGACCGACACGTTCCTCGATCTCTTTTTCCGTCTGAAGAATCGATTCTTCGCAGTTCTCTATTGTCTGACTGAGTGTGTTTTTCTTCTCGCTGAGTTCCGCTATCTCGTTACGGGTTTTCTCAACGGCTTCGAGCGTTGTTTTCTTCTTCTCAGTTTCGTTGATCAGATTCCTGTGCTTGAGTTGGGCGTTTGCCATGTCGAGCCTGTCTTTCAGTTCGATGTGTTTCTTAGCGATTTCCTTCTCTTTCTCAAGCTGCCTGAGCTGTGTTTCGAGTTCTCCGATGACAATATTCGTGGATGCCATATTGGCTTCGGCTTCGCTCTTCTCTCTGTCGGCGGCGTTTATGTCGTTGTCGTAAGATTCTATGCCTGAGATTTTATCGATGACACGGCGTCTTTCCACCGCACCCATTTTGGTGATATCGGTGACGTCACCCTGCTGTACGAGGTTGTATCCGTCTGCGGAAATCCTCGCTCTCATAAGTAACGAATCGAATTCTGCGAGATTCGATTTCTGATCGTTGATGTAGAATGATGAGTAGTAATCCTCTCCGTTGCCTGCCATCTTCACGATACGTGTGAATCTTACCTCGTCGGAGTCCCATGCAAGCATACGGTCTGTGTTGTCGAAGACAAGGGTGACTTTCATGAAGTCCGCCCTTCCGGAGGATTTGTTTCCGCTGTATATGAGATCGGTCTGTTTTCCCGCACGGACGACTTTCGGACTCTTGGGTCCGAGAACGAACATAATTGCGTCCGTGATATTCGATTTTCCGGAACCGTTCGGTCCCGTGACCGCCATATAACCCTCCATCAGAGGTACCGATACCTTACCTCCGAAGGATTTGAAATTCTCCATATCGACTCTTTTCAAGTACACAGTCAACAACCCCTCTCAGGGGGCGATTGCGGACAGTCCGCAGATGCATCCCATTTGCACGCTTACGCGCACGATAGGTCATGCCTTATAAAGAATATAAATATATTTACGGTCCGACAAAAAAATAAAACGACGATATGACAGCACGAATCTGTCATATCGGCCGTTCACCGAAACACTTTTTCTATGATATCGGCAACGGAATCGAGAACATACGTGGGCTTCACATCGCTATGTTCCAGGTCCTCCAATTTCGTCTCTCCCGTAAGTACGAGGATGGACGACAATCCGTTGTCGTAAGCCATCTTCATATCCGTGTAAAGACGGTCTCCGACCATTGCAATCTCGGAAGAATCGATACCCATCTCCGCAGCGGCCATATCCAGAAGAAGACGGTTCGGCTTACCGATTATCAGCGGTTCTTTGTTCAGAAGATACCTGTACATTGCGATGAATGCACCGATGTCCACATCGTAATCGTCCTCTGTGGGACATAGGTCATCGGGATGTGTTGCGATATATTCCGCACCCCTCTTGATGAAAGCGTATGCCTTGTTTATCTTCTCGTAAGTGAGCTCTCTGTCAAACGAAAGTAACACAATATCGGGATTTTCGTCATCCAAAGGAATGCCGTATTCCCTGACATCTTCCATATAAGATTCCGTTCCCACAACATACACAGTCTTTCCGGGACGTTCGTTTTTCAGGAAACGGAGTGTTGCGGTACCTGATGTGAGTACATTTTTCATGTCTACATCGAAACCCATTTTGGAAAGTTTCTCGAAATACTGTCTCCTTCCTTTCGATGAGTTGTTTGTCACAAACATATAAGGAATTCCTTTCTCCCCCAGTTCCCTGATAAATTCTCTCGCCCCCGGGATTACGTTCATTCCTTTGTAGACGGTACCGTCCATATCTATGGCCAATCCTCTGATCATTCAATCATCCTCCTGACTGTTTCCATCGTTTCCGCGAGACCTTCTCTTGCCGATTTGCGGTATACGCATGCCATCGGATGGTACGTAGGGAGAAGATCGATTTCTTTCCCGTTTACGTTCATCTTCTGCATTTTGTTGACAATATCTGCCATGGGCCCGTCGTAACCAATGAGATCGCGTATCGCACTTCTTCCCAGTGCCACGACAACGGAACATGACGATAATTCACTGTCGAGGAACGGTCTGCATGCAGACATTTCCTCCGCCGTCGGATCCCTGTTTCCGGGAGGACGGCATTTGACAGTGTTGGTAATCATCACATTGTTTCTGTCTATTCCCGCTTTTGCAAACGCATCGTCAAGAATCTTTCCCGCTCTTCCTACGAAGGGTTTTCCGGTAAGATCCTCGTTCTCTCCGGGTGCTTCTCCCACGAAGACAATCTTCGATGAAAGATTGCCGCTCGGAAGAACGATATTTGTTCTCTGTCCGCATAACGGACACAGTCTGCAGTCGGGATCGGGAGAGATCATTGATTCTCCAGAAGTTCAGATGCTCTTACGAGAGGCGTAAACTTCACGCCGATTGCTTTGAGTGCATCGGTTCCGCCCGCTTCTCTGTCTATAACGGACATAACGTCTGTAACTTCCGCACCTGCATCCCTGAGTATTCCTATGGATGTGACAGAAGAACCTGCAGATGTAATCACATCTTCGATCACAAGCACTTTCTCGCCCTTGTTCAGGACACCTTCGATCATCTTTCCCGTGCCGTGGTCTTTCTTTTCTTTTCTTACCATGACATAAGGAATTCCTGTTTCCAGAGACAATGCTGCCGCAAGAGGAATCGAGCCCAAAACAATACCCGCAATCTTATCCGCAGATATTCCGTCGTTTCTCATACGGTCCGCCATCAGTTTGGCGATAAGCCTCAGTACCCTGGGGTCTGTGCTTGCTCTTTTGATATCAATGTAATACTTCGATTTCGCACCGGATGCGAGTGTGAAATCACCGAACTGCAGCGCACCGCAGTCCCTCAACGCTTTACCTAATTCACTCATGAGATCACCACGGTTCGTTCTTGACACCGAGTTTGTAACCGATTATGTTCACTCCTCTGTGTATCACGAACGTTATCAGCAGTATGAACACGAATGCCCATATGTGTATCCCTTCGAAATAATTCGCATATATGAAATTCGGATAGAACAACGTCGTAAGCAGCAATGCTCCTATTACGAAGTCGTACTGATCGAGAATGGGGGCTTTCTGACCTCTCTCCATCCCCAGTCTTCTCTTGATGAAGGCTCCGCAGAGATCGCCGAGGAGTGCTCCGGTCGAAAGACAGAACAGAATACCTATGTTCGACCAAAACGGTCCGAATCCGAAGTATGTATCGGGATCGAACGGGCATGCGATTGCAATCTGCAGTAATCCGAGAAGAACACCTGTCAGGATACCCCCGATGAATCCGGACCACGATTTACCGTCTCCGAATATCCTCTTGCCTCTCCATGTCTTACCGAAATCCATCTTAACCTTGCCCCATCTCTTTCCGATGAGTGCCGCATTGGAGTTCGGAACGTACGCAGGCAGGAACAGCCAAAGACCGACGGCCATGACCGCCAGGACATCCATGATTTCTGTCATCGTTTCCGTATACGGACATACAGATAATAACTAAACGGTATCCGTCGGCCGTAAGAAGGTTTATATCATTTGAACAGATGTTCAATTGAACAATCATTCAAGTGATATGATGAAAAACGATGAGTGCTGCGGATACGACGACAGTACAAACATGAGGAAACTCCTGGAGATGATGCCCTCAGAATCCGATCTGTTCGACCTGTCCGATTTTTTCAAACTGTTCAGCGACAGCAGCCGCCTGAAGATTCTCTTTGTTCTGAAGGAAGGGCATGAGATGTGCGTACGTCACATTTCCGAGTGTCTGGGTATGTCTATGTCCGCTGTGTCCCATCAGCTGAAACCTCTCAAAGCGGCCAAGCTGATTAAGTCAAGACGCGACGGAAAAGAGGTATTCTATTCCCTTGACGATGAACATGTAAACGAACTGATTACGATTGCATCGATACACATTTCCGAGATGGAGTGACTTTCATGAAGTTCGAAAATGTGAAATTGGTTTTCGGTGCGATTGTACTCATCGCATGTATCGTCATGGAATATATCACAAAAACCGACGACAGAATCATGCTGATTGTCGCACTCATCGGTTATGCCGTAATCGCATATGATGTCCTCTGGGAAACATGCGAAAACATGACCCGCGGAAGGATATTCGATGAAGAAACTCTCATGACTGCGGCAACAGTAGGTGCATTCTTCGTCGGCGCATATTCCGAAGCCGTTGCCGTTATGTTGTTCTTCAAAATCGGAGAGCTCATCGAAGATGCAGCC
This sequence comes from Candidatus Methanomethylophilaceae archaeon, assembly GCA_963643255.1. GTDB lineage: Archaea > Thermoplasmatota > Thermoplasmata > Methanomassiliicoccales > Methanomethylophilaceae > Methanarcanum. The sequence goes on from CAVIIW010000001.1 coordinate 166,917, forward strand.
GTAGGAAAATCAAGAGGGTCCGTGAAATCTCTTATGGATCTTCAGCCCGACACGGCCAATCTCGTCAGAGGCGATGAAATTATAACAGTCGCTTCCGAAGAACTCAGCATCGGCGACACTGTGCTTATCAGAGTAGGCGACAGAATACCTGCAGACGGTACAGTCGTCGAAGGTTTCACATCACTTGATACAAAAAGTCTTACCGGAGAATCCGTCCCCAGAGATGTTTCGCCCGGAGATGCGGTCCTGAGCGGATGCATCAACCTCAACGGTGCAGTGAAAGTCAGAGTGGACAAAGAAGCAGATCAGTCCACTGCATCGAAGATTATCGAGCTCATGGAAGATGCAGAGAAGAAGAAATCAAGAAGCGAGAAATTTATCACTTCATTCTCAAGATACTACACACCGTCAGTGTTCGTCATAGCGGTGCTTGTTGCAGTCATTCCTTCGGTATTCCTCGGAGAAGATCTTGCGACATGGGCTTACCGTGCACTGACGATTCTTGTCATATCATGCCCGTGTGCATTGGTCATTTCGGTACCTCTCGCATTCTTCTGCGGTATCGGAAAGGCATCGTCCGAAGGTGTGCTTATCAAAGGCAGCGATTCGATCGAAGCCATGGCAAATGTAAAAACTGTTGTTATGGACAAGACCGGTACACTCACCAAGGGAATATTCGCGATATCCGGAGTATATTCTGCGGATATTTCCGAAGAAGAACTGACAGAAATTACCGCCGCAGCAGAGGAGTTTTCAGACCACCCTATGGCGAAACCCTTCAGAAACAAAGCCGTGAAGGAACACGAAGTGACATCCGTCGAGGAAATCCCCGGAATGGGACTGAAGACGGAAATTGACGGTAAAACAGTCTGTGTCGGTAACATGAAGCTCATGGAACTCTATGATATCGAACTGATCGAGGAAAAAACCACCGGAGTTCCGATTCATGTGTGCATCGACGGAACGTATGCGGGACACATCGTAATGGAAGATCAGCTCAAAGAAACTTCAATTGAAGCTGTTTCACAGCTGAAACACGAAGGCGTCAGGACAGTAATGCTCACAGGAGACAGAGAACACGTCGGAAGGATGGTTGCCGAGAAGATCGGTATCAATGAAATACATGCAGATATGCTTCCGGGCGACAAACTCGAGAAGGTAGAAAGTTACATCGACCCCGAAGGCAAAAAGAAACTGATGTTCGTCGGAGACGGAATCAACGATGCGCCTTCGCTTGCAAGATCGGATGTCGGAGTTGCTATGGGAGGCATCGGATCGGATGCGGCTATCGAAGCTGCAGATGTTGTCATAATGTCCGACGAACCGTTCAAGATTCCCTTCGCAATCAACCTCTCCAAGAGAGTGATGAAGACTGTCTGGGTCAATGTCATTGCCGCATTGGTCGTAAAGTTCGGATTCATGATTCTTGCCATGTCGGGACTCATAATGATGTGGGCAGGAGTGTTCGCGGATGTAGGTATGATGCTCATCCTTGTACTGAATTCCGTGCGTATACTCGGAAAAGGTTCGTTCTCGAATCTTCTGCATGCGGAAGTAAACGAAGACGAATGCGGCTGCGGCTGTGAATGCTGCTGTCACTGAAACTTTTCATCCGGGCCTTCGGGCCCGGAAATCAGCAGTCAAAGAATCTCTTTATTCTGCCTATTATGTCATAACATCCGTCGGTGCCCAATCCCGCAAGGGAAGATGCTCTCGAATCCAAAATCACGCATACACCGCGGTCGGTCTCCGACCTTATCAGTCTTCCGCGGGCCTGTCTCATTTTTCTGATTGTGGGGGATTTCACAGCGTGTTCCCAACCGTGACCGAATCTGTAGTCTGCATAACGTATCAAAGATTCCAGTTTCGCTGTGGGATACGGATACGGGATACCTACCAAAACCGCTAGTTCCAGATCCTTATCGGGGAAGTCCAATCCTTCGCTTATCCTTCCGCCTGCGACAGCGAATAATACACTTCCTTCGGACGTGCGGAAATTGTCCACGGTTTCCATCAGATCCGTCTGGGACATACCTCTCTTCTCAACGTAGAGATCACGCCCCATCCTCTCCGGAACATCGTCTACGAGGAAATGGTTCATCATATCGTAAGACGGGAAGAACACGGCGGTGTTCTTCACAACGGACTTTACAATACGCACGGTGTTTTCTTCCAAACGTGAAATCATCCCGGGATCTCTCATCATTTCGTCGTGTTTTGTTGTCACGGAGTCGTCGTACAGCGTAAGCAGATTCGCGGGATCAAAAGGGGACATGAAACTGCGGATTGCGGCACCTTCAAGACCCAGCTCCTCGACATACTCTTCCAAAGGTTCCAGCGTACCGGACATATGAATCGAAGATCTGCAGTCTCTGAACGGTTCGGCTGCAAAATACGGGTCCATACAGTATGCTTCGAAGGAAGGATTTTCCCCGCCGTTGATGAGTTTCGCGAAACATTCGTCTTCGCATTCCATCCATCTCTGAAGGAATGCTCCCAGCGATCTCATGTAAGACCTGGGAAGTTTTCTCAGCTCTTTCTTGGCCTGAACTACGATTTCTCCCAAATCTATCAATGATTTGCATATAACAGTCAGTGAATGCGACGTCACGGCAAGACGCGACATCAGTTCCTCCTGAAGGAAATACGGAGGAATCAAACCGTCATCGTCTTTGAGGTATTCTTCCGCAGCCACGGAAAAACATACGCGCATCGCTTCGGTGATATCCGTCACGCGCAAATCCTGGAAAACAACGGGGTTGTCCCATTCCTTCGCCTCTTTGTCAACAAAATCCAATGCGTGTTTCGTGTATTCGGACGTAATTGCATCACGGAGATAATCCGGCATATTGTGGGCTTCATCCACAATAATCACCAAATCCGACATCAAAACATCCATCCACTCAAGGAAAGCCAACCTTGCCGCCGGAATAATAAGAAAAGGATACGGTGCGCAGACAACATCCGCAAACGGAAGCACGAGTTTACTCATTTCGTACGGGCATACACCCATATCGAGACACATTTTACGGAAAGTCTCGGGTTCAGGCATACTTTTTCTCAGACCGGCTACGAAACGGTCGATATCGACTGTATCAATCTTATCAAAAAACGGGCACCCTTTCTCCGTTCCTTTCTTTTTCTTGAATTCGGAACACCATTTCGACAGTTCGTCGGGAGAACCCGACGCAATCTCCGAATCGGTTCCCATCATGGGACATGTGGTGGGGCCTCTTCCCTGGATTGCCATGCAGAACACGCTGCGTATGCTGTTGATCTTACGGGCTTCCGCAATGACCTGCTTCTGCTGGGACTTTGTTCTTGTGAGATACAGCACCTTGGATTTGTGGTACATCTGATCGCTCAGAACACCCACAAGAGAACAGACTGTTTTACCGGTACCCGTACCGGATTCGATGACGGCATTGCGCCTGTCGGCTACTGCATCTCTGATGAAACCGACCAATTGTTCCTGTTCTCCTCTCGGGACGTACGGGAACAGCGACATATCCGCCATAGTATGCGGTAGAATTCGGTAGTATATAAGTATAGAAAAGGGGGTCGCCGAACGGTCCCGGGGGTATCCCCGGGACTTCAGGCTGTGTTTCCGCGTTCCCAGATATCATCGGGGAGGTCGTCGTATGTGGTATCGCGCTCTTCCTCCTCAGCCTTCTTTTTGATAAGACCGTCGATGAGATCCTGAATTTTCTCTCTCCTGAACAGCCAGTAGTGAATTCTCCATTCCCTTCCGTCGTAGAGAGTGGTTTCCTCTCTCTCAGTGGTAAGGATTGTCGCATCCTCAAGCATGTAGAATGCGTCACGGTCGGCGGGTTCCAGAATATTGTCGATTATTCTGTCTGAGTAACCGAAGAAGTTCAGGACGTGGTGCGCAAGTTCGTACGCAGCCTCTTCCGGAATACCTTCGTTGTTGGGGCTGTTCTTGATCGCCTGGGTCAGTTCGTCAACGGTCACGATGCTCCTCATTGTATCACCGTTCAGAGTTTGATGAACTTCGCTTTCTCGAAACCGGCTGCGTCGATGACCTTCTTTGCAACATCGTCGGTAACATCATGGTCCACTGTGAGAACCATCACTGCGGTGCCCTTGGGCTCGTTCCTTGCGACGGCCATCTGACCGATGTTGACGTTGTTGTCTCCGAATGCCTTTCCGACTGCACCGACGACTCCGGGCTGATCTTTGTAGCGTGCTACGAAGATGTCGCTCTGAAGGGGCATATCGAGTGTGTATCCGTTCAGCTTAATCAAACGGGGTACATCTGCGAAGACACATCCTTTGACTTCCGTAATCTTTCCTTCGGTGTCCTCGAGTCTGACCTCGACTGCATCGTAGGGTGTGGAATCATCGATCTTGGACTCTTTGTATGTGATTCCCTTACTCTTTGCAATGGAAACCGCATTGATCATGTTGGCTTCTCTTCCGATGATCCTGTTGAGAACACCGATTACTGCGAAGATTCCGATTCTCTTGGTATCTTTACGGGAAACAGGTCCGCTGTAGATGACTTCCATATTCTTGACGGGTCCGCCTACGAGCTGCTGTGCGATGCATCCCAGGTCACGTGCCAGGGGAAGGAACGGAGCGATTTCGGGATCCAATTTTCCGCGGGGTGCGTTGATTGCATTGGTAATGATTCCGTCTTTGAGGAATTTGACTGCTGCTTCCGCGACTTCCACGGCAACCCTCTCCTGTGCTTCCACGGTGGATGCGCCGAGGTGGGGTGTAACAATAAGATTGTCCAACTCAAGGAGCTTCATTTCGTCTTCGCTGAGAGGTTCGTGCTCCCATACGTCGAATGCTGCGCCTTTGATGATTCCCTCTTTGAGTGCTGTGTAAAGATCGTCTTCGACAACGATTCCTCCGCGTGCAACGTTGACAAGCATTGCGTTGGGCTTCATCTTCTTGAACTGATCGAGGTTGATCATTCCCCTTGTGTCGGGGAGAAGAGGTGTGTGGATTGTCATAATATCGGAGTGCTCGATGACATCTTCCAATGTTGTGAGCTTAACACCGACTTCTTCCGCAACCTCCTTAGGAAGATAGGGATCGTATCCGAGGAATTCCATGTTGAAGTGTTTGAGGCGCCTTGCGACTTCGCTTCCGACACGGCCGACACCGATAATACCGAGTGTCTTTCCGTTGAGTTCGATTCCTGTGAATTTGCTTCTCTTCCACTCACCCTTGTGCATGGACATGTGTGCCTGAGGAATGTTTCTCGCCAATGCCATAATCATTGCGCATGTGTGCTCGGCTGCGGAAAGTGTGTTTGCCGCAGGTGTGTTCATGACAAGAATTCCTTTCTCGGTTGCTGCGGGAACATCGACGTTATCGACACCGACACCTGCACGTCCGACTACTTTGAGGTTTTTACCTGCATCGATCACTTTTGCGGTGACCTTTGTACCGCTTCTGATGATCAGTCCGTCGTAATCGCCGATGATTCCGCAGAGCTCGTCCTCGGAGAGTCCTGTTTTCACATCTACAACCATGCCTGAATCTTTCAAAATCTTAAGTCCGTCGTCAGAGAGCGGATCCGAAACCAATATCTTCATTGTCATTGCATCTCCTCCAATACTTCATCCATGGCAGAGAGGAGCTCCCTGAGCATGGAAGGCGTTATGTCGCCCATGTGTCCGATCCTGAACGTGGATCCTTTGACATCGCCGTATCCGTTGGAAATCTCGTATCCTTTGGACTTGAGCTTTGCGTGGAATGTGTCGAAATCAAGGTCTCCGCGGTTGACCACACCGATTGTCTTGGACCTGTATCCTTCTTCGGGGAACAGTCCGTTGAATTTTTCATCTGCCCATTTCTCGACCATCGAAGCCATTTCGATGTGTCTCTTGTACCTGTGTTCCATACCCTCGGCGAGGATTTTGTCCAACTGGTAGTCGAGTGCGTACATCAGGGATACGGGCGGCGTCGTCAGGGCATAGTTCTCGTCGGCGTTCTTCTTGAGTTTTACGAAGTCGGTGTAGAATCCTTTATTCTTCACGTTCTTGGATTTCTCGATGATTCTGTCGCTTACAACTGCGATTGCGAGTCCCGGAGGGAGAGCGAGTGCTTTCTGTGTTCCGAAGACCATTGCATCGGGACGGAGTTTCGGAAGATCGAGATCCGCAGCCATGGCGGATGTGACCGCATCCACGATGATCAGCGAGTCGGGATTCTGTTTCCTGACTTCCTCTGCGAGTGCGGTACTGTTGCTGAGAACTCCTGTTGAAGATTCGTTGCTCACCCATGTGACCGCTTCGATGTCTTTCGTTACTTTGCCCTCGATATCCTCGGGTTTCATTGCTTTGCCCCAGGGGACGTGGACTTCCTCAACGGATTTTCCGTTGGCTGTGGCGCATTCGATCAGTCTGTTACCGAATGAACCGTTGGAAATGCCCAGACATTTTTCGGAAACTGCGTTTCTGACCGCACCTTCGATGAGGACGGTTGCCGATCCTCCGACAAGGAAAATATCATCGTCGGTTTTGAGTGCCTTCCTCAGTTTCTCTACGATTGCACCGTGCAGGGCCTTGTATTCCTTGCATCTGTGCGTAATCATCGGCTCGGTCATTGCCTGAAGGGTCTCCTGTGCGACATGCACGGGCCCTACGGTGAAGAGTTGTCTGCTCATTTCTATCCCTGATTTGACGTATTCCGTCGGCATAGCGACGGCTGGCTACCACTGTTAACACGACCTCCTATAAAGAAGGTTGCGCGCGCGACCCGCGTATACGGTATTTTTATCAGAGGCTTTCGAGGACCTTCTTCATCCTGGCGATACCTTCGGTGATGTCTTCCTCGCTTGCTGCGTAGGACATCCTGAAGGAACCTTCTCCGCAGGGTCCGAATGCCCTTCCGGGTGTGACTGCGACATGTCCCTGCTGAAGGAGTGCTTCCGCAACCTTATTGGAGAGAATGTCTTTGTTGTACCTGGGGAAGAGATAGAACGCACCTGCAGGCCTGTTGCATTCGAGACCTTTGATTTCGGAAAGAAGGTCAAGTGCCAGGTCACGGCGTTTCTTGAATTCTTTAACCATAGCGAACTTCGCTTCCTGAGGTCCGTTGATTGCTTCAATTGCCGCTTCCTGAACGAAGGAGGTACAGCATGTGATTGAATGTGACTGCAGTTTGTTGATAGATTTCACATCATCCGCAATGAGCCAGCCGATCCTCCATCCGGTCATTGCGTATGTCTTGGAAAGTCCGGATACGGTGTATGTGCGCTCCCACATTCCGGGCATGGATGCCAATGAAACATGCTTTCCTTCGTAGAGGATGTGCTCGTAAATTTCGTCTGCAAGAACGATGAGATTCTTTTCCACACATATGTCTGCGATAGCTCTGAGGGTTTCCTCGGGCTGCACTGCGCCTGTGGGGTTGGAAGGTGAGTTGATGATGATTGCTTTTGTCTTGGGTGTGATCGCTTCGCGTACTCTGTCGGGATTGATCACATAGCCTTCCTCGAAGTATGTGGGAACATACACGGGCTTTGCACCTGCGAGGAGAACTACGGCTTCATAAGAAACCCAGGCAGGGTCGGGAATGATTACTTCGTCCCCGGGATCCAAATATGCCAGTGCCCACATGAAGATAGCCTGTTTCGTAGGCGTGACAAGAACATTCTGCGGTCCGCAGGGAATACCGTTCCTTGCTTTTGTGGATTCCGCGATTGCTTTCTTCAGATCGGGAAGTCCCATTGACGGGGTGTAATGTGTGAATCCTCTGTGCAGTGAATCTACAGCCGCGTCGACAATATTGCCGGGAGTGGCAAAATCCGGTTCTCCCAATGAGAATGAAATAATGTCATTGATGCCGCTTGCCTTCATCTCGCTTACGAGGTTGGATATTGCCACGGTACCCGAGGGAGGAACCGCATTCAGTCTCTGTGAAACCATAATCTCACCGTATTATAATGCGGTATAATCGCATCACTGATAAATAATACGGGGAGCAGACCCGGGATTATTCCGTGAGAATGAATCAGGTCATAAGGTCCTTTATGTGGCCGCTCTTGACCGCATCCCTGATCTCCATGGCGATTCTTCCGCCGGTACTCAGTCCGGGATAGATCAGATCGGCATACGGAGAACCTGAGATGAACGGGTTGGTTCCCGCGACGATTCTTGTGGAAATCTCGAAGACCTTGAACTCAAGCTTATCGTTCACGACTGTTTCCAGACAGAACGGACCCCACATACCGCCGAAGAGTTCGTATGATCTCTCGACTGCGTTCTCCGCCATGGTGAACGCCTTCGGAAGAAGGGATTCCCTCAGCACTGCGGGAGTATTTCCTGTTACGACGAATGAAGGATAGAGTCCGTGACGCTTCGCATCCTCGATGGAACCGAGTTTGTACATCTCATCGATGTTACTCTCGTCACGCCTGTCGATTGACAGCATCTCCAAAGATCCTCCTCTCTTGAGCTTGTAACCGTCGTTCTTGAACGGAGAGTAGAAGAAGTGCAGATAATACCTGGTACCGAGACAGTATTCCTGAATCGAATAAGGCATACTGTTGTCGATGGACATTTTGAAATCGGGATAGTCCTTTGCGATGAAATATCCCATTCCGCCTTTCGCTCCGTGGTATTTCACCATCACAGGTTCGTTGATTTCTCTTGCATCGGTGAAGATACGGGGCATATTGATTCCGGCGGATGTGAGCCACTGTCTTTCCATGTCCCTGTCGGATTCCCACTGAAGAACGGAACGGTTGCAGTAAACCGGTACCTCATAGTCTTCGAATCTCTTCGGCCCCATGTATTCGACGAAAGATCCGTGGGGAATGATGATGACGTTACGGTCGTAGAGTTCCTGAACCCTAGACTCCATGTCCTCGAAATCCTTGTATTTTATAATCTCGTCAGGTTTTGCGAGCGGGAATGCATCGTAGTATCTTGTATCGTGTTTGATGGTAAGACCCAATGTCTTGAATCCCATCTTACGTGCCCCGTGGAAAATCTGAAGAGACGAGTGAGAACAGAGTGTTGCAATCGTAATGTCGTTGAGATCGTATCCGTCCAAAATTTCGTCGATTCTCTTCTTCGGGACCATAACGTCTTATCGCATTCATCGATATAAACGTAATCGTGCGAACATATTGAACACAGCACCGGTACAAACCCAGATGCCGAACCGGATTTCATTTCAGAATATCCGGAAATACGTCTCTGAGCACTTCGAGAACACCGTCGGGACCGTTTCCTGACGATACTTTTCCGGCGGCTTTTTTCACGTCATCGGGTGCGTTGCCTACGGCAACGCCCAATCCCGCCCACCTTATCATCGGGATATCGTTCATCCCGTCGCCGAATGCTATGACTTCGTCGCTTTTTATGCCCAAACACTCGCATATACTTTCGAGACCTTTCGCCTTATTGACACCATTCGGCATAATTTCGATGACATGCGGTCCGGACTGTGTCACGTAAAGTTTGGGATACATCGATTTGATATCCGATATAACGGCAGGCACATTTTCCAGTCCCGGAAGTATGACAATCTTCGGAGAAGGTTTCGCTTCTGTTTCCAGCAGATTTCCGAACTGAATTTCCGCAATACGGGAATCCGGATCGCTTCTGAGCAGAGGGCAGTCCTCTTTCGTGCGTATGGCTCCGTTGTAATAGCACTGCACATAATATCCGCGGACGTAACAGTATCCGACTATTCCCCTCACGGTTTCCGCATCGATACGCCGTTTCGTGATTGTACCGTCTTCACAGACAATGAACGATCCGTTGTATGCAATCACAGAATAGGAAGTACAAATTTTCTCAACCGTCATTTTCTGAGAGGTATACATCCTTCCGGACGCTGCTGCGAAATGAATTCCTTTTCTCTGAAGCTTCCCGACGGCATCTGCCAAATCCTTCGTGGGTTCTCCGTCCGGTCCGAGTAACGTACCGTCGAGGTCGCTCGCGATGAGTCTGTACATATTACGATTATCGAATTATAGGGAACATAATTTAAAGATAACGCCATCATTATGCGATTATTTCATGTATACATATGAAATCCGTATTCTTTCCGAGATACATATATCATCAATCGGAGACCTCTCTGTCATCCTTATATAGTTAGAATACAAGAGGGATACAGGCACTGACAAGGTGCTCCTCTGAAAGGAGTCGATAGTATGGAAATGAATGAAATAACACCCCACATAGAAGAAATCAAAAGGGTGCTGACCGAAAAAGTCGACGACAGCGAACTCATCGCAGAATTCAGGAAGTATACGGAAACATACCGTATGTCACCGGAAGAAGCGAAGAGAGGAATCATAAGGAAACACGGAGGACCTACATTGGATTTCGTCACGGCGGATGCCGTGGTGAAGAAAATCGCAGACCTCAACGGCACCGAACAGAACGTCGATGTTATCGCGAAAGTACTGACTTCCGATAAGAGAACAATCAGCGCCAGAGGAAATTCGAAACAGATTGTATCCGCATTCATCGGAGATGATACCGGAAAAACGAATCTCACAATCTGGGACGGTAATGCGGAGCTTGAGAAAGGCGCAGTTTACAGATTCAAGAGCTGCTACACCAAGAAGTGGAACGATAAGGTACAGCTCAACATGGGTCAGAAAGGATCCGCGGAGAAAACGGATGCCGAAATCGATGTGAAAAACGATGCTTCCGTCGGCAACGGCGAAGCACAGAACAAGAAGATTTCCGAGCTTACGGGTACGGAACCCAACGTAAACATCGTTGCGAAGGTTGTCTACGCCGAAAAGAAAGACATTACTGTCAAAGGAACTCCGAAGAACATCTCATCAGGTATTATTGCGGATGAGACAGGAAGTGCCTCGTTTACGGTGTGGGAAAACCCCCCGGAACTTGAGAAAGGTGCGGTTTACAGATTCAACGGATGTTATACCAGAAAATGGAATGACAAGGTTCAGATCAACATCGGACAGAGAGGCAGTATTGTCAAAGCGGACGATGTAAAGATCGATCTCCCGGAAAGAGAAATTTCCCTTTCGGCATCTGAGATAAAAATCGGAGAAATCAAAGAAAACTCCGGAAACGTTACCGTAACGGGGCGTATTCTGAGCACCGAAAGCAGACAGGTCAACGTCAAAGGAGAGCAGAAAACAGTCTATTCCGGAATGATTGCCGACGATACCGGCAAAATTCAGTTCTCGGCATGGAACGATTTCGGTCTAAAAGCGGGTGAAACAATCTGCGTGAAAAACGCATACGTCCGTTCATGGCAGAGTATTCCTCAGCTCAACTTCGGCGACAGATGCGAAGTATGCAGAGTCGACGATACTTTCGACGAAGGATCCATCGGCAGGAGCAAAGAAAGAACAATCGGAGACATTGTGACAAACGGCGGCGGAGTCGATATCACAATCAAAGGTACCGTCGTAGATGTGAAAGCGGGAAGCGGACTGATTAAAAGATGTCCCATATGCAACCGTTCGATCCTCGATACAGGGTGCTCTGCACACGGAATGCAGGACAACCCCGTCCCCGATCTCAGGATGAAACTCTCCGTAGATGACGGAACAGGTTCAATGAGCATTATCGTAAACCGTGCACTCACCGAGAAGCTTACAGGTGTCACACTCAAAATGGCAACCGATCTCGCAAAAGCACGCGGAACCGGAATGGTTGCGACGGAAATGGCGGACAAGATAATGATGAAAAGAATTTCCGTCCGCGGTAACGTGAAAATCGATGATTTCGGACCGACGATGATTGCGGACGAAGCAGACGAAGATAAAACGGATATCAAAGCGGAAGCTGCCAAACTCCTTAAGGAAATGGAGGAGAAATTATGATGGCAAGAGAGACAGCATGGAGACTCTTCCCGGGAGAACTCAACTCTTCTACGTTGGAGAGAAGAGGTACCGACGAGAAATCGCCTGCACATGTGCTCACACCCCTCGGAACATCCGTGAACAGAGTGCTGATTGCCGGTGTTCTTACAGATGTGGAAAACAAAGGTTCCGAATCCGAACCTCTGTGGAACGGAAGAATCAACGACCCCTCCGGAAACTACTACATCAGTGTCGGAAGGTATCAGCCCGAAGCCGCAGCCGCCATGGCTACCTTAGATGCACCTTCGCTTGTTGCGGTTGTCGGAAAAATCAAAACGTACACTACAAACGACGGACGCACCTTCGTATCCGTACGCCCGGAACGCATCATGAACATCACCGAGGAACAGCGTAATGTCTGGATGCTTGAAGCCGCAAGATCCATGTGGGACAGACTCCTGAGAATGAGGGAAGCCCTCCTGGTTCCCGATGCCACGGCGGATATGCTGAAACAGAAAGGATTCCCTGCACATGATGCCGAGAATATTACGCTGGCACTCGATACATACGGCATCCCGGATTCTACGAAGTACCTGAAGTGCATTCAGTCGGCACTGAGGGCATTGCTTCCGGATGAGGAAATCGACCTCGGTCTTCCCGAGAACGAAAGCGATCTTCCGGATGAGATGGACATCCCCAGCAACAGGATGTCCAACGCACCCGCCGAGAACGCGGAAGACAAGGAAGATATCATCCTCAGAATCCTTCAGGAACTCGACACAGATCCCCGCGGTGTTCCCGTCGACGAAATCAAGAGACGTGCGGAAGCGGAAGGAATCTCCGAAACAGAAGTCGAAGAACTTTCCAGCGCACTCATGGATAAGGGTCTCGTCTACGAACCCAATCTGAACTTCCTTAAAATCATATGAACAGTGACGGGGCTCCGTGCCCTGTCACACTTTTTTTCATGTCAGCCACATATCCGGGAACTGATCCCTTGAAGTGTAAACCGCAGCGGACACAAGCAATCCTGCGGCGAACTGAATCATCGATATTGTCCACATCAAAACGCTCGCAACTCTCGGCACGAAAAGTACACCCATCAGAATTGTGAACGATGATGCAATCGCAAAAGCGAACGCCCAGATGAAATGCACGCGGTGAAGACACAGATACATAGAAATCAATGAAAATATGCCTGTTATCATCTGACACGTTCCGACACTCTGCAGAGATAATTTCATATCCAACGGAGTCACGCCCAACGTTTTTATGATGTCCTTCCAATTGCTCTCGCCTATCAGCGTACGAATGACATCGATGACACTGTCTGTAAAAAACATCATCAGTATCGACATCAGCAGAGAGAAAGAACCGAACACTCCCAACAACACCGTTGCCCAATTCAAACGGATTTCGGACGTGGTACGGAACAACGGCCTGAAATCGTCGATATTTGTATCGTATACGATTCTCACACCGCACTCAGGGCAATACTTGTAGTATTTCGACAGTTCCTTTCCGCAGTTGGAACAGAAAATGTGTGTCCCGTCGTCCTCCATAGACTGTCCAGAACATTGGTTGGATAAATAGTGTCCGACACCGACCCCCGTTTTCGGGGGCCAGTATCATTGAAATGTGTTTGTTGAGGTCACGACACGAACGCACTTTTGGACTTGCAGTACATCACAATGATGATGATACCGACGATGAGTCCGAGGATAAACGATGTCGAGAGGATTGTACATACAATCAGTGCAATCAAACCGATAACGTATCCTTTCTTCGTGAATGATGTAATTGCGGGAATCGCCGACGTAATCGCTATGATAATAGAAATATACCCCATGCCGGAAAGGGCACTCCTGATAAGGTTCTCGACTTCTGCGGAATCCTTTACAAGGCCTGCATCGACGAGCTGCTGCACAGTATCGGGCCAGGAAGGATCGGAAACAAGCTGATTCACAACCTGATCCGTACCCATCAGTATGTAAATTCCCGAAATAAGCGCAATTACCGCATACAATGCGCAGAAAATACCCACAACAGTCAGACGGCTGTTAGCTTCCGCAACTTCCATTGATGAATAAGGATTTCTGGGCTGTTCCGAAACTCCGCCGACAGGCGTACCGCAGGCATTGCAGACTGCAGAACCCGGCTCAAGCTCCGCTCCGCAGCGGACACAGAACGATGTCTGCTCCTCAACTTTTGCACCGCAGTTCTTGCAGAATGCGGCACCGTCATCAAGTACTGCGCCGCAGTGGACACAGAACTTCTGATTGTTATCAACCATAAATGTTCATGTGAGTTAATAGATAATATACATTTTGACATTGCTATTATATTTTACGGAATATCGCAGATGCATATCCTACGACGGAATCAGGCTGATAATTCAGAGAATCGTATGAATCGGAATATTTCAGCAGTGTACCTTCGGAAGGTTCTACGGAGGCAATCATTGCCGCAATCGGTCCGTATCCGCAGGCACTCACACCGTATCTCGATATGACTTCATACATCCCCGGAATATCCAAAGAACATGCTCTGTCCATGAACATCTTATCGTTTGCCGATGCGACGGGTTTCGGGACATAGTGGGACATATCGCTCGATGCAATCACAATTACATCATAACCTTCACACGCCTTATGGATCAGTTCTCCGATATGTTCCGCCGTTTCCATCCTCTGATCGCTCATAATCAGCGGAACAATCTTCGCATTCGGGTCGATATACTGTATGAAAGGCACTTCCACTTCAATCGAATGTTCGAATCTGTGTGCTTCCGCCATCACGGGTATGTCATGAGATAACCTGTCTACAATGCCCATGTGGATCTTACATTCGCCGAAAGGTGTCAGATACGGCTCATCGCAGAGAACGGAAGGAAACGGAATGCCGTAATGATCCGGTCCGATAACCACATACGCATCCGGAAATCCGTCTTCCGCGATGCTTTTGTACACATGTGCCGCATTCATTCCGGAACACTGATAACCCGCATGAGGGACCACGGCACCTTTGATTTCCCTCTTTCCTGTACACTCTCCGATTTTTCCGGGACCGAGAGGGTGCTCAAAACATGATCTGATACTTTCAGACAATGCGGCCTTGTCGGCCGGATAGAATCTGCCTGCGACAGCGGGATATCTCATAGAAGTTATATGGGGTTTGAGAAGGAAAAAGTTTGAGTTCTGAATAATCAGAGCTTGGATTCGAAATCCTCGATTTCCATTGTGAAATCTGCGGGATCCTTAAGGTCTCCCCTTGCGAGAAGAACTTCCCTTGTGAGAACCCAGTAGATGCATGCGAGTGCACGTCTTCCCTTGTTGTTTGTGGGGATGACGAGGTCGACGTTCCTGGTCTCGTTGTTTGCATCGCACATTGCGATGATCGGGATTCCGATGTCGATTGCCTCTTTGAGTGCCTGCTTATCTGCGGCGGGGTCTGTACAGAGGATGACTTCGGGCTCGACGAATCCTGCGTTCATAGGGTTGGTAAGGGTTCCGGGGACGAAACGGCCTGCGAATGCAGGTGCTCCGATGGCCTTTGAGAACTCTCTTGCGGGCCTCTGTCCGTACTGCCTCGCTGAAACGACGAGGATCCTCCTGGGGTCAAAACGGGCAAGGAATTTTGCGGTTGCCCTGATCCTGTCGTCGGTTTTCTTGACGTCAAGGACGTAGAGTCCGTCCTGCCTGACCTTGTAGATGAAATCCTTCATGTCAGCGCTTTTCTGCTGTGTGCCGATGTGTACGCCGGATGTCAGGTAGATATCCTCGGCGACCAATAAGTCGGTGTTCTCCGCTTCACTCATGTGTAAACCTCATTCTCTAATGACTGTGATAGGGACCAGGTCTCTATCGAATTCCAGCATGGCGATGTCTATCGGATCCAGCATTTCTGCCGGAACATCTACGAGAACGGGTGCACCGAACGAAATCTGAAGCGCTCTTGCACCGATGATCCTAGCCTTCTCAAACCTAGTGTACTTCATAGTTCACCATAACCGGAGTATTTCGGATATTAGGGTTCTACTTATAAAGCTTGCTGTTTGAAAACGGTGTTCCGCTTTCATTATTCTATAAAAGAAGGTAAGAGCGCTGTTCCGCAGTGACACTTGTCCCTGTTCCGACGGGTTATTATCCCATGAGTATCTGTACTTACCGATGACAGACGAACTCACCGTATGCGCAGCCGCGTTCCTGAGGAACAAAGGTAAAACGGTAGTCACAGAGAACGAATTCCTCATGGGCGTATCAATGGACTATCATTGGATGCCGTACAGTGATGCCAAGAAACTTCTTGCAGCACTCTTAAGTTCCGCTGTTTTCAAAAAGAACGGGGAGTACCTCGAAGCATGTTTCGATGTATCCGATGTGAATGTCCCCGTTGCATACAGACCGTCTGAATCTTTGATAAGCAATGTCAGAAAAGGCGTCAGCGCACCGCCGAAGAAAGAGGCGGCGCCGCAACCCGAGAATCTCTTATCTCTGCTTATATCGGAATCGATGAATGCAAACATAGAGAAAAGGGACTTCATGTCCGCGGCCAATGCTCTTCAGAAAGCACTGAATGTGGACATTTTGGTCGCCGGATTAATCGTACTCAGAGATGCGGGAGTGGACATAACCCATCTCGCAGACCGTGTTTACGAAGCGGTTTCGAAGAAGTGAAAGAAGATTCACTTCTTCTTGATGAAATCGTTGAGGGTCATTTTTGTGTTCTGACCGCCGCCGATCTTTCCGCCTGTCGACACAGACTCAGTGAGCTTGATATCGAGAGCTTTCTCGAGTTTCTTGACAAGCTTGTCGTTGGGAACAAGATCGTTTGATTCGATTTTTGCAATGGTTCCCTTCTTTTCGAGAATCGATGCAGCGAACTGTTCCAGATCCATGCCTTTGTTCATGCGGGCCTTTCTGATCTCTCCGCCGTAATCGTCGATGAGTTCCACTGTCTCAGTACCGCGGTAGACATCCTTGACCTGCATACGCTGTTCGCGTCTCTGAAGCCTCTGCTCGATTACCTGTGCACTCGGCGCAGGAGCGGATCCTTTTGTGGGAGATCCCCTGTGCTCATCGCCGAACTTCGAACAGTTGGGGCAGACGTCAAGTTTTGTACCTTCGATGAAAACCGGTCTTGTCGCCGGCACCTCTTTGCCGCACATTTCGCAGATCATGTGTCCGCCTATGTGCCAACTAATAATTTAAGACTGCGGTTGAAAGAGAATTCCATTCAGTAACGGTATTATAACAGCTCACAGATAAACCGTCATCAGAAGGATGATACCATGAGCGATTCCCGGAATGACGATTTGACATCTGAACTGAAGGCGAAGATCATATCACTCGAAGAGAAGAACGTCAGGCTCATGGAAGACCTCCAGAACATGGAGGGCGAGAAACGCTACGCCGAAAGCGAGCTGTTTAAGGTGCAGAAAGATCTCGCCAAAGTCAGGACCGAACTAGAGAGAATGAAAACTCCTCCGCTTATCATCGGTACCGTGAAAGACATCCTTCCGAACAACCGTGTTGCGGTGAAAAGTTCCACAGGGCCGGATTTTGTTGTGGGCATTTCCACATACTGTCCGAAAGAGGAACTTGTAACAGGTGCCAGAGTATCGCTTAACAAACAGTCTCTGGCTGTTATGGATGTTCTCCCGCAGTCATTGGACCCCGTTGTTACCGGAGCGGAAATCATCGACAAACCCGATATCAGCTACGAAGACATCGGCGGACTCGAGAAACAGCTCGTGGAATTACGCGAAGCAGTCGAAGATCCTCTGCTCAGACCCGAACTTTATGCAAAAGTCGGTATCGAACCTCCCAAAGGAGTTCTCCTTGTAGGTCCGCCGGGAACAGGTAAGACTCTGATGGCGAAAGCGATTGCAAATGCCACAGAGGCAACGTTCATCAGACTCGTAGGTTCCGAATTAGTGCAGAAATACATCGGAGAGGGTGCGAGATTGGTACGTGAACTCTTCGAACTCGCAAAAGAGAAGGCTCCGAGTATCGTATTCATCGATGAATTGGATTCCGTCGGTGCAAAGAGATTGGATTCCACCACATCGGGAGACAGAGAAGTTCAGAGAACACTTATGCAGCTGTTATCCGAACTTGACGGATTCACACCTATGAGTAACGTCAAGATTATCGGTGCAACCAACCGTCCCGATATTCTCGATGATGCTTTGCTCAGACCCGGAAGATTCGACCGTATCGTCGAAATCGGTCTCCCCGACGTCGACGGAAGGGAACAGATATTCAGGATTCACATTGCGCACATGAACATCGACGGAGAAATCTCCGCGAGAAAACTCGCGGAAGCCACCGAAGGTGTGTCCGGTGCGGAAATCAAATCGATCTGTACCGAAGCGGGTATGCTCACAATCAGAGACGGACGCGACTGCGTCAAAATGGACGATTTCCTCAAAGCAAAAGAGAAAGTACTCGAAGCCGGCAGAAACAAAGTCAAGCAGGCTCCCGCGTACATGTTCGGATGACTGCAGGATACCGAAAAGGTATCCCGCAGAATCATTCGTTATCTTCCGGATCGGAATCGTCGCCGCCGAAGAATTCCATCTGCGCTGCGGCATAAATGTCTTCCAATCCTGTGTTTTCGGTAGCTGACACTGCGCGCATCTGACCGAATATGCCGATGCTCTCGACCGCTTTGAACAGTTCCGTACCGACGACAGTCTGAGGATTCGAATCGTTGTCGAGAAGATCGTCATACAGTGAATCCGAATTCTCGAACCATGAGATCATTTTTTCTTTTTCCTCGTCTTTTATGAGATCTGCCTTCGTGAGGATGTTGACCGTAGGCAACTGCAGCCTGAATTCAACCAGTGAAGAAAGAACCATATTCGATACGAATCCGTTGGATGTTTTGCAGAGCATAGGATCCGAGAGATAAATCACCATAGATCTGTCCTTTCCGAATGCTTCAACGATGACATTCGAAGACTCCCTGAATGCGAACAGTTCCAACTGTCCGGGCGTGTCGACAAGAACGTAGTCTGTCTTCTCGCCGTCGAGAATATCCGTAATTTTTCTGATGTTTACAGCCATGAGATCTGCGGCGACAATCTGTGCGCCGTTCGGTCCGAGATTGTATTCGGACATGACCTCATCCAAAGAAACCCATTCTCTGATGTCGATGTCCGCATCGTACGGAAGCATATCGACTCCGGGATCGAGATTGACTGTGATACAGTCGATTGCGTTGTTTCCCAACCAATCCCTGAATGCTTTGACAAGTGTACTCTTACCGCTTCCGGCTGTTCCCACGAAAAATATGAATTTCAAAGATCTCACTCCTTGTGTTTGACCTGTCTTCTGAGTCTTCTGCCCGGTATGGGCTTGGTCGGGACAGCCGAGGAATCGATTCTCGTGCTCTTGGAGTTGATGTTCCCTACGGTGCTCCTCGAAGCTCTGTCAAGATCACTCTGCGAAATACCCAGTTCCATAAGTTCGCTGCGTACTTCCTTTGCCTTTTCCTGATCTTTCATATTCAGGAGAACAAGATACGAGTGTGCCGTGGACATGAAGAACATTTCGTTCACATCGCCTGTTTCGGCCAATACGTGAAGATTGTCATATGCTCCTGTAAGATCCTCCAAAAGACCGTCCAAATCGTCGGAACTGCGGATCATCGACCTGAACATGTATGCCTGTGCCAGATTCTCATATGTTCTCTTGTCTTTGAGTCTGACGGCTTCCAATGCGGGAATGACTTCGTTCATCTCTTCGCCGAATTCTTCCGTCATTTCGGGATTCTTCATCTGACGGTATTTTGCGCGGTTCATGAGTGCGTTTGCGTATGCGTCTTTGTTGTCCGGATATCCTTTGAGAATTTCCACGGCTTCGTTCATGAGTGCTTCGGCATTCTCAGAATTTCCTTTCCTTTCTTCGGATTCCGCTTTGAACCCTATCGAATCTGCCAATTCAATCAGTCTTGCCGATGTGACAGGCGCGGTTTTGAGTAATTCTCTCCTCTCGCGGAGTGCGGATTCCATATAGCCTTCCGCTTCTTCGGCACGGCCGTTCTTCGATGAGATGAGTCTGAGTGAATCGTAAATCGTTGCCAAAAGGTACGGATCGTCGCCTTTCTCTCCTTTTGCGAAACATTCTTCGGTAAGTTCCAATGCTTCTTTGAAGACTTTTTCCGCATTGGTGAGTTCTTTTCTCATGGTACAGATGAATCCGTAGTTGACCTTCATCGAAGCAACTTCGATTGTTCTGCTGTCGCCTACGTGTGCAAGACCGTCTGCATAGATGTTCATGGCAGTCTTGTTGTCACCGCGTGCGATTGCGAAGGCCGCACAGATCGGAATCTGATTGAAGTAACGTGAAAGCATCTCGCTGTCGCCTTTTTCGGCCAATCTGTACATCCCGGCAAGTACTTCGTTTGCGAGATTCTCGGCTTTGACTTCCCTGCCGGTTTCACTGTATCTGTCGGACAGCAGCGAAAGCGCAATTACTTTCTCCGCATCCGTTTTCGCGGATTCTACGGCATTCAGTGCCTCTCTCACGGAGGGTTCCAATTCGTAGTATTTTCCCGTGTCTTCGGTCACTGTCTCGATATCGCCGTTGGACAGGAATCTCATGACAATCTTGGTCTCACCGCAATCTTTGCAGATGACGGATGTCTCGTAGCCGGACCTCAGTTCGGCGCCTTGTCCGCATTTGGGGCAGGTAAATACCACCTGTTCTTCACTCATCAGATTCCGAATATCTGGGGCTGGATTAATAACTATCACATGGAAACGGCGTGACATCCGTTGGATTTCGGGATTTATGTCAAAACTATGTGTAAAACAACAGTTTCAAAAAACACACTGAATACCTCAGTGCCAGAATGTTAAAAGGAAACGGCTGTGCCCCTTACGGGACACAGTAACCGTTCATTTGAAGAGACTTTTCTTTCTCGTTTTCTTCTCGGACGTTCCGGCCGTACTGTCGAGCTTCTTCAGAAGTTCTTTCTCCATTTCGGTGACTTTCTTCGGAACTTCGATTCTCACACGGACGAACATGTCTCCGCGTACGGTGCTGTTAAGCCTGGGCATACCCAATCCGGCCATTCTCAGCACGGAATTCACCTGCGTTCCCGCGGGAATCTTCAGCATTACGGATTCGCCGTTGATTGTCGTAATCTGAGCCTCTCCTCCGAGTACAAGCTTAGGGTACGTTACCGTCACGCCTGTCCAAAGGTTGGGTCCGTCACGCTCAAACATGCTGTTTTCCTTGATGTGCACCACAACATACAGATCTCCGGGTCTTCCGCCCTGATAACCTGCATCGCCCGCACCGGGAACACGGATTCTCTGATCGTCGTCGATTCCGGCAGGAATTTTGACGGAGATCTTGGACTTCTTGGTAAGACGTCCCTGTCCGTGACATGTGGAGCATTTCTCTTTCGCAGACCTTCCGGTACCGTTACAGTTGGGACATTCGGAAATGGAAGACATCTGACCGAACGGAGTTCTTCTGACAGACTGAACCTGTCCTCTTCCTCCGCACTGTCTGCACGTCTCCGTCTCTCCGCCTTTCGCGCCCGTACCGTTACAGTCCGTACAGTTGACGGAATGCGGCACGTTGATCTCCACTTCCTTCCCTTTGAATGCTTCTTCGAGTGTAATCTCGATATCGTATCCGAGGGAATCCCCGGAACGGGGGCCGCTGCGTCTCTGCTGCCTGCCGAAGCCCCCGCCGAAGATGGATCCGAAGATATCTCCGAAAATATCGTTGATATCTTCCTGGTGGGTGAAGTCGTTCCAGTTGAATCCGCCCTGTCCGAACTGCCCGTTGACCCCTGCATGACCGTACTGATCATACAACTTACGCTTCTCGGAGTCCATCAGGACCTCGTACGCCTCCGATATCTCCTTGAACTTCTCCTCGGCAACCTCTTTGGGTTCCTTGGATACATCCGGATGGTACTGACGCGCAAGCTTGCGGTACGCACTCTTTATCTCGTCAGGCGTCGCGGTCTTCTCGACACCCAATACTTCGTAGTA
This sequence comes from Candidatus Methanomethylophilaceae archaeon, assembly GCA_963643255.1. Lineage (GTDB taxonomy): Archaea > Thermoplasmatota > Thermoplasmata > Methanomassiliicoccales > Methanomethylophilaceae > Methanarcanum. The sequence continues at coordinate 188,717 of CAVIIW010000001.1, forward strand.
GTCTCTGGGCATATCGTTCACTGGTCATCCACGATCTTGTAGTCGGCGTCGACGAAATCGCCGTCGGCCTTCTTTGCTTCGCCTTCACGGCTCTGCTGTTGCTGCTCTGCACCGCCGCATCCGCAGCCACCCTGCTGCTGAGCCTGCTGGTACACCTTCTGTGAGATGGGCTCCATGGCTTTGTAGAGGGCATCGAGTTTTTTCTTGATGTCTTCGATGTTGCCGGATTTGTTGGCGTTCTCGAGATCGCTGATTGCAGCCTCCGCTTTCGCTCTCTCGTCGTTGGAGACTTTGTCTCCGAGTTCGTCGAGTGATTTCTTGACAGAGTAAACTGCGGTCTCAGCCTGGTTCTTGACTTCGATTTCCTCACGCTTCTTCTTGTCGGCGTCTGCGAACTGTTCAGCCTGCTTGACCATCTGATCAATCTCTTCTTTGGAGAGTTTGTTGGATGAAGCGATTGTGATCTTCTGCTCTTTGCCGGTTCCCTTGTCTTTTGCGGACACATTGATGATACCGTTCGCATCGATATCGAAGGTGACTTCGATCTGAGGTACTCCGCGGGGTGCCGGGGGTATTCCGTCGAGAGTGAATCTTCCGAGCGATGTGTTGTCGCATGCCATCTCCCTCTCTCCCTGAACCACATGAATCTCAACTGCGGGCTGGTTGTCCTGTGCAGTGGAGAACACCTGCGATTTCTTGGTAGGAATTGTGGTGTTCCTGTCGATGAGCTTGGTTGCGATTCCTCCGAGAGTCTCGATACCGAGTGACAGAGGCGTAACATCGAGAAGGAGAACATCCTTCACATCTCCGGAGAGGACTGCTCCCTGGATTGCGGCACCCATACTGACACATTCCATCGGGTCGATACCGCGCTGAATCTTCGGTCCGACGATATTCTCGACGAAGTTCTGCACGATGGGCATCCTTGTCGGTCCGCCGACCATGATGATCTTGTCGATTCCGTCTACATTGAGCGAAGCGTCGCTGAGTGCCTGCATAATCGGACCCTTACAGCGGGATACGATAGGTGTGACGATTTCCTCGAGCTTTGCGCGTGTGATTGTCTGAACCAGGTGCTTCGGTCCGCTTGCGTCGGATGCGATGAACGGAAGGTTCACTTCTGTCTGCATTGTTGTGGACAGTTCGATCTTAGCTTTCTCACATGCCTCGCGAACTCTCCAGAATGCGGTGTTGTCCTTAGAAAGATCGATACCGGATTCCTTCTGGAACTCGCCGAGCACGTATTTCGTGAGGGCCTCATCCATATCGGATCCTCCGAGTTTGGTATCTCCGGATGTGGACATGACTTCGAAGACTCCGTCGCTGAAGTCCATGATTGTGACATCGAGTGTACCTCCTCCGAGATCGAACACGAGGATCTTCTGTGCAACGTTTCCCTTGTCGAGACCGTATGCGAGTGCTGCGGCCGTAGGTTCGTTGATGATACGGACTACATCGAGTCCTGCAATTGCTCCTGCATCTTTGGTTGCCTGTCTCTGGTTGTCGTCAAAGTATGCGGGAACGGTGATGACGGCTTTGTCGATTGTCTCTCCGAGGTATGCCTCTGCATCCCTCTTCATCTTCTGGAGAATGAATGCGGAGATCTGCTGCGGCGTGTACTCTTTGCCGAGTGCGGTAACCTTCTCGGATGTTCCCATCTTCCTCTTGACATTCTTGATTGTTCCGTCGGGGTTGGTAACGGCCTGTCTCCTTGCGGGCTCTCCGACGAGGAGCTGACCGTCCTTTGTAAATGCTACATATGAGGGGAAAGCTTTCCCGCCCACGCTTGTTCCTTCTGCGCTCGGGATCATGCTCGGCCTTCCGCCTTCCATAACAGAGGCGGCAGAGTTGCTTGTTCCCAAATCGATTCCGATTATTCTTGACATCTTACTCACCTTCTATTTTTTCTTCTTCTTTTTTCTTGGTCACTTTGACCTTGGAATACCTCAGTACCTTGTTCCCGAGGCGGTATCCTTTCTGGAATACCTCTGCGATATCTCCGTCTTCGTCTGCTTCGACGACGCATAATGCCTCGTGGCAGTTCGGATCGAATTTACCGTCTGTGGGTATTTCGCTGAGTCCTTTGGACTCAAGGGCCTTCATCAGATTCTGACGGATGCCCCTCACGCCTATTACGAAATCGTTTTCTCCGTCCGCATGTTCCAGCGCACGGTCCATATCATCTACGATTGTCAGCATATCCGTGATCAGACCCGCTGTGGCGAAGGTTTTGAACTCTTCGTTCTCACGCTGAGTCCTCTTACGGAAATTGTCGTAGTCCGCCTGAAGTCTCTGTGCCAGCTGTAGGTATTCGCCTGCTTTCGCATTCGCTTCTTCCAGCTGTTTTTTCAGATCCTCCGTTTCGCCGGCGGATTTGTCCTTACCGGTTTTTTTGTCCTCCTTCACAGTCATCCGTTCACCTTTTTCTATGTCGAGATAATTGGAACAGGGGGCTCGATGCCCCCTGCAGGAATGTGTTTAATCGTCTTCCATGTTGGGCATCGAACCTGCTGCTCCCGGGGGACCTGCAGGTGCGGGCATGCTGCGTGACGCAATGACATCGTCGATCCTGAGGATCATGACGGCCGCATCGGTTGCGGAGTTGATTGCCTGTTTTCCGATCCTGTAGGGTTCGATAACGTTGAGCTCGAACATATCCTCCACTTTTCCGGTGAAGGGGTTGAGTCCTGCGTACTTCTTGCCTGCCTTGTGCTGTTTCCTCATCTCGATAAGAATATCAATCGGATCGAGACCTGCGTTCTCTGCGAGTGTTGTCGGGATGGACTCCATTGCGGATGCGAACGAATCGATTGCGATCTGTTCTCTTCCGCCGACAGACTGAGCGTAGCTCCTGAGCTGCATTGCGATTTCGACTGCTGTCGAACCTCCGCCTGTAACCATCATTCCGTCCTCGATTGCAACCTTGACAACGGACCATGCGTCGATGAGTGATCTCTCAATCTCGTCTACGACGTGTTTGGTACCTCCCCTGATGAGGACTGTAACCGATTTTGCGTCTTTGAGGTCGCTGATGTATGTCATCTCGCCGTCACCGACTTTCTTGACTTCAACGAGGCCTGCCGCTCCGAGATCGGATTTCTCAAGCTCTGAAATCTTGTTGATGATGTTTGCACCGGTGGATGCTGCGAGCTTCTCCATATCGGACTTCTTGACACGCCTTGCTGCGTAGATTCCCTCTTTGGCGAGGAAGTGCTGTGCGAGGTCGTCGATACCTTTCTGGCAGAAGACGACATTTGCTCCGACTTCCTTGACTTTCTCGACCATTCTCCTGAGCATGTTCTCCTCCTCGAGGAGGAAGTCGTTGAGCTTGGAGGGATCTGTGATCTGGATCTTTGCGTCAATCTCAGTCTTCTTGACTTCGAACGGTGCGTCGATGAGTGCAATCTTTGCGTCTTTGACGCATTTCGGCATTGCGCTGTGGACCGGCTCTTTGTCGATGATAAGACCTTTCACGAGTTCGGTCTCGTCCATTGAGGAACCTGTCTTCTTGACAGTCTGAATGTTGTTGAGGTCGACTGTGTATCCGTCGTCTGTCTTCTCGGCGATTGTCTTGACTGCGTCGACGACAAGGTCGGAGAAGAAGTCTTTCGAGGCGTTGACCTGTTTGCTGTTCATCGAGACCTCTGCGATCTGTTTGAGGAGCTTGTTGTCATCATAGGAGACTTTCTTCGAAATGTCGATGAGAATCTTCTGTGCCTCTGCGTTTGCGAGCCTGTATCCGCTTGCGATGATTGTGGGGTGAACGTTTGCATCGACCATGTCGACTGCTTTCTTGAGGAGTTCGCCGGCGAGGATAACGGATGTTGTTGTACCGTCTCCGACTTCCTGATCCTGTGTCTTTGCAACCTCGACAAGCATCTTTGCTGCGGGGTGCTGTACATCGATCTCTTTGAGGATAGTCACACCGTCGTTGGTGATGACGACATCTCCCATGGAGTCGACAAGCATCTTGTCCATTCCCCTGGGGCCGAGACTGCTCCTTACTGCATCGGAGATTGTCCTTGCGGCTGCGATGTTGTTGAACTGTGCGTCCTTTCCTTTTTCTCTTTTTGTTCCTTCTTTGAGGATCACGATAGGCGTATTACCCATACCCATGTTCAATTACCTCCGTATTCCGGATTAACTAATACGCTTAAAGTTTGTTCTTCTATATAAAGATTACTCGGAGAACAATCACGTATCTTCATAGAATCCGAAAGAATTGCGGTTTCATACCCTCTGACAGCAAAATCATGCATAACAGCCCGTCTGTATTCATATGAAGCAATATAACATCCCATCCGGGACTTTGTCGCAGGTTTTCCGGTTCATACGAATTTAGATAAACATACAGAGAGAATTTCATTCATGACTCAGGAATCGATGGAAAAAATCCTCTTGGAAATGCTGAAAATTCAGAGAGAGATGTTAGAAAACCAGAAAGAAATGAACAAAAATTTGGAACAGGTATATCAGATGTGTCTGGGAATGTACGGCGGAGTGATGGTGCAGCGCGGAAACTGAACAGGATACAGAGACTATCTTATTACCTTATAAGAGAAGAAACAGATTCTTCTGCATTGCCATTATAACGGCAGCAGGCGATACACTGAACATGAACTCGATACCGTTCCCGAGAGAAGGATTCGTCCTCGAGAAAACCGATGACAGGGAATACGTCCTCGGTTGCATGGAAGAGGCCGTATTGGCATCCGTAGACGGTGTCGAGAAAGAAATGTACGATCTCTGGATCAGAAACACGCTGAGGATTGTTTCATTCAACATGGACGATGAAAGAAACGAAGCGTTCGTTCTCCGTAAAGACGATAAAAAGATCGGTTTGCTTTGGGTCGGAAAACTTAACGATCAGTTCACCTGCGAATTCATAGGATATATTCTCGGAATATACATCGATAAAGAATACAGAGGCAGAGGATTGGGTAAGGCACTTATCCAATCGGCCGAAACGTGGTGCAGAGAAAAAGGTCTCACAGAGTTATCACTTAACGTGGGTATGCCCAATACAGTTGCGAAAAAACTCTACGGAGACTGCGGGTTCTCTCCGCAGTCTGTTGTTATGAGAAAACACATCCGCCCCGACATTCATAACGGATAATCACATCCGGATGCATACCAGCGCGTTATTTCTTGCAAACTATTATAAAAAGAAAGTCCAATCCCGATGCAAGGTAATATAAATGGAGGGCAGACCAAGTATTGTCATTCTGACATCGGCACTTGCCATACTGGGCGGTATCGTCGCCATCGCATCTTTTGTATGCGGTTTCTACGACCATACCGACAACCTGTTCGGAAGCATGGGATTGGGACTTCTCATTACGGTCCTCTTCTTCGGCGCCGCAGGATTCCTGTACTCGGACGGTAAGGGTAACCACAACTCGTTCCTTTTCATGAGCTTCGCGAACGCAGTTGTGATTATTGCAGCGATTTACTTCAACGCAATCAACCTCTGGTTCGGTGTCGCACTTCTTATTCTGGCCATTCTTGTCGCCACACTCGGTTCCGGTAAGGTCACCGAAAAGTGGATGACTTTGGACAGAGTCTGAAAGAAACAAATTCCGGTCCCCGCCCGTTACGTTGCGGGGGCCGTTAACTTTTATATCCATTACATTCAAAAGCCTGACAGTATCATCCCGCTCCCGCGCGGGAAGAGACAATTTTTTATCAAAGTTGCATATCGCCGTACGATGGATGAGAAATACGCACTCGCGTTAAGGAAAATCGCTCTGATGGGCGGAATAGAAAATTTCATCGCGATATCCTCACGCGAACTCGGAGATACGCTGGATATGAGTCAGCAGTCCGCGTCGAAATGGATTCTCGAACTGGTGGAAGAGAAACTCATCACCCGCGATCTCGGTGCGAGGAAACAGCGTATCAAAATCACCGAGAAAGGTGTCGAATTACTCAGGGAAGAGTACAACGAATACCGCCGTATTTTCGAATTGGACGATCACATCGTCATACACGGAGCAGTCACATCAGGAATGGGAGAAGGCGGATACTACATCTGTCAGGAAGGGTACATGACCCAGTTCGAGAAACTTCTCGGATTCAGACCCTATGAAGGAACACTCAACCTCACCATCGACAAAGAAGATGTAGGAAAATTGGATCTCATCCGCAGTACCGCAGGTATCGTAATCCACGGATTCACGGATGCGGACAGAAGCTTCGGCAACGTTATTGCGTATAAAGCGAAAATCAAGAACATCGACTGCGCCGTCGTAGTTCCCGAGAGATCCCACTACAAAGAAGTTATCGAAATCGTCTGTCAGTACCACCTCAGAAGGACTCTGAGCCTTGTGGACAACGACCGCATCGATTTAAGAGTGGAATTGTAAAAAAAATAAACGACAGCACAGGCGGATTACTCCGCCTGTGTCATCGGATTCAGACGAATCTTTTCATTACGGACCTGAACACACCGAGTCCGTCGCCTTCTTCGGAATCATATCCTCTGGTCCAATCGGGGTGGGTGAACCTTGTGAGTACGCGCTCCGGGTGAGGCATCATTCCGAGTACGTTACCAGCGGGGTTGCATATACCTGCAATATCCGACGGCGAACCGTTCGGGTTCCACGGGTATTCCGTATCTCCTTCGGGTGCGACATATCTGAACACAATCTGATCGTTTTCCTCGAGTCTTTCGATAAATTTCGGATCGTCGCTCAGAAGTTTACCTTCGGCGTGTGCCGAGGGAATCATCAGCACCTTCTTCTTCGGAATTTCCGAAGTGAAGATACATTTTCCGCGGTTGTCGTTTCTCAGAAGAGTGGGGCGGCACTCGAACCTTGCCGAATCATTCCTGTACAGTGCGGCGGTAGGTTCCGGAGACATTGCGTCATCCAATGCGGGAAGAAGACCCAGTTCCACAAGAATCTGGAAACCGTTGCATATACCCAGCACGGGTTTTTCGGATTCCACGAATTTTCTGAGTTCGGGACCTACTGCGGATTTCAGCCTTGCGGCGAAAATCGCACCTGCTCTGACGTAATCTCCTGCGGAGAATCCTCCGGGGAAGGCAAGAATATCGTAATCCTCGAGATCTCTTCTGAGTCCCTGGGATGTCTGTCCCGTCAGCTGCTTGATGTGTACCTTTTCGGGCGATGCACCGACTGCTCTGAAAGCTTCGTACATCTCATCTTCGCAGTTTGTACCCTCCATTCTGAGTACGCATACCTTAACGTCTTCGGGCTTCATCACTGACCGCCTCCCATAAGATCCCACATAGGATCGTTCCATGCTTTCGTAATCTCCTCAACGGAAAGATCGATATCCGTACCTTTCACGGTGAATCTGTCTCCGCCTGTTACACCGATGCAGACTGCATCGGGGCCCATAATCTTCTCAAACGCTTCCGCATCCTTCTCGGATACTTCGGCAAGCCAACGGGTGTTGCTTTCCGAGAATAATTTTCTCTCTGCGCACATGTCCCCCATCGGTGCGATATCCATCTTCAGTCCGATTCCTCCGGAAATACACATTTCCGCTGCGGCAACGGCCATTCCTCCGTCGGAACAGTCGTGACATGCTTTGATCAGACGTTTATCCATTGCATCAAGGACTTTATCAGTCATACTCAGGAGATATTTCGCATCGACTGCAGGCACATCTCCTCCTTTTCCTCCGAATTTACGGAAGAAGAGCGATGCTCCCATCTCGTCTTCGGTCTTTCCCATGATGTACAGTCTGCTGCCTTCCGCTTTCATATCGGCGGTGACCGCTTTTCTCACATCATCGATAAGTCCGCATCCGAGAATCATCGGAGTGGGAAGAATACCTACTCCTCCGGGTGCTTCGTTGTAAAGACTGACGTTACCGGAAGGTATCGGGATGTTCAGATCTCTGCATAATTCTCCGAGACCTCTGACGGCTTCTCTGAACTCTCCGAGCCTCTCGGGTTTCTCGGGGTTACCGAAGTTAAGACAGTCCGTAAGCGCGTTGGGTCTTGCACCTACCGCGATGATGTTACGGCATGCTTCGTCGACGGAAGACATTCCTCCGTTGTAGGGATTCTCTGCGGTAAACCACGGGTTGCATCCGACGGCAGCAGCCAATCCTTTGTATCTTCCTGTTACAGGCATCAGCACGGATGCATCTCCGGGACCTGTTTTGTTAAGCTTTCCGACCATCGGGTGGATAACAGTAGATGCCCTGACCTCGTGATCGTACTGACGGACAGCCCATTCCTTCGATGCGATGTTGAGATCCGAAAGCAAAGCAATCATTGTTCCGTTGTCTGCTTTTGCTTCGGGGAATACTTCGTCTGCTTTTGTGGAAACTTTCGGAAGAACATACGGTCTGTTGTAGACGGGTCCGCCTGTCAGGAATTCAAGATCCATATCGAAAATCAGCTGACCGTTCCAGAAGAGACGTGTGTGTTTCGTATCGGTTGTTCTCGCAACAGGTGTTGCGGGAACATCCCACATATCGAATATTTCCAGAACTTTTTCCACATTCTCAGGCTTACATGTGACCATCATACGCTCCTGGGACTCCGAGACCCAAATTTCCCAGGGTGCGAGGCCGTCCTCTTTGAGAGGAACTTTATCTAAATCTACATCCGCACCGCATCCGCCGGCATCGAGAGACATCTCTCCGACGACACAGCTCAGACCTCCGCCTCCGAGATCCTTCATACCAGTGATCAGTCCTTTCTTGTTGACTTCGAGACATGCGTGGATTGTGGGTTCTTTTGTAATCGGATCTCCCAGCTGAACAGCGCCTCTGGAATCTTCATCCGATGTAGATGTCAGATCCGCGGATGCAAACGTCACACCGTGAATTCCGTCCCTTCCGGTGAGTCCTCCGAGAAGAATCATCACATCTCCGGGACCCGAAGCATAGTTGACACCGAGTTCGTCTCTTCTTACGATACCCAAACATGCGACGTTGACAAGACAGTTTCCTGTGTATCTCTCGTCGAAGAAGAATCCTCCGGAAATTGTGGGGATTCCCACACGGTTACCGTAATCCCTGATACCGGAAACGACACCGTTCACGAGATAATGGGGATGTTTCATTCCCTTGGGAATTTCTTTCTCTGTGTCGATCGGTCCGAAACAGAGCGGATCGACAAGTCCTATGGGCTGTGCGCCCATGCAGACCACATCTCTCAAAATTCCGCCGATACCTGTGGCGGCACCTCCGTAGGGTTCGATGGCCGAAGGATGGTTATGACTTTCGATTCTCAGCGCATATCCGTAATCGTCATCGAATACCATCACGCCCGCATCCCCTCTTGAGAGAATGTCGGGGCGGTCGATGGAGAAGATGAATTCTTTCAGTATGGGTTTGGAACTCTTGTAACAGCAGTGCTCACTCCATGCCTGTCCCAGCGACTGTAATTCGATATCGGTGGGATTTCTGCCTTCTTTTCTGAAATAACCGACGATTGTTTTCATCTCATCGACGGACAGGGCCAATCCCATCGTCGACGAAATCTCCTGCAGAGCCGTATCGTCGGCATTGAGGATGTCCACGTCGAATAACGGGAACGGGACATCGCGTTTGATCATGTATCTCTCTACGGACATCCGATCATCTCAGGATGACTTTGTAGTTCTGAATCACGGGATTCGCGAGAAGCTTCTTACACATCTCCTCGCCTGCTTCCACGGCCTTCTCCGGAGTCGCATCGATCTCCACGTCGAAGACTTTCACGGTCTTCACTGAAGAAACGCCTCCGAATCCGAGGGATTCCAGGGTCTTCATCGTGTTCTTTCCTTCAGGGTCGGCGACCCCTTTCTTCAATTCGATTCTGATCTCGATTTGGGCCATCGTGAACTGGTACGCGGGCGCGATTATAATAATTGTCGGCGGGCCGCCGGGGTCATATCGCACCGGGATTCGTTCTGACGAAGAATTCGGACACATCCCAATCGTTGTCTTCCTGTACTCTCTGATCTTTGTCCATCCTTACACCGAGAGTAACGGCGACTTCCTTGAGGAAACGTTTGGCTTCGGGCGAACCTTCGAATTCCTCGACTTTCGCTCCGGCTGCGGTCATCTTTCCCTTGAACGAACCGATTACTTTGGTTCCCTTGAAGATTACATTGACGGAAGATGAGACTTCGTCTTTGATCATGTCTCTGAGATACACATGGAGATTGTCCTGAGTGTTGAGAAGGAACATCTTCTCGCGTTCTACGTTGATGTGGGTATCGACATCTTCTTTCAGCATCCAATACACGGTGGGACTGTCGCGCATGAAGAATCCTTTCACCAGGAATCCTTCGTCTTCGAGTTCCGCAAGTATTCTCCTTACGGTCTGCATCCTTACGCCGATGGGATATGCCAGAGCCTCTGCGCTGAATATTCCGAAGTCTCCGAACATCAGTTTCACAATCTCTTTCAGTGCTTCGGCTTTGCCTATCTTCGGTTCTCTCAGTACGTTGTATGCTGACGAAGAATCCTGATAGATTACAGATGCATGGAACAGTGCATTGACTGCATCCACTGTCCTTTCTTCCGAGAACGGCGAATTCATGACGAGATCTTTTCTCGATACAGGCTGACGTTCCTCAATCATTGTGAGAACGGTTCTCATTGTTTCGTCGACAGGCGCATCCTTAGCGGAACGGTACAGTGCCGCGAACTTCGGTGTGGTGTATCCGCTGTACGAAGGTATGAGGAACGTTCTGATTATGTTCCCGCATTCGGCCTGTTTCTTCAGTGTGGTTCTGTCCTTAACTCTTGTAACGACTTCGGCATCCGTTCTGATGTATCCGCGGGATGCGATTGCCTGGGACACCGACATGTATTTCTCTCCGGGGTACACGTGCTGCTTTCTGAACACATAACTCAGAATCTGAGCCTGGCTGAATGTCTTCTCGCAGAAACGTCCCTTTGCGTAGAATCCGTTTACGAAATGATACTCATTTTCTGTGAGTGTTTTTACGGTTTCATCGTCAAGATCGGCTGCGTCTTTTGAGAGAATCTCTCTGATACGGACGATGTCCGTGCCTTTCATCCTGAAGAATCCCATCAGACGGTCTACACCTTTCAGTACTTCCGGTAACATCGAAGGATCGTCCATATCCATGGACCTTATCTCAATACATCCGGACATTTCCCAGATTTCCAAAGCACCTACGACACAGCTGTCACTGACAAGAGGATACACGTACCTGTCGCCGTAACGTGATGAAATCTCCGCCCATTTCGATGCGAGATCGGGATCGAATAACGAATACACACGGATGCTTTCATCGGCCTTTATCGGTTCGCCGATTTTGGGGATTTCGTCGGGCATCACCAGCATCGGCGTCTGTCCGTCGCCTACGGTGATAATCTGCGCACCCAGAGATTTTCCTATCCTGACTGCGTCATCGGGAGAAATTCCCACAATGTATCTGAAGGCCGTGGGCGGTATGGGTCCGTTTGCACGTATCGCCTGAAGCATGAGTTCCGGAACGGGATCTTCTGTCACTTCGGACGGGCGGTACACTTCGTAATCGTTTTCGGTACCCCAGTCCTCTTTCTCGTTGAATGCACGGATGACTTTCAGTGCCTTATCCAAACGTAAAACGGAAGCTTTGATGTCCTCTTTTTCCGCACCTGTCTGTGCAACAAGCTGACGCATGGTTGCGGAACCCATTCCCGAAATGACTTCCAGCAGACGTGCGTCTTCGGGGAGAATCTGTTCGGTGTTCAGGCTTGCGAACTTCTCACCTTCGGAAGCCATGACAAATCTTACTTTTCCTCTCAGGAATCTTCCGAGAAGGACTTCTCCGTCGTTACGCATTCTGTACCATTCTTTCAGATCGAAGTTTTCGACTCTGTTGTAAACGTCGAGTTCGCTGCCTGCGGTGCCGTAGTAATCGAAGAATTCGGAAATTGTCTTAAATTTCGGACATTTGTAGAATCTGTATCTTTCCACCGTCTCGAAATCGTATACGTTATCCTTTCCGGCCTTCAGTCTCATGTGGTCTATCTTCCTCATGTACTGATCGTTCTCGGAAATCAGGAAACGTCCGCAGACCAATTCTCCGTCTGCGGCCATCGCTTCCAGGGATGTTTTTACCTTGGATTCGGGCATTGACAATGCATATGAAATCTCCTGCAGTGTTGCAGGAGCAAAACAGTTCAGGAATCTCGATATGATACGATCGGCAGATACTTCGGGATCCGCCGTACCGTCGAGGTATTCGGAGAACAGCCATCTGTTGTTGCCTGTGATTCCGACTCTCGTCATGAGATACATCGACTCGAGTTTTCTTATGCACCTGAATGTGACATCTTCATCCAATTCCGCTTTTTCCGCAATCTCATTCAGCGGGAGAACGGCGCCTTTCACCGTACTCAGAACAACTTCGTCATCATGTGTCAGCTCTTTCTGTTTTCCCGTGGCGGAAGCATAATGAGGTATCTCTTCGGACAGCATTATGTGCGGGTCGTCGAGGAACACGGAACCGATTCTTCCCTCTGCGAATAACTCTTTCACCCATCCGTCTACGGTCTTCTTGTCTGCGTCTGAGTATGAGTAAATGTTTCTTCCTCTTTCCCTCAGAGCCTGTAACGGACCTGTGCGTGAAAGCACGGAAATAATGTCTTCTTTGTCGACGATACGCCCGATCTTCTCTCTGAAATAGGGAACAACCTGCGATTCTTCGAATTCGAATTCTTTTATGCTGTCGCCCATCGCACGGTACAGAACTTTTCTGTGAAGTTCCCTGAGCAGTGCGGAACGGTCTTCCATTAAGACAATATCCGAGAATCCCGAAAGGATAACGGAATGCGCGAACGGAGACGGCGTTCCTGTGTAGGATGAAACGGATACATGCATCTCGCCGTTCTCAATCATTCTGAGAACTTCCTGTGCGTTTTTGATATCCATGTCGTCTTCGAGGACTTCTCTGTACGTTTCCTCGATTACAGGCATATTATCCATATCCGCAAGAGCGTCAAGCAAATAGGAAGAACGGGTCTGCTGTCTGTTCACTGAGATGGGTTTTCCCATGTAGTTCCTGAGAATCATGAAGCTTCTCGATGCAGTGTGCCTGAACCTGAGCTTGAAGATTTCAGAATCTTTGATTGCTTTTCTGAGAATTGTGTCAATATCTTTCGATGACAGTAACGACGGGACTTTCGAGATGTCGATTTTCCTTGACATTCCTATCATAAAGTTGTCATCGGACATCGTCACCGATACGTTGACACCGATTATGTTCGATATTCTGTACGCATATCCTCTTGAGAGAGCATCGTTGACTCTTCTTCCGAACGGGAAATGGAAGATTAATCTCTGATTGTCGGAAGGATCGATGTATTCCTCGATAATGAGATTCCTGTCATCAGGAATACGTCCTGCGACGGCTTTCTGTTCGCTGAAATATGAAATTATGGATTTTGCACAACCGTCATCGATATCGAAATCGCGGATGAGCTCTTCTTTCAGTTCGTCTGCATCTCTGTCGAGATTTGCAGACATTTCGCCTCTGAAATGTGCCACATCCATTGAAAGATCGAAACTTCTCGGAAGCATCTCACCCGCCCATGAAGGTACGGTGGGTTTCCTTCCTGAGGCTTCTTTCACGTAAGCCGTCATTCCTTTCGATCTTACAAATTCGAAGGAACGTCCTCCGAGTACGAAGATATCTCTTGCGGACAATCTTTCTACGAATTTTTCTGACAATTCCCCTACCATGGAACCGTGGTTGGTGATTACACGGTAGTTCGCCTCTTCCGGAATGGTACCGAGGTTCATGAAGTAAATCATCCTCGCGCCCTTCTTCCTTCCGAAGGTGTTTTCCTCTTCGTCGTACCATATCTTGGAGTACACTCCTTCGTACTCGTCCTTACTTCCGAGATATCTCAATACTCCGATGAATTTCTCTTTGGGAAGGTTGCGGTAGCAGTATGATCCTTTGATGAGTCTGTATGCATCGTCGACATTCCAACGCTCGCTGAGACTCATTCCGACGACAGCCTGAGATAAAACATCCAGGCAGTTTTCGGGTATTCCCACACGGTCGATATTGCTGCGGTGTGCCGCACGGCACATAACCGCACATTCCACGAGATCGTCGGGATCGAATACGAGTAATCTTCCTTTCGCAATCTTTCCGAAACTGTGTCCGGAACGTCCGATTCTCTGCAATCCTTTTGCAACCGATTTCGGAGAACCGATCTGACATACAAGATCCACGGAACCGATATCGATACCCAGTTCCAGAGAAGTCGAGGAAACGACACATCTGATCTCTCCGTGTTTCAGTCTTTCTTCGACATCCAGTCTCGCTTCTTTGGAGAGAGAGCTGTGGTGTACTTCCACACTTTCCAATCCGCGTTCTTTGAGTTTGTATACAACGGATTCGGCACCGGATCTTGTGTTTGTGAAAACAAGTGTGGTATCATGCTGATCCACGAGTTCTTTCAGAGTGTCGTACATCATCGAGTTGACAATATCCGATGAATGTGCGGTCATATCGTCCGTAGGACATATGACCTTTAGATCGAGCACTTTCTTCATGCTCGATTCTATAAACGTAACATCTCTGACGTCTCCGTTTTCGTCGCATCCTACGAGATATCCTGCGATTGCTTCCATCGGAGCCATTGTCGCCGATAAACCGATTCTTGTGAAATCGGTGACACAGTAATCCTTCAGACGTTCCATTGTAAGCGAAAGGAACGCTCCTCTCTTGGAATCGCAGATATCGTGAATTTCGTCTAAAATCACCCACTCGATATTCCTGAAACTTTCCCTGAATTTGGGTGCTTCCAGGATCAGTGCCAGCGATTCGGGAGTTGTGATGAGAATGTGCGGAGGATGTTTCACCATCTTCTGCCTGTCGTATTGGGAAGTGTCTCCGGATCTTACGGCTACGCGTATATCGGGAACATTCATTCCGTTTGCTTTGGCGACTTCCCTCATCTCCGCGAGAGGAGTGTTCAGATTTCTGTTGACATCGTTCGCAAGTGCTTTGAGCGGTGAAATGTAAATGCAGTAGACACGTTCTTCGAGTCTTCCTTCGGAAGCATAGCGCGTGAGTTCATTGATGATACTCATGAATGCGGTAAGAGTCTTACCGGATCCGGTGGGTGACGACACGAGAACATCCTTTCTTGCGTGGATTACGGGAATTGCACGTGCCTGAGGCTCAGTCAGAGAATCGAATCTGCCGTTAAACCATGTTGAAACCAACGGTTCCATCAAACCCATGACTTCGTCCTTGGTGTATGTCCTGTCCACGCGCTGCATACTATCACTCTATAATGCTAGCCCCTAAACATTGCCTAATATTTACCTTTCGGAATCTCCGTCCGCGTTCCCGTTCCACAGTAACGGATTATGCCATATCATCCCGGTAACACTTCCGACGGACTCGGAAATCGACAACAACTGTGTCTCTTAATGCAGAATCTAAATCGAAATGAATTAAAAAAACACATTTTATCGAACACAGCAGAAAGAAATTGGATTCTGTACGCGTGTGATGCAAAGTATATGGATTTCGACATCTGGTTTTCGTCAAATGTATATAATGTGATACCTATAGCAAAACGATGAACACAGCGATCATCCTGGCAGGAGGAATCGGAATGAGGGTCGGTAAAGAGATACCGAAACAATTCCTGATGGTGAACGAGAAGCCGATATTGGCGCATACCGTTCAGGCGTTCCAAGAGCATGACGAGATTGACAGGATAGTTATCGTATGTGTCTCCGGTTGGGAGGATGAAGTCGAACACATCAAGACGAAATACGGCCTTGATAAGATCGAACGCATCATACCCGGCGGGAAAAACAGCATGGAATCGATATCGAACGGCGTATTCGGGATTGAGGACATATCATCTCCTGATGACATCGTCATCATACACGATTCGGTACGTCCGCTCATCGATAGGGAGACGATATCGGATTGCATTGCGGTCTGTAAAAAATACGGTAACGGTTGTGCATCCATACCGATACAGGAGACGGTTGTCAGAACCGACGATCGCTTATCCGGCAACGAGGATATCGACCGTTCCAACATCATGAGGGTTCAGACACCGCAAGCGTACAGATACGGGCTCGTCAACAAGCTGTACAGGGATGCATATGAGAAAGGTATCGACAACTCTATCTATACGAACACATTGATGCTGAGCTTCGGACATCCGATTTATTTCTCGAAAGGATCCCTGACCAATTTCAAAATAACCGTTATAGATGATCTCGATCTGTTCAAGATCCTCCTCAATTATTATACATCGAAGAGAGACCATCAATCGTTCTGACAAGCCCTTCGTCTAATGTGTACGATGGTTCCCAACCCGTGGATTTTATCTTCGATATGTCCAAAACCGCCTTGGTGGCTTTGGAGTATCCGCGTGCTTCCACCTCATCGGGAAGATCGAACACTACGTCGACTCCGGCGATTTCGGAGATCTTCCTTGCCAATGACAGTAACGTTATATCCGAATCCTTCCCGGATACGTTATATGTCTCACCGGAAGCACCGTTGAAGAACAGATGCAGCATCGCATCCACCGCATCCATTACGTAACAATACGAGAACAGCTGTGTACCCTTACTCTTCAACACTATATTCTGTCCCGATACGGCCTTGAAAATAAACTGACTCATCGCTTTCGAATCATCCGGGCGCACGGATGGGCCGTATACGCGACTCAGACGGGGTATGACGAAATCAAGACCCCTCTGTGATGCATATGCATGACACAATGCCTCGCCCACGCGCTTGGATTCGTTATATCCGGAACGCAGGGAACTGCAATCGATGTACCCGCAGTACGATTCGTCGAATGCCTCCACATCCCCTCTGTTCTCCCCATATATCTCTACGGATGAGGCGAATACGAATCTTCCGTCACCGGCCTCCGATACCATATCCAAGAGGTTCTTGAGTCCGATGACGTTCGTCGTGATGGTGCCGATAGGGTCGGTGGAATATACCCTGGGGTGCGTGTTACTGGCACAATGGAACACGGTATCGCAGGAGAAATCGCTCATAGGCAAATTGACATCGTGCGATATGAGCCTCAGACGATCTGAATGATATGGGAACGTGTCCTCCAACCTACCCATATCCCTGGACATGGCGGTGACATGGAAATCATATTCAGATGCTTTGTCCACAAGTATATCGGTCAATACGGATCCGATCATACCTGAAGCGCCTGTAACAAGTACATCTCTTCCGGAGAGCCTCTCCCACGGGTGGTCCTTCCCGAGTATGCGTTTGAGATCCTGCCTGTATCCGTCCGTCCTCATCATCGATAACCCGATAGACATATTGCTATTTGTCAGATGTCATGGGTTCTTGATATCGAAGTGTATCAACATTATTATACTGGCACCAGTCTGCACCAGATGTGCAGAAGATTGACAGGGCCAAACTGTTCGGTGTTCGCAAAACCTCCGAATATGACAATGCTTCAGCGAGATACGTTTTCACCCCATTGAGCAGGATGCTGTCACTCATTATCGTGAGACTGCCTGTCACCCCCAACCAACTCACAATTTTCTGGGGACTTCTGATGATTGTATCCTCTATACTGCTGATGTCCGGGGACAGGGTACTCAGTACCATCGGCGGAATAGGATGGATTATCGCCTATGCCCTGGACTACACCGATGGAGACATAGCACGTTACAAGGACATGAGATCCAAAAGAGGCGATTATCAAGATCGTGTCAATCACAGGACAACGTATCCGCTTCTGATGTTCTGTGCGGGTTTCGGAGTATGGTTCAGCGGAGGATTGGGTCTGTTGGACATTCCCATCGATCCCGCTGCCTACCTCATACTCGGTTTCACGGCCGGCCTAGGAATGGTGATGATTGTCGACCTGGGAGCCAACTACAACGACTGTTGTCCGGAAGCTACATTGGAACGCAGTAAGGGAACGGCGGCCGTAGAAGGGAAGCACTTCAAGAACCAGAGAATATTCAGATTGATAATGAACCTCTGCCCCCTCACATTCACCAACATGAAGATCCTGTTACCGATATTTGCGGTATTGGATCTCATGAGTGTCTTCGTGATATTCTACGGAATATTCTACCCTCTGGCAGCATTCACAAGATATGTCATGCTCTACAGAACGATCCCTGGTGTCGTTAAAAAGTGATTGGTATGCGTTTCCCGTACACCGCGCAGAGACCCGATGTAACCGTAAATCACACACGATCCGCCGACCAGGCCTATATCGTACTGTTATCGCCCCTGGTGTTCCCTGCGTGCGAATAGAACATCTCGGGCGAGTAATCCATGCCGGATGCCTCTTAATCATGCATAATAGAGACAACAGGAAAAACAGTATCTCCAGGTTCTCAAACATCATACATATCGATGAGATTACTCCAGTATGCCTTCCTCTCACTGTACAGCTCCTTGCTTATCCTAAATAACATCACGGCGACCAATAAATCAAATGCAAACAGCACAGTTTTAATTGCCATTGCATACCAATGGGTGGTAGCGTGTTCGCCCATTCCAGAACCACACTATTAGTCACCAGTTCATGGACATACTCTCCCAACGGTATGCCCGCCACACCTATGATTGATGTGACGGCGGACAGCATGTATCCCCAGACCGGGATGTAATAATACCCAGGCAACTCACATAGGCCTTCGTTCGAGAACAGATTCTCCGACACTGTGACCAGATAATTCACATCCGTCGGATGTGTGAAGAATATCCCGACCACGTATCTTATCACCAGGCCGATGACCGTCACTATGAGCAGATTCCTGCCGATTTCGGTTCGCAGGGAATTAAACGCGCCCTTAAACGCGTGGCAGTTATTGATATCTGATGTCTCTTCGTATATGATTCATAACCTCTGCATGAATCCCGGGAGGAATGTATCCATCATCTTCTTCTCATCATCACTGAACATGAATTTGAACATGATAATAAGGTAGATGACAAAACTTACCGCACCGGACAACAGTACTGCCATCCATGTGGTCGGAAGTGTGTAGAAGTGCGTTATGCACAGGCCGATTGCCATCGTCACTATGAATGCGGCATATCCCGCCAACAACGGGCGGACATACTTGCCGTACGTACCAGATGTGAGTTTCGATGCGTATGCGGGATAATACACCATCTTCAATGCAACCATTGCTATCACCCATGCTGCACATGCCCCCATCGCCCCCATACCGACCTGGATGAATATTATCGCCATCACCACATTCAACGCACCCAAGACCACGGTCACTATAGCAGTATGACGCAGACGTGCATAGACCGTCGGTATGCGCATCATGGGGCTGGATACGCACACGCATACCTCCGCCGGCAACATCAGATAGAGCATCGGATATATGTCCTCATATCCACTGCCGATCCATATGCCTATCACCTGTGGCGTGAACAGTACCAGATAGGCTATCGGGAATGCCATCAGAAGCCCTATGAACTTTGAAAATACTTTCAATGTCAATATCATTCCATCGGTGTCACCGTTCGCATAACATCTGTATACCAATGGGATTACGGATGCAGAGACAGCGGTACATGCGGTATTAATCATCGACAATACGTTGGCGGCCACAGCGAAGGAACCCTGTGCCTCGCTGCCGATCATTATGTTGACGACGACCATGGACGTCTGAATGAATAGTAACGATCCCAATTCGGCTATGATTGCCCATAGTCCGAGCCTACCCATCTTACCCAATAATTCGCGATCGTAGTATTCCGAAGAGAAGGTGACCGTCGGACACACCTTCTTGAGACATATGAACATCATCAGAAGGAACAATACGATGGCAACGACATATGATATGCCGACTATGACCAGGGAAGGAGAGTCAACGTAGAACAGAAGAACAACGAGGCCGACCTGAAGAAGACATTGGATAATTCTCCCGATGTACGTTATGTACATCTTATTGTACGCCATAAAGACGCTGCCCATGCTTGCACTGAATGACAGCAACAGGGTGGAAATGATAATCATCAGGAATGTCAATTGGACGCTGAGGTCCGATGTATCGCCAACGTTAAAGACAAATGGTGCGACGAATGACAGTATCAAAACAAACGGCATCAGGGATGCTATGCATTTGGCCATACCGATGACGGAGGATGTGTATGTCCTGTTCACGGCATCCGAATCGCCATTCTGCACCGATATAGCAGTATAACGTGCGAACGCCTCTGCCAAGGAATCGGACATCGCCAGGAAGTATGTGGTGACGGCAGTAATCAGCGGAATGATGGCATATGTTGCCATCCCCAATGTCCCTATGTAATAAGGGACCATCAGGAACCCGGCCAAGGCCATAACGATTGTACGTATAATGTTCACGGACACGTTGATTGAGACTCTGCTCGAGAACGAATCATACTGTTCCTCCATCACGCCTCCTCCAAGTTATCCTGAAAACGATTTAGAACTGTGCCCAATAATTGTCCCTACATCTTAACAGTCTTCACCTTAGTCGAGAGGTCCCCGGTGCGTAGGTATTCCAGTATACGCTCGTAATCATCGATGTAGTCGATTTCCGCCCAGAAATAGTCGCTGACATCCTTAACATGGACAGGCATCTCACAGATATGCTCATAGAGCACGTTCTCCCACCAGAGATCGTATCTCTCCTGTCTCACCATCTCTTCCAGATTGTCCTTGAATCTGGGTACGATGTCACGTTTGAGCTTGGCCATCCCGACGTATTCGGTATCACGATCCTCCGGAAGAAGATCCTTACCGTATGATACTAACAGTCCACCCTTAACCTTGAAGAAATAATCTCCGACCTTCGCACGCGATACATCTGCCAACATTACGATGTCGTCCTCGTCGGTTATGAGGGATTCGTAGATGCCTTCGCCCCAGAACACATCCGCATTCGCCAGTATCAGATCGTCATCACAAAGGAAATCCCTGGCGAACCACAACGATGCCATGCTGTTGGTCACGCGGTAGAACGGGTTCTCGTAGAAACGCACGTCACGGCCTTTCAATGCATTGCGGACATCGTCACTCTTGAATCCCACAACGACCGCGACCTTTATCCCTTTGGATAACAACATATCGACGGTACGTGTGATCAATGGTATGCCGTCCACCTCCAAAGTGCTCTTCGGCTTGTTCACAGATCTGCTTATCCTGCTTCCGACACCGGCCGCCATCAAAATTGCTTTCATTGTAATATCTCCTTCAGTGCGGATATGAGTGCATCGTAATCAGATGTACTCAGATTGCCTATGTGCCCCACACGCAACATATTGGGTTTCAGGTCCCCGCCGCTAGGTGTGACCGTGATATCGTAATCATCACTGAGTCTTTTGTAGACATCCATCGCATTCCCGTCGAATAGTATGGGCGTGACCGCATTGGAGAGCGGATATTCGGGAATCTTCAATCCTATCTCCTTAGCCTGTTGACGGAAATATTCCGCAAGCACTCTGGTTCTGCGTATCTTCTCCCCGATGCCCATATCATCGATTGCATGCAGCATATCATTCAGACATAGGAGCGTACCGACCGAAGGTGTAAACGGCGTCTGACCGCGTTCCTGATCTAGGATATGGTGTTTGAGATCCAGATAATACGTAGGCGATTTTATGGAGGATATCCTGTCCCTATATGCCCTCGGACTGAGGACCACGATAGATGTACCAGGCTCCAATGCCAACGCCTTCTGGGAACTGATAATCAATGCATCTATCCCGTACTTGGACATGCTTATCTCGTCCGCGAGGAATGCACTTATCGCATCCACGACCAGATACATATCATTGGCCTTACAGAACTCAGACAACATGGCGATATCGTACAACTGTCCTGTCGATGTCTCGTCCAGATTCACGAGCAATGCGGAATATCCCTTGCCGTCGAATGCCTGAAAATGCTCCTTCGTGAGTGCCTCGCCCGCCCTCAGCGATATCTGATCCCACGGGATGTTGTGAACACTGCATATCTCGGTGAATCTCTTCCCGAATCCCCCGCCGTTTATCACCAATACCTTATCTGACGGTGTGAATAGACACGATACTGCGGCCTCCATGGCACCCGTACCGGATGCCGTGAGGAATGCCACTTTATGCTCATCACTCGCATCCAGAAATCCCTTCAATATCCTCTCCGAATCCAACATTATCCTTGAGAAATCATCTGTCCTGAAATATGGGAGCTGTCTGCCTGATTGCTCCAGCGTATCAGGATACATCATCACGGGTCCGACGGTGAACAACCTCATAATATGCGTCCATCGTATCAACACATATGTAAGATATATAAACTACTCACAATGTGCAACGTCATATCTGGCCCGTGCCATATATTAAGAATCAACGCCATAGGATGTGATGCGATGAATGACGTGCAGAAGACCCTGCTGACGATGTACGAAGACATCAAGAGAATACTGGATTCCAACGGCATCACATTCTACATACACTTCGGCACAGCGATAGGTGCAATCAGGCATGACGGATTCATCCCCTGGGATGATGATATCGACCTCGCTGTGTGGGAGGAGGACCTCGACAGGATCAATGAAGTGCTGTCAGAACATTTGGATAAGGGACGTTACTATTATCACATATCATCCGCCGATACGCATCCCCATGTCATCGCAAGATCGGATAATTTCGAAGAGGATCTGAAGGAGAAGAGGCTCCCGTTCATCGACATATTCCCCATATCGAGATACCCTTCGAAGAAAATAAGACAGCTATTCTGTAATGCGTTCATCTGGGGAGATATCTGCTCCATCTGGGCGATAGATCATATCAAATCTATCCGTATCCACAGAATGCTTTCATGGATCCCGGGCGCATTCAAACGTCTGGCAGACCTCACCGTGGACAAGGATTCGGATCTGACCGTCATCTACGCGACGGAGTTCAAGGATTACATATTCAAGAGGGAGGTCTATGGGAAGCCCGTAGACCACAGGTTCGAGACAACGACCGCCCCGTTACCCGAGAGATGCGATGAGTTGCTCACATCGATATTCGGTGATTATATGACGCCGCCGCCCGAGGAGGATCGTAAGGGTGCAGGCGGATTCCCGTGCGGAGCGTACAAGGACTACATCATGGAGAAGAGGAATAGGAATGACATATGATCAGAAGGAGATGGATAAATTACATGATATCCTCCTGGAGATGATGTCGGACATCCATGAGGCTCTGACATCTGAGTCCGTCAATTATTACGTGGTCGGAGGGGCTGCCATAGGTCTTCTCAGGAACGGTGACCTGATTCCGTGGGATGATGATGTCGACATTGTCTTCTTCAGGAAGGATAGGAGCAGGATACAGGATGCCCTGTTGAGACATCTCTCCGAGAAGTATATTGTCGAGACCCCAAATTCACATGAGAATCACAAAGGATATCTGCGTGTAGTCAAAAGAGATACGTGTCTGATACGCAGTTTCAGGGATCGGAATGACAGAGGGGTATGCGTCGAACTCTTCGAGATGATCGACGTCCCCCCCCAAGGGTGTGCTCAGATTATTGATCGGCATGGTATCCCGCAACAATATCCTGTTCAACATGGCCGGAGACTATGTTCCGAGGTTCCTCATTCCTGTATGTATCGGGATGAAGAGAATTGGGATGTCGATAGCGGACAGGGTTGCATCCAAGCACCCATGTGATCTCGTGGCGCCTATGAACAAATGCTTCTTTGACGAGATTGTTCCCAAAGAGGTATTCGGAACGCCCAAGGAAATGTCCATCAGAGGACACAGGATGATGTTCCCCGAGAGACTCGAGGAATATCTGAGGATGGTCTATGGCGACTATATGTCGCTACCGCCGGAAGAGTGCCGTATGCCGTCATACCTCATACTGGATACAAAACATAGTTGGAAAGGGTATTCGAAGGATGATCTGAAGTCATAACTTCTTCGTGCTGACGACAGGTTCCCACGCATTCATGTCGCATTCTCCTCTCTTGACGTAGACCTTGGCCTTAATGCGACAGTATGTCTCCAGAGTGACCGAAGCAATCATCTTGAAAGGATGGAATCCCAAATCGCGTATGGTATCGAAGATTGCCTCCATCAACATCCTGGGATCCCTTGACGGATTGTAGAAATGACTCTTCTCAACCATTATTGATTGTCCGATGTTCACGCGCAATCTCTGTTTGATGAAATCAGATACAGTCTCCGGACCTCTGTTGTACACTGTGGCCTCCGGAGCGTACACCGGAATATAGCCTGCGGATTCGACGGCGACCCTGATGAAATCCTCGTCCGATTGGTATTGCGTGGGTAACTCAATACCGACATCGCGATATGCGATCAATTCACCTATCTTCGGACATCTCATCGCGATATTGTGATGTAGTGACCACACCATATTGGATGCGAATCCTGCCAACGTCTTCATGGTGTTGAGCGGTATAGGGTGGCCACCTACCATTCCGACCTTTCCGTCTCTGAACGGTTCCAACAGTCTCTGAAGGCTGTCCTTCGATGCGAATGCATTATCAGCATTCAGCATAACAATCAGATCTGTGTTCTTAGCCTTCAGATAACAATTCACGGCGGAGTTCTTACCCTCTCTCTTCTCCTGTCTGATCAATACAACCTCAGGATGTTCTTCAGAGAGCGATGTGACGATATCGTCAGTACCGTCGGTACTGGCACTCGATACGACAATCACCTTGTCCAGAGTGAATCCTGATAATTCCTGCTCGAATATGGATCTGATGGACCTCTCTATCGCTCCCGCTTCGTTATATGCACAAATGCCGATCGTGAACGATAGATCATCACTCATGGTTAGGCCGATAACGTAGATTTATTTAGGTACTTTCATCAACATATTGCCTACCCGCACCATCAGCAACCACACATCCTGCAGAATCAATATGGATCGGCCCTTTCAGGAACGAACGGTGGACGTAGATGTAGTACAATATCAACAGGATACCGACATACTGTATCACGTTCCCTACTATCGCGAAGATTTCCATGTACGTCAACGGCAGATTGCCACACAGAGTCTCAGTCACTGCCATGACCGCATCCACAGATATTATGCCTGTGAAGACCGCCAACGGTAAGAGCAGTGTGGACAACGCACTGACGGATTGTATAAAACCGCCTGCGGACATCAATACCCAGGATTTCATCAGTCCCTTCGGCAATATCACGATACAGTACACCAGGAACGGGAACAGTGACATAGTGTACTGCGGATTCGGAGGGTAGATGAACATCACCGCCAAGGAGACCAGTGAGTACCACATGAATCTGTTAATGTCGTCGGCCTCTGCACGGTTCCTCATCAACCTTATGCCCAAAAACAGTGACACCGCTATCGATACGAGTGTGACGATGATTGCACCGTAACTGATCAGATAGTCCAATATGCCTGCCTCAGACGATACCTCCGCACGGTCCGTCAGGAAACTGAATGCGGACATGATGTTACCGTCGAGTAGATGCGGCAACATAATTATGACAAACATGAAGAGTGCACCGGCGAATGCCTTCGCCACGTTCTCCACGCCTTCCCTCCTGTCTGCACCCCTAGAGAACGCATAGGCCACAATCGGGAAAAATACCAACGCTGGGAAGAACTTGTTGAGCACCGCAACAGCGAAACATGCTCCTGCAGACATAGGGCGGTTCCTGCGGAGAAGAACTATCGATAACGTCAACATGGTCGCGGAGACCACGTCCGGCATACCTAACACCGTATACGATGCGAATATCGTGGGACAGAGGAATATCAATACGAATGCAAGTTGAGCCTTGCGCTCATTCTTCGTGACATCCTTGACCAACCAGTACATCAGGTATGCTAACACTATATCGAATACCATGATGACCAGTTTGTAGGACATCATGAACCCGATTGATGTCACATTCGCACTGAAATCCATGTAGCTTCCGTTCTCATAACCGAGGAGTTCCATCAATCTGACACCTGTCCCCCCGATATCGAAGAAGAATGAATCAAACATGGACACGAATCCCAGAATGTATCCCCAGACCGGGGTGTAGTAGTATCCTCTGAGGCCGTAGAGTCCTTCGCCCATCTGAATGTTCTTCACGACGACCGCCCAGTAATTCGTATCGTATGTGAATGCGAATATCATCATGAGGATGTTAATGATGACACCGACCACGATTGTCACGATAATCGGATGCCTTATGCCGAGGATTATGTCCCTCAGCCTTGAGAATTCAGACATCGAATGCACCTCCGTGAACGGTGTATATACCGCCTATGTACAGATATACGGAATCCCCGGTACCGTCGAATGTCCCCTTCACCGCCCCTCTGCATACGTTACCCGTGATGTGCTCCACAATCACTGTATCGTGACATATGCCCGAGGCGATGACTTGCCCTATATCGGCCATCTGTTCTATCGACGACTTACCTGCGATGACGCAGATGTCTCCGAGGCCGTATTCCGCAAATGCGATTGATGCATAACCGTCCTGTTCATACCCGATGCTGAGATCTGATGAGGATACCTTCAGACCGTACGTGACACGGCTGTTCTGCAGTGACAGCGCCTCCCTGAAACCGTTCTGAATCTCATGTTCCGCGACGAACGTCTCGCCGATGTTGATGGAATCATCGGATCCGAACAGCAACATCTGATTGTCTGACACAGTCACGAGACCGCCGTCGGAATGATAGTATCTCCCGGCCTCCGAACCTATCCAATAGAGACGTCCTCCGCCGGATATCCACTTCAATAGGATATCGTCTGCATCCCCTGTATACACCGACGACGGTAATGCATATGACGACACCAGGATCGCGTGCCCGCTGGGTGCACTCATCGTACCCGTAATATAATCATACAACCCCTTGGAATCCGAGGATGTTACATCAACTCCCCTCACCTTCAACTGTTTGGAATATTGATCTGCAACGTATGACTGATCGTAGATGTAATGCGGACCCCTGTTTTCGATGTTTCCGTAATGTTCGTCATACTTCTCGTCGACGAATATAAACACATCCTTCACGGCGCTGGAATTCAAGAACAGGATTGCATCAAACCTGGACGAACCCGATGACCTGACGGAATAATACACGCTGCCGCCGTCAGATGTGGCATCTACGTCGAAATCGTATATGTCAACGGCGTAGATGCTGTACTCGCCGACTATTATAATCGAGCACAGGATGACTCCTATCACCAAAAACACGTCCACGCGTTTTGACATTGACATACTATCACCATCCTGGTATTTTAACCGTAGAGGGCGACAGATAATACAAACCCGCAGACAGATAACGTTCCGATGGGTATGTATATCCATGATCGCATTGGCACTGTCCACGACTGTATTGATTGCAACCCCGTTATTCTGTGAATCATCATCCATAAGGAGATGGTGAATCATAGGCATCCCTTCTCCGAGGTTATCTCCCATACCCACTTTCCTCAAGGGATCTATTGCATTCGGTCTGAGTGGGATCTCTTAAATTGCCCTCCTCACACTATTTGTGTTCTCGTCATGCACGGGCGAATCGATGAAAGGGCCCTACCCTGTTGCATAACCTAAGCAAATCTGCTGAAAAACGTCAGCTGCACGGCAGATCTCATAAATTTCTGCGTTTTTCGGACCTTGTTTTTTCGTAACTGTTCAAAATCTTCTTCCCCAATATAGCCAGATTTGGAAGTCTGAATCCATTCATCCGAATATGATATCGGTGTTTCCTTTGAAAAGAGTACCTGGCACTACGAATGCACTGACTCCGTTCTTATATGCGGCACCGATGTAAAATGTGATATCGAAGAATTTCAGGGCGTGTTTGAGGCCACAGAACTGTTCTGAAATCTTCATCTTAATCTTTGTATGGCGCACATCCCGTTCCGCCGACGGTGTTTACGGTACAATTTCAGGAATTTATAATTCAAAAACATCGACTAAGTAACTGTTCTCAAAAATCGTGTTTAGTACAGTAGGCCAATACATACTGGATGTAATGCAGAAAATTCCCGAAATCCGAAAACGGAATGCGACAGATAATATAAACAACGAATAAGATATGTCGGTTCGATGAACAGCAGAGTGGTGCTATCGCTGATTGCCGTGTCGCTCATGATTATCAGCATACCGCTGATGTCCGATGCAACATCGGCAGATGAATCGTCCGCAACAGTGGAAGGATATCTGAAAATCAACGGTGTAATCACATCGAATGATTCTGTGGTTGTTACAATTTATTATCCCCTGTCAGGTTCATCCGAATTCGGAAAGAAGAGTGTCACAGGCATCAATTCCGAAGGACTATTCTCAATATCCGGAATTCCGGACGAAACCAATGCATCAGACTGTCTGATTTCATTTGCTCTGAACGGTTACTCTATGAGCAGTCTTCCGTCACAGGTCGAAAGTAATTACGAACAAAGAGACAATAACATCTGCTATCATCTGTCATCATCGATAGGACAGTTCCATAAAGGTATCACATACACACTGGGCGACAATGACCTTCACTCATTCTCAATGTACAGTTCGTACGGTTCGGTGAAAGGAAGAGTTGTTATGGATACAACAGCCGTTGCAGGTCTCAACGGTGCATCTGTCGTCATTAAGAATTCACACGATGTGACAGTCGCAAGTACAGTTACAACCAACGGCGGTTATTTCGAAATCGAGAAATGTCCCACGGGAAATTATGAGATTATCGTAAGCATGAACGGTTATGTCACGGTCAACGGTACCGTCACCGTAAATCAGGCGGAAACGACACTTCTGGAGGACGCACGTATGGTAAAGGACCGCGGACCTCTGAATATGGATCTGAACCACATTCTGATGGTATTTGCAGCCATCATCACTGTTGCTATCGTGGCATTCACCGCATACCATACGGTGCGTTCCAAGAAGAAGTGAATCTTACCTCTTCAGCGAATCCCTGACATCTTTGTACAGATTGTTTCCGTTGCAGTCGATTGCAACAATCAGCGGACCGAAACGTACCGCATCGAATACCCATGCGGCTTCCGCCATTCCGAGATCTTCCCATTCGACTCCGCTGACACGTGCAAGACCTTCCGCGAGTGTAACTCCCGCGCCGCCTGTAGCTGCAAGATAAACACATCCGCATTCCTTCATCGTTTCAGCCACGTCATCCGACATTCCGCCTTTTCCGATAACTGCATGAATTCCGAGTTCTCTGATTACTCTCGATTCGGTGCTGTTCATACGTGCGCTGGTGGTAGGTCCTGCCGCAACGGGTTCGTATCCGTTCTCGGTTTTTGCGAGAATAGGTCCGCAGTGATACAGTGTGCATCCGCGGAGATTTTCGGGAATTTCTTTGCCATCGTTAAGATATTCAATCACACGGAGGTGCATCTCATCCCTTCCGGTCACGATTTTTCCTGTGATGTAGACAATATCTCCGACTTTCAGAGAACGTACGTCGGATTCTTTTACCGGTGAATTAAGAAACTCCATCATTCTCCCTCCTGGTAGTATTCGACGGTACCGTCGGGCATGATTCTTGCGGTTGCCCTCCTGGTGGCCCAGCATCCGATATTTACGGCTACGGGCAGACTTGCGGTGTGACAGTATGCTTTCCTGATTCTTACAGACAGCGTAGTTGAATTTCCGCCCAATCCCATTGGTCCGAGACCGCTTGAATTCAATGCAATGAATAACTCATCTTCCAACGCTTCCAATGCGGGATCGGGGTTTCTCTTTCCGACAGGCATGAGAAGTGCTTCTTTCGCCATTTCCATACATGTGTCAGACATTCCGCCTATTCCCACCCCTACAATCGACGGAGGACACGGACGTCCTCCCGCGTTGAGAACGGTGTCGATGATGAATTTCTTTACACCTTCTATTCCTTCGGACGGATTCAGCATCGCGAGTTTCGTCATGTTCTCGGAGCCTGCTCCCTTCGGAAGTACCGTAATCTCGAGATAATCGTCATCCGTGGGACGGTAGTGGATTATGGGCATACCTTCTCCGAGATTGTCTCCGCTGTTCTCTCTCGTAAGAGGATCGACTGCATTAGGTCTCAGAGGAATCTCTTTTGTGGCTCTCCTCACTCCCTCGGCAATCTTTTCACCTATGGAAGAATCGAATTTACCGGATACGTAGAACACAGGAATACCTGTATCCTGACACATCGGCCTGCCTAAGAACTCCGCTTTCTTCACATTGTCCATGATGCAGCCTAGCTGCGAGTAAGCTGTCTCTTTCGTTTCCCAACCTGCGGCCGCTTCAAGCGCCCAGCCTATGTCGTGAGACAGCCTCGTGTTCGCAAGGCGGAGGAGTCTGACGACGGTCTCATCCACTGTTTCGGGCAATACTATCATGATGTCATCCCCATACATATCCGCCGATAAAAACCATGTTCATACATACCGTGTTACTATACACTCTCTAGAGCGGTTGTATGTCTGTAAAAATACAATTTTCACGAAAAAATGTAGAAAATGCACTGAAAATGAATGTTTACCGACCCTAATCTATATAATACCAGATAAGAATAGTGAAAAAGAATCTGGAGAGAGGTCGTATCTTTGATAAAACTCCCTTTTGATTGCAGAGAGGTTGTAATTTGACCGAATACATCAGAGCAAGAGCTCCTCTGAGAATTGGTATAGCCGGGGGCGGCACAGATGTCGATCCGTACGCAACGACCAACGGCGGTTGTGTATTCAATGCCACAATCAACAAATACGCATACTGTACCCTGGTTCCGCGTGATGACGATGTAATGAAGGTCAAATCACGTTACTTCGGCAGGTACAAGACACGTCTCAACCACGGACCGCTGAAATTCGACGGAAATATGGATCTCGCCAAAGCGGTTGCAAATTATTTCGAACTGGAACAGGGATTCACCATCGATATCCACTCCGATGTTCCCTCGGGATCCGGTCTCGGAGGGTCGTCTACGATGATTGTCGCCATTATCGCCGCCGTTGCGGAATGGAAAGGCGTAAAAATGACAAACTACGAGATGGCAGAACTTGCGTACAAGCTGGAAAGAGAGGATATCGGTCTCAAAGGCGGCAAACAGGATCAGTATGCCGCAGTGTTCGGAGGATTCAATCTCATCGATTTCGGAAAGGATAAGGTTAAAGTAAATCCTGTAAAAGTCGACGAACGCGTAATCGACGAACTTCAGTGCCGTTCCGTAATGTGTTTCACAGGAATGTCGAGAGAATCTGCAAAAATCATCGATTCGCAGGTTAAAGCATACAAAAACAACCAGAACCTTGACGCTTTGGATCAGTCCAAAAGGCTTGCGAAAGAAATGTGCGAAGCCGTCCGTAAAGGAAAACTCGACGAAGCCGGCGTACTTTTAGACGAGTCATGGCAGTACAAGAAACAGTTTTCCAACAACGTTACCAACCGTAACATAAATTCACTTTACAATATCGCAAAATCCCAGGGTGCCATCGGAGGCAAAGTCTCCGGTGCCGGAGGCGGGGGCTTCATGTACTTCATCTGCGAGTACGACAAAAAAGCCATCGTAGCCCAGGAATTGAAGAAACACGGTGCCGAGGTCACGGATTTCATGTTCGAACCCAACGGCGTAAAAACATGGAGGTTCGACAATGAGTGATTACATCGAGAATGAACTGAAAAAGAGCTCGGAGACCATAGCCAAGATCAATCCGCTCGAAATAAGAAAAGCGGCGGACATCGTTATTGAGTCTCTCAGAAACGGAGGGCAGATTATCTTCATGGGCAACGGCGGTTCGTCTGCCGATGCACAGCACATCGCAGCCGAATTTTCCGGAAAATATCTCTTTGACAGGCCGGCAATGGCAGGTGTATGTCTTTCCAACATCGCGCCCGTGACTGCAATCGGTAACGATTACTCATACGATCTCGTCTTCAAGAGACAGGTTGAAGCAATCTGCAGAAAAGGAGATGTCGTCGTAGGGTTAAGCACATCCGGAAACTCCAAGAACGTTATTCTCGCCATGGAAGCCGCCAAAGAGAGGGGCGCAAAATGCATCTCATTCACAGGCGACGGCGGAAAGATGAGGGAAATCGCAGACCACGCAGTAGTCATTCCCTCGAAAGAAACACCGCATATCCAGGAAGGTTACCTCGTAGCCTGCCACACAATGTGCGGAATAGTCGAAAAAGAAATGTTCGACCTCTGAAATAAAAAAAATGAAGGCCTTCAGGCCTTCTTTTCTTCATCTCCGCACATAAGTTTGTCATAAACCTTAGCGCAGAGCTTACCCAGCCTTCCCATTTGGTGGAAAGTGGAAACAACAACCTTCGGACTTATGTGGGACTCTCCCGCAGCTCTCTTACCGAAGTCGTATTTTATCGTGGAAATCTTGAGATTTCTGGGGCCGTACTTCAGAAGATCCATCAGTACTTTCCACCCTTTCCTCTCGACATCGTTCCAGTGTTCTTTAATCACGGGAACGAAAACATCGCATCTTCCTGCGTAGAGACCAGACATAACATCTGTGGTGATACTCTTTCTGAGTCTGAAAAGATACAGATCGGCCATGATGTTGAATGCCCATGAACCCGCCCAGCGCTTGAAACCGAGTGCGAATCTGTCATTCCTTGTACCGACACAGAGATCGCATCCTTCCTCCATCTTGGCATACATATCACCGAGAGCAGACGGAGGGTGCTGGAAGTCACAATCAATTGTCATGAAATAATCCGTACCGCATTCCACGATACCCTGGAAACAGCTGATGGCAAGTCCTCTGTCCTCTGGATCCCTAGTGACTAATTTCGTCTTAGGGTCGTTGAGTTCTTCAATCAGTTCCTTGGACCTGTCCGTGGAGTTGTCATCCATAAAGAAGATGTAGAAATCGGGATAAAGTTCCCTGATTGCTTTCGCCATGTTGACGATGTTTTTCTCCTCGTTATAGGTCGGGATAATGACAGAGCACGAACCTGGCATTCTGTTTACCTTCGGTCGCCTATATTGATACAGTATTATAAATTTAGGCTGAAAGTAAACATCGGAAAATACAGATAATCGGCGTGTTTACTGACTGTGTGCGCCTTTTTTGAATACGATGTATTTGCTGAAAACCCAATTCAGGATAATCTCGATAATACTCGTAACAATCTTCGCCCAGAGTCCGTCGACACCGAACATGCTCTGATTCAATCCTATTGCGTACAGTATCGGGAATAACACTACGGCGATAACGCCCGTAACAACCCTCGAACCTACGAAGGATCCGAATTCTTTGAGAACGGCAGTCTTTTCCAAAGATTTTGATTCGAAGACATACCACTTGTTTACAACAAATGCAAAAGAAACACCGACAATCCATGAAAGGATATTGGATAGATTGATCTCAATACCGGCCCATACGAATACGGCATATGCGCCCCAGTTGATTACGGTGGTCAGACCTCCGAATATGATGTATAGGGTTGCCTCCCTGTATTTTCCGAAGGCATCTTCGTACAGCTTTGACAGACGCATTATGCGTTGATTGCCGAAATCATATTTAACAGGTCAGCAAGACTGACAGATTCATCCGCCCGTATACGTTTCCGAACGTTGGGTTTTAATAAGAATAAATATGATTGTGGGGACACATTGCCGGGTTATGCCGGCAAACCAGAGGGATAAAAATGTCTGGACTTGACTTCCTCACGATCATAATTTTGGCATTCGCCGTTGTTATGGTCCTGGCAGGTCTCTTCACCGCCGGATTCGGTAACGGAAGGAGCAGAATAGCAGGTATTCTGATGCTCGTTGTCGGTATCGTTGTCGGCGTTGCATGGGCTATTCTTGCCGGAAACGGGGACTTAATGGAACCTGTCTTCGATGTTGATGTATGGGATGTATTCATGAACGGCTTGATCAACCTGATCGGTATTCTGATCGGTGCGCTCGTTGCTGTCGGAATCTTCCTTGTCGCAATACTGAAGAGCTAAACAAGACCCGCAAGGGTCTTTTATCTTAATTTTCCGAATTATATTGATTCTATGAAGGAGAATCAAACCGCTATTTGTTTAAAAAAACAGGAAGAAGGTCCCGAAGGACCTGTTTTCCAAATCAGTTTACGTAGTCGAGCCATGCGTCGTACTCGGGAACCTTTCCGCGTACGATGTCGGCGAACCTTGCACGGATTGCCATTGCGACGGGACCGATCTCACCGTTTCCGATAGCCCTCTCATCAACGTATGTGACAGGCGCGACTTCCGCTGCGGTACCGGTCATCCAAACCTCATCTGCGGTTGTGAGTTCTGTCCTGCAGATGTCTGTTTCCTCGACCTCATAACCCATGTCCTTTGCGACATCGATGATTGAGTTCCTTGTGATTCCCTGAAGGATACTGTTCGAGGGCTTAGGAGTCTGAATCTTTCCGTGCCTGTAGATGAAGATGTTCTCTCCCGTGCACTCTCCGACCAATCCGTTGGAGTTGAGCATAACAGCTTCGGATGCTCCTCTTGTAACCGCTTCCCTCTTTGCGAGGCATGATGTTGCGTAGACACCGTTGACCTTCGCTCCTGCGGGTGCGCAGAGGTTGTCGGGCCTGTGCCATGAAGAAACAATAATCTTGGCACCCTTGTCCGCTCCCTTTCCGAGATATTCGCCCATGTGAACTGCGGTGATTGCCATGGATACGGGAACACCGACGGGGTTGAGTCCGACCTCTTCGCCTGAAAGGAAGATACAGGGTTTGACGTAATCGACGTTCTTGTTCTCCCTTACGGTCTGTTTGATGGCTTCCATGATGTCATCGAATCCGTATTCTTTACCGCCGAAGACGAGATCCAATCCCATGAACTTGCATCCGTCCATGAGTCTTCTGACGTGATCCTTGAGCCTGAATACTGCGGGTCCTTTCGGTGTCTGGTATACACGGATACCTTCGAATACACCGGTTCCGTAGTTAAGTGCGTGTGAGAGGACGTGAACCTTTGCGTCCGCCCAGTTGACCATCTTGCCGTCAAGCCAAATCTTGTCTGTCTTGTCCATTTCGCATCAACTTCCGTTCGGCACTTTGTGCCCGATGTAAATGGAATTTTTGTAATCATATTTATGTTCTATCAGCCTTCGGCGGTTCAGCTGTCTATTATCTTTCTTACGGCGTCGACAAATGTATACTGCGAATCAACTTTAATCGAAGTAACATTGATGTTACGGCCGAATTCCATGTCTTTTTCGGAATCGCCTACCATAAACGATACAGACGGATCGATATTGTATTTCTCAATCGCTTTGAATCCGAGTAACGGCTTGGGTTTGCGGCATTCGCATCCTTCGTCGGGAAGATGGGGACAGTAAAAGATATCATCTATGACTCCTCCCCCCTGAGAGAGAAGATCTGAACGCATCTTTGCGTGAATTGCTTCGAGTCCTTTTTCATCGGTCATTCCCCTTCCGATAACGGATTGGTTGGTTACCATTATCACAAGGAATCCCGAATCGTTGAGTTTTTTGATTGCCGCAGACACTCCCGGGAACAGTTTGATATCTTCGGGTCTGGAACAGTGTCCCACATCGTCGTTTATCGTATCGTCTCTGTCGAGGAAAACAGCTTTTCTTCTGTATGCGGAACGGTCGACGGGACCTTCGATTACCGTATTTTCGGGAATTACTGCGCCGTCACCGATTACGGTGTCTCTGAGAACTGCTCCCTTTCCTACGATGCATCCTCTTCCGAGAATCGTTCCTTCCAATACCGCACCGTTGACTTTACAATAAGGCATAACCAGCGAACGGATGAGTTTTGAATCGTTGATTACACAGTTATCCTGAACTACCGAATCGTTTACTTCGCATCCTTTTACACAGGAACCGTGTCCGGAGTAGAATGTTTTGATTATCTTACAGTCTTTAACCTCGGTATCTGCGGGACTTCCTTTTCTTTCGGCTGTTTCGAGGTTTGCGTAGAATAAATCATACGGCCTTCCGACATCTCTCCAGTGACCGTGAATTGTGTGTCCCTGAAGTCTGTATCCTTTCTCGAGAAGTATCGGGAATAAATCTTTGGAAAGATCGAAAGGAGTGTTCTCCGGGATGTATTTCATTATCTCTTTGTTAAAAACGTACACTCCAGCGTTGATTAAATTGGAGAAAGCTTCCTCTTTTTTCGGCTTCTCCTTGAATTTTGTAATCCTTCCGCCGTCATCCAAACCGACAATTCCGTACTGGGTGGGATCTTCGACTGTAGTCAATGCAATGGTTGCAGATGCACCGTGTTCGATGTGATCTCTGATTTCTTTTCCCACATCGATGTCGATGAACACGTCTCCGTTCACCGCAATGAAAACATCATCCAATCTGTCTTCAAGTAATTTAACGGCACCCGCAGTACCCATCGGAGTGTCTTCGTATGAATATGATATTTTAATCCCCTGTGCGGAACCGTCACCTATTGCGGATGCCATGTATTCGGATCTGTACCCGCATGCGAGAATAACGTCCGTTATTCCTTCTCTTGCTATAGATTCGATGAAATAACCCAGACAGGGCATATCCAACACAGGAAGAATCGGTTTCGGACGGCTGTCTGTCAGAGGTCTGAGCCTTGTTCCCTTACCGCCGACCATTATCACTGCCTGGCGCACGTCACGTACATCTGTCATTCTGTCACCCTCACTACGTTGATTCCTTCGGGAACACCCAATGATTTTGCAACGGGAATACATTTTGTTCTCAGTATGAACGCTTTCGGAACATCCGTCTCCTGATCTGATAAAGACTCGTAATTCGCCATGCCTTTGCATATAATCAAATCTGATTTTCCGAGTTCTTCTTTGAGATCGTCACCTGCTTTCGATAATACGGCACCGATTGCGAAAACTCCCGTGGAAATGATACGGTCCATTTCTCTGTCAAGACCTATGCGGACTGCGTCCTCCATTGTGACATCGTTGAGAATTCTCTCTCCTCTTACCACACCTACAACACGTACGCCCATCCTGCGGATTTCTCTTATGAGCATTTTATCGAACTGGGACTCACCGCAGTTGTCAAAGAAATACAGCACGGAACGTGCCTTCGAAAGCAGTTCCTTCAGACGTTCCGTATCGTCGGAACCTATTCCCTGAGACAGAAGATCGCTGAACACATTACGGAACTCTTCCGGAGACGATAACGAAACACCGAAATCCATGATGTTTCCGATAACCGCAACTCTTACGGCGGCGGAAAATCTGTCTTCTGAAGATTCTACGTATTCTTCGACACGGTCCAAATACTCACCTGCAATGCGGTCGGCATCCTCTTTCATCTTCACGTAAGGATCCCTCCCCATAACTCCGTATGCGGCTTTGTGAACTTCAGTTGCAACCTCGGCGGAATTTCTTCCTTCCCTGTATCCGTCGGCATATGCTTTCAGTGCGGCACCGACGGCTTCGAATTCGCATCCGTTCTCCAGCAGCTTTGCCTGGAATAACACCCTCCTCATCAGGCACGGGACGCAATCAGGTGTAATCTTCATACCTGTCTGTATAACAGCATCGATAATAAGCCTCACCAATCGAAAAATAATGATAACAATAATATTGTGCCGCCCCGTTAATGCGGACATATGCCGGCAATGACAGATGATACAGTACGCGTGAAATCCGAGCGTTTCATACGCACATTGGAAGGTCTTCTTTCCGACGGATATCCCGCATTCGCGAATGCGGAGAAAATCTGTATTGTCGATCCCGACATCACATCATCTGCGGCAATGATTCTCAGCGAATACGCCAACGACTGCGGAAAAATTCCCGTACCTTTGATTAAAGGTGCAAACATCCCCGCATGGGTTGATGAAAATACATGTGCCGTTGTTGCATCCTATTACAACGATTCGGAAACCGTAAGATGTCTTGAGGAACTGATGAAACGGAATGCAAAAATTGTCTGTATTTCCGTAAGAGGCGAAGCCTCTCAGTTCTGCGATGACAATGACATCCATTTCATAGAGCTTCATGAAAATCTTACACTTCAGGAAGCTGTGGGAAGTATTGCCGTAATCATTTCCTACATTCTGCAGGGTTCCGGAGTGTGTAATTCACGCGATTCCGCAGTGAATGCGGTGGCATCGCTGAAAAAGAGACTGACACTTCCGAGAAGAACACGTAAAGAGATATCTTCAGTCATATCTTCGGTACCTGGAAAGAACATACTTCTGATCAGCTTATCCGATTTGAGAGGCGCTGCGGCAGTATGGAAGAATCACCTTTCTTCCGTAACTGAAGAACCGATTTTCAGTACGGAACTTCCCGAATACGATCACAATGAGATTGTGGGGTGGTGTAACGAAAATGTCAACGCAGACAATATGCTGGCTGTTGTCATTCACAACCACAGCATACATCTTCTGGATGTCATCGTGGAATCCGCAACGGATGTTGTCGGAGACTGCGGAAGAGAAATTCTCACCGTCCGTATAGACGGTTCGGATACCATTGAAAGAAATCTGTACTGTATCATGATGAGTTATCTCCTTTCGGGGGTGAAAGAATGACGAAACTCACCGCCTATGAACAGTTACACGGTTTCCTCGACGATTTGGAATCTTCCCTGGATCTGGAACTCCCCGATTACGACTGTGACAATATCGTACTCTGCGGAATGGGAGGTTCCGCAATAAGCGGAAGCATTACTGCGGATATTTTCAATCCATATTCAAAGAAATACATTCACACACTCAGAAATCCCATGATTCCCAAATGGATGAATGAAAGAACACTTGCCGTCATTTCGTCATATTCGGGAAACACCCTTGAAACAATCCGCATGTACGAACGTGCGAAAGCACAGGGCTGTATGATCATAGTGATGACAGCCGGCGGAAAACTGATTGATATGGCGGAAAAGGACGGTTATCTCCTCATGCGTATCAAACCCGGAATGGATCCGAGACATTCAATCGGATACATGATCGGTTATCTCGCATGCATAATGAAGCATACCGGTACCGATTTAACGGAAAAATTCAGAGAAGCAATCCCGAAACTGAGAGAATACAGAGATGTTCTCGAAAAAGACGACAGCCGTGCGTACAAGATTGCAGAGAATCTGAAGAACAAAGTAATCATGTTACTCTTCGACGGCGGAA
This sequence comes from Candidatus Methanomethylophilaceae archaeon, assembly GCA_963643255.1. Classification (GTDB taxonomy): domain Archaea; phylum Thermoplasmatota; class Thermoplasmata; order Methanomassiliicoccales; family Methanomethylophilaceae; genus Methanarcanum. Next base: position 227,694 of record CAVIIW010000001.1, read on the forward strand.
TGAAGTCTGTGGCACTTAGATGGAAATCGGAACTCACCGAGAACAGTAAGTACATCGCAATGACGAAACCTCTGTCCGATTTCGATACTCCGCTGAATGATAACTTCTCTCACAATGCATTACATGCAGTCATCCTTACAAAAGATGCCGACAGTCACTTCACACTGGCCGCAACTGAAAGATTAAAGTCTGCATCCATAGGATACGAACTGCTTGAAAGACATACGGATTCGGAGATTTACGACATTTTATCGATGATCATGCTCGGAGATTATTCTTCACTGAGGATGGCCGAAGACAGAAATGCGGATCCGAGAGATGTTTGGCCTATAATGAAACTCAAAGGTCTTCTCAACGAACGCATGAGAGAAGAGTGACATTCTTTTTATCCGAATGTCATCACCGATACGATACGATGAAGATGTTCGGTACGAACGGCATACGCGGTGTTGCAAACGAATACATGTGCCCCGAGTTGGCCGTACAGGTCGGAAAGTCAATAGGTTTCACACTCAAAGCTAAGAAAATAGCGATTGCATGCGATCCGAGAACATCTTCGCAGATGATTGTAAACGCAGTGTGTTCCGGTCTCACTTCCGCAGGCGCAGATGTTGTTGATTTGGGAATCGTGCCGACTCCTGCTCTTCAGTATTTTGTGAAAACACATGATGACATCGAAGGAGGTGTGATGATTACCGCCTCCCACAACCCTCCGCAGTACAACGGAATCAAATGTATCGCGGGAGACGGTACCGAGTTCACGAAAGCACAGGAATCGGCCGTCGAAGATGCATATGAAACCGAAATTGAATGTGTATCCTGGGATAAAATCGGCCGGATTGTAAGAGTAAACGGCGCAGGCGGACAGTACATCGATGCAGTAATCTCAAAAATAGACGCGGATGCAGTAAGAAAAGCGAAAATCAAGATTGTTCTCGACTGTTCCAACGGAGCCGCATGCGAAACCACACCGATGATGATGAAAAAGTTGGGTGTTGAAATCATACCTCTCAACTGTATCATGGACGGTACGTTCCCCGGACATGAAAGTGAACCTACCGAAGAGAATCTTCAGACTCTTATCAAAACAGTCGGAGAATCGGATGCAGTTGCAGGTATGGCACATGACGGAGACGCAGACCGCTGTGTGTTTGTGACAGGCTCCGGAAAGTATGTTCCAGGAGATCTGAGTCTTGCTCTTATCGCCGGTTACAAAGTGGCTGCAAACAAAGGAGGCATCGTATGTGCGCCTGTCAGTACATCGTCCGCAGTGAAAGATACCGTAGAATCAAACGGAGGAGAATTCCGTTACACCGCGGTAGGTTCCCCTATTGTCGCGAGAACAATGATGGAAACCGGAGGAATATTCGGGGGAGAGGACAACGGGGGATTGATCTTCCCGGAGCATCAGTACTGCAGGGACGGTGCGATGGGCATGGCTGCGATTTTGGAAATTATCGCCAAAAAAGGTTCGCTGGATGATCTTATCTCACAGCTTCCGAAGTATCATTCAATTAAGATTACCGTGAAATGTCCCGAAGACAGGAAAAAATACGTTTCCGAAAAAGTCATTGAAAAGATGGGTTCCGAAGCCGACACCACAGACGGTGTCAGACTGAACTACAGTGACGGATGGGTTTTAATCAGAGCATCCGGAACCGAACCGAAGTTCAGAGTGTATTCCGAATCGTCAGATGAAGAAAAAGCAAAGGAACGTTCCGAAAACTTCCGTAAGATGATTGAAGATCTGATTGCCGGGAAAGAGTGACATACCGCAGTGATCGGTGAAGTCATGAAATCCGAAACGATGAAACGTTCCGATGTTCCGGTAAACGACAGAGTCTACAGCATCGATGAATTAAGAGAAATCATAACCCCTATTGCCAGAGAATTAGGCATAAAGGAAGTCTATCTTTTCGGCTCTTATGCACGCGGAAAAGCAACAATGGACAGTGATGTCGATATTCCCATCGGCCCCGAAACTATCAATGCATTTTTCGGTCTGGGTAAGTTGTATTCTCTTCTCAATGAAGCACTGGGAAAGTACCTTGACATCATATCAACCGACGGCAATGAAGAGTTTGCAGAGAAGATCCGTCCCGAATTGGTGAAGATATACAGCGAATGATTTTGAGATTCTTTCGGCACTGTCTTTTTATATAGGTGGAATATAATCGCACACTCATGGCAGACAAGATTTGTTCCTCTTGCGGCATTAGGCTCCAGGGTACAGGCAACACCTTCTTCAAATGCCCCCAGTGCGGCGAAGAAGAGATCGGAAGGTGCGCCAAGTGCCGTGACCAGGGCGTGAAATACGAATGTAAGAAATGCGGGTTCGTCGGACCTTGAATAGGTGGTTCCATGGGACAGATTGCATCGACATACGACCTCATGCCTGAGGATACAGAGGTCGACCTCAAGGGTGTCATCGATACACTCGCCAAGGTCGTACCTGCAGGTGTAGAGATTAAAGAGACAAGCATCAAGCCCGTTGCATTCGGACTCGAGAAGGTTGTCGTTTTCCTCGTGATCGACGACACCGACGAGGAGATCGGATCCAAGCTCGAAGACGCTCTCAGATCCATACCCGGCATCAGCGAAGTCGCAAACGTCGACTCGACTGTGCTCTGAAACACTAAAGACAGGTGCCTTACGGCACCTCTCCTTCTTATTCCGGCGGAAAAACGTCCGATATCTTAATCAATTACGAACAGAATCGTCCCGATATCAGGGATGTATCATGAACTTACCCAACCGTCTTACGATGCTGAGAATTATTCTCGTTCCGTTTATGGTGCTGTTCATGCTCGTGCATGAAATACCGTATGCGTACATCTGGGCCCTCATCATCTTCGTCGTTGCATCGCTCACAGATATGCTGGACGGCAAGATTGCACGTTCCAGGAATTTGATTACCGATTTCGGTAAGTTCCTCGATCCAATTGCAGACAAAATCCTCGTGATAAGCGCAATGGTCTGTCTGATCCCCGACGGATACTGTCACCCTCTGATTGTCATAGTGGTAATGTTCCGTGAGTTCATTGTGAGTTCGTTACGTTTGATTGCGGCTTCGCAGAATGTTGTAATCGCCGCCGGAAAATCCGGTAAACTCAAGACTATGAGCCAGATGGTTTCGATTACAGTGATTCTGTTCCTGTTGGGAATCAATCACATCGTAAGTCTCGACATCGATATCGTACTCATATCCAACGTACTGCTTTGGATTACGGCTGCAATAGCGATGATCAGCTGTGTCGATTACATCTACCACAACCGCGGCATGATTAAGGAAAGATGAAACCGACTGCCGGGAAACCGGCAGTCTTTTTTATTCTTCGATAAACACATTCTTTCTGTGCCAGTCAAGATATTCCTGAGACGGTTTGTATATTTCTATTTCGGGAATAATCTTCTTTCCCTCATAAGGATAGTAAAATGTCTCCAGGACATTTTCGTCTTCCTTCCTCTGCAGTTCGGGAGAAAGTTCCAGTCTGTACTGTTCGTCTATCGTAAACAATCCTTTGTCAAACGATTTGTGATGCAGTACATCCATACACAGTCCGTTTGCGGGATCCAAACGTTCTTCGGGACTGTTCTCACATTGAGACCAGCCTTTGATATGACATGCCTCTATCAGTTCCTGATTCTTTATCCCCGTGATACAGCATCTGAAACCGTACGCTTCAAGTACACGGGAGCGGAAAATATTCTGATTCATGCGCACTTTCACATCTTTATGCTCGGTTATACCGATTTCCGTCGGATCGATACCGAAGATTCTGTCAAAATCAACCTCACCTTTGGAAATGCGCATTGCAGCCTTTTCGGCCTCGTCGACGAGATTTGTAAATCTCGTTGCATAGAATCTGTACCATACCTCTGAATCGGCCATTGAAGTGTGACGCATTCCCTTTCCCTCATAAAGACAATCAAAAGCTTTGAAATTTTCAAGCTTCGCCTTGACGGAACCGGGACTTCTGTCGTAACCTGAATCCGTAAGGAAACGGCTGAGCCACATGATTTTTGGGTTCTCTCTGCGTATTTCCCTGCGTTCAATCGTCATATACAGAAGCAATGCAAGTGTGATTTCATCCTCCGTATACCTGACTCCGGACATCGGAGAAAGAATGTATTACAGTCCGGATAAAGCTGCCGGAGGATATTCTCAAAATAAACAAAAAATAAAGATGCTGAGGGGGCGGATGCCCCGTCAGACTCGTTCTGTGTAGGGTTTGATGAATCCGTCGTCCATCATCTTGGCGGTGAGTGCTCTGGACCTCTTGATCATGAACTCCGCTTTATCGTGGAGTTCCTGTCTGCTGAGTTTGAGCCTTGCAACGCCCTGCTCGATGGCTTTCGATCCTACGACGACTGCTTCGGAGATGAATGCATCCGTCTCGGACATTGTGGGCACGATGTACTCTGCGGAGATTCCGCCCTCGTGCTCTTCCTCTGCGTATCTCGCAAGTTCCCTTGCGGCTGCGATACACATCTCGTCCGTGATGGTCTTGGCTCTTACATCGAGAACACCGCGGAAGATTGCGGGGAATCCCATAGAGTTGTTGACCTGGTTGGGGAAGTCCGAACGTCCTGTTGCAAATACTTTGCATCCGTGTTCCTTTGCTTCCCAGGGCCAAATCTCGGGTACGGGGTTCGCTGTTGCGAAGATGATAGGATCGTCGTTCATGAGGTCCACGTACTCCGGCGGGATTGTTCCCGGTCCGGCTTTGGATGCTGCGATAACGATATCCGCACCTTTCATGGCCTCTTTCATTCCTCCTCTCTTGCCTGCACCGTCGGTCTTCTTACAGATGTCCCACTTCTGCCTGAAGTTGTTCTCTCCGACATCCGTCCTCTCACTGTTCAGGATACCTTTCGAGTCGCAGACACACATGTTCTGGGGCTTGAATCCCGTTGCAAGAAGAAGTCTTGAGATTGCGATTGATGCCGCACCTGCACCGATAACCGTGATCTGTGCATCTTCGAGTTTCTTTCCTACGAGTTTCATTGCGTTAATTGCACCTGCAACTTCGACTGTTGCGGTACCCTGCTGATCGTCGTGCCATACAGGAATCTTGCAGTCTTTTCTGAGCTCGTCGAGAATGTCGAAACACTTGGGGTTCGAGATATCCTCGAGGTTGATACCTCCGAATGAAGGTGCAATGAGCCTCACTGTCTCGATAATCTTCTCGGGGTCCTTTGTGTCAAGGCAGATGGGGACGCAGTCCACACCTCCGAGATACTTGAAGAGCATCGATTTGCCTTCCATGACAGGCATTGCCGCCTCGGGTCCGATATCCCCGAGTCCGAGAACACGTGTTCCGTCCGAAACGACGGCGACCGTGTTCCATTTCCATGTATGCTCGTAAACCATGTCGGGATTCTTTGCGATATCCTTACACGGCTCGGCGACTCCGGGCGAATACCAGATTGCGAAATCATCGAATGACCTCACACATGCCTTCGGCACAACCTCTACCTTACCGCCGTAGTACGGGTGCATCTTCATTGCATCCTTACCGGGCTTCTGGGCCTTTGCAAGGCGCTCCTCCTCTGTCAGATCTTTGTAGTCAACCATTGTTTATACCTCCCATGAAACCGCCCGAGAGCGATTTCGGCTGATACCTTCCGTAATAGGCATGGCGTGTATTAAAAAGTGATTAGATAACGATGACCCCGATTTCGGTTAAATCGGAGAGAAAGGTTTTCAGTTCCACCGAAACGGTATAGTATGATTCGAACAATTGTATCATTCATCCAGCTGACTGCATACCTTTGCTTTCGGATACAGACAAACCGTTTACAGATTTCATGAAGGCACTGTCATGATCAGGATTGCAATGTACGGAAAAGGGGGCATCGGAAAATCTACGATGTCTTCCAACATCACCGCCGCTCTGACAGACAGCGGTCTGAAAGTACTGCAGATCGGATGCGATCCAAAACATGATTCCACCAGACTTCTTCTCAGCGGAGAGACAAAAGAAACCATCTTGAATTATCTCAAAAATACGACGGTCTCCGAAAGAAAATTGGAAGACGTGATTACCGAAGGATACGGAGGATGTCTCTGCGCGGAAGCGGGAGGTCCCGAACCCGGCGTAGGATGTGCAGGAAGAGGGATAATTTCATCATTCGGACTTCTGAATGATTTGGGTATAGACGGAATAAAGAGAGACATTACGCTCTACGATGTCCTCGGAGATGTTGTCTGCGGAGGATTCGCGGTTCCGCTGAGAAATGAGTATGCGGACATTATTTTCATAGTCTCGTCGGGAGAATTTATGTCGATATATGCCGCCAACAATATCCTCAAAGGCATATGTAATTACAATCCCGACAGAGTCGGAGGACTGATATTCAACAGCCGCGGAGATCCCGAAGAAATGGAAAGAATCGGAAGATTCTCCGAAGCCGTAAAGATACCGATAGTTGCATCGTTCGAAAGGTCCGAACTTTTTATGACCGCCGAGGAAGACGGAAAAACAGTAGTTGAAAAATACCCGGACAGTCCCGTCGCCGGCAGATTCGCGGAATTGGCCGAATATATCAAAACCGGAAAGAAATACACATCGAATTATCTTTCGGAAGAAGATTTGGAACGTGTCGTACTCGGCCGTTCGCTCAGAAAGGAAAAGAAAATCCAACCCTGTGTTTCCGCAGAAATCAAAGAAAAACCGAAACGGAAGTACATGTCACGCAACGTAGAGGAAGACGAACCCTACGGCGGATGTGCATTTTCGGGTGCATTTACCACATGTTCGTCGATTAAAGGTCTGTCTGCAGTACTTCACGCACCGTTAAGCTGTGCACAGTTTACGGTGCAGACTGCATCATCCTTCTGCAGAAGATACAACGAATGCCGTAAGCCGAATGAAGATTACAGAGAAATGACCGCTCTCTGTTCCGAACTGAAAGAAAAAGACATGATTTTCGGAGGAACGCAGAAACTTATCTCGAAAATCGAATCGCTGATATCCTGCGGCAACAGGGATATTGCAGTCATAACGTCATGTCCTTCCGGAATAATCGGAGACGATGTCGGAGGTGTTGTAAAGAAAATCGAAAACGAACATCCCGATTGTAAACTAACACTCATCGAAACAGACGGATGTCTGAACGGCGATTTTATGCAGGGCATAATCGACACAGGAATTGCATTAACCGAAAGATATTCGGAAGAATGTGAAAAAACAGATTCCGTAAATCTTGTAGGAACCAAACCTCTGGCACTGAACTGTATGAGTTCTATAGACATGATATCCGGATTCCTGAAATCCATAGGAATCGGCATAAACTGTCTCTTTCCGGGAGCGGGAGATCTGAACTCAATAAAGAAAATTTCATCTGCCAAAATAAATCTCATGATGAACCCCGATGTGTTCACGGTTCAGCTGAGCGCATATCTCAATGAAAGATTCGGCACAGATGTTTCGCCGATTCCGGTCAGACCGGGAATATGCGGAACTGCAGCGTGGATGGGATATCTCGCAGAATACTTCGGACGTACGAATGAATACCAACAGTTCATGTCCGAAATAAGATCCGAATTCAACGGACAGATTTCAAAATACAGGGAAATTCTGAAAGGAAAAAGATTCTGCATATTATCCGCAACCAGAGACATAGACTGGATTGTGGAAGCGACGGAAGCCGCGGGAATGATCAGAGAAAGAACAATAGTTGCAGACCGTACGGATTTCACCAACGATCTGAACGTTGCCAGCGGGATTTCAGACATAATTTATGTCAAAAACATAGACATCGCCGAAGAAAAGAGGATTATAGAGAACATCAAACCGGATCTGATAATATCTGCTGCACCCGTAGGCATGGATATTCCGAATGTTCTGATTCCGTTGGTGAGTTATCCCAATCCCTTCACGGGAGTGTCATTTGTAAGGAATATTGCATTGCTTCTTCATACATACGGAAAGGAGGGTTGGAGAAAAGATGTCATTTGATCTCGATAACCCGGACAGTTTCCTCGGGTGCATGATGGCATTGGAAGGAATACGTGATTCGATGTCGATAATACACGGGCCCACAGGATGTAAAATGTATCCTGCGGATCTGTCCGAAAGATTATTCGTAAACAGAAACGACGAGATCGAAACAAGAAATCCTTTCCTGAGAGGCATGAAGTACTTCTTCTATCAGCCGAGGCTTCCGTGCACACTGTTGGATACCAAAAGAGTAATTCTCGGTTCTTCCGAAAATCTGGAGGATCTTTACAAAACAGTCAGAGAACAGAATCCCGAGATGATCGGCATAATCAACTCTCCGGGTGCGACTCTCACAGGGGAAAATCTTGAGAAAGTAAATTCCGAAATACCTACGGTCAGAATTGAATCGCACGATTATTCGACATACTCCTATGACGGATATTCATCGACCGCAATTAAGGTAATAGATTGTCTGGCGAAAGAGAAAAAACCCGTGAAAAAAGGAACTGTGAACATTATCGGACTGTCTCTTCTGCATCTGAGATTCGAAGACAGTTCCGACGAACTGAAAAGAATGCTTTCTCTCTGCGGTATTGATATCAACACAGTACTCTGTGCGGGATCTTCTGTGAACGAGATAGAAAACATCTCTTCCGCAGAATTGAATGTAGTAATCGATGAAGATTACGGATTGAAAGTTGCAGAACATCTCAGAGACAGATTCGGCACACCGTTCGTTTCCGTGATGCCTGTAGGATTCCAAAACTGTGAGGGATTTATCACAAAAATATGCAGTGCAACGGGAAAGGATCCGTCTGCAGCTGTGAACGATCTTACTCAGTGGAGAAGAAAAACATCGAAAAAGATACTTACGTTGGAACAGAGGTATGTAAAAATCGGCGGAAGAACATTCTCCGTACACGGTACACCCCAAATCGCGGAAACTCTGAGTCATTTCATGGAAAACTATCTCGGATTGGTGCCTTCGGCGATACAGTCCGACAGAAAAACAGAAGGGTTCGATTTCCTCGGTTCCGAAATTCCGGATAAAATATGGGACATCGAAACAGATGTAATATTCGGTTCCGGGCCCGAAGTGAAAGAACTGGTGAGCAGACACACGGCAATCGGAGGCGTAGTGATAAGAGAACCCACCGACAGACCCGTAAATATCATCGGAAAACCGATTTTCGGTACGATGGGTGCCGTTTATCTTACGGAAGATGTTCTGAATATACTGGCAAAATCATATGACAGGATGTGAGACGGATGGCGGAACAGGTCATTAAAGCCGATAATCTGCGCAGAGTCTTCGGCGAAGGACAGAATGCGAAGGTCGCTGTGAATGGTATTTCATTTGAAGTGAACAAAGGAGAAATCTTCGGCATTCTCGGCCCCAACGGTGCCGGTAAGACTACAACAATCAAAATGCTCTCCACACTTCTGAAGCCCACATCCGGAAAAGGGACTGTTTTGGGAATCGATGTTGCCGATGATAAGAAAACAAAAGAGCTCAGAATGCGCGTGAATGTTGTCAGCGGCGGAGAAAGAGGATTATATTACAGACTCACAGGCAGACAGAATCTGAGATATTTTGCCGATCTTTACAAAGTACCTCCATCCGTGAAGGAAGAGCGTGTTCAGAAAACAATCGAATTGGTGAAAATGGAAGATGCCGCAGACAGAAGAGTGGAAACATACTCCCGCGGAATGAAACAGAGAATCCACATAGCCAGAGCATTGATCAATGATCCTGAAATTCTCTTCCTGGATGAACCTACAATCGGTTTGGATCCAGAAATTTCGTTACAGATCAGAAAAATCGTAAAAGAACTCTCCGAATCCGGAAAAACGGTAATTCTTACAACCCACTATATGTTCGAAGCCGAGGAACTGTGCGACCGCATGATTCTTCTCAAACACGGGAATATCGTAGGATACGGTACCGTCGAAGAACTCAAGCAAAAAGTTTCCGACGATACGATGATCAGAATCATCACCACCAAAGATCCTTCGTCATGTACGTCCGAAGTCCAATCGATAGACGGAATCACGGACATAAGGGTGGAATCCCTTTCCGGAAGATCCGCAGTAAGTATCAGATGCAAGAAAGGTTCCAATCCGATGCAGTCCCTGGAACAGATTTACGACCAATTCGGAATAAGATCGATAGGATTCGACGAACCCACTCTTGAAGATACATACCTTTACCTGACCGGCGGTGAGTGATTGAATTTCAGAGCTGTCAGCGGATCGTTCAAACAGCAGCTCTCCCAATTCATAGCAGATCCGCAGTGGATAATACCCAGCATAATCGCGCCGTTCGTTTTCACGGCAGTGATGCTGTTTATGTATCCTGAAAAAAGCGATACGATAGTTCTTCAGGCAGTCTTGGGAGGGGGTGTCCTCGGAATGTGGGGAAACACACTGTTCGCATCGTCATTCACTCTTTCTTACGACAGAATGAACGGTACATTGGAAAACATTCTGATGACTCCGACGAATCTTTACGATATTATTCTGGGAAGATCGCTTTGGAATACGTTCATAGGATTGCTGAACATGCTGCTTGTGTATGTTTTCGCAGTACTCATGTTCTCCGTAAACGTAAATATCGCACATCCGGTGGAATTTGCCGTGATTCTTGTGCTGACATTGTTATCATTGTCATCAATCGGAATGATTTTTTCGATTGCTTTTGTGTTTTCAAGAAGAAGTTACGTACTCACATCCATCTTGGAATATCCTATCTATATCTTATCCGGAGCGGTGGTTCCGATTACGGTTCTCCCCCAATGGACGAATCCGATTTCGCTGGCACTTCCTCCGACTTGGGGTGTCGAATCGCTGAGAGCATCCGCACTTTCCGATTACAGTGTAGCATTCGGATTCGGTTATCTTGAAAATACAGTCATCTGCGCCCTGTTATCGCTGCTTTATTTCACGGTTGCATGGTTACTGATGAGAAAAATCGTGTCAAATGTCAGAGCCACAGGCTCATTCGCGAGGTACTGATATGTCTGAATGGTCTGTTGTGATGTCATCTGCAGTCAACTATGCAAGAAACAAATTTCAGATGATTCCGTGGTGGCTGTGGCTGCTGCAGATTGTGCTGAGCTCATTTTTCACAATGTTCTTCTTCGCAGTGATGGCCGATTACGTATCGAATCCCGATGTAACCGTAAGATTTGTTGTGATAGGGAATGTTGTTCAGAGTATTGCGTCCACCACACTGTATTCGGTTTCGGATATGCCGGGAACTGAGAAACATACGGGTATGCTGACTCCTCTGATGCAGACTCCGTCGAGTCTGTTTATGGTATTCCTGGGAATGTCATTCCTGAACATATTATCGGGATTCATTTCCTCGGTTCTTTCATTGTGTTACGCTCAGTTCGTATTCGGCATCGATCTGAGTGCTGCAAATATGGCATCCGTAGCCGTTATACTGATTCTGACTGTATTTTCACTTACGGGATTCGGAATGATGATCGGAAGTGTAGGTCTCAGATTAAGAACATCGGCAATTATTGCGAAACTTGTCACATACATCGGATTGCTTCTCTGCGGTATCACATTCCCGATATCGTATCTCCCCGGTTGGTGTCAGGCAATTGCAGACATTCTTCCGCTTACGTACGGCGTAAACGCAATGAGAGCGGCGGCGGACGGCGCTGATATTCTGACAATATCAAATGATATCGTCATGATGATTGTGCTCGGAATTATCTATTTCGTGATATCCGTGTTCCTTTTCAATCTCTTTGAGAAGAAAGCAAGGGCATTGGGCACATACGATTCGTTCTGAATCAATACCTGGCCATGATTCGTTCGCCTGTCCGGCAAAGATAATATCTACTCATACAGCAGATTACAATTTATGAAGCTGGCTATCGTTGCATGCGATATCCTGAAACCCGAGATAGAATTCCTCACAAAGAACGACCCAGATTTTGTCGTGCGTGAATATCTCGAGTTTGCGTTACACGAATATCCGCAGGATATGAAGGCACGCATCATAGAAACCGTTAACAAATACGAAGGACAGGTGGATGCCGTATTCCTCGGTTATGCGGTATGTCAGTCGTTGGAAGGCGTAACGGATCTTCTGAAAGTACCGACAGTGATGTTACAGGGTGCAGATTGTATCGATGTTCTGCTTACACCGGATGAATACACAAAAGAAAAGAAAATCTGTGCCGGAACGTGGTTTGTATCACCAGGTTGGGCCGAACAGGGTGTAGACGGAATTATCAAAGAACTTCATCTTGACAGTGTAGAAGGCGTCGAACCACAGTATTTCCTCGATATGCTGTTCGACTCGTATCAAAGGTGCCTGTACATTGACGACGGCATAGGCAATGAAGAATACTACAGAAAGAAATCCGAAGATGTTGCCGATCAACTTAAATTGAAAATGGACTGCAGAACCTGCAGTCTCAGCGGAATAAAGAATGCCATTGAAAAAACAAAGAAATTGGCATCGAAAAACCGATTGCTTTGACTGCATTTACAACAGCACTCCGACCGAAATGACAGTATGGCTTTTATCATACCTTGCGGTTCACGTAACATCACCATGTCTGAAGAAGGGAATAACAGTTCAGGAAAAAAATACGAAAATCACTTCCTGAGATCGTTCTGCGCATTCATCATCATCTGTATCACGTTCGTTCACTACGAACCGTCATGGGTTGTACTGAATGACATCAGATTCTATCATCTCATCGAAGGTGTGGGAAGATTTGCAATGCCCGCATTCTTCATGGTATCCGGTTATTTCCTGTTCTCTTCGGACGGACATTCGGAGAACAGATTGGGAAAGAAGTTACTTCACATAGTGTTCCTTGTGATTTTCATCAAACTGCTCTATCTGATTATCGATCTCATATGGATGGGATGCGGAATAGAGCACTGGCATGACGGTGTTGTCGACTGGAACTATGTCATCACCGACACCCTTATCGCAAAATGGAACACCATGCCCATATGGTTCGCATACTGCCTCGCATTGGTATACGCATTCCATTGGATTCTCCATAAGAAAAATATCAGTTTCAAGTACGGTATGTACATCGGACTCATATTCGTCGCAGTGGATCTCTTCTTCTGCGAAATACTGTTATTTTTCGATGTAACGGAAGTTTTCGGTATGAGCAGTGTCCAAGCCGGCGAGAATGCATACCCGTTCATCGGAATGCTGTTCTTCTCAATGGGTTACTACCTGCATAAATACAAAGAAGAATTCGATAGGAAATTCAGCAACGAAGCACTGATTGTTATTTTCATTTCGGGATTCCTTCTGTCTCTCTTCGAGTTCATGTATCTGTATCAGTACTACGGCGGCGGTAACGGAAGTGCGAATCTCACATTCGGTTCGATATTACTTGCGTTTTCACTGTTCCTGGGATCGTTCAGATTAAGAGAAAATCAGCTCAGAAACAGAACATTGGAATTCATGGGAAGAGAACTTCTCCCGTGGGCGTACGGTTTCTACATGGCGGCGATTCTTATCGTGAGAACATTCCTGCTTCCCGCATTACCCTCGGATGACAGTGCGATATTGGATATCATAGGTGTAATATCCGCAGTTGTTCTCGACTTCCTGTTCGCATACATATGGTGGCTCTTCCTGAAATCCACCGTCGGACGTAAGAAGACAACAGGATGATACCATGGACATCAGGGTCGTGCTCATCGACGGATACATCGACGATCCGGCCGCATTAGGCGTTCCGCCGTATATTTCACCGATTGTAAGAGCCGTCGCAGGCGCTGCGATAGACGCGGGTGCGGATGTTGAATACATTACAATTGACATGATCCGCAGAGGCCGTAAGATTCCGGATGCGGATGTAAGTGTCGTAATCTCCGGAAACACCGTTCCCGGGAAATACATCAGATCGATGCCTATGTCCCTGAAGGAATTGGAAAAGATTCTTCCTTCACTGAAAGGATGGAAACTCATCGGCGGTTCCGCCGCATCCTCCGAAATTGCGGAAAAATTCGATTTTGCGATAAAGAACGATCTTGCCGCATCTCTTTACGACGGAATGACGGAAAAAGAAGTCGGAGAAAGATACCGCACACTCGACGAATGGAACAGATGGATGATGCTCGGATCTGAGATTGTGAAACAGCATCAGGATTTTCCCTATCCGCTGATAGCCGAGATTGAATCGTACAGAGGATGTCACAGATATGCGTCCGGAGGATGCTCATACTGTATAGAGCCACTTAAGGGAAAACCCCTTATGCGTTCTCCTCAGGACATAATCGCAGAAGCAAAGAAACTGAAAGAACTCGGCGTAAGAAATATCCGCATAGGCGGACAGACATGTATCGTATCATACGGTTCCGAAGATGATTCAGGCGTTCCGAGACCGAATCCCGATGCGGTATCGGAATTATTCAGCGGTCTGAAAGAATTGGATTTCGATGTGTTACACGTAGACAATGCCAACGCCGCAGTTATATCCGAATATCCCGAAGAATCCGGAAAAATACTGAAAATTTTAACGGAATGCTGTACTCCCGGCAACGTTCTGGCACTTGGGATGGAATCCGCGGATATCAGGGTAATAAACGCCAACAATCTCAACAGCACACCGAAACAGGTTTTGGATGCGGTGAGAATGATCAACCGTATAGGAGGACACCGCGGTGAAAACGGAATGCCCTGTCTGTTACCCGGTCTGAATCTCATATCGGGATTGGACGGAGAATCGAGAGAAACATACGACATCAACATAGAGTTTCTGCGCAAGGTTGTCGATGAAGGATTGATTGTCAGGAGAATAAACATCAGACAGGTTCTCCCCGTCAGAAGAGAATATAACACAAAGGTTGACGGCAATTTCTTCAAGAAATACAAACAGGGAATAAGAGAAGAGATTGATCACATTATGCTTCAGCGTACAGTTCCGAAAGGCACCGTACTGAAAGACGTCTTCATGGAAATTCACGACGGAAATATCACATTCGGAAGACAGATCGGTTCGTATCCTCTTCTCGTAGGCATCCCTTACAAAATCGACTGCGGAAAGGCGTATGATGTCATAATCACGGATTGGGGATTCAGATCGGTTACCGGTCTTGTATACCCGTTCGACATCAATCACGCAGCGATGAGTGCGGTATCTTCCCTTCCCGGGATCGGAAAGAAGAGAGCTGCATCCGTCGTAAGATACAGACCTTATTCGTCATACGAAGACCTTTCCAGGGCTATCGACGATAAAACCGTAATCGATGGACTCAGAGGACTTCTGTCCTTCGAGTGATAGTTATTTTACGAACCAAGGCGTACGGCAGGACATGGACTCCGCAATGCTGTCGAGATTTCCGTTCCTCAGGGACGCATCCAAGTATGTATCGGAAAGCGGAGCCGACATCGAAATGCTGATTTCCGACGATCTTCTCGAGGATGCACGCAAAAGAGGAATCCAGAGAGTGGAAGATGCAATCGAAAAATCGGAAGTCAGATATGTGTCCACGATAACAGAGAACGAAAGGCTGATGGAAGTTCTTTCATACCCATATGCCAGAATGATAGTTTCTCTGATCAACGACCGTTTCCTCACCAAGAGATACGCACTTGCGGAATCCGTGAGAATGAACAAATTACTGGGAGACAGTCCGTTGGCAACGGCATTGGAAGTGTCAAAGGAATTGGGCGTCAATTCCACTATGGATGACAGCAGACTGAAGATGCACTTCACGGACTATCTGAAATTCTCCGCCAGGATCAAAAGTCCCGAATGGAAACTGATCAACCATCAGATTTACGGAGGATATGTGTTCCTTCCTCACGAAAAATTCGACCGTACTCTTCAGAATGCGCTTCAGGACAAGATCGAATCGGAACTTCCGCTTCCTTTGTCAGACGATATAATCACGGCGATATCCGAAGATGCCGCGAAAGTGAAGAGGCACATGGAATCCGTGAAGAGTAAGTTCGAGCCTAAATTCACAGGTAAACTCGAAGATGCGGAACTTCCGCCGTGTATAAGATCGTTGATTGCAAACGCAGTGCAGGGAGTGAACCTTCCGCACAGCGGAAGGTTCGCATTGGTGTCGTTCCTTCACGCAATAGGAATGAATTCGGAACAGATTCTGACTGTATTCGCACAGTCACCGGATTTCGATGAGTCCAAATCCATCTATCAGATTAAGCACATCACGGGCGAATTAAACGGTACCGATGGATACACTCCGCCGGAGTGCCACACGATGAAATCCAACGGCCTGTGTATTGAGCCGGACAACCTGTGTAACAGCGAAAAAATGAATCATCCTCTCACCTACTACAGAATAAAGACCAATGCGCCGAGGGTACCGAAGGAGAATTGAATATGGATGTATCGGAACGTTTCATAGAACTTACAAAAATTCCGAGACCGTCGGGTCACATCGAAAAGATGCAGGAATTCCTGAGGGAGTTTGCGGAAAAACGCAGCATTTACTGTGAACAGGACGAAGCAGGCAACGTTCTGATGGTCCGTCCGGGAAAGACAGAATCTGTAGCATTACAGGGTCATCAGGACATGGTTGCTTCGAAAATTCCCGGAAAAGTGTTCGATTTCACTAAGGATCCCATCGAAATCATAATCGACGGAACACACATCCGCGCAAACGGAACAACACTCGGTGCGGATAACGGAGTAGGTATCGCAATGATGCTCGATGCGTTGGATTCCGACGAACTGAAGGATATGTCTTTGGAATGTCTTTTCACAGCCAACGAAGAAGTCGGACTTCTCGGTGCAAACAGACTGAAGAATAACATCCTGAAGTCGAAATATCTCATCAATCTCGATATGGAGAATGAGAACAAGATTACGGTAGGATGTGCAGGTGCCGCAAATATATTCTCTGTATTCAGACCGGAAATCGTACCTGCGTCCGGTAAATGGTCTGTGCTGAAAGTTACGGGCCTTCTCTCGGGACATTCGTCTATGGCGGGATTCGGAAGAGCCAACGCAATAAAACTTGCAGCTGGATTCCTCGGAAAATTAGACGGTATCGGAATTTCATCAATCGCCGGAGGAACGTTCAACAACGTCATTCCTATGGAATGTACTGTCGTTTTCTCAACATCGGATACGTCCGCGGATGAAAAACTTACATCTTACGTCAGTGAAATTTCACAGAAATATCACGAAACCGATCCGAACATATCGATCACCGTATCACCTGCGGAAACACCCGAAACATCATTCGATTCCGTAACATCGGAGAAATTGATATCGTCATTGATTTCATGTCCGAACGATCTCCTCGGAAAAAGTGAGAGAGGAATTACGGCATCTTCCAATCTCGGTGTGATAAAATCCGACGGAATAATAGAGATACTCTGTATGGCAAGAGCGGCGAAAGATGACCTGCTGGCACATCACGTAGAAAGCATAAGGGACACATTCCTTAATGCAGGTGCGGATTCAAACATACAGTATCTTTTCCCCTCATGGCATGAGGAAGAAGGCTCGGAATTACAGAAGATTTCTTCATCCGTATACAGAAGAATGTACAACCGTGAACCGCAGATTGAAATCACCCACGGAGGTCTTGAATGCGGCGTAATCAGCAACAAATGCCCCGGAATACAGGCAATCGCAATCGGGCCCGATATGAGAGGCGTTCACACTCCCGATGAGTATCTGAATGTGGAATCGCTGAGAAGATGCGAAAGATTCGTCTTCGAATTGGTAAAAGAACTGACCCGTACGTAATCAGAAGGCCCACTTTTCCAATGCGTCACTCCAATCGACACTTCCGGGATAGTGACTGTCGGCATCGCCGCCGACTATTCTGAGAACTTCCGATGCAACTTCTTCGGGAGAAAGATGTGTACAGTCGATTTCGTACGTCGGAATCTCGGAGTTTACGGATTCAGTCAGAATTATGTCCAATACTTCGGAAAGCACATTTTCTCCGATTTTCTTCTTATCGTATCCTCTTGCAGTCAGTCTTTCGGCGAGAACGTCAGGATTGCACCTGAGAACAATAATCAAATCGACATCCACAAAATGCGAAAGATGGCCGTCAAGGAATACAGATCCCTCAAAATTCTCGGACATTACGGAATCATTTAATTTCTCGACATCCACATCGTAAGAACCTGCATCCTCATCGAATTCCCCGAGCAGATTGTGTTTTTCCGCATAAGAACGAATGTCGATGACATTGTAATTTTTCCTTAAAATTCCGGAAACAGTACTTTTTCCCACTCCGGGTGTTCCTGTTATCGCTATAAGCATATTCACAGCCTCGAAAGATATGGGTCCGCACGTTCCATAACCGCGTCCCACGTAGGCGTATTGGTCAGTGTTCCTGTTTTCTCTACAATGAATGAAGAAACCGTAGCTGCAATTATGACAGATTCCTCAATCGACATTCCGCGGTACTGTCCTGCGTAAAATCCCGCTCTGAAGGAATCTCCCGCGCCTGTCGCATCGACTACTTTATCTGCCTTCACGATAGGGAAATGCGTACAGTCTCCGTCGATGTAAAGATCGCATCCGTCAGATCCTTTCGTACACAGAATGAAAGGATATTTCACATGTGCAAATGATTCTGCATCAAGATATTTCAAAACGGATTCCGCCTCGAATCTGTTGCAGAACAGCATATCCGAAACAGATAACGCATCATTCAGACTGTTTCTGTTCCACAGTCTGTGTATTTCCTGTGCGGGATCGAATGCGATTATTCTGTCTTTCGATTTCAGTTCCCTCATCATGCGTATGTGATATTCCGGATCTCCCGTACAGAAATGAACAAACTTCGATTCTTTAGCATTCTTCAGAAGATCGATTCCCAGTTTGGAAGCATATCCGTGAGGTCCCTGGAAGAACAGTACTTTCTGTTCGAGATTATGGTCGTTAATAACCAAAGCAGTAGATGTGTCATATCCGTCGACTTTGACCATTTCATCCATGATCAGTCCGCTTGATTTCATGAGCTCTTCGTATTTCTCCGGCATATCGCGGCCGACAAACGAACATATCGCAGTAGGTACTCCCAATCTTGCCGCGGTAACGGCGACATTCGCCGCAGTACCGCCGAGACTGGTCTGTTTCGTAAGTACATCTACGGATGTGTTCATCTTCGGAAATTCATCAACGGTCATTATCTGATCCAATGACACGTGCCCGTATACCGTGAGAAAAGGCTTCATGTACCTTCCGTCCATCCTGTGATGTATTCTTTCTGAGCTTTCGAGAGCTTATCGATTTTCACACCCATCGCATTGAGTTTGTGTTCCGCAATCTTTACATCGATTTCATGCGGAACCGTATGAACTCCCTTGTCCATTGTGTCATGATGTTTTACAAGATACTCAAGTGCCAGTGCCTGTACTGCGAAGCTCATATCCATAATCTCCGCAGGGTGTCCCTGTCCTGCGGCAAGATTCATCAGACGGCCCTCTCCGATAAGGAACAGTCTCTTTCCTCCGAGATCGTATTCGTCGACGAACTCACGTACCCTGACGACACTCTTCGACATTGCTTCGAGATCTTTTTTATTGATTTCGTTGTCAAAGTGACCCACGTTACCCATGATACAACCGTCTTTCATGACTTCGAAATGCTCACGTGTGACGATGTCCTTACATCCGGTCACGGTCATGATGATATCCGCGTTCTTCACGGCTTCAATCATCGGCATGACTTCGAAACCGTCCATTTTAGCTTCAATAGCTCTGATCGGATCGACTTCCGTAACGGTAACGGATGCTCCGAGACCTTTTGCTCTCATTGCGACTCCTTTACCGCACCATCCGTATCCCGCAACAACCAAGTGTTTTCCGGAAACCATCAGATTTGTTGCGTTCATCCATCCGTCGAATGCGGACTGACCCGTTCCGTATCTGTTGTCGAAAAGGAACTTCATCTGAGCGTCGTTGACGGCCATAACGGGGAACTCGAGCTTTCCGTCGTCCGCCATCGCTCTGAGACGTACGATACCTGTCGTTGTCTCCTCATTCGCTCCTTTGATGTTTTTGAGTAATTCCCTTCTCGATGTGTGAACCATTGCGATAAGGTCCGCACCGTCGTCTATGATGTAGTCCGGACCCATATCGAGAACCGTGTTCAGATGACTGTAATACTCCTCCTGGGTCTCGCCTTTTTTGGCGTAAACATCAAGACCGTATTTCTCACGCAGTGCCAATGCAACCGAGTCGTCCGTAGACAGAGGATTGCAGCTTGCGAGGCGTATTTCCGCACCCGCTTCCGCCAACGTGATTGCAAGAATACCTGTCTTGGCCTCCGTGTGGAGTGCCATAGCGACCTTCAGTCCTTTGAGCGGCTTTTCTTTTCTGAAACGCTCTCTTATCTGCTGAAGGACGGGTGTGTGCATCTCCGCCCAATGCAGTCTCAGGACACCTTTCTCGAGAAGTTCGTCATCGATCATGATGTCAGTCAGGAACGAATGCAGATAGTTAATCTTATCAGTCGGCGGCAGTCATGAGGAATGAGGAGATCTCCTGCAGGAGTTCCTTCCTGTTCCTGTTGCTGTCGTACGATTTGATTATTCTGTCGATTTCGGCGTCGTTTCCTCTGAGTTCATTGATGAAATGAATGATGTTCTTCAGCGCACGTGTCAGCTCATCCGAAATAGGTACCGTGGCGGTCTTGGATGTTCTCGATATCGGATTGATATCGATGGAAATCACGACTTTTCCCATTTTCACAAGTGCTTCCGCTCTGTCGCCGTCTTCAATCGGAACGACAATTGCGTCGCAGTCGAAAAGTGTGTTTGTACACAATGCACGGTCGTGATTCAATCCCGGAATTCTTGCTTCCGGCGTTCCGCCGAGAACCTCTCTGCATCCCTGAGATTCCATGTACTCAATCAGAAGTTTCATCCTCTCTTCGGTACGGTGGAAGATGTTGATTTCCAACGGTGCGGGAATGGTTTCGGAAAGAGCGATGAGATTCTCCGCATCCAATGCAGCTGCATTGCCGTTCACACACACCAACGGTTTCTTCGCTCTGAGAAGATAAGCCGCAGCAACCTTTTCCGCTTCCAGTGACGGAGGAAGTGTCTTCTCTCCCATGAGGTAGTCGAATGCCTCTCCCCTTCCGTGGGAAATGAGACCTGTAGGGTTCACAAGACCTTTTTCTACCGCATCTGCGAGACGCTCTCTGACCATCAGCGATTTGTACCTGGGATGATCCTTGGGAATGTTGTTCACGTTCCGTAGTATCTTGGAACTGTTCTAAATCTCTATCTATTAATCAAAGCATAAAATCTCGGTGCATAACGGTCGATGGGAATATATCCGACATGAATCTACCGTCATTCCGATGACCGATATCCGTATAGTCCTCGTCGCGCCGAAGTTCGAAGGAAACATCGGAGCCATTGCAAGATCGATGGCAAACTTCGACATCAGCGAACTTTATCTTGTGCACCCCTGCCCCATAGGCGACGATGCGTACAGGAGGGCAAAACACGGATCCGGTATCTTAGATAACGCAAAAATCGTCGATTCAATCGATGAGGCTGTGGAAGGATGTTTCCTCGTCGCGGGTACGTCGGGTGTAGCTTCCAAAGGAGAGAACAACTACATCAGAATCCCTGTTTCCGCACATGATTTTGCGGAAAAAGTGAGAGATTATCCCGAGAAAATTGCATTGATTTTCGGAAGGGAAGACATCGGCCTTCTTCAGGACGAATTGGCAAGATGCGACGTACTGGTACATGTGCCTACAAGCGATATATATCCCATTCTGAATCTTTCACATGCCGCAACAATCGTCATGTACGAACTCTTCGGAAAGACCCTGGAAGCTCCGGAACCTGCAGATCATATCGAAAAAGAAAGATTGTTCTCATTCTTTGATGAATTATTGGACAATATCGATTATCCCGAACAGAGGAAAGGATATACTTCAGCTATGTTCAGAAGAATGATCGGACGTGCCGTTCTTACGAAATACGAGTACAATACACTCATGGGCGTGTTCGGAGATTCTTCCAGACTCATTACAGGTAAACTGAGTTATCCCAGTCAGAAGAAGTGAAATCCTACGCTTCCGCACATCCGATTCTTTTCAGCAATTCGGATTCGGGATACAGAACACCGAGACACTTCAGGACATACCACACCAACACGAATCCCATAAGCAGGAACTGGGTAAGTATGTACGGGAAGAAATCGCTGAAACTTATTATCGAATATACCGCCAACATTGCAAAACATACAACGAAGAAGAACTTCCTGTTGACGATATCTCTGATACATGAGCACAGAATCGCAACGATAAAGAAGGCCGCATAAAAAACAACAGCCAGCTGATGGATTTTATCGTCTGTCTTGTCAAGAAGACCCACACCCATCAGCGACACGCCCGCGAGCAATGTAAACACGCCGGCAGTCTTCATGAGTTTCGATTTGTTACCGAGAATCCACATCATCGATGAAATCGCAAACAGTATTCCGGCAACACAGCAGCTGACCTTGAACGATGCGGCTATTGCACCATCGGAAGAAACACCGAGATCGCAGATTACGTTCGTTTCGGGCCTCCAGTTACTGTCAAGAATAATTCCGAGAACAACATCGATGCTGATGACGGCAACCGCAAGTATGCCGATTGCCGCATAGACTTTTGCATCACGTAATCCGAAGCCCATGTGACGTCAATATCGATTGAATATAAAACCGTTAATAAAAGGAAGAAAGGTAAAGGGTTTGAAAGTGTCAGTCAGACAACCGTCCGCTTATCCGAACAATGCGCTCAGACCAGCGGCAGCCTCTTCCTCACTGACCTCTTCCTCTTCGGGCTCCTCTTTTGCGGGAGCTGCTGCTGCGCCTGCTGCAGGTGCTGCTGCAGGTGCTGCTGCGGGAGCTGCCATAACGGAGGCAGATTCAATTGCCTCTTTGATGTCAACTCCGTCGAGTGATGCGATCAGTGCCTTGACTTTGGCTGCGTCAGCGTCTACACCAGCGGCTTTGAGGACTGCTGTAACTGCGTCCTCTGTGATGTCTTTGCCTGCTGCGTAAAGCACCATTGCACTGTAGATGTACTCCATAGTATTCAACCTCCAATTTTAACCGAATAATGCACTAAGGCCAGCTGCTGCTTCTTCTTCGCTGACCTCTTCCTCTTCTTCGACAGGTGCTGCCTCTGCCTGTGCGCTCGCTGCGGGAGCTGCTGCGGTTGCTGCCGATGCTGCGGCGTTAAGCCTCGCACCGATGCTGCCGTCCGTGTAGTTCGCTGCTGAAGCGACTGAAAGCATCTGTGAATCTGCTTTCGCAAGGAGCATCTTTATGTTGTCTCTGGTTGGGATCGCGGCTGATATTGAGAGACCCATAGCCTCCCTGAAAGCTTTCGTAATCAGCGGTACAATCGTATCCTTTGTCGGGAATCCGATAGATACACCGAGTGCGATAGCATTCCTTGCAGCCGTAGCGAACATTGTTGCGTAGTAATCGTCCGGGATGTCCAATACATCCCTGTGGTAGATCGTACCATCTTCGTAGGCGGCCCTGAGGTCAAGTCCTACGACCATGGGCAAAATCTCCAGCTTGGGGAGCATTGCCGCCACATTCGCCGGGACAGGCTGTCCTGCCTTAACGAGTGTGGTATCCTTTTTGATAACAATCTTTCCGCCGTCAATTGCAGCGGGAAGACCCAGTTTCTGAAGTTCTCCGATGATAGGTCCCGGTCCGAACGGTGTGGGTCCCTGGTGGACTGTAATGTCCATGGGGGCAATCTGTCCTGCTTTCGCAGGTGCCGCCGTCTTTGTGCTCTCAAGCTGTTTGAAGAGCTTGAAAGGATTAAGGTCGGTGGCAATGATTGCACACTGTCCGTGGATTGCAGACTTCAGTTCTTCGAGTCCGGGCTTCTGCTTAGCTGCCTCATCGATAGCCAGGAACATAAGATTGTTCTTGGTCATCTTGAGTGTAGCGTGCTGCCTAAGTCCCGCCCTCATGGACTGAATCTGCTGACCTGCGATTCCCGACATGTCGACTACTGCGACAACGGGCTTCGAGGCCATTTCCTCGACAAGTTCCTTGACGAGATCCTTCTTCCATGTTGCGACGTGTGCCATATTTCGAACCTCCTCAGATCAGCCTCTCGGACGGACCCATTGTGGTCTTCACGTAGGATGAAGCGATGTTCATCCTTCCCTTCTCGAGTTTGAGCTCGACACGTTTGAGTATGGTGTCGATGTTTTCTGCAATCTCTTCGGGAGACATGTCGACCGTTCCGACGGGTGCGTGGAAGGTAATCCTGTCTTTAGTCCTGACAGAAACAGTCTTGCGGAGACCTTCGATCATTCCAGTGGGATCCTGTCCCGGGGGAATGGGCTTAGGCATCTTACCGCGAGGACCGAGAACGGTACCGAGCCTCTTACCGACAACTCCCATCATGGGTGCTTCGGCGATGAAGTAGTCGACACTGTTCGCGAGCTTCTTTGCCTGTTTCTTATCGTCAGCGATCGCCTGAAGTTCATCAGCTGTGACCGTGACGTCGGCAACGTCTTTGGCTTTCTGGACAAGTTCGCCACCACCAATCACACAGATACGGATTGCTTTGCCGCGGCCGTTAGGCAGAACGATATCGTCTGTAATACGGTTCTTAGGCATAGAAAGATCCACATCTTTGAGATTGATGGCCAACTCAACCGTTTCAGTAAAATTGCGCTTCTTTGCACTTTCGAGTGCCTTCTGCACAGCCATTACGGTTGGTTTTTCTGCCAATTCAATTCCTCCTCGTAGTGCATGCGAGTCCTAGGACTCTCCTACAAGTACGAAACGCTAATCAGTGACCTGTATATAAAGGTAAGGTCAGTTTCACATACGGATAATACTCATTTACGGAGAAATTCCGTTCTCTGAACATAATTGAGTATGCTCGACGGATTGTAAATGTCGGTATCTCCGAAGCGGTATCCGTCATAGTATTCCGTGACTTCCCCGAACTTCTCGGGATGACCGCAATCGATACAGATCTGTTTCACATCCTTTTCCGTAAAGCCGAACAATCCGCTGAATTCCGAATCGAAAATATCATTCAAAATGATGTTATTCGTTTCACGGAAAATATCTTCAGTAAATTCCGTGCCGATTACAATACCGAGCTGAAGAGAATTGTTGCCTTTGAGCAGAGATAAAAACACCTCGCCGAGGAACATTACAATCTTACGGCAATCGGATTTACTGAGAATTTTATTCATGATACAATCATAATCGTCTATCAGGACAACAACACCGATATCGTAATAATCTCTAAGCAGAGCGGTAAGATTTTTCAGAGCATACTGCAGATTGTCTTCCGAACCGAGTCCGTTGTAAAGATCGGTGAAAATTCTTTTATCGCATTCCGTCAGCTTCGGAGAATCAAGAACATACAGAAATTCGCCGAATATTTCACGTATTTTTTCATTGAATGCTCTGAGGAATCCGTCGTAATTCCTTACTTCCGATCTGAGATTCAGATGTATGACGGGAAATGCATTCCTGTAACGGTCAAATTCGGAATGTTTTGAAATTTCCAATCCGTCAAACCATGTGTTTCCTCTGTATTTGATATTAAAGAAAGCATCAATCATACTGAGATTCAGCGACCTGCCGAAACGGTGCGGTCCGGTGAAAAAATACACTCCGTTTCCGTTCTTACCCAGTATCTTCTCTATGAACAGACTCCTGTCGACATAATACAAATCATTACCGCGGACGGTTTTGAAATCGGAAACACCGACAGAGAGTTGTTTCATGTTACCGAGTGAGTTTTCGGAGCCATATAAAATTCACCCGAAAACAAAACAGACATGACAAAGTGTCAGTCATCCGGATGTTACATTGACGTATGCTCATACCGATATATCTCATATTCAAACGAGCCAGATATCGAAATTCATGGTAAAAACAGATACCGGGAACAGTGATTTCATTACGGTTTTTCACACTGCTGAGTACCAAAAGTCTTATTATATTGTTGCAGTTCCCCAAACAGGTAATAAATATGAAAGGTTTCCGCGTAACAGGTTCCTTCGATGACGTCAGACAGGGCAGCCAGCCCTACTGCGTAGAGATCGCAGCAGAGGATGAGGCAGCAGCAAAGGAGCAGATTGTCTCCACACTCGGCAGCAAACACAAAGTCAAGAGATGGCAGGTCAGAGTCGACAAAGTCGAGGAAATCCCCAACGATGAGATCACCGACCACATCGTCAGATACAAAGTGACCGGTGAGTAAACATGGATGACGGTGAGCTCCGTCAGGCACTTGCCACCCTCGAAACAATGAGGGTACAACTCGACGCTATGGCGCAGCAGGCAAGATTCTTCCAGCTTTCATTGGAAGAAACCCTCAGGGCACGCGATACCCTGAACGCATTTGCGAACGCAAAGGAGGGTGACGAGATACTCGTTCCCGCAGGAGCATCATCATTCGTCATCGCGACGGTCACATCCAAGAGGAAAGCCGTCGTAGGCATCGGTAACAAAGTGTCCATCGATATGGACCTCGAAGATGCCGCCAAATATATGTCGGACAGTGCAGAGGAAGTCAGAGAAGCTATCCAGAAGCTCAATGACACCATCAAGCAGACCGATGCTCAGGCGAAATCGCTCTCCATGGCTGTCCAACAAGAATATCAGAGAAGACAGCAGTGAGTGTTCTCATGTTCGATTCCCTGAAGAATAAACTCAAGGGCATTTTCAAGAAAGCGCCGGCAAATATCGCAGAAACACCTGCGGAACCCCCGGCCGAGACACCCAAGGCTGTTCCCGAAGTCAAGAAGGAACAGCCTGAGGTTCCTCTTTCACAGGAAGTTCATACCGAACCCGTAAAAGAGGAAAAACCCGCAGAAGTCAAACCTGCGGAACAACCCAAAGCACCCCTCTCCAGAAAAGAACAGATGAAACTGGAGAAGGAAGCGAAAAAGAATCAGTCATCCGTCGGCTCTATGCTTACGGACAGCTTTTTGGGTAAAAAGATTAAAGACGATTCTCTTGACGATTTCCTTTGGGAATTGGAAATAGCATTGCTGGAAGCCGATGTGGCTTTACCCGTTGTCGAAGAAATAAAGAACGGTGTAAGGGAAAACCTCCTCGGCAAGAAATTCTCCCGCGATCACACTTTGGAAGAAATTGTCGAACTCTCCGTGAAAGATGCGGTAAGAAATGTTCTCAAAATCAACGAATTCGATTTCGATTCATGGTTTGAGAAACAGGAAAGACCGACATCCATTATGTTCGTCGGTATCAACGGTACCGGAAAGACAACTGCAATCGCAAAGATTGCGAACCGTCTTATGAAGAACGGACACACCGTCGTACTTGCGGCGGGAGATACATTCAGAGCCGGTGCGATCGAACAGCTTACAATTCACGCAGACAAGCTCGGATGTAAGATTGTGAAACATTCACAGGATGCGGATCCCGCTGCTGTGGCATATGATGCAATCGAACACGCCAAAGCGAAAAAAAGAGATGCGGTTCTCATCGATACCGCAGGCCGTATGCAGACAAACAACAACCTCGTCGATGAAATGAAGAAAATTGTCAGGGTCTCGAAACCTTCCCTGAAAATCTTCGTCGGTGATTCTCTCGCAGGAAACGATGCAGTCGAACAGGCGAAAGCATTCGACGAAGCAATCGGTGTCGATGCAATCATTCTCACAAAGATCGATGCTGACTCGAAAGGCGGTGCGGCACTTTCGATTGCACACACAATCGGAAAACCGATTGCCTTCGTATGCAACGGTCAGGAATATGATGACATCATCAAATTCGATACCGATTGGATGATAGACCGTCTCTTCGAATGATCATTGCCGCTGTGGTGGTGTGAAACGTGTTCGTAGCCGTGGATGATACAGACTCAGTCAAAGGAAACTGTACTACATTCCTTGCAACCGAAATCATCAATGAATTATCCGATTTCGATCTCATAGGACTTCCGCGCCTCGTACGTCTCAATCCCGCTGTCCCCTGGAAGACCAGGGGAAACGGTTCACTTGTCATGCGTTTCGGACACGGTATCGGCGCAAAAAAGAAAATCGGCGAAATCGAAGGAAGAGATCTGTTCTCCTACGATGAATGCGATGACAGTGAGCCGGATTATAATACAATAATGAAAAGACTCATCCCGTTGGTAGAAAAATATCACGAAGACGATGCCGATCCCGGATTGTTTATTTCATCGGTAAGACCGGACGAATCATTCTACCGCCGCGGTGTCACAACCATAATGGACCGCAGTGAAATCGATAAAGAACTGAAAAGAATCGGTGCACTCACATTCACCATAGGCAACGGAAGAGGACTGATCGGAAGCACGTGCGGATTGGCATGGATTCCGAACGATTACACATACGAACTTCTCGCCTACAGAGAAAGGGATAAATGGGGCACCCCCAGAACATTTGATCCCATCTCAATAAGAGATATGGAACATAATTTCCCGACTACGTTCAATAGTTGGGAAGACAGAGAGGAAAAAGTTGCCATGGTTCCCGCAACTCCCTGTCCTGTATTGTACGGATTGAGAGGAGATGTCATCGAAGATGTTATTTCCGCAGCGGATACACTAAGAACCGAGAAAAGATACAGATGGGTCGTTTTCCTTACGAATCAGGGAACGGACGACCATATCATAAGAGAATATGATGAACTGAAACCCAATCAGTCATATTCCGTAACGGGCGAAGTAATCACCGACGCAAAACACATCGAAGGGGGTCACGTATTCATCAATATTCACACAGAATACGGAGACATCACCTGCGGTGCGTACGAACCGTCCAAAGAATTCAGGATGGCTTTCGATCAGCTGATTCCCGGAGATGTCATCGAAGTGTTGGGTGAATACAGAGAATCACCCAGAACACTGAATGTTGAGAAATTACATGTAATCTCAACGGCAAAACACATCGAGAAAATTTCCAATCCGATATGTCCTTCATGCGGAAAAAAGATGAAATCCATAGGAAAGGATTCCGGTTACCGCTGTAAAGACTGTCACATCAAAGTTAAAGATGCAGTCTGCAAAGAAAAAATGAGATGGATCGTTCCCGGCTGGTACGAACCTCCGACCTGCGCACGCAGACATCTTTCCAAACCCATCAAAAGAATGGGTCTGTGTACTCCTGTGGAATTCGTTAATTGCCGTATGTAAAAATCGACAATATTATATATTCACATTTCTAAAACCGTTCCGGATTATCATGGACGAGATCGTAATTCTCAGTGCGAACAGAACCCCCATAGGAAAGTTCGGAAAGACCTTGGCCGGAATAAAAGCGACAGACCTCGGAGGTCTTGTCGTGAAAGAAGCGGTGAAGAGAGCCGGAATCGAACCCACAGATGTTGAAGAATGCATCATGGGTAATGTTATATCGGCAGGATTGGGACAGAACCCCGCAAGACAGGCTGCAATCCACGGAGGACTGCCCGTTGAAATCGGATCTTTCACTGTGAATGCAGTCTGCGGATCCGGAATGAAATCCGTCATGCTTGCGGCAGACGCAATCAAAGCCGGAGAGTACAACTGTATCGTCGCCGGAGGAATGGAGAGTATGTCCCGTGCACCCTACCTCATGCCCGGAGCAAGATTCGGATACACCATGAACGATCAGAAAGTTGTCGATTCAATGGTTCATGACGGACTCTGGGACATATTCAACGACCAGCACATGGGAATGACCGGAGAAATCGTCGCAGACAGATTCAATGTTACACGTGAAGACGCCGATCAGCTTTCATATGAAAGTCACATAAAAGCAGCCGCAGCGACAAAGAACGGCGCATTCAAAGATGAGATTCTTCCTGTTACAGTCAAACAGAAAAAACAGGAGATTGTTTTTGAACATGATGAAGGAATCAGAGAGGATACAAGCATCGAAGCACTCGGAAAACTGAGGCCTGTGTTCAAAGAAAACGGAAAGGTTACCGCAGGTAACTCCTCACAGCTCAGCGACGGTGCATCTGCATTGGTGATCTCGTCAATGTCCTGGGCAAAAGAACACGGAATCAAACCTCTTGCGACAATCGAAGCATACGGTGAGCGCGGTGTTCTTCCCGAATACATCATGGAAGCTCCCATACCCACAACGAGACATGTTCTCAAGAAAGCAGGTATGACAATCGACGACATCGATCTCTTCGAGCACAATGAAGCGTTTGCAACGGCATCCTGTGCAGTAAAGAAAGAACTCAATGTTCCCGATGAAATATTCAACGTGAACGGAGGAGCAGTCGCAATGGGACATCCCATCGGATGCTCCGGAGCACGTGTTATTACAACATTGCTCTACGCGCTGAAAAACCGCAATAAAGAAGTCGGTCTCGGTACTCTCTGCCTCGGCGGAGGAAACGCAGTGTCGATGATTATCCGCCGCTGTTAAAGAAACAATATGGGATCGGTTCATCCGATCCCTTTCTTTCATTCTATTTTACTGACAAAGAACATACTTCCGTCTTCGGAGTATGATCCTGAAAATTTATGCAATCCGCTGTCGGGTTTCACTGAAGAAAAAGATTTCAGATTATTTCCTTCACCGTCGGTGATTATGAATGTATATCCGGAATCGGTTGATTTTATCTGATCTGCAAAACCGGTTACGGAGTCTTCATCTTCACTTACATTGAACGATGCAAATATCACAATCAATATAACAATCGAAACTGACAGTACGGAATATCTATCCATGATTTTAAGATAAAATCAGAAATGTGAATAAAAGTCCATAATTACAATTAGGAGTTAATGTGGTCCATAGGGGGGCACCCCTATATTTCCACTGGAAACGATTTTCATCTGAGACCGATGAAGTACAATGCAACAACGCATACTGCGATGAGTGCAAGACTGAGTCCAACTGTTGCCCAACCGGGGTGTTTCATTTGAATACCTCTTTTGAATGGAGAGGAATAGATTCCTCTCATTAAAAGGTATTCAATAAGCTTTCAGTCCAGATTGAATTTTGTTAAAAAGAATCAATATTATGATATCATATGATCTTCAGAAAAATCATCGAATTTATTGAAAAACGAAATTTAATGTAACGGTTTTTGAGAAGAAAGAGAATCATTAAATACAATTCATCTATTCAGAGGAAATGTAGGTTATACGGGTATATTTCTAATGGAAGATTCAAATGAGCGATGAAGAAATTTCAAAAACAGAATCCATTTTCACTAAATATATAAAGAAAAGAAAGCAGCTCATAAAGGATAAGAAAGTTCTTCAGACAACTTACTTACCGGACGATCTTCCTCACAGAAAAGATCAGATTGATAAGATTGCATCGATTATTTCGATTGCATTCAACGGAGAGAAACCTTCTAACATTATGATTTACGGAATGACAGGAACCGGAAAAACCGCTGTCATCAATTATATCGGAAAAGAATTGAGAAAAATCGATCCTGACAAAGAAAAATGTCAGTTTCTGTATGTCAATTGTGAAGTTATCGATACAGCATATGGAATTCTGTATGATATTGCAAAACAGTTCGTTGATGATATTAATGATAAAATTCCTTTTACAGGATGGAGTTTTGAAAAATTATACAAAGAATTCTATCAGGAAATCGAATTGAGAGAATGTGTATTCATTATCATTCTCGATGAAATCGATCATATGATTTCCAAGAAAGGAGATGACATTTTCTACTGTCTTGCAAAAATCAATGAACATCTCTCAAAATCAAAAGTTTCCATTATAGGAATTTCAAACAATTCTAAATTCCAGGAAATGCTCGAACCGAAAGCAAAGAGCAGATTTGGAGGAGAAAGTATTATTTTTCCTCCTTACAGCAAAAAAGAATTGGAAGATATTCTCAATGACAGGATCAAAGGCGTTTTCGAACCTAATGTTCTTGATGAAGATGTTGTGGAATACTGTGCAGCACTTGCTTCAAGAAATGACGGTGATGCAAGAATGGCAATCGATCTTCTCAGAACCGCAACGGATATTGCAGAACGTAACGGTGACGATGAAATCACAATAGCTCATGTCAAATCCGCAAAGAGCAGTATCGAAATCGATGTTGTCGAAGAAAGTATAAGATCTCTCTCATCACAAACAAAAATTCTTCTTCTGGCTATTATCAGAATTTCGGAAAGATCCGATAATACAATCATTACCGGAGATGTTTACAATGAATACAAAAACATTGCAGATATCATCAAAATACCAGTTCTGACACAGAGAAGAATCGGAGATCTGATTCAGGAATTGGATATGATGGGTCTGATCAATGCATCAGTTAAATCTTTCGGTAAAGCAGGAAGAACCAAAGAAATCAAATTGGATATTCAGAAAGAGGTTATCGAGCGCTTCAAGAAAGATGATCTTTTCAAAAAATTGGTTGATTATGTTCCGCCGAATCAGACCAAACTTATGTGAAGGTCTCCAGTGGAAATGAAGGGGTGGGAGGGTTCTCACTTCTTCTCTTCATTATCAATCTGAGATTCCGTCATTTCTCTTTTCTTTCTGTCATACATTTTCACGAAATGACTCGTAACTACCATGACTGTCAGGAGAACGAGAATTATAACAATCATCGCAACTGCAAGACACGGAATACTGTTTGACGGAATCTTATCAACGTTCTTATTGTTAAGAATCAGCTTGACACATCCCAGCCACGGAATTTCAAGACCTGCGACGGCTTTGATATGTGCTTTGTCTATCAATCCGCATGTTGAGATTCCTGTTGTCTGATCGAAATACTGATTGTTGTCACCGGCTGTGAGATATCCGCTGTGTTTACTGAGGGTATTCAGATCAATCGATGCTGTATATCCTCTCCAACCCAATCCTTTGATTGTCAGTGTACCCTGCAGGTCATACGGATCGTTTGAACCTTCGTCACTCCATCTGTCCGGATCAAAATCAGCCAATGCAGGAGCGGACCATTTACCCAAATTGGTAAATTCCAACCATAATATCGCACGGTGAATTACAGGATTTCCGTAATCACGGTAATAAATGATGACATCTCCGTAATCTCCGAATTCCCGATATCCGGATGCATATCCTTCAACATATGACGTTATGGATTTCTTTTCCGGAGATACCATTACGATGATATCTCCCGTATCTATGACACCTATACTCGATTCCGTATCGGAATGCTGCATACTGCCGGATTCCACGACTGTGAGCGGTTTGCTCATTCCCGAATAGAGATACATACCGCCGAAGACAATGATGATCACGGTGAACATTGCAATTCCTGTCTTCAATATGCTGGTGATATCTTCATCCCCCACGGTATCACAGTTAATGCTCCCGAATTGAAGTAAACATATATAATAGCATAATTATCCAAAATACATGGAAAGACCCGGAAATGATGAATATTTCATGGAAATGGCATTCCTTGTAGCCAAAAGATCCACCTGTCTCAGAAGAAGAGTGGGCGCTGTGGTTGTAAGGGACAAACACGTCATATCCACGGGTTACAACGGATCCCCGAGAGGTACGCTTCACTGTGAAGAACTCGGATGCATCAGACAGCAGATGAATATTCCGTCTGGCACTAGGCATGAATTATGCAGAGGCGTACATGCGGAACAGAATGCTGTGGCACAGGCAGCATACTTCGGAACGAGTGTCAAGGATGCAACAATCTACACCACAACCTATCCCTGTTCGATGTGTGCCAAGATACTGATCAATGCAGGCATCAAAGAAGTTGTCTATGCTGAAGGATACGTAGACGATCTGTCCAAGAAACTTTTCGCCGAGACAGACATCAAGGTCAGAGAATTCGTTCTTCCGGACCAGAAACACTGATTTCCCTTTATTTTCTCTGTAAAAAAGAGGCCATATCCTTTAAGTAATGACTTCGCATACCCCACCGTAATTAAGGTCGGGGAGGTATATGGGCCGTACTGACATACTTGAAGAAATTAAGAACGCGGAGGTAGCAGCCAACGCTAAGGTCGAACAGGCTGAAGTGGACAAGAAAGCAGCTATCGCCGCCGCACGCAGAGATTCCGTGCAGAAGATTCAAGATGCCGAAGCGCAAGCTCGCAGCAATTACGAATCTGCAATTGCGAAGGAGAAGGACACACTTGTTGCAAAGCGTGAAGAGCTCCTTTCTGGCGGAAGGAAGGAAGCAGCAGACATCGATAATGATATCGATGCTAAGTTAGAGAAAGTGAAGAACTTCCTCAATGAACAATTCGAGAGGACATTGAATGTTACTTCCTGAGTCGATGAGTAGGATTGTGATCGTGGGCAACAAGTCGCGCCTGGACGATATGATTGACGTATTGTACAGTCTCGACGCAGTCCACCTGATCGATCATACCACCGGCCAGGATGAGGGATTCGCCATCGGCAAACCCCGCCCGTACTCATCAAAAGCATCCGAAAGGCTGCTGGCGCTGAGGACGACGGAGAAAGATCTCGGCATCAAACTCAAAGGTGTCGAGATGGAGCCGGTATCCGTCAAGGATATCGAGGCGGAAATCTCTTCGAACGGTGTCGAAACTGTTATGTCAGAGGTCATGTCGGCCATTGACGAAAAGAACAGGATCGTTCAGAATGTCGCAGAATTGAAAGCACAGGAAGTAAGTCTTTCAAAACTTTCCAAGCTTCCAATAAACTTAGAACTATACAGCGGATACGAATCCATCGCCGTATTCGTAGGTTCGGTCAAAGCCGATCCCACAGCGGCACTGGAGGCACTTCCCAACGCGGAGACCTTTGTGTCATTCGCAAAAGACGGAGGAGTCGCAGCAGTATTCGTGAAGAAATCCGAGAAAGACAAAGCCGCATCGGTTCTGTCTGAGTACGGATATTCCGAGATTCAGGTACCTGCAGTCACAGGTTCGGCTGCAGACGCACTCGCAAAGACACAGTCCGCAATCACAGCGGCCGAGGCCGAATTGGTCAATGTCGACACGAGAATTGCGGAACTCTCGGAGAAATACAAGACGTTCATTGTCGCATCCGATGAGGAACTGTCCCTTACTGTGAAGAAGGGAGAGACACCTATGAGGATCGCAACAAGCGAGTATTCATTCGTTATCGACGGATGGGTACCCTCAAATGACGTCGACGGTGTTATCGCCAAGATCAACGAGGCAATGGATAACAGCGTTTATGTTGAAATTGAAGAAAAATCCAGAGGCAGGTCGCTTCACGAGGAAGCCGAACAGGAACCCCGTTTCCAGAAAGCACCTACCAAGATGAAGAACGGAGCGGTCGGAAAACGTTTCGAGTACCCGACCAAACTGATTTCGGTACCTAAGTACCAGGAAATCGATCCGTCTACAATCATCGCAATATTCTTCCCATTCTTCTTCGGATTCATGGTAGGAGATCTCGGTTACGCGATCCCCTTCATCTGTCTCGGAGCATTGGGACTGAGGCACTCCAAGACAAGGGAGTTCCAGGCTATCGGTACCGTTCTGTTCTACGGCGGTATTTGGGCGGCTATATTCGGATTCTTCTTCTTCGGAGAGATGCTGGGTATGCACTTCGTCACACCTCATCCGTCGGCCGAACAGATTAAGGGAATGATTGATACAGGACTCATTACGAGTGCTATGTCGGACTTCCACAACTGGGGTACCGCGGAATATCTTGCAATGATGGAGTACACGCATGAAATCTCATGGGAACAGCTGTTCATGAAATACAGCGGCAACCTTGTGCTCATGCCTGACTGGTTCACCAACATAATGATTGAGGGACACGGTATCAGCAAACTCGGCAAAGCAACGTTCTTACTCAAACTGAGCGTATACATGGGAATCGTCCACCTCTTCCTGGCGTATCTTATCGCATTCCTTAACGCATCCAGGATGCACGGAATCAAAGAGGGATACCTTGAGAAGGGAGGCTGGATTCTGACATTCGTGGGTATGACAGTCTTCTGTTACGCACTCACGACAGTCATGTTCGGCGGCGAAGGCGTTGAGATGATGAAGC
Organism: Candidatus Methanomethylophilaceae archaeon; assembly: GCA_963643255.1. GTDB lineage: Archaea > Thermoplasmatota > Thermoplasmata > Methanomassiliicoccales > Methanomethylophilaceae > Methanarcanum. Next base: position 263,555 of record CAVIIW010000001.1, read on the forward strand.
CTGCAACATGGCCCTCATCCACATTACCCATTCTCGGAATCGGCGCATTGATTCTCGTTATCGGTGTGGCATCATGCTTCCCGAAAGAGAAGATGCAGGCTATCCTGGAACTTCCCGGTATCGTCGGAAATATCCTTTCATACACCCGTCTTGCGGCTATCGGTATGTCGAAAGCCGGAATGGCGCTGGCGTTCAACTATATCGCCTTTATCATGCTGGGCGGAGGTATCTTCGGTATCGTCGTCTTCGTGATCGGTCACCTCATGATATGGGTCTTAGCCATCATCTCCGCAGGTCTGCACGGACTGAGGTTGCAGTACGTGGAAATGATGAACAAATTCTTTATCGGAGGCGGTGTCGAGTATTCACCGCTCGCAGAGAAGCGTAAACACACCAATAATACAGAAACAGAGGCATAAATTATGGCAGCAGAAACAGAAGTTGGAGCAGGATTGGCAGTTATCGGAGCAGGAATCGCAGTCGGACTTGCGGGTCTCGGTGCAGGTATGGCCGAGAAAGATGTCGGAGCAGCAGCAGTCGGTGCGATCACCGAGAACGAGAACCTTTTCGGTAAAGCAATGGTTCTCATGGTTCTTCCTGAGACAATCGTCATCTTCGGTCTTGTTATCGCTATCCTTGCAATCATGATGTAAATCAGGAGTCAGGGGCCGTTTCATGGCATTGAATGAAGTGAAGATGGAGATCGGCAAATCCGCCGAGGAGGCAGCGGCCAAAATTAAGGCCGAGGCCGACGCAGAGATCGCAAAGATCAAAGCGGATGCGGATGCGCAGATTTCCGTCATGAATGAAAAAGAGGAAAAGAGGCTCAAAGACGACATCGCGCGTCTGGAACGTCAGGAACTCTCCAGTGCAGATTTGGAGGGTAAAAAGATCGTTCTGGCCAAGAAGAAGGAGATCCTCGCCAAAGCATTCGATGAAGCACTTTCATCACTTGAGAATGCGCCTGCCGAAAAGAAGCTGGCACAGTACAAGATGATGGTTGCTGCGGCATCGAAGCTTATCGCAAACCCCAAGGCTTACCTTGCGGAGTGCGACAAGTTCACAGCGGCAGATCTCGGCGTTTCTTCAGTGGCTACTGACAGCAGGATGACCGGCGGTATCATTTTCGAATCCGAAGACGGTACACTGGAAGTCGACATGCAGTACAGGACGGTACTTCAGACAATCTGGGATCGTGACATCAAGAGCATCTCCGATATTCTCTTCGGGTGAAGAGTATGTTCGGGCGCAATAAAGGAAAGAAAGGCAACTATGCGTACGTAGTCGCACGTGTGAAGGCTAAGAAAGCCCAGCTCATGAGCGACGATGCGTACCAGAAGATGCTCTTGATGAGCCTTCCTGAGATCTCGCGTTTCATCAGTGAATCGGGATATCAGAAGGAGATCACCGATCTTACGGGAAAGTTCGAAGGTATCGACCTCGTAGAACATGCAACGTATCAGAATATGGCAAGGATCTTCAAAGACATCCTTCACTCCGCGACAGGCGAGCTCCACGATATACTCGCCATCGACCTGGAGAAATGGGATATCTGGAACCTTAAGGTGATTCTCCGCGGAAAGTCCTTCGGAATCGACGCGGACAGCATCAGAGAGGATCTCGTCCTCGCCGGAAAGCTGAGTGAAGAAGATTTGGAAAAGCTCATTTCGCTCGAATCTCAGGAAGAGATCATCACCCTTTACGGAAAGAGGACAGGCAGGTCAATACCCCAGTCGGTTCTCGATGAGTTCAGGGAGAAGAAGAATCTCTCGATTGTCGAGGATTACCTCGATAAAAACCACTACGAAACACTCCTCGCGAGCATAGACCCTAAGGACAAACCTTACCGTCTGTATCAGAACTATGTAAGGATGGAAGTAGATATGAAGAATCTCGAAACCATTCTCAAGCTGAAACTCGAGGGAGTCACCGGTGAGAAAGTCATGGACTATTACATCTCCGGTGGTAAAGAGATAGACAAGAAGCTGGCCACACAGCTTGCCAATGCGGAAACCGTTTCCGCAGCGGTTAACGACATGGCGCAGCTTAGTTTCTTTGAAGAAATTAAGGATGCGCTTGATGAAGATACCAATTCGCTCAGAGGCATCGTGGCCGGACTCAAGAAATGTAAGATGGCGGAAGCAAAGAACTTCTCGCACCTGTACCCCCTGTCGGTCATCCCGGTGATTGACTTCATGATTCACAAGGAAATCGAAGTCAACAACATCAGGATCGTCGCAAGAGGTATCGAGAGCGGTTTGGATGCCGAGACCATCAAAGGTCTGCTGGTGATCTGATGGAAATAGCAGTATTAGGAAATGAGGAATTCGTGCTGGGATTCAGGCTTGCCGGTCTCAGGCGTGTTTTCGTTGCCCACCCTGAAGATTATCAGGAGAAGATCACCGAAGCGATGGCAGATCCCGAAATCGGAATTCTTGCCGTCGACGGAGAGGATCTCAAGAACCTCACACCGCAGATGAGGGCAAAAGTGACTGATTCAATCAGTCCTGTCATTGTCACCGTAGGCGGTGCGGGAATGGGCGATCTTCGTGAGAAGATCAAGAGAGCGATTGGCGTTGATTTATACAAAGAGGATGAGTAAATGAGCAATGAAGGAAAGATTTACAGAGTCGCAGGACCTGTAGTTACCGCCGTCGGTATCTCTCCCCGTATGTACGATGTCGTACACGTCGGAAACGAGATGCTGATGGGTGAAGTCATCAAGATCGTTGGTGACTACTCTATCATCCAGGTTTATGAGGATACGTCCGGCGTGAAACCGGGAGAACCGGTCACAAACACCGGCCGTCCGCTCGTTGCGGAACTCGGCCCCGGACTTTTGCACTCCGTTTATGACGGAATTCAGAGGCCGCTGGCAGTTCTTCAGGAGAAAATGGGAGACTTCATTCTCCGTGGAGTTTCCGCACCTGGATTGGACAGAGAAGCAAAATGGGATTTCAAACCCGTCGTCAATAAGGGCGATGTAGTTGAACCCGGACAGATTATCGGAACAGTTATGGAAGGCACCATGGAGCACAGGATCCTCTGCCCCGTCGATGTACGCGGTACGGTCGATGATATCAAAGCCGGAAGTTTCACTGTCGAAGAGACAGTTGCAACAATCGGCGGAAAAGATGTCATCATGATGCAGAAATGGCCTGTCCGTGTACCCAGGCCTGTCAGAGAGAAGCACCAGCCTAATGTGCCTCTCGTAACAGGAATGAGGGTTCTCGACTCCGTGTTCCCCCTCGCAAAGGGAGGAGCAGCCGCTATCCCCGGTGGATTCGGTACAGGAAAGACGGTTACACAGCAGCAGCTCGCAAAATGGTCTGATGCAGAAATCGTCGTTTACATCGGATGCGGAGAGCGCGGAAACGAGATGACAGAAGTTCTTACAGAGTTCCCTGAACTGGTTGATCCTAAGACAGGAAACCCTCTGATGAACAGGACAGTTCTTATCGCCAACACATCCAACATGCCTGTCGCGGCAAGAGAAGCATCCGTTTACACAGGAATGACCATCGCCGAGTACTACAGGGATATGGGTTACAACGTCGCACTTATGGCCGATTCTACCTCCAGGTGGGCAGAGGCTATGCGTGAGATCTCATCCAGGCTTGAAGAAATGCCTGGAGAAGAGGGTTACCCCGCATACCTTGCAGGAAGGCTCTCGGAGTTCTACGAGCGTGCATGTTACGCAACATCGCTCTGCGGTAAAGAGGGTTCAATCTCCGTTATCGGTGCGGTTTCACCTCCCGGAGGAGATATTTCGGAACCTGTTTCGCAGAACACCCTCCGTATCGTCCGTGTCTTCTGGGCACTTGATACAAAATTGAGGGAGAGGCGTCACTTCCCGACCATCAACTGGCTCACGTCATACACACTGTACGACAACCAGCTCAAAGACTGGTACGTGAAGAACGTCGACCCGTCCTTCCCCGCACTCAGGGAATGGGCAATGCAGATTCTGCAGAAGGAATCGGAACTTCAGGAAATCGTTCAGCTGGTCGGTTCGGACGCACTGCCTGACGATCAGAAGATCACTCTCGAGGTTTCGAAGATGGTCCGTGAGATCTTCCTGCAGCAGAACGCATACGATCCCGTGGATACCTACTGTCCCATGTCAAGGCAGTTCATGATGCTCAAACTCATCAAGAAGTTCTCAGACCTGGCTCAGAAGGCGCTTCTTGCAGGTGCGACAGTCGATAAGATTGTCGGAATCCCCGCAAGGCAGAGATTCATCAGATCCAAGTACGAAGAGACCATCGACGATGAACTTGCAGCAATCGATAAAGACTTCGACGAGCAGTTCAAAGAGTTGGGGGCATAAATATGGCAGAAGTATCCAAAGAGTACAAGACAATCTCACAGATTGCAGGACCTCTCGTCTTTGTAAAGAAGACAGAGCCTATCGCATACGGTGAATTGGTCAGTGTCAGGCTGTCGGACGGTTCGATGAAGAGAGGAGAAGTTCTCGATACATCGGACGATATCGTCGTTGTTCAGGTATACGAAGGAACAACAGGTATCGACAGAGACGCATCCGTCCGTTTCCTCGGCGAAACAATGAAGATGCCTGTCTCGAAAGACATGCTCGGAAGGATTCTCACAGGTGCCGGTGAACCTCTTGACGGAGGACCCGCAATCACACCCGAAGAGAAACTCGATATCGTCGGAGCGGCTATCAACCCCTGGGCAAGAGACAACCCGTCGGATTTCATCCAGACCGGTATCTCCACCATCGACTGTATGAACACTCTCGTCAGAGGACAGAAGCTTCCTATCTTCTCAGGATCCGGTCTTCCCCACAACGATCTGGCTCTTCAGATCGCAAGGCAGGCAAAGGTCAGGGGAGAGAACGAAGAGTTCGCTGTCGTGTTCATTGCAATGGGTATCACCAACGAAGAGAAACAGACCTTCATGAAGGAATTCGAGAGGACCGGTGCTCTGAAGAACGCTGTGGTCTTCCTGAACCTCGCAGACGACCCTGCAGCAGAGCGTATCATCACACCCAGGCTCGGTCTCACGACCGCTGAGTACATGGCATTCGAGCTCGGAATGCAGGTTCTTGTCATCATGACAGATGTTACCAACTACTGTGAAGCACTCCGTCAGATCGGTGCAGCCCGTGAGGAAGTGCCCGGAAGGCGCGGTTACCCCGGTTACATGTACACCAACCTTGCACAGCTCTACGAGCGTGCCGGAAGGATCAAGGGTAAGAAGGGATCGGTTACACAGATTCCTATCCTTTCGATGCCCGGTGACGATATCACCCACCCGATCCCCGATCTTTCAGGTTACATCACCGAGGGTCAGATCGTTATGTCGAGGGAACTCCACCGTGCAGGTATCTACCCGCCGGTAAACGTTTCGTCATCCCTGTCAAGGCTGATGGGCGGAGGTACCGGAGAAGGCAAGACACGTGAAGACCACAAGGGAGTATCGGATCAGCTCTATGCGGCATACGCAGAGGGTAAGGATCTCCGCGGTCTCGTGGCCATTGTCGGTGAGGAATCACTGTCTGAGAAAGACAGGAAACTCCTGCACTTCGCAGATCTCTTCGAGGACAAATTCGTCCGCCAGGGACACGACGAGGACCGTTCGATCGAGGATTCACTCTCGATTGCATGGGATCTCATCGCAACACTCGACGAAGACCAGATCACAAGGATCAGCAGGAAGTACATCGAGAAGTACCTCCCTAAGAAAGAGTGAGTTCCATGCCCAGCCACGATATCACCCCGACACGTTCGGTTCTCATCGAACTGAAGAACAAGATCAAGACAACCAAAAACGGTTACAAGATCATGAAGATGAAGAGAGACGGTCTCATCATCGAGTTCTTCGAAGTGATGGAGAAAGCGAAGGAGATGAGAGGATCCGTTGCATCGGACTACCAGTCCGCCATGCTGAAGATCTCCATAGCCAGAGCAGTTGAAGGTGAGATTGCGGTCAAGAGCGCGGCATATGCCCTTAAGACGGAACCCAAGGTCAAGGTCGGAAGCAAGAGCATCATGGGAATGATGGTTCCCAAGGTAGAAGCAGATGTGACACACGTAGACATCCTGAACAAGGGATACGGTGTCATTTCTACCTCCCCTTACATCGAGGAAGCCTCAGTGGCTTTCGAGAAGTTGCTGGAGACCATCATCCGTGCTGCCGAGATCGAGACTACGATGAAGAGACTCCTCGATGAAATCGAGAAGACCAAGAGAAGAGTCAACGCTATGGAGTTCAAACTGATCCCCGAGCTTGAAGAATCGATGAGATTCGTTAAGTTCACGCTTGAGGAGATGGACAGGGAGAACACCAACCGTCTCAAGTTCCTGAAAGGAAAGGGCGAGGTCGCGGAATAAGATGAAATCGATCGAGGACATCTATCTGGACATCAAGAACGATCCTGTAAAACTCGCAAGAGCGTTCAAGATAATCTGGATAGTGTCCTATTCGATGCTCTTACTCGGCTTCATACTCATCATCTGGGCACTGGTGGATCAAACACTGTTGTGACCGCGATGGCGGCTTATGCCGCCATCCGCAAACACTTTAATTTTCGGTAAATAGCAAAAACTGTATGTTTTTTCCGTGTTGGCACATGTGTGGCGACACTAGGGTTATTATAATAACAGTCTTTCCTCTTCTGCGAAGGCAACCGCATGGAGGGAAAGGTTCAGGGTCGTCTGAAAACGATTGATATGCTGAAAGGCATAGCAATTTTCGGACTCGTGATGATTCATTTTGTATTCGTCACATCGGGAACGGGAGAGGATTCAGACCCGTCACCGCTTTTTGAATTTGTGTATTGCTATCTCTTCATGTTCTTTGTTGTTTCAGGTTATTTCTACAGGCCTGAAAGAGGATTCTGCAGTAACGTGAAGAAACGTATCTCGCAGATTCTTGTCGTGTACGTTGCGTGTACGGTTATTCTGACTGCGGTAATGTTCTTCTATCTCTCGATGACGGGATACGACCTCAATATCGCGGATCTTCCGGATGTTACATGGAAATGTCTCATCGGTAAGACTGCATTCGATCAGTACGGTACCGCCGTTTCTATGTACGGTGTATTCGAGGTAGGTCAGGGTTACTATTATCTTGAGATTATGATGGTCGCATTCATCATATTCTACGCCGTGGCGGATTGGGCGCTGAAGGATGTTAAGAGAACGGCTGTTACGATTTTCCTTCTGGCAACGGTTACATGTTTCCTGGTTGAAGTTGTGGCTGTTAAACTTCCGTTCTATGCGGAAAACGGACCTCTTGCGGCTGCATTGATGCTCATAGGTGCTGTTCTCGGAAAACACAAAGTTGTTGAGTTTGTTGAAACAGGATGGCGCACAAAACGCTACTGGCTCATATTCGCCGCTATGTTAACCATCGGAATAGTATTTGCAGTATACTTCCCCACGGGACTCAGGTTCAATCTTTCACGCTACGGAGCGTACGGCGGATGGTCCGCATACACATTCCTTGTGCTGGCATGTTCATGCGGATATGTCCTGATGGTGATGTCGTTCCTGCTTTCGAGGATACCCGGTCTTTCGATGATTTTTACATTCCTCGGCGAGCACACGCTTGCAATTCTTGTGATGCACACGTTCTACGGAAAACTTCTCGTTTCACCGTTCTGCAGATTCGATCTTGTGGATTATACGCCGGTTCTTCCGATGGCACAGGGATTCGCCGTTGCATTGACGGCAATAGTACTGAGTATTGTGACCGGGTATATTGCAACCAAAGTCAGAGATTATCTGAAAGCGCACAGGTCACTTTCTGAAATTCATCATATTCACAAGGCCTGAACCGAGATGAACCATCGGCATGATTCCCGGCACAGGGTTGAAGTTATGCTGTTTCTGATAATCGGTCTGATCCTGCCACGTCGAGGCATTGATCATTTTGACCCCTTTGTAATCCATGAATCCGTAACCGTGTACGTGACCCGATACGAAAATGTCCGGCACTGTCTCCATTGCCATGTAGTCCTTCTTCTCGGGCGCGAGGGCAGTCTTCTGACCGTAGATAGGTGCCAGATGACGTGCGTCGGTCATTTCTTTCATAACTCTCAGCGGATCGTTGTAGGTAAGCTGCTGAACACCTGCGACCCAGTCATCGATACTCCTTCCGTGATATGTAAGAACGGTTCTGCCTTCGATGTTAAGGTATACGGGGTTACCGGTCATCATTACGTTTGAATCAAAGAATTCCCTGAACGCTTTGTTCAGAGCAGGCTGCGGTTCCGCAGGCCTGCACGCATCGTGGTTTCCGGGATGGATTGCCATCTGTATGTGGTCCGGAATGTCCTTCAGATATTCCGAGAGTTTGTGATACTGATCGTAAATGTCGAGGATATCCAATTCCTCTTCCTGACCGGGGAATATTCCGATACCGTCTACGACGTCACCGGGGAAGATGATGTAGTCGATATTCATCTTCTCGCTGTTTTCCTTCAGGAATCTTATCATCTTCTGCCAATCGTTCTCGAGAAATGTCTTACTGCCCATGTGGACATCCGAGAGGAATGCTACGACGGACTGCGAATCGCTTTTTTCCCATTTGTGCGACTGCGGTACGCTGGGTTTGAAAACTTCCTCGGGAATGAAGAATCCTTTTCTGGAACCTCCATCCTTGGGTTTGCTGAATCTTCCCGTGAATCCGAGGACCATATCGTTGGTGATGATATCGTTAAAATGCGGGTTGTCTTTTGATATGAAGACGGTACAGCTGCTGTTTCTGTCGCCTCCGTCGTCTTCGATGTCAAGCATCAGATGACCGTTTGTGGAGATTCTCCTTTCACTTACGATACCTACGATTCTTACGTCTCTGTCGTAGATGTCACGTGCATCTTTGATCTTCTTGGAGATTCCGAAGTCACTTCTTCTTTCGATAATCTTTTTCAGAATCTGGAATCTGTTCTGGAAGTATCTTGTGAAATCTTCCACCGTACCGGTACAGAGAGAGTTTCCGGTGATGTCGGTGCTCTCAATTACTTTCATATCCGATTTTCTTTTGTTGTGGGCATCAAACGTCTTCGGAGACTCGCATATCGCTTTGTCCCCCTGAAGGAAAGACATAACATCCTCTTTTGTTACAAAGATCGGATTGTTTGAAAGAGCGGATAATACTGTATTTGCAAATCCGACGGGATCTGCATTGGACATGATGATTTCCATTGCTTCCGGTGAGAGAAACATATTCCTCCTTGCCGCTGCCGTCAGTACTTCCGCCTTGCTCATGATAATAAAACGGACATGTCTTCCTTTGATAAAATGGTTGATATGGCCTTACCGTTGAATAAGAAATAACATTTATTAGCGTACGCGGGGTTACGGCAGACATCATGATGACGGTCGAGATTACATGTCCGGTCTTCCCCAGCGAGGACCCCAACAAGGTCAGAACGGCGATGGAGAGGATCTTCCCCGATGCGGAAATTACCGAATCGGACGGCAGACTTATCGGTAAGACAGACAACCTCGATCATTTCGGCAGACAGATCCGTAAGCAGAGAATACTCGATACAGCCCGCAGCGTTATGCTCAGAGGCAAGAGGGGAGATGTGACAAGATTCTTCCTGAACAAGCAGGTGGCATACGTCGGAAAGATATCTTTCTGCGAGGAGAAGACAATTCTCGGAACGATGAAGGTTGTCGTTACCGATGACGGATTGGATGCGGTCATCGACAGAGTCGCACCTGTTACGGTGGACGGAGAGGAGGTTTTGATTTGATCGGAGTATCGTGTCCCGAATTCAGCTCATATGATTTCAAGGAAGTTCTTCCTGAAGTAGCCAAACAGTTCAAACACTGGGAGATTTTCGCGGAAGCGGAACATCACCTCAGAGAGGTTGAGGGCCTTTTCATGACAATGAAAGAGGCTTACGACATCTCATACTCAATTCACGCTCCTATCAGCGATATCAATATCGCATCACTGAACGAAAGAATCAGAGAAGATTCCGTCATTGAGATACTGGCTACTTTGGAATCCGCTATGAATCTCGATATCAGAACGGTGACCGTACACCCCGGACTGACTTCTATGTCCGTACCGTATATGGAAGAGAAATCGATTATGAAAGCGAAAAAATCCATGGGTTCTTTGGACAGACTCTCCGAAGAATACGGTGTTACCGTTGCCATAGAGAATATGCCCTCATTCCCGTTCATGCTCGGACGTACAGTCGATGAGATGAAGCAGTTACTTGACGGAACGAATCTCAGGATGTGTTTCGATATCGGTCACGCAAACACCGTGGGACAGATTGACGAATTCATTTCGGAATTTAAGGACAGGTTCGTGAACATTCACATCCACGACAACCACGGCGAGATGGATGAGCATCTTACGTTGGGTGAAGGCAATATCGACTTCCCCAAGGTGCTGAAGAGTCTCAGCGGATACAAAGGAAACTACATTATCGAATGCAGATCCTTCCAGTCGGGCGTGGAATCACAGGGAATCCTTTCCGGACTTCTCGGATGATTTCTTTCCGAATTCCTTCCTGAGCCAGTTGATTCCTTTGCTGGTGTACGGCTGTACAAAGGCAATGCCTCCGAAGAATGCAGCGAGAGTCGCAATCATGAAGAGCAATCCCGACATCGGGATTGTCAGCCATGTTGCCGCCGACATATAATCGGTAAGGAAATGGATGCTGATTGTTGCGTACACACCGTATTTGCAGAACAGAAATCCCGAGATTAATCCGAACAGGAAGGTCGGGAGGATCTTCCACCACCCCCATCCTCCGAGATGTGCCATTGCAAATATTGCTGCGGAAAAGACAACGAATACAAACGACAGTCTGCTCATTCCGAAACCGCCGAAGAGGTATCCTGAAACGGTTGTACCTTTTTTCTTCAGTATAAGTCCCAGTATGCACATCGGTACACCGAGATACAGTATTCTGCAGATTATTTCCTCGTAAACGGAAGCGTTGAGCAGGGAAAACATCATCTCCCAGTTTTCTTCTTCGAAGGGTGAGTTGGTTTCAACGCCCAGTGAGTTCAGTATTACGATGTACATTACTTCCAGGAATGTCAGGGCGGAGAAGAGTGCCATTACCTCGTAAATCGGTGTTTTCTTCAGTCCTTTTATGCCTTCTTCCTTCACTGGTTTGTAGGACATTACAAACAGATACGCCACGGATGACAGGGCGGCGACCATTATCAGAAGGTAGTAAATCTGCAGAGCGGTGCCGCCGAATCTGAAGAATGTGACCACTTTCGGTACAACGACGAAAAGACCGTGTGTGTATGACGGAAGATGGTTCCAGACTACGGTTATTCCCCATATTGCGGTGATTGACTCATATATCAGATAAAGTGACAGAGCAACCGTAAGGATAATTCCTGCAAGAATTGTTGCTTTTGATAACGCGGTTTCCTTTAAGGGAGGATTGACTTCGTTACCGCAGAATGAACAGAACCTTTCTCCTTTTCTGCGGTGTTCTTCGCATTCGTTACATTCAATGTATGAAAGATCGTTGCCGCAGAATGAACAGAATCTGTCTCCTTTGGATTTGCATTCGAGGCATCTGTCACAGCTCAACGTGTTCACCGACTGAATCCATTGTGCCTTTGACACGTTCGTATTCCACTACGACCAATACCTTTCTGCGGTACTTGGAGATGTCTTTGATCTGATTTGCCATGTGTTCTTCACGGTATTTGCTCATCATGGCATATCCTTTGAGATGGTTGACCAAATCGTCCCATTCTACGGCGAACTTTTCCGGTGAAGACTTATCGAATTTGTTTTTGAGAGCTTTCTTGATGATGTGTTTCTCTCTGAGAAATTCCACCGTGGATACTGTTTCGCAGTACAGCTGTGTGTATTCTTCATCGGTCATATCTAACGGAATTACGGGGATATTCCTCTTACCGCATTCGTCAATCAATGCGGTCGATGCGGGATCGGGCATATCTATCGGACCGAATTCGGCGAGAATTCCGCTGTAAACTACATCCAAATCACTGGGTTCGAATTCACCCTCGATTTCGTCTCTTTTGGTTATAGCCTGAACATCCTCTGCGCCCAATGCGACCGCAGCCGCATCGTATTCTTTCGAATCCAATGCCTCAAGAACCTTTTCTTTTTCCGAAATAAGTCCTTTTACGGCAGGTATCAGATCGAAATCGCATTCTCCGATTCTGAAAGATATCATTGTTTTCCGCCCCTGGACAGTACGACATCCGTGAGTTCGTTCTTGTCGTCCATCTTTTTCAGTTCATCTTTGGAGACGATAGCAGTTGATTCTACATTATCTCTACCGTGCTTTTTCTCCACGATGATGACGGAAGCTCTTCCGGATAGTCTCGAAATGTCCGAGGCAATCATTGCTTTCTGTATGAGTTTCTCATCCTGATCGTCTACGCCGGTGAGGATGACAACGTCTTTGTTTCTTGACAATGCGTCAAACGGACTTCTTTCCACGGGAGTGACTGCGAATCCTATATCGATCAGATGATCGAGAATCAGGGAACCTGTTTTCAGATTGCCTCTGAGTTCGTAACTTCTCTCGGATGTTTCGGGTTTGTATTCGAAGGGATCGACAGTCTCAATCAAAGGTCTGTCGAGATATTCTTCCAATCTTAATGCGGCATCGATCATCGCACCCATTCCGGATTCGTACATCTGAATCGTACGTCTTGACACTCCGGCAACTTCCGCAAGGGTTCCGAGACTGATTCCTTCTTTTTCTCTCACTTCTCTGAGGAGTTCGTTGTTCAGTCTTACGTACAATCCTCCGGGAGCGGCGAATATGAACGGCGGTGCGTCTTCGAGAATATGATCTGCTAAAGTTTCGTTGGAAATAATCTGTATTCCGAATCTCGAATACACTATTCCGGGTTCCAGAAGACCGGAACTCGATCTTTCGCCTATTACGATAGGCGATGCGTGAAGTACGTCTGCGAGTACTTTGAGCTCATCGGCATTTTCCCTGGAGAATGCATCGATGTTGCTGAGAACTTTGATTATGAGCAGTCTGTCGCCCTTTCTTCCGACGACATCGAAGCATATGCTACGCAGAGACATCAACGGGGAGATATCGTATCCTCCCTTGGCCAGTATGGCTCTTGTTGTGTTTATCAGGTCATCTCTGCTCATTATTTATAAAAATAATTGCTCTTCTATAAGCCATTTTGCATTTAACCCAAAGTGTTGACACTGTTACGACCGAATGTGCCATTCACTCGGAAGAACCGAAGTCGCAGAACGAACTGCCGGGGGCGATTACGTATCTTGTACCGTCCGGCTCTATCCACACGAAGTCTGTATCATCGCTCTTTTCAAGAGGGCCGAGAATCTTGTTGATTGCGACGAAATCATCGAGACAGAGTTCCGATTCGCACATGACGTAAAGAACAATTTTTCTGAACTCCATTCTGTAGCCTGAGTCTTTGATTCCGATGTGTTCGTAGAAGGGAACAAGTTCTTCTTCGCAATCAAGAACCAGAGATTTATCGGGATACGTTTCTCTCATGGCATCGATGATTTTTCTACCGTATCCTTCGGAACGGTACTTTGCGTTCACTACGAGGAACAGGACGTAAAGAAGTTTTCCGTGAGGGATGACGACAGTGAAACCCACGTCGTTTCCTCTGTCAAAGGCAGCATACAGTTCCATACTCCCGTTTTCGAAGTACGGGAGGAGTCCGTCAAACGGATAACGCAGATCTTCTTCCAATGAAGTCTCCAGCATTTCGGAAACAACGGAGAGTGTTTCGGGATCTGTCGGATTGTGTCTGAGTTCGATTTCCATATTACACGGCCTTCACTCAGGACGAAACATGACGAACATAAGAACACTGCCCTTCTCAGTGCAGAAAAATACGGAGGGTATGCCTGCCGGGCGTCAGCCCGGCAGGATGACAAACGTTGTCTGTCAGTAAAATCACTGATTATACTGTCTCAGCTTCTCTCTTGCTTTCGGACCGAACTTGTCGATTGCGGCTTCGAAGTCTTTCATGTGAACTTTGCATTCGCCCGCATCGACGTTCTGGGGATCCTTGCTGTTCCTGACAAGTTCCCTTACGGCGCACATGACAGCTTCGTTACAGATGGCTGAGATGTCCGCACCTGTACAACCTTCGGTCATTTCGGCAAGTTTTGTGAGATCCACGTCGGCATCCAACGGTTTCTTGGATGTGTGTATGCCGAAGATCTTCTGCCTCGACTCCTTGTCCGGCGGCCCGATGTAGATACTCTTATCAAATCTTCCGGGTCTGAGTAATGCAGGATCCATGATATCGGGTCTGTTTGTTGCGGCGATGACAACTACGTTGTTCAGCGCTTCCAGACCGTCCATCTCCGTAAGCATCTGGGATATTACTCTTTCAGTGACATTGCTGTCCCCGCCTGTACCTCTTTCCGGAGCGATTGAATCGATCTCATCCATGAAGATGACACAGGGCGAAGCCTGTCTTGCCTTACGGAATGTTTCCCTCACTGCTTTCTCGGATTCACCGACCCATTTGTTCAGGAATTCTGGACCTTTTACGGCGATGAAGTTGGCTTCCGATTCAGTTGCAACAGCTTTTGCGAGTAATGTCTTACCTGTACCCGGAGGGCCGTAGAGCAGGATCCCCTTCGGAGGCTTGGCGTTCATATTCTGGAATATCTTGGAATATTTCAGAGGCCATTCGACCGCTTCCTTCAGTTCCTGTTTTGCATCATCCAACGCACCGACATCTTCCCACCTTACGTTGGGTTTCTCAATCAGCACTTCCCTCATTGTGGAAGGCTGCATTTCTTTCAGTGCGTTGAAGAAGTCTCCTCTGTTGACCTGTATCTTGTTCAGTACTTCGACCGGGATTACTTCGGCCTCCACATCCACTTCGGGAAGAATCCTTCTGAGGGCCGCCATTGCAGCTTCTTTTGCCAATGCTGAGATATCGGCACCTGCGTATCCGTGTGTTCTGTCGGCCAATTCTTCAAGATTCACATCGTCCGCAAGAGGCATTCCTCTTGTGTGGATCTGCAGAATTTCAAGCCTTCCGTTCCTGTCCGGGATGTTGATTTCGATTTCACGGTCAAACCTTCCGGGTCTTCTGAGTGCTTCATCTATTGAGTTGGGTCTGTTGGTTGCCCCTATCACTACGACTTTACCCCTTGATTTGAGACCGTCCATAAGAGCCAGGAGCTGGGCTACGATTCTCCTTTCCTCTTCTCCGGACACCTCGTCACGCTTGGGTGCGATTGAATCTATCTCATCGATGAATATGATGCTCGGAGCGTTTTCTTCCGCCTCTTTGAAGATTTCCCTTAACTTTCCTTCGGATTCACCGTAGAATTTACTGACAATCTCCGGACCTCCGATGTACGTGAAGTTACTGCTTGTTTCTCCGGCTACCGCCTTTGCAAGCATGGTCTTACCGGTTCCCGGCGGACCGTGGAGTAACACACCTTTGGGTGCTTCCACTCCCAGCCTTTTGAACAGTTCGGGGTGTCTGAGCGGGAGTTCTACCATTTCCCTGATTCTTTTTACTTCGTCTCCGAGGCCTCCGATATCGTCGTATGTAACCGTAGGAATCTCGCCGTTCGCGCCTGCGGGTTTGTCGTTGATCTTCACGGCGGTGGATGACGTCATTGTGACAGCATCCGCCGAAGGAGAGAATGAGGTAACGACCATGTCGAACTTGTTACCCATGACGCTGAGTGTAATCGTATCTCCTTTCGCAAAGGAGCGTCCGTTGAACGTATCTCTGAGGAACTCTTCTCCGCCCTGAAGTCTCAGTTCCTGACTCGGGGCGAATGTGATTTTTGTCGCATTTTTAGCTTCGATTTTCTTGATGCCTACACGTTCGTCGATACCTGTTCCCGCGTTTCTTCTTGTGGAACCGTCAATCCTTATGATGCCTCTGTTTGCATCCTCGGGACCTCCCATAAGGACTTTCACTACGGTTTTCTTGGTACCGTCTATCTGCACTATGTCGCCGACGTTGATGCCGAGGATACCCATGATTTCAGGGTCGATTCTTGCCACACCCCTGCCGGCCTCTCCGGGTTTAAGCTCCGCTACTTTCAGCGGTTTTTCATTGCTCATCCTTCTCACCTTCTTTACTGTCTTTGATTGTTCTTTCGATGTCGTCTATTATGTCCCTGATTACGTCAGGGCTTACGTTGAGATCTCTGGAGATTTCCTCAATCGATCTTTTCGGTTTATTCAGTACTTCATATGCCAGATTCTTCCTTACGTATCCGTCCTGTACGGATATTACCGATGAGAGAATCGACTCTCTTTCTCTGATGAGTTCCGAATATTCTTTCTCGAGATGACTGAGTTTTGTGTCGATACTGTCAATCTTTTCTCTCATATTCCTGAGGTTGTCAAGGTCGACTGCATCTTTCTTACCCTCCTCGGGTTCGATCATCCTTGCTGAGAACATCCCGTTTCTCATGTCGATTATCAGTGTGAACTCCGAACTCGGTTCGTATACGATTCTGTCCGGACCCATTGAACTGCTTTCACGGTAGCTGACCACCATTCCGTTCTTTTCCAATACCGACAGATTCTTCATTACGGCCTGCTGGCTAATGCCCAGTTCCTTCGACAGCTGCAGAGGATAGCGGGGCATCTTTACGAGAGATCCCAGTATCTTGCGTCTGGTCGGGTTCTCGACCATTGAGAGCAGTACGTCCAGATCTATCATTGTATCACTTGGTTGTTAACTCTCGGTTAACTAGTCTGTATTAGTTTGTTCTTTTATATAAAATTAACTGCAATGCGGAACGTAAGGTCTGTAAAATTTTCATTCTGAGGCACCCGCATCCTTCTTCCGTCTGTACGAACCGATAAATAGAATCTTCCTGTAATACGGACGATGTCCGGCGAATTGAGGGACGATGTCATCGTGATAAAGGATCAGGCCGAAGGCAGCAGACTCTACAACAGAGGAAACTACGGCTACCCGATGAGGGGCGGAGGCCTGGAATTGGACCTCATGGAAGGAGCATATCTTCTTGAAAGCAAGAGATTGGAAGTTATTCACAAAGGCGAAGCCATAGCATTCGAGGAATTATTCAATCACGCTTCTTCGGTTTTGTCGGATTTCGATATCAAGTACATGGTATACCGCGATATCAGATCCAGGGGATTGGTTGTCAAAGTGGAATCTGGAACATTCGATATGTCGGTGTTCCCGAGAGGGATGACCATGAGTAATTCCCGTCCGATTTACATGGTGAGGGCAGTCTCCGAACGTACGGCGTTCGATATAGGAAGTTTCTCCGGAGAGGTTTCCGAAACGGAAGACAAGGGAAAGACTCTGCTCTACGGGGTCGTAGACGAAGAGGGAGATATCGTCTACTACAAGATGATGCACCGCGACCCGAAAGGAGAGGTTCTGCCGAAAGACGGTGTGCAGAAAGTATCCGGACGTCTGATTCGTGACAGAGTTTTCATTTTCGATTCAACCGATTCCGCAATTGTCTACGAATCGGGATTTTACGGCAAGACTATCGAGAATGTGATGCAGTTATCTCTCATCGAAGCATGTTATCTTATGGACCGCGGACAGCTGAAGGTTATTTCTTCCGTTACAGAGAAGAAAATGACTCTCAAAGAGCTGAAAGACTTCGGAAGAGAAATTCAGGACGAATTCGATCTCAGGCTGAAAGCATACACAGATGCAAGATCCAGGGGATTGGTTGTGAAAACCGGTTTCAAGTACGGTACACACTTCAGAGCGTACGAAGGATCTCCCGACGACTGTCACGCAAGATATCTGATGCACGCGGTGGATGCTTCCAACAGGACAATGTGGCCTGAAATCTCACGTGCGGTAAGGTTATCGGGCGGTGTGAAGAAAGAATTCCTGTTCTGCAGAGTCGGAAAGGATGTCGAATATCTGGAATTCAGATGGTTCAGACCGTGATTTGAGAACAAATCACTTCTTTTTTTGATAATTTATTAAGAATATAAGTTCCCGGACTGTAACGGATACAGTCCGGGAGGATAGTGTTTCAGAGCTGAATCTCAATTCCGAGTTTCTCGGTGAGTTCCTTGTATCTGTTTCTGATGGTGACTTCGGTTACACCCGCGACATCGGCGACTTCTCTCTGAGTTCTTCTCTCGTTACAGAGAATCGATGAGATGTAAATCGCTGCGGCAGCGACTCCCGTAGGTCCGCGGCCTGAGGTGAGTTCCTTTTCGGATGCATCTTTCAGGATTTCAGCTGCTTTGCTCTGAACTTCACCGCTCAGTTTGAGTTCGGAACAGAATCTCTGCACATAGTCCTGAGGTTTCGTGGGCATGAGCTTCAGTTTAAGCTCACGTGTCATGAAACGGTATGTCCTTCCGATTTCTTTTCTTCCGACACGGCTGGAGTTAGCAACTTCATCCAATGTCCTGGGAACACCGCACTGTCTGCATGCCGCATAAAGCGAGGCTGCAACGACACCTTCGATGGAACGTCCTCTGATCAGATTTTTGTTAACGGCTTTTCTGTAGATCATAGCGGCCGTTTCCCTTACGTTTCTGGGAAGACCCATTGCGGATGCCATCCTGTCCAATTCGGACAGTGCGAATGCAAGGTTCCTCTCCGTAGCGTTCGAGACACGGATCCTTCTCTGCCATTTCCTGAGCCTGTAGAGCTGTGCTCTGTTCCTGGTGGGGATGCTCTTTCCGTAACTGTCTTTGTTCTTCCATGAGATTTCCGTGGACAGTCCTTTGTCGTGGATGGTGTATGTCATAGGGGCGCCGGTACGTGCCCTCTTCTCTCCCTGTTCGACATCGAACGCCCTCCATTCAGGTCCCTGATCTATGAACTGGTCGTCGATAACGAGACCGCAGTCCTCACAGGTCAGTTCTCCTCTTTCATAATCGCGGACTAGGTGTTTACTTCCGCACTCAGGACATTTCTCGATTTCCTCAGTGCTTTCTTTTGGCTTTACCATGTCTGTTCTCTCCCCTGTAAAAAACCTTCTTCCCGACGATCCCATCTAATGACGTGCCCTCACGTGACGATACTGTCACATACGGGCCGTCTACCGGGCCGAAAATGCGTTTAACAGTCCCGATTGCGGATCCTTTTTCATCGAAGACCTGTTCGCCGACCTCCGGAGCAGTTTCAGCCTTCACGACGAATCTTCCTTCGCCGGAGACAGTCTCAACTACACCCAGAAACTCCACGAGAACCACCGACTGACAATCCGTAACCTTGACGTTGTCCGGGTCACCTATACTTATGTTTCATATAAAAGGATTACGGAGAAGTTTATATCCTTTTGACATTCAGTATATAATTTTAAGCCGTCAGTATTACCGTTTTGTTCGTTCTTTATCTTATTTAAACCCGAATGTTTACA
>CAVIIW010000002.1:0-225481 GCA_963643255.1 Candidatus Methanomethylophilaceae archaeon
GTTACATCCATCGGAGACAGTGCGTTCTCCGGCTGTACCGGACTCACTTCCGTAAACATTCCGGATAAGGTCACATTCATCGAATACGAAGCGTTCTCCGGCTGTACAGGACTTACTTCCGTAAACATTCCGGATTCGGTCACATCCATCGGAGACGATGCGTTCCGTGGCTGTACCGGACTCACTTCCGTAACTATTCCGGATTCGGTTACATCCATCAGATCCGATGCGTTCTCCGGCTGTACGGCTTTGAGAGAACTGACGATACCGATCAGTCTCAATGCTGTAGCTTCTAACAGTTATCCTGCATTCTCCGGCTGTAAAAATGTAGAGAAAGTAACTTTCACGGCGGGAACGGGATACAACTACAATTACAGTTCTTGCAAATACACTCCGTGGTATCTCAGCCGTTCTGTTCTGAAGGAAATTGTTCTTTCCGACGGAATAACATCCATCGGATCTAGTGCGTTCTACGACTGTACCAGACTCACTTCCGTAATCATTCCGAATTCGGTCAAATCCATCGGAGAAGAAGCGTTCCGTGGTTGTACCGGACTCACCTCCGTAACCATCGGTAATTCGGTCACATCCATTGGATACAGTGCGTTCTCCGGCTGTATCGGACTCACTTCCGTAACTATTCCGGATAAGGTCACATCCATCGGATACGAAGCGTTCCGGGGTTGTACCGGACTCACTTCCGTAACTATTCCGGATTCGGTTACATCCATCGGATCTAGTGCGTTCTCCGGCTGTAAGGGACTCACCTCGGTAACCATCGGTAATTCGGTAGAAACCATCGGAAATTATGCGTTCTCTGTTTCATTCTACGATACCGACGGTACAACTAAGCTGTCGGTTTCCGCCGACAGTCTCAGAGGGAACACGTTTAAATCAACCGATGGAAAATTGGTGAAACAGAAACCTGTTGTTAAGTACACTGTTACATTCGATATCGACGGAAAGAAAACATCAAAACAATATGCGGACGGAACTCCTGTTAAAGATATCGTTGTTCCCGAGAATCCCTCCAAGACGGATGACATTCAGTACACATACACATTCACCGGATGGAATCCCTCTATCTCAGATGTTACCGGAGATGTGACTTACACCGCAGTATTCGATAATACGCCCAAGATGTACACGGTAACATTCGTTTCCGACGGAGAGAAATATACTGAGGAGACTGTTGCTTACAACTCGACGATTTCCAAACCTGTCGATCCGACCAAGACAGGATACACATTCCGTTATTGGTCCAAGGACAGCAGCATCGAATTCAATTTCTCGGAGAAGATGCCTGCAGAGAACATCCAACTTACTGCAGTGTGGAAAATCAATCAATACACCGTGACATTCAATGTCGACGGTAAGATTACATCCGAGAAGTACGATTACGGTACACCTGCAGGAAGTATCTCTTTACCGGATACATCTAAGGCAGCCGACAGTCAGTACACATACACATTCACCGGATGGAATCCCTCTATCTCAGATGTTACCGGAGATGTGACTTACACCGCAGTATTCGATAATACGCCCAAGATGTACACGGTAACATTCGTTTCCGACGGAGAGAAATATACTGAGGAGACTGTTGCTTACAACTCGACGATTTCCAAACCTGTCGATCCGACCAAGACAGGATACACATTCCGTTATTGGTCCAAGGACAGCAGCATCGAATTCAATTTCTCGGAGAAGATGCCTGCAGAGAACATCCAACTTACTGCAGTGTGGAAAATCAATCAATACACCGTGACATTCAATGTCGACGGTAAGATTACATCCGAGAAGTACGATTACGGTACACCTGCAGGAAGTATCTCTTTACCTGATACATCCAAAGAACCCACTGCTGAACTCTCATACACATTCAGCGGATGGAATCCTTCAATCACAACTGTCACAGGCGATGTAACATACACAGCGACGTATACGGAATCTGCAAGACTGTATACCGTATCTTTCAGAAACGATGACGGTTCAGTCATCCTTGAATCAGAACTCGGATACGGTGAAACAGTAACCGCACCCATAGCGACAAAGGAATCCGATGCTGCCTATGATTATGAATTTAAAGAGTGGACCGATTCTTCCGGTAAGAAAGTCACAGTCCCGGAAACAGTCTCCGGAGATGTTACGTTATATGCATCATACACTCAGTCCCAGAGACAGTACACGATAACATTCACTTCCGACGGCACAGAGTACGCAAAATTCGTCCTCGGTTACGGTGAGAAGATTATCCTGCCTTCAGAGAACCCGTCCAAACCTGCGGATTCCTCGACTGTATACGAATTCACAGGATGGAACAGATACACCGAAGGTATGACTGTTTCGGGAGATGATATATTCACTGCAGTCTATTCGAAGACTGTAATCATCAACAAATCATCGGACGAATACACTGCATCATCCGATGACGACGGTGCGAAATTCGATTCGGAAGCAATCACTTCGGTAAAAACATCCGCCGAAACCGATAAGAACGTAACAATGTCTGTTACCGTCGGAAAGAGTGTCGTATCTTTCGACAACGAAGCTCTGAAATCCTTCACAGACGGCGAAGCCGAACTGAATATAACAAAACTCAAAGACTCTCAGATGACCGGCAAAGTCAGAGAGATAGTCGGAGACAATGTTGCATACAGCATCACATTCGGTAACAACAGATCTTTCGGCAACGGACAGGTTACCGTCACGGTTCCGTATACATTGGAAGACGGAAAAGACCCCGGAAAGCTGAAGATCTATTACATCGCGGACGGAAGAGTCGCGGAAGAGAAAGAATGTCTCTATTCCGAAGGATACGTTACATTCGTTACGAATCATTTCTCAACATATGCCGTGATGTACATCGATCCCGCAGATGAGAACAGTCCGATTATGATGATCGGCGCTATAGCGGCTGCAGTCGCGGCGATCGCCGTAATCGCAGCGGTTGTCATTCTCAGAAGGAGGGGTGCCTGAAAACAGTTTACAGTCTCAGGGGGTGAAATCCCCCTGAGAATATATTTCGGAATCTCTGTCACGTCTGAGTTGACTGTGTTGAATAATTCGCCCTCCGTCTCCGATTGAGTAACCGATTTATAGGGCCGTCACTTACATTTTTACTATGCCGACACTTGCTATTATCGGGGCCCAATGGGGCGATGAAGGCAAAGGGAAGATTACAGACTATCTCGCCGAAAATGCGGACGCAGTTGTCCGTTTCCAGGGCGGAAACAATGCAGGACACACCATCGTAATCGGTGACAATGTGTTCAAACTCCACCTCCTCCCCTCGGGAATTCTCAGAGAAGGCAAGTTGGCGATTATCGGTAACGGTGTCGTCGTTAACATGGAGGACATGGCCGAAGAGATGAAACAGATTACGGATGCAGGATTGTCCGTAGACGGTCTGAGAATCTCCGACAGAGCGCACCTCATTCAGAATTATCACAAGAAACTCGACGGTGCCGAAGAGATCTACAGAGGAAAGAATTCTGTAGGTACCACCAAAAAAGGTATCGGACCTACATATCAGGATAAAATCGCAAGATACGGATTCAGGGCGGGAGATATTCTTGAGCCTGAACTCGTGAAAGAGAAAGCGGATTTCGTTCTTCCCATGAAGAAGGATATTCTCGATCTGATGCACGCTGACGAATGTCACTGCACAACAGAGAAATTCAGTGATAAATTTGCAAAATGGAACGAAATGTTCGGAAAATACGTCTGTGATACATCCGTTCTCATCAACGATATGATCGATGAGGGAAAGAACATTCTTTTCGAAGGTGCACAGGGTGCTATGTTGGATATCGACCACGGAACATACCCGTATGTTACTTCTTCTTCAACAGTCGGAGGGGGAATCTGTTCCGGAGCGGGAGTTGCACCTAACAGAATCAACGGTGTCGTAGGATGTCTGAAAGCGTATACGACACGTGTAGGAGAAGGTCCTTTTGTTACCGAGTTAAAAGGTGAGGAAGAACTTGAACTCCAGAAGAAAGGCGGAGAGTTCGGAGTTACCACCGGAAGAGGAAGGAGATGCGGTTGGTTGGATCTTGTTGTTGCCGAACATGCAGCAAGACTCTGCGGATTCAACCACTGGGCTATCACAAAGCTTGATGTTCTCAACGATTACAAGACAATCCGTGTATGTACGGGATACGAAGTAGACGGCGAAGTACTGAAACACTTCCCTGCTTCTTTGGCTAAATTGGAGAGGACTGTTCCCGTTTACGAAGAATTCGACGGTTGGGAGTCCTGGGATGATTCCGAGAGCATCATCAAAGGCGGTTACGACGCACTCCCGAAGAACATGAAGACATATATCGAATTCATTGAGAAGTACACGAAGATCCCCGCATCCATCATTTCGATAGGTCCGAAGAGATCCGAAACAATCGACAGATTCGGTAAATGGTTCTGAAACCTTTTTGAAAAAATAATCGGTGAAGAACCGGGCTTTCAGCCCGGTTCTTCATCAGAGTTTTGCTTTGAGATATGCCGCTTTATCTCTGTCAAGAGGGATTGTTGCATCGATTCCCACTTTACACGTAACGCTGTCGTCGGCACTGGGGTCCAGTGAGGAACCTTTTGAGTTGGGAACGGTAATGAGTCTTGTTGCCTGGAATCTTGTCGCAACAGCCCATTCAACCTGTTTATCATCAAAGATATCGACGTCATCATCCACAACAATCACATTCTTCATCGATTTGTGACCGTCCAGCGCAGCCAATGCAGCTACTCTTCCGTCATCTTCATTCACTTTCTTTATTGAAACAACACCGTTTAACCAACAGCATCCGCCCTCGGTAAGACGTACGTCTTTGATTACGGGAACTTTGTTTCTCACGGAGATGTACATCATAGGTTCTCTCGGAAGTCCCATGAACAGATAGTGTTCGTTACCTCCGGGGAGGATGAAGTGGAAATAAGGATCCTTATTTGCCCAGATCTTCTCAACTTTGATGATCGGCTGCATTCTGACGTAATCGTAAGTTCCCGTGATATCCACGAACGGACCTTCCTCGGTTTCTTCAAAGGTAATCTTTGCTTCGAAAACATAATCGCATTCCGAAGGAATTACGAGTCCGTTGTCGGTTTTTCCCACTTTAAGCGGAGAACCGGAAGTCTTCTTACAGAGTGATGAGGCAATTGTAAGCTCATCCGTCTCGTATGCGGTGGATGTAGCGGCCGCCAGAAGGACTTCGGGCCTTGCGCCGATACATATTGCGATCTTCAGCTCTTCACCCTTTTCTTTGGCCTCATTGTACATTCTGTACAGGTGTCTCGGGACAAGTCTTACCGCAATTCTGTCTTTGTCCATAATCATCATTCTGTGGAAGGAAACGTTCTTCTTTCCGTTGTATTCGGAGATGATGATTCCCGACGAAATGTAACGCCCTCCGTCCTCGGGGAAGTATCTGCAGATAGGAAGTGCCGTAAGATCCGTCTGAAGCGTCTGATATCTGAATTCAGGGCTGTCAGTCAATTCCGTGTCACAGGGATTGTCAACTGCATGAATCAGAGATGTTACGATTTCGCTCTGATCGATATTGAGTGCATCAGCCACTTTTTTCCTTGTGGAGAAGAGATTTCCGACCGCTTTTCCGCAGTTGAAGTCTGTGAAGACGATTGTTCTGTCCTGATCCTCGGACATAAGTTTTGTTGACAGCATGGAATCGGCATCGACCTTTTCCGTGATTTTTAACTCCGTACCATCGAGATACTTTCCTACGGACATACTCTCACCATCGCAAAGACTGTATTTTACGTTTTATGATGTTGTCACATTCTTCTTCTTGACAGATGCGGAAAGAACCGCAGCCAAAGCAGCCAATGCCGCTCCGGAAATCATTGCGAAGACGAATCCCGTCATGAACACATCCGACGGTAAATCGGAAATCGAAATACCGGAACTTCCGGAACCTACGTTGAATAACGCGGAGAACAGCGATGTTCCCAATGCGGAACCGAAGTACACAAAGAACGATAACAGCGACGAAGCGGAACCTTTCTTTTCGGAAGGAACGTTTTCGACAAGACGCGGACCTACGGAACTTCCGGAGAATCCCCATACGCTTCCGAGGATGACCAATCCGAATATCACCGAAATAATTCCTGTTGATGTGTTCAGGAATGTGAATGTGATGCATGTAACAGCCATAAGAGAACATCCCAAAACGGCGAATCTTCTCGTTCCGTATTGATCGCATGCCTTCGCTACAGGAAGACAGAGAATCAGCGTAACCA
The DNA here is from genome assembly GCA_963643255.1 of Candidatus Methanomethylophilaceae archaeon. Classification (GTDB taxonomy): domain Archaea; phylum Thermoplasmatota; class Thermoplasmata; order Methanomassiliicoccales; family Methanomethylophilaceae; genus Methanarcanum. Next base: position 6,250 of record CAVIIW010000002.1, read on the forward strand.
AAGCCTGTACGAGCATTATCATTCCGCTTTCCATTGTGTCGTATCCCATTTCTATACTGAGCATGAACGGAATGAGGTAGAGGCATCCCATGTAAGTCGCATTCAGAATGACGAATGCAATGACTGTTCTGTCGAATGCAGATATTTTAAACAATCTTAAATCGAGAACAGGATTCTTGATTTTAAGATCGTAGATTACGAACACCGTAAAGATGACAATAAACGCAATCAAAGCGCAGATACTAAGCGTTCCGAATCCGTGTGAAGGGACTGATTCCACTGTATACAGACCGCACATAAGCGAAAGAAACAGCAGTAACGATCCTACGTAATCAAATCCCGAATCGTCCATTTTATCATCGGAGGGGACTTCCTTCTGAGCGAATATTGCACAGATGATGCCGATCGGTACGTTTACGATGAAGATCCAATGCCATGAGAGTGTGTTTGTAAGAATTCCACCCAAAGTAGGTCCGAATGCGGCACCTATCGAAGATCCCAGCACAGTAAGGGTCATTGCGAATATCATCATCTTCGGCGGGAAGAATTTCACGGCAACCATGATTCCCGTTGCCGCAAGCATTGCGGAACCGACACCCTGTATTGCCCTAGAAGCAAGGAGAAATACGGAACTCATCGACAGGGCGCAAAGCAGCGAACCCAGTGAGAATACGACGAATCCGAGAACGAGTACTTTCTTGATCGCTCCTCTGTCTGCGATCTTACCGAAAACAAGGATAAGGCCCGCCATCACCATGAAATAGACGGTAACAACCCAGGAAGAATCGCTCGTACTCATGGCGAACGATTTTCCTATCTCAGGCAGAGCAACCGTTACGATTGTTCCGTCAAGGCCGTCGAGGAAAAACGCCATGGCCATGACGACGTACAATATCAACTGACTTTTTCTGTCTGTGACTATCTTGGTCATATTTCTATGCCCCTTTCGGGCGAGCAAGGTTTCTATATATTTCAGATTTGTGAATTTTCGGAAAGAGATGATTTTCCCGAAAAAACGGCCGATGCGGAATTTCCGTAGGAAAGGGTTCTTTGATTCCGCAGCCTGCCGAATGTTGCTATATATCCGGTTACCGATTTCATCTGTATCGAATCATACGGTGTTTCAGATGTCCGAGACAGAGCAATACAGTGCCGAGGAATGTTTTGAGAAAGGCAATGCATACTATGAAGGAAATGGAGCAGAACAGTCGTATGAAGAAGCAGTCAAATGGTACAGATTGGCTGCCGAACAGGGAGATGCAAGAGCGCAGTACAAACTCGGACAGATGTATGACGACGGGCAGGGTGTCGAGCAATCAATTGAAGAAGCTGCCAAATGGTACAGACTGTCCGCAGACCAGGGATATGCACCGGCACAGAACGTAATCGGATGGATGTACGAGAACGGGTGCGGATTGGAGCAGTCTCACGAAAATGCATTTAAGTGGTTCAAATCAGCCGCCGAACAGGGGTTTGCAAAATCACAGAACAATCTCGGCTATCTGTATATGGTCGGAAACGGTACGGAACAATCTTACGAAGAGGCTGTCAGATGGTTTGTTGCAGCTGCGGAACAGGGACATGCACGTGCACAGAACAACCTCGGAAGTATGTATTACGAAGGAAAAGGTGTAAAACAATCAGATATTGAGGCTGAAAAATGGTGGAGACTGTCGGCCGAACAGGGAAATTCGAATGCACAGAACAATCTCGGCCGTCTGTATATGGCGGGAAGATGTGTGGAACAATCTTACGAAGAGGCGGAAAAATGGTTCAGACTTTCAGCCGAACATGGGAATGCAAGTGCACAGAACAATCTCGGTATTTTGTTCAAGGAAAGAATGGGTACAAAGCAATCCGATGAAGATGCTGCCGAATGGTGCAGACAGTCGGCCGAACAGGGAAATCCGGTTGCACAATACAATCTCGGCATAATGTACGAGGACGGAAGCGGCGTGAAACAGTCATACGAAGAAGCTGTCAGATGGTATAAGCTGGCGGCCGAACAGGGATTTGCAGCCGCACAGAACAATCTCGGTCTTTTATACGAGGACGGAAAAGGCGTAGAGCAGTCTTTTGAAGAAGCAGTCAAATTGTATAAAACAGCAGCGGAACATGGGAATCCGCGTGCGCAGTTCAATCTTCTGCGCTGTATGAATTCTGAGAAAAAACAGAATGACTGACAGATAAGATTCTAAGGCAGGAAATCAGACCCCGTTTACGGGGTCTGATCCGCTGTCGGAATTCAGCGGTGTGCGAACACCGCTGTAACTGATTTATCGGATTTCTCTTCGATTCTTGCGAATCCGACCCTTTCGAACTGAACCATGTCTTTCTTTTCATTGAGAAGAGATTTCTCTGCAAGTCCTTCGAGAACGGTTCCGTCGGGCATGAGTAATTTTGCTTTAACGGAATCGCTTCCTACCCACTGAACGGCTTTGAATCCTTTTCTGAGAATGGAAACGTCCGTTCCTGCGTACGCAGCGGGTGTGCCGTAGTCGATGTTGCATAAGTCCTTAAGTCTGATTTTACCGGCTTCTCTGAACAATTCGGAGTCTTCCGATGATATGTAAACGATTCTGTCTCTGAGATTGTACTCTCTGAATCCTCTTTCGGGATGGTCGGGGTGCATGGGAGCTTTTCCGGTAATCGCTTCGGTTCCGCCGATGTCGTATTTCACGGGATTGTTTACAAAGAAGTATCTGTCCGATTCCGGATCGATGATGTCGCGGTTCATCGCAAAGAGATTTTCCCAGGAGAATTGGATATCGATAGGTTTGATACCGCTTTCAACCCAGTATCTTCTGATTGCTTCGGGTCTGATACCTCTTCTCTCGAGCGCTCTTACCGTTCCCGTTCTCACGTCGTTCCATCCGGAATATTCTCCGTTCCTGATTGATTCTTTGATTAACGAAGTCTTCAGAATCGTATCGGGAATGTTGACCAATCCGTAGTGATAGTATTCGGGTTTCTTCCATCCGAAGTAATCGAAGATGTATTCCTGCCTGAATGTGTTGTTAAGATGATCTTTTCCTCTGATGACGTGTGTCATACCGAGAAGATGATCGTCTATTGCGACAGAGAGGTTCATCATCGGATATGCTCTGTACTTATCTTTCGTCAGCGGGTGAGGATGATCAACCAACCTCAAAGCAACGAAATCCCTGACTGCGGGGTTGGGATGGTCGATTGCAGTCTTGACAACAACGATTGCCTCTCCCTCTTTGTATCCGCCGTTCATGAATTTTTCATATCTTTCCAGCTGTTCCTCAACGGGAAGATCTCTGCACGGACAGGCGGTCTTTGCTTCTTTCTTCTTTCTCCAATCCTCTGCGTCACAAGTACAGACGTAAGCGTGACCCATTTCAAGGAGCTTTTTTGTATAATCGTAATAGATTTCGAATCTCTCGGACTGAATTACACTTTCGTGAATCTTGACTCCCAGCCATTCGAGATCTTCGGGAATCATGTCGTATGCGTCGGGATCGATCTTCTCGGGATTGGTGTCTTCAAACCTGCAGATCAGTTTTCCGCCGTATCTTTTGACGTACTCATCGTTAAGAATCGAAACACGTGTGTGTCCGATGTGAAGAGGTCCTGACGGTCCGGGGGCGATCCTCATGACCACCTTTCCGTTGACGTTTTCAAGATCGGGAAGTTCGTATTTTCTTTCTTTTTTCTCTTTGACAAGAAGCGAAGGATCGAGTTCTTCCAGAGATTTTTTCTGGTCATCCGGGGACATCGAGTTGATCTCCGAAACGAGATTGTTTACAATCTCATTCAGTTCAGGTACTTTCGCCCTCCATTCGGGGCATTCGCCCAGTATCTTTCCTACGACGGATTTGGGATTCGCTTTCCCTTTGAAGAACACTGCATTCTGAAGTGCGTATTTCCTGATGAGGATCTCGATGTCATTCGACATAGGTCTCCCGAACGCTTGCCTGTATAATATTTTCTCTGTCACGCGTGTATAAGACCGAGAGAGAACAGCTGAGCAACACCTGTTCCGATGAGTACGGCGATGACCATTGATGTTATACAGACAATGGCTGTGTGCTTCCATCCGAGTTCGCTTTTCATTGCCGCGATTGTTGCAAGACAGGGAACATAGATACTCATTACAACTCCGTAAACAACAAACTGCGAAGGATCCATCATTTCCAATGCGCCGACAACCATGAGCATTGCGTAGGACATCTCTTTCCTTACGATTCCGACGATGAAACAGATGATTGTCGTTGCCGGTAATCCCAACATTCCCATTGTCAGCCAGGACATGGGTCCGACGAGTGCATCGAGTATATTGTAGTAAATCAAAAGTTCAATAATTACGCTTCCGACCAGTAATAACGGTACAGCTAAAACAAAGAAATCCTTCGATCTCATCCACATCTTTCTGAGAACGTTCTTCACTCCCGGCAACTGCAGTTCGGGTAGTTCCATTGCGAGGTGCGACGGTTCGTATTTCATCGTTCTGTCGAGGAACATTCCTATGGCAACTGCAAGAACGAATAATACAGCAAAGATGAACAGAATCCATCCGACTCCTGCGTATTTTCCCGTTACACCTGTCATAATTGCGGTCTGTGCGGAACACGGTACGGCCATACAGATAAGAGAACACAGAATCAGACGTTCTCTTTTGGAGATGATTGTACGTGTTGCGAGGATTGCAGGTACGTTACACCCGAATCCGACCATGATGGGAATGAATCCGTTACCGCGGAGACCTAAGTGGCGCATTATCCTGTCTAAAAGCACCACGGCTCTGGGAAGATATCCCGTATCTTCCAGAATTCCCAACACAATGTAGAAGACCATGATGTACGGCACAACAATTCCCAAAACAGCTCTGATACTGCTGTCCACTCCCGTCATGATTGTGGCACCCAAATCGCCTCCGATTGATCTTCCGACATCGGAGAATATGTTTCCTACAATTGTCACATATAATTCATCGACAGCTGTTGCAAGCAGACCTCCGATGAAAACCAATACTGCAAAAGTAGCCGCCAAAACACAGATGAGTATCGGAATTCCCGTACGGGGGCGGACCATCATATCCGAAAGTTTCTCGGAACGGGTCATTCTTTCCGAAGAACGGATGAACGTTTCTTCGGCAATCTTACGGGCATCCGCATATCTGTCTGCGGCGATTCTCGAACAGATGTGTTCGCCGTGTTTTTTAAAATATGCAATATCGATTTCTTCGGAAAGATCTTCTCCGAAACGTCTGTCGATACCTTCTATGACTTTGACTGCGGAATTGTTATCGATATCGCATTCTTTCGATACCGTTTCGATAAGACCGAGGACGTTTCCGCTGTAATTTACCTTACGTGAAGATATCTTCGCTTTACGTTCCGAAATTGTTTTCAGAACGGTATCGACACCGTCTCCGGATTTGGCGGAAACCGGAATTACGGGAACTCCGAGAATTTCTTCTAACTTCCCGATATTGATATTCATCCTTTTGGATGCCGTATCGTATTTGTTGAGAACAATAACCGTAGGAATACCCAATTCTATAACTTCCGAAGAAAGAACAATACTCGATTCGGGGTCTGTTGCATCCGCTACAACGATAATAACATCGTTACTGCCGTTCAGCATATCGGAAACGACTTTTTCGTCATCCGATACAGCGGAAAGACTGTACGTACCGGGAAGATCGTGAAAGAGAATTTCCTCTCCGTTATAATCAACAACAGCTTCTTCGAATTCAACAGTTGTTCCCGGATAATTCGATGAAATTACTCCGACACCTGTCAGTCTCGAAAACAATGTGGATTTGCCGACGTTAGGCTGTCCGATGAGTGCGACACGGATAGCCATGAAACTCATTCCGCGTCGACAAATATCGACTGACAGAGGTCCCAATCGAGTGCTATAGTACTTTCGCCGAGAACGACGATACGTGCACCCATATCTGAGATAACGGAATCCATCCTAACGGAACGTCCGGGTACGAATCCCATGGAAATGAGTCTTCTCACTATTGTCGTATCACGGTTTGAAACGTGGGAAATTGTTCCTTCCTCACCGGGTTTCATATCCGCGAGACATACGGAAATCTTCTTTATGCCCATCTTCGTATCGCAGGGTTCGGGACAGGTTTCACAGTCGTCGTCGACTCTGTTGCCTGTCATCTGACACATCCTCAGTGCGGCATCTTCGCTCATTGAATGTTCAAACGCACATGCATTGTCATGTGCGGACTGATGATCCACTTCGAGAACATCCGTGAGGAATCTTTCCATAATGTGGTGTTTCCTTCTGAGGTTCTTTGCAGCCGCAATTCCCTCTTCGGTGAGAGATACTCCTCTGTATCTTTCGTAATTGACAAGCCCTTCTTTACTGAGGGTCTTGAGCATTTCGGTGACACTCGCGGGGGCGACACCCATGTAATTCGCAATTTCCGTTGTCTTGACGGTTCCGACACCTTCGGTAAGACGCAGGATGTTGATGAGATAATCCTCGCGGTTGTCTGTGCTCATTATCCGTCGGTACGTATAACGGCATATTTAATGATGCCTAAAAAACCCGACGGATAATGCGCTGGCAGTTTCACTCGCTTTCTTCCTGATCCTTTTCAGGTTCTTTGGAAGCTTTCCTTGCTTCTTTTTCTTCGGACTTCTGCCTTGCAGCTTCTTCCTTTGCAAGTCTTATTTCTTCCTCGCGTGCCGCAAGGTTCTCGTTGTTCTTCTGACGTTCCGCTTCTCCGGCTTCTTTACGCTCGGCGATCTGAATTTCAAGGTCTTTCACTCTTGCGACACGTGTTTCGATGTCGGTGAATGCTCCTTTGATATCCTCGGAAGGAACGAAAGAAGGGTCGTTTGCATAGAGGTTCCAATAGTACTGTCCGATTTCCATCAACTGCTGATCCATTGCTTTGTGTTCTTTGTCAACGGATTCCGTCAGCTGTTTTATGTCGGATTTCTCGTCCCTGCTGCTCTTGTGGTTGTCAAGGGCGTTGTTTAATTTGTTCATGAATCCCATTTTAATCCCTTGGAACGGTTATGTGAATTTACCGATATAAATCTGAATACAGATGTTTCAACTCAAAAACTGATTTTCAACCAAAAAATTAGTAATAAGGCAATATTATTTTTATCAACTGTCGGTACACACACCCAAAAGGTGTTACGATGAGCATCGAAAAGACTCTGGAGGACATTAGGAACGGTAAGATCGTACTCGTCTACGATTTCGATGACAGAGAAAAGGAGACGGATATGACAATCGCCTCGGAGTTCATTACCCACGAAACGCTCAGGACGTTCAGGAAGGATGCGGGAGGATTGGTCTGTACGACGACACCTTTTGAAGTCGCGAAGAAAGTAGGACTTCCTTTCATGAGCGATGTTTTCTGGGACGATGAAAAATACCCCGTTCTGAGGATGATGTCTCCGAATGACATTCCCTATGATAACACAAAATCATCATTCGGTGTTACGATCAACCACAGAAAAACATACACCGGAATCACGGATAACGACAGAGCTCTCACAATCAGGGAATATGTGAAAACTATTTTCCAGGATGCTTCTCCCGATAAAATACGCAATGACCTGGGAGAGAACTTCAGGGCACCTGGACACGTTCACCTTCTGAATACGAGTGAAGTTCCCCTTGTCAACAGGAAAGGTCACACGGAACTTACCAACGCACTGATGGTTATGGCAGGTGTGAAACCTTCCGCAACAATCTGCGAAATGATGGGTGACGACGGTAACTCCGAAAAGAAAGAAAACACTCTGAAATACGCCGAAGAACACAACCTGTCATTTGTAACAGGTGACGAGATCATCGAAGCGTGGAAGAAATTCACGGAAAAGGAATGATCATGGTCCGTGTGATGGCCTCCGGAGTGTTCGATATTATCCATACGGGTCATATCTCATATCTTGAGCAGGCCAAAGCATTCGGCGATGAGTTGTACGTGGTGGTTGCAAGCGACGACACCGTGAGGAAGAGAAAACATGAACCGATTACACCTCAGGAAATGAGGGTGAAGATCGTTTCTTCCTTAAAACCCGTAGATTATGCGATTCCGGGAAGAGACGGAGATATGTTCTCCGTACTGAACGAAATAAAACCGGATATAATCGTATTGGGTTTCGATCAAAACTTCGATGAAAAGGAACTTTCCGGAGAATTGAAGAAAAGAGGATTCGACATCGAAGTGAAACGTGCGGGACGTTCCGCGGACGATTTGGCTGCGACAAGAGCAATCGTGAAGAAAATACGTGAAAGAGGCGACCTGAAATGAAAACCATCGGAATAGCGGATACAACGTTTGCGAGATACGATATGGCGGCATCTGCGATTGACGAACTGAAAAAAACAGGTACCGGATTTAAGATAGTAAGGCGTACAGTACCTGGATTCAAGGATTTACCGGTTGCATGTAAGAAACTCATCAAAGAGGACGGATGCGACATCTGTATGGCATTGGCGATGCCCGGACCTATGGCCAAGGATAAAACATGCGCACATGAAGCGTCGACGGGACTGATTTTATGTCAGCTGATGACGGACACTCACATTATCGAAGTGTTTGTCCATGAGGATGAGGCTAAAGATGAGAAGGAATTAGAATTCCTTGCGGACAGCAGAGCGAGAGAACATGCAGTCAATGTATACGATCTGCTCTTCCGTCCGGAATCGCTGACAAAACGTGCAGGTACAGGATTGAGACAGGGTTTTGCGGATGCGGGACCCGTAAGACAGAAGAAGTGATGATATGGCGAAATACAAAATAGGAATGGTAGCGGCCGAATTCAACTATGAGATTACGTCTCTTATGGCCGCAAGGGCGGAAGCGGAAGCGGAATTCCTCGGAGTGGAGATCGTGAAGAAGATCATGGTCCCCGGAGTGTTCGAGGTTCCGTTGGCAGTGAAGAAATTGGTTGACGATCCTGAAATTGACGCAGTGATTACGATCGGTGCGGTTATTGAAGGTGAAACTGAACACGATGAGGTTGTTATGGGACAGGCCTCGAGGAAGATTATGGATCTTTCACTTGAATCCGGCAAACCTGTTGCGTTCGGACTGACAGGACCGGGAATGACCGAGCTCCAGGCGATGGACAGAATCGAGAAGGGTGCTCAGGTTGTCGATGCGGCTGTCAAGATGCTGCAGAGGCTTAAGTGAATTTACCGGGGCCGTATCGGGGGATACGGCCTTGGGTTTTCTTTTTCAGATAAATTATTTTGAGTACTCCTTAACGTCGTTGTCATTTCACGTTAAAGTTAAGGGCATTGTTAAAGGATTAAGCATCAAATCCTCCGCTGAGAATATATTCCTTTAGATTTTTCCGGATTTTTATATTCAGTTTATAATTTGGAATCTTCTCACCGGTTTTTGTTTCAAATTGTTCTTTCAATCTTCTTTTTGATTCTTCGCTGATGCTTTCGATTAATTTATCGAAACGATTGAATTCGTTGATATTTTCATCAGTGGGATGACTGTCGATGATGTTTTTCAATTCGCCGGCATCTATTCCGAAATCTCTTGCAACACGATGAATCTCATCCATTTTTTTATTGTTTTTATATCTTAGCAATAATTCTTTAAATGTCTCATTTTGTGAAACATACAGATTTCCTGTTGCAAGGTCATTGATAATTGCCGATGCGATTCCTTGATCATCTGCGGATAATAATGCAAATGAACGGGAAAGTTCGGCACGGAATTTCGCTACAGTCTCAGGATCTGAATCCTCCTGAACTACTTTGCAATACATATCAAATCTGGAATTTATGTAATCAAAATCAACCCGTTCTGTTGAATATTCCGATATTGATGTATCAATATCAAATGGGGGCATTGGATCCGGGCCAGGCCCATGGGTTCTACGAATCATCTCCTTATAACGGGTTTCTAAAATTTCGTATATTTCTTTTGTTAAATCAACATCAACAGATTCGCCATTTTCGAATAAATATTTCCGCTTCCCGAATCTGAAATCCTGTACGTAAGCCGCATTGATTTTATGCCGAAGTTCTGGAATAACGATTTCCGAAATCGTTATTTTAATTTACTGTATTTAATTTCATTTTGTGCACAAGATGTCTGCTCCCAGTCCGTTAATTTTTGATTAATTGTTTGTGTTGTTTGAAACATTTACATTCATTGGGGAAGTTCATTTAACTAAGAAAACTATTTCGAAACCGATACAATGCAGCTGACTGCCCTTCAACTGTCGAAGAAAATTCTGGAAGAGACTTTGCAACCTATGGGTCCGATTGAAATTTGGGATTATGCAGTAAAGAAAGGACACAATACTTCTTCGAATCTGCACGGAAAAACACCGTGGAATACAGTTGGTGCTCAGATATACACAGACATTCAGAGAAAAGGCGAAGGCAGCAGTTTTGTAAAAATATCTTCCCGCGGTCAGAAATTCGGATTAAGAGGAGTCGATTATTCAAAATCAATTAATTCCGTCATGTCCGATGAAAGCTCGGAATCAAAGGTTTTGGAACGCGATCTCCATCCGCTTTTGGTAGCATTCGTAAATTCCAATAATCATTTCCTCGGACACACAAAGACGATACATCACGAAGGTTCCAAGAAATCCACAAAGAATGCAGAAATGTGGATGCATCCTGACCTTGTATCCGTCCGTCTGCCGTTTGACGACTTTTCCAACCAGACAATTACACTTGCAAAGAATTCCGGAATCAATACGATAACGGTGTTTTCATTCGGAGATGAAACGCGAAATTCTCGGCAGCAACGTAAGGGAATTCTATTTCCAGGCGGTTTCAAATTCATCTTGGGCCAATGAGGGTTATCTCGTAGCACCGAAGATAAGCGAAGACGCTATGGAACAACTCACGCGTCTGAATTCTTCTTTCGGTATCGGAGTTATAAAACTCGATACAGACGATGTCTATCAGTCCGAAATTCTTCTTCCGTCGAAATATAACGATTTAGATGTCGGTATGATTGAAGTTTTGAGTGATATCAATGGAGATTTCAGAAAATTCGTCATAACAATCAATGATTCTATGCAGGTCGGACATTTCGTCGACGACGGTTACGATCACGTTATGGATGATGCGGAACTTGAAGAATATCTGAAAAAGAAGTTCCCGACCAGATGAAACGGTTGTAGTGTCCACCGAAAACCCATTAGCACTGTTCTGTACGTCCATGTTCCGTTTTTTCTATCCCGAATTTAGGACGAAAACAGCAGAATCCATATCCGAAGGGCTGTGCTCATTCTCACTTACGGTTTTCTCCAGGAAGAACGGCGGATAGAGAAGGGTTTGGAGTAACTATAGGTCGACAATCAGGGCATTATGGGAAGAGAAGAGCCTGTTTCCGTGCCGAAAACACCGGACAGGCGGTTCTCAATATGTTTGCGACGTTACTGATGACAGGAAAATCCAATGTAAAGAGAATCTGTCAGCTGATACCGTAACGATTTATTCCATGAGTGTCAGACTCAAGTTTCACATCGAAATTGACCAAATTTACTGAAATCAATATCCAATCACATCTTTTTCAATCTCATCCAACACCGATTTCGGCAGTTGTTCCATATCCAAAACATATGCCGCATTCAAACGCGGGTTGAAGATTCCGATTTTCTTCAGTTTCCTGTATTCAGGCACTGTAGAATGATGCGCCATCAGATAATAGATCGCAACCTGCAATGTGTTGTAGATTGTAGGCTCATTCTTTGAGACTTTGAAATCCCAGACGGTATCCTCAGTAGTAAAGTCACCGTCACCGTTCACAATTATGTCAGTATAGCCTCCGGGGAATTTCGGGCAATCCGAAGTAACCGGTCCGAACTGTCTGAAGAACGTCGCAGCACGTTTAACCATCGTGCGAACATTTTCACAGGTTTCCTGATCGGGAACGGCATCGCAGGGATCTCCGAATCCCCTTGTCCCCGCTCTGTAGACCTGATCAAACCAAACAAGTCTGCATGCATTGAGAATTGAATTGTCATCAAGCCCTTTGATGTCGGAAAGATATAATTCGGCCTCACTTTTTCTGTTGCACAGTTCCGCGCCCAAAATACTGATTTTAAACGCTTCCGATGCCGATGCACCCTGATCCATGCGCGTAAGGTAATCGACAACCATGCCCATAGTAGTCGGAGCAATCGATTCACGGTACAATTCAATGCCGTCATTGAATCCGAATCTTTCCATTGTTTTCGGATTGATGTATCCGCCTCTGGGTTGCTTAACACTTTTAACTCTTGACGTTACGGTGAACGTTTCTTTTCTGTTTGCTCCGATTTGCGGCGGCAGTTTGCCGATTACGATGTTTGAGTCTGTTTCCGGTTCTTCATCGGTGAGTACAGGTTCAACATAATCCTCGGAAAATATTCTCTTCAGTTCTTCTTCCAGATTGCCTTCTTTTGCAAATTTCAGCGAATCGCAGAGACGGATGTTGTTTTTCTCAATCTTGATTTTTTCATCGAATCCGAGGATGAATGATTTACAGATACGGTAGATAATCTCTGTAGGAGCCAAACCGTACACCTGTTTTGCGAAAATATGCGCCAAACGTTCATTGTTATCCGGAAACAGCATCTTAATGCGTTTGCTCTGGTAGAGTCTTTTGACAATTTCGGCAATGTACAGTCCGGATTTCATATACAGATCGGCAAAAGTCTTGGTTTCATCGTCGAAACAGCCCGGATTCTCAATCTCAAGCTTATCGACCATGTCCTTCACAACTTTCTTCGGAGTGAAGATCTGATTGGTCTTCTGCGGCGGTATGTAATCGAAAATGTCTTCTTCCGATGATTCATCGAAATAATTTGCCAAATTTTTCTTGACTTTCAGGAATTCTTTGACTGAATCGTTGAATACGATTTCATCGAAGAGATGACCTTCGTAATATTCTTCGATTCCTTCATCATTGACAATCGAACCGCCGTCGCGGAGTAATCTGAATTCCTGTAAAGTTATGCTTGTGACTTCTTTGAATACATTTCCGGGAATGATTTTGTCGAAATTTGCAAGAGTAATCTCACGTCCGTCACCGTAGGCCATGAGGAATGCGGGGATTGTTCTTGTGAATCCGCGCAGATGATTCTTGATTTTAGTTTCGACATCGCCGATTTCTTTTCTGACCTGGTCTGTCTGTATCTGCTTGACGATACTTTCTCCTGCGGATTCAACGAGTCTGTCGATTTTACCGTTGAGAGACTGTTTGAATTCCTCGGCAGCATTCTTTTTCTTTTCTCCGAACTCCTGAACGATTCTGTTGCGTTCGGCTATGGTGGAGACTTTATCGACAGCATCGTTCATTTCCAAATCAAGTGTATTCTGAATGATCTGATGTTCTTTGACAGCCTTTCTGATTGTGGCCTCGGCATCGGAATTGATTTTGCGGTTAAGTGACTTCTGCGAGGATGCCGAAAGATCTTTTCCGTACCTGTCTTTGGCTGTTTTCAGCATAGGATTGGTAACATCTTTATCGAATCTCTTCAGCAGTTCCTTGATTTCCTGTTCTTCTTCCGAAGGTTCAAGCTTATCTTTCGCAGCATCGATGATATCTTCGATGCAATCAGGTTCGAGGTAGATTTTGTCACCGAATAATTCCTTAGCTGTTCCTATTACCTTATCTTCCGGAATTTGGGCGTTACCTTCATCGTCGATGTAGAGAGTTTTTCCGGATGTTATCGGCCCCGAATCTTTTTTGGGTTCAAACTTTTGAATAATCGAAATAACAGAATCCGGGGCTCCGAAAACATTGCTTATGTTCTGGAACAGGAAGTTAGACATAAAACCGGTACGGACAACTTCCTTGGAACGAAGTACTCTGGGAATCGACAGCACACGTTCGGCATCGAGTTCGATCATTCTTCCTTCGTCATCTTCTCCGATTACGGGGAAGAAATTCAGGAGTTGGCGCACATTGTTCCTGCGAAGATCCGATTCTCCTTTGCCTGAAGCTGTTTTTGCAGACAGATCGTTTGCGAATTTTTCGTAGATTTCGAGAGTTCTGGCGGGATCGAAGTCGAAAACATATGCCGTTTCTTTTCTGCGGTATTCTTTTCCTTCTCTGAATGTATGCGGGTTCTGTGCCCTGAATGCTGCCTGCATATACAGTGCGGGGCTGCTGATGTTTGACAGCATAAGTACTGCGGACCATTCAGGCACTGTTACGCCCGTAGTCAGCTGTCCGACGGAAATGGTAATTGTGTAATCATGTTCGGAAATCGCATTCTTAACTCTGTCAAGTGCTTTTTCTGTTTCTTTTATATCATAGATATTCCCGTCACCTGCGGCGAGAACGATTTCGTATTTTCTGAAAATCGGATGTTCTTTCAGTTTTTTAGCCAATGCTCTGGCGCTGTCGACACGGTTGAGCAACCATAATGTGTGTTTGAGTTCGTTGCGAAGTTCGGGCGTGGAGAACGGATACTTTTCCTGTGTAGCAAGAGCGTCAAGGAAAGTGTCTACGGCTGAGTCGTAAACAAAAGTGCCGTTGTTTTTTGTTTTGAAAAATTCGTTCAGATCAAATGCATACTCTTCATTATCGCCGTTGATGTCGATTCCCTGTTTGATTATTGCCTGAACAATCTCAGACATCTGATAGGTATACATACAAAGCGTCGGGAGTCTCTCATACGGGTTCTGAGTACCGGGGATGTCTTCCCATCCGTTCTTTGCTTTCTGTTCATCAACGTATGTCCAATTGTAAATGGCATCCTGACGGAACTTATCGCTGGCTATCGCTTTGAACGGTGTTCCTGAGAGGTGAAGTGTGTATTTACGATCGATGTGATCGAATGCTACGTCTGTTTTGAAAGTGTCAACGCCCTCATGAGCTTCATCAATTACTAACAGATCCCATTTTTCATCGCGGATGTGTCTGAGTTTATCGAATTTACCTCCGAAGTAGATTGATCCTTTGAGATCCTGGAGACTGAGGAATTCGATACGTTTGATCTCGGGATTTGCTTTTTTGAGTTCGTAATATTTCTCCTGAGTGATGATATGCGGTTTGTCTCTGAGTGTATCTACTTCGCTGACGAATTTAAATCCGGATTTGTCACCGATGAATTTTTCATAGTCATCATTCCATGAATTGGCAATTGCCGGCCTGTTGGTTACGATCAATACGTTTACGGCATTCAGGCGTTTGCACAGGTCATAAACAGAGAGAGTCTTTCCGAAACGCGGTTTTGCATTCCAAAGGAACTCTCCTTTGATATTGAGTTTGAAGTAATCCAAAGCACGTTCAACCGCTTCGTTTTGTTCATTTCTGAGAGTGTAAGGTATAACTTCTCTGACTTTGACAACTCCTCTGTCGGATCTGAAATCGGCGAACAGTCTTTTCGATTCTTCTCCGGAAATGTAAAACCATTCGTTTCTGTTCTCGGATTGCTGTTTTATCCCTTTTTTACGGAGGTATTCGTGAAAATCAGTATCTTTGAAGACATCCCCGGTGCCGTCATCGTAAATTGCACTGCCTTTCCATTCGAGATTCCATTTGACATCGGCGGTATGCATCTGCTGTTCCAGACGTGCATCAACATCCTGTTCGGTGTAACCGATTTTAATCCACCCGTCATGGCGTCTGATTTCAGGCGTAGTGTAGGCATAAATCATCGGGACGATTCTTTTTGCTGACTGAATATTGATGGTTGGAGACATGTCAATCCATCTCCTGTATGTGTGATTCGACAAATTCCATCTCTTTAATCGATAGTTGGTATTTTGAGTACAATTGTCTGTCGATATTTTGTATTGATTTTGACCAATCGATGTCTGATTCTGTCGTAAAATCTTGTAATGGAACATATTCCCAAACATTTCTTTTATTATCCTGAGTTACCTTTTTTATGCCCAACAGCGCCCTTGCGAATTTTGTTTTTATGTACTTTAAACAATTATTTGCCTCATCATATGTGTTGAAAGAACCTATACTAAGGAATGTCTGTGTGTGGCCAACAAATGGTTCTCCAACAAGAGGTGTAGACAATGTTTCTCCAAGAGTGCCACCTCCATTTGATTTTGGTAATATGACCTTGTATTTTTTTAAATTAGTTGTGTTATTGATATAATCGCTCCGAATGTACATTTCCACTCTGTTGTTATCCTTACGACCAATGAATTTAATGTAATCATATCCATCATTGATTGGTTTGTTGAAAAATACGATGTTATTTAGCTTATCAAAAATATTTGTTACAATATCATAATCGTGACCTTTGCTTAATATGCCCAGATTTCCTTTTTTTCCATCACTTCTGAACGGTATTTCTGGATGATCTTCAAGCATCTTATCTGCAAATCTAAAACTTTCTGGAGCATAAACGATTGAAGATAATGATTCAAAATTTGATGAATGGACTTTATTTTTTATTGAGTTTAATTCTTCAAAAATAGTAAAAGTGCCAATTGGGCCAAAATTTTTTTCAGCATCTCTGTATGTAACAACCACGCCCCCTCTAATACCAGTCCCAGGAAATACTGCAGAACCGTCTTGGTAGTATTGTAACACCTTAAAATGAGGGTCATTTAACATTTTTTTATTCCATATTTTTGGTGTCTTCCCAGCATCAAAAAGAAAACGACCAGGAGTAATTAATTCGACTGAATTTGCTATATTGTATGATGAATCCATAAGATAGTTGTATACTGGCGTATCACTGGTTGCATCTTGATTCTCTTGGTACGGCGGATTACCGATAACAAAATCAAACATCTTCTTGCTCATCTTACCCCTCTTCTTGCAGTCCTTAAATAAAAGTGAATTGTCTCTTCTCCAATCATAAATTTTGCACGGAAGCGCTACATCTTCTTCCTGTTTCTCTGTTTTTTCAAATGAATCGAATAACGTAACCTGGCGGTATTGCTGATACGGTTTGCCGAACGGTACTGTATCTTTCAGACCGTCCATCTGCCAGGTATTCCAGGCAATGATATTGGCTATTTTTTTCAGCAGAGCATCATCGGGATCTTCATTCCATTTTTCCGCATAATAGTCTGCAAAGGACATCAGCAGGTTGATTCTTGCAATCAGGAGACTGTCACCCTGATATTCATAACCGTAACAGCTCTGAAATGCCCTCTCAACCCATTTAATCCATTCTTCTTTCGATTCTGCATTTTCATTCACAATGCGGATCTTTCTGTCCAATATGCCGATACGTTTCAACGGCGGAAGAATAAACTCTCCGTTGGCTGCATCGTATCTTGAAACAAGATAGGGTGCTTCACCGCATGTAATCTCCAATCTTCTGGAATCAACGTATTCTTTCCATGTCTTACCGTCAGGGAACGTTATTTTTTCTTCGATAACCGTCCAGGTGTTGCCGTCGTTTTCATGGTTGAAGACATCTTCTCTACCGAACCATTCTCTGTCAAGACAGTTGTTCATTTTGTTACAAAGCCAAACAGGTGTGAATACTTCCGCTTTCTTCCTTGTACGTTCCTGCTGCTGTTCTAATGCCTTTTCCGTTCTCGGTTGCAGAATAACCGGATTTATCATAGTGAATGCTTCACGAGTTATTCTGCTGATGTCGGAACAGTTGCTGCCGTGAGAATGATAAATGTCAGTAGCCCAAATGATATTCTTTTTAGTTGTTTTATCCTGTAAAAGGATATCAAGAGTGATTTCTACAGGACGTGATTTGAGATAAATGAGATGTGTGTTCTCAAATTGAGGTTCATTAACGGCAACCAGTTCCCCCATATCAATCGTATTCCTGTACGCTGAATTGTAGTGTGAACCGCCTATTTATTATAGCAACAACAATCGACACTGTTTCGACAAAGAGACCTCTTTTTCAAAAGACGGAGAAAAAACGATAACAGTGCTTGAACGGACCAAATTGATGTTATTTTATACCCAACCGCACATCCCCGACCCATGGACATCGGAACGGTCGTCTCAATCACGGTTTCGCTCTTCCTCATCCTTGATCCGTTCGCCAGTGTATCGCTGTTCATCAACGTTACAAAGGATCTCGACAGATCTACGATGAAAGCCTACGCAAACAGAGCATCCTTCGTAGCGGCCGCTCTCCTGATTGTATTCGTACTCATCGGACAGTATCTGATGGATATCTTCGGTGTCTCCATGGACAGTTTCCGTGTCGCCGGAGGTATAATCTTCCTTATGATGGCCATAGAATTGGTCTTCGGTCTCAGATTATCCAACGTAGACGACGAAAAAGGCGCCAAATGGGCAATCATCGCTTCGCCCGTACTCACCGGCCCCGGTGTTATCACAACGGCAATTTTACTTTCATCGAAATTCGGAATCGAAACTGTAATGATTTCCAGCGTATCGGCACTGCTGATTACCTGGATAATCCTCAGAAATTCGGATCTTGTCGTGAAATATGTCGGAAAACAGGCTTTGGGCGTAATAACAAGAGTGATCGGTCTGTTCATCGCCGCCATGGGTATCGAAAGTATCTTCTCCGGAACAATGAACTGGTTTGCGACACACGATGCCGCGGGAATGATATGTTCTGTTGTTTCAATGATAATGTGAAATGATTACGGCAGAACAATCACCTCTGCCGTAATCATCTGTAAAATTTAGCAGAAAGAATCCTTGTACTTCGCAATGGTGTACTTGATAATATCCTGAACCTTGTCGGAACCGATAATCTCATCCACCGCGGTAGTCTTTCCTTCCAACGTCTTGTAAACTTCGAAGAAATGCTTCATTTCATCGAACATGTGTCTCGGAAGTTCGCTGATGTCTGTGTACGAATTGTACATCGGATCGTCGAACGGAATCGCAATGATCTTTTCATCATTTGCACCGTTGTCGATCATCTTGATTGCACCGATCGGATAGCATCTTACCAATGTCATCGGAAGGATAGGTTCCGAACACAGAACCAAAGCATCCAGAGGATCTCCGTCATCTGCGTATGTTCTCGGAATGAATCCGTAACTTGCGGGATAGTGTGTGGAAGTGTACAGAATTCTGTCAAGTTTCAGAAGACCTGTTTCCTTATCCAGTTCGTATTTGTTCTTACTGCCCTTTGAGATTTCAACAACAACCATGAAATCATCGGGTGAAATCCTCTTCGGACTGATATCGTGCCATATGTTCCCCATACTGTCACACTGCCTATATTGTTCCGATAATCATTCCCCGTATAATCATTGCCGTCGGGAAACATCATGATTTAAGTCATGATGCGCATATCTTCAGGGAACATCATGGACCGTAAATTCATCATTATTCTGCTGGATATCATATCGATAGTAATTTCCGCGGTAATGCTTCCGACAGGATACGGTCAGACCGTAATAACGGCGGCTTTGTTTGCATTCGTCGTGATATTGGCACTGTTCAGTATTTCGGTGTCAGTCAATAAAATGCCGATATCGAAAGAAAGATACGAAGGAGAAGGCAGAACCCATTATTCAGTCTACTACATGATATGCAGTCTTATCATTTCGATAACAATCGCAGTATGTTCATATCTCGGAGTTCTGAAATTGTATTATCCGTTCGTTCTTCTCATCATTGTGTTCATGTTTTTGGGCGATTACTTCATAAAAGTCAAATGAGAGTGTGCAATACCTCATAAAAAGAAGTGTTCAAATGAACAGCGAAGCCGAACTCAGAATTATTGACAAAGTGGATTCAATCGCATCCGAACTGAAAGGATTGGCTGTCGAGATACACGACAACCCCGAGTTGGGACTGCAGGAGTATGAGGCCTGTAAACTTCATACGGATCTTCTGAAGAAATACGGGTTCGACGTTACAATCGGTGCGGCGGGTTACGAGACTGCTTTTGTCGCTACGCACAAAGGAAACAAAGAAGGCCCCGTAATCGTGTTTCTGGCGGAATATGATGCATTACCCGGATTGGGTCACGGATGCGGACACAATCTCGTGGGAACGGTCGCTACAGGCGCAGGAATCGCCGTTAAGGATATTGTAGACGAATTCGGAGGAGAAGTCCGCGTGTACGGTACACCCGCCGAAGAAACCGTCGGATCAAAGGTTGATTTCATCAGGAAAGGAATGTTCGATGACTGTGATGTTGTAATGATGGCCCATCCCAGCTACTTCAACGCCGACGGAATGAACACTCTCGCCATGAGAAATATGAGGGTTGAATTTTTCGGTAAAGCGGCACACGCAGGTTCCGTTCCGGATAAGGGAATCAATGCGTTGGATGCGATGATTTCTCTGTACAATATGATCAATGCATACCGTCAGCAGATGCCTTCGGATGCAAAAGTACACGGAATCATCACAAACGGAGGAGAAGCTCCGAATATTGTTCCTGCGTACACTTCTGCGATATTCTACATGCGTGCCAACGAAAGAAACGAATGTAAATTCATTTACGACAGAGTAACGGACATGGTCAAAGCGGCAGCTTTGGGGACCGGATGTACTTATAAGATTTCCGCAGCGGAAAATGTTCTTGACGACACCGTTACGAACTATGCTCTTGCGGGATTGATCACAAAAAGATTGGAATCCTTCGGTGTAAAAATTCACAAGACAAAAGGAGAACACATTTCCGTTTCTTCCGATTTGGGAAACGTAAGTCGTACGTTACCGTCGGTGCAGATGATGTTCTGCATCGGTGTACCCGATTCCGGAGAAGTAACCGAGGCGCATACCGTAGGTTTCGCCCGTGACGCAATATCGGAGATGGCACTGTCGAACATGATTACATTCATCAAGGCCTTCGCCATGGCGACACATGACATCATAACCGAAGAAGGTGTCCTGGATTCCATCAAAAAAGAATTCAGAGAAACCGTCGGATGAAAGAAGAATCCGAACCGGATGAAATCCGGTTCGGAGTGTTTCTCCTGAAAACAATCAGGCTTTGTGCCTGATCATAAATCTCTCGAGTTTGTCGTAAGCTTCGGCGAGAATCTCAATCCTCGGTAACGTAATCGTACGGAAGTGACCCTGTCCGAATTCTTCGTCGAATCCCGAACCGTGAACGAGAACAACGCCCTCTTCTTCCATGAAGTTGAGAACGAAATCCTTGTCTGTCTTCCAGATTCCGTTCAGTTCCACCTTGGGGAACATATAGAACGCACCCTGGGGTTCTCTTACGGAAATTCCGGGAATTTCATTCAGTCTCTCATACGAGAATGTCGCTCTGTCTCTGAGTCTTCTGTTCATATCCGCGATATAATCCTGCGGACCCTGAAGCGAAGCCTGTGCGGCCCACTGACAGGGAACATTCGGACAGATACGTGCGCGGCACTGTTTCATCAGTCCTTCCCACACATCCGAAAGCATTCCGCTCTCGTCCATGAAGTAACCGTAACCGACTCTCCATCCGGGCATAAGATTCACTTTGGAGAATCCGTTGAGGACAATCCTCGTAACATCCGAAGGAAGACGTGACATCGAGAAGAACGGTTTCTCGGTAATTTTATCGTAAATTTCATCGGAAATGATAGGAACTTCCATCTCCGCAGCCAAATCTCCTATCTCACGGAGTACTTTTTCATCGAAAACGGCACCCGTAGGATTGTTCGGATTGATGACAACGATTGCTTTTGTTTTATCGGTAATACGTTTTCTCATCATATCCACGTCGGGAGCCCAGTCTTCTTCCTCGATCAATCTGTAGGAAACGGTCTTTCCGCCGTAGAATTCAATGTACTGGTGATAGGAAGGATATCCCGGTCCGGAAACAAGAACTTCGTCTTTATCCTCGACCATCGAACCCATCAGAAGATTGATTGCCTCTCCGACACCCGATGTAACGAACACCTTATCCGGTGTAATCTTCGTACCGTGTTTCTCATATTCACGGTCGACAATCGCCTGTCTGAATTCCGGATTTCCCTGTGAATCTCCGTATCCGTTGTCTGTGTGATCCACAGCCTTCCTCAACGCATTCTTGAAGTACGCAGGAGTCTCGAAATCCCATTTGTTCGGGTCTCCGATGTTCAGCATACAAAGCTTCCTGCCCTGAGCGGCAAGCTTGGCAGCCGGTACAGCGACCTCTCTGATCGCATAGTTCATCCCCAAAGCACGCCTAGAAGCCTGTATCTTCCTGACCATATTATCAACCGACAGAATCCGCAGGGTTTGATATAAAGTTCGCTGTCAAAATCTTATTTTACAGACGGTTTTTCATAATAGGATAAGAGAATCCTTTTAGGTATGCTGGTAATAATGTGGAACGATGGCAGCAATCAGACTCGGAAAGAATCACCTCAGATGGTGCGACGGATGTAATTTACCTATCCTCGAGGAAAGCAAATGTCCCGTCTGCGGATGCGTTACGCATGAAGTCGAGGTGACACCTCCGGGTGAGGTGAGACCCGCATTCGAACACGATATTTCGATGATTAGGGGACTTGCGGATAAGCAGTACGGAGATGGCTCCGGATTGGCATTGATACCTGAGAATCATATCGTTTTACTGAACAAAGCACCTTCTTTGGACAGAATGGATGAGATTATCATCGACGGTAAAACCGTAGCGTCAATGCGTTTCGATCTGAGAAGAGGATGGGTTTTAATCAACCGTATGCAGAGTGCGATGAGAATCGCAAAAACAATGACAAAAGGTTATGTTGTCATCAATCCCGATGCTGTCAGATTTGTTCAGGAATCCAAGAATCTTATGGCACCGGGTGTCATCGGTGCATCTCCCGACGTGAAAGACGGAGATGAAGTTGTCATCGTCACCGAAGACAGGATTGCAATCGCTACGGGAATCGCAAGAATGTCCGCAGAGGAAATGACTGCATCGGAACGCGGAATGGCTGTCAGGACCAAATGGTACAAACCTGAAGAATCTTCTGTTATCGATAAAAACAACGACTGGGAGACTGCCGTCAAAGCGAATGAAGGAGTCATTACAAGAAGGAGAGACGAAGCCGTTTCCTTCATTAAGAAAACAATGGCGCAGCACGATAAACCTGCCGTAGTGTCATTCTCCGGAGGAAAAGATTCGCTTACCACATTGTTATTGACTCTCGATGCGGGAGAAAAACTCCCGGTTCTTTTCGTGAATACGGGATTGGAATTCAACGAAACCGTAAATCACGTACACGAAGTCTGTGAGAAATACGGGCTGAAACTCATCGAAGAAAAAGCACCTACGGATGCATTCTTCGGAAATCTTGTACAATTCGGCCCTCCCGCCAAAGATTACAGATGGTGCTGTAAAACCAATAAGTTGGGACCTACCGTTGCGGCAATCAACAAGAACTTCCCCGGAGGATGTTTATCGTTCATAGGTCAGAGAAAATACGAATCCGAAGCAAGACATGATAAGCCCAGAGTATGGGTCAATCCGTGGACTCCCGGACAGACAGGTGCTTCTCCCATTCAGAGTTGGAACTCAATCCACGTTTGGATGTATATTTTCTACAAAAAAGCACCATTTAACGTATGGTACACAAGAGGTCTCGACCGTATCGGCTGTTTCCTCTGTCCCGCTTCCGATTTGGCGGAATTCGATACCGTTGCAGGTAATTCCGACAGATATCCCCAATGGGATGAATATCTCAACGATTATATGGAATCCCGCGGACTTCCGAAGGAATGGAAGGAATACGGCCTGTGGAGATGGAAGAAAGTTCCCCAGTCTATCAAAGACGAAGTGAACAGACTCACGGGAAAGGATGTCGCCAAACTCACAAAACAGACAAAGACTCCCGAGAAAGGACCTATCTCGATCAAAGTTCAGGAAGGATATTCTCCCTGTGTAATCGGTTTCAGTATCGAAGCCGCATTATCAAGGCCTGTCGATATTGACAGATTGTCTGCATTCATGCAGGTTTTGGGAAGAACAGTTGAGAAAGATCCCGACGGACAGTGGGTTTCCGTGGATTACATAACAATCTACAGAGAAGGAGCAATCATCTCCAAAGCATCCGTCGAAAAAGATGCACGTAACACAATCAAAAAGCTGTTTGATTTGGTAATAAGATCTGAACAGTGCGTAGGATGCGGTTTATGTGCGGCAAGATGCGAACAGCACGCACTGTACATGAAAGACGGAAAAGTGGAAATGAATCCCGACGAGTGTATCAGATGCGGAGACTGTTTCGGACCGTGTCCCGCACTCAACTTCAGAGATACAGACAGCGATATGTGATTCAACGGGAGATTGCATCTCTCATTGCATCCATATCCGGTTCCCTTCCGAACCAAAGTCTGAACGATTCCGCACCCTGTCCCAAAAGAACATCGATACCGCTGACAATCTTACAGCCGAGCGTAATCGCTTTCTGCATGAGTCTTGTTCTTCTGTTGTAAACCATATCCAAAACACACTGATTTTCATTCATTGTGTTCAGATCGAAGGGATATACGGAATCTTTGATCATTCCTATCGGTGTGCAGTTGATTATGATATCATAATCGGAGACATCGGGATTTGATGACGGCTCTACGAGTAAATCGTCACATAATTCGAGAAGTGTGACTTCGTTCCTTGCAAGAACGCTTACGTCGCATCCCAAAGACTTCATTGCGTAAGCGGAAGCCCTTGCCGCTCCTCCTGATCCCACAACAACAACACGTTTTCCGGAAACATTGCCGCAGCTTCTTCTGAAAGCATCCATGATTCCCGTGCAGTCTGTGTTGTATCCCGTGAGTTTTCCGTCGTCGTTTACTATAGTGTTCACAGCACCGATTTTAATCGATTCTTCGGAACATTCGTCGAGAACGGACATTATTTCGGTCTTGAAAGGAATCGTAACATTCAGTCCCCTGATCTGATACTCGACCATGACTTCTCCCATTCTGTCGGATGTTTTCGAATCGAAAGTAAGAGAAATCGCATCCAAACCGGCTTTCCTGATGGCGGCTTCCTGCATCTCGGTGAATCTG
The DNA here is from genome assembly GCA_963643255.1 of Candidatus Methanomethylophilaceae archaeon. Lineage (GTDB taxonomy): Archaea > Thermoplasmatota > Thermoplasmata > Methanomassiliicoccales > Methanomethylophilaceae > Methanarcanum. Next base: position 31,052 of record CAVIIW010000002.1, read on the forward strand.
TTATCGCTGATATTGCATCCCGTAATTCCCACGATTGTACAGTCGTCACCCAAATCATCGAGCATATCAGCTTCCAGCTGACCGTCTGCAGTAGGCGCTCCGATGTAACCGAATGTAAACTCATTACCCAGAAGATTGCTTCTCAGCCTTGTAACAGTACCCATATCCCCCATACCGATCAGTACGTGACGTCTGTCGATAATCTGCGAAGCTTCGTACAGTTTGCTGAGATCTTTGAATGAATTGACGGTAAACGCACCTTTTGCTATGTCCTGTACCTTCGAAAACATATTCACAATTTCACAGACATCGGGAGTTCCCTTGAAATCGTGATAGGAACGGATGCTTCTGTATCCGTGAAGAACTTCGATACCGTTGTCTACGTATCCGTTGAATCCCTGAGGTATAAGCGACGGACTCTTTCCGCATAATGTAATGATAGTATCGGAATCCGCATTCTCCGGAACTTTATCGAAAACATCCATACGCACTTCTTCGTAATCGTAACGGAAAGTAAGATCGTGTTTCTTTCCGTATGTAGAACATATGCGCATCAGAACGACTCCTTTTTACGGAATATCGGTAAACTAACTGTCATTTCTTCGCGGTTGTCGGCGTTGCCTTCCATTGGATGACGTCCTGTTTACGACCAGAGATTACTGCCATATTAAAGTGTTCATCATCCTCTGTGATTGCATTCCGCAGTTGATGTTTCCGCATGGGAATCTTCCCTGTTTATCATCAGAATGCCGATGAAAACGAACACCATACCGATGATTGTGACAACGGTCGGAATTTCACCGAAGAATGCCGCTCCGACAACGGCACACATAACCACTTCAAGGAACAGTACAACCGAAGACATCGTTGCGGAGATGCCTTTCAGACACAATGCATGCATATAGTACGGAATAAGCGTGAAAACAATTCCGAGCATCAGAACCTGATAAATTACCTGAGTATCAGAGAACGTAATCTGTACCATTGAAACAGGATCGCAGAACGGAAGCGTACATACGGAACTCACCAGGAAAATGTAAAAGAGAATCGTTCCCGAATTGCATCCGTTATCGGTTACTTTCTTCACGCCTACTGTGTACATTGCAAACGTCAGTCCCGAAATAAGACCGACCGCCACACCTGCGGCATTTACTTCTCCGACACCTCCCAGAACACCCGAAACCATCAGACATCCCGCAAATGCGACAACCAACGATAATTTCTGTATCCTGCTGAGTCTTTCTCTGAAAAGGAAATATGAGATAATCGCAACAAAATACGGTTCCGTATTCTCCAATACCGCAGCCAATGAAAGATCGACCATTAACTGAGCCTGGAAATAACTGGTATCTGCGGCAATCTTGATTGCACCTATGAAAATGAGGAGTTTCAGATCTTTTCCGCTTACTCTGAATTTACTTTTATCCGTAATCAGAAAGATAACGGCAATAATCACCGTGCAGATAAGACATCTTAATTCAAACATCTGAATCGATGTCAGACCCGCTGCGGAAAGATCTCTTATACAGAGACCTAAAAATCCCCAGATAACCGATGCTCCCGATATGAGGAAAAGGGAGGTGTTTCTTCCGATTTCACTCATAAGGATGACCTACAGCCCAATAGTAGAATTTCTTGAGACGTCCTTTCGGCATGTTGTAATCGTCTCTTATTTTCATCAGAATAAAGAATCCGTCTTCGCCGTAAACGGTGAAATCCCCGCAGGTGTCAATATCTCCGTATACCAACTGTGTCACGGGGAATCTGATTCCCTGTACCGATGTACCGTTTCCGTCGAGATGGAGCGAACCGTATGTTTTCCCGTCGTTACATCTCTTAACCGTTATTTTTGCATCCATTCCGTCGGAAAAGAAAATACCGGATTTCGTTTCGATAACACCTTCTTCATCCGAAGGTGTCCATTCCGAATTTACGAATTTTACGAATTCGCTTCTCAGCATGTATGCATCTCTGTTGACAAACAGCGTTCCGTTGAGTGTTCTGACATTGTATGCCATCTGTTTATTCAGAGAATAATATCTGATTTCGGGACGTGTCAAAATCACAACATAGAATACAATAACAGCCACAATTCCGAAATCGGCTGCGTATCTGCCCATTACATCCCAAAGGTACGCATCCTCCACTATCATCGTGTATATCGACGATAACAGTACAAACACTATCGAAAAAGCGGAAAGAATGAACAGACGCATCTGATTGTATCTGTTTCCTCCGCAGAGAAAGATGTTGAGACAGATCATCATCACACCCAATGCGCATTCGACAGTTGCTTTCATAACGAGTATTGCATCATCTGTCTCGAAACCGTCAAAAGATCTCTGCAAAATGAAAAATCCGCACATTACACCGTATAATGCAGCATTCATCAGTGTGTTCTCGTTCTTCCTGATGAACATCAGTAAGGAAATTCCCGCTGTAATGAAAAGCAACACAAGAACGACTGCCTGCGCAATATCGATGGATCTTCTGAGGACGATAAAATCCATGAGGACGAAGAGAATGATGGCTACTTTCGTTATAATCGAAAGTACGGTATTGGAAATTGATTTTCTCATCACCATTCTTCCACCTCGTCCCTGACGTTGAATACGATTGTCAAACCTCTGTCACCGCAGAATCTGATGTTGCTGCAGGTGTCGATACTTCCGTCGTAGTATACCGAAGTAACCGCGGATCTGCATGCATTGAGAATCGACCCCTTATCGGAATCCGTAACCGTGATGTACAGTTTATCGGAATTCTTCCATTTCTGTATGCGCACGGCGGATGCATCATTCATATGATGCGATAGCATGAACCTGTATTCGCATAACGCAGGACCTCCGTCCGTAACAGGGGTCCATGCCGACCTGTCTTCAAACGCTTCGGCTAAAATCTTTGCATCCGATCTGAGAATGTACGATTCCGGTTCCGTAGCACCTACGCGCCTTATGGAACTCAGCATCTTCTGATATCTTACCGCAGGCATACTGTTCCTTACCGTCTCCGTACCCACCATCAGGAAGAGAAGTGCATACATAGCGCAGATGATACACTGATCCGGGTAGTATTCCAGTAAATCCTCGGGCGTATAATTGTAAGTCAAAGCGCTGTAGTAAAGAGAACCGGCTGTCAGCGCCAACATAATCAGCGATGTCACTGTCATACCGAAACGGGATCTTGCCGAACCTCTGACAAATGTAACGCCGGTGTAAAGCATATTCACGGACATTACAACCATCACCAAACCGAAGATGAAGGAAATTCCGTGCGGATCGAAAAGTACGTGAATGTAGTTAATCAGTCTGTTGCATCCGATGGATAGCGCATAAAATCCTATCGCACGTCCCAGATTTCCCGAGAAATCGATGAGAATCATCGTACCGAAGAAAATCTGCAGGAAGATACTCAGCACGACTCCGGGCCCTAATTCCATATAGTCCCCGTACTCGTAACCCAAGGTGTACATCATAATGTATGTATACACAATAACAACAGCATAGATTATCAGAAGAACACCCATCAGCTTTCCCATTTTGCGGACGATGCCGGACGTACCGATGTTGATGAAGTGTTCCATCCTGCTGCTTACACTCATTGTGTCTGGATATGTTATTATCGTTATAAATCCACGTATCCGGAATAACAGGAAACGTTATTTACGGAACACCGACTACAGTCGGATATGACAGTCGAACTGAAAGATGTTGATATGAGGATAATCAACAGAGGCGTTATCTGTATTGTCCTCAACGTTGCAACCATCTTTCTTTCCATGATCGAATATGCCATGGATTATGTCCGCGACTACATTCAGTTCAGCGACGTAAGCGTACTTATGATCGACTTAATTTTCAATTTTTTCTTACTTTCGATGATATACTACATCGTAAGAGGAAATACGCCTGCCTACAAATTTGCGGTATTTGTATTGTTCATGTCCCTGCTGGGATATGTTTACGAACTTACACTCGATCCTTTCCCTGCATCGTTACTCGTGGCAATCGTGTGTATCAATCTCTACATATTCCTGTCACAGCCTATGAGAGGATGGTGTGTTCCTCCGAAGGAAGAGAAAACGGAATGATTTTTTAACTGCTTTATCACTCTTCGGGTGCATGGGTGTTCTTTCGGGAAGCGAATTGGAGACGGAACTGAACGTCGTACAGCACAGACTGTATGACGGAAAGAAGGCTGTGATGACGGTCTTCGAAGGTGCGGGAGGAAGTATGATGTCCTTCCTCATCAACGGATTTATTTCAATGCTTGAACCGAGAGGAGTTGATTACCGCCATATCGATGCAAAAGGACTTTCCGACTATATTGCAAATGCACCTGCGAACGGAAGAATCCGTGTATTCGACAGGGCATGGTACAGTGAAGTCATTGAAAAAAACCGTTTTACGGAAGATGCAGTTGAAGATATTCTTTCTCTTGAAAGATATCTTACCGATAACGGCGTAATTCTCGTGAAGATTTTCTTAGACATTGACGGCAAGAAAATCTCCAAATTCAAGGATACATACCCTGTACTTCCCTCGAAGGAATGCGGTTTCCTCGGAGACAGCGATCCGGACTACGGCAGATTCTCTCTTAAAAACGGAAAAACATCGGAACTTATCGAACGTACCGATATACCAAATGCACCCTGGCACATCATCGAAACGGGAGATTACGAAAAGACATTGGAAGCCGTCGGTAATGCGGTACTGAAGCATGCGGAACATTACAGCCAATACTCACATACTCCTTCGTCTCCCGGAATTCTTCCCGTATATCTCAATCCCAGGGAAAATAACGATTTCTCACTTTCACTTTCCAAAAGCGATTATAAGAAAAAACTGAACAGATATCAGGATAAACTATCCGAGCTTCAGTGCAGACTGGCACTTTCCGATAAATCATTGGTTCTGGTGTTCGAAGGATGGGATGCAGCCGGAAAAGGCGGATCCATAAAACGTGTCACAGGAGCATTGAATCCCCGCGGATATTCCGTATATCCGACACCTGCACCCACCGCCGAAGAAAAAGCGAACACCTATCTGTGGAGATTCGCTAAAAATATCCCCGAAAAGGGACATATCGCAATATTCGACAGAAGTTGGTACGGAAGGATGATGGTTGAACCCATCGAAGGATTCTGTACCGAAGACGAATACTCCCGTTCGGCGGAAGAGATCAATATGTTCGAAAAGATGCTCTCCGAAAGGAAATGCATCGTGATCAAATTCTGGATGGATATCACCGAAGATGTTCAGCTGGAACGTTTCAACGACCGTATGAACGACCCTATGAAACGCTGGAAAATCACCGATGAGGATTGGCGTAACAGAGAGAAATGGGACACATACGAATATTATGTCAACAAAATGATTGAGCACACAAACAGTCCTGATGCACCCTGGTATTCCGTAGAAAGTACGGACAAGTATTACGGACGCATCAAAGTGTTAAAAACAATCTGTGACACATTGGAAAAAGAACTCTGATTTCAGGCAACGGATAACTTCCTGTCAAAGAGTGTCCTGAAATCGGTTGCGGATTCTTCCAGTTTCCAGCGTTCCATACTCACATCCTGCTCGGAAATAAGTGTGAACTTTATTGTGTTGCCTTTTACTGCCTCCACAGTAAAATCCGTTTCCAACTGCATCCTGTGTCTGTCCATCGCATCCGCCATTCTGAGAATGAGAATACACTGTCTCAGTGCGAGAGATGTTCTTTCATCCAATCTGCGGAATGCCGAATCGTCTGCGGAAGGCATCTTCTTGTGATGGTACCTCACCATCGCAGCCATCGTCTGAATCTCGCCGATATCGAATCCGACAAGGCTTGAATTCATGAGAATATCGTGAGACATCACATGATGTTTTCCGTAACCGAATACTTCCCCGATATCATGTAACTGCGAAGCGTATTCGAGCATCTGAATCATGTGTGTGTCCAGTGAACATACGCCCAATTCGTTCAGTCTCAAAGCGATCTTTCTGGCACAGCGCCTTACTGTCATTGCGTGAGCCCTGTCGTAACCGCATTTGAATCCCAATTCCGCTATTGCTGATTCTCTAACATCTATATCGCATAGTCCGTGGTTTACGCGGTAATCGACCATCATCCCTTCCTTCAGACCGAAGTGGGATATCTCAATCTCACAGATGCCGAGACCTTTCATCAGTTCCTCGGCAATCGCACCGCCCGCAACGATTATGTCCGCACGGGCTTCGCTGAGTTTGGGGATCTTGGAACGTTCGTTGATGTCCATGGGCATCATGGACTCCATTCTCTCGGAAAGAGCGGACAGTGCCAGTTTACCTTTTCTTTCTTTGGAAGGACATAAGTCGCAGAGTGTTTCAAACGTTCCGGAAGAACCTACCGCCCTGTCGAAACCTATCTCTCTGATACGTCTCATCGCACGGTATGCACAGAGATCCACTTCATGCTGATAACTGGAATATTCTTCGTAACTGAGTCCTTTCCTGCAGTCGTACGGGAATCCGTATGCGAATCTCACCGCACCGAGGGGGAGACTGTCTATGAACAGAGTTTCCTTTCCTTTTCTTATCGATATCTCGGTACTTCCTCCGCCGATATCGATTAAAAGAGTCTTTTCTCTGGGTCCGTTTTCTCCCAAAACTCCCAGTGAAATCAGTCTCGCTTCTTCTTCACCGGGAATAACCCTTATTTCGAGACCGTCCGTTTTTATCGCATCTATGAGTTCGTCGCTGTTTTCGGCTTCTCTTGCGGCACATGTTGCGTATGCGATAACTTCACTCGCACCGTGTTTCTTCGCGTATGCGGTAAATTTCTTTACAATTATGCCGCATTTTTCAATAGCATCCTTATCGATTATTCCTTCGGAGTAAAGACTGCGTCCGATACGCAGTACCTCTCTGTCCCTGGCTATTTCGGTACCCAAAGTACCGTCGTAGAATCTGACCACAAGTAAGTGGACGGAATTCGTGCCTATGTCGATGAATCCGACAGTCTTAGGCTCAGTCATGCCAAATGCCTCTGTTCTCGATGAACCATTCCTGTGAACGCAGCGGTTTCTTTCCGTTCCTGCCGACGGGGACGTACGTTCCGTCGGAAAGAAGCACCCTTGCTTTCACATTGTCCGCGAAATGTATCATCAGTATCTTATCCCTTATCCTTGTCATAAGATTCCTGTCTAGAACGGGATAGAGAACCTCGACCCTTGCTTTCAGATTCCTGGGCATTAGATCCGACGATCCCATGTACATATCGGGTTCGCCGTTGTTTTCAAAGTAATAAATTCTTGAGTGTTCGAGGAATCTGTCAACAATACTTGTGACACGTATGTTCTCGGAAACACCTTTGATCCCGGGACGGAGACAGCACAGTCCTCTGATGTTGAGATCCACTCTGACGCCTGCAATGGATGCCCTGTAGAGTGCTGCGATGATATCGGCATCGATGAGACCGTTGGATTTCATCATGATGTGTCCGTTACCGTGTTCTCTGTGTGTTTCTATCTCCCTGTCTATCTTACTGATAAGAGTATCTTTGAGATTGATAGGTGCCACAAGCAGCTGTTTGAATTCCCTCTCTCCGAAATATCCCGTAAGAGCGTTGAACAATTCTCCGACATCCTCTCCGATTTCATCGTTTGCCGTGAAGAATGAGATATCACTGTACTGCTTCGCGGTACTTACATTATAATTTCCGGAACTCATATGAGTATATCTCACCAGTTTGTCGTCTTCCAACCTGACAACCTGTAACAGTTTCGAATGAACTTTGAGATCGATCGGACCGTAAACAACATTCACACCGATTTCTTCCAAATCTCTTGCCCATTTGATATTACGGTTTTCATCGAACTTCGCACGCAATTCAAGAAGAACAGTTACATTCTTTCTGTTGTTGATTGCGGTTTCCAACGCTCTGTAAATGGACGGATCTTTTCCCACCCTGTAAAGACAGATTTTGATACTCTGAACGTAAGGATCTCTCGCAGACTGTTCGATAAATCTTACGACAGTACCGAATGTTTCGTAGGGATGGAACACAATACGATCCTTCTTCCCGATGGCTGAAAATAAATCATAATCATCCTGCATATCGGGATGTGTGTACGGAATCATCGGTTTTTCCTTAAGATTCGGATAATCCAAATCCGCAATCTGCCAGAGACTCGAAAGACACATTGTTTCTTTGGTCTGCAGTACCTGCATCTGACTGAGTTTGAGATTCTGTGTGTACAATGCTTTGACATCCTTCGGGCAGTGTGCATCGACAACCGCCGCAACGGGGAATCCCATCTGCCTGTCTTCTATGCTCTCTTCAACCGCGGACATTAAATCGCAGGCTTCGTCGATTGTTACCTTAACATCTGCATTTCTTATCAATGTCAGTGTATTCGCACTGATAATCTTCATTCCCGGGAAGAGATGTTCCGAAGAATCCAATATAATGTCTTCAATCAGAACAAAATCTACGCCGTGATCCGTGGGAACGGATACGAATCTGTCCAAAAGAGGAATGGGAACTTTCACTCTTGCGTAGACGGGACCTTTGCTTCCTTTTAACTTATACGCAAGATTAAGTGAATTGTTTGAAATGAACGGGAACGGATGGGAAACATCGAATGCCAAAGGAGTGAGGAGTGTGTGTACTCTCTTTTTGTAGTATTTTCTGATCCACTCTTTCTGTGTATCCGTTAATTCATCGATTGATTTTATGTTGATGTCGTTCTTCGAAAGATCTTTCTTCAGTCTTCTCCAGCACTGTTCGTAACTGCGGTAGAGTGACGTGATCTTCTGATAAATCATTTCGATGACTGTCGTTCTTTCAATATAATCGGGATCGTTCTGCACCGCGCTCGGAGTCTGTACGATGATACCGGGCATACGGATCATCATGAACTCTTCGAGATTGTTGTAACATATTGCGAGGAATTTTGCTCTGTCCAATAACGGAGTCTTACTGTTCATGGCTTCGTCGAGACATCTCTGATTGAATTCGAGCCATGACAGCTCCCTGTTGATGTAATATTTCTTATCGTAAAGGTCGACGGCCATCTGATCCCTGTTCTTTGTAATCACTGCGGAGAATATATCATCTTTGACAGACGGGAACCGAACGGTGTACCGAATATCACGGTTGGACAAATGTACAGTTTCATTTCTAAAAAAAATCAATTTGTCCATAAAATCAATATTTTCATAATCAAAAAATCTTATTTTTGCCTCTATGATTAGTCAGTTGAACAATCACATTCAAATATGACTAGACATTTGTCTAATCATATCTTTCACAGACTGAAGGATGTAGGAGAAATCAGATGAAAATGAGTGTGAAGTGCGGTCTCATTGCGGCAGTGATATTGGCTGTCGTTCTCATGACACCGTACTCTTCGGCGGACACTGCGGTTACAACAGACGATACAGGTAACATCGCATGGGTTCTGATCTGCAGTGCCCTGGTCTTCATAATGACGCCGGGAGTGGCATTGTTCTACGGAGGTATGCTCCGCAGACAGAGTATGTCGTCAGTCCTTGCGCAGACCGGGCTCATAATGGGCATCATGACAGTTTCGTGGGTACTCGTAGGGTACTCCCTCGCATTCAGCGGCGATATGAACGGAATCATCGGAAACTTGGATCATTTCCTCCTTAACGGTGTACCTTACGGCACGATCGCCGAAGGAAGTACGGTTCCCGGAATGGAATTTGCAGTCTTCCAGATGATGTTTGCATTGATCACCGCAGGAATCGTTCTCGGTGCGTGTATCGAGAGAGTAAGATTCAATGCGATAGCTGTATTTATGGCTCTGTGGTCCGTACTCGTTTATGCGCCTATGGCACACTGGGTCTGGGGAGGAGGATTCTTCGATCAGACCTTCACCGTATTGGATTTCGCAGGAGGAACGGTTGTGCACATATGTGCGGCAACGACAGGTCTCGCACTCGCATTCTTCGTCGGAAAGAGAACTGAACGTACAATCAAGAGAGCACACAGTATGCCGATGGTTTTCCTGGGATTCGCTCTTCTCTGGTTCGGATGGTTGGGATTCAACGGAGGATCCGGTCTTGCTGCCGACGGTATTGCAGTGAACGCATTCATTGTTACTGTGATTGCACCCGCAGCCGCAATGCTCTCGTGGGGTATCACGCAGTACATACACATCGGACGTGTCAACTCTCTGGGTCTGATGTCGGGTGCATTGGCGGGATTGGTTACAATCACACCTGCGGCAGGATACGTAGGCCCGGGATATGCAATGATCATGGGACTCATAGGCGGAGTCATATGCTACTTCGGTGTCCTGTTTATGCGTAAGTCCTGTATCGACGATGCATTGGATGTCTTCGGCGTACACGGAATCGGAGCGATTTGGGGTGCAATTGCAACGGGAATATTCGCAATGCCCGAGTTTGTATCTGAAGGATACGAAGGACTGATCTACGGAAGCACGGATCTGTTCTTCGGACAGATCGCAGCCGTAGTGATTACGATTGCATTCTGCTTCGTCATGTCCTACGCAATCATATGGGTCGTATCTAAATTCATGAGAGTACGTCTCGACGAAGACGAAGAGGTAATCGGTGCAGACATAGTCGAACACGGAGAACCGTCATACAACATGTGAGGTGAATGAAATGAAGATGATAATGGCAGTAGTGCGTCCGGAAAAGGTGCAGGCAGTCAAGGATGCATTGAAATCTATCGGTGTCAACGGCATGACTATAACGTCTGTAAGAGGACGCGGTCAGCAGTCGGGACTGAAGTTCACGAACAGAGTCGGTACGATTGTTGTCGATGAAATCGAAAAAGCAAAGCTTGAGATTGTTATCGATGACAAAGACGAAGATGCCGTAATCGATGCAATAAAGAAAGCAGCCGTCACCGGACACATGGGAGACGGAAGGATTTTCGTGATACCTGTCGAAAAATCAATACGCATAAGGGATGAATGATCATCCTGCGGAGGGGAGTTCCCCTCCGTACCCTTCTTTTCTGTTATTCTTAAAACGAATCACATAATTGTGACTGGAAAATAGATTAATCTGCAGAAAAAGCAGGAAATTGAACTAATCGGTAAGAACACTCTTACTTGATTGTGATCAGATTCTTTCTCTGCATGTAACTGCATCTCTCGCAGGGAATCGTAAGAGTACACTTATCGCCGTCGGCAAGTCCCTTGAGAGCTTCGATGAGTCCCCTGTCCAACGGTCTGAGACCGCTGCGTTTGTTGAGACTGAGTGTTTCTCTCTCGGAAATGCTCAGTTCGGAAGGAATGATATTCTTCTCAACGAGAGATCTGATACAGTGTTCCGCTTCATCGGTAGAGCATGAATCGCATCTGAGTCCGACTTCCGAAAGAGGGCCGTAAAGTTCCGCGATGGGATCGACGATGTAGAGTTTTCTGTCTTTTCCGAGACAGATGTAGATTCCGTGGGGATTTTCGGGAGCGATATATTCCATTCTTGTTCCGCGGACCTTTTCTTCACCGACAACAGTCCAGAAATCTTTCAGGTGGTTCATCAGCTGATAGACAAGCTGCTGATACTTGATATCGAGCGAATCCGCAAGCTGCTGCTTTGTCATAGAATGACCGTTGTAGGCTTCTTTAAAGAGCTTGGTGAGAATCTTCTGCCTCATCTCGTGAGTCGCTATGGCCGTGTATGTATCCGGGTCCATGTAGAGGATTTCCATTCTGCAGTTCTCGCCCATGATGGATGTAATGCTCTGATGACTTAAATATTTGAGTGTTAGCATCCAGCATCGAAACGTTAAACATATGATCTGAAATGCTGGATGTATCGGCTGTTATACTCAGATCAATTCCAAAGCGGCCGTAACGGAAGCGTTTCTCGCATCATGTATGTTCTTAGCATTTCCGATGATTATGACATCGTTTTCTTCGATAATATCAAGGGACCTTATCTCCTGTGCGACAGTCGGTGTTTTTTCGTCAAGATTCCAATCGGGAGGCATCATGAGTTTCCCGTCGGAACAGACTATTGTGATACACGCAGTGCCTCCTGCACGGATTGCCGCATCTCTCTGCTCAGAACCGATCGTTATCCTGTTTCCGACGTTTTTTACGATGACAGCCTGACTGAATTCGCTCTGAACGATTTCTTCCGCTTTGATATCAATGGGAATTATAGGCAATGCGTTAAGAAAATCTGTTCCCGCACCGCTGATATACATACCTGTTTGAAACAGAGAAATCAATTTCGTTTCTCTGAGTTTTTTGATTATACTTCTTATGCTGCCCTCTCCCATTTCGAGTGTATCGGAAAGTTCCGCTCTCCCCGTTCTTCCTCTTTCCGAAAGTATCCTCAGCGCCCAATATATGTCTGCATCGCAGTAATTCGGACGGGGCCCCGTTTTCGGGAAATCAACCAACTTCATTTTCTGTCTCCCTCTTCTGTTCTGATTAGGCCCGCTTTCACGGCTTCCCTCAGCACAGTGAATACAGCTTTGTCACCTTCTGTAGAAATGCGGAAAATATCTTCCATCGTCAGTGTTTTCGAATCACTGAAGGAAATATCGAAAGTGCCCGGTTCTTCTTTTTTCTTCCTGCCTTTCTTCGATACTGTATTATCATTCCATTTACCGGATCTGCATTTGGGACAACGTGACGGCACGGCATCTCTTTTTGAAATCCATTCGTGTCCGCATCTGAGACAGCGGCAGTGTAAATCCGACCTCTGCCATGTTCTGCTCCTGCACTTCGGACACACAGAAGGCAATGCGTTGATACTTTTCCAGGAATGACCGCATTTAAGACAGTGATACGGAATTGCAACTGTCTGACTTTCGGCTTTTGAAACAGATTTTTCTGAAGGAAAAGATCTGCCGCAAAACGGACAGGTGCAGATTGAATCTTTATTTTCACTTACACCATCTGCCCCAGTTGCATCAGCCGAAGTGCCGCCCTTTCTCTTCGTCTTTCCTGTCATTGAATTCACTTTTGGATGTATAATCCATAACTGTTGAAATCATTATAATTATTATCACAAACAACAACGTAACATAGGTAGTGAATAACGGAATTATCTGAACAAATATCGTAAGATGATATTTATTTTTGCAGATACTGTCTGAGTTTTCTAAAAGAGATTTGTGTTTTTTGTGAATTGAAATCTTTCACTTTGACGGCAATCTTCGATCTGGTAACAAACCATTGTTTTTTACCTATTCGTAATTCATTGTAATATTACAATAAATCACGGATTGATTTTACGACAGGAAAAGTGAACTTTTTTGAAACATATTAGATTCAAAAAACGATTTGACGAAAATTATTGCCAGCATCCACAAACACTTGTGTACGGACGAAACGGAGTACTCACAATCAACGTGATTGATTTTCTGCTCGAAGAGATCAGTCTTGATACCTAATCCGTAATTCATTGCAAAATTACAATGAATTACGGATTGGAAAAAGATCAGGACAGCTGACGTCCGATTTCTCTTATCCTTTCGGTGATGCCGTCGAGATGCGAAGGCCTGAGATTCGGATTGAGAAGTGTGAATTTCAGCATCACACGTCCGTCCTTAACGGTCTGTCCGATAACAATTCCCTCACTCAGAAGCTGACGCCTTATCTTCTTATTAACGTCGTCATCCGCATTGAAAGCGAACACAACAGAAGACATTTCGGGTTCCACCGGAGCAATAAAATCACTGTCTTTCGAGATTTTTCCGTAGAGATACGATGCATTCTCAACGGCATTGTCGATAATCTCCGAAAATCCGTCCTTTCCCCTTACTTTGAATGCGGTAAATACCTTCAGAGCATCGAAACGGCGTGTAGTCTGCATAGATTTACCGACGAGGTTGATGTATCCGTCTTCCTCGTCTTCCTCACGGTTGAGATAATCTGCGTGAAGCTTAAAACACTCCAGAAGTTTCGCGTCTTTGACAATAATCGCGGAACATGAAATCGGAAGCAGGAACATCTTGTGGAAATCCACTGTAAGAGAATCGCAGATCGAAATATCCGAAACTCTGTCATGATACTTCTTACTCATAATCAATCCTGAACCGTATGCGGCATCCGCATGAAGGTGCATTCCGTACTTATCGCAGAGTTTCCTCATTCCGCGTGCATCGTCAATCGATCCGAAATCGGTCGTACCGAATGTAGCCACGGCACAGAAAGGATACAGTCCGTTCTGTACATCCTCTTCAAGCATCTTTCCGAATGCTTTCACATCGATTCTGCATTTCGAATCCACGGGAATTTTTCTTACCGCAGCATACCCCATTCCGAGGATATGACTTGCCTTATCCATCGAAAAGTGTGAAATTTCAGACGTATAGATACGTAATTTGGAATATTCCGGAGGAAGACCGTTCATCTTCACATCCCAATCGAACTTCTTCATACAGTACCAATCGCGTGCGGCGATAATTGCTGAAATATTGGACTGGGAACCTCCCGACGTGAAGCAGCCGTCTGATGTTTCCGCAGGGAATCCGTACAGTTCACATAAACCGTGAATCATACTCTCTTCCACTTCGGTAGCTGCAGGTCCCTGGTCCCAGCTGTCCATACTGTCGTTGAAACATGAAATAATCAATTCCGAACAGATTGTTTCAGTCAGCACAGGAGAATGAAGGTGCGGCATATACTTCGTAGACCATGTGCGGAGCATATGCGGAAGAATATCTTCTTTGATTTCTCCGAGAACCTTCTCAAATCCCATTCCGTTTTCGGGAAGGAATCCCAAAGATGCGATTTTCTCTCTCAGCTCATACGGATTGATTCCGGAGAATGCACTGTCGTCGGAGAATGAATCGTAGACCGCTTTAAGGGTCTCATCGATCATTTCCGAGAATCTCTCACGTACTTCTTTGTTCTCCGAAAGGAGAAGAGGTTCATCCGCGGACATCCTTCTCGACCTCTTTAACAGCGTTCTCGAATATCGTGAGCGCACGGTCGATTTCATCGTCCGTGATTGTGAGTGCGCACAGACACCTCATGACGGAACCGTTACGTCCGCCTTTCTCCATTATCAGACCCATATCGAAACAGGTATGCTGAACTTTAATCGCAACTTCGCCGCTCGGCTCGGGCACACCCATGAAATCTTTCGGACCGTCGGGATTGATAAACTCAATTCCCAACATCAGACCTCTTCCGCGGACATCGCCGATAATAGAAACTTCGTCTTTGAGTTTCAGAAGACGGGACCTGATGATTTCTCCTTTACGTGTAACTTCATCCAAAAATCCGGGTTCTCTGAGTCTGTTGATGACAACATCACCCGCAGCGAATGCCAACTGATTTCCGCGGAATGTACCTGCGTGTGCTCCGGGACACCATACATCGAGATCTTTATCATAAACAACCAATGCAAGAGGCTGACCTCCGCCGATTGCTTTGGAGATGAGAATAACATCGGGAACGATTCCCGCATGTTCGAATGCGAATATCTTTCCGGAACGTCCCAATCCGCACTGAATTTCATCGCAGATCATAGGAATTCCGAGTTCTTTCGTAATCCTGCGGACTGCCTGTAAAAACTCCACAGGTGCGGGAATGACTCCGCCTTCGCCCTGAATTGCTTCCAGAATCACCGCTGCGGGTTTTATAAGACCGCTTTCGGGATCTTTCAGGAAACGCTCGAGATATGCGATACATGCTTTTGTTCCCGCTTCTCCTCCGAGTCCCATAGGACAGCGGTATGAGTATGGGTAAGGCATGAACTGCACTCCGGGCATAATGTTCGCAACTTTTTCTTTCGCGTGACAGTTTCCGGTAAGTGCCATGGAACCGTGTCCCATGCCGTGATATCCTCCGGAAAATGCGATAACATTTCCTCTTCCGGTAGCTGTCTTGCATAGTTTGATTGCAGCTTCGACGGCATCCGTACCGGAAGGTGAACAGAACTGAATCTTCGCCCTTTCGGCGAGTTCCTTGGGTATTATCGTCAGAAGGTCCTCTACGAACCTGTCTCTGACCGGCGTAGGAATATCCAGCATATGCATGGATGCCCCGGAATTAATGAGATTGATCATTGCTTTGTTGACCTCATCGTCATTGTGTCCGAGAGCGTGCGTACCCGCACCGTTAAGGAAATCGATGTAACGTTTTCCTTCGACATCTTCAACAACCGCACCCTTAGCCTTCGCCACCGCAAGAGGGAATTTGCGGGGATAGCTTCTAGCAGAAGACTCATAGTCATTCTGACGACCAATGAAGTACTGGTTTGTACCCATAAAAGCGTGAAATGACCCTTGATATAAAATCGTATGTACCCCCTTGCCGAAGACAGGGATATATTAAGGCTCCCCAGGGGTTAATATAGTGCTTTATTCCGGATTTATATGATTTTTACGCCTGTCGATTTTTCGGAGAGTTGAAATTCGGATACCTCCGAAGACATCCGCCGATGAAGACATTCATAAGTAGGAATTCGCATTATCCCGGTCGACAGTGAACGTCAATGAGTATCGAATCGGAAGTAATCAGAGCAAAGGATGCATCGATAATCCTCTCCGCAACCTCAACGGAAGTCAGAAACAGGGCACTTGAGGCAATGGCCGATTCATTGGATAAGAACAGATCGCTGATTCTTTCCGCGAATGCGGAAGATGTCAAAACCGCCGAAAAAGAAAACCTGTCGAAACAGATGCTCAAAAGGCTGAAAATCGACGATCAGAAGATTTCCGATATGATTGCGGGCCTGAAAGATGTCATTTCTCTTCCGGATCCTATCGGAAAGACACTTTCGACGAAAGAACTCGATGAAAATCTTACGTTATACCAGATTTCATGCCCTATCGGTGTGATAGGAACAATATTCGAATCACGTCCCGACGTCGTACCGCAGATTATGTCGTTATGTCTGAAATCGGGTAATGCAGTGGTATTCAAAGGCGGACGCGAAGCGTCCGCATCCAACAGAATATTATTTGATATTCTCACAAAAGCAGCCTATTCTTCGGGAATTCCCGAAGGTGTGTTCGTTCTCATGGAAAAGAGAGAGGACGTAAACACAATCCTCGGGATGGATAGGTACATTGATCTTATCATTCCGAGAGGTTCCAATGATTTTGTAAGATTTATCAAGAAAAATACCAAAATTCCCGTCCTCGGACACGCCGCAGGCATATGTCACATCTTCGTTGACAGGTACGCAGACATTGATTCGGCGTTAAAAGTATCATCGGACTCCAAAATACAGTATCCCGCCGTATGCAATGCCGTAGAAACTGTATTGGTCGACAGGGAAATCGCAGAAGAATATCTTCCGAAAATGGATGAAATCTTCTCCGAAAACGGAGTCGAAATAAGAGCGGATTCCGAATCAAAGAAACTGATGAAACATTCCGTCGATGCAGTTGACGAAGATTGGGACACCGAATACGGCGATCTGACGGTATCGGTAAAGATTGTAGATGATATCGGAGAAGCAATCTCATTCATCAACAGTCACGGTTCCCATCACACAGATGCGATAATGACCCAGAACAAAGAAAATATCGCAAAATTCGTAAGATATGTGGATTCGGCAGATGTATTCGTCAACGCCTCCACAAGATTCGCAGACGGATACAGATTCGGCAAAGGCGCCGAAGTGGGAATAAGTACAAACAAGATTCATTCAAGAGGGCCTGTAGGCATGGAAGGACTGATGATTTACAAGTACGTCCTGATTGGAAACGGTCATGTCGTAAAGGACTACGTCGGAAAAGACGCAAAGAAATTCACTCACAAAGATATTGAAAAGGAGCTGACACTTTGAACCGTTCTGATATTCTCGGAGATGTAGGTACGGTTGTCATTAAGATAGGTACATCTTCCATCACAGGCGGAGGCACTGAAGTCTACTCCGGATTCATGGATTCCGTCGCAAAACAGGTAAAAGAACTCAGAGATCAGGGGAAGAAAGTACTGATTGTATCTTCCGGTGCTATCGGAGTCGGTCTCGCTGCAATGAAAGCAAAACCAAAACCAAAAGAAGTCCCCGTAAGACAGGCTGCTGCATCGGTCGGACAGGGAATTCTTATGCAGAAATGGAACGAAAGTTTCCAGAAATACGGAATTTTGGTTTCCCAGATTCTTCTGACATACGATTTCTATTCAGACCGTGAAAAATACCTGAACCTCAGGAATGCTATTCAGACACTTCTTGAATACAATGTGGTCCCGATTATCAACGAGAACGATGTCATCTGTATCAGAGAAATCGATGCCGTTTTCGGTGATAACGATACATTGTCTGCATACGTCTGCAGTAAAATGGATGCGGATCTTCTGATTATTCTCTCGGATGTCGACGGACTGTATAACAAAAATCCCACACTCCACCCCGATGCGAAAATTGTTCCTATTGTAGGAAACGTGGAAGATGTCAGGCATATGGCGGGAGATACACTTTCAAGCACGGGTACCGGCGGTATGACAACCAAACTCAAAGCCGCAGATATCTGCGGTGAAGCCGGATGCAATATGATCATAGCTTCAGGAAAAGAACCTGATTCCATTGTCAGAGCTGTTTCGGGTGACGATATAGGTACATTATTCGTCGCAGGCGAAAAAGAAAAGAAAAAATACCGTTGGATCAGAGAGGCTTACGCAAAAGGAACGCTTATCGTAGACTGCGGAGCCGCTAAGAAAATATCGGAAGGCGGTGTAAGTCTTCTTGCCGTTGGAATAAAAGATGTTATCGGCAGATTCGAAAGAGGAGATGTCGTAAACATCGAATGTTCCGGTAAAACAGTCGCAAAAGGTATTCCCGACTACAATTCCGAAGAAATCTACAGAATCCGCGGAGTCCGTTCCGATAAAATCGAAGAAATTCTCGGACACAAATCCTATGATGATGTCATCAGGAGCGAGAACCTCGCTCCGATGTAATCATCCTTTGTAGAAAGGACAACTTTCTTTCACGCATTCATCGTTTCTCGACGTAAATGTGCAGACGATGTCCTCGGAAGGTTCCATAGAGATTCCGAGTTTTTCTTTCACATAATCGACTGTAACGTAAGTCACGAGGAAAGAATTCCTCTTACAGCATCTGGGTCCTTCTATCGATGCAATCTTTGCGATACATTTCGACACAAGCATATTGGTATCACTCCACGAACCGACGCTGTGGGGGCTTGTGTGTGTAACAATCGAATAGAATATTCCGCATGAAGCAGCCGCACCGCAGGTACCGCACAAACCGCATATTCCCCCGGGGAACCAGGAACCTCTCTTCTGCGCGTCTCTCAGCGATGCATCCAAATCGATGTCTCCGCCCGAATTTTTATACGCAGTCAGAAGAGCACACGCAACCAAAGTGTGATGTTCCTGATCGTGCATTCTTACCGTATTGTCTTTCATAAGAACTGAAATTATCTCAATCGGATCTTTGGAATCTGTCGATAAACAGTAATCGGCAATTCTTCTGTTCGCCTCTTTTCTTCTGCATACGTCGCAGACATAGTGTCCGTTCTCGCAGATTTCCCTGTCCATTGTCGTTTTACCGCATTTGATACAGGTCCTTTCTGCAAGAATATCCAAATCGACTTTACCCCCGCATTCGGGACAGCGTACATCCAAATCGTTTCTTATCGATGCCATTTTATCAGCAGCATTTGGGCGGAGAACATTTGTTCAGCATAAGTTCGAAAAATCCTGTCAGTACGGCGACCTGTTTGGCATCGAGAATGTAGTCGAAACGGTCTCCGTCTTCACATGCAGTCAGCAATCCCGCTTCTTCCATGATACGTGTCTGCTCTCTGACGGTATCGATATCCAACCCCGTCATTTCGGAAAGTTTTCTGTCGTCCCTGTCGCTGTCAGCCAATATCTCGAAAATCTTCAGACGTCTCTCGTCCGCAAGTGCCGAAATCATTCTGATTGTATCCTTCGATGCCATATTTCACTGTAAATACATCGGTGTATATTCCATCTGTCATCGGATATTGATAAAAATACGGAATAAAGACTGCCGTCTGTGTGAAAATCAATGGGATAATTAGGTGGGCCCGTCCAGATTTGAACTGGAGTTACTTACACCCCAAGCAAGAAGGATACCAAGCTACCCCACGGGCCCGTTGCACACTAGTGCTGGACATGCCTAATGCACAGTGGTATTTGTACTTTACACAATGTCACCGCATTTCTTTCGTACATAACGGTCAAATCGATACATTACGGCAATTCAAATGCTGCGTTTATGCAATCAAATCCCCATCATTTTCGATGAAAGATTGTCTTTCCGTTTCCGCATAATGCGTCAGATCGGCAAGTCAGTGTGAAAAAACATCGGAAGAATTCAGTCATTGTGAGAAAGATTAATTCTTTGAATACAAATTCCGCCGCGATGATAATCAACGGGATTTTCAAATGCTCTGATGACGGCAAAGAATTATTGGAATGTCTGGATAAAGAAACGGCATCTGTTGTAATTCCGGACTCTGTCACATCCATCGGAGAGGGTGCATTCTACATGTGCAGTCTCACTTCCGTTTCAATCCCGGATTCCGTCACAACTATCGGAAATTATGCATTCTCTGACTGTGAATCGCTCGAATCGGTTATTATTCCGGATTCGGTCACATCCATCGGAGAATGTGCATTTTCCGAATGTGTCAAACTTACCTCCGTTGTTATTTCCAAATCACTCACGACTATCGGGGAGTCTGTGTTCTCAGGCTGTAAATCCCTCACATCCGTTACCATCCCCGATTCCGTTACATCAATCGGAGAACGTGCGTTCTGGAACTGTGCATTTCTCACTTCCGTAACAATTCCGAATTCTGTTACATCCATAGGGGAATTTGCATTCGAGTACTGTAAATCACTTACCTCAGTTACAATTCCCGATTCTGTCTCATCTGTCGGAAAAGGTGCATTCTCCGGCTGTAATGAAATCAAATCTATCGAAGTTGACAAAAATAATGCATATTATTCATCAAAAGAAGGCATACTTTACTCCAAAGATCTGTCGGAATTGATCATATACCCAGCAGGTAAAACCGATGAATCATTTACTGTTCCCGATTCAGTCAGATCAATCGGCGATTCTGCATTTTCGGACAGTAGTTCTCTGATTTCTGTAACAATTCCGAATTCAGTTACATCAATCGAAGACTATGCGTTCCTAAGCTGTACATCCCTTACTTCAATGATAATTCCCGATTCTGTTACATCAATCGGAAACTATGCATTCATATTCTGTGAATCTCTCACATCTGTCACAATTCCGGATTCTGTCACATACCTCGGAGAAGCTGCATTCTCAGATTGTAAATCTCTCATTTCTGTAAAAATTCCGAATTCTGTCGTATCAATCAAAGAAAACACATTCTCCGGATGTGAATCTCTCATCTCCGTAACCATTCCCGATTCTGTTACTTCTGTCGGAAAAGATGCGTTCTCCGGATGTAAAAAACTCGCTTCGATTGACATTCCGAATTCTGTCACAATTATCGGAGAATCTGCATTTTCGGGTTGTGAATCCCTTGTCACCGTTACAATTCCGGATTCTGTCACATCAATCGGATGGTTTGTGTTCTACAATTGTACTGCACTCAAATCAATTGAAGTCGGCAGAAATAATGCCGATTATTCATCGAAAGAAGGCGTACTTTACTCCAAGGATATGTCGGCATTGATTGCATACCCGATGGGTAAGGCCGATGAATCCTTCATCATTCCCGATTCTGTAACATCAATTGAAAGCTATGCGTTCTCCTACAGTGAAAAACTCACCTCGGTAACCATTCCCGATTCGGTAGAAACTGTCAAAGATCATGCATTCTACAATTGTACCGAACTTACTTTCTTGATTATCGGTAATTCTGTCGTATCAATCGAGGATTATGCGTTCTCCTGTTGCATATCTCTCACATCCGCAGTTATTCCCGATTCTGTTACATCAATCGGCGACTACGCATTCTCCGACTGTACCGCACTTACTTCCGTAATCTTCGGTAATTCCGTCAAGTCAATCGGAAACTCTGCATTTGAGTACTGTGAATCCCTGACCTCCGTGACAATCCCCGATTCTGTTGTGTCAATCGGAGACTTTGCGTTCTCGAGTTGCACATCTCTTACCTCTGTCACTGTTCCCGATTCTGTCTTATCCATCGGGGAAAATGCGTTTGATGAAATAATTACAAAATCCGGATGCTGATTCCGATAATATTTTCATCATTCAGGACACGTTATAAAAGAGAACTCTGACATTTTATCCATTCACCGGAAAAGTAACAGAACCGTCAGGGGAGCTGAAATCGGCAGTGAAAAGTTTCAATCTGTGATTTGAATGGATTTTCACAGAAAAGACCGAATGAACAAATGCTGCAGGTTTTAATCTGTTGAATAAAAACACCCTCTATTCTCCTGTGTTAAGCAAAAATTTGATACATTGATCCTTTATGCTCAGGATTACATTCTGTCGAAATCTCATTTAGATCCCCTCATTATTTCCGATAATGCTGTCTTGATGATATTTTATAAGGCCTGGTCGGTTTAACAGAAGTATGTTCTGGAAATCCAAGAAAAAATCTGATCCGAAGGAAATATCTCCTTACGGGGGACTTGAAGATCTCACAGATGAAGAGATTGAGAAGAACATCAAAGACTACCCATATGTTATGAGTAAACTCAAGGACTTCTGAGCAATTAAATGGGTTTTCAAAGTCTTTTGAACCCGCGCAGAGTCCAATGGGAAAGCGTTCTGATTGCGTATCTTAATGTACCGATCAGAGAACGGCTCCTTCCGCCGACTGTTACTTCACCTTTTTTCAGAACTTCGAGAACATCCTGCCATGTTCTGCAGTCATCTGATAATTCGACGTATGCTTCGCCGATATGTCCCGGGCTGTGTGCATCGCTGCCGGCAGTGATGATTTTTCCGAATTTCTTAGCCAATCTTGTGCATTTGAAATTCGCTCCCGCCATAGATCTTGCGTTGAATGCCTCGACACCGTCGAAATCATCGGTGACGTTCTTCGCACCTATTCCGGTAACCCATCTGTAGGGATGCGCCGCAATTGCGATACCGCCTGCGGCATGAATAGCATTGATTGTATCGATAATCGAAAGACCGCTTTCGATCTTTGAAGAAATTCCGTAGGCGAGGATGTGTCCTTCGGATGAGGACACCTCCTCGGCAGGAATTACAATGATTTCACCGTTGTCTTTCAGTTCGTCGTATGCATCCCATTCGTTGTGGTCCGAAACGGCGATACATCCCAATCCGACTTCCTTTGCGGCATCCAATATCTGCTGCATAGTGGATTCTCCGTCATCGGAAAGACAGGAATGGATGTGAAGATCGGCCTTCATCTTACGTTTGCCCCGTCCGTAATCTCCTTATCGACAGTAGCTACGCAGTTTTTACCGTCGGAGAGAACTTTCAGCGAACCGTCTGTATCTACGACAGCGGTAACACGGGAAGGCGCTCCCTCGGAGAGTACGATATCTTTTCCGCCGTCAATGTTAAACTTACCGTTGCTGACGGTGGAAACTTTGAACTTCACTTTTGCGAAATCTTCGTACTCTATTTTTGATTCGGAGTTCTCCAAACCGGAGTTCATGGGTGTTCCGTTGGGAAGATCCTGCGAAGGTTTCAGGAGAAGTACTGTCGTACCGCCGATATCCTCGTCATCGGCTGCCAAAAGCATACCTTCGGACTTGATTCCGCGGAGTTTTCTCGGTTTGAGGTTCTTCAGGCAGAGAACTTTCCTGTTCAGCATCTCTTCCTTCTTGTAGTATGCTTTGAGTCCCGCTACGATCGATCTCGGTTCGTCTTCTCCGACATCTACCTTCATCTGATAGAGTTTATCGGCATCCGGGTGGTCGTCGATCCATACAATCTGTGCGACACGGATATCCAATTTCCTGAAGTCGGCAAACGGACCTGTGATTTCGACTTTCTTTTCGGGTTTCTTCTCTTCTTTCTTGGGTGTTTCAGGCATATCCTTCCACTCCTTCGGTACTTCTATCTTCTTGAACACGGGGACAGGTTCTTTCAGCTGCAGTCCGACTTTAATCGGCGTAAGAGCGGATTCCAATCCCGCATTGACAATTGAACCTTCCATTCCGAGGTAGTTCCAAACACTCTCGGCTGCTTTGGGCATGAAAGGCCATACCATAAGTGCAAGTGCTTTGGTGAGAGTGAGTGTAGCGTTCATCACATAGCCGCATGCAGCCTTATCTGTCTTAATCAACGCCCACGGAGCCTTGTCTGCGAAGTATTTGTTGCCTTCGCTTGAAAGGTTCATAATAACTTTGACAGCCTTCTTGAAGTCGCATCCGTCGAGACACTCTCTGTATTCCTTAAGTGCGTCTTCAATCAGTTTGATGATGAAATCTGTTTCCGCAGAGTTACCTTCGGGAACGGTGCCGAAGTTCTTGAATGTGAAACTCAGACTTCTGTGCCAGTAGTTACCTAAATTCGATGCCAATTCGTTGTTTACTTTGGTTTCGAAATCAGTCCATGTGAACTCGGAATCGTGCGTATCGGGCATAACGGCAGAGAGATAGTATCTGATAACATCCGCATCGAAATGCTTCAGTACAGAGGGGATATCGATTGCACCGCCCCTGCTCTTGGAGAGTTTTCCTCCCCTGAACATAAGATACTCATTGGCAGGAATATCATACGGAAGATTCAGTCCGCCGTATCCCATGAGAATCGAAGGCCAAATGATTGAGTGGAACGGAATGTTGTCCTTTCCGAGGAAATAATAATTCCTTACTTCCGGATCCTCCCAGAATTCTTTCCAGTAATCCGGTTTTCCGATAATTTTGCTGTATTCTTTGGATGCACTCAGGTATCCTATGACTGCGTCGAACCAAACGTAAATGACTTTTCCGTCCCAGCCTTCGACAGGTACGGGTATTCCCCATTCCATGTCCCTTGTGATTGCACGGTCCATCAAACCGTCTTTGAGCCAGTTTGTGGTAAATGTCTTAACGTTGTGTCTCCAGAAGTATTTCTTGTCCAAGTATTCCAGGAGAGGTTTCTCAAATGCGGATAATTTGAGGAAGTAGTGTTCCGTAGCTCTGACTTCAGGTTCGGTACCGCAGTTAATACAGTGGGTCTGTTTCAGATCGCCTGCTTCATAGGTCTTACCGCATGAATCGCACTGATCCCCACGTACATTCTCCGCACCGCATTCGGGACAGATTCCCTCGACATATCTGTCCGGAAGGAATTTGCCGCATTTCGGACAGTAGTACTGATTTGATTCTTTAACGTAAAGATAGCCGTTGTCCAAGAGTTTCATGAAGACATCCTGCACAACTTCTTTGTGATTCTCATTGTGTGTCTTCGTAAACAGTGAAAACTCGATTTCCATATCCTCAATGGCTTTCTTGTTAATCTCGTGATACCTTTCCGCGATAACTTCGGGAGTTACCTTTTCCTTCTCCGCACTCACCGTAATAGGAGTACCGTGCTGATCGGAACCCGAGACCATCATTACCTCATTACCCAGCAGTTTGTTGTATCTGCTGAATATATCGGGCGGTAGGATTGAGCCGGCTAAGTGGCCCAAATGAATGACACCGTTCGCATAGGGCCATGCGACACACACAAGAATCTTGGACATGACCCATGGCTATGTGTCATTCATATTTATTTTTGAGCGCTGTCATTGAGTCTCAGTTTTCGGTTCCGAAGAAACAAAATTACCTGCAAGGATGCTCTTCAGCAGGATATAACTCCATACACCGGCGACAACCGAACCGAATATTTCCATTGCGACGATACCCCAAATCACGGATACGAATGTACCCAACGTGACAACCAGAATAATGCCTGCGATAAGCTGTGTACCGTTTCTTATCAGTGTGCAGATAAAAGAACTCAGTCCTTTTCCCACAGACTGGAATAATCCTACGGCAATGAATCCCCATGAAGCAAACGGAAGGAAGATGCAGAGTACTCTGAGACATTCGATCATCTCGGTCCTGAGAGCTGCCGTCGAATCAGAATATGTGAAAATGAGCACCATATAATCCGCAAGGAGTTCTGTCAGAAGTGTCAGCACCACCATAAGAATAAAACAGAACTTGAATGAGTACATATATGCAACTTTCATCTTGTCGAAGCTTCTGGCACCGTATGCCGCACCCAAAACAGGTACGACGGCACCGCCGATAGCCATCAGAGGGATCATCAGAATGTTGATAAGTCTCCATGTTGAGGTATAGATTGCAACACCGTTTGTGCTGAGATCAGTCATCACTATGACATAATTCATCGCCATGGAAATGACAGACATCAGAATCATCTCGCATGATGCGGGAAGACCCACTCTGAGAATGTCTTTATCGACCTCTTTGTCGAGAGGAATGTGTTTCGGATTGATTTTGATGAAAGTATCTTTCTTCACAAAGTACCAGTAGAGCATTATTACAAAGGAAAACGCAACTGCGATGATAGTTGCCCATGCCGCACCTGCCATACCCAATCCCAAACCGATTGAAAAACCAACGTCAGTGTGGAAAACATCGGTGAACACGTTTCCGTAGATGAAAATCGGATCGAGAATGATGTTAATGATTGCGGCAATAATCTGAGTAGACATTGCTTTACCCGATGCACCTTCGGCTCTGAGCAGATTGCTGAAAAGTCCGTTCAGGAGAAGGAGTAATGCACAGAGGTAAACGGGAGTACCGTATTCGACACACAGGTCGATTGTTTCTCCTGCGCCCATAATCTCCATCAGAGGCCTCTGGAACAGTAACAGAAGAATCATTGCGGCTATTCCTCCGATTACGACGAGAACAATAGCCTGCATTGCAGTCTTCTCTGCAGAGTCTTTGTCACCGCGGCCGATATGACGCGCAATTGCGGACGAAGCTCCCACACCGACACCGTTACCGATACCGATGAGAATAAAGAACAACGGGAAGACAAAACCTACTGCGGCGAGTGCATCGGGACCCAAACCGGCAACCCAAACGGCATCGATAAGATTGTTGGCAGACTGTGCAATCATTCCGACAATCATCGGCAATGCCATGAGAAGAACGGCTCTCTTCGGATTACCTAGCAGTGTATCTACACCCTTTGTAGTTTCGCCTTCCATCGTTACCACTGATTTCGCTCATACTGGAGATGTATATAAGACTGTCCAATTTTACGCATATGCAGTCATCAAATCAAACTGTTTTGTGACAGAATCTAAGATTTTTTGTTTTCAGACCGTATACGGGATCTGCGGAAAACCATTAGTACTCATTGAATAATAAAACACCGTGAGATTCTTCAGAGAGAGTAAATCCTTCGGCCCTCCGGCCTTCGTTCTTGCCGGATTCGGTACAGTCGCACTTTTCATTTCCGTGTGGATAGTTGCATCTATACTCGACGGAAGATGGATTCTCGGAGATACTCTTTCGAGTATGGGTACGTGCCGTGTGAAAGAAGCTGAAATGGTCTTCAATTACGGATGTGTACTCACAGCTGTTCTCGGATGTACATTCGGACACGGAATAATGAAGTACAACAAAGGGTGGCTGTTCCTCAGCGGAGTCTGCGCATTCATCGCACCGATATTTCTGATGGGAGTAGGTGCAGTAAACGAGAATTACGGCGATCCGCACATGATAATTGCGGGTCTCTTCGGAGCATTCTCACTCTTCGCAATGCTCTTTTCGCTTCCCGGTGATTTCAGAGAACATAAAAAATACTTCAACTTCACACTTATAATCCTCATTGCACTCGGTGCGGGACAGATTTTCATCAAAGGATTCGGTTTCTTTGAGGTGTTTTCGGTACTGATGATTAACCTGTGGATTCTCCTTCAGTCTAAGAAATATCTTGATTTGATCGGTCCGATCAGTTATGTAGATCCGATTTACGAAAAATTCGGTGAAATCAAAGTGAGTGACAGTTTCATAATGAGACTGTTCCGTAAATGAACGGTGTACCAACCGTTATATCGCCGATGAAGGATTCGTGAAAACATGGATGTCAAAGTCATTGGGATGAGAGGTAGCGCATCTTTCGATACCGTAGTCAAACATTTCACGTCAATGGGCGGAGAAGTCGTTTTACTCGATCCCGGACAGGTTTACGGAAAAGACATGTTACTTTCCGCTGCGGATCATGCGAAAAGAGCGTTCAGACACGGTACAAACCGTTCCAAAAACATCCTGACAGAAACGATAATCTACGCCGCATCCGAGAGACAGATTTCCAAGGCTCTCTCGAAAATGAAACCGAAAGAAGGTGCAACAGAGTTTGTTGCGGTTCTTTTTGATGTTAAAGATCCGAAATTGGATGCAATCGGCATGGAACGTGACGATTCACTTATCGAAGGAACTCCCGAGAAAGCGGAAAGAATGGGTCTTGTTAACGATATGGGCATCCCGTGCGAAGATTTGGCACTTGAACGTGTCGCTCTCCTCGATCTTGCAAAATTCTGAAAATAAGTTAACGATCGGGCTTACGCCCGACCGTATTGTACTCTCACTTGAGAGGAACGAATTTGAAACCGTAGTGAATCACACCGGAATCCCCGTCGGAATCCAGTTTACGGAGGACTGCACGTACGGGCATACCGATTTTGACATCCTCGAGGTTGACGTCAACCAACTGCGACGTAATCGTAAGGCCGTCTTTGGTTTTTACCATCGCAACGACATACGGTTTCTGCATACTGTTGCAGTCGGGTGCATCGTGGACAATTGAGTAAGTGAATACTTCTCCCTCTCTGCAGACCTTGTACGGTTCCATCTTGCCGATCGACTGTCTCCTGCATGTAGGGCAGAGCGACCTGCTGGGGAAGTATGCCTTTCCGCATATGGGACATTTCGATCCCTCGAGGTTGTACCTTCCGGGAATTTCTCTCCACTCTTTCGCTACCGATGACATCAGATCGCCTCCAAAATCGAAACTGTTACAGTGGAACCGGTTCCTCCGACGTTCTGCGCAAGACCGTATTTCGCACCTTTGACCTGTCTTCCGTCGGCCTTTCCTCTGAGCTGATCCACAATCTCCGCAATCTGTGCGACACCTGTCGCACCGACGGGGTGACCGCGTGCTTTGAGACCTCCGGATGTGTTGACAATAAGATTTCCTCCGTTTCCGTAGGTAACTTCTCCGTTGAGAACAGCAGCACCCGCTTTTCCTCTCTTGAAAAGACCGAGGTCTTCGAGAGCCATGATTCCGGATACTGTGTAGTTATCATGAACCTCTGCAACCGAAATATCCTGGGCGGTAATTCCCGCTTTCTCATACGCTTCCTTCGCTGCGGTAACCGTTGCGCTGTAGGAAGTAACCGAATATCTCTGGAAAAGTGCGAGCGTGTCGCTCTTCTGTGTAACGGCTGAAACTTTAACGTATTTGTCCGTAAATTTGTCCGCCTTATCCAAAGGACAGAGAACAACCGCTGCGGCTCCGTCTGAAATAGGAGCGCAGTCGAACACACCCAAAGGCTCTGCGACAGCGCCCGATCTGAGAACCGATTCAAGTTTGATTGCTTTTCTGAACTGTGCGTTGGGGTTCAGTGCACCGTGTGCGTGACTGTTGACCGCCATAGAAGCGATTTCTTCCCTTGTCGCAAGACCGTCGTGAATCATCCTCTGCGCCATCATAGCGTGGAGCGATGCAAACGTTACTCCCATTCCGGCTTCCCATTCCGCATCGGATGTGGAATCGAGAATGCTGTTGATTGATGCATCGTCGAGATCGGTCATCTTCTCCGCTCCCGCAACGACGACAACATCCTGCATTCCGGATGCGATTGCCATCACACCCTCCCTGAATGCGACACCTCCGGAGGCTTCTCCGGCTTCGACACGTGTACAGGGTATGTGGTTCGATGCCATTCCCGAATAATCGGCGATGAGAGCATCCACATGCTGCTGGTTGATGAAACGTCCCGCAGACATGTTACCGATGTACATTCCGTCAATCTCGTTTCCGGAAAGACCTGCATCTTCAATTGCTTTGAGACCGGCCTCGATACCTATTGATCTGAATGATTTGTTCCAAAGTTCACCGAATTTGGTGACTCCTACTCCGATTACTGCTACTTCCCTCATCCTAATCACTCCGGTAAAACAATCTTGCCTTTGTACTTGGCATATTTTGCATAATCGAGATAAACAACATCGCTGAGCACCTGATCGAGTGTCGGTGCGTTTTCTCTCTTGTATCTTGTAATCTCTTTGGTGACTGTGATATCGAATGCATCGCTTCCCGCACCGGAACCGTATGATATAACGAAAATCCTGTCGCCGGGCTTGGCGACATCCAAAACGGATGACAATCCCAACGGAACGGCACCGCTGTATGTGTTTCCGATATTCGGTGTAAGAAGTCCTCTCGCAATCTGTTCCTCTGTGAATCCCAACTGTGCGGCTACCCTTGTAGGGAACTTACCGTTGGGCTGATGGAACACCGCATACTGATAATCCGCAGGTTCGGTACCCATGGCGTCGAACATCATCTTTGCCGCAGACGTAACGTGTCTGAAGTAAGCGGGTTCTCCCGTAAACCTTCCTCCGTGTTTGGGGTAAGGCTGACCTTCTCTTCTCCAGAAATCGGGAGTATCCGTTGTAAAACTAAGTGTGTGATTGATTCTTGCGATAATCTTCTGCGAACCGATGAGGAAAGCCGCTCCTCCTGCGGATGCCGAATATTCCAATGCATCTCCGGGTGCACCCTGGGATGTGTCCGCTCCTATCGCAACGGCATATTTTGTCATACCCGAAAGCACAAGACCGAGACACATCTGAATTCCCGCGGTACCTGCTTTACATGCAAATTCAAGATCCGCCGCAGTCATCGCAGGCGTTGCTTCGATTGCCTCTGCGACTATTGTCGAAGTGGGTTTTACCGCATAAGGATGCGATTCAGACCCCACATAAACGGCACCGATGTCTTTGGGATCCACTTCGGGAACCCTTGCCATCATACCTCTTGCTGCTTCCGTTGCTATTGTGACGACATCCTCGTCGGGCGACGGGACCGATTTCTGATTGATATAAAGTCCCTTACCCGTGGCTTTGCCGTCAACACCCCAGACCTTTCCGATCTCTTCCGGAAGAATCCTATTCCTGGGCACGTATGCTCCGTAACTGACTATTCCTGCTTCCATCATGTCCTCTCCGTCAATGTTTTGATCTTGTTAATCACATCTCCGATTTCCATATCGGTTTCTATAAGCGGCACTTTCTCCAACTGTGCCAATTTGATCGCGAGCGGATCGCTGTTATCCGGTTGGATATAGACAACGGCCGCCGGTGTAAGCGGGTGTGCCCTTATCGCCACCATAGGCGAACGTCCGAAGTGCACATCCGTGAAAATGAGTGCTCTTTCTATGCTCCATCCGTAGATTTTCATATAGTCGGATGAATTCAGTGAAATGATAGTTTTCAGGGAATCTACCACGGTGTATCCGTAAATCTTCTTCTTTACACCGTCGTATCCTATGTTTCTGCCTGAAATCGCTTTGATGAATCTGTTTAAATCTACACCTTCGGGAAATTCTCCCATGTCGATAATGCATCCCGGCCTTTCGTTAGGCTGGTATTTTCTTATGGTCGGCGAACCTGCGGCTTTATCGATATCGATGAAAGCATCGATCACTTTCCTGACCATCTGCACCCCGGGAGATTTCCTTCTTCCGGATTCATAATCGCTGATAACGGAATGCGACATCCCGATGGCATCCGCGAGCTGGTGTTGGCTGATGCCGAACTCCTCTCTCCATTTCCTGATTGCCTTCCCGGGTTCGGATGACAGTGCGATTTCGCCTGCCATCTTCTCTCTGAGCGCATCTTCCATACACAGTGTATAGAATCGGTGTATATATCATTGACGAACATATCGTTCGTCGAATAACGTATTACACCTGTTTGGCATATACACAGATCAGCCGAAGATTCTCTTATTGTTCATACGGCAGAACAGCACAAACGATACAATGGCGAATATCGGAACGATCATTCTCATAATTGTATACATACCTGCATCCGGCATGTCGGCGATTGCCACCGCAGTCATTACCGCTGTTGCGAATACAGTCGTAACCGAAGACTGATCGGTCAGTTTCCTGTCTCCTCTGAACAGAGATAAAATAAGTACCGCTGCGGAAACTTCGATCAAAACAACATAAAGAACGTTCGTAAATGTAATTCCGTCATTCAGGAAAACAAAATACGAAAGTCCGGTAAGAATGAAAACACCGATACATCCTGCGATGTGAATCGGACCTTCTTTGGGGTAACCGACTGTTGCGTAGAGTATCATCATGAACACGGACAATGCAACGACAAGACGGTCGAGAAGAATCTTCACCGATTCATCCGACGACTTCGGAAAAGCATCAATGAGACAGACAACAGCCATAATCAGTGAAATAAGAATCAAAGCAATCTGAACATACCACGTGCTGCGCGGTCCGTCATGTGTCGATGAATCGATTAAACCCATGCACCCTCATTTGATTTCACCGATATAATGGGATATGATGATGCCGAAGTGCCGTCGTATTCATCACATGAAATTTCTCAGTTCCCTTAATTCTTATAAATAATACCAACATCACCGATATCATAAGGTGTATCCGATGGTAAGGATCGAGGATTGCAGGAAGACATTGAGTACGGACGAGGGCGAAGTTACATACTACAGCCTCAGGGAATTGGAATCGCAGGGCATCATCAAAGATCTGAAGAAGATGCCGTATTCCGTCAAAGTACTCGTGGAATCTCTGCTCAGGCAGAAAGACGGGAAAATGATTACAGATGACGACGTTGCAACAGTCGCATCGTGGAATTCCGAAAAAAACACGGAAAACGAATTCCCGTACATCCCGGCACGTGTCCTCCTTCAGGATCTTACCGGAGGTGCGGCGGTTGTCGATCTCGCTTCGATGAGAGCCGCAGTCGATTCAATGGGCGGAGACCCGAAGAGAATCAATCCTCTCGTTCCCGTCGATCTTGTTATCGACCACTCGATTCAGGTCGATTATGCGGGAACCGCGGATGCGGAAGCCAAGAACGAAGAGATCGATTTCAAAAGAAACAAAGAAAGATATGCTCTCTTCAAATGGGCTCAAAACTCATTCGACAATTTCCGTGCCGTACCTCCCGGAAAAGGAATCTGCCACCAGGTCAACCTCGAATACCTTTCGCCTTTGGTACACTGCGTTAAGAAAGACGGTAAACTCACCGCATATCCCGATTCATGTTTCGGTACTGATTCACACACAACACAGATCGACGGACTCGGAGTAGTCGGATGGGGTGTCGGAGGTATCGAAGCGGAAGCGGTTATGCTGGGACAGCCCTGTTACATGAAACTCCCCGATGTCATCGGATTCAGGCTCACGGGTAAGCTGAGGCCGGGAGTAACCGCAACCGATCTTGTTCTGACAATCGTACAGATGCTCAGAAGAGTCGGCGTCGTAGGAAAATTCGTGGAATTCTGCGGAGAAGGATATCAGAATCTCAGTCTCGCAGACAGGGCCACCATTGCAAACATGGGTCCTGAATACGGTGCAACGATGGGATTCTTCCCCATCGATCAGAAAACAATCGATTATCTCAGACTTTCAGGAAGAGATGAGAAACATATCGATACCGTAATCAAATACGCAAAAGAGCAGACACTTTGGTACGACGGCGAAGCCGAGTACACCGATATGCTCGAATTGGATCTTGCGGATGTTTATCCCTCGCTTGCAGGTCACAAGAGACCTCAGGACAGGATTCCCCTCTGCAACATGAGGACAACGTTCCGCGCAACATTGGATGAGTTGGGAGTAAGGGAACAGAAAGAGGCCGAAGGCCTCAGGGACGGTTTCCTTGCGATTGCGGCAATCACATCCTGTACAAACACAGCGAACCCGTCGGTAATGATTACTGCGGGACTTGTCGCAAAGAAAGCGGTCGAATTCGGACTTAAACCGATGGATTACGTCAAAACATCGCTTTCACCCGGTTCAAGGGTTGTAACGGAATACCTGAAGAACTCAGGATTGTTGGAATATCTTGAAAAAATCGGATTCAACGTAACAGGTTACGGATGCATGACATGTATCGGTAACAGCGGTCCTCTCGATCCCGAAATCTCAAGGAAGATCCGTGAAAACAATCTTGTTGCCGCGGCAATCGCATCAAGCAACAGGAACTTCGAAGGACGTATCCACCCCGACGTAAAGGCAAACTATCTCGCTTCGCCCCCTCTCGTAGTCGCATTCTCGATTGCGGGACGTGTTGACATCGATCTCGGAACGGAACCTCTGGGACAGTTCAACGGAAAGGATGTTTTCCTCAAGGACATTTGGCCCACCGAGGAAGAGATTGCGGAAGTTACCGAGAAGTACGTCACGAGGGAAACTTTCACAAAACAGTATTCGGATATCTTCGAAGGTTCCGACAGATGGAAAGCAATCGAAGCACCCGAAGGAGCACTCTTCGAGTGGGATGATAAGAGCACTTACATCAGAAACCCTCCGTTCTTTGACAACATCTCCGAAGAACCGAAGATTGACAACATCGAAAGGGCACATGCATTGGCATCTCTCGGAGATTCGATTACAACGGATCACATCTCACCCGCAGGTGCATTCGCGGCAACATCCGATGCAGGAAAGTATCTGATTTCGTTAGGTGTTGAGCCGAAAGACTTCAACTCATACGGTTCGAGAAGGGCAAACCACGAAGTCATGGTAAGAGGAACCTTCGCAAACATCAGACTTAAGAACAGACTCGCACCCGGAACCGAGGGAAGTTGGTCTCTGTATGTTCCCGAAAACAAAGTGGATACAATCTATGAAACATCGAGAAGATACATCGAAGACAAAACTCCTCTTATCGTTCTCGCAGGCAAAGAATACGGAACGGGAAGTTCGAGAGACTGGGCTGCGAAAGGTCCGTACCTCCTCGGTGTCAGAGCTGTTATCGCGGAATCGTTCGAAAGGATTCACAGATCCAACCTCGTCGGAATGGGAATCGTTCCGTTACAGTTCCTCGACGGTCAGAACATGGATACACTGGGACTCAACGGAAAAGAAGTCTTCGACATCGAACTCAGTGATATTTCGCCGAAGTGTGAAGTCAAAGTCACCGCATACAGAGACGGCAAGAAACTTGAGTTCAGGACAATCTGCAGAGTCGACGTACCCGCTGAGATTGAGTACATCAGAAACGGCGGTATCCTCCAGACAGTGCTCAGGAATATGATGTCCTGAGCGCTGTCGGACCCTGCCCCGCACTGGGGCGTAGAAACCTTTTTTATCAATGATTTAATAGGGTGGTTCAAGGGCCCTTGGGTTAGCTTGGTATACTTGTGCCTTCGGGAGGCATAGACTCCGGTTCAAATCCGGGGGGGCCCACCACTCCCTCTAATTTTGTCAACAGTTGTTGTCTGAGTTTGATTGCAGATTAGGTTGACCCATTTACTGAATGCTGCATCATCCTCTTTCGATTTAATTTCTGAATGTATGATTTATTACAAAGAATCAAATCAGAAATTTCTTGTTTTGACTATAATTTTTGTTAACGTCAATAGAATGAAAAATTAGGCCTTCTGGCACTGTTTCATTAATTAATGACAAAATTTATTTTCAACGTTTTTACCCCAGGTAAAAACGATAAACCAATTTTTGAGTAATTAACAAATGTTGTATTTCGATCACATTTCTTACTATCATAATCCGGTTATAAAATGTCATCAATGGTAACCAAAACTATTAATCATCACTAATCAAAATGATAAATCGTGTCGAATTGCTGTTTCAGAGAAGAAATAACCTTTTCAAAAGAACTTGAAAAAGAAATTGTTGAAAGTAAAATGCATGAGTTGGAAAAGATACTTGGCTATCAATTCAATAACATTTTGAATCTTGCCGACGCAATGTATGCTGAAAAAAATTAACATTAAAGAAACAGGAAGGAAATCAAAGAACTGTTACAATGACTCGTTGTCTGTCGTGGGTGACTCTGTATTGAGTACAATATTAAGCGAACAGTTATTCAAACGTGGATATTGTAAGGGCGACATCACAGAAATTAAAGCAAGATTAGAAGATAACGGTACTCTCAAAAGAATGTCTGACGAAATTGAATTGATGAATTATGCATTCAACGAATATAGTTTTCTCCCAGATTTTGAAGTGACTATACGTCCACCATACAGTAATCATAACCAATATTTGGAAGCGATAATCGGGGCAGTCTTTTTCGATTCTAATTTCGAAGAATGCAAATCTTGGATTACAAAGCGTTTTTTCACAGAGGAAACAATAAACAATTTGATCAGAGAATACAATAAATGAAGTCGGAAATAATTACGTAATGAGAATTTTTGATTAAAATCATCTTCTGAGCTGACACATTCCCGACGAATAATCGGTATCGACAACAGACGATCCTCCTTCGGAAATGCATCTGTACACACAGTAGAACAGATCTCTGCTGTAAACGATATCGTCAATGAGGAAGAAATCTCTGTCGATCTTAGTGTAGTATGTGCCGATTTTCCTGTATTCGCGGCCGAATTTTGTGTAAAGGATCAGTCTGTATTCACTGCCTTCCTCGGATTCGCTGTCGAAAGGTACAATCATGAATCTCTTTCCGTCGGAGAAGCACTTTGTGATGATACGGCAGTCTGATGACAGAGAAACATCCCCAGACGGTTCTTCGGACGGAATCCTATATCTTCTGAAATAATCCAAAACATCGGAGGGTATTCCGTCAGTCTCCCCTTCGTCGTACTTTCCCATGTATTTGTACAGTGTAGGGCGGGATATTCCCAATCTCTCCGCAATATCGGACAGTTTACCTTCTGCTTTCAGTGTCTCCGAGATTCCCATAGTTCTGTCATCACTGTGTTTGTATTTATTTGTTGTTAAGTTTACATTTACATTTACAAATTTGTAAAAACAATAAACAGAGCATCCGCTAAATGCTCAGTAAAAACAGATTAAATCCGAAGGATTACTCAACACGCCAAATGAGCATTCCCATCCTCATATCGCGTGACATATCCACAAAACCGTCGACGGAATGTTTTCTGACGATATTCTTCACGATATCTTTCTCTTTATCCGTCAGCGTACGGTAATTGGAAAGGAATCTTGTGTACATTTCGACACATTTCTTCTCCGGCACGGATGATGCGTTACGCTGAGTGAAATAAGAAATTTCTACATCCCTTCCTATCGATGTTAAAAACTCATACGGATACGAGATGTCATAACCGGCATAGGAATAATCGCATCCGAGTGCTTCCCATATCTCGATCTCAATCCCGT
This sequence comes from Candidatus Methanomethylophilaceae archaeon, assembly GCA_963643255.1. Taxonomy (GTDB): domain Archaea; phylum Thermoplasmatota; class Thermoplasmata; order Methanomassiliicoccales; family Methanomethylophilaceae; genus Methanarcanum. Next base: position 68,264 of record CAVIIW010000002.1, read on the forward strand.
GACCGATGTTTGCCGATGAAATATACACACAGTACTCCGAAGAATGTTTCTCCATCAGAAGTAACGCATCGGGATCGTTCATAGGGGGGCATAATGATGTAAATGCCACATCACACACAGTTTCCGACGGAATGTGGAAACAGTCCGCAAGTAACGGTTCGATATTCTTCACGCCTTTTTCTTCGGCGGAAAACATCATCCTGTCGATCATTTTTTCACTGCCGTCGGTACCGATTACACGGGAAACGAACGGAGATATGTTGAATGCGAAGGAGCCCGTACCGCATCCGATGTCGAGAACTGTTGAATTCTTATTCAGAACTCCTCTCCCGACCAGTTTGTGAACCATGTCATTGGCTATGTACGAATATGCGGAATCATCGTAGATGTCCGCAGAATCGTCCCACATCCTCTGCAGTTCTTCGGCACACTTTCCCTCTCCGACGGAGGGGTGCTTGGAACGTTCCTGTTCCCACTTCTTACGTATGTCGTCGGTTCCTTCCATGGAAATAGTATCAACATACCGAATAAAACACATACGGATAAGACGGCGTTTGCCGACATTGTTATTCTGCGAATGACGATTGAATAATTACGAAAAACAATAAAATCAACATTGAAGGGGCCCTTCCGGGCCCCGAATGTTTCATTCTCTCTTTATGCTCAACATTAACGGCAGGAAAACAACAGCTGCAACAGCAGCGATTATTCCCATCGAAAGATACAGTCCTTTCAGTCCTCCCGTCAGGGAAATCATTCCCGCAATGACGAATGTTGAAACAAACTGACCCAGGTTGAAGAATGTGGTGTATCCTCCCATGACTTTACCCGAACTTGCCGGCGTAACATTGTCGGAGAGAATGTTCATCACAGTGGTGGTACACATACCCACACCCATACCGACAGCGCAGGAACTGATGATTATCCACACAATGTCTCCTGATACTGAAAGAAGGATCATTCCCGCCGCCATAAGTCCGAGACCGACTGTAAGAAGATACGTCCTCGGCACAACGGTTGTTATTCTCCTGTACATAAGACAGATTGCAGCATTGAACACACCGTTCAGTCCCAATGCAAGACCGATGAGTGTTGTTGATGCATCCGTAGTCTGCATAACATAAGAAGCAAGCTTCGTGGGCAGTGCGTACATGACGATCATCGTCACCGCAATACCCAGATAACTGACTATAATCGCTTTCTTACTGCACTCACGGTCGGGCATATCTGTAACGACGGCATCGTTCACCGGCTCTCTCATGGAGACAATCGCCATAAGTAAAATCAGGAAACCGATTGAGTAGATGAGGAAAGGTTCATGCCATCCGAACTCGGCGAGAGTGCCTCCTCCGACTTCAAGAATCAGAATTCCCAATCCCATTGCCGCAGTCTGATATCCCAAAACCTTCAGACGGACATCTCCGTGATAGTATTCGGTAATCAATGCGGAACAACATGATGTTATTCCCGCAATACCGACACCGACGAAGAATCTGCCGACCAAAAGCAGCATAAGATCTTCGAGGAAAAATCCGGACACACCGGCAACACCGAATATGAGCAGGGATCCGATTAAAACCCTGACTTTTCCGATACGGTCGGCCAATGCTCCGATAAAAAGACCCGACAGTGCGACTGCCAACGGGGGCAGTGTGACAACGAGATCAACGGTCATGTCCCCTGCATCGGGAAACGCTGCTGCGATTGCCGGAAGCGCGGGGGCCACTGCAGCTCCGCCCAATAACATGAGGGTGGAGGCGAGCAGTACGGTAAGTAGTGTAAACTTCGTAGGTACGAAGCACTTCTCTTGGACCATAATCCGCTCAAAATCGAGGTCTATTTTAACCTGTCGGATTGTAACAAATATGAGTGTCTGACACTGCACTGTAAACAGTCAAAATGAAGACAGAATGTTCAGTGCGTTATCCGGATAATTCCGAGAATCTTTTACGTATTTTCCCAACGGCATCTTCCGCAATAACGGATAAAGAAACGGCATCTTCCATTGGGCAGATTCCCGTTCCCTGACGGTTGATTATTTTTTCAACAAGTTCATCATAATAAACGGAAATTCCGCTTTCCCTGAGAACTTTCTCCGCACCTGCACTCATTACAGGTGCATACACTTCATTAACATTCAGCAGTGTGTAAATGAATGCGGATGCTCTTCCCACCACTTTGTCCGCGGCGGAATAACCTTTCAGTGATTTTCCCGAATCGAGAAGAGACAGCAGAGGTTTTACACCTCTTTCCGTGAAGATATCGATATCTTCACCGTGACAGACAACACACGTATACTTTCCTTCGATGAGTATCTCTTTGGCCTTCTCGGTATCGGGATTCATGAAGGAACACCTGTGAAATCATTCCCTTTTCAGTTCGTTGATTGCTTCTTTCATTCCGGGAACGCCGAGGTTGATAGCTCTCATCAGATGTTTCTCGGCTCTTTCGATCTCTCTCGATTCCATCATCGAAGAAGCGATAGCCTGATGTAAATTCACCAACAGAGTAACATCCGAAAGTCTGTTGATTTCATTCATCTCTTCAAGAATTTCCGCAGCTCTTTCGTGATCTTTCCACATTTTTTCTTTGTCGGATGTTTCGAAAAAATCCCCTCTGTGAATGTAGGCCGTAACAAGTTCCATCGGATCGTCAATACGGGATACTCCGTACAGACGTTCACCTGCCTTTATCGAAACGGAATAAGCATCTGCGGCATTGTCATTGAGTTCCATACCTGTATCCGCTTCTCCGATGAGATTGTAAAGCTGAACGGTTCTGTTCATCGTCCACTCATCGTTCGCATCGCCGATGAGCTGTATCGCTTTCTGTGTGAATGGAACTGAATTTTCGTAATATTCGTAATCGATTAAATCCGCAGAACACTCGACACACATTACGATCAGTCCTTTCCTGTCGTAATGACGTACCTCTCCGCTGATTTCACCGAGTCTCGAAACGATTTTCCGATAATCTTCAACCATCGTTTCGTTGTCTTCGCCGCAGAGTAACTGTCCGCGGTTCTCGTACATCTTGACGTAAGTGCCGACATCGATATCCTTCATACCTTCGGAAAGCTCAATCGCATCTTCCAAATCCGTCATCGCCGAAGTATACGAACCCATGAGCATCAGAATCGTACTTCTGTTGACTAAAGCTTCCAGAAGTTCCTCGTCGGTACCGTCTGTTTCCAAATCAGATACCTTATCGTTGTATTCTCTGAGGGCCTGTTCCAAATGCTCATCGGTGATTCTCATCATCCGCTTCAACGGCCCGGTATGTAATAATCATTTTCCCCGTGAGTATCGGAAGGAAATTACTCTTCAAACAGAAAAATAACGTAAAGAAACAGACCTTATATACAATTCAGCGGATAGCGACTGCGATGAGACAGAAACGCATATTGGCGATTCATGACATTTCCTGTTTCGGCAGATGTTCGCTTACGGTCGCTCTTCCGATTATTTCGGCTGCAGGCATGGAATGCACCGTTATTCCTACAGCGGTACTTTCCACACACACCGGAGGTTTCACGGGATACACATACCGCGACCTTACCGATGACATTATGCCGATAATCGATCACTGGAAGACACTCGACCTTAAATTCGATGCAATTTACACCGGATTTTTGGGTTCATTCGAACAGATCGATATCGTCTGCGAAACATTCGACAGAATCGACGGAATAAGAATTGTCGATCCCGTTATGGCGGACAGCGGAAAACTCTACCCTGTCTTTGACAGTTCGTTCCCTGCCGGTATGCGTAAAGTCTGTGAAAAAGCGGATGTTATAATGCCGAACATCACCGAGGCAACACTCATGCTCGGTGAGGAATACGTTGAAGGGCCGTACACGCCCGAATACATAGAAGGTCTTATGGAAAGACTCTCGAAGATCGGAAACTGCAGTGTTGTTCTTACGGGCGTATACTTTGATAACATCAAATTGGGTGCGGCAACATACGATCCAAAGACGGGAGAGAAATCGTTCTACTTCTCCGACAGAATTCCGGGATACTATCACGGTACGGGTGATGTCTTCGGTTCCGCATTCACCGCGGCATACATGAGCGGACGTACTCTTGCGGATTCGATGAGAATCGCAGTCGATTACACAGTGGGAAGCATTAAGAGAACATTTTCCGCAAAGACGGATGTCAGATTCGGTGTGAACTTTGAACAGGGAATTCCCCAGCTCATCAGGGACATTTCCGCAGTGGATGAAACTGCTGACACAGTATCTTCATTGGCATCCGAGATTTGGTATGAATGTTACAAAGACGTTCTCACCAAAGAGCAGATAGACTATATGCTCAACACCTACCACTCCAACGCAATGATCAGAAAGGAAATGGATGAAGGTTACAAATTCGTTATAATCAGGGATGAAGACACTCCGATCGGTTATACTTCGTTTGTCAATGAAGGCGACCGCCTGTACATCAGCAAAGTCTATCTCCTGAAATCCTACCGCGGCAACGGTTACGGAAGGAAAATAATGGATATTGCGGACTCCTACGCCAAAGACAACAACCTCCATACGGAATATCTCAGAGTCAACAAAGGAAACCCGACTGTGGACTTCTACAAGAAAATGGGATTCACGATTGCCGACGAATGCAAATCCGATATCGGCAACGGATACTTCATGGACGATTATGTCATGGAGAGGAAGATCTGATGTTCATCCCGACGACCCGGGAGGATATGAGAAAACTCGGTTGGACGTCCCTCGACGTGATAATCGTATCCGGCGATACGTACATCGATTCCTCATACAACGGGGCCGCCGTAATAGGCCACTGGCTCATTGAGAACGGGTTCAAAGTCGGGATAATTTCACAGCCTTCGATCGATTCCGATGAAGACGTAGGAAGACTGGGAGAACCGGAGTTGTTCTGGTCGGTTACCGCGGGTTGCGTAGACTCGATGGTAGCTAATTACACTCCCACACTCAAATTCCGCAAGGATGATGATTTCACACCCGGAGGTCTGAACAACAGACGTCCCGACAGAGCATGTATTGCGTATACAAATCTCATCAAAAAGTACCATAAAGGCAAACCCATCGTACTCGGAGGAGTGGAAGCAAGTCTGAGACGCTTCGTTCACTACGATTTCTGGTCCAATAAATTAAGAAGATCTATCTTACCGGATGCAAAAGCGGACATCGTCACATACGGTATGGCGGAATTATCGAATCTCCGTCTGGCACAGTGTCTCAGAGACGGTAAAGACTGGAAAAAAATCCGCGGAATCTGCTATATGTCGGATAAAGTTCCGGAAGGATATGTTATCACTCCGAGCTATGAAGAATGCGTTTCTTCGAAAGATGATTTCATCTCAGCTTTCAGAATATTCTATCACAACAACGACCCGATTACCGCTAAAGGTATAGCGCAGAAACACGGAAACCGTTACCTGATACAGAATCCTCCCTCTGAAACATTATCTACGGAAGAATTAGACCGCATCTACGAAATGGATTTTGAGAATGCAGTGCACCCATACTATCTGAAGAACGGCCCCGTAAAAGCGATGGAGACAATCAAAAATTCCGTCACAGTACTCAGAGGATGTTACGGTGAATGCAATTTCTGCGCTATCGCAATGATGCAGGGAAGAATCGTAACATCGAGAAGTGAAGAATCTATTCTCAGAGAAGTAAAGAAAATGGCTTCGAAGAAGGGATTCAACGGTCACATCAACGATGTCGGAGGTCCTACTGCCAACATGTACGGTATCGACTGCCCCAAAAAACACAAAATCGGAGCATGTCAGAACAAAAGATGTCTTTATCCCAAACCGTGCAGAGAACTTCCGATCGATCATTCGAAATATCAGTCACTTCTCGCCGAAATCAGAAACGTCCCCGGTGTAAGAAAAGTATCGATCGCATCGGGAATACGTTACGATATGATTGTCGCCGACAAAGAACACGGAAATGACTTCCTGAAAGATGTCTGCAGATACCACATATCGGGACAGATGAAAATCGCACCCGAGCACGTCTGCGACAGTGTTCTCAGACAGATGGGCAAACCCGGAAGAGATGTACTGCTTGAATTCAGAGACAGATTCTGTAAAATCGAAGAGGAACTGAAAAACGATCAGTTCCTTACATACTATCTGATTGCAGCCCATCCCGGCTGCACGGAAAACGATATGAAAGAACTGTCGGCTTTCTGCAGAAACCGTCTGAAAACCAATCCGGAACAGATACAGATATTCACTCCGACTCCTTCGACAGTCTCCACTCTGATGTATTACACGGGAAAAGAATGGGGTACTGCGAACAATATAAAAGTCGAACATTCCATGCAAGGTAAGCAGAGGCAGAAGGATATTGTCCTGAATCCTCCGAATCGCAGAAGGTGAAAAGATGGTTTACAAGGACATCGAGGGATTGAAAGCCAAGGCAAAAGAAGGCGATCTGCAGTCACAGGTTGAATTGGGAGTCTCGTACCTCTACGGCTACGGAGTGGAGATCGATTACGTCGAAGCGTTCATCTATCTTCAGGATGCCGCCATCAAAAACGACGGTGAAGCTCAGTTACACCTCGGTAAGATGTATGAAAACGGTTGGGGCATCAAGGAAGATCCGTGGACTGCGTACAGCCTTTACAGACGTTCGTACAAAGTACATACCCAGGGTTCGAGAAAAGCGTTATCGGACATCATCGATAAACTTGCCGACTCAATCCCGATTACGGGAAGACTTACGATAGCAAACGATTTCACTATAACCGCATGCTGCGAAAAACTCCGCGAGTATATCAGAATGGGAAGAATCATTCCGTTCGAAGATGAAGATGAATCAAATCTCTACATTTCGAACACAAACAGAACAACAAAACTCAATGAATGTCCCTTCTGCGGGGAATGTGTGGAACACAGATAAGCCACACAATCCCCCGCAAAGGGGTTTTTTCTCAACTCCTCACGGGAGGAGTCTCGACATATCTCTGGGGAAGAGAATGCCTTCTCTTACGTTGGGAAGGTCCAACATCTTCGTGATGAGCCTGTCGATACCGATTCCCCATCCGCCGTGCGGAGGCATTCCGAATTTGAATGCGTCCGTGTAGAATGTGAAGTCTTCCGGATTGAGGCCCAGTTTCTCCATCCTTGCGATAAGTTTGTCGTACCTGTGCTCCCTCTGTCCTCCGGATGAGATTTCCTGACCTTTGTAGTCAAGATCGAATGAGTAGGAGTACGGTGTTCCGTCCTTCTCCATGATGTAGAACGGTTTGGCGGCTTCGGGATATTCTGCGATGAAGTAGAGGTCCTTTCCTTTGCCTGCCATGTACTCTCCGACAATCTTCTCACCCTCGGTACCGAGATCGTCACCGTCTTTCAGACCGAGGCCTGCGTCGTTGACAATCTTGAGACACTCGGCATATGTGAGTATGGGGTAGGGGGTGGGCTGAACGTTGATCTCTTTACCGAGAATTTCCAACTGTTTCTTTCCGCGCTCTTTCAGTCCCTTAAGCACATAATCGATAACAGTCTCAATCATGCGCATGACATCTTCCTGACTGTCAATCCATGTGAACTCTCCGTCGAATGAGATAAATTCGGTAACGTGACGGTTTGTGTTCGATTTCTCCGCACGGAATGCGGGACCCAATTCGAATACTCTGTCAAGTCCCGTGGACATCAGCATCTGTTTGTAAAGCTGAGGAGACTGTGCGAGGTATGCTTTCCTTCCGAAATATTCAATCTGGAAGAGTGTTGCACCTCCTTCCGCACCGGAACCGACAATCTTCGGTGTGTTGACCTGAATGAAATTCTTCTCCTCCATGATTTCGGTGATAAGCCTTACCATGAGAGATCTGAGTTCGAATACAGCTCTTACCTCAGGTTTTCTGAGATCCATGAACCTGTTGTTGAGACGTGTATCCATTTCCACGTTGACTTTGTCGATAACACCCATAGGCAGAGGTGTTGCCGCTTCGGAGAAGACTTTCACTCCGGAAGGAATGATTTCAAGACCTAATTCAGTCTGATTGCTCTCTTTGACCTCACCGGTCACTTCTACAACAGATTCCCTTGAAAGTGTTGTGAGTGTTTTGAACAATTCGGGTTCGATCTTCTTCTTGGGGAGTGTGAGCTGAATCACTCCGTACCTGTCCCTCAGTGCGACGAATGAGATACCTCCGAGATTCCTCGTATCCTGTATCCATCCTCTGACAGTGACCTCTCCGTCACCGACATTCACAGTGCATGAGTCCCTAATGAGAGCTGCCATATTATCTGTGCGCGCGATTGATGGAGGGACTATTAATATTATCGTCGCAAGTCTCATTCGATACTGCGGGTGACTGCGGTTATTGTAAGAATGTCACCGTCTACCGTGAATTTTATGTTGTAACCTGCAAACATCATCCCGTATTCCCTTCCGTCGCCCTGATAGGACGGACGGGGATCCTGACTGAGACATCCGACGAGTGTTTCGCGTTCGGATTCCGAGAACACGGAAAGAAGATTTTCATCGCAATCGACTTTGAGACAATGATCAAAAACATCTTCCGAAAATCCCGAGACTGCATTTTCGTGACAGTCTGTGAACTTAATGTACGGTTTGATGTCGTAAATCGGAGTATTATCCAATAAATCGGCGCCCTCGACGGTAAGAACTGTTCCCAAGGAACCGTCATTTTCAACAGAAATCAATCTCACCGAAGAAAGACCCAGATTGTTAGGTCTGAAGGGAGATCTCGTTGCAAATACACCCATTCTTGTATTTCCTCCGAGTCTCGGAGGACGTACCGTCGGAGACCATCCTTCTCTGTGATTCTCTGAAAAATCGAATATCAGCCAAAGATGGGAAAAACCTTCGATTCCTCTTACGGCTTCGGGATCTCTGAATTCTTCTTCGAAAACAATCTTTCCGATATTCTTAACGAGATTGCTCTGACGGGGTATCCCGAACTTCTCGCCGAAATCAGTCCGAATGTGTGCTATCGGTCTGATTTCCATCGTTTACCTCCGCATTGTGCATCGCGAAGAGTTCATCCGTTGTGATGATACTCATTGTATCATCGGGCATAAGATTCGCAGATTCCAATCTCTTGGAATCGATGTTACCGTCCCAGACGAAGGATGATGATTCGGAAACTTTACGTGTAAGTTTTCCTCCGTTCGATGTAACATACTCAGCAATACGGAAACCTATCTCGATTCTCTGATCTTCGAAAGATTCCGCCATCGAGAATATCTTTCCGTTGAGGAAACCGTCATGATGCATCATTCCGTCATAGTATTTCTGAAGACGTTCCTTCTTGAAACTGAGTAACGTGGAGTGATAGACAACTTCGGAATCGACAACTGCACCTTTTCCGCACATTTCTATAAGGTGGATAGGGTCTGTGTTTTCCTCTTTGCAGAGATATTGGAAAATGCGTATGCACGTCTTCGCATCCACATTGGATTCTTTGCTGTCATACGGTATTCCGAAGAGTTTTGCGATAGCGGAAAGACTGTACGAAGGAATGTCGGCATAATTTCTGACCATTGATTTAATGTCGAGAACATTACACCTCATCGGTCCGAGACCTTCTCTGCGGTCCATACAGCAGAGATATCTGAAAGTAATCTCGGGAGAATGTGAGATCAGGACAGTGTCTTCTTTTCCGAAGATACTCTCAATCTGCGATCTCACAACTCTGTATCTCGGTGCATTTTTGAATTTCGAATAATCCGTACGGCAGAATTTCTTGGATCTGCCTGTAGGCTTGGATGCGTTGACGAAAATCTGTTTCGAAACTTCGATATTGAACGATTCATCCGCCACGGCGTAACCGAACATACAGAGTTCGCAGTAAAGCCCGATGTCACGGGAACATTCAGAATCGAAGGCGATAATCTTCATCCTGACGGTTATCTCGCCGATGCGTTAATATTCTTTCGTGAAACCATTGGCGTAAATAAACGGATTTATCATCCGTTAGATGCTACTGCACATTATGGTAAACTGCAGAATCACGGCAGTGAGGAGGACACAGTATCCCGATCTTATGAAGAAATACGAGAATCCGCTCGAGAATCCGTGCGACATACACATAGGAGATATTTGGATTACGAACGGAAATCAGAAACCGGAAGGCTTCTGCGACAGTGCATGGAAGACAATCGAACCATTTGTCACCATTCTCGTCAACGGCGGAGGAAACTTCTGCAACGGATGGATGAAAGACGAGCATTCCGCAATGGTTTCATGCAACGACGGATTCAGACCCGTGTCTTTCTATATAGAATTGGAATGAGAGGAGGAATTTCCTCCTCTTGTTTCAGGTTTTTTTTCAGGCAATCTTTGTGCCTGCAGTAGGTCCGGCACCCTCGTCCCAGACTTCTTTGACATCGAATGTCCAAACTCCGAAGCAGGGGAGTTTGTGCTCTGCGAGTCCTGCTTTCATCTGGTCGAACAGGGGTCCTGAATCCTCGCGTTTTGCATTCTCGAGAACGAGTTCGTAGGATTTCGGTACTGCGGAGATGAGCATTGTCGCTTTTCCGTTTGCAAGGATGTTTGCCTTTGCTCTCTTCATGAGAACTTCACCGACTGCAACTTTGGATTCGCCGATGACCATGATGCTTCCGCAGACAATTGCGTGAGGCTGTCCGCACTCGGAAACTGTCTCCAGAACCTTGATCGCATTGGGTACGATGTCAACTACTTCTTTGGGAATTGCTACCATTAGATTCACCTAAATTGTAATCTGTCTGAGAGTACTTAATATGTAAGGAACAACGGTGTAACCAAGTAATCAGTTGAGCATTTCATCGAGGATTCTGAGTACATCTACGCAGTATTTGGGACACTTTTCGTATATTCCCGTACTCCTCGTAATCATAAGATCTCCGAGGGTGTGAATACACTGTCCCAGCAGTAACGGACAGTTGATTTCTCCGTTGATTTCCCTGAATCTCGAAACCAACTCATCCCTCTTCTTAAACAAGGCATCTTTCCCCGATAAATCTCCGGGAGAATCGTTTCCGAATGCCAATCCGAGAGCCATCATTCCTCCGGTTACCGCACCGCATACGCCGTCCTGTGCCATACCGATTCCGAAACATCCTGCGATACGGTATGCATCTTCCTTTCTGATTCCGTATCTCGGTGCAATCTCTCCGAAGACAATCTGCGAACAGTCAAATCCCATGTCAAAAAGTCTGTTGATTTCGCTTTCACTCAGCATCGGGAATCACCCTTTCCTTCTTTCCTTCGGTAATCCAACGGGACATAACACGTTTTGCATTGTCATAATTGAAATCGGCAAGATCGTTTGTTGCCCAACCGTCTTCGAGTTCTGTGCATTTCAAATCGTATTTTTCGGCAAATGCCTTGATATTCTCATCGAAATGCTCCTGATCTCCGTTTCCGGTCTGAACACGCATCATTGTGGTGTAACCTGCCATGTCGAGGATTATTCTCATAATCTCCTGATTTCCGGTATCAATGCCGTTGAATAATTCCATAGATGACATGAATCCCTCGAAATTACTTGCCATAGCAGGCGTAAAGTACAGTCTTCCGGGATATTTGCGGAGAAGACTGAGATATCTCTCGGTACCTCCGACAGGGATGCATATGCAATCGTCGCAGACGGAACCGTCTCTGTTTCTGAAAATACATACAGGCGTGGGAACAGTCTCATAAGCCCAATCACAGATGGAATCCAATGCCCTTCCGCATCTGCCGTAATAGAGCATTATCGTATCGACAGCTCTGAAGATTTTGACAATCTGACTCATCATCTCCATTTTCAGCATGTCCGTGTCCTCATGGAGTCCCATAAACATCGTCCAAATGATCACGGTGTAGCCGTCGTGTTCGTAATTTCCGTTGAGAATCGTTGTTTCGTCAACGGGGGTGAATTCCACGCCGTGCTGCCTCAGTTTGGGGATAATCGTGGTATTATAAGCACTTCTTACAAGATATACTCTCTTTACCTCACTGTCGTGCTCAATGTTGTAGATAGCTTCGTCCTCGAGCATAGGACAAACAATCATACCGAGCCTGCCTTCGGTCATCGGCAATAGATTGCATCCGAAGTTATTAAGAAGGCAGTATCTTACAAAATACCGTTTAATCAGCCCACGATCGCAAGTCCCGCATACCTTCCGCAGATTGCACCTATGACGCACAATCCTGCGTTCAGAATGAAATTGAATGCAGCATCCGCAATACGTCCGTCAAAATAGAGATTCACTGTTTCCAGGGAGAATGTAGACATCGTCGTAAATGCACCGAAGAATCCCGTAAAAAGAAACAGTCTGGCACCTGTCGATATTCCGGGGAATGAGAATGTTATCAGCGCAAGGAAGAATGTACCTAAGATATTGACGGCAAACGTAGCCCACGGGAACTGTTCGGTATTCACAACCTGCCCTACCGAAAACCTCAGTACCGCACCTATCGCTCCGCCCAGTGCGATGAGAAGAATATCTGCGGCACTTACATCCATAGTCCGGTGATTACAACGAAGATATAACTGATTTTGTTATGTTCAGGAATCAAACAATCCGATGTTCCGGGCATCGGTGTTTATATTATCGGATAATAATCGCGACGGCATGACGGAAAGGGAGAATATCTGCAAAGTTATCGATGCCTATCTGTCATCGTTCGGCAACAGCTGGAACTTACGTATTCTTTACGAATTATACTACGGGCCGAAGAGATTCAACGAACTGAAAAGACTGTTATCTCCGATAACACAGGCCGTACTTTCGAGACATCTCAAGAATCTCGAAGAAGCGGATCTTATCGAACGTACCGAAACCGACAAAGCGGTTTTCTATACAATTTCAAAAGACGGATACACCGTCGTACCGTGGATGATTTCCACATACAATTGGTTAATTGAGCATCATCCCGACCTGAAAGAGATGTGAATCGATGCATTATAACAGTGCCCTTACGGGAATTTTCATCGAAAGGCCGAACAGATTCATCGCTTCGGTTGAAATCGACGGTAAAGTTGAGAAATGTCACGTAAAAAATACAGGGCGCTGCAAAGAACTCCTGATCAAAGGAGTGAAAGTTGTACTCAGTGTATCCGATAATCCCGAACGTAAGACAAAATACGATGTTATTGCCGTATACAAAGGAAAACGTCTGATCAATATCGACAGTCAGATCCCGAACCGTGTTGTGGAAGAAAGTCTTCCACGTATCGGATTGATAGACGGATTGAAAACAGTAAAAAGCGAAACCGTTCACGGCGATTCCCGTTTCGATTTCTTTGCGGAAGGTAAGAAAAAATGCTTCGTCGAGGTAAAAGGCGTTACTTTGGAGAAAGACGGCATTGCATTATTCCCCGACGCACCTACCGAGAGAGGTCTGAAACACGTAAAAGGATTGACTGAATGCGTGAAAGAAGGGTACGATGCGTACATCTTCTTCCTGATTCAGATGAAAGATGTGAGATACTTCACACCGAATTACGAAACACATCCTGAATTCGGCGAAGCACTGATCGAAGCCGAAAGGAACGGAGTGCACATCGTCGCCTACGACTGCGATGTAACAGAATCTTCCATAGAATTAAGAAATCCTGTTAAGACAGTTCTCACCCGGAACGGATTATCTTCCTGATCGTTTCCTGCGTATCTTCCGCTTTTGTTCTCGTATTCACAAGGAATACTCTGCAAGATGAAAGGAATTCTCTGAAAAATTCCGTTCTTAGAGCAATTTTTCTTCCGTCTCTGATCATCTGATGCGGATTGCAGAAATCGTTCTTCACGATGTAATCCATGGCTTCATCGATTGACAGTTCCCTGCTGATTTCCTCATCGTTTTGATCTCTTCTCAGGAAAATGACGTATCTCATGTACGTACTGTCTGTGACGGAATCTTTTCCGGTGACCCATCTTACGTTTGCGATTCCTCTTCCTTTGTTGTCGAATTTTGTTGTTTCGACAAGAGGCTTAAACTCTTCCCAAACGTCTCCGATATCCGCATCGATGTAACAGTTCTTCTCCGAACCCGTAGACAGAGGCCTTCCTTTCGTAAGTCTTACGAAATACCAATCGTCGGTGATGAGATGTGCGTTTTCCATTCTCAGCAGTCCCCAGGACTGTGTTGTTTTTCCTGTCTTGGAAGGTGCTATCAGTGTTACTCCCGTGCCGTCGATATCCAATGCGGCTCCGTGTACTGAGTATATCTTGTGGGAATCTTCGAGAATGTCCGATGCCATTGCGAGTGCGATACTCTTAATCCACCCGTAATAGTCGAAATTGTAAAGGAATGCTGTTGAAGTCATTCTGTTGTACAGAACTTTCAGTTCACCCGATTCATCGTTAAGACAGAAAATCCTTGCATGGGTGCGGACACAGTCCAACATCGGATAGAAATTATCTCTCCACATATCGACTGTAATTCTGTCTTCGGAATGAATCTTCACACAGATTCCCGATATGTCCGCTTTTGCGGTAATGAATTTTCTGTCCTTACAGGATCTGTATATCCTTCCTGCCTCGTCGATATCGATCTGTGTGACCTGATAGACCATGGATGTGTATCTCACTCGGATGTATTTTTAACTGAGCGATTCCGCCCCTTCGATCTTCACCATATTCGAGAACATGTTCTTCAGCCCCCATTCGGCGATGGTCTTCATAACGGGAATAAGAGATTCTCCTTTGGGAGAAAGAGAATATTCCACTTTCAGGACAGGTTCCGAAGTGACTTTTCTGAGAACTACGCCGTCTTCTTCCAGTTCCTTGAGCTGTTTCGTGAGAATTCTCGATGAAATACCGTCAATACTTTTGAGCAGCTGATTGAAACGCATAGATCCTTTGTAAGCAAGATTGCAGAGAATAACAGTCTTCCATCTTCCTTCTATAACGGACATTGCCGCATCGATCGCACAGTCGTATCTCGGCTCATTCATAGGTTACAGATGTACACCTAAGTATTAAAATGTAATCTGATTACCAAATGTAATTTATACTGTCTCCGCATTGTTAATTATATGCGTGCCTGAACACGCAGAGAAGGCAATCAGATGAGTTCGACAGTTGTTATCCTCGGTTCGCCGAGGAAAGGAAACTCCGATGCAATCGCAGAGGCGGTTGCAGAGGGTGCAAAAGCAAACGGCAACGAAATCAAGACGTTCAAGCTGAACAAACTCGACGCAAAAGGCTGTCAGTCCTGCTACGGATGCAAAAAGACAGGCAAATGTGTTGTAAAGGACGAAATGGCGGAAGTTCTTGAGGCAGTCAGGGAAGCGGATTCACTCATTCTCGCAACACCCGATTATTTCGGACAGAGGACAGCGCAGTACAGGATGTTCGAAGACAGGACATTCAGCTTCCTCGGAGGAGATTTCGTTCCCAACATCGCAGCCGGAAAGAAGGTTGCAGTTGTTGTCACCTGCGGATCCGGTCTCGACGGCGCAAAAGCAATGGCAGCAGACATTGAAGGAGTATGGAAGAACTTCTTCAGGGGAGAAGTTGTCGGAAGTATCGTCCGCGGAAACATGATGGCTCCCGATGCGGCAGCAAACGACAAGGCACTTATGGAAGAAGCCAAAGCCTTGGGAAAGAAACTCTGAAACAAAATATGGGGCCGAAAGGCCCCGTAAAATCGTTTTTTCAATCAAATTCTGATGTTCAGTTCTTTGAACCGACACCGCCGCCGATCAACATTCCTGCCGAAAGGATTGCGGCTGCGACCAGACATCCGACTGCAGACACAGTTCCTGAACCGAAAATAAGTTCTCCGGCCCATTTCACAATGAATGCAATAATGAGGAAGCATACCAATCCGATGATAATCATAATCACAAGACTGATGAGAAGCTTCACTATGTTCATTACTACGTCACTGACTGCCATCCCATTTCACCCCCTTTGTGACATACGGATTGTTTTTGGTTATTTATATAGTTAATGCTGAAAATCATTTTTTTCGGTAAGACCCAGACAGTCAAACATCCTCTTCTGCGATATGATTCGGCCGATACGGATATGATTATATAGTGTACCGTGTTAACACTTGACACGGTAATAACTATGTTCGGAAAGAAAATCAGAATCGAGAGAATCATCGACAGAAACAGCGGAAACGCAGTCATCGTTCCTTTGGACCACGGAATCAGCATGGGTCCCGTCCCGGGAATTGTTGATTTAAGAAAAACCGTCAATGATGTTGCGGAAGGTGGTGCAACCGCTGTGCTGATGCATAAGGGGATGATTCCTCAGGGACACAGGACAAGCGGTCATGATGTGGGATTGATCCTTCATATGTCCGCTTCCACAGACATAGGAGTGAATTCCAACAACAAAGTGTTGGTTGCAACCGTGGAAGACGGTCTGAAACTCGGTGCGGATGCAGTATCGATTCATGTAAACGTAGGTGCGGAAACAGAACCCAGAATGTTACAGGATCTCGGAGAAGTCTCCAGCAAATGTATGGAATGGGGAATGCCCCTTGTGGCTATGGCGTACCCCCGCGGACCTACGATTAAAGATTCCTTCGACCCCAAAGCAATCGCACACAGTGCCAGAGTAGCATCGGAACTCGGTGCCGATATTGTAAAGGTGAGTTACACGGGAGACATAGATTCCTTCTCCAAAGTCGTGGAAGGATGTATGGTTCCCGTCGTAATCGCAGGCGGACCCAAGATGGATTCCGATATGGATATCCTGAATATGGTTCACGATTCCATAGAAGCAGGAGGTCGCGGTGTATCCATAGGAAGGAACGTCTTCCAACACAGAGACGTCAGATGCATGATGTCCGCAATATCGGACATAGTGCTTCACGGAGCAACCGTAAAGGAAGCTTCCGAACACCTCATGTGATGTGATATCATGGATTTGGAAACACTCAGAGAAGAAATCAGAAAGAGAGATCTCGAAATCATCAGACTGATTTCCGAACGCACTGCCCTTGCACAGGACGTAGCCAGAACCAAAATGGAAACACACAGGCCTCTGAGGAACATCCCGGTCGAGGAAAAAGTCATTGAGAGATACGTAAACGAAGGTAAAGCAAAAGGACTGAGTGAGGATGTTATGAAAAACGTAGCATCCGCACTCATCGCCGAAGCTGTAGAATCCGAATCGAGACTGATGAAGAAGAATGTCGGCAGAGTCGCAGTAATCGGCGGAGCCGGAAAGATGGGTAAATGGATGTCCGATCTGATGACGGAGAACGGAAGTTCTGTAGTCATAATCGATCCCGCCGTAAACAACGGAAAAACAATCAGCGACTGCTCGGACTGTGACGTTGTCATAGTGTCTGTCCCGATTCATCTTACGGAATCAATCCTGAAAGAATTGGATTCTATCTGCAGAAAAGACACCTTAATATTCGATCTCACATCCCTGAAGACTCCTGTCACAGACATACTGAAAGATTTGGCATCAAAGAGGAAAGTATGCTCGATTCACCCGATGTTCGGACCTTCCGCAAAATCCATGTTCAACAGGAACCTGATTGTATGCGACTGCGGAAACAGGGATGCCGTAAACGAAGTAATCTCGATATTCGACAACCTCGGGGGAAACATCAGGGTAATGGATATCTCCGAACACGACAGTTACATGTCATACGTACTCGGTCTGACACATGCCGTGAACATTGCACTGTTCACCGTATTGGATAACAGCGGATACACTTTCGGGGATCTGAGAACCGTAGCATCTACTACATTCAACAAAGGACTCGATACCAACGTTTCCGTCGCAACGGAAGATCCGATGCTTTACTACGAAATCCAACACATGAACTCCCACAGGGACGAAATGTGGGATCTGTTCACCAAAGCCGTGGACGACCTGAAAAAAGCATCCCTCAGCGACGATCCGAAAGAATTCGTATCGATAATGGATTCGGGCAGAAAATACTTCGGAAAAACGGATAATAAAATATAGGGCCACTAAATCAAGAAAAACGAGGCATCTCAGATGTATGGAAAAAGCATAAGAATGGAAAGAATAACCGACAGGAAAACCGGAAACGCAGTGATAGTTCCTATGGATCACGGAATATCAATCGGCCCCCAGAAAGGACTGATCGATATGAAACAGACCGTAGACGATGTATCGAACGGCGGAGCAACCGCTGTATTGATGCACAAAGGACTCATCAGATACTCATACCGTAAATCCGGAAGAGATGTCGGACTGATTATGCACCTCTCCGCTTCTACGGATCTCGGACCTTCGAGAAACAGCAAGGTTCAGATTACAACGATCGAAGAAGCAATCAAATACGGTGCGGACGCCGTTTCCATACACATCAACTTCGGTTCGGAGGACGAACCCTCCATGCTTGAAACAGCGGGAAAGATTTCGGAACAGTGTAACGACTGGGGAATGCCGCTCATTATCATGGCCTATCCCCGCGGACCCGAAATCAAAGATGCCTTCGACCCCGAAGCCGTGGCACACTGCGCAAGAGCGGCATCCGAACTCGGTGCCGACATCGTAAAAGTAAGTTACACCGGAGATATCGATTCATTCAGGGATGTATGCAAAGGCGCATTGGCACCTGTCGTAATCGCAGGCGGACCCAAGATGGATTCCGATATGGATATCCTGAATATGGTTCACGATTCCATCGAAGCCGGAGGTCACGGTGTATCAATAGGAAGAAATGTCTTCCAGAACAAGAACGTATACGGAATAACCAAAGCCATCTCGAGTATCGTATTGGACGGTTACTCTGTTGAAGAAGCAGCCAAATTCATCAAGTGATTGAAATGAAGAAACTGATTGTCAGGGCCGACAGGTCCGATGACCGTGAAAAGAGAAAGGAATACATCACAAACGGACTCGAAGCGGGAATATGCAGATTCATCCTCAGAGAAGGGGATGAATCCTTCGAGGATCTCGGTAAAATGGATGCATTTTACACGAAAGACGGCGAATTCACAGATGATTCAATCATTTCGATGAATATCGACGATCCGAAGTCACAGGCGGAAGCTATGGGCATGGCCGGAAAGAAAAAAGCAGTCATTGCGGAAACATCCGATTGGACAGTCATTCCTCTTGAGAATCTCATCGCAAAGTTCGGCGGAAGCGGAACGGAAGTATACGCAACCGCAAAAGACGGTCATGACGCCAAACTCTACCTGACAACCATGGAGAAAGGTGTCGACGGCATTGTCATTGACATAGACAACCCTATGGAACTCTCAAAATTCAACGATACACTCACCGCAAGTCCCGAAGAGAATCTTTCGGAAGTTACCGTTGTTTCTGTCACTCCCGTGGAAATGGGCGACAGAGTATGTATCGACACATGCAGCATGATGTCTCCCGGAGAAGGTATGCTCATTGGCTCATACTCCAACTGTCTGTTTCTCGTACAGTCCGAAAGCGAAGACAACGGCTACGTCGCAAGCAGACCCTTCAGAGTGAATGCAGGTGCGGTGCACTCGTACATAGAAGTCCCGGGAAAAGGTACGAGATACCTTTCCGAACTCAGAAGCGGGGACAGCGTGTTGCTCTGTAACGGAAAAGGAGAGACAAGAGTGGCATCAATCGGAAGATGCAAGGTCGAAAAGAGACCGTTACTCATGGTCACCGCCACAGACGGATCGAGAGAATACACGGTAATGCTTCAGAATGCGGAGACAATCAAACTCGTGAAAAAGGGCGGTTCCGAATCCGTTACGAAGATCAAACCCGGAGATAAAATCCTTGCAAAGATCGAAACGGGCGGAAGACACTTCGGAATGTCCGTCGAAGAATCCATCTCGGAGAAGTAGATGAGAGTCTGTGCCGCGTACGGTTCCGCTGTTCCTTTGAGGACTGAATCGGAAATGCATGAAATCCGCACGGATGTTTTCGACAACATTCCCGATACGGGTGAAAACATTGTACTGACACTCTGCGGTAAGGATGTAAACATCATACCCGAAGGGTTCGGAGGACTCGTCGACGTAGGTAACAATAATATTCCGATACCGTGCAGGAAGATCAGATCAATCCATGATTTCGAAAGAACTCCGAATTCCGATGAGATAGTATCAATGCTCTCCGAAGGAGATCAGGAGATTTCCAAAGGCGCATTCATGACATCGTCTTTCACGGATCTTCATTCGATAATGGGTGCATCGAAGAATCTGAAGAGAAAACATGTAATCCTCGGAATGGGAGAAATCGGAAAGATCACACGTATCAGACAGTCGCTGTTAGGTAACGAGTTTACATTCGGTTACGTCGGCACACCCACCGCACCAGGTCAGTTAAGTGCGGATGAATTGGAAAGATTGGGCGATAACTGTGTCATAACGGGAATTGCGGGATGTCCGCTTTCGCATTCAAAATCGCCCGCAATGCATAACGCCGCATTCAAAGCGATGAATATGAACGGAATTTACCTGACATTCGAATCGCCCGATATCGAACATCTCGGAGATGTCATGATTGATTACGATATCCGCGGAATGAACGTTACCATACCGTACAAACAGGACGTTATCGGACAGACGGATTCATTATCCGATGCAGCGAAACATATCGGTGCCGTTAACACGGTAATCAACGATAACGGAAAACTCATCGGAGACAACACGGATCACGTCGGAATATCCTATGCATTTTCGGACATCGTACTCAAAGGAAAGAATGTGCTGATTATGGGTACGGGAGGCGCCGCACGTGCCGCAGCATACACATTCGTCAACTCGGGATGCAATGTATCGATCTCGGGAAGAACCGAATCCCATGTCAATACAATATGCAGTGACTTCGGCTGTGAAAAACACAGAGGAAGTGTAAAAACATTCGACGTGATTGTTAACTGCACTCCGATCGGTCTCAGAGAAGGAACATATCCTTCGGACATCGGAGATTTACATTCGAAACAGATTGTATTCGACATGGTCTACGGCCGTGACACACCGTTAACCGTAAAAGCAAAAGAAAACAGCTGCAGATTGATCGACGGCAGAGAAATGTTAATCGGACAGGGTGCGGAATCCTTCCGTCTCTGGTTCGGGAAAGAACCCAATTACGATGTAATGAGGAGGGCAATCGAATGAAAGGGCGCGGAATATCACACGGTGCCGTATCGGTGCTTAACGCAATCCCGTGCGGAATAGGTTCCACCATCGGAGTCGGACTTACTACGGAAGTAACCTTTTCGGATTCGGATAAAACGGAAATCACATTGGTTGACAGACCGAATATGAGCCCGAATCTTGTGAAAACGTGTGTCAGAGATACACTGAAACAGATCGGACAGGAACCTCTCGATTACAGTATAACCGTAAAAACCGAAATCCCTCCGTCCGTAGGGCTGAAAAGTTCGAGTTCCGTCTGCAACGCAACAATCAATGCGGTTCTCGATGCATTCGGAGAAAAGATGGATCCTGTCGAACTCATCAGACTCGGCGTAAAATGTGCCAGAGAGTGTAAGGTCACCATTACGGGATCTTTCGACGATGCATGCGGATGTGCATTGGACGGATTGGTTGTTACAGATAACAGAACTGACGAACTCATCGGCAGATATGACATCCCGAAATACGATGTCATAATCTGCGTACCCGACAGGACAATACCCAAGAGTAAAGTTCCCAGAGAAAAATACGCAGAATTATCCGACATTTACAAAGCAATGGTGCCCGAAATCAAAGACAGTTACCTGAACATACTCACGGAGAACGGAAGATATGTCGGAAATATCATAGGAGATAAACCGGACATCATCGACAGGGCATTGAAATCCGGTGCTTTGGCCGCTGGAATATCGGGCACGGGACCTTCGGTTACCGCCATTACAGAAAAAGGCAGAGGAAAGAAGATTGCGGAAACAATCTCTCAGAATTACATAATCACGGAGACGAGATGATGGATATCACATTCTCAGGCGGAGAAGCAAACGGAACCGTATCTCCCCCTGCATCAAAAAGCTACACACACAGAGCGATAATCATGGCCGCACTTTCCGGCGGAAAGTGTGTTATCCGCAATCCGTTGGATTCTTTCGATACAAAAGCCACCGCAGATGCGGTAAGATCGATGGGTGCGACAGTTGATTGGACTGAAAAACAGATTACCGTTAAAACCGACGGAATACACGCACCGGACAGAACGATAGATGTCCTGAATTCAGGTACAACGATGAGACTCATGACCGGTATTTCGGCTCTTTTCGATTCAACCACGACAATAACAGGTGACGAATCCATCCGCAAAAGACCGATGGAGCCGCTCCTCAATGCTTTGGAGGACTGCGGTGTAAAATGTGAATCCGATAACGGCAAAGCTCCGATAAGTATCACGGGACCCGTAAAAGGCGGAAGAATCGAAATCGACGGAAGTATTTCCTCACAGTTCGTTTCATCTATGCTGATGATGTCTCCTCTGATCGGAAAATCAACAGACATTGTTCTGAAAGGAAAGACTGTTTCTCAGCCGTACATTGATATCACAATATCTATGATGAAAAAATTCGGAATCGATGTCATAAAAACAGATTCCGGATATCATATCGAACCTCAGCCGTACATACCGTGCGACTTCACCGTGCCTACGGATTTTTCATCCGCTGCTTTCCCGCTTGTTGCGGGGGGACTGTCGGGAAAAGTATCCGTTAAGGGATTGGATATGAATGATCCTCAAGGCGATAAGAAAATCGTTGAAATCCTGAAAATGACAGGATGTGCCGTCGGAATCGACGGAGATGTAATAACATGTTCTCGCAACGGCCGTCCGAAAGCGTGCGATATCGACATCTCGGATGTTCCCGATCTTTTCCCGATTGCTGCCGTACTTCTCAGTACGGCAGACGGTACAAGCAGACTTTACGGAGCACCTCAGTTACGTTTCAAAGAAAGCGACCGTATAAATTCCGTGGAAACCATGCTCGGTACATTGGGTGCGGACATCCGCGGAACGGATGACGGATGTGTAATAAACGGTGTGAAACGCCTCAGAGGCGGAAGAATCGATCACAGAGGAGATCACAGACTTATGATGGCGGCATCGATTGCATCGTTGGTATCCGATAACCCTGTTTCAATGGAAAACGACGGCTGTTGGAACGTATCCTATCCCGGTTTCACGGAACAGATGCGTTCTTTGGGAATAAGGTGCTGAAATGTACACTGTGGGTAACAGATTGAAGATAAGTCTCTTCGGCAGAAGTCATGCGGACTGTATCGGTTGCATCATCGAAGGTCTTCCGATGGGTATGCGCATTGATTCCGAAAACATTGCAAAATCAATGGAACTGAGAAAACCGTCCGAAGGAATAGGCACCCCGAGAAAAGAAAAGGATGAAGTAATCTTCAACTCGGGAGTGACCGACGGCGTTGTATCTTCACACTCAGTTATGCTCACGATAAAGAACAGCAACACAAAATCTTCATCGTATTCGGGATTCAACATCACTCCGAGACCGGGACATGCCGATTTGCCTGCGTTGATAAAATTCAGAGATTTCGACGTATCTGGCGGAGCGCAGTTTTCCGGAAGAATGACCGCTCCTTTGGTAGCCGCAGGCGCGGTTGCTTCACAGTATCTCAAAACCAAAGGAATTGAAATTGCCGCATACACCAAACAGATTTCCTGCGTCAAAGACGGAAAAGAACACACTTTCGATGAAATCTTCGGATCGAGAGCATTCAAAACACGTGCAGTATCCGAAGATTATGATAAAAAAATGACGGATTGTATCTTATCTGCATCCGAAGACGGAGACAGTGTCGGCGGTGTCGTAGGTTGTATGGTAAAAGGACTTCCGATCGGATTCGGAGGCATATGGTTCGACGCATTGGACGTCACCGTAGCGAAAATGATGTTCTCCATCCCCGCGGTAAAAGGAGTGGAATTCGGCAGAGGATTCTCTATTGCGGAAATGAGAGGATCCGAAAGTAACGATCAGTACTGTATGAAAGACGGTAAAATTTCGGCATCTACGAACAATATGGGCGGAGTATGCGGAGGAATGAGCGACGGAATGCCGCTGACGTTCAATGTTGCATTCAAACCCACTCCGTCAATCTCCAAAGAACAGCACACTGTCAATCTCGAAAAGATGAAAGACGATACAATCTCAATCGACGGAAGACACGATCCCTGTATCGTACCGCGTGCAGTAGCGGTTGTAGAAGCAATGACTGCAATCGCATTAATGAATCAGGACCTGTCATTCCATTCTGATGAGTGAAAATCTTGTCATATTTTCACTGCTATCTTCGACGTTTTCTCTGTCAAGGTATAAGCCGTAATGCTCGCCCGCATCACGTCTGCAGACGGCGGCGCTTCCTTCGGGCAATTCTCCTTTTGAAAGCATTTCCGCAGCGTATGCGGTATCCTCACATTCAACAAGTTCCGCATCGGGATAGTATTTTGCGAGATTGCCTTTGGACTGCTGTAAAGCCTGTATGTGCGACACCAATCTGTTCACTGTATCATTCTTATTCTTTTTGAACACACAGTGATGAATCGGAGACCACATTTCATCCAATTCCTTCAGACCTCTGACGCATTCCATAGCTTTCTCCGTTTCAATAACGATTCCGGCAAACTTATTTTCAACTGCGAATACGCCGTATTCGATATCCCTTGACAGAAGGGCATCGAGAACATTCCTTGCAGTCATCAGAGGAACCAATTCGATATCCCTGAGATCGAATTTTTTTGAGAATGTCAATGCCATCTCTTCGCTGTTGGAAAAAGGAATTCCCATGTATCCGATCCTGGTTGTCATAATTGAATCGCGATGGCCATACCGGAACCTTAATAAAAATATTGACCGGACAGACATCCTCCGGCGGAACATATCAATCGAAAATACGGAATTATCTGCGTATGGCACATAATATTTCCGCCGTTAAGTTATTTATTATACGTATGCACTCATCGCCGTATGGCTACGGCGGTAATCTACACAACCAAACTCGGCTCCACCAGACAGGTCGCCGAATATATCGCATCGAATATCGGTGCGGAAGCGATACAGCTTTCAGACAATACAGATCCGTCAAAATACGACAGAATAATTCTCGGCTCCGGAGTCTACGCAGGAAAAATCTCCAAAAAGATGAGAATTTTCATCGAATCAAACAAAGATCAACTGAAAAACGCAAGTCTCTTTGTCTGCTGTATGTTCGGTGACGAAAAAGGCGCAAAACAGTTGGAAAAGATTTCGGAATCGACCGGTATTGCAGATGTTATCTTCTTCGACGGTGTGAAAGATCAGCTTTCAGGCAAGAAGAAGAAACTCGCCGAATACATCGAAACATTGTGATAACATGAGCACACTCGGAATAATACAGATTATACTCTACATCATCCTGAACATAATCGCATTCTCAATGTACCTCGCAGACAAACGCAAAGCCATCAACGGAGAATGGAGAACTACCGAAAATGCATTGATTGCAATCGGACTTCTCGGACCGTTCGGTGCAGTTGCGGGAATGCATGTGGCACACCACAAGACCCAGAAGATCAAGTTCAAACTGAACTACATCTTCCTTGCGATTCATGTCGTACTGATTGTACTTTTCATAATTCGCTGAGAATCCCAGCCGTGCAGTTTTCTGACATCGGTTTCCATTCCCGGAGTACCGAGGAGAACTACGCGGCTGTCGGCTTTTTCTTTAATTATTTCTTTACCGACAAGACTTCCGAGCTGTGATGAAAATTCTCTGATTTCATCGAATGAAGGCATATTGTTCATCGAGAGTCTGGTTCTCGAACCGCCCACGAAAACGTATCCTTTCGGTTCGATAAGATCGGGATCTGCAATTTTGTCCAATTTTGCGTAATCTTCAACCCAACCCATGTTGAGATCTTTGACTAGTGTATGTCTTATGACCGTTCTCGTATCCAACGAAGGAAGAAGTTCCAATGTCTTCATCAGTCTCTCCCATCCGTCTTTGATCTTCGGTCTGCAGACTTTCCTGTAAATTTCCTCGTTGGGTGCCGCAACCGTGATGTACAATTGCATCGGAAGTTCGTCCAATTCCGCAAGTCTTTCGGGATAGGTACCATTGGTGACAAGGAATGTTGTCATCTTACGCCTGTGACATTCTTTGATAAATTCGGAAAGATAAGGATAGGTGATAGGTTCACCGGCAAGAGAAATCGCAACCTGATTGGGTTCGTTTGCTTCTTTGAACATCTGTTTGGAGACTCTCGAATCTCCGTTGAAACCTGAAATAAGCAATCTCTGCTGCGCGATAAGATTGTCAAGCATATCCTTGGGCTCGGCCCAATTCTTCACCTCAAAGTCTTTCTCCTGTACTCTCCAGCAGAACTGGCACATGTGTGAACATTCGTTTATTGCAGGCGTCATCTGAAGGCATCTGTGACTGTCGATACCGTAGAAATCGTGTTTGTAGCATGACCTCTGCCTTACCATGGATTCTTTCATCCAATGACAGAGTTTCACGGCGGCGTGGTCGTTGTACAGCCTGTATTGCTGTTTGATCAGGAGATTGCGGTAACTTTCGTCCATATTATCCCTCAGAATTCGAACAGACTCTTCTGTCCCTTCTTCGGCTGCGGTTTTTCTTCGGCCGGAGGCACATCGTTGTGAACGATTGCTTTCGGTTTACTGACTTCTTTCATTGCGGCTGCGGCAGACACTGCTTCGTTTACCGCAGGAGAATCTACTTTTGCATTGAGTAAGAATGCAATATCTTCCGCATCGAGATTTGCATCGTTGATAAGAGATGCACATATCTCGGGGTCTCTTTCCATTATGAGTTTCAGAGGAGGAAGCACATCCGAAGATATTCTTCCGGTTGAAGTGTGAAGGTGGTCAGCCAATTTCTGACATACATCTGCCTTTGTCTGACGTATGCCTTTCGATCTTGACATTTTAGTAAGATACGAAGGATTTTTGAACCATTCGTTGCTCTTTTTGTTGGTCATTCTTGCAACACATACGCCGGAAGTCATCATATCCGATGCATACGACCACATGCCGTAGTACTGACGTTTGCTTACTCTTCCGAGAAATACGTCGGCTCTCGAAAGTTTTCCGTATCCTCTGTAAAGATCTCCTGTATCGGGGTACTGACGCGGAAGATTCTCATCGACCCAAAGCATCACCGTGCCGGGTTCTTCATCGACATCACGGGCCATCTGCCTTGCCGCAGTGGCATCTGCATTCCAGAAGATGACTTTCATCAGATCATACATATTCTTCTTGACAATACGTCCCGAAAGGCCGTCGGTGTCTTCGACAGTGACCTTTGTTTTTCCGAGTGCCAGAGACTCCAAATCTCTTACCGCCGCACGTATGTCTCCGTTGGAATTCTTCGCAATACGGTCGAGGGCTTCGTCGGATATTTCCACTTTTTCGGAAACACATATCCTCTTCAGAGCTTTCGTTATCGTATTGACGGGAGGAGTCTTGAACGTCAGCTGAATTGTATCGGTTTTTATTGCAGAGGATTTCCTGCTGAGATTGTAGAAATCGTTTACAATCAGAATCACAGGCTGTTTTGTGGATTTGATCAACTCATTGATTGCGGGTATCGCACCGCGGTCCGCGTTTCCGAAGAGACTGTCCGCTTCATCGAGAACGATAAGTTTTCTTCCCCCGTCCTTCGTGCTGAGATATTCTCCTTTATCCGAAAATGTATTGGAATACGCTCCCCTGAGTGCTACGGATTTTATCGCATCCCCTGTACGCTGATCGGATGCGTTCATCTCAATCAGTCCCCAGGAAAATTCGTTGGCCAATGCTTCGGCACAGGTTGTCTTTCCCACACCGGGCGTACCGATCATGACAATCGCTCTCTTCTTCGGTATGCCTTTGTCCCAGGATTCGGCCCATGCTTTGAGATCCGCAACAGGTCCCGGATTACCGAGAACATCTTTCAGTGTCCTCGGCCTGTATTTTTCCGTCCAATCCTGTGACATTCCGATCACTCCATACCGTTGAGCTTACGTTCAAGCTCCGCGATTTCGTTATCCGCTTCCCAATTGGACCTTAAATCATACATGGGAATCGATTTTTTACGGATTTTCGCCTCATTCAGTTCTTTTATCAACTGAGCGCGTTCGTCCTCCCTTCCCTTCCACAGTTCGTCCATGGATTTCGACTGCATTCTTGAGAATTCCGCAGAGAGTTCCTCGGAAAGACGGTTGTATTTTGCCGATGTAGAGGTAAGGGCCTCCTTCATTCCGTAATCTTCAAATTCGGTGACAAACGCATCGAACTGCTTCACAACACGATCGACCATATCGGAACACAACTCGCATACACGGACTTTCCTTTCGAAATCCATGGAATTCAGAGAATTGTAGATATCTTCCATGACTTCGTTAAAAACCATCAGATTGTCCATTATTCTCTCGACTTCGAAATCGTATCCTTCGATGTCGAAACTGTCTCTTGTAGGAACCTTCAGGGATGTGCATGTTTCCGTTCTGTCATATGCCATCAGAAGATTCTCATCCGCCTCGGAGGATCTGTCGTAAACTTTTGCCGTGTTTTTAACATCACGCTCAAGATTCGATCCGCATTTGTTACAGTACCCGAATACCTTACCCTCACGGAAAGTGCAGAGATTACCGCATTTCGGACACTTGACGGACAGTTGAGACATGTCACTCCTAATGACGGCATAGATTATAACACCTGTCGCACGCGCGGGTTAAAGTATCGCCGATGATACCTTAGTTATAATTATCCAATACTCCATTCAGACAGTCATGAAGATCACACTCGTACAGTCCAGAGGCCTCATGAACGATCCGACGGTCAACTTTTTCAAGGCGAGGATGAGAATCAACAACGTAGAATCCGATATTTTCATTCTCCCCGAGATGTTCTGTTCCGGATATACCGGAAAACCGAACGAAATGGCCGTGGATACACTCGATGCAAAGATTGTTTCCAAACTCTCGGAACTCTCCGTGAACAGAGGCTGTGCGATTATTGTCGGATGTCCCAGACTTATCGACGGAAAATACTACGACTGTGCGCTGCACATAAGCGGAAAGAACATCAGCACCTACAGGAAGATGATTCTCAGCAGCGACGGTGCATTCGATGAGAATGAGTACTTCGCAACTGGAAACCAGCCCATGATTATCAATCATATGGGCACAAAGATAGGAATTTCGGTGGGCTACGATCTTCTTTCCACCGAGCTTTACAAATATTATGCGGAACACGATGTCGATCTTCTGATCTGTATCTCGGCTTTCACCGAAGAACAGATGAACAGGTTCGACAGCATCGTGAAATCGAGAGCTGCCGAGAACTCACTGCCTGTTATTCTCTGTAATATGGTCGGACCCGACTGCGGAAAGAACCTCATAGGCAGGAGTAAATTCATCGGTCCCGACGGAAACATCATCGAAGGATGCACCGAGAGCAGTGATGTAAGGGTACTTGATGTCGATATCGATATGCTCAAAGAAGCCAAGAAGAACAGAATCATTCTTCCCGATTTGGTATTCGGAGAATGTATTTGTGTCGACAGTGAATCCGGAAACGGTGAAAACGCAAAGACCTGTCCTTACACCGGCGCAATATTGAAATGAGTGTCGGCGCTACGAATCATTCATACCCTCACGGGCATCGGTGAGATGACATGATTGACGGTTTATTCGAAATGCTGATGCTGCTGTGTTTCGCAGTAGCTTGGCCTTTTTCGATCCTGAAACAGCTGAGGACGAAGAGAACCGAAGGTAAGAGCGTACTGTTCTCATACGTTGTGCTCATGGGATATCTGTGCGGTATCATCAACAAAATCGTAATCGATCAGATCAATTATGTGATGTTCTTCTACATCCTCGATTTCGCACTTGTGTTCACAGATGTTGTACTTTACTACAGATACTCGCGTATGGCTGCCCGTAATGCTGTCAAAACAGAATAATTCCGGGCGTTTCCGCCCGGATAAAGATTTTCAGAAGAGTTTGAAGACAAGATCCGAATATCCGACCGCATCGTCCAACGGAATTCCTGCGTTGATCGATGCCTGTGCATACATAATCTTGACGAGATCTTTCGCTCTTTCCTTATCGTTAAGGAATGCATTGTCCAATGCTTTGAATGCGGGATGCGAAGCGTTGAGTTCCAACACACGCTGTGCCTTCATCTTGGCCTCATCGGAACCGGGCATCTCCGCGAAGTACTTCTCCATCTCAAGTGTAATGTGTCCTTCGCTTGTAAGTAAGACTGCGTGATTCTTCAGTTTATGTGAAATCTTCACCGCAGTTACTTTTCCGTCGAGAGTTTCTTTGGCGAAATCAAGGAGTTCTTTGTATGTCTCCTCATTCTTCTCCGCTTCCTTCTTCTCCTCTTCGGATTCGATACCGAGATCGTCCGATGTGACGTTACACATCTTCTTTTCTCTGTATTCGGCGATTGTCTTCATTACAAATTCATCGACATCCTCTGTCATGACGAGAATATCGTATCCTTTGTCACGGACCTGTTCGGTCTGAGGCATATTCTTTGCCTGTTCGATTGAATCTCCCGTTACATAGTAGATATTCTTCTGATCCTCAGGCATTGCATCCACATATTCATCAAGAGAAACCAATCCGTCTTTCTCCGAAGATGTGAACATGAGAAGATCCTGAAGGAATTCTCTGTTTCTGCCGTAGTCTTCGACAAGACCGTATTTCAGCTGACGGCCGAAGCTCCTGTAGAATTCTTTGTATGTTTCGGAATCTTCTTTCATTATTCTGAGCAGTTCGGCTTTGACCTTCTTCTTGAGATTCTCACCGATTGCTTTCAGCTGAGCATCGTGCTGAAGAACTTCCCTTGAGATATTCAGTGAAAAGTCCTGTGAATCCACAACACCCTTCACGAAACGGAAACAGAACGGAAGAAGATCCGCACATTTGTCCATAATAAGGACACCGTTGGAATATAACTGAAGTCCGGGTTCGTAATCTCTCGAATAGAAATCGTAAGGCGCTTTCTTGGGGATGAAAAGCATCGCTTTGTAAGAGACGATACCTTCCGCGTTGACACGGATTACGGAGATAGGATCTTCATAGTCGTGGAATTTGGTCTTGTAGAATTCCTTACACTTCTCATCGGTGGCGGATTTCTTGCTCTTCTGCCAAATCGGAACCATACTGTTGATTACTTTGTCAACGGTCTTGGTGACATATTCCCTCTTGGGGTTGCCGTTCTCATCGTTTTCACCGGTTTCTTTCCACTCGCCTTCTTCCACATCCATGTGAATGGGCCAACGGACATAGTCCGAGTATGTTGTGATGAGTTCCTGAATCCTGTAGGGTTCGAGGAATTCACAGTAATCCTCATCCTCTGTATCGGGCTTGATATGCATGATGATGTCGGTACCGTAGCCTTCTTTCTCATATTCCGCGATTGTATAACCGTCGGCACCGGAACTTTCCCATTTGTATGCAACATCGCTTCCTGCGGCTTTTGAAATCACGGTTACCTTGTCGGAAACCATGAATGCGCTGTAGAAACCGACACCGAACTGACCGATGATGGAATCCGCACCTTTCTTGTCGCCGTTCTCTTTCTTGAAATCGAGGGAACCGCTGTGTGCGATGACACCGAGATTCTTCTCCATTTCTTCCTGTGTCATTCCGATACCGTTATCGCTTACGGTGATTGTCCTGCCTTCGTTATCGATTGACACTTTAATCTTGAAATCCTTCTTAGAGAGGCCGAGTGATTCGTCGGTCATCGCTTTGAAGTTCATCTTGTCGATCGCATCGGATGCGTTCGAAATGATCTCACGGAGGAAGATTTCCTTGTGAGTGTAGATGGAATTGACCATCAGATCCAAAATACGCTTCGATTCCGTTTTGAATTGTTTCTTTGCCGTTGGAATCTCTCCTTTAGTCTGATGAACGATAAAGAGTTAAAACTTCTATATAACACTACCTAGTCAAAATCTATGATAAAAAGTTCTATTCAAAACATACAATATCATTTGAAAATTAAAATCCGACAAAATGAGTTTTCAGTAAAGGGGTAGTTATCGTATTTGACTGATTTTTCACAAAATGTAATGGTTTATGTCTCAAAAAACAACATTTATTAAATACCGAGTAATAAGGGTAGCTAATAGTATGGGCATGAGCGCTGTAAAAATTACAGAATCTGCCCTTCATTCGGAACAACCGAATAAAGTGATACGATGAGCTTACTATCAGACATACAAAAGTCAATCACAGATACATTGGAGCCTGTGGATACTTTTGTCAACGATTATATCGATGTCTATGTTTGGTACATTGCATTCGTCTTCATCATATTAGGTGCACTGTTATTCCTGTGGAAATTCAAGGGAATTCAGTTTACGACGATCAAGGACCAGATAAAGTACATCAACCCGATGTCAAACATCGAGAAAGGAAAGAGAGAAAAACACAGTATGATTTCCTCATTCCAGGCATTCTGTGTCGGAATGGGTGCCCGTGTGGGTGTGGGAAACATTACCGGAGTTACTTCCGCCATTATTATGGGAGGTGCCGGTGCTATTTTCTGGATGTGGATTTTCGCAATTCTCGGAGCGGCTACATCCTTCGTAGAATGTACGTTGGGACAGATTTTCAAAGAGAAGAAATCCGACGGTAACTACCACGGAGGTCCCGCATACTACATCATGAAAGGACTGAAGAACCGTAAGTTTGCACTGTTCATCGCATTCTGGATCATTGTCACATACGGTATCGGTTTCATCGCAAACCAGGCAGCAAACTCAGCATCCGCATTTACAAGAATGGATGCACTTGCAAGTATCGACGGAATTACGATTATTCTTGCGGTTATCTTCGCAGGTATGACGGCTTTCCTCATCTTCGGAGGAGTCAAGAAAGTCGCAATGGCATCCGAAATTCTCGTTCCTGTAATGGTTATCATCTGGCTCATCATCGGAGCCATCGCAATCATCATCGGTTGGAACCAGCTCGGATGGGCAATCGGACAGATTTTCGAGAACGCTTTCAATTTCAAACAGATATTCGCAGGATTCGCAGGAAGCTGTATCATGTGGGGTCTCAAGAGAGGTGTCTTCTCCAACGAAGCCGGTATCGGTTCAATCCCCAACGTTGCATCTTCCGCACACGTACCCCACCCGATCAGGCAGGGTCTGATTCAGTCCATCGGTGTTTACATCGATACTCTCGTCGTCTGTTCTATCACGGCATTCATGGTACTCTGCTGTCTCCCGTCGACATTCGTCGCAAAAGGAGTTATTGTCAGCGGCGGATGGGACGGACTCTGGGCAACCGGCGAAAGAAAAGGCGGATGGGCCATGGATACCGTTCAGGCAGCCATGGTCAACGCATTCGGCGGAGATTGGATTCTCTGGGTCCTTGCAATCTTCATGTTCGTGTTCGCTTTCAGCAGTCTGATTGCTTACTACTCAATGTCCGAGGCAAACCTCAGGTTCATTAAGGACGATCAGAAACTCGTTCAGCTGCTCCGTGTGTTCATTACACTTGTTGTCTTCGTCGCATGTATCATCCCCGTCGATCTCGTCTGGGACCTTTGCGATGTGTTCATGGCAATCATGGGTATCTGTAACATCACAGCCCTGTTCTTCCTTTACAAGTATGTCAAGGTTGCATGGGACGACTGGAAGAAACAGAAAGCTGAGGGAATCGAGGAGCCTGTATTCGATATTAACAATGTGGATACACAGGGTCTCGATTTCAGCAACGTCACGGAATGGGGAACCAAACAGTGAATGTGAGGGGCTTCGGCCCTTCACCAAACTTATTTTTTATCTTCTGAAGTTAAGTTAAACGGTCGCCTATCTGAAGGTGACCCATCTCGGAATCAATATGTTCCAGCATAGAAACGAGAATCTCACGGTCTTCCGACTCGGAAGCAAGACGGCGGCGGTATTCGCGGCATCCGTGACAGCCTGCGACGAATCTCGGGGCGTAACATCTCATCTTTCTGATTACGTTTTCTTCATCCATATTCTTTGAGAGTTCATCCATTAATTCGAAACACCATTTGATCTGCTGGGATACTGTGGGATTGGGAAGTTTCTCGCCCGTTCTGAAGTACCTGTCGATCTGTGTAATCAGGAAAGGATTTCCCACGCCTCCGCGTGCAATCATAACGCCTTCCGCACCCGTGATATCTACGGCGGATATTGCATCGTCAAGAGAGTAAATATCTCCGGAAATAGCGAGAGGAACGGACATTTCCTTACGTAATCCGTTTACCAATTCATAGTGCGCTCTTCCGGCGTAACCCTGCTTCTTCGTACGTACATGGAGTGAAATCATATCGGCATCCGCAGACTGCAGTTCATCGATTACTTCTCTGAAATTCATCTCGCTCTCACACCATCCGAGACGTATTTTGGCAGTGACTGGCACATCGATTTTTGATTTTATTTTTCTGATGATTTCACCGCATCTTTCCGGATCTTTCATCAGAGAAGAACCTGCACCGTTGCAGACAATCTTCGATACAGGACAACCCATGTTGATATCGATAAGTGCCGCGTTAGGTTTGATTTCCAAAACTTTCTCCGCAGCATAGGAAAGATCGTCCGGGTCGCTGCCGAAAAGCTGTACTCCCGTAAGGCCTTCGTCTCCGAAGTCGAGATATTCCGCAGTACGCCTCCCTCCGTGTATGACACCCATATCCGATGTCATCTCCGTAAAGGATAACGCAACACCGAACGGCCTCATGAAGTCTCTGTAGCCGTTTGACGTGAAACCCGACATAGGCGCCAATAACGCCGTTCCGTCCACGGCAAGATCTCCGATTTTCCAAACCACGGCGGGGTGAACAATGTCCGATTATAATTGTTCAATGTTTTCGGGAACATAGTTCGAAGCTCTAATGTTATACAGAAAAGACTCGGGTGTTAAAAGAGTGGTGGACAAGGCGAGATTCGGACTCGCGGCCTCTTCGTTGCGAACGAAGCGATCTAACCGGGCTGATCTACTTGCCCATTGGGTGACACTACATCCGCATATCCGATATAAACCTTGGGTCTGAACCACAGTGTCAAATATCTACGGCACAATTCGGTATTCAGATGGTAACATGGTCAAACTGAGCGAAGAAATGATTTCCGAATTCAAAGCTATGAAGACAATCTATCTTGCAACCGCATCCGCAAAAGGAATACCTAATGTAGTACCGATCGGAGCGATGTTCCTGCAGGATGCCGAGAACCTTTGGGTCATCGACAACTTCATGAAAAAGACACTTTCAAACCTGAAAGAAAACCCGTGGGCATCGTTCTGCATTTGGACTCCCGAAGGAAAAATGTCCTGGCAGATCAAATGCAAAGCAAGTGTCGAAGACAGCGGTGAAGACTACGTGAAAGCACGCGACATGATGCACGCGAAAAAACCCGAACTTCCTGCAAAAGGACTCGTGAAACTGAAGTTCACGGAAATCTATCAGGTAAAACCCGGACCCGGTGCCGGCGATCTCATCGCAGATTGATTTTACTCATCATCATTTGAGGGGCCTGTAATAGACTGCAGGCCGCTCATAATGATGAAAATCGGCAGAAGGATCAGGGACACGGGATTGCTGTCTGTCATAACGTAAACGGCGACCGTCATCAGTACACCCAAAAGCGTACCGATGAACAATCCTACCTTGAGCCTCTGCTTCTTTGCTTCTGAAAGACTCAAATCCTCACCTTGAGTTTTGCTTCGACCTCGGAGACAGTCTTATCTACAATTTCTCCGGCTCCTCCGGTGTAGTTGCTCGGATCCATTGCAGCTCTGATTTCTTCCTCTGTCATGAGACCTTTGAGATCGTCCCTCTCGAGAAGTACATCTCTGAGCTGTCTGTCTTCATCCTCGGCAATCATCGAAGACGAACGTACGATTTCGTGTGCGTCCTGTCTTCCGATACCTTTCTCGGTCATCTTCATCATCAATGACTCTGCCATGATGAGTCCGTGCGAGGATTCGATGTTCTTAATCATGTTCTCTCTGCGGACTTCGAGCCCGGCGAACACTTTCTCCATCTTACCGAACATCTCGTCAAGCAACGTGAACGTATGCGGAAGAATGAATCTCTCCGCACTTGAATTGGAAAGATCCCTCTCGTGCCAGAGAATCTGCGATTCGAACATCGGAGTTACCATCGATCTTACGATTCTTGCAAGACCGCAGACATTCTCCGACATCATAGGGTTGCGCTTCTGTGCCATCGTGGAACTTCCGACCTGTTTCTTCCTGTCGAAAGGTTCCGCAGCTTCGGAAATCTCAGACCTCTGGAGGTTTCTGATCTCCGTTCCGTATCTTTCCAACGATGTGGCTATATTGGCAAGCAGACAGACCAATTCCGAGTATCTGTCTCTTCCGACTACCTGTGTCGCGGCAGGCTCGTACGTAAGTCCGAGGTCGTTCATCACAGCCTCCTGAACTTTGAAGAAATTCTTTCCGAGTGCGGCACCCGTACCGACGGCTCCGGCCATCTTTCCGGCACAGACCCTGGGTTTGATCTGCTCAAGTCTTTCCCTGTGCCTGAGCATTTCCTGAACGTATCCTGCAATCTTGAATCCGAACGTAATCGGAATGGCAAACTGAGCATGTGTCCTTCCCACTTCAATCGTATCGCGCTCATTCTTCGCAAGTTTCGCAAGCGTAACAATGAAAGAATCAACATCATTCTGAATGATTTCCAGCGAAGCCTTCAGCTGAAGTGCGGTTGCAGTATCGACAATATCATTGGATGTGGAACCGTAGTGAACGAATTTTCCCGCATCCCCTTTGCACTGTTCGGTCATAGCCTTAACCATAGCCATGACATCGTGCCTTGTTTCGGCTTCAATCTCCTTCACCCTCTCGATCTTCGTAACGGAAAGATTCGCTACACGCGTGATTTCTTTCGCATCTTCGGCGGTGACGGTTCCCAATGAAGCGTGTGCCCTTGCGAGTGCGGCCTCAACATCCATCTGGAATTGGAGACGGCTCTCCTCGTACCAGATTTCCTTCATATCCTTCCTGCCGTATCTGTAGTCAAGCGGACAAAGGTTGCTCATGTCATCATGCAAGCCGTCGCATTATTTTATTTATACTGTCCCGACTTACGCAAAAATCCCGTCAAAAACGCAGATATGATAAATGTTAACGGCAGATGTGTTAATTTCCGCCTGTATGCTTCTCTTATATCTCTTAAGAAATGTTTATATCTGATACCCGTATGAGCATTAATCAGAGTAGGCCGTGACTCTGACACGGTGCAAGCCCAGAACATATGAGTGATTTGATATGACAGATTTGGAGGAAAAGGTTCAACAGTTGGATGGATCCGAGGAAGTCGTAGCAGAGCCTGTCGATGCTCCCGCAGAGGAAACACAGCAGGACCCTGCTAGCCTGGCAGAACTGGAAAAGAAGAGAAGTGCAATCAACGCAGACGCAGAAGAGCACAAGAGGCTCAGAGACGATCTGAACAAGCAGACCAAAGAATGGGTCTCAAAGAGAGATGCACTGAACGCACAGGTACGTGAGCTTGTCGAAGAGGCAGGTAAACACAGAGAAGAGCGTGACGCCCTCAACCAGAAAGTAAGAGAGTCGAAAGCTCTCAGGGATGAGGCAAACCAGAAGGTTTCGAAACTCACCGAAGAGTACCATGCAATCAAGAAAGACATGCCGGAGCGCGACAAAGACGCACCCTCGATCAAACAGCTGAAGAAAGAATTCTCCGACCTTGAGAACAAACAGCAGACCGAGTGCCTCAAGAAGAAAGAGGAAGAAGCCATCGTCAAGAGGCTCAGAGAACTCGATCAGAAGATCACCGAGATTGAGAAAACACAGGATCAGTCCGGCGACCTCCGTGAGAAATACGGAGAGCTCAAGGAAGCCAAAGCCGAGGCAGAGAAATGCCACAAGCTCGTCTCCGAGTACGCAGAGAAAGCTCAGGCAGAGCACGACAAGATGATCGCACTCTACGAGCAGGCAGACGCACTCAGGAAACAGGCAGATGAGGCTCAGGCAAAGTTCATCGAATGCAAGAAAGCAGCAGACGAAGAACACAAGAAGCACATCGAGCAGATCAAGACGTTCCACGAGACCGACGGTGCAGTCGCAGCCATCAAGAACAAGCAGAAGTCCGTCCGCAAGAAGAAGACCGATGCAGAGTCCAAGAAGGCAGCAGACGATATCTTCGCCAGGTTCAAGAACGGTGAGAAACTCAGCACTGAGGACCTTATGGCCCTTCAGAAGTCCGGGTACCTCTGATCCTGAATCGTTTTGCTCACGGGATTATCCCGTGAGCAAAACAAACGATTTTCCGAAATTATTGAATTTTCTGTATTTTTGAGCACTTTTTTGTGCAAACTCTTATATACAAATCACGGTAATGTGGATTTAGTGGGAATAAGGTTAGCTTTGTAGAGTGCATCCCATCCCTTCTGACTGGCTAACCTTACTCCTATGAACTTCTGATACTGTTATTATTCCGGCAAAGCGTATGCGTTGCAAGAATCTTTATAATAAATAAAATAGTCAAGGTGTCAATGGTCTTAGACGGATTGGGAAAATCTCTCAGGGGTGCAATAGGTCGCATCACCGGTGCTACATCTATCGACGAAGCACTCATCAAGGATGTTGTCAAGGATCTCCAGCGCGCATTGTTACAGGCAGATGTCAACGTTCAGCTTGTCCTCGAAATAACAAAGAAAATCGAGAAGAGAGCACTGGAAGAAAAACCTGCAGCGAACAAAACACCTAAAGACCATGTCATCAACATAATTTATGAAGAATTAGTCAACCTCATAGACAACGGCGAAGGTCTGAAGATTGCACCTCAGACGATTATGATGGTCGGTCTTTACGGTCAGGGTAAGACCACCACAACCGGAAAACTCGCCAACATATTCAACAAGAAAGGATTCAACGTCGGTCTTATCGGTGCGGACGTATACAGGCCCGCAGCTCTCGATCAATTAAAGCAATTGGGAGAGAAGATCGGAGTCGACGTCTACGGCGAACCCGGTGAGACAAACGCAGCCAAAATCGTGAAGAACGGTATGGCCAAGTTCAAGGATAAGAAAGTCATAATCATCGATACTTCGGGACGTCACGCCCTCGAAGACGATCTTATTCAGGAACTGAAAGACATCTCCGCAGTAGCGAAACCCGATGAGAGATTCCTTGTTTTGGATTCACAGGTAGGTCAGCAGGCGGGACCGCAGGCTGAAGCTTTCCATAAAGCCGTAGGAGTCACCGGAGTTATCCTTACAAAGATGGACGGTACCGCAAAGGGAGGAGGCGCACTGAGTGCAGTCTCCAAAACCAAAGCGAGAATCGTCTGTATCGGTACCGGTGAACACATACGCGATTTGGAATCCTTCAATGCAAACAAGTTCATCTCCCGTCTTCTCGGAATGGGAGACATCACCGCATTGGTCGACATCGCAAAAACCGAAATCGGTGACGATCAGGATGTGATGGATGCCGGCAAGAACATAATGTCGGGTAAATTCACACTCAACGACATGTATCAGCAGCTGAAGGCCATGAGTAAGATGGGTCCGCTGCAGAAAGTCATGTCACTTATCCCCGGAATGTCCAAATTAGAGGACAAGATGGATTATGAGGCCACCCAGGCGAAACTCAAGAAATACAGATACATCATGGATTCCATGACCAATGAAGAGAAAGACAATCCCGCCATTGTTAAGGCTTCACGCGTTCAGAGGATTGCCGTAGGTTCCGGTACTTCCGTTCACGATGTCAGGGAACTGCTCAAACAGTACGCCACATCCAAGAAAGCAATCAAAGGTGTTATGGGCAACCGTAAGATGAGGAAACAGCTGATGAGGCAGATGGGAATGTCCGATCTGTCTGAATTGGAAAACGAACTCAGCGAGGAATGATCTTGATAAGATTCATCATCCTCGGACACCGCGCATACACCACAGGCGATTTTAAATTAGATGACATCTGCGGCGGAGCGGGAAGATTGGATATTCTCGTGAGATGCGTAAATTCTGCGTTCTTCTTAAGTCACGATTTAAGAAAAGACTCCGAAGTCTATCTCGTGCTTGAAGGCGGAGACGACGCACCGAAAACGATAAGATTCCACGGCCCGAGTCTGAGATACCTCAATCCCGATGAAAGAAGTACCGCATCCCTTATCAGAAACGCACTTCTCAAGAAAGTAAAAGAAAACGAAGAAGTCAGATCTTCACCCGGAATTTACATTTCAAGAAAATCTTTCGCAGATGTTATGAAAGATCTCTCCGAAACCTGCAGATTCATCTATCTCAGAGAAGACGGAAAGGATGTGAGGGAATACGAATTCCCCGAAGAGCCTTGTTATATTCTCGGGGATGACAGGGATCCCACGGAGGAAGAGGAAGTCATTATGTCTGAGTATCCCTATGACAAAATAAACCTCGGACCTGTGAGCTATCATGCAAACCACTGCATGGTTATCGTGTTGAACGAGATGGACCGCAGGACGGTCGCAGGAAAGGAATAAGATGGCAGAACCTACGGAAAGGATCCCCCAGCACAGGCACTGTGTTTACTGCGGGAAAGCATACACAGACGGCGTCGGAAGATACTGTTCCGATAAGTGCAAAGATACCAAGAAAGAAGAACTCAGCAAGAGTAAGAACAAACTTTTACTCATGTGGCTCTTCGCAGCTGCCATTATGGTCGTTGCTATCGTTATCGGCAGCAGGTAAACATGAAAGCAGCTGTCGCGGGGACGTTCGACATTCTGCATGACGGGCATAAAGCTCTGTTTGAAAGAGCATT
The DNA here is from genome assembly GCA_963643255.1 of Candidatus Methanomethylophilaceae archaeon. Lineage (GTDB taxonomy): Archaea > Thermoplasmatota > Thermoplasmata > Methanomassiliicoccales > Methanomethylophilaceae > Methanarcanum. Next base: position 108,914 of record CAVIIW010000002.1, read on the forward strand.
CTCATTATCCGATAATGTCGTGATAGGAATTACGTCTGACAGAATGGCTTCCGTTTCACGTAACAGAATCAATCCCTTCTATCTCAGAAAAAAAGCGGTATCGGATTATCTTAAATCGATTAACAGAACAGCGGAACTGTTCATGATTGACGATATGTACGGTCCGAAAGACATAATGGAGAAAGTCGATGTTCTTGTTGTTTCCGAAGAAACCCTCGAAAACGGAAAGAAGGTTGCGGAATGGAGATCTTCTTTCTCGGATAATCCTTTGGAACTGTCCGTTGTAAGTCTTGTGAAAAGAACAGACGGTATGAAATTATCTTCTTCCGATATCATGGACGGCACATGTTCCAGAAGCGGAAATGTCGATTCGGTAGATATTGCGGTAGGTTCACTCAATCCAGTTAAGATTGAAGCTGTAAGAAACGTAATGGAGAGGATTTACGGCAACGTCAGGATATTTGCGGTTGATTCGAAAAGCGGTGTTCCCGAACAGCCTTTTGAAGATGAAACAGTAAAAGGTGCAATCAACAGAGCGAAAGGCGCTTTGGGTAATCACACAATGGCTGTAGGTATCGAAGCGGGCGTATTCGAAAGATACGACGGACTCTATGATGTGCAGCACTGTGCCGTTATCGATAAAGACGGAAAAATCACGATAGGAATTGGTTCGGGATTCAGATATCCCGATAAAATCGCGGAACTTGTCCGTAACGGAAAGACCGTCGGCGAAGCGATGAATATTGTCTACACCCACTCGGACGTAGGAAAAGAACAGGGTGCAATCGGCGTTCTCAGCAAAGGACTTCTCGACAGAAGGGAACTCACAGAGCAATCCGTCCTGAATGCGATGCTCCCGAGGATATGGGATGAATGATGTCCGGCGGATGTGACGGCAACTGTTCTTCAGGCAGCTGTTCAGGCGGAAGTTGTTCTCAGGATGATGACAGACTTCCTCCCGGAATGCTCTCAAAATACGATCTGGCACAGGACACCGGATTGGGTGCACTGATATGGGCGGAAAGAGAAAATGATATCATTTCAGAATCTTCGCTGAAGCTTATTTCCAAAATGAGGAAGATATCAGATGACAGAATTTTTGTGATGATTACTGGTCCTGCAGACATCAAACCGCTGTATGATGTGTTATTCTCATACGGAGCGGATACAGTTTATCACATCAGATCCAAACAGCTCGAAGAATATGATTCGGAACTGTATGCGGATGCTTTGAAAGATTCCGCAGAGAGAATCAACCCCATGTGCATTCTTCTTCCTGCATCTGAAAGAGGTAACGAAACGGCAAAACTTCTCAGCGATAAAACTGGAAAATCCGCGGAAATCAACTGTACAGACATCTCGATAGTATCGAACCGTCTTCGGACAGAAGGTTCCGGATCGATACCGATGTTCAGGAAACACGGTAAACTGCCGATTATCGCTACCGTAATCACAGATACGTTCGAATCAATCCCTGAAAACGGGCGTAAAGGCACCGTTATCTACAGGACTTTTACTTCATCAAAGACTTGACTGCTGCATAAACTGCATCGGCATGACCTTTGACGTCTACTTTGTGCCAGCATGCCTCAATCTTACCGTCTTTGCCGATTACGAATGTGGAACGGATTATTCCTTCGGAGTCTCCGGTCTTCTTACCCCATGCGCCGACTTCCGTCATAAGCGTATAATCCTTATCTGTGAGCAGTTTGAATTTCAGACCGTTGTTGTCCATGAATCTTCTGTGGGATTCCGCAGAATCTGCGCTTACACCGATGACAGGTACGTTCCTTATCATCAGTTTGGTGTACACTTCATTGAAACCGAGAGCTTCTTCGGTACATCCCGACGAACTGTCCTTCGGGTAGAAGTACACAATGTACCTGATACCTTCGAGATACTTCGAATCGAAGACTTCGCCGTTCTCATCGGGAAGTACGAAGTGCGGAAATACGTCTCCTACATCGGACATCAGAACAGTCCGCCCCCCATCTTCTCGATAATGGGCTGAAGGTTCAGTTCGAACATCATCACAGGATGGTTGATATCGAAATCGATGATTACTTTGGGAGATACTTCTCCGAAGTAACCTATTGTCTTTCCTCCGACGACAACTTCCGCACCCCTTCCGTCAATGAACAAGTCGTAGTCGCATGCTTTGAGTTCGTATTCAATTCCGATTTCCCTGAGAACTGCCTCTGAATAGGATTTGATCTCGGTGAAAGAAATCTTCGAACTCATCTCGGCAAGACAGAGGTTACGCTGTTTTACGGAGTTCACAATAACATCGCTGATTTCGAACATTCTCTGAGGAAGATCACGGCGCTTGTTGCGTCTGAAGAGCCTCATGAGACTCGGGAAGAGTGAGTGTCTGAGACATGTGTGATCCTCGGTAATCGGATTCAGAACGGTTACAACTTCCTCCTCGGGAAGTCCTGCGTTTGTGAATTCGTCTTTCTCGTTGCTGAGTGTAAGAGTAACAACCTCGGTGAAGCCGAGACCTGTGACTACGTCACGTAATTTCTCTGAAAATGCAGTCACATCTGACAGCCTGCCTGCGGTCTGCGAAACCATGTGGGATGAACCGTATTTCTCGAAACCGTATCCTGTGGCGACATCTTCGTAAAGATCCACAATGTGCATAATGTCCATCCTTGTGGAAGGTACCTCAACGTGTACAGTATCTCCCTCTACGAGAGCGTCCATACCCATTTTGTTCAGTGAGTGCACGGTTTCCTCATCCGTAAGAGGTATTCCGAGGAATTTATCACACTCTGATTTGGAGAATTCCCAGCTTGAAGACGAAAGATCGGGAGAAACGAATTCCTCTCCGCTGTCGTGCATATTGACTGAAACAATCCTTCCGCCGCGTTCCGCCATTGCCGTCGCAATGATGTCCAAAGCACCCTTGACCGTCTTCCTGTCGTTGCCTGTAACGTCGATGAAGAGGTTCTTTGTGTTTGTTGTCACTGCGGTAAGCGCACCGTTGATAATCGGAGGGAATGAGAGAACATTTCCGTTCTTATCCGTAATAATCGGATATTTTTTGAATCCTTTCAGAAGGTGTGCGTATGCGGTACCTTTCTCGTGTTTCTGAAGGATTTCTTCGAGATCCCATTCCTCATCTTTCGCAAGAGGAACGAATCTGATTTCATGAGGTCCGACCGCTTTGTATGTGAACGGGGGTTCCACTTTATCCAAATCGTGAATACCGATTGCAATCTTGGATCTCTTCCTGCCTATTGTAATGTGGAGTTTTTCCTGCATTTCCATAATGGATTTCAAAAGAGTATCGTCAATCTCCACTCCGAGGACTGCGGCGCATAAGAAGTAAGGTCTCACGTCTTTTACGCTGTCGTCAACGTAAACATCGATATCACTGTCATCTACCTCATACTCGGTCATTCCGGGTTCGATATCGAGGAATGCTCTCATACCTCTCGCGAGTCCTTCCACACAGTATAAGTCGGGTCTGTCCGGGAAGAATTCTACGGACATATCGTCCACTTCACCCTCGGTGTCGTGCATATCGGCACCGATCATAGGTATTCTCTCGAGCAGGGTTTTCCTAGGAACTTCCTCGCCTAACATCGAACAGAGGTCGTGATAGTCGAAATTAATTACAGGCATACCTGCGCGTATGTGTGCGCGATATAAATACTTCAGTGGCCCAGCTGTTTGTGGGCCTCTGCGAGCTGACCTGCTGCCTGTGCACCCAAAGTGGAGAGTTCTCCCGAAAGTACGGTAACTGCTACGATTTCTCCGAATCTTACCGCTTTGCCTTCGCCGAGACATCCGATCATTCTGAGTGCCGCCTGCTGCGACGGGAGTCTTGTTCCTCCTCCGACAGTACCTACTTCGACCGCAGGCATTCTTACCGCAATATAGAGGTCTCCGTCGACGTTTTCGCAGGTTGTCATACAGAGACTTCCTTCGACGACATGTGCGGGATCCTGCCCTGTGGCTATGTAAATTGCAGCAACCATATTCGCCGCGTGTGCGTTGAATCCGAGAGAACCTGCCATCGCACTTCCGATGAGATTCTTCCTTGTGTTGAGTTCGACGATTGCATCCGTTGTTGAATGTAATTTCTTCTCGACGATATCCTTAGGTACCGTACATTCGGCCAAGACATATTTTCCGCGTCCGAGAATTGCATTGAGTGCAGCGGGTTTCTTGTCCGTACACATGTTTCCCGAAACAGATACGGTGACTGCTCCCGTATTCTGAGAAATAAGCTTACAGACAGCCTCGGAAGCGATGGTTGCCATATTCATTCCCATTGCATCGCCTGTGCGGAATGACAGTCTGAGATGGAGATTCCTTCCGTTGGGGAAGGGTTCGATACTGAGCAGCTGTCCGTGTTTCGTTGTTGATGAAACAACGGCATCGATTTCTTCGGTGTGCTCCGATATCCACCTGATGACTTCCATTGCGTGATCGATACCGTCTACACGGAGAATCGGCGCTCTTGTCATGGCATCTCCGAAGACTTTTACACGTGAACCGCCGGATGCTGTTATGACGGACATTCCTCTGGAAACAGATGCGACCAATGCACCTTCGGTTGTCGCCAAAGGTACCAAAAACGGACCGTTTGCCGCATCGCCGTTTATCAGAACAGGGCCTGCGAATGCAAGAGGGATCTGCGTAACACCGATCATATTTTCGATATTCTTGGATGCCAACTGAGGATCGAATGTATAATCCGTGATTTCTCTGAGATCTTCGCCCGTGAGTTCTTCCACGGCTTTGAACCTCTCTTCGACGTCACTGCGTGCGTATCCTCTGTTCTTCAATCCGTCCTGTCCGGCCATATCGGTGCCATCGCATCCTGTGTATTAAATCCTCGTATGAAGAAAGAATGCAGGAAACAGAGAATCCAAGGAATAATCCCGTGAGTATTCTGGTGATTCCGATATCGACACTCATGATGTGCTGTATTCCCCAATCCGCCATAAGCAGGGCGAATGCACAGAGTGCCAGAATACAGGATTTTTTCAGTGTAAACTTACTGAAGATTTCGGTATAAGAAAACAGAAATCCTATGATTAAGCCTGCAAGAATGGAAACATCTCTCATACAGAATGCCATCTGAGAACTGTTCAGAATGAATGATCTTGATTCAATCTGAGGGCAGAATATGTCACCGATGATGTAAACAAACGCAGTGAGAGGATCGGATGACGACCATAAATCCATATGATCTACCGCACCGACCGAACCGTCCAATGAGACAAACGAACCGTACTGATTGATGAAAGGCGTCACTGTCAGTGAAATCATAGCAGCCGAAGCAACAATCAGAAGGATGTTTCTGTATCTCACGATTGTGTGAATGAAGTGATGAATCTTAACAGTTATCCGCAATCCGTTCCCGCCGTTCAGGCGGAAACGGATTAAAGAATAATTCCGAAAACAGTTTTCAGATTGACAGTCTGGAACATAACGCAAATACAGCCATCGAAATGGGCATCATTGCGCAGAATCTCATTTCCATATCCAACATACTTCCCTTGCAGGTAAGGTTGGAAGACAGTACTGCAATCAACGCGGTAAGCTCAATAAGATACACTGTCAGAATTACCGACATGTCCTCAAAGAACACAGTTCCCGTAATCTTGGAAATCGGACCGAGCATCACCATACTCATCGCAAGAATCAGAGGAGCGAATATTGCGGCGGTTCCTGTCATCATGTCAAGCATACTTTTGAGTTTGTTACCGATGTCTTTCCTAACGGATTCCTGATCGCGGAGCTGATGCGCAATCGATAATGCCAATCTTCCCGCATCCCTGATGTCTTTCGTCGATGCGTCATAGATATCGCAGTAAAATCCCGAAAGAACCTCTGAAATCGGAGAAAGAACCGAAGAAACCGCGCCTCTTACGTCTCCCCTGCAGATTGCGAGTTCTCTTTCGGTCATTTCGGAAATACGGGACACATCTTTCCTCGAAGAGAATGTCTTTGTCAGTGCGGTATCATAGTTCTCTCCCATTGAGAGTCTGTTTCCCAATTCGAAGATTGCATCGCTGAGCATGTCGCATTCCTTATGCCTTTTTGTTTCCGAGATTATCCTCGGAGCCATCGTCATAAGACAGATGATTCCTCCGATCAGTGCGGATCCTGCAATCCTGTCCGATACCGAAAAACCTGTTTTCTCAAGCAGGAAAAACATCGGTACGGAAACAGCGAGAGGCGCAATGTAAATCAGATCCTTCATTCCGCCCTCGGATTTGAGGAAAGGATTCTTACTTTTGAGATAAAGAATCACGGATGCAACGATAAGCGGGATGAACACAAGAATCACAAGAGACAGTAAATTCGAATCAATCGAAGAAACGGCAAACTGTCCTCCGAGACCGAGCATCGGAAGAATGGAGACCAAAATCATCGGAAGCATGATTCCGAGACCGAAAATCATCATACACGGACTGCTCAGTCCGGAACTGTAAGCATCTCCGATTTCTTTCAGTCCTTTCAGTACGGATTCTTCGGCATCCTTCATCATTTCCTCTCTGACTTTCACATCCGAGGATTCAAAGGCAGTAATCATCAGATCCATCGATCTTCTGAACGGCGTAGCCTCCTTCGGAAGTTTTGAAAGGATTTTCTTCACGTTTTCCGCAATATCGGGTCCGAGTCTGCAGTCTGCATCTCTTACGGCTTCGCTGAATATTTTCTTCATTCCCGGCGGTCCGTTTTCGGAAACATCTCTTACGGCTGTTTCAAAAGAACCTCCGGAAGTGAGAACGACGGACATCATACCGATGACTGTAGGAGCCTCGTTCATCAAAACAGACGGGTTGCATTTCTCAGTCATTGGATATCACTCTTTCCGAGTCTCTTTTTGAAAGATTCGACAATGCTGTCCGTATCGGTCATTCCCGATGATATACATTTGGAAACATGGTCGTTTGCCAGAACAATCCATTCCGGTCCGTCGTATCCTCCTTCGGTCTCCGCAAGACGGGAAAGGAATCCTCTGATTTTTCCTCTTGTCATGATTTCCTGTTTTATTTCGTCTTCAGTCATCATCGTAGATGCCATGATTCTCCTCATTGCGGGTGAGGAAAACAGCGATGTTTCCGCATCGATGAAATCTCCGGGGTTGTCTGCCGTAGCTGCAAATTCGGAAACTTTTCTGATCTGCCTGTTTGTTCCTCTTTCTCTCTGTGTTCCCATTGTTATGAGGAAATCCGTTGCCATGAACGATTCCGGTGAAATTCCGATATCATGAACGACACGGTCGTAAACCGTCTTGGCGGAATCTCCGTGAATCGTACCCATAATCGAACTTCCGGCACGTCCGGTTCTCATGCTCTGGTACAGTGTTTTTGCTTCCTCTCCTCTTACCTCTCCGAGGACGATAGCGGACTCTCCCAATCTGAGAGATACTCTGAGAGCTTCGTCCGCTCTCTTGCTTACGTCTCCGTCCATTCTTTCATCGATAAGCATTGACTGAACCTTGTATCCGAGTGAACGCATCCTCTCTCCGGGAAGTTCCAAAGTATCCTCAATCGTGAGAATTCTCTGAGATACGGGGAACTCGAACATCATCGCCGAGAGCATCGAACTCTTACCTGCGCCTCTCGCTCCGCAGACAAGGAATGTGCATCTGTTGTCTACGAGGAATGACAGCAATCCCGCGGTGTATTCGTCGATTGTTCCGTTTCCGAGAAGTCTCGTCAGTGTCCACGGTGTTGTTGAGTGTTTTCTTATTGCTACGGAGTTTCCGTTGGGACTCATAGGGTATCCGACAACGGTAGCTCTCGCAAGACCGTCTGACATATTCGTTTCCAAAACAGGCGAAGACTCACAGAACGGAAGTCCGCTCTCTTTCATCAGAATGTTAAGAAGATTTCTGATTTCTTTTTCACCTGCTATGAGATTTGTTCTGCACCTGACGTGTGAATTGTAACCGCTGACGTTGTTGAGTGTTACGTGAATGCGGTTCGATTCGCAGGGTGCGTCGATGTAAATATCTTCCAACCTCGGATCTTCGAGAAGAAGTTCGAATATTCCGGTGCCTGCGGTGTATCTTACTGTAACATCGCATAATTCTTTCAACGAACGTTCGAAAGGAATCTTTTCCGAAACGACATCTTCGATAATCTTTTTGTTTTCCCTGAAAAATGCTTCCGCTGATTCTCTTACCGATGTCGAATTGAACTTTCCGCCTTCCTTTCTGTATGTATCCCTGATCTTTCCGATTGCATTTTCGACCAATACCGTGAGTTCCTTGGGATAGGTGTACTCATTGGGAATAATGTTGTATTCCATCTCACCGTCGCTTGCGTCTCCGATGACAACCGTGGAATGTGCCGTTTCGTATTTTTCCAAAACACAGATGTCTTTACGGCTGCCGACAACCCATGTGTCAGCACATGAAGGTTTTGACATTCTGTATCTTCTGCCGATATCGGAAAGTGCGTCTTTCAGTGTACGCCCTGCGAAGGGAAGTTTTCCGCTTACGGAGGTATCCGAATCACGTACGGGAACTCCGTTCGATCCGGAAACTATTCCTCCTTCTGGAGAAATCGATGCCATGATGATACGGGGCATATTTTCAGGCCCCCACGATTCTGTTTGCTGCGACTCTCATGTCGTCGGTCATTTCTTCGAGACTGTTGCGGAGAGCTGTCATTGATCCTACAACGGATTTCCTGCAGGTTTCGCATGATTCGCAACCAGAAGGTATGCTGCCGTATCTGTCGATGAGTTCGTTGATATTGTTAACGGAAATATCGGACCAAACCGCCTCCGTAACAGCTGTTTTGGAGAACGGACATCTGTCGCATCCCTTACGTACTTCGATCAGACCGTTGCATGCTTCGGATACGGAATTCACAAGTCTGCGGATCAGACGTGCCGCATCTCCCCTGTATTGGATTTCCGCGGAAGAGATGAATGTGATGACATCTCCGTCGATGTCCGCAATCCTGCATGAACAGCATCTGAGGCATCTTCCTTCGGAGATGTCGAATGATGCGTCGCATCCCCTGCAGTCGATAGAGGCTTTGCTGTCTGTGTTTTCTTTCTTTTTCTTTCTGAAGATATCCTTCAAAGATGACATGCGTGATATTCTTACTGTAAGGGTATATCAAGAGGACACTACGGTTAGCAGTTAGTGTCCTGAAATTAGTGAAGAGAAAGGACGGCGGAAACTGTCCGTGCGTATCGCAAAGAGCGATGCATCACGCCCCTCCGCCTGCAGGGTTGAACATCAAGGGCACATACGTTTCGGGAGCGCACATTTCTTTTACAAAACAGATCCCAAAAACAAATCGGAAAAGATGATTCTGAACAACTACAATGCAATGGAATTCATCAGAACCAATCTCAACAGGGAACTTTCACCGGAATTTATCAGAGAACTGCACAGCATTATTACGTGCGACACTCTGGAAAAATCGGAATACGAAGGTAATTTCCGTAAAGACAACTCAGTTGCGGTACGGGACGTAATAACAGGAGAAGCCTGTCACAAACCCGTTTCCTGCGAACTTACAGATTCGATGACAGAAAATCTCTGTCAATTCGTCAATGACGAAGACGATTACATCCACCCGGTAATCAAAGGAATACTGATTCACTTCATCACCGCCTACATCCACCCGTTCATGGACGGAAACGGACGTGTTTCCAGATCGCTTTTCTATTGGTACACAATGAAAAAAGAATACTCGGTTATGGAGTATCTTTCGATATCCAAGGCAATAAAGGAGCACAAAAGCGGTTACGAAGAAGCGTACAGACTCTCCGAAACCGACGGAAACGATGTGACATATTTCATCGATTACAACATCAGAATGCTGATGCAGTCTGTGGAAATTTTCTCCGATTACCTGAGAGAGAAAATCAATGAGCGCAGGAATATTAGGAATCTTACGGATGAATGCAGCATCACTCAGAGACAGTCTGACATATTGGCATCTCTGATGAATTCGGATACGCCTCAGAGTGTTTACGAATTGGCTTCGAAGATAGGTATGTCTCCGCAGACCGTACGCAATGACCTCTATCTGCTGATTGATAAAGGATATGCGAAGGAATCTCCGAAAGAAGGCCATAAGCAGATGTTTGCCTATTCCGGGAAAAGATCCGGATTAAGAAATTAAGCTGATTATCTTCAATTATTATCATCAGATTATTGATTTGGATAATTTTGTACAACAGATTTTGATGAAACTGACAGAAATGAATGTGTTCACAAACATTGTTAGAACAGTATGCAAATATGTTTGCATTGATATCATTGTTAACATATCTGATACTATTGCGCAGGCAACATTCAGCATAAGTTTGGAAGAGGACATGAAGAATGACATAGATGCCGTATGCGAATCATTTGGCATGAGTATGTCTGCTGCATTCAATGTGTTTGCAAGAGCATTTGTACGCAACAGAGGATTTCCCTTTGACGTAAAATTACAGGAGCAAAAAGACCCATAGAAAGGTTTTCTTAATGCCGGACGCACACTCAGAGAAAGATACCCCACGGGATTAAGCATCGAAGAAATTGATGACGAAATTAAAGCCGTCAGATCCTCAAAACACCAGTGATCGGATGATATGTGCCGTTACAGATACAAATGTGCTAATCCTTTCACTAAAACAATGGGCAGTTGCTCTCCGACAATAGCAGCAACAAATCGTTAGTTTGTCCTTCTGTGATAATTGCATTATAATACAACTATTGAATGTTTTCAAAGAATCAATTGTATTATAATACAACAATTGCCGATTTTTAAATCAATAATTGTATCATAATACAATAATTAAATAGGATATGAGCGATACTGTATCATGGAAATGATGATTGAACGCCCTGCTTATATGTCTCAAATAGAGGCTTTCCGTGATGACAGAGGACATGTCAAGGTCGTCACCGGAATACGGAGATGCGGCAAATCCACACTGCTTATTCAATTCATTGAAAAACTGAAAGCAGAAGGCGTATCAGAAAACGAAATGTTGCTGATAAACCTCGAATCATCAAAATTTGACAATATAAACGATCACAAAGAACTCAACGCATATCTGAAAGACCGCGTACCGGCGAAAGGCCGTTTCTACCTGTTTTTAGATGAAATTCAGAGAGTAAAAGAATGGGAAAAGACCGTAAATGCTCTGATGGTCGATACCGAGGCTGATATTTACATCACAGGTTCCAACGCCCATCTGCTCTCAACGGACCTCACAACATACCTTACAGGACGTTACGTAGAAGTGAAAATGTTACCTCTCTCATTCAGAGAATACACCGAGCTCAGAGGCAACGGGAGGAAAGTCGAAGAAATTTTCAAAGAGTATTTCGAGTTCGGAGGATTCCCCGGAATCGATCCCGCCAGAGGAAGACAGGCCGTTTCTGTGATGTTTGACGATCTGTATACTTCTGTAATTTACAGAGATATGACCTCCCGCGGAAAGATCAGGAAACCGGAAGAATTGGAGAAATTAATCACATATCTGATGCTGAACATCGGAAATCCGATCGAATCTGCAAGAATATCAAAAGAACTGCATATTAATCCGCGTACCGTCGAAAGATATCTTTCCGTAGCACAGGGCGCTTGTATGTTTTACCGCGCAGACAGATACGATTTGAAATCCACTGTTTTCAGTCCGACACCGAAATATTATGCTGTCGACCCGGGACTTCGTAACAATGCAGTCGGTATGGCAAGTAAAGACAGAGGCAGAGTACTGGAAAATATTGTGTTTTTAGAACTCAAACGCAGAGGATACGGAATAATCGTAGGAAAATACGATTCGAAAGAAGTTGATTTCGTAACCGAAAAGAACGGATTGAAAGCTTATTGGCAGGTCTGTCTCGGTTATTACGATGATGATACCGAAACAAGAGAATTGGCGCCGTTAAGAGCAATTAAGGACAATAATCCGAAAACAGTCATTCTGATGGATTATTCGGGAAACACGGTTACCGGGGACGGAATAAGAGAACTGGGAATAACGGATTTCCTGCTTGCTGAAGACGACTGAGTCATTTCATAAATCCGACTGTGTTACGTCCTCGATTACTATATAAATCATGAACAGTTGGTCGTGGCTATGGAAATATTGGCACCGGCAGGTTCACCCGAAGGATTGGTAGCAGCTGTCAAAGGCGGATGCGACGCTGTCTATCTCGCAGGCAAAAGTTTCGGTGCCAGGGCATTTGCCGACAATTTCACCGATCAGGAACTCGAAGGTGCCGTGAATTATGCCCACGAGCACGGCGTAAAAGTCAATGTCACCGTAAATACACTGATCAAAAACTCCGAAATGGAAGAAGCCGTAGCATTCGTACAGTATCTGAAAGACATCGGTGCGGATGCCGTCATCATTCAGGATATCGGTCTTCTGAAAGCGATCAAAAACATTCCGATCAAAAAACACGCATCAACCCAGATGGCGATTCATTCCAAAGCCGGTCTTCAGTGGTGTGCGGAAAACGGTCTCGACAGAGCAATTCTCGCAAGAGAACTCACCTTCGATGAAATTGCCGAGATTGTGAAAGATTCTCCTATCGAAACCGAAGTGTTCGTACAGGGTGCAATGTGCTACTGTCAGTCCGGAGGATGTCTGTTCTCATCGATTGTAGGCGGAAGAAGCGGAAACCGCGGAGAATGCGCCCAACCCTGCAGGAAGAAATACGAAGCGGAAGACAGAACGGGATACATTCTCAGCAATGCGGATATGTACTGCATCGATTACCTCGGAAAACTGAGAGACATCGGCATTACATCCGTGAAGATTGAAGGAAGAATGAGAAGCGAAGCATACGCCTACCTCGCATCCCGTGCGTATTCGCTTGCAAACAAAAATCCCGAAGATCCCGAACTTGAAAAAGTCACCGGACTTCTCAAAACAGTATTCAACAGAGGATTCTGCCACGGATACATGGAAGGTGTTTCCTCTCTCGTTCAGGCAACATACCCAGATAACAGAGGACTCTTCATAAAGAAAGTCAAAGTGAAGAACAAAAAGTTCTCTATCGACGGTACGGATTTACACATGGGCGACGGAATATCTCTCTTCGACGGCGATATGAAATTCGGAGGATTCAAGATTCTTACGGCAGGAACGGATGTTACATCTCCGTTCAAAATCAATGACGGAACGTACGATGTGTACAGGACATACGATCCGCGTATCGACGAAGTGAAAAATCTTGTAGGACGTCCTCCCAAGCTCACGGGCAGTACGAAACGTTCGGCAGTGAAAGTTTCCGCACCGAAAATCGAACGTGAAAAGAATCCTTCGAAACTCTCATTCTACGTTTCGACACTCAAAGTTCTGGATGTTGTTCTGCCTTACGCAGACCGTGTCTACTACGACGGAAAAGACTTCGAAGAAGCATATGCCAGATGCAAAGAAAAGAATGTTGAGTGCGTAATGTATCTTCCGAGATTCTCGTATTCCGAGAACATTCCGGAAAACAGGGAAATTCCCGTAATGATCCACAACATGGGTCAGTTTGAAGCTGCAAAAGGTCACAGAATCTACGGCAGTTATTTCGCCAATATGTTCAATTCATACTTCCCGGACATAATGTACCAGACAACGGTTTCGGTAGAACTTTCCAAAGCGGAAATCAAAGATCTCGTTTCAAGATATCCGGGAAAGATTGAAATGATGGTTTTCGGCCGTATCGAACTGATGGTTACAAGAGACCCCCATCTCAAAAACGGTTCCATCAAAGACGATAAAGGATACTCCTTCCCCGTCTACAGAGACAGGACAGGTTTCGCACACATCCTCAACTCATCCGATCTGATGCTTGTAAACTATCTCAACGATTTGGAGAAAGCCGGAATCGATTCATTCGGTATCGATCTGAGAAAACGTCCTGCAGAATTGGCTTCGCTTGTCTGCAAAGCATTCAGGGAGAGAGATCTCCAATACAACGAGGAGATCAGAAGACTCTGCGGCGGCACTCTCAACACAGGACATTATCTCCGCGGCGTGTGACTTACCGCTAACAGTAGTATCCTCCTTATATTGTCCTTATCGGCGACTTATGTACTATGATAAAGGACAGAAAGGGCGTAGGCGGATTCATGGAAGCCATGGTCGCGATGATGATTGTTCTCATCGCCGTCACGGCATTCATCGGATTGTTTGCGTATCATCAGCTTCCGGAAAACGGCGGCGTATCGATTGATACGTCGTATCTCGAGTTCTCAATCGAAGACGGTGAAATTTCGGGAGACATCATTGAAGAAATGAAGGAAACCCGTATCAAATACGATCTCAAAGGAATCAGAGTCGAAATCAAACCCGTCGGGAATCTGTTCAAATGTACTAAGAAATTTATGTGCGGTTCGACGGATTCTGATGACATAATATCCGAAAAAGGTACGCTGAGACTCTCCGGAAACGACGGTTCTTCTGTCCTTGCAACCTATGAGGTGGTATATTGGTGCTGAGGAATGACAGGAAAGGAAACATTGCGATTATCGATGCGGTTATTTTTCTTATGCTTCTGTCCGCCGTATCGGTGACTCTCTTTGCTTACGACGGATCGGACAGTATCGGAGACGAACCTATGGCGAAGAAAGTCTGCGAGGATCTTTTCAGCGTGAAAGTAAGTTCTTCGGTCATTCTCGATACGACAGATACTCAGGTTCTTCCTATCGCAATACTTGTGGCGGCGGGAATATCTTCGGGTGAGGAAGAAAAAATGTCGTCTCTTCTGGAAGATATGCTTGACGATATGATTCCCGAAATACACGGATACGAAATGACTCTTGAATACGGCAACTGCGTAATAAAAATGGAAAGACAGGCCTATGACAGCCTGTCATCCGAGTACGAAAGCACTCAGGCCGTCATAGGTCCGATGGATATGAAAGTTCACATCTGGGTTTATTAGGCGTCGGGCCACATCTCGTGGGCCATTTCCCTCATCTTGTACTTGAGGATCTTACCCGCAGCGTTCATCGGGAATTCGTTGACGAATGCGATATACTTCGGGGTCTTGTACCACGCGATCTGTCCTTTGCAGAACTCAAGGATATCCTGTTCCTGAAGATCCGCCCCTTCATCTCTTATGATGAAAGCACCGGGCTGTTCGCCGTATTTCTGACTCGGCACACCGATAACCTGAACATCCTTGATTCCAGGACAGCGGTAAAGGAAATCTTCGACTTCCTTGGGATAAATGTTCTCTCCTCCGCGGATAATCATATCTTTGATTCTTCCCGTGACGTAGAAGTAACCTTCCGCATCCCTGTATCCGAGATCTCCCGAGTGGAGGTAACCGTTGCTGTCGATGATCTTGGCGGTTTCCTCGGGCATCTTGTAGTATCCTTTCATCACGTTGAATCCTTTACAGCAGAACTCACCGATCTTTCCGTCGGGACAGGGTTCGTTTGTATCGGGATCGAGAATAACGACATCCACTCCGGGAAGTTTCTTTCCTACGGATGAACACTTCTTTTCGAGTGAGGGCTCATCGTAACGTGTCTGTGTCATTCCGGGAGATGCTTCCGTAAGTCCGTAGACGATTGTAATCTCCCTCATGTTCATCTTATCGACGACTTCCTCCATTGCCTTGATGGGGCACGGGGAACCGGCCATGATACCCGTTCTCAGCGATGAGAAATCAAACTTGTTGAACAGCTTGTGATTGAGGATGTTGATAAACATCGTCGGCACACCGTAAAGCGAAGTACATTTCTCGGTTTCGACGGAAGTCATAACATCTACGGGATTGAACACCTCGCAGAACACCATTGTAACACAGTGGTTGATACATGCCATCACACCGAGAACGCATCCGAAGCAGTGGAACAACGGAACATTGAGCGAAAGACGGTCTTCGGGACCGTAGTTCATATTCGCTCCGAGCCAATAACCGTCGTTTGCGATGTTGTAGTGTGTGAGCATAACACCTTTCGGGAATCCTGTGGTTCCGGAAGTGTACTGCATCATGGTAACATCATGAACATCGACGGAATCTTTCCTCTCCTTGTATTCGTCTTCGGAGATTTCGACGGCCTTTGATTTTACTTCGGACATCGAATACATTCCGCGGTACTTTTCGGGACCGAGGAAGACAACCCTCTTCAGATGAGGGTATTTCTCCGAGTGGAAATTGTCCCTGGGCTGAACCTTGAGTTCGGGAATGAGCTTGTAGACTGTATCCACGTAATCGGTATCTCTTACACCGTTGATGAGGAAGAGATTCTCCATATCCGACTGTTTAAGGACATAATCCAATTCGGCAGCCTGATAGTTTGTGTTGATTGTAAGAAGAATCGCACCGATCCTTGCCGTGGCGAACATAAGTGTAATCCAATCGGGAACGTTAGTTGCCCATACGGCAACCTTCTCTCCTTTCTGAATTCCCATAGCCATGAGACCTTTCGCGACACGGTCGACTTCGATACCCCATTCTTTCCATGAATAACGGAGTTCCCTGTCGACATAAACGATAGCATCGTTGTCAGGGTGTTCCCTGATACATTTATCCAACAGATCCCCCAGCCTTTCGTTGCTGGTGGGCTCTTTTCTGGGTACGCAGACCATATGAACACCGTCACATAGGGCTGTACATCACAGCGAGGATCTCCGCAGGTCCGTCAACCGCACCGATGAAGTGTGTCACGACGGAGTTGTAGTAAACACTGTCTCCCCTCTCGAGGATGAACTCTTCCTTACCGTACCTCACGAGAATCTTACCGTGAACGACAACCATGAACTCCTCTCCTTCGTGAGAAGACATTGCTTTCTCCTCATCCTCTTCGATGTTGATGAAGAGAGGCTCCATGTGCCTGTCGGACTTACCCTTTCCGAGGGGGAAGTAGTGGTAGTGACCTCTTGCGCTTCCTTCTCTGGATGAGGCAGTTTCCTCTTTCCTGTCGGCATATCTTACGATGATGGGATCGGGGACGTACTGATCGTCCATGAATGTACCGAGTCTCTGTCCGAGTGCACGGGAGAGCTTGATCATCGTACCGATAGGGGGGTAAATTGTTCCGTCCTCAACGTCTTTGATGAAGGAAAGTTCCAAAGAAGAGTTGACCGCTAGCTGCTCCTGGGTCAAACCAAGCTGTTCTCTGTACTTTTTGACTCTCTTTCCGACCTTGTTCGTGTCAGACATTGTTTTACCTCAATTGAATCGATATTGGTTTGGTTAATATAATTAACGGTAAAAACACAGACAATAATGCAGATGAAACATCATAATTCCTGTTAGTTATCCAACAGAAAGATGTTTCGGGTTATGCAGATACTGATGCCATAAATGCCGATTTGACGAAGATAATGTTTAACTATATGCTGTATTTCGCTTGATTCATGCCTTTCGCCGAAGTGAACGGAGCGAGAATACACTATGAGATGTCGGGAGAAGGAGAACCCGTCATTCTGCTGACGGGATTCGGAGGAGATATCAATTTCTTCCACTCGCTTATTCCCGATCTCAGCGGAAAATACAAAGTGATTGTCTTCGAGCACAGAGGTTCCGGAACTACGGAGTATTCCGGAGATGTGGAATGTCAGACATATGTGGATGACGTAAAGGCACTTTTGGACTATCTGGGTATTTACAAAGTACACATGCTCGGATGGTCTATGGGAAGTCAGGTTGCAATGGAATTTGCAATCCAATATCAGGAAAGACTTCAGACTCTTACGCTTGTATCTGCATTCGAACACTGTCCCGCAAGATCGAGTTACATGATGAACACCATGATCGATGCGGGAATGAAAGGAACGAATGTTGAGTACATCTATGCAATGGTCAACGCATTCAGTTTCACCGAAAATTACTTCGATGCAAAACGTGCGAAAGGACAGAAAGTGAAAACGATCAACACAACCACTCCGGAGAGACTTCACCAGCAGATGCACTGTCTCGACAGATACGATCTCCGCGGAAGACTCGGTGTGATAAAAGTACCCGTACTTTCGATTCACGGTCTCGACGACATCATGGTGGAACCGAAGATGGGAGATCAGGTTGCGTCGGATATTCCCGGATGTCAGGTGTACCGCATACCCGATGTGGGACATGTGATTCACCCTTCACTCTACAAAGAGCGTTTCATCTCATTCATTGCGGGAAATCCCAAGCAGTGATTTTCTCTTTTCTCTGGCCTCATCGACCATTGAGGGGATGCGTTCCTTAATGATGCGGGTACACGGCCACGTATCGTCCATGTAATCCAAATCGGGAAGGATATCGTGTCCTTCGTTGACGATTGCAAGATATACTCTGCTCATGAACATAGACACCATGTACGGGAATTCATTGCAGATTTCAGGTCTTCCCTTCCAAATCTTACATCTGTTGTCTTCACCGAGGAAAGCACAGGGATTTGTCTTTCTGAACAGCCATTTGTCTTCGGAGTCATCCCACACAAGGTATTGAAATATGAATGACAGACGGTTCATATTCACCTGTTTCGCAACACTTTCTACTTCTTCATCACGTACAGCGATGTAGGGCTGATGACAGCACTTACCGCACATCTCGCATGGAGATTCGTCTTTGAGCTTCTGGCACACATCATATGCAATATCTAAATCGCGGAGCATGTCAGGAGGAATTTCATCCAATCCGTCGAGAATGTATCTGTCGCGGTAGACTGCCATCTTACCCACTCAGAAGATACGGGTGAACCCGAGAACAAAACCTATGACGGATGCCACAAGGGATGCTCCGGTGATTATGAGCATAAGCATCCTTCTGTCTTCTTCGACAGCCACTCTCGTAAGAGTAAGAGAATAACTGCTCATGACCATACCGATTGCACCGAATATTGCGCCGATAAGACCGTAATTCATGATCGACACTATCAATGCGGCTGCACCGAATACAAGACCGACGTAAGTTGTGATAACAACCTTCTGAATCTTCGGTTCGGATTCGAATTTTCTGTTCAGCTGCCAATCGCATTCGGAACAGAAAATCTCCCCTTCCGTGTTCTCGTGACCGCATTTAGGACATTTCATGGACGATATGATACACTCATTCGGTTTAAAACGTTACATCAGGGGTTGAGAAACTCCGCATGTATTCTGCTGCGGACGGTACCGAATCTTGTCTTTTCTTCGATTGTTGTTATTGATAAACATAACATCGGACGGAATGCTTCAATGAGTTCATCTTCCGTATAGTAGTGATAAAGAATTCCGTTGCCTCTGATAACTGTGGAATCATCAATGCGTTCTCCTTTCTCCGAACGCATATCCCCTGTGGAAAATACTCTTACCAATACATGTCCGCCCTTTTTCACCGTTCTGATCAATTCCGAAACCGTGTCTTTCAGTTCCCGGGAAGAAAGATGTTCCAGCACATGAAAAGCAACGGCACCGTCGAATGAATTGTCGGGAAAAGGAAGCTTATCGGCCGGAGAGCAGACGAACTCCGCACCGATGTTCATTTCGGAACACATTTTAACCGCACTTTCGGAAAAATCCACTCCCGTAACGGAATAACCCATTTCAGTAAGTGCGGATGCCGTCTTTCCGTTACCGCACCCCAATTCCAGGATGCGGGAACCTTCTGCGAACGGCATACCGTCTATCTTCGACATACCTCTCCACGGACGGTTGTTGGTGTGATAGAACGATTCCCAAGCGGACCTCTGATCCATGTCCGGTGATTATGAAAACAGATAATAAGGATTGTTAACGGCGATTACTTTATTACCGGACAGCGACCTAATAACAATCATGGGAGAACAGGAAGAAGTCGTTGCGAAACTCATGAAAATCCCTTCCGTAAGTGAAAAATGCTGTGTCGGAATGTATCTGCTCGGAATCAGGGAGATATCCGATCTCAAAGGAAAGGATCCTGATGAAATGTACAGCGCACTTACCGTCAGGAAGGATTTCTACGCCGAACCCTGTATGCACAAGATGCTGAAAATCGCTGTGGGTCTTGTGAACAAAGGTGCGGTCAAGATTGACTGAATGTTTTATGCATCGACGTAAGCCATTGGAAGAACAGATCCGTGACGGTGTCGGTAATAATGACATAGGTTCCCAGGGGACCTTTCATCATTCTTCCGGCTCTCATATTAATCTCGGTATCTCCGATTTTCAAAATCATCGTTCTGTCCGATACCGAATTTTCATGAACGGCGAGATTCCTTATCATCAGCAGATCGTCCCAAGTTTTCATTGTGTTCCTGTCGATAACACCTGCCTCGCAGGAACTCATCAGAATATTTCTGAGATAAAGACGGTTGTTTTTATCCAATGCATTCTCTTTCACTTTCGAAGAAGGATACATTTTGAGACAGTCTTTGACTGCTTTCTCAACTGCTGAGACAATATCCACATACATATCTCTGGTAACCGTCACAATCCTGTCGTAAATCTCGGAAACACCGGATTCATCTAATCTGGATATGATGTCGGGACCCCATCTTCTGTCGTATACCGAAATAATTTCTTCGGTTATCTTCACTCTGTTGTACATCGACCAAAAGCATGTGCCTCTGGGATCGCCTTCGGTTTTGGAAATGTTACCGTTCAGATATTCGGCATGCTCCCTGCATTTTGCCATGAGATCTTCCAATCCGCTGCGTATTCCCATGAACGTACATGGAAAACGTGTGTTATAATCATGACTGAAAACAACCGACTATCCGTTCCGTACGATTATGACATCTGACGGTTTATTCGTAATATTTATTAAAGACATATATTTAAGGCGATTTAGGAGGCCTGAATAATGTATTGGGACTCAAAAATGGAATGCATGCCGAAAGAAGAAATGGAAAAGATGCAGTATGAAAGCGTGAAGAAACTTATTTCACACCTCTACGAATTCAACCAGTTTTACCATGACAGAATGAAAGCGGCAGACGTGCGTCCGGATGATATCCGCTGTCTGCGCGATGTTTCCAAGCTCCCGTTTATGTACAAACAGGACCTCAGGGACAACTACCCCACAGGTCTCTTCACATCGCCTCAGAAAGATCTTGTCAGGTACCACGTATCATCCGGTACCACAGGTAAGCCCACACTCGTCGGTTACACTGAAAACGATCTCGGCTATTGGACCGAAGCACTCGCAAGATCACTGACTTCTGTGGGAATCGGAAAAGACGACACAATGCAGGTGTCCTACGGATACGGGCTGTTCACAGGCGGTCTCGGTCTCCACTACGGTGCCGAGAAAGTAGGTGCAACCGTACTTCCCTCGGGAACAGGTAACACCGAACGTCAAATCGAACTTATGTGCGATTTGGGCGTTACTGCGATTGCCTGTACGCCTTCATACCTCATTCACATCGGCGAAGTAGCACAGAAAATGGGTATCGACATCAGAAAAGATACCAAACTCAGAAAGGCAGTCGTCGGTGCGGAACCGTGGACCGAAGGAATGAGAGCTCACATCGAAGAATCCATGGGTGTCAAAGCGTACGATATCTACGGAACATCCGAGATGGCGGGACCCATGTTCACCGAATGCGAGGAACGCAAGGGAATCCACATGCAGTCCGATATGGTGTATGTGGAAATCATCGATCCGGAAACAGGAGAAGTACTCGAACCCGGACAGAAAGGTGAAATGGTCGTCACCATGCTTAAGAAAGAAGCCTTCCCGCTCGTAAGGTACAGAATCAAAGATCTCACATGCCTCATGAATACGGAATGTCCCTGCGGAAGAACATCTCCGAGGATTGAAAGAATTACAGGAAGATCGGACGATATGCTCATCGTCAGAGGTATCAATGTGTTCCCGTCGCAGGTGGAGCACACACTCATGCAGATTCCCGAAGTAGGAAATCAGTACATGATTATCGTCAACAGGAACGGTTCGCTCGATCAGATGACCGTTCAGGTCGAACTCAAGAACGAAGCATTCAGCGATAAGATGGCCGATATGATGCTTCTCAAAGCAAAGATTGAAGGCGAGATGAAGAAATATCTGAACATCGCTGTCAAGATTGAACTCAAAGAACCGGGAACACTCCCGAGATTCGAAGGTAAGGCCAAAAGAGTGATTGATAACAGGGTGTTATAAATGACAGGCAAAGACGTGATTACACAACTCTCTATATTCGTCAACAACGAACCGGGAAGCCTTGCCAACATGGCAAAAGCGCTCAAAGAATGCGGTGTCAACCTCAAGGCATTCAACATCTCCGAATCCTCCGGATTCGGTGTGTTCAGGGCCATCGTCGACAATCCCGACGATTCGTATGAAAAACTCAAGGCAAAGAACCTGATTATCAAGAAAACGGAACTTGTCGCAGTATCGGTTGCGGATGTACCCGGAGGTCTCTTCTCCGCTGCGGATGTTCTCGGTGAAGCGAACATCAACATCGAGTACGGTTACGCACACGAAGGTTCCGACGAACCGATCATATTCCTCAGAGTCGACGAACCCGAAGCAGCCATCAAAGCATTCAGGAACGCCGGAATGAAGGTCATCACAGCGAAGGACCTGTGAGCCCATGGGAAATCTCAACGTCGTCATCGCCGGAAGCAACAGCTTTGCTTCCGATGTAGGTAAGAAAGGTACGGTCACCGATATGACCTTCTTCGAACTGAAGAAGGGAAACGATTCAGTTACATTGATTGAGCCTACAAAATACCCTGACAAGCTTTCATCGCTCTTCTATGCGGCATCGATGGCGGAATATGCTATCCTTGTCGTGGAGAAAATCGACAGTCACCTCGGCGAGACGATTGTGATGATTGATTCCGTCGGTATCGACAAAGGATGGATTGTTCTCAGGAACTACATCCAACCCGAACAGCTCAAACCCTTATTGGCGGGCACATCTCTCGAGGGATACCAACCCCTCGAAGACGACCCCATCAAAACCAGGGAAATGTTAATCGGTCTCGCATGCGAAACCAAGAAAGAAGCGGGTGCCGGAACATGCGGTTCATGTCCTATCGACAGCCACTTCAACGTCAAAGGTGTCGGAACAGTGGTTTTGGGTTCCGTCATCGACGGTTATTTCAAAGTACACGACAAAATGACAATCTACCCTCTCAAAAAGGAAATCATTCTGAAATCGATACAGAAACACGATATCGATGCTCAGGACGGTATCAAGGGAGATCATGTCGGTCTTGCTCTCAGAGGCATCGAATCCGATGAATTGGACAGAGGATATGTCGCCACAACCGATCCTTCGGTTAAAATGACCAAAAAGATTACGGCAAAAGCAACGCTTGTAAAATATTGGCCTACTCCCGTCAAAGAGGGAATGGTTATGCACATCGGCCACTGGATGCAGATGGTTCCCTGCCGCGTAACATCTTCTTCGGATGAAGGAGATTTCAGATCCCCTACACTCACGATGGAAACGGAAGTGGACATTATTCACAAACCCGGCGACAAAGCAATCATGATGTACCTCGAAGGCGGAAAACTGAGAGTTGTGGGATCATTCATTCTGGAATGAGGACAGCATCGAGATGAAATGCATCGTCAGAAAAGCAGCGGTATTCGTGATTGCCCTGACGATTATGGCCCTCTCGGCCTCGCTGTCTACGAAGGCATCATTGGGCGTATCCCCAATTTCTTCGGTTCCGTATACGCTCAGCCTCATTCCCGGTACAACCTCATTCGGTGCGTGGACATTCATATTCAACATGATTCTGTTCATTGCGGGAATACTCGTAATGAAACGCAATTACAAACCGATGTACGCACTGTGTGCGGTATTCGTGATTATATTCAGTTACCTCTGCGATGTTTTCCTCATAGTGTTCGAAGGTGTTGTTCCGGATAATTATCTTGAACAGTGGGCAATCGAACTGATTTCCGCAGTACTTTTGGCATTCGGTATCGCATTGAGTATGGTATCGTCAATCTCGATGCTCCCCGGCGATTTCTTCGTGAGGTTTGTAGCACGCGTAAAAGATCTCAACTTCGGACATACAAAGATAGTCTTCGATTTCAGCTGTATCGTGGCATCGATTGTTATTTCTCTGATATTCCTTCCCGAAATCAGCGGAATCAGGGAAGGAACAATAATGTTCATCATCGCCGTAGGTCCGATGGTTAATTTCTTCTTCAGAACAATGGACAGAGCCGGTCTGCTTATGTGGGTCGATTACGAAGCTATTACAATCGACGTACACGCTAAAGAGTAAAACAATAAGTCCCGATTATCCTGCGGATCTCACCGCATTCAAACTTATATCTAACGTCGAATGTGCATTCACGAGACAGCCCGAAGGAAAGAAACAGGAATCGGAATCTGTCCGATATTTCATATTTTTCCCGTCAAATCATCGTTTTCCGACATTTCCCGAAAGAAAAATCCACGCCTCGGAATCAATAACGAATCTGTGTGTAAACCACGCTGAATCGGATAAAGTCTGGCACAAAGTTAATCTACTCTCACAGGTAGCTGATTTTCATGCAATATATTGCAGTGGTGGATTGTGCATCCACAGGTCAGATTTACATTGACGATATCATTGAAATGGGCTACCGCCCCCTCGCCATTTACAACTACCTTGACGGAGAACACGCAGCAAGCTGGAAAGCCAACGTGGAAAACGTAATGAAAAGTATCGGAGACAGAGCGGACTACATCAATCTGCCGAAGGAATGTTCCGCAGATGATGTTCTCTCTATACTGAAAGGATACGACATTGTCTGTGTTGTCCCCGGTTCCGAAGGAGGCGTACGTCTTGCGGATAAGCTGAACAAAGCCCTCGGACTCAGAGGAAACAATCCCGATACCACCTACCTCCGCTGTACCAAAGCCGGAATGTACGAAGCTTTGGGAAAGGCAGGTATCAGGCGTATCGAATCCGCTGTTGTTTCATCGGAAGACGACATCAAAAAGTTCTGGGAAGAGAACAGACTGACGAAAGCCGTCATGAAATACTCCGAAAGCGGAGGAACCGTAGGTCTGAAGATATGCGATTCCGCAGAAGCATGCATCGAGCACTACAGACTCATGTGCAGCACATACAACATATGGGGTTCTTCCGAATCTCCGATCATGATACAGGAGTACATCGGAGGAACGGAATACATCGTCAACAGTATCAGTATCGACGGAAATCATAAGATTACGGATATCTGGAGATACGAGAAAATCATTCAGAACGACGGTGTGCTCGTTTACGACACATGTATTCTCGTAGACCGTCTGGTACCCGGAATGCAGGATATCCTGCAGTACGATTACAAAGTACTCGATGCAGTCGATATGAAGAACGGATTCTGTCACAACGAAATCAAAGTTGATGAAAAAGGCCCTGTTCTTATCGAAACAAACGCAAGAGTTATGGGCGGAAATCTCACACGCGAATACTTAGACGAAGTGTTCGGCACTCATATGACAGACGTTACATTGAGATCGCTGCTTGAACCTTCGTTCTTCGCAAACTACATGCTGACACCCTACCGCCCCCGTAAATCCACGATGTTCAAATTCTCCATCGTCCCGAGGGATGTGGAAGCAGATCTCGGACCGTTCTTCGAACTCGTAAGACATTTGGATTCGTACAGAGAAATCGTATACTTCGGAGACACGGGAATTCACGCATACCCGCGTACGGTTGATTTGGAAACTTCGCCGTTCTTCATAAGGCTGATAAGCGAAGATTACGGAAAACTGAAGAGAGATTATGAATTCCTCAGGCTGATGGAAGACCGTTACTTCGATATGCTGTTTGCAACGAATGACAGTGTCGAAGGTACCGAACTGAAAACCGACATCGATGCACTGACAGCGGTTCTTCCTCTTTCGCGCAGATTCGCAATCTTTGAAGATAACAGGATTACAGTAATGCAGTACGGAAAACAGAAAGAATCCGACGGAATGGACATCTACGACGGTGCAGTCTTCGCCGTATGCGGTAAGTCCACTCTTACGCAGCGTTTCCGCCGGCTGATACTCTGTATGAACCAGGTCAGAAGAGGAGGGCCGATTTTCATCGTGCCTGAGTCATACATGAACCTCCCGTACGGAGCGGTAGGTGCGGAAGCCGTTATGACTGTAATGGGATTCGATGCAGGAATTCCTCCGTCTACAGGTAACGGCGTCCTGTACGGAATAAAGAGATGACCTCATGAATGTGAAAAACAGTCATGTGGGTCTGTTGCTTGCACTGCTTGCGCTGTCCACAATCCTCGACGGATTGGATGCTTCAATAGTAAGTGTGGCACTGCCCACAATCTCCCATGAGCTGGGAGTTTCCGTAGGAGATTCGTCGTGGATTACACTGACATATGTGATTGCTCTTGCTTCGCTCCTGCTTCCTATGGCGAAATTTGCCAGAAACGGTACGGTGAAGAGAGTCTTCACCTGGGGTATTGCGGTATTCACGGTATCGTCCGTTGCCTGCGGAATATCCGGTAATTTTGCCGCTTTGGTGTTCTTCAGACTGGTTCAGGGAATCGGTGCGGCACTTATGACAGCTGCTGTGCCGGTGCTTATTTCTCAGTTCCTGCCTGCCGATAAGAAGGGACTCGGAATGGGAGTTCTTGCCGTTGCTTCGGGAGTTTCCGTCGTTATCGGACCGTCGGTAGGAGGAATAATCACATCCATGCTTGACTGGCGTTGGATATTCCTGATTAACATCCCGTTCGGAATTATTGCGGTTGCACTGACATTCAAGGTCCTTCCGAAGGACGGAGGATATGACAAATCCCGTAATCCGGACTTACTCAACAGCATCCTCGCGGTATTCGGTATCGGTGCGGGAATGGTATGTCTTCAGAATCTTGTCGGATCTGTTATGCCGATGGTTTCCGTTATCGTATGCGGAGTTGTTGCGGTTATCTTCATTGCCGTTATGGCATACAGGATGCTGAAATACCCGAATTTCGCACTGATTTCACCGGAAATGCTGAAACGTCACGATTTCCAGCTTCTTTCGATTGCATTTACGATGACCTGTATGGTGATTATGGGAACACAGTATGTTCTTCCCTACTTCCTTCAGATTTTCGGAAAATTCAGTGTGGCCGAATCGGGATACCTGCTGTCTGTTGCATCTCTGTTCGCAATTGCTCTGTCCGTACCCGTCGGAAAATGGTGTGATACACGCGGATGCAAACTTCCTTCGGTTCTTGCCGGAGTCGGACGTCTGATATTCTGTATAATATTCATCATCGTCGTTCCGTCCGAAAATATGGCGCTCTTATTAATCGGACTCGCGGTTATGGGTTGCTCCATGGCGTTTGCGGGAACCGGTCTCGCTACGGCATTGATTCATCATGCCGATAAAGAAAATCAGACAGATGCAGCAACATTCCTTCTCGAAGTAAACTATGTCGCTGCATCCCTCGGAGTTGCGCTATATTCCGCCATATTCCAGTCGGGCCTCGGATCCGCATCGGTTTTAACAGTTACTGCGGACGCAATCAACAGCAGCACCGACACGGCAATGATTGTAGGATGTGTCCTTTCGGTTATAGCGATTATCTGCGCTGTAAGTGTAAAGAATATCATTCCGGAAAAAGACAAAAATGAGTCGGAAACAGCCTGATACAATTTAATTCAAACATCGGGGCTACAATGCCCCGTTCTTAACTCAAACACCGAATCGTCTTTTTCATACAAAAATTCTGGTTAACAACTATTAAGAACTCTCATCTCGGTTTTTTCCTCAGAGGTATAGAAAGTCAACCATGACCAGTAAAGAAAGATTTGAAGCCGTGATAAACGGTGAATTACCGGACAGAGTGCCTGTGCACGAAGTTGCCTGTATTGCGGCCGCTAAAGGCATGGGCTATGTGTGGAAAGATGTCAGATTCGATGTAAAACTTTCAGCGAAAATTGTCAATGAATACAGCAGACTTACGGGTTCGGATTTTGAATTCGGTCTTCTCGAAACACCTGCAATGTTCATGGATCTCGGCGTTGAAGTATCGCAGCCCGACGACAATTACGGGAATGTCATGAGTTCCTTTTTCGAAGATGCAGAGGATGTAGAAAAAAAGGAACTTTACAATCCATTCGATCCGAAAGAGTGTCCCATGCTCAGAAAAGGTATCGTCGATAAAATCCTCGAATACAGAAAAATCAACGACACAGGCGCACTCACCAGCGGATGGAGCTGGGGCATAATGACCACTGCAGGATTTCTCAGAGGCGTCGAAACACTTCTTATGGACACTATGGTCGAACCCGAACTGGCACATAAAGTAATAAAAAAATCCGCAAAGCTTGTAGACGGAATAATGAGAGTGGGCAGCGAGGGCGGAGATTACATCTGGTGTGCAGACCCGACATCGTCAGGTACCGTAATCAATAACGACACATTCAGGGAATTCAGCCTTCCGTATATGAAAAAAACCGTATCGGGATGGAAATCAGACCTGAATCTTCCCGTTATGCTTCACATCTGCGGAGACACGATTCCGATTATGGATGCAGTTCCTGAAAGCGGCATCGATATTCTTTCGGTCGATCATGCCGTAAATCTTGTTGAAGCAAGGAAAATCATCGGCAACAGACTGACACTTATGGGTAATGTCCGTCCGATTGATGTACTTTGGAACGGAACGCCCGAACTCATAAAAAGCGAATCTCTCAGATGTATTGAAGAGGCAGGAAAGAACGGGAGATTCATCCTTGCCGGCGGATGTGAAATACCCAGAGATACCCCGATATCAAACGTCAAAGCAATGGTAGAAGCAGCGAAAAGCTACGCCTACTGATAAACAGAGAACAGACACGGCGATGTGTCTGTTCTCCCTTCATTTATCTTCATATTCCTGACATATCCGTATCTTTGAGCGATTAGTATATATCGGAGTCCGCTTTATGCCAATCATCCGTGTTATCACTTAGCACGGTCGAGTGATCCCGATGACATACTGGAACGAGAAAATCGAAACCATGCCTGTGGAAGACCTTAAGGCGATGCAGCTTGAACTTCTGCAGAATCTTATCAAGAACACATACAGGGACTCGGCTTTCTATCGCGCAAAAATGGATGCAGCAGGCGTAAAACCCGAAGACATCAAAACATTGGATGACATCAGGAAACTTCCCTTCATGAAGAAGACCGACCTCAGAGACAATTACCCTGACAAACTCTTTGTCAGACCTTATGAGGATTTGGTCAGAATTCATGTTTCATCAGGTACAACCGGTAAACCTACCGTAGTCGGATACACCGCAAATGATCTCGAGAACTGGGCGGAATCCCTCGACAGGGGAATGGTTTCATTCGGTATGTCGAAGAAAGATATGCTTCAGAACGCACACGGATACGGACTGTTCACGGGAGGTATCGGAGTGCATGACGCAGCTACAAGGCTCGGTGCAACCGTTCTTCCGATAAGTACGGGAAACACAAACCGTCAGATTGACCTTATGTGCGACCTTCCTGTTACAACGATTGCGGGAACACCGTCATACCTTTTCCACATCGCTGACACATGCGATGAGAGGGGCATCGACATCAGAAAAGACACGAAACTCAGGATGGCTATCGCCGGCGGTGAGCCCTGGTCCGAATCCATGAGGAAGAAACTTCAGGACAGAACAGGAATCCGTGTTCACAACTGCTACGGTGCATCCGAATTCTACGGACCTATGTTCCTTGAATGCTCGGAACAGTGCGGAGTTCACATCTGGGCCGATTTGGCTTTGATTGAAATTTTGGATGATGACGGAAACCCCGTTCCCGACGGACAGAAAGGAAACGTTGTCGTTACAATGCTCCAGAAAGAAGCATTCCCGCTCATAAGATACAGAATCGGAGATATCTCGTCCATCACATGGGAAAAATGCAAATGCGGCAGAACACACCCCAGATTGGACAGGATTACAGGAAGATCCGACGATATGCTTGTTGTGAAAGGAATCAACGTGTTCCCTTCGCAGATCGAAGCTGTTATCGGAGAGATGCCTTTCCTCAGCCCGTTCTATATGATTACGTTGGACAATAAGAATTACTCCGACCACATGCTTGTTGAAGTAGAACTCAACGAGAGTTCCCTTACAGATGATACGACGGAACTTGCAAAGATGGCAAAGAAACTCGATGCAAGACTCAAAGAAGTTCTCAACATCAAAGCGGAAGTAAGGCTTGCACTCCCCAAGACCCTTCAGAGATTCGAAGGTAAATCCAAGCACGTAATCGACAACAGATCGTACGAGTGATTCACTTGAGAGACTTTTTCAGTCTCTTAAGTGCATCTTTACATGCCGGGACATTGCGGTCGGCACCGTATTTGTAATACTCCAGTGCCTTCTCCGCATCCCCCTCTTTTTCATACAGCGAAGCAAGAAGGAAAGAATACTCGAATCTTCCCATCTCTACAGCCTTGTGATAGAATTCTTTGGCCTTCTGGGTCTCCCCTTTCTCCTGATGAATGTATCCGTATGAACCGTAACATTCCGCCTTATCGTTTTCATCGGCCTTTGCGTTGATGAACGCCTTATCTATCCACAGTTTACCTTCGGCGAGATCTTTTTCTGTACCTTTTCCGAGAAGATATCTGTTTCCGAGTTTAAGTTGGGCTCCGGGGGACTGCGTATCGTTTGCCGACACCGTAAGCCAATGTGTAGCTTCTTCTTCATCCAACGTAGGACGTTCGCCGTAATACATGTAAAGAGTGAATGCAACGTCTTTGAATCCGCCTTCGTATGCCTTTTTCAGCATTTCGATCGAATCGGCATACTTCTTCTGCTTACGGAGAACAATGCCTCTGTAACCCATGGCTCTTGCATCGCCAGCTTTGAGTGCGACGTTTAACCATCTCATCGCAATCTGTTCGTTGACTTTGATCCCGTTGGTGCCGTGGGCATAATCCAGAAACAGCTGTATCGTTGCATCGATATCGCCGTTCTCGGATTTTTCTCTGAGATTTTTCTCGTAATCGCTCATCCTTCTGAACAGTGACATACCGGACACCTCGTAAAGAAATGAGATTTACCTCACTTCTTCGTGAATCCCTCATCGAATACGTCTTCGCCTCTTCTCGACTTGTATCTGATATACAGGAAGTAAATGAGCATTAATCCCAGGATTATAGGCAGTATACTTATCATATAAACATATCCGAACGGTCCGGGGACCAACAGCATGATAATCAAATCGATAAAGAACACGAACGCAAGTGTACTGAACTGAAGGATTCCGTAGTAAATCCTGTCCTTTTCGTTTCCGTTTCTCTCGATTGCATCAATCAGAACCCTGTTGATTCCCTTGATACTTCTGACGAGGAAGAATGTAGGCGAAATCAATGCCGAAAGATTCAGCAGTATCAGTATCAGGAAAGCGACACTGCTGTCGCATCCGAGGAACGATTTAATCTGTTCGAGAATGAAATCCATAAACGATGAGAACACGATTTCAATCACGATAATCAGGATAATCGATCCGTACACAGTGTAGATGTTGTTGCGGATTCTGTTTCCTATGTCTGCGTTCTCAAGCTGTTTGTTGAGACGTTCACGCGTATTCAGGAACCAGTTTCCTATACGGTAGATGAGTTTTGGTTTCTTCTCCTCTATCGCATCCACAACGTTGAACGTGTATCTCGAAATCAACGGGAGTACAATCATCGATATCAGCGAAGCTCCGATAACCGCAGAATAGAATCCGCTTGTGATGACATTCATCTTAAGGGCTTCGCCCGCAATGATGAATGCAAATTCTCCCATAGCCATGAGTGAAATGGAACATGCGAAACATTCGACGTATCCCTTGTTACCGACGAAGTATCCGAGGAAGACCGTGAAGAACTTACCTATCATGAATATACAAACAATGACAACGGCAAGACCGATATTATCCATAAATTCGGACATCTTCACTTCCATTCCGATAGAGATGAAGAACACGGACATGAACAGTTCTTTCATCGGCTCCACTTTGTCAAACAGATTCATCTTGAACTTGGATTTGGAAAGGGTGACACCCATAAGGAATGCACCTACCGCCATAGAGAGTCCGATTAAATGTGAAAGGTAAGCCAATCCGAAACAGAGTCCTATGGATGCAATCAGAAGAACTTCCTGTGAGGTGTTGTCTCCGATCCAATCAAGAATACGGGGCATGAACTTCACGCCGATCAGTATGACGACCAACATGAAGATGACAATCTTCAGAATCAGTGCAATCATTTCGGACATACCCATAGTAGTTCCGGCGAAGATCGGTGTCACCATTGAAAGGATGATAACCTGACCGATATCTTCCATGATTGTAACTAAAATCAGAGTTTCTGCGGTTTCTTTGGAGATACGTTTCTGCATCTTCAGAACTTCGGCGACGACTGCTGTGGAAGAGCCTGAGATAATCGCACCGAGTGCAATAGATGCGGTAGGTGTCAGTCCGATGATCGAACCGCCAATATAACCTATCATCACCATCAGCGGTAATTGAACAACTGCGACGGTAATTGCGAATTTTCCGTCGTTCTTCAGTTTGTTTATATCGAGTTCCATTCCGATACCGAACATCAGCATTACTAAGCCTAAATGCGACAGATTATCGATGATTTCGATATTCATCTTCATGTCCATCGGACCTTCGAAGACGTTGATGATCAGGATACCTGCCAGCAGATAACCGATAATCGGCGGCATCTTCAGTTTGTTGAAGATGATAGAACATACGCCGGCACTCAGCAGCATGACGGTCATGTTCACGAGGAATTCGAACTCTTCCATGTTGAACCTGTATCTGGTTCTTACTTATGAAATTACCCCGTTACGCGTGCGCATATAACAGAAATAACGGGAGATTGTGCATAAAATAACAGAATATCCGACTGAAAAACCGCATCGGAATTTAAGACTGCATTGAGACGGTTTCCGACTTCGGAAAGCTATCCGATAAATGCTGATTAAGATGTCCGGGGGACTTACGCCCCCCGAAAAGTTTCATTCGGCTCCTGTGTTCCTCCTTGAGCGGATGAATAAGAACGCTCCGAGTGCCAGAAGAACAATTATTACGAGTGCGATGACAACCAGGGGTGTGTTGTCACTGCCTGCCGCAGACTGTTCTTCAATGATACCTACGGCGTAGATTGAGAAGTGGGTTGTCGTGAATGTAACGACTCCGTTCTCTGCGTCGTATGTACCTTTCATATCGGTAATCGTTCCGTCATCTGCAAGATACCATGCGGAAACATCCGAAGCGGATTTTCCGTCGGGGAGTTCGTAAGGCACGGATACTGTTACGTTGCCTCCGAGTTCGTGAACATCCTTTCCGTCTGTCGATGCGGTCATCCTGACAACAGGGTTGCTTCCGACCTTACTGCGCTGTTCGGCGGGAAGTTCCGTATCTTTGTCGACGTTAGAAATCTGAACCTTCAAATCGCTGTCTTCGCTCTTCAGAGACGATACGACAGTGTTACCCATCGTGACCGTTCCGTCGGATGAAGTGAACTGCATCGAACCTTTGGATTCGGAAATCTTGGCAATAACCGAAACCGGAACAGTGAATTCGGATGTCTTCGAGTTATCATCGGCTACAAACTTAACGGTCGAAGTAACGTCTCCTACGAGCGTTGTTACATTACCGATCTGTTCGAGGATTGCTCCTGCAGCCTCGGAATCGAGTGTGTACTCCGCTTTCGCATCAGTCTTGACAGGATCCACTTTGACAGCGACTGTTGATTCTCCGCTTACTTTTCCGTCGGAATCCACGGTTGCGGTTGCATTCGTGGTAATCTTGGACGAAGAATCGGTAATCGAGAGTTTCTTTTCCTCCGTAACCTTTCCGTCTGCGGAAGTCTTCTTTTCGGATTCTGTCTTCACAGTGTTTCCGTCGGATGATCTTACCTCAACGGTTTTCTTCTCCGTCTTAGTTCCGTCTGCGGAAGTAGTTGTTTCGTCAACCGTGCTGGTAGTCGATTTGATGTTACCGGATTCGTCTTTGATTACAACAGTTTCCGATTCGGAAACTTTGTTTCCGTCTGCGGAAGTTATAGTTTCTTTCCTGGTCTCGGAACTCGTCCCGTCCTCGTTAGTCTTCTTCTGTACAACCGTAACAGTCTTTGACCCGTCTTCATTGATCTTCTCGGTTGTTGAAGTCTCGGTATCGACAGGAACCGTTACTGTGACTGTACATGTTGCAGTCTTTCCGCCTGCAGCCGCAGTGATTACTGCAGAACCTGTGCCGACTGCGGTGACTTTACCATCACTGTCGACTGTTGCGACAGTGGCATTATCCGAAGACCATGTCACTGTCTTGTCTGTAGCATCCGAAGGTTCTACCGTTGCCGTAAGCGTGAATGATTCACCTGTTGCAACGGATTTCTCCGTTACATCCAAAGTTACACCGGACACTGGGACTGTTACAGTAACATTACATGTCGCCGTCTTTCCGCCTGCTGCTGCAGTGATTACTGCGGATCCTCCGCCTACGGCGGTAACTTTTCCGTTGCTGTCGACAGATGCGACACTGTCATTATCGGAAGACCATGTCACCTTCTTATCAGTCACATCAGAGGGTGCAACTGTTGCAGTAAGGGTGAATGTTTCACCCTTCTTCACCGCCTTCTCAGTGATGTCGAGGGTGACGGATGTCACCCCGACAATGACGGCAAGCGTAACAGTACGGGTCGCATCTGCATCGCTTTTGACAGATATTGTATGATTTCCGAGTGAGAGGACGGGAATCAGCAATCCACCGAGATTCGCCTTTTTGAAGGAGGCCGTTGCAGCACCGTCGATGACGATGCTGAACGTTTCCCCCTTCGGCGTTTCGTCGTAGGATATTGCCAACAGCCCGTATCCGTCCGTGGCGGAATCGATGTAAGACACTGTTATTCCGTCGGCTGAAACCGTTCCCGATTTCACGCTGCCGGCACCGTCGGTGCCGACAGCTGTCATAGGAATGACAGCCGTCAGCATCAAAACGGCCAGTATCGCACATACTTTCTTGCTGTTCATATCCGTTCACCGTCACCGATGCTCAGATTTTCGATACCGTCAGCTTCTGTCCGCTGTAGAACAGTTTCACACCGTCTCCGACTGCCGTACCGTTCACGGAATAAGCTGCGGATTCGTCTCCCTCGACTGTAACAGTGTAGGTTCCGAAAGCCAATTTCTGTCCGTCTGTAACTGATACGCCGTCGAACATCAGTGTAACTCCTTCGTCTGCGGAAATCTCCACGGCGGAAGACATCACGGGGACAAACTCATCATCCACTGCGGTTGTGTACGGAAGTGTACCGAACTCATAACAGCAGAACACCGAAACAGATTCCATGCGGACACCGTCTTTGTTGGCAAAGTCGACAAGACCGTTCGTGACATCGGTTTCGAATGTCTCAGTGAATGTCGGACAGAGGAATGTTCCTTCCGCAACGGTAACGTATGCGGAATAACCGACTACGACCGACACAGATGTGACATTCTTACCGGATTCTATCTGGAACAGTGCTTTCTTACCGTTATCCGCAAAGGCAGACACCTTGATTCCGTTGACGAAATCATCGGATGTCATCTTGGTAATCTTGGCGTAGAATACTGTGTCACATGTCACACCTTTCGGAATCGCAGTAATCTTGGTGCCGCTGTAATCGGATTCTGCGTACCATCCGTCAAATTTGCACCACTCCCTGGTCAGATCCGGAAGTTCTGTCTCTTCGCTTGCGTAGAATGTGACGTCTTCCGCAGTCGTACCGTCTGAGGTAACGAAGCTTGCCTTGTATCCGAACTGAATACAGAACAGGTATCCCGAGTCGTTGTAGTAGATCAACTCACCGTTGGGTCCGAAGTGAACTATCTGCGAACAGTACTGAGCGGTATCGAGAACATCTTTGAGACTTACATCCGTAAGTGTGTTTGTGGTCTGATCGTGCTGGAACACGTACAGTGTCTTCGTACTTGTGTACGGAACGATGTATGCAATCACTTTGTCGCCCTGTACCGAGACGGTCATGTTACCGTGGGACATGGTTGATTTGATTGTATTGACACATTTCATCGTCTTCACATCGTATACTTTGAACACTTCGCCTGCATTGACGTAACCGTAATCGCCGACTACGATGAACGAAGAAACGTAGCTTGTAGTTCCGAGGTCGTAGTAACGTGCCGTAACCTGGTTGAATTTACCGTCATCACCCAACTCTATAGTTCCGAGACTGATCCAATCGCCGTCGGACGATCCGAACATGCTTGAACCGGGAGAATAGGTGTTGATGTAGAACACGCCGTTGTAGTAGCTGATGTATCCCGTGTTGAGGTTACCGTTGACCAATCCCGTAAACTCATAACTGTCTATGACTTTGAGTGTTTCGAGATCGTATGTTACGGCATACCTCTTCTCCGAATTGTCTCCGCCGATTTCCAATCCGATAACGAACTTATCCGTGAATATCAGATTCGACTGTCCCTGGTAGGATGCAATGTAGTGCTGATACATCGTTGCGTTGGAAACATCGGGGAGTTGTTTGTTATTTGTTTCAGGATCGGAATCCGTTGCCTTGAACTTGTACACATTCTTCTCTGTGAATACGTAGAAGTAACCGTCGTTGTAGTATGCCTTACGCTCGGTGACATATGTGCTGTCATCGGTGTAGAGCCTGAACACAGGGTTGAGATCGGTATCGTAAACCTGTCCCGCAAGTCCCGCGAGAACGTATCCGTTACCGACGGTGACGAGGTTGTAGTAACCTGAAACCGTGATGCCTGTATCCACCTTCTTGACAATTGTACCGTCATAGAGTGAAATCTTGTAGATTTCATTACCGGACCATGCATAGATGTAATCTCCGAGGATCGACGGTGTGTAAATCATACCGTTGAAACCGACAGTTCCCTTGGCTTTCCATGCCATCTTGTATGTATCGCCGCTTACAGGAGTCTTGATATCGGTCTCGAGGTACGGGAACGATGAAATTGTGTAAACGGATGAGACGTAAATCTCCGTATTGCTGTCGACTGTCATCGTCTTCACGACGGCATTCGTGTTCTCTGCTGTGCTTCCGACCTTCCACGAGAGTACTTCGTAACCTGTGTTCTTCGGTGTGAATACCAAAGAAACGGTTGTACCCTTGTAGACTGTATCGGTAACGATGCTGTTGTCATTCAGTGAACGTACCGTGACGGTACCGTTCTCGGCTTCGACCGAAATCTTAACCCTCTCGGTTTCTGCGGAGATCCATTTTGCCTTCAGCTTAATGTCACCGTTGACAGCGGATGTGAAATCATACAGTTTGTCATCAACATACCATCCGAAGAAGACTTTGTCTCCGTTCGTGGGGTTCGCAGGGAATTCCGCGGTGTGTCCCGAGATGATTTTCTGTTCTGTTACACTCGATCCTCCGTCGGAGTCGAATGATACAGTGTATCTGTCTCCGAGCGTTATTCCGGAAACGGTGATTGTTACATCGTCCGTAATTGTAAATGAGTAAATTCCGCCGACGGCTTCGAGTGTGTTCTCTCCGATTTTAACGGTGATACTGTCACCCTTGTATCCGTCGGATGCCGTAACGGCGAAACGTACCTCCGTACCGAGCACAACCACATTAGTGTCGACTACTGAGAATGATACTTTGTATGACGGATCGTCGGCAACGGTAATCTTGTATCTGTTGAGTTCGACACCGGTTACTGTCAGCATCTTCGGAGCTGTCGCATCCAAAGTGACCGAGTATGTTCCGTCAGGATTCACCGTTATTGCGGGTGTTTCGTCTGTTATGGCCCATCCCTCTTTCACGACCATGTCCTTCTGACTCTGGGCATAATCATCCTTGAGGGCTATTGTCACTTTCTTTGCAGCATCGGTACCGCTCATGGATATGGTTTTCACTGTACCTTCCATAATTTTGACAGCAAGCACACAGTCTCCGTCTTTGAGGTAGTATCCTCCGAAGGAAAGTGCGGGTACCTTTGCACCGTATACGTATTTCTCGGCAATCTTACCTGTGGCATTCGGAGATAAGAACAGTACGGTACCGTCCGTTCCGGCAACATATGCATCGTAATCAGGTACGGAATCTTCGGATGCGATGAGAATCGCTTTGATACCGGTGAGTGAGAAACTGTCGAGATACTTGACAGATTTTCCGATTGTGACTGTGTTGATTTCGGTCGCGTTTCCGGCGAATGCATAGGGTGCGACTGTCTTCACACCGTCGGGGATGACAAAGTCCTTGAGCGGACTGTCGGCCGTACCCTTCAGTACGGTGATAAGTGTCGCATCGTCCAATCCGTCTGTTGTATTATCGGCTTCAAAGTAGAGTGCTCCGTCCTTCAGTGTGAAGAATTTGTTTTCCGGGTCAACGGTAATTCCCGTAAGACCTGCGTCTTTCATCACAGAAGGTGCGATTGCAATTACATCCTTTCCGATTGTGAGTGTCTTGTCTGTCGCAGTGTTGCTGACAAGCATTGAGTACTCTGTGTATGTCTCTCCGTTCTTGGTGTAAACGGTGAGTTTACCGTCGGCAATCTTATCTTTAATCACATTTACAGTGGTGCAGTTAAAGCCGACTCCGCCGCTAACGATGATCTTTCCGACAGTGGCGCCTTTGAATGCATTTTTGTCGATTTCAGGTGTGCCGTCGATGTACAGGTCATTGATCTTTGCGTTGTAGAAGGCATTTGATCCGATGAATGTGTTACCGTGAATGGTGACATTCATACCGCTCTCGGCACCTGACTTATAGAATACGTATGTACTCAGACCGCCTTTTGCGCTGTAACCGGTACCGGTCTTGGGGCAGCATGTCGACGGAATCTCTACTGTTGTGAGGTTGGTACATTCCCTGAATGCATTGGTACCGATGAAAACGACACCTTCGTGGAGTTTGAGTTCTTTGATAGCTACACCGGAGAAAGCGGACTGACCGATTTCCGTAACGGTTGTGGGGATGCTGATTGTCTCCAATGCTTTACATCCCGAGAACATAGCTGTGGGAATGCTCTTGAGGTTTGCGGGAAGTGTCACATCGGTCAGGGCCGTACATCCGTTGAAAATATAGGATGATTCCGATGTTCCGCTCGATGCCTGTGTGGTGAATTTGATATCGGAGCCTTCGAAGACTGCTTTCTTCAGAGATGCACATTTCTGGAATACGTTCTTCTCCATCGTAGTTACCGTTGAAGGTATTGTTATTTCTTCAAGTCCCGATGATGCGAACGCATTGCTGTAAATGTTTGTAACTGTGCTGGGTATTGTAAATGATTTCAGCGATGTGCATCCGTTGAACATTGCAGTGTAGATGAATGTAATTCCTTTCGGGAGTTCGACGGTTGCAAGGCTTGTACATTTGCTGAAAATGTATGTGCCCAACTCCAATGTAGCTCCGTCACACTCGAATTTGACCGATTTGACTGCAGTGTTTTCTGCAAATGCGTAACTGCCTATTTCGGTGATTTCTTTGGGAACTGTGTAACTCTCACCGGATGCTTTTTCCGAAACGTAAATCAGTTTGGTTCCAGAAATAAGTGCTTCTTTCAGAGGTGTTCCGGCGAATGCACTGTTACCGATTTCCGCGCCTGCAGGCAGTCCGTTCACTGTATCCAATTTGGTACAGGACTTGAATGCACTTCCGCCGATTATTTCTACGGTGGATGAGAAAGTAATCTCGGTCATGTCAGTTCTGTACTTGTACGCATTTGTGAGAATTTCCTTCACACCTTCGGGAACAGTGTATTTTCCGTCTTCGGAAGGAGATGCATTGTATAATACGCCGTTCACGATTATTTCCGACTCGAGAGCGGAACAGTCGGAGAATGCGGATGTGTTGACACTCTTCGGTCCGCTTCCGGCGAATTTAACCTCTTTCAGTGCGGTACATTTGGAGAATGAGTAGTTGCCGACAGTTACCGATTCAGGGAGATTGATCGATGTCAGTGACTTACATTCGGAGAATGCATAGTTGCCGATGTTAGTCACTGAATT
The DNA here is from genome assembly GCA_963643255.1 of Candidatus Methanomethylophilaceae archaeon. Lineage (GTDB taxonomy): Archaea > Thermoplasmatota > Thermoplasmata > Methanomassiliicoccales > Methanomethylophilaceae > Methanarcanum. The sequence continues at coordinate 148,697 of CAVIIW010000002.1, forward strand.
AGGCAGAACGATTGATTCAATGCCCGATTTCAGGAAGGCATATATTCCGATACTCTCAAGATTGTCCGGAAGAATTACCGATTCCAATGCGGTACATCCTGAGAAAGCATATCCCATAATCGATGTGATTTTGGAACCTTCCTCGAATGTGACTGTTGTCAGTGCAGTACAGTTTGTGAACACTCCTTTCGAACTGGCATAATTCATCATCGACTCTACTTCCGACGGTACGAATACTGATTTCAGATTCTTGTTGCCTGTGTAAGAACGGTCAATCTGAGTTACGCCCCTTCCTATGTACAGATCGATCTTGCCGTCGGCATCTTTGTACTCGACGGTAGCCTTGTCGTAACCTGTACCGAAGATTTTTGCCATACTGTCCTTGAACGATACGGGTACGGTAATCTTGGTAACCGCCGTTGCTTTGGACAGTGAATTATCGGCAATCGATGTGACGGTGTCCTTAACGACAACTGTCGTAAGGCCTGCCCACGTCGCATCATCTATATTTATCACGTCTGCGCTTGTAATATCGCCGGTGATTGTGAGTGTCTGGCCCGCAACCTCATATGGAACAGACGTATCACCTTCTCCGGCCACCCCGTCGGCTGTCGACAGTCCTACTGCGGTAAAAATCACCGTAACGACTGCGATGAACGCCAGGATGCCTATCAGATCATTCCTGTAAGTCATGTTTATCACCATTTCGGCCGGTTATCGATCGGCCGAATGACAGTACAACAGCGTTTTACGTTCGGCAGACAGGACGTACTGTAGCCTGTATACCGAGCACATATGCTGTTCACGATTGTTATGGAACTGCGGGTAAGATAAATAACGAACGACATTGGATTCCCGAGATACCGCATTCACATCAGACCCGGTTCAATTTCGTAATAAGTCGATTGGATGGGATGGAATATATATCCAATGTTACATCCATGAGATTTTCATATCCAGATTGCAAAAAAAAAAGAAAATAAAGTGTGATTTTTGTGAATGTTGTATAAAAATAATTAAATCTTACTCAGATTGTTGTATTATTTCCGTCAATTGAAAAATCTGTCTCGGTTATCCGATAAACCGGGAAAAATATCTGAAAACAGTGCCGGCATCCGTCGCGAAGACGGATGCCGCATGATTATGTTTGATTCACTCCGCCGAAGTGTGTCTGATCTTCAGCGTAGCATAGAGCACGATTGCCGAAAAAGGCAGTGCAATCACAAGAGGATCGACATAGTTCCAGAGGCCCATGTCAATCATAGGCGTACCGATAACCGTAGCGATCGAAGTGGAAACGAAGAATCCCCAGACAACCCAAACTACTGCACCGACTGCGATACTGATAATTGCCGCATCTTTCCTGGGCTCACCTTTAGAGTACAATGCATAAACGTATGCGGGAAGCAACGTTGCAGCCATCAGACCCATGAAGATGGATGTTGCCTTGGCGATAATGTTCGAAGGCATGAGGTATGCGATTATCACAACGACAACGAGCATTACAGCCGTAACAGCTCTGTTGAGTCTGAGAGATCTGTAATCTTTGTCCTTTTCAATGAGTCCCTTTTTCCTTGCAACAACTGTGGCGAGATCGTATCCTCCAGAAGATCCCATAACATGAAGCAGTGCGCTCATGGTACTGATTGACGCGCAGAGCAAAGCAAGAACGAAGAGTGAAACGAAAACATCTCCGAATGTTACGTTACTGAATAAATCTACAATGAATGTGGGAATAATCATATCCACATTCTGAACGTGATCGATTGCAATTTCTCCGTATCTGTCGAAGAAGAACAAATTGGAGTATGCTCCGATTGTGTATGCACTGCCGACAATGACAATCATGAAGATACTTCCGATAATCAACGATCTCGACATTGCCTTGTCGTCTTTTGCAGTCATGAATCTTATGACCAACTGAGGCTGTGCCAGTGCACCGATACCTACACCCATGAGGAATGTTGTCACAACAGTCAGCCATACCTGTGAACCGAATTCGGGCATTGCACCCCATCCGGTCAGACCATGTTCGGAAAGCTGCTGAAGTTTGTCGGATGATGCTATTGCGGTGTTCCATACGGAAGTCAGATCTCCGTCGATTCCGCCGAATGTAACAAGGGCGAAAACAAAGATGATGATCATACCGACGAACATGATTCCGGCCTGCAGTGCATCGTTGTACATCACTGCAATGATTCCGCCGTATACAACGTAAACTCCGGTAACAATTGCAAAGATGAGCAACACGGTGTTCCTGTCGATGTTCAGCATAACATCGAGGAAATTCACACCTCCGAGAAGAACGGCGGCACAGTAAATCGGCATTCCGATAAGAACGATAATTGCAGTAAATGTTCTGATTGAAGGAGATTTGAATCTTTTACCGAGAAAATCTGCGAATGTGAATGCACCCAGTTTCGCACCGATCTTCCTGGTGGGTTTACCGAACACAATGAATGCAACGGCAAGACCTAAGAACAGATTCAGAAAAACCAGCCAAATCATTGACAAGCCGTATTTGGCGGACTGTCCTCCGAATCCGACAATTGCTGATGCACTCAGAAATGTTGCACCGTAAGAAAGAGCCAGAATGACAGGATGTGTGTTTCTGTCACCCAACAGAAATTCATCGGAACCCTTGACACGCCTATAAGCGAGAAGACCCAAGATCAAAGTTACAGCGATGAAAGCTGCTGCCATGATTAGGAAAATCACGGCATCCATCATTCATCACCGCCGTCTCTCTTAAGCCAACCGTATGCGCAGCAGAATACTACGGTCAGTATCGATGCTGCATACGCGGCCCAAATCATTGGGTCAGTGATTCCGAACACTTTATTCTCTCCTTTGTGCCGTGCTAACATCTATCACGGCATCAACCCCATTATCGACTTGATATATAAATACCGCACTCAGAAAGTGAAAAAATACCGCCATACATCCCATCCAGACAGTCAAAGGAAACGTCATTGATTTCTTCGGATCTGTAAACATACCGTCGGAAGATATGTAATTGCATCAAAGAGCGTGTTTCACTTAAACAACAATGTAAGACACAAAAACGGAAAAAGAACGGGAAACTCTTTAATATCGTGCTACACTAGGGGTATCTGCTAGGCTTGACCGGGATGCTTGGCGTATCCTTGTATACCGAAACCGTCAATACGCGGAGGTGACAGCAGGGGGCGGCGCCGTGGAAACCTCAAGCCCACTAAGTGACGATGAGATTCTGTCTTGCGGGATCAGTGTCCATTTCCGAAACTGCCGGAGGGCAGTCTAGGTCATGCCAATCGGGGGAACCGGGTCAGGTCCTGACGGGAGCAGCCTTACCCTGAACTACTGAAGTTCGCAGGGTCGCGGAGTCGAGAAGCGATGTGTTAAACTTGCGGTGGAAGTGACGTCCACCTCTGTGGCCTGGCACTTGTATCATTCTTTGGGTCTGCACCCTGTTATGATATCTTTGTTGAAGTCAAAGAGAACCTTCTCTTCATCTCCGGATTTAATCCTGAGAATACGGGAAGAATCCACCTTACCGACAACGGCTCCTTCGCATCCTACCTTCGAGAAAATATCGATAATGCGCTGTGAGTTTTCAGGTGCACATGAGAATGCAAAACCGCATCCCTGATATGACAGCAGCCACTGAATCATATCGACGCCTTCGGGTTTGGGAATCAAATCGATGTCGATACATCCGCCCATTGAGGATGTCTCAAGAAGCATTCCCATTGTACCGACACTTCCGGGATTGCTCATATCTTTCGCAGCATGTGCCAGTTTCTCGGATGCTACGGTACACATCGCATCCATCTGATCCTGAACGATTTTATCGTCTTTGTTCGTAGTCGTATCAAACGCATATTCGAGATCCGGAGGATAGAAACCGTCGGTATCGATAACAAAGACAATATCGTCACCGTTGACAGCCGTACTGCTGAGAATTACCTGATCTTTCGGAACCGAACCTATGATTGAAATGTCAATCGCGTGATACATACAGTCGGGATGGGTATGTCCTCCTACAATGGGGACATTGAACTTCTTGACAGCACGCTCCATTCCTTTGAGCATCTGAGAACAGATCTTATCGTCTTTTACGGAAATGACATCGACCATAGCCAAAGCCTTACCGCCCATGGCTGCGATATCGTTGACGTTGACAAGTACTGCAAAATATCCTGCGTAATACGGATTCGTTTTGAGCAGCGACTCCATAATACCGTCTGCCGCAAATAACAGATAACTGTCGCCGAACTCGATGGCGGCGGCATCCTCACCTTCGGAAGCATGTACGTTCGCAAACGTATCTGTGGGAAGGAATCTCACAACATCCTGAATGGTTTTCTTCCTTGTGATGCCGGGGAACTCTCTTATCGCCTTTACAATGCCATCTAGTTCCATACTCACGCCCATGCATTCATACTACAAAAACACTATCGGAAACACTTCCGTCTGGGTAGAATAAAAATACTACTGCTTGTTTCAGAGTACTGTTATTCATGGATACTCAGTTGCTAGCTTTGATAATCCTGTTCATAATTTACATCCCGACATACTTCATCGTCAAGAAGAGCAAATGGTGTAAAGAACACGGATTGGTCACATCGAGTGTCCTGATTATGCTGAACACGAAATGGGGAATCAAACTGATGACCCGTCTCGGTAAATACAAACGCTTTTGGAGAGTCTGCGGTGTTGTTTCATGGATTGTTACCGCGATTCTGATGATCGGAATGATTTCTATTCTGATTTTAGATATGATGATTATTCCCAAAATGGGAAGTACCGCAGGCCTCGGAGTAACATACGTTCTTGCCATCCCGGGTATCAACCCCGCTCTTCCTTTGTTCTACGGATGGGTCGGATTGATTATTGCGATGGTTGTCCACGAGACGGCACACGGAATTCAGACAAAAGCGAATGATATGGAAGTCGAGAGCACGGGTGTGATTCACTGTGTCGTACCTCTCGGAGCGTTTGTGAAGCCCAATGATGAACAGGTCGTTAAGTGCAGCAGAAGAGCCAAGATGGATCTTTACGCCGCAGGTATCACGACGAACTTCTTCGTTGCATTACTTGCATTCGGCCTTATGTTCGGAGGTATGGCCTGCGGACTGACAAGCGATTACGGCGACAGTCCTGCAGTTTACGGTACCGTGAGCTCGTCTCCGGGATACGATTCCGGAATACCCAGTACGGCGATTGTCATGTCCGTGGACGGGAACGATGTCAATTCGCTCAGCGACTTTATGAACAGTATTACCGAGTGTAAAGAATACACAGTGAAGTACAATTATAAAGGCGAAGTAACCGAAAAGAGCGTTGTTCTGGGAACGTATGTCTACAAAGTCGTAGCAGGCTCTCCTGCGGATCACGCACAACCGCGCAGTATGACGGGCGGTGCGATGTTATACAGTATCGCCAAGATAGACAGCGGAACCAAAGCCGTAAAGGAAGAGAAGATTATCGGTTCGAACTATTCGTTCACGGAATTCATGAACACAACCAAACCCGGCGAAACCGTGCTTGTGAAATGGTATGAATACAGCAATTCAACCTTGGGCGATCTTGTAGAGAGTATGGTTACTCTCGGGGATAAAAACGGAATCGGATATCTCGGAATAACAGTGAACACGTCCGGTTTCGGATTTACAACACCGAATGCAATGGTCAGCACGGGTACGGACCCGTTCTACGGTAAAACAACAGTCACTGAGAAATACACCGGACTTCTGTCTTTTGTCGGTAACGCGTTCAGCGGATACTCACCCGTTCCCGAATCCACACACTGGTGGTACCACAGCGAAGGTGTACCCGACGATCTCTTCTGGTTCGGCATAAACATCCTGTTCTGGGTGTTCTGGCTCAATATAGTATTGGGCATAACTAATGCTCTTCCCGCAGTTCCGTTTGACGGAGGTTTCCTCTTCATGGGCGGTTTGAGTTTCCTCTTTGAGAAGATGGGAATGAAGAACGAGGAGAAGAGAGAAGCACTCGTTGACAGAATCGGAATGTCGGTAACCTATGTCGTATTGGCAATGGTGGCGCTTATTATCATAGTCATGGTGATATGACGATATCGGGGGAATCCCCGATAATTCTCTTTGCCCACTGCAGTTTCTTTGCTTTAATGATGGGATCGGAGCCGTCTTTGGGATACGGATTCTCAAAATCAAATCCGTACAGTCTTATTTCATGACATCCGAAATGTCTCGCAAGACATACCGCACGGTCGCCGTCGGTGAATCCGCCGTAATTACGGAGAAGGTTGTCCGGTTTTGACTGTGTTGTAAGAATGACTTTTCCTTCGAAGTCCTTACAGTACTTCATCAGTGCATCCGTATTGTCTCCGTGAGCGTGTATCAGTGTTACGGAACCCATACGGGATGCTTCTATCTGACTCTTTACATTCCCGTCAAGATCTGTGACAACAACATCAGGTAAAATACCCATATCCATTACACGTTCGGTTGCCGAACCTGCGGAGATTGTCGTACCTTTGATGTTTCCTTTATTTATATCATCTTCAAGACATGCCGCGGCACCGAATACAGATGCAGTACCGGAAAACAGCGGAGACAGTTCATCATCGGTTATCAGATCGGCATTCGGCATAAGTGTTTTCAGCAGCCTTGCCGATGTTTCATCCGCAGATTTACTGTATCCCATGTCTGAAAGTATCTCCTCGTAAAGGGGAGACCATTCACTGAACATCATTGACAGGTACCTCGGCGACAGATCTTCTCCTCTCAACTGCCATAATCATACTTGAAATGATAATGGAAGCGACACCTACTGCGAATTCAAACAGCATTATCACATTTTCCACAGAACCGAATCCCATGTAGTTCTTCAGGAAATCGATAACGAACTGAACTATGAATCCGACTCCAAGAATCATTACCGAAGATGCAATAAGGCTGAATGACAGATTCTTGCTTTCGATGTAACCGTCAATCACCGTCCCCATATAATTGAACAATATGCAGAACATGAACGGCCACAGGAAGTTCGAAACGAATATCATCGACACAAAGAAGAATCCGTTATTCATGATGTCCTTCACCGAAAACGTAGCTATGATTACCGCTGTGATAAGCAGCAATAATGACAGAATCTTGAAAGTAAGCGTTATGCTCGGAGATTTAAGACCGGATTTTATCTTATCGATGTATCCGTACGTTATCTCGACGGCATCATAAGCATACACGAGAATCAATCCTCCGATTAAGAAGATAACAGTCGGTGCAGTCATCGAATAGATGTATGAAAGTGAATTTGTGGCCACAAATGCAAAGAAATTCGACAGAATGTAAATCATAGCTATGATACACAGCAGCGTACCGATAGGTGCCAGGAATCTCTTCTTCTTTTCGGGATCTTTCAGTGTTTTTGTCAGAATGTATACGAAACCCTCGATTCCGGGAGACTGTTTTACATAGACTCTTCTGACGGAATCGACAGGAACACGTGACGAAATAATCGGATAAACGTACTCATCTTCGGCTCCGTCTCCGACAAGGATTGCACGGGCCGGTTTCACAGTGTCGATGACATTCTCCAATTCGGAAATAAGAATGGAATCGGATCTGTGACCTACTTTCTTATCACCGCAGATGAGAGCAATCTCCACATCCTTACTGTCGGCAATCAGATCGTTGTAAATGTTTATCGCAGCGAATAGTGCGTTTACATCGGAATCTTCAGGATCGACTACACCTAAACGCATAGCAGCCTCTTTAGCATTCTCGATACCGATGACGGGAGTTTCGACACCTCCCTTAACACCAAAATCATCATCCCTGTCGACGACAAGGACCAGAGTCTTCGTCACGTACCCATATTCCTTTTGCGACGATATATAAATTATCGTTTTGCCAGAATCAAAGTTTGATATATCTTCAATACAAATATCCGATTCATGCAGATTACGTGGTACGGCCATTCATGTTTCTCACTGAAGAACGGCAGAGTTTCGATTGTTACAGACCCCCATGACGGGAAAACGATGGGACTTAAGACGCCGGACGTGTCAGCAGATATCGTTCTCATGTCACACGACCACTACGATCACAACGCATCAAATGCAATCTCGGGAAATCACGAGGATTACAAATTCCGCAACGGTGAATTCTCAACACATGAAATCAAATTCACAGGCCTTCCTACATACCACGACGAAGTCGAAGGTGCCAAGAGAGGAAAGAACACGATGTATCTCTTCGATATCGACGGCATATCGGTATGTCACTGCGGAGATTTGGGTTGCATGCCGTCGGATGATGTTATGGATGCGATAAGAAACGTGGATATTCTGATGGTTCCCGTCGGAGGATTCTATACTATGAATCTCGACGAAACCCTGAGATTCGTAAATGCCGTCAACCCATCAGTTGTCGTTCCGATGCACTATCATGTGAAAGGACTGACAATCGATGAAATATCCGGTGTTGAACCTTTCCTCAATGCGGTTAAGAGAAAAACTGTGAATGTCGGAAAGACAGCAGACATTACGGAAATTCCCAAAGAAAAGGAATGCTGGGTCTTCGACTTGTAATCAGTCGTAGAGGTCGAGGGCATCTTCCAGCTTACCCATCTCGATAGGTGTTGTGAGATCCCCTACCAATGCTCCCTTGGAGTTGGCGAGAACACCGGGTGCGATAAATTTGCATCCGTGGTTGAGCGTAGTCTTCACGATATTGTCTACCTTGAGGACATCTCTTATTAATGCAATATCGTCGTCGGTAGCGTCTGCACAGACTGCGATACCTTTGTTTGTAACTCTGCATGAAGAACCTACGGTCACAATATCTGCGATGGTTCCCCTTACACACTCTACACCGAGTGCATCCTCGATTTCCTTCATCGATTTGTTATCGATTTCGGGGTTGACAATTGCTCCTTTGTCATTGACGAGAATGTTGTTACCTGCTGCGTTGAGTTTGTCATTGAGGGTGGCAACGGGGATCTTGGAACGGATAACATCCAATTCCCTCTCCCCGGCCAACCCTGACACAATGGCGCCGTTTGAATTCATTGCGACAAGAGAGCCTACAACATAACTGTCTGCTACGGTCGTCCTTATGCATTCGACGCCAAGTGTCCGCTCGATGCTGTCGACGAAACTGTCGACGGCATCGTGAGCTACGAATGCGAGACTCTCGTTTGCTACTGCGAATACACCGATGTTGGGGTTACCGTCGTAGTTCGAGCGTCTCATCATTGCGATCACTCTGCGGCTTTGTTGTCTGCGGGCACGACGAGTGAAACCTCGACGAGACCGTCTTCGAACTTGACTGCTTTGACAGTCACTTTCTTGGGAGGGTTCTGGATTCCTCTCTCCCAGATCTTCTCGTTGAGTGCTTTGTCGATCCAGATCTTGTCTGCATCGGCTTTCATGTGCCTTGCGATGTTGTCCCTGATTTCCTTGATTGCGCGTGCCGCTCTCTTGGTACGGGGGGCCATCTTGGTGGCTCTCATGGGAATCGTAATGATTCTCTCTACTTCGTCACTCATTCTATCCCTCACTCCTTGATTTTGCTCATGCGCCAGGACCTTCTCTTAGGGTGGCGAAGGAACTGCCTGTTCGTCTTGATCATAACCCAGGCAGGAACACGGCGGTTCTGGTTAACCAGTTTGTTGAGCCTGGCTTTCATGGCTGGCGGTTTTGTTGATGACATGATTATCTCCTCTCGATTTTGATCTCCCTGTGTTGCGGGGCGACCTTTCTAAGGATGTCTCTCAGCATGGCGTCCGTAATGACTCCCTGGAGTCTGCCCGACTGGGCAAGCTGTATCAGCTGCATTTCGACCATGTCCGCCATCTGCTGGTTTGCAACCCTCACGTTGGCGAGCCTGTCTCTTGCTTCAGGAGTAAGAATCTGCCTCAGAATCATCTGTTTCTGAAGTTCCATCTGTTTGCGCTGGTTCTCCGCCGCCTGCTGCTGTGCCGCAGCCTGTTGCTGGTTTGCCTGCATCTCCGCAAGTTTTCTCTGTCTCAATGCTTCCAATTCAGGATCATCCATGCCGATACCTCCTCAGGCGTTCATCTCGTCATAAACCTCTTTGGCGGCGTTGTCAAGAAGAGACATTCCGCTGGGGCTGATAGCACGGCCTTTCTTGTCTTTCGAGACGAGATAGCCAGCCTGCTCGAGCTGAATCATACATTTTCTGGCGATGTTACGGCTTCCTTTGACCGCTCTGTTGGGCATTGTACCCTTGTCGCGGTATCCACCGTACTCGGCTGCAAGTTTCGAAGATCCCATGGGACCTTTGACATAGAGCTTCCTCATAATGGAGGCGGACCTGGTGAACCACCAGTCCTCCTGCGAGGGGGCCCTCTCTGTGTGCACACCGGTCTTCACAAACTCAGCCCACTCAGGGGGCACGATTGCAGAGTTCTGCTTAAGCTTCTCTGCGACCTTGAGAATGAGTTTCTCGGCAGGCACGTCATAGACGGTTACCATTTTGTTACCTCTTTTTTTGTTCTTCACCGCATACAGGCTATAGCCTATGCTGCGATAGAGGTTGTTATATTAGTCTACTATATAACTATTGGCAGAACCGAAGGTGATTCTGGACAGTATGGCATATCTCTGAAGTGAGAACTTATGCTCCCTGCTGCAGACAGTACTGCGTAAAAACGTCTGATACTTTAATTAACTGCCTGTCCGTATAACCCGAACATGAGATTCGTCATTGCGATCACAGGCGCATCCGGTTCGATGTACGGCATACGCCTTCTGCAGAACCTTCCCGGAGAGAAGATTTTAGTCATCTCGGAGATGGGCAGGAAGATTATCGCACATGAAACAAAGTACTCTGTTGAGGAAGTGGAAGCAATGGCTGACACTGTGTTTTCTGATGACGATCTCTTCGCATCGATTTCATCGGGAAGTTATCCTTTCGATGCTATGTTCGTCGCACCCTGCAGCGGTTCCACTCTTGCAAAGATTCACGCAGGTATTGCCGACACACTGATTACAAGAGCCGCCGCTGTGGCACTTAAGGAATCCAGGAAACTTATCTTAATACCCAGAGAGACTCCGAAGAGTACAATTTTCCTCAGGAATGAATATGAATTATCTCTTGCGGGTGCCTGTATTCTTGATGCGAATCCGGGATTCTATTCCAAACCGGAATCGTTGGACGACATCATCGATTTTATCGTCGGAAGATGTTTAGATCAGGTGAATCTGGAACATCATCTTTACAAAAAATGGGAGTGAATGCCCCGCTTCGCGGGGCCTTCACAATTCATTCAAGATAGATACCGGGTTTGCCGGGTGTCGCTACCTTGGATTTCTTCTGAGGATCGTAGATGTCCTCTGCATCTGCGGATATGACTTTTACCTCATATCCCAGCTCTTCGCTCATGAATCCTGCGGCTGCGGAAAGGTGTGCTGTCTCATCGAGTCCGGACACAGCTTCGATCTTCTCCAAAGGCAGTCTCATATAATCCTGTGCGGTCTTCCTTGCAAGGTCGGAAACAGCCTTACCCATCTTCCTGAGGTTCTCGTCCGCCATGCAGGCTTTTGTCAGTGTGGGTATGTCGAGTTTTCCTTCCCTGTGGAGTTCCACTGCCTTGGAAAGTATCTGACGCTTCCATGCCGCCGCAGTGTACACGATGATGTTCTTGGGCTGCATTCCGGTGACTTTGATGATCTCGGTGATATCGGACATGACATCTCTGATGAGATCTTCTCCGTACTCTGCGGCGGGTGAACGTATGTCTACGTCGGCATCTGCAAGCTGTGCCTCTGCAACCATTCCATCGAATCCGAACTCCTCCCAGAGTTCTTCTGCGATATGGGGTGTGACAGGCATCATCGTCGTAATCCAAATCTTCGCGGCTTCTTTGATTGTGTTCTTATCGTTTCCGCCTCTTCTGACATACCATTTGAAATCGTTGAACATCTCAAAGTAGACAACGGATGCCATCTGTCTGATGTCGAAGGAATCCATTGCTTCCCTGATCTGTGCGATGTGGGTGTGGAATCTCGAAAGAAGCCAATCATCGATTGTTCCGTGCACGTTACCGTCCGTTACAAGAAGGTCGTCGATGAATTTGACAATCTTATCGATTCTCTGCCTGTATGTGTATACGTTGTCCTCATCCCATTCGACATCAACGAACGGTGATGCGGAGTGTGCGTAGAACAGCCTCATTCCGTCGATACCGAATTTGCCGACGGCACCGGGAATAGGCTGCGCTCCTCCCTTGGATTTGGAAATCTTTCCGTTTACGTTGGAGGGCGATTTCTTACCTGTAACGTACCAGTTGACCATGATGCCTCTGGGGCACATTTCCTCGGGAAGAATCGCAACGTGGTTGAAAAGGAATGCGGGGAAGTGCACGGTCATGTGCTCTTTACCGCCGAGGTTGAGGTCAAGCGGATACCAATACAGGACATCCTTCCTTATGCGGTCGAGCAATTCAACGGAGATACCTGTTGAAGACGAAACTTCGTTGATATCTCCCTTTCCGAGATAGACGAAATCGAAGAATACGTCAGTCATCTGTTCCGGTTTGATTTCTCCGCGGTTTGCGTACATCGAAACAAGATAGTAAATCGGATAGAGTGTTGAATCGGAAATCGCTTCGATAATCCACTTCTCGTCGAACGGGAACCTTGTACCGAGCCAATTACCGAGACGTACGCATGCCCTCTCTCTGAACCAGTCGAGAACACCGTGAACGTTGTTGTAATACTCCGGAGGTTCGATGTGCATTCCTTTGCAGTGCTCGTGTGCTTTCTCAGTGAGTTTCTCATCGGCGTAGTTGATGAACCATTGATCGTCGATACGTTTGATGTAGACCTTCTGTCCGCATCTGCATATGACTTCCTCGGTAAGATCGAAGAACACGTCGGCTTCGTTTGCAGCGATCATGATTTCCTTCATCTTATCCTTGGCTCTCTCGACAGGCATTCCTGCGATTTCTCCGCAGATCGGTTTCATCTTACCCATGTGATAGCCGTCTTTGTAGACCTGTTTCTTGGCTTCGATGAGTTTGGGATCTCCGGGTGCGGTAATTCCGAGTTTGTTGATAATCGTCTGAGCGGGGAATTCGCCGTAGCCTTCGATATCGATAATCGAAACGGGAACCACAGAATCGATAAGTTCCTGCGAAAGTCCGTATTTCTCTTTCATTGCAGGATCTTTCTTCACCGCTTCCAGTGAAATCCAGTCATCGGGTGCGTCGGAAGGACATGATGTGACAAGTCCCGTACCTACGTTGGGGTCGCAGAATGTTGCCGGGAATACGGGAATTTCTTTGTGAAGAGCGGGTGCGGTGCACATCCAACCGATCATGTCTTTACCCATGACTGTTCCGATTTTCTCTACACCGTCTTTCTGATATCCGAGTTTCTCGTATGCCTGCGGCGAAACAATCCATGTTTCTCCTTTGTATGTGATTCTTACATACTCCACATCGGGATTCACCCAGAAACAGACCTGTCCGTAGATGGTTTCGGGCCTGAGTGTTGCCGCGACAAGATATTCGTCTCCGTGCTTGAATTTGAGAAGAACATATTCCTGTGTCTCGGCGTTACCTCCTTTGGAGATATCCGTCTCGGATGCATCGACGGCAACGGGTCCGCATGATACGCACGACGGGGCGTAATACGGCTTCTGAATCAGCAGTCCCGCATCGTTGAGCTTCCTGAACTGCCACTGCATGAACTTGGAATAGTCGGGGTATAAAGTACAGGTAAATCTTCTCCAGTCGGCGAGGAATCCGAATCTCTTCCAATATTCATTCTGATAAACATCATTGAAGAAGTTGACAACAGCCATCGGATCTTCAAGTTCGGAGAACTTGGATTCGGGACAGCCGTTCCTGAGCATGTAGTCGATCATGCCCTCATTACGTTTCTTGATCTTGTTGGCAAGACTGATCGATCCGTTACCGGTAGCGTGTGTACCGACGGGGAATAAGACGTTATACCCTGTCATACGCTTGTATCTTCCGATAGCGTCCGCATAGGAGAATCCTCTCATATGACCGACGTGAAGATATCCCGTAACACCGGGGTATGCGAATATAACCATGAATTTGGGCTTCTTCTCATCTCTGTTCGCACAGTTGAGACCGGCATCCGCCCATCTCTTCTGCCATTTAAGTTCCATCTCGCCGTAATCGGAAATCATCTGTACACCTGATTCCGTTTGGCTGAATGAACAATCCGATTATATAGGTTGCCTATATTATCTATAATAAGAAAGAGCAGAGAAAGGACACAGGGCATCCGTATGCTTTGTGTCCGTATGATTTCTGTATTACAGCCCGTATAACATTGTCATACAGTTTTATATACCTGTATTTGTATGTTGATTCTGTAGCTTGAAGGGATATGCACTCATACAAAGCTAGCAGGTGACCGAGAATGGAAGACGGAAAAATCATCTCCCTCAGGATGAGTAACGAAGAACTCAGCGATATGGATGAGTATCTTCAGAATCACCCCGAATTGGGAGGACGCTCACTGTTCATCAGGTCTGCCATCCGTGCATACGTCGATAGGGATGCCGGCGTAGCACAGACTCACAGGAACGAGGTTGCAGTACGCCTTGCGAATGCCGAGATCGATACGATTGACTCGATGGTGGAAGATGGGATCTACCTCGACAGATCGGATGCAATAAGATCGATGGTACGCGAGAAGATCGTCTGTAACAACATAGTTACCGAACTCGCACAGAGCAAGTTCGCTGCAGCCTCATCACTGACAAGATAAAACCAATGTGACATCAAAAGGAGGATGGGACGGTAGATCCGAAAGGGTAGACTGCCTTCTTGATGTAAACGCCTTTGAGAGGCCGGAAGGGGGATGGGACTTCGGGACCGAAAGGGACCGTTGCCTTCGCCGGCCTTCAAACGATCAAAAAGAGATGACGGATATGAAAGGAACCGTATTACGCACAGCCGCAATAGGGATAGGCGGAGCAGGTTGCAATGTTGTCGGAGACGCACGTCTCGACCGTTCTGTTATGGATTCCGTCATCATTACTTCCGACCGCAACACATATGACAAATCAAATGCAAACGTGAAGATGCTCATCGGCAGAGATACCGGAAATATGGATTCTGAGCTGATAAGAAGCATGCTTTCTGCATATGATGTTGTATATGTTATAGCGGGAATGGGCGGTGTTACAGGTACCGGAGTTACACCCGTCGTTACCGATATCGCCTGCAAAATGGGACTTACGGTTTACCCTGTCCTGATATCTCCGTTCGGATTCGAGTCCGGACGTACAGTGAATGCAAAGAAAGGCATCGCACGCATGAAAGATCTGTGTGAATCTTCCGTTGTCATTGAGAACGACAGGACGTTGGAGACTATGGGAGACCTCACCATGAGTGAAGTCTTCTCCGCTGTGAATCAGACTGTCATCAGTTACATGAACAGACAGCAGGACGTTACAATGAAGACACTCCGCGGCAGTCTTACCGATTCGCAGGACATGTGTTCCGCAGCAATTCCGAAAGGAATCGCAACATTCTGAAAACGATCAATTCTCCCCCGGCAGACAGGTTGCAGCCCTCTGCCGACTTTTCTCATTTTCAGTAAGAATTCAAAGTAAAGGATTTGGTATATGCACGGGATGTAATTTCCCGTGCATATACGGTCACTGGCTCAGTCCGTATCCGATGTCGAATGCTTTGAGATTCAGATCGACAAACTTCTCGGGAACGCTCTCTGCGAGTGTTTCCCTGAGTTTATCTTTGTCAAGCGGGAATCCCTTAACACCCGCGACGGCACCGATCATAACTGCGTTTGCGGCAACGGCTTTACCTGCCTTGATTGCGGCGGATGTTGCTTCAAGTGTCAGAACGTTCGGGTTCTGTTCCTTTGCGGCTTTGATGAGATCGTCAATTGCAGGATAGCTTTCCATTCCGGCTGCGACCATTGAAGGATAGACAGGATCGAGGTTCATGATAATCACCGTCTCTTTGTTTCCGAGGTGAAGGTACCTGCAGGTTTCCACGGGTTCGAATCCCATGATCATATCTGCATTTCCGTCCGCTTCGAGAGGACTGATGACATCGTCACCGAATCTCAGCGTGCAGAGAACGCTTCCGCCCCTCTGTGCCATTCCGTGAACTTCGCTCATGGCGACTTTGTATCCTTCTTTCATTGCGGCGTTACCGAGAACGGTGGATGCAAGCAATACACCCTGTCCGCCGACTCCGACTATCTGAATTGTATACTTCACTGTCTCACCCCTATTGCATCTTTGGGACAGACATTCGCACACATGCCGCATCCGATACACTGAGTCTCATCGACGGCGACTGTACCGTCCTTCTTGATGAGTGCGGGACATGCAATCATCTTCAGGCATGTCATACACTGAACGCATTTCGACTGATCCACTTCGCAGGTCTTCGGTACAAGTTTCTTTTCCTTCTTGAGTTCGAGAGGACAGGGGCATTTCGATATGACAACGGAAACTCCGTCGTATTCGTTTGCTCTTTTCATCACATCGACCGCTTTCTTCACGTCATAGGGATCCACAGTCTCAATGAATCCGACTCCGATGGATTTGACGATGGCTTCCACGTCGATAATGTCTGTGTCTACGCCTCCGAAGTGCCTTCCGGTACCGGGGTTGGGCTGGTGTCCTGTCATAGCCGTGGTACGGTTGTCAAGGACGACCATTGTGTACTTGTGATTGTTGAACTTCGCGGATATAAGCGAAGGAATTCCGGAGTGGAAGAATGTCGAATCTCCGAGGAATGCAATCGATCTCTGATCCGTAGTTTCGGAGAATCCTCCTGCGGCTCCGGCTCCTCCTCCCATACAGATAATGAAGTCTGCCTCATTGAACGGGGGCTGTCCTCCGAGTGTATAACATCCGATATCCGAGCAGTAGATGACATCGTCTTTTCCGACAGCTTTCTTTGTTGCGGCGAACAGTCCTCTGTGGGGACATCCCGCACAGAGTGTCGGGGGCCTTCCGGGAAGAGCTGCTGAAGATTTACCCATAGCCTCGGGGAATTCGGCAATCTCGGTGATTCCTTTGAGTTTTCTCATTGTGTCAGGGGAGAACTCCCACTCTCTGGGCAGTGTGCCGTCTCTCTTTCCGTATACGCGGACCTGAAGACCGTTCTGACCGATTATCCTGTAAACCTGATCTTCGAGATAGGGGTCGAGTTCTTCGACAACAATGATTTTCTTCTTTCCTTTGATGAAATCTGCAATTTTCTTCTCGGGAAGAGGGTTTGTGAATCCGATCTTAAGAATATCCGCACCTTTCGTGAATTCTTTCACGTAAGTGTACGAAACACCCGATGTGATAATTCCCACATCGGATTTTCCGTCGCCGACGATGAAATTCAGTTCCGATGATTCGGAAAGTTCCTCTGCTTTCTTATTCTTCTCGATGAGTGTGATTCTGTTGAATTTGGAGTGTGCGGGTATATTCACATATCTCTTGAAATCCCTGACAAAGTGTCCTTTGGAAGGTTTGTCGATTGGTTTCCTGAACTCTACGATACCGCGGGCGTGGTTGACCCTTGTGGTTGTCCTGAAGATAACAGGAAGTTTGAGTTCTTCGGATATTTCGTAAGCGATCGGGAGCATCTCTTTCGCTTCTTCGGGTGTCGAAGGTTCGATCATCGGAAGGAGAGATAACTGCGAATAGTAACGGTTGTCCTGCTCGTTCTGTGAACTGTGACATGAAGGATCGTCTGCAGTCATGACAAGCATACCGCCGTTGACACCTGCGTACGCCAATGTCATCAACGGATCCGCTGCGACGTTGAGACCTACGTGTTTCATGAACACGAATGAACGGACACCTGCCGTTGCGGCCGCTGCGGATACTTCCAATGCGATTTTTTCGTTGGAAGAGAATTCGAAATAGATTCCTGCTTTGTCACCCATCTTCTCCAGGTTGTTTCCTACTTCCGAAGATGGTGTACCGGGATATGTCGAAGCGAACTTTACGCCGGATTCGATCAATCCTCTGACAATCGCCTCGTTTCCGAGCAACAACTGTCTTCCGCTGTCTGATAATAAATCGACCATTTGACTGCCCCTACGCTACCAAGGATATGTCCCGCACTTATAATCTGTGCGATTGATTTCTTACGCATTTTAGCAAATCAATAAGAACAAGCTAGACATTCATTCGCAGTAAGCGGGGGTAGTCAAGCCTGGTTAACGGCGCAGGACTTAGGATCCTGTCCCTAGAGGTTCCTGGGTTCGAATCCCAGCCCCAGCACCATTAATCCTTCATTCGATGTTTAAGTGATGGTGTTTTCCGCAGCAGTGATCGTCATCGTGATCATGGTCATGATGTTCATGCCCCTCATGGTCATGGTGATGCTCATGATGGTGATCGTGATGATGCTCATGGTCGTGTCCGTGGTGATGTCCGCAGGAGCACTCGTGTTCATCGAGACAGAAATCGACTCCTGAGTCTTCTATCGCGTGGAGCATTATGTGTTCCAATTCTTCCTCGTCGACATCCGTAACGGCTGCCATGAAATCGAAATCGACTTTCTGCTTGGGCATAAGAGAGCCGTGGTGTAATACACCTTCATCCAAATCGGTAAGGTTGAGAGTTACTCCTTTTCCTTCGTAAATTACGGCCATTTTGATATGTCCCAGAAACATTCCGGACTCTTTTTCAACCCACTTTCCGATTTTCATCATCATCTCTGCGAGTCTTGCCTCCGCATCCGCGTTGAAACCGTGGATGTGTCCCGAAAAACCTGCAGCGGAACCGTTTGCTTCTTCGATTGATGTTTCACTCATTGTTTCAGCCTCGCAAACACTTTATCTAAATTCTCACCTGTTGTTGCAACCACGGGAATGACTTCCACACCGGGAACTTCTCTGTTCATCCATTCAACAGCTTCTTTCTTAATGTCATCCGATGTGAGATCCATCTTGTTCATAACCAGAATCTCGGAATCGACCAACTGTTTTCTGTAGAAATCGGCTTTCTTTTCAATGAACAGCTTAAATCTCGGACCGTCGAAGATACCGATAATCTGTATGAATTCCTCTCCGTAGTTGATGAGATCGATAGCTTCCCTGACCTTACCGGGGAATGCGATACCTGTAGGTTCGATAATCAATACATCTGGTGCGATTTCGGTCTTAATCCTCATAAGAGATTCGTGCATCGTGCCGACCAAAGAACAGCAGATGCATCCGTTGGGAAGTTCGACTGCGTTGTAACCCTGTGAATTGATTGTTGCGCCGTCTACGCCGATGTCCCCGGCTTCGTTGACGAGGATAGAAACTTTCTTTCCTTTGCTGATGAACATATCTGCCATTTTCATCAGAATGGTGGTCTTCCCGCTTCCCAGGAACCCTCCGAGGATATAGATCTTCATAGTTCCTGTATCTGCTGTTTGGGTATTAACCGATTACTGAAAAGAAAATCCGACTGCCATGCTGTTACACACGGCAGCCGTTCGGGTTTCATTCCATGACGTTCTCTTTCTCAAGTTCGTCAAGAATATGTTTCCTCAATGCCACGAATTCGGGTGACGCACGGTCTCTCGGGCGGGGCCACGGAACTTCCACAATTTCCTTGATCTTTGCAGGGCGTTTAGTTAAAACGATAATCCTGTCGGAAAGATACACCGCTTCATCGACGGAGTGTGTGATGAAAATAATCGTCTGGTCCGTCTTCTGAAGAATTCTGATCAATCCTGCCTGCATGAGGTTTCTTGTCTGTGCATCCAACGCACCGAACGGTTCGTCCATAAGAAGAACGTCGGGATGGTTGACGAGAGCGCGTGCAATACCCACACGCTGTTTCATTCCTCCGGAGAGTTCGTTGATACTCGAATCCTTGAATTTTTCAAGTCCGACGATTTCAAGATACTTCTCCGCCGCTTCACGGCGTTCTTTCTTCGGAACTCCCTTGATTTCCAATCCGAGTTCCACGTTTCTTATGACCGATCTCCACGGCATTAATGCAAAGTCCTGGAAGACCATGCCTCTGTCCGGTCCGGGTTTTGTACACGGGCGGTCACCGATCGTAATCGAACCTGCGGTAGGTTCCAAAAGACCCGCAATCATTCTGAGGACTGTGGTCTTACCGCATCCGGAAGGTCCTACGATTGAGATGAGTTCTCCTTTGCGGATTTCGAGACTGAAATCTTCTATCGCAACGGTTTCTTTCTCATCGCGCTTGTAGACTTTCGAAAGATTTCTTATGTGAATGAAATCCTCGCCTTCCGGTACTGTCTGTTCCGGCACACGGTTGTTAGTATGATCGTTCATCTCATTCAACCCCCATTCTCTTGGAGACATATTTCTGCAGGTATTCTGCAAGGGATGTCGTAAGAATACCCAATGCGGCTATGATTATCAGCATGGCGAATGTCATAGGCCACAGACCGTTCTGACACATATCCGAGATACAGTAACCTACTCCGTATCCCAGAGGACTGTACATTTCGGCTGCGACAATACACATCCATCCGATTCCGAGACCGACTTTGATACCGTTCATCATGTACGGAATTGCACTCGGTGCCATGACTTTGGTGAATAATTGGAACTTATTCGCTCCCATTGTAAGTGCCGCATCCAAAAGACTCGGATCGATTTTCTTTACACCGAAGATAACATTAGTCAGCAGAGGGAAGAAGATACCGATGAACACGACAAGAATCGGACCTGTACTGTAGTTGATACCGTAGATGAACACAGGCGCCCATGCCATAGGTGCGATAGGTCTGAGAACTTCTACAATCGGAGTCACGAAAGTGTTGAGTGTCTTCGAGAAACCGAGGATAAGTCCCAACGGCAGTGCGATGACAAATGCCAGGAGGAATCCTTTGATGAAGAGTATCAGACTTGAACTGATGTAATTCCATGCGGGAGTTCCTTTGTATCCCGTACCGATGAAATCGCATAATGCAACCCATGTTTCTTTCGGCGTGGGGATAACGGCGGAATTCATCAGAATGGCGACAATCCACCAGATTTCGACAAATACTGTCAGTGACACCAGTATAATCAGGACATTTCTTGCGAAACGGTGATACTTGTTGTTCTCGTCGTATTTGAATTTTTTACGGATTTCCTGTGTTTCGCCGTTCATCTGTGAATACCTCCGTCGGTGTTGACAGTGTTGATTGTCATCGGAGGAGCTCCTACGAATCCAAGATCGGTTTCTTTACCCTGAACTACTTCGAGAGCTACGGTAGGTCCTTTCGGAACAGAATGTATCTTTACGTCTACGTTGTATTCTTCGAAGAATCCGAGTTCGTTCGCTACGTGTAACGCAATCTGATGGATATCTCCCTCAATTGCAGCTATGCGGACTGTTTTCTTCACAGAAAGTTTCACATCGCTTCCGCTTAACGCTTCCTTAAGGTATGTGTCGTTAACAAATGCATTCGCGAATTCTGCGGAATCACTGAAACCGTAGGATTTGATGTCTTTGGTGATGTTTCCGCCCGCTTTGAGACTCTCTTCAAGGCTTGCGATATCTGTCTTTAACTTGCTGAGAGAACCTGTTGCATCATCGGCTGCGACATATCTCACTATGGATAATGCGTCTTTGATGACATCGTCAGTCAGACCCGTAGTATATTTCTTACAAATCTCGATAAGTTTCTTGTAATCGTCGGAAGTCTCATCGGTAAGGGCGTTGTTTACCCACTTGACTCCTTTATTGTAACCTGCGAGGAATGCAACAACCGTGTCGCTGTTGTTTTTCAGGAACTTTTCGCTTCCTGCAATAATACAGCACGTATGACCCGGGAATAACTCGTTTGTTGTTTTGAGTCCGTAGTATGAATCATTTGCGATGATCTTACTGTACTGAGGTTCCCAGAGAATTCCTCCGTCCAACTGTGCCGCTACAGTTCCCGTTGCGGCATCCGCATTGGTAACGTTGTCAACGTAATACACATTGCCCGGAGATTTACT
The DNA here is from genome assembly GCA_963643255.1 of Candidatus Methanomethylophilaceae archaeon. GTDB lineage: Archaea > Thermoplasmatota > Thermoplasmata > Methanomassiliicoccales > Methanomethylophilaceae > Methanarcanum. The sequence continues at coordinate 170,616 of CAVIIW010000002.1, forward strand.
TTCGGCGTATTTCACGAAATTGAATCCCATTCCCTTTACGAGACTCTGCAACTGTACGTGCTGAATGGATGCGGTACCGGGTGTTCCGAATACTTTGCCTTCCCAGGCCTCCTTTATCGGGTTGTTCTCGGAATCGAAGAAAGATACACTTTCGTATGTTTTCTTCATGTAAATTCCCGATCCGTCTGTGTTCACTCTGGAGATAATCTGCGCTGCGGTTGCGAGATCTCCGTCCGCGTCGTTATTGCTGTTCTCGTGTACCGCTATGAATATACCGGCACCCAAGATGAATGCGACAATGAACACGGTCATCGCGATTGTCTGATTTTTCATCCTACCGCCCTTCCTTTGAAAGTGAACTTTTTCTCAATGGATATAAACCCACTGATTTTAACACACATGTATATCGTTAGTACAATTGTACAAAGAAATCGTTTTCTTTTCCGATTCGTGTTATGTTAAATCTACAATCGTACCATCCGAACTGATTATTTGTACAACGGTGGAAAAAATTACATCCGAAAAACCGAAGGATATTTTTGTTAAACACATCGTAAAATGTGTTCGGCCGCAGGTTAGAATTATACGTCTGTTCCGCGATGATAATTCCATGGTTTCCGAAGGTAGACACTCGATTTCCGAATATGTTATCGATACCGAAGAATGCAGAATCGTTTCGGATGTTCACGTTCCCGATGTGACTTCAGAGGATATAATCAAATTCAGAAAGATCTGCGAAGGAAACGAGTGTAAAAATTACAATACGTCGTGGACCTGCCCTCCGCACTGCGGTTCAAACGAAGAATGCATCTCAAAAATCAGAGGATACTCGTATGCAGATGTCTACATCCGTGAATTCTGCAATGTTGATTTCAAAGACAGCGAAGCCATGGAAAAGATGATGGACGGTTTCCGTTCCGAATGCAGAGATATTCTTATTAAATTAAGAAAAGACGGCATCGATGCTATGGCATTCGCGGACGGTCCGTGCAGATACTGTAAAGATAACTGCTCCGTAAAGAAAAACAAACCCTGCCCCTATCCCGAGATGCAGGTGCCTTCCGTAAGCGGATACGGAATCGACATGGGAAGATACATAGAATCAATCGGAGAAAAGTTTACTTTCTCCGAAAATAAAGTCACGCTTTACGGAATATTCTTATTCAGGTAATTATGACATAATTATCATGACTGTTTCGAAGGTCTACTTCACGGATTTCCATCATGATGTAGAAGACAATTTCCTGGAAAAATTCGGGAAATTCATCGTCAAAGCGGGAATCGGAGATATCGATTACGATAAGAAATTCACCGCAATCAAGATTCATTTCGGTGAATACGGAAATATGGCGTATCTCAGGCCGGGATATGCAAGAACCGTTGCTTCGATAGTGAAAGAACACGGCGGAATGCCGTTTGTTACCGACTGCAACACACTCTATGCCGGAAGAAGAAAGAATGCATTGGAACACCTCGACACCGCTGCGGCCAACGGATTCGGTCCCGCTTCCTTAGGATGCAACATCATTATCGGAGACGGTCTGAAAGGCGATGACGATGTTGAGATTCCTGTTAACGGAGAATACGTCAAAAACGCAAAGATCGGACGTGCGATTGCGGATGCGGATGTTATTGTTACGATAAGTCACTTCAAATGCCATGAAATGGCAGGAATCGGAGGGGCACTGAAGAATCTCGCCATGGGATGTGCTTCCAGAAGAGGAAAAATGGAACAGCACGCAAACGGAAAAGTAAGTGTCGATCATGATTTATGCATCGGATGTAAGAGATGCACAAAGATGTGTGCCGCAGAAGCTATTTCCGTGAAGGATAAGAAAGCAACAGTAGATGAAAACAAATGTACCGGATGCGGACTCTGTATCGCATCATGTCACTACGATGCCATCAACGCTGTTTTCGGCAGTAAGGATGCAATGTGTCTGAAGATGGCGGAGTATGCGAAAGCCGCCGTTGCGGGCAAACCGTGTTTCTACATCAACATAATCGCCGATGTTTCACCCAACTGCGACTGCCGTGCAAGCTGCGAACTGCCGATTGTTCCCAACGTGGGAATTTTGGCATCCACAGATCCCGTCGCAATCGATGTTGCATGTGCCGATTTAGTCAACAAACAGACCGTAATCCCGGGATCTCACGCGGATAATGACAACCCAGGAGATATTTTCCTCAGAACCAATCCCGAGACCGATTGGAAGATTACAACGGATCATGCCGAGAAGATCGGAATGGGTTCTTCGGAATACGAATTAATCAAAATCTGATTTATCCGAGAGGAAGGGGATTAACCCCTTTCCTTTCGGTTTTTTTTCCTCAGAATTCTCTTCTGAGGAACAATATCCACGCAACGACAGACGCGCCGACTCCCCAGACAAGCATTACTGCAGCCTCTTTGAAGAGATCGGGGTGTGCAATAGGTGACATAAACGATCCCATCATTGCAGTGAACTGCTGAATGAACGGTGCATACGACTGTGTTACAGGATCGGTCGAAGTCGCAATCGCTTCGTAGATCTTATCCAATGCGTAGTACATCTCATCGACTGTTGCATTATATGAGTCGACATACTCGGGAACACACGTAAGGATGGAGTCCGCCGCTGTTGTGAGCATGTACCATGTGTCTCCGCCTATCATCTTTGTAATGATAGGGATAACAACCATAACCGCCAATATCGTGAAAATGATACAGACACTCGATTTCTTCATCAGTGCGCTGAATATGAATGAAATTCCCGTTGCGGCAACGATGAAACAGCACGACATGATGTACGAGGAGAAGAGATTCGACGGTACTGTCTGATGATAAATCAGCGTCATCACGATGACTCCGACATAGTATCCGATCATCAGCAGAGCCGAAAGAACAAACGACGAAACAAACTTTCCGAGGAAAATCGTTGTCTTCTTCACAGGTCTTGTGAATAAAATCAGAGCGGTACGTTCTTCGTATTCCGATACCAAAGCAACCGAACCTACGAGACCGACAATCAGAATCACCATCATGTATGCGTACATAAGATATGACGAAAGCATATCTCCGAGAGTCATCTGATCCCATCCTTTGCTTGTGAAGAACGGAACGATCGTAATCAATGCCCATACAATCGCAGTCAAAATCGCAGCTGCGAGGAATCTCTTTCCTCTTACACTCTTGATGATCTCATTCTTTGCAATGATTAATGACTGTCTGAAATCATCCTTTTCAATGTAAATGTGTGACATCATCTCGACTCCTTGATAAGTTTGAGATATGTTTCTTCGAGTGCGGAGCTTTCGTAAACAGAATACACACCGGCGTTCATTGCGGAAAGATCATCAAGAAGTCTCTGTCTTGTATCGAGATCTTCGTTGATTACGACCTGTACGTCGTTTCCGAAGCGTTCCGCATCGTGAACGTATTCAAGCGATGCCACTTTCGAAATGAATTCATCCGTAGGAACGTCTTTGGTCTGAACGATCATATTCCTCGCTCCCGCGATGGAAGTGAATTTACTGATGTCTCCGTCCATGAGAAGGTTGCCGTGATTGATCATTGCAATACGGTCGCAGAGATCCTGAACCTCGGGAAGAATGTGCGAACTCATGACGATTGTAAGATCTTTGGATTCGTTCCTCAGATTTTTGAGAATTTCTCTCATCTCGGCCATACCTCTCGGATCCAATCCCGAGGTAGGTTCATCGAGAATGATGATACGGGGATCGTTCATCAGTGCCTGACCTATGGCGATTCTCTGCCTCATACCCTTGGAGAATGTACCCAATTTCTTGTCTCCCCACTGAGTCATTTTAACTTTTTCAAGAATTACTTCCGTCTGATCCGCAATTTTCTCACGGGGCATTCCGATGAGTTCTCCGACGTACTTCATTGTCTCCCTGGGAGTCAGATAACCGTAGAATTCCGGTGTTTCAATAACAGTGCCCACTCTTGACAGAGCTTTCTTGGGATCCACCGTAACATCGACTCCGTCGAGGAATGCACTTCCGGATGTTGCACTGATCAAATGCGTAAGAATCTTCAGCGTAGTACTCTTACCGGCACCGTTCGGACCGAGAAGACCCGTGAAACTGTTCTTTTTTATCTTGAGATTGAGTCCGTTCAGCGCAACGAAGTCACCGTACTCCTTACGTAGGTTCTCGATCTCTATCGGCCATTCTTCTGTCATAGGATTGCTCCTTTTTTCTGATATATGTGTGTAATGACTTATGATATTTAGTCTATCCTAAATCATCAGTCGGTTTTATTATCCTCGGGACGGTATGTCGGAGTATGGGACAGACCGTCAGGACGTTCATATCCGTTAAGATACCTATTACTGATAAAATTAATGCAGTGTCGGAAATCATAAACAGAACGGGAAACGTGAAATCCGTACCTTCGGGACAGATTCACGTTACGTTATGTTTCCTCGGAGATGTCGACGAATCTATGATTCCCAAATTATGCTCCTCCCTGGAAGATACATTTTCGGATGCGGAATCGTTTGATGCTTCGGTCAGAGGAATGGGCGCGTTTCCCGATGCAAAACACGCACGTGTAATCTGGTTGGGAATTGATGATAATAATAAATTATCGGAATACGCCGAAAAGACCGTAAAAGCGGTAAAGAAAGCGGGATTGAGATGTGATGAAAAGAAATTCGTTCCCCATGTCACATTGGCGAGATCCCGTGACGGTACTGATGTCCGTGAATTGATATCAAAATACAAAGGCGAAGAATTCTGCAGCTTTCATTGCTCTTCTGTCAATGTCATGAAGAGCGAACTCACTCCGAAGGGTGCCCGTCACACCGTAATCAGGAGTATTTTGCTCAATCAGAGACACTAACTGCTAACCGTAGTGTCCTATTCAAATATGCTTGGAAAACAACATACCATTCATGACTCAAATGAGGAAGTCGGTTTTCACCGACAGGAAAATAAGAAAGGACAACGAAGGCGGAATTGAGGGGCTTCCCCTCCAACTCATGATCTTAATCTTGATCGCAACACTCGCAACCGCGATCATTATCGGATGGATGGGAAACATCGACACACCGGATTCGATCGGCGATGTTACCGTTGACAAAGACAGCGTACAGATCAGCGGCACAAGCGGCGGATACAGCACCATCAAAGATTCCTTCAGCGTCTACGTCGTCGACCAGGACGGAAACCCCCTTGAAGGCGCAATCGTCTCACTCTCCGGCAACGGAATACAGAAATCCAACGGAGGTACCGCATATGAGACCACAGATAAAGACGGAAAAGCTACGTTTAACGGATCATACAGTAACAAACTGAAAATGAAGACGTCAAGTGACATCTCGTATGTTACAATCAATGTGTCCAAATCCGGCTACGGAGAGGATTCGACATGCAAGCTCATTGTCATCGCCTGAGGAGAGACAGGAAAGGAGTCTTGGGAACACCTCTGAAGCTGATGATAATAATGGTCATCCTGGCGGCCTCAATGCCCATCGTGTGCAGCGCGGTGGACATGAACAAGGACACCATGGTGACCGCCGAAATGGAACAGGAGTGCGGACGGATTGTGGATTGTGCCAGATCCGTCTACCACTCCGGTATCGGATCCTCCGGGACCCTTGACATAGGGCTCCCGGAAGGATGCGAACTCAGAATCGGCGGAGAGGGAGTGAACGCTTACAGAATTTCTGCATTTTATGAGGGAAAGGAAATGTCGGTAACTTACATGGAAAGACCTACTGTCGGATTTACGGATGAGACAATCATTTCATGTCACTGCACTCTGACACTGAAATGCATCAGTTCCGGAAACGGATATGCAATGAAGGTGACGGTCTTATGATGGAATTCACTCTGGCACGTGTTGTTATGGGGTTTGCGGGAATACTTCTTCTCGCTTCCCTGGTGAGTCCCGTTACCGCTGTGCTGGAAGACAGAGACAATAGCGAATATCAGGAACAGATTGACAACATTGCATCCACGGTCGATTCATTCTATAATTCCGAAGTGGAGAAGATGACGGTTACGATGAAAGATCTTCTTCCGAACGGATCGGAACTGAAGTTCAGGGGAAACGTAATCATACTGACTGACGGTGACAGAGAATTTATTTCCCAAACGTCCCACAGCATCGAATGCGATAAGGACGGATACAGTCACAATGACGTTGTTTCTCTTACCAAGATGAATAACACAGTTGTCATCAGTGTCATCTGACGAAGGTCTCTACGATCTTCTTCAGGGCACTGATGAAACGTTTTATGTCGTTATCATCGTTGTAAATATAGACGGATGCCCTTGCGGTACCGTCGATTTTTCTTGAAACAAGGAACGGATGCGCACAGTGCATTCCGGACCTTATCATTATTCCGTCCATGTTATCCAACATCATTGCTATGTCGTGAGGATTGAGTCCGTCGATGTTGAATGAGAATACACCGCCTCTTTTATCGGGATCATCGGGACCGATTACGTGAAGATTATCGATATCTTCGATACCGTCCTGGATAAGTCTCTGAAGATGACGTTCGTGTTCGGCGACATTCTTCATTCCGATATTCTTCAGATAATCCAATGCTGCGGATGCTCCGATTATTCCGGAATAATTCTCCAAACCTGCCTCGAATTTCTCGGGTGCGGGTGAAATCTTTACAGAATCGTATGTTGTCAGTCCCACAATACCTCCGCCGTAAATCAGAGGTTTCAGTTCTTTGAGACGCTCTTCTTTTCCGTACATGAAACCCGTACCTGTAGGTGCGAGCATTTTGTGTAACGATGCACAGAAGAAATCAACGTCTGCATCTTTGAGATTAACAGGAATGTGAGGTGCGGACTGCGCACCGTCGATGACCACGGCTGCGCCGTGGTCATGCGCAATCTCGGTGATTTCTTTGATTGGGATTGTACATCCGGTGACGTTGCTCATGTGTCCCATGGAAACGAGTTTTACGTCGTTACCCATGACTTTCTTGAAAGATTCGATATCAAACACACCGTCGTCGGATGTCCTGCAGTATCTGCGCCTGATACCGATGTCCTGTTCCATAGCAAGCCACTGAACGTGGTTGGAGTTGTGTTCAACATCCAAAGTAACAACGACATCGTCTTTCTTCAGACCGAAACCGCGGGCGACGGTGTTCATACCTTCGGTGGTATTTTTTGTGAAAACGAATTCGGAAGGATCGTCGCATCCGAAGAAGGATGCGAGTTTTTCTCTTGTTTCATCGACTTCCATAGAAACACGCGTAGCCATGGAGTGAACGCTTCTGCCTCCGCAGGCGGGGTATTCCTCGTAGTATTCCAAGACTTTCTTAATGACACAGTCCGGTTTCAGACTCTGACACGCACTGTCGAGATACACGCCCTTCCCGTTACGGACGGTCGGGAAGTCCTGCCTGATTGAAGAGACATCCATGAGTGTGGGAAAGAGGTTCCCTTATTTATACAGGTACAAAGAACGAACGGGATTTTCATAATCGGTTTTTCCGAATGATGTATGAAAACGAAACATCTGTCACAGTGTTCATAGACAACCCTAATAACCCATCCCGCACATCCCACCCTACAATGTCCGAACCCAAGACAAATCCCATGCGCATTCTCGACCGCATGAAGAAACCGTACGATGTCATCACCTACGATCCCAGAAACTTCGTCAGCAGTATCGAAGTTTCCAAAAAGATAGGAATCGATGTGAATCTCATCTTCAAAACACTCATCGCTCAGGGTAAAAGCGAAAGATATTACGCATTCGTCATCCCCGGGAACAGGGAATTGGATATGAAGAGAGCGGCTGCATCAGTCGATGAAAAATCCATAGAGCTGATACATGTGAAAGACATCAACAGACTTACAGGATACGTAAGAGGCGGATGCAGTCCTTTGGGTATCAAAAGACAGTGTAAAGTCGTAATCGATTCTCTCTGCCTGTCTTATGAAAAAATCTACGTAAGCGGAGGAAAACTCGGCTGTACATTATGTCTCAAACCTAATGATTTAATCGAAGCCACTTCCGCAGTAACCTCGGACATATCATTCGTACCTCCTCCCGAATACAGGAAGACCGAATGATTTTTTACACCCTGCTGTAATGGGGAAACTATGAGTTCCCTATATACCGCGGTAGGAAGCCTGGAGCTTGAGAGTCCCGGCATCCTCGCTTCCGGAATAATGGATGAAACCGGAATGTCTATGGTCAGAGTCCTCAACTCCGGCGCAGGCGCCGTCGTATCCAAATCAGTAGGCACGAATCCCAATCCGGGACACGCAAATCCCAACTTCACTGAGGTCACATCAGGATGTATCAACGCAATGGGTCTTCCGAACCCCGGAATAGATGCATTCGGAGAGGAAATGAAAACTGCATCCGAAGCGGGAAAAGTAATCGGATCTATTTACGGCGCATCGCCCGAAGAATTTGCGGCATTGGCCGGAAAGATGGAAGATTACGGCGCATGTGCCGTAGAACTCAACTTATCCTGTCCCCATGCGAAAGGATACGGTATCGAAGTAGGTACGGATCCCAAATTTGTGAAAGAGATTGTCAAAGCAGTGAAAGATTCGGTAAACATCCCTGTCTGGGCGAAACTTACGCCGAACACACACATCCTTCCCGAAATCGGTAAAGCGGTGGAAGACGGCGGAGGAGATGCGATTGTTGCAATCAACACTCTGAAAGCGATGAAGATTATCCCCGAATTTGCATGTCCGTTCCTCAGCAATAAGGTCGGAGGACTGTCCGGAAGTGCAGTAAAACCCATCGGAGTACGCGCGGTGTGGGATCTGTACAATGCGGTATCGATTCCTATTGTCGGAGTGGGCGGTATCTCGGATTACAGAGATGCACTCGAATACATCATGGCGGGAGCATGCGCTTTCCAGATAGGAACGGCGGTAATGAACGGGGGTCCCGAAGTGTTCCGTTCCGTCAACAAAGGTATGACGAAGTTCATGAAACGTTACAATTACCGTTCGATCGACGATATGGTAGGTGTTGCCCATGAGTGATATCGTCATGATAAAAGACATCAAGAAAATCAACTCCAACACCAGGAGAATAACATTCTCATGGGATGCGGAGACAAAACCCGGACAGTTCGTTATGGTGTGGGCTCCCGGAATGGAAGAGATTCCGCTGTCGCTTTCGGGAACAAAGCTTGAGAAATCTATCACATTCAAGATTATCGGCAAAGACACCGAAAGGTTATCGCAGCTGAACAGCGGGGACAGGATGCAGATCAGAGGCCCCTACGGCAACGGATACATATTCGATCAAAACGATAAAAAGAAGATTCTGATTGTCGGCGGAGGAATAGGTATCGCTCCGCTCATTCCTCTTATGAAAGCAAGATCCGCGGATGTTGTGCTTGCGGGAAGAACAGCGGAAGAAGTGGAACCGTATGTTCCCACTGCGAAGAACTTCTGTATGAGGCACTGGGAATGTACCGACGACGGTACTTACGGGGAACAGTGCAACGCCGTGGATATGGTCAAGAAGATTATGAAAGACGAGCAGTATGATGAAGTTATCTCCTGCGGTCCGGAAATCATGCTTGTGTTCCTTCACCAGTATCTTAATAAAATTCATGTGGAGCATCAGATGTCTTTGGAAAGGCACATGAAATGCGGATGCGGCGTATGCGGTGCGTGTATGATCGACGATAAACGTGTCTGTAAAGACGGGCCTGTCTTCAACAACTATGAGATTGATAAAATGAGCGAATTCGGCGTATCCAAGAGAGGTATCGACGGCTCATTGATCGTCTTCGGAAGAAAATGACAGATTATCACATAACCGTAAGACACGGCAACATGACCGTAAACGTCCCGAGAAATCTTTTTTCGGGACCTGACTGTGAACCTGTGGAATCCAAAGTAAAGGAATTCAGAAGGATTATGTCCGGAAGATATCCGTGGCTTACGGAGAATGCTTTGGATGTTCTCATGAGAAATGCGAGAAACGAAATGTTACGTGTTCTCGACGAAGAAACAGGAGGACGTTCCACCAGCAAACGCATGGTTTCCGACGGAAATACCAAGGGTGCGATTGCGCATCTTAAGAAACATCTCGAAGAAAATCCCGAAGATGCGGATTCGTGGTACGCTCTCGGAGAGTTACTCTGTAAGATCGGAAGAGCCGAAGAAGGCTACCGTGCCATGAATAAGGGCCGTTATCTTGCGGAAAATAAGAAATGAATCTGTCCGACGGCCGGAACGGCCGTCGGATAGGTTTTTCACACACCCAATGCCTTTTTATATCAAGATTTAATAATCCGGACACCGCACTGTGGGAGTAGCACAGCGGCCATGCAGGGGACTGCAGATCCTCAGATGGGGGTTCAACTCCCTCCTCCCACTCCATACCGATTTTTACGAAATATTCACACTAGCTGAGGTCATATTCACCCGAAATACCGCTGTAATGGAAAGCCTTTTAAATACCCCATATATAAAGGTGGAACAGGTGAATTGATGGCTAAAATGAACATCGAGAATGTTGTAGCGTCCACATCCCTCGGACAGGAACTCGACCTTAATGCGATCGAGGATGCACTCGACGGTGCGGAGTACAACCCTCAGCAGTTCCCCGGACTTGTATACAGGTTGAAAGAACCTAAGACCGCGACACTTCTCTTCAGGAGCGGCAAGGTCGTCTGTACCGGCGCAAAGAGCCTGGATGACGTCAAGGTAGCTATCGGAAAGGTCAAAGAAGACCTCAAAAAGGCGAAGATCGAAATCGCCATCGACCCCAAGATAGAAGTCCAGAACATCGTCGCATCATCCGACCTGGAACAGGAGATCAATCTCAACACGGTGGCCATCACCCTCGGATTGGAGAAGGTGGAATACGAACCCGAGCAGTTCCCGGGTCTTGTCTACAGGCTTGACTCACCCAAGGTCGTTGTCCTCCTGTTCGGTTCCGGTAAGATGGTCTGTACCGGTGCGAAGGTCCCCGAGGACGTCGTACGTGCGGTTCAGAAGATCGCCGCAGAGCTCAGATCGGCAAGTCTGATGTCCTGAGCCCGACATACAAACCATTTCCGACAAAACCCCTTTACCGATTCTCGGTTTATTCTCTGACATTATCTTATAATAGTTAAACAATGGAACGGAACATGTTGTTCGACGATATCCTCGGTTCCATCGGGAACACTCCTGTTGTGAGACTCAGTAAGATGGCTTCCGGTTTTGATTCGAAAGTTTACGTTAAAATCGAAGGAAAAAATCCCGCAGGTTCCATTAAAGACAGGGCCGCTCTGTTTATGATTGACGGCGCAGTCGCCGAAGGCAAACTGAAGGAAGGAGGAACCGTTATCGAACCTACTTCCGGCAATACCGGAATAGGACTGTGCATGGTGTGTGCCGTCCGCGGATACAAAGCCGTAATTGTTATGCCTGACACCATGAGTAAGGAGAGAATCTCCCTCATGAAGGCGTACGGTGCGGAAGTTATTCTCACGCCGGGAAAAGAAGGAATGGCGGGTGCCGTTTCAAAAGCGGAAGAAATCGCAAAAGAAAGAAACGGAATCATAGCGGGACAGTTTGACAATCCCGCAAACCCTCAGGCGCATATCGTCGGTACGGCGAAAGAGATTCTCGAAGATCTTCCGGATGTAGACTATGTTGTAGCGGGAATCGGAACGGGCGGAACCGCTACGGGTATCGGAAAAGGACTCCGTTTATATTCATCCAAAGCTAAGGTAATCGGTGTAGAACCTGCGGAAAGTCCTCTTATCACCGAAGGAAAAGCGGGAGCACACAAGATTCAGGGTATCGGAGCGAACTTCATTCCCGGAAATTACGATAAAGAATACATCGAGAAAGTTGTCACCGTAAAAGGGGACGATGCAATCGAAACAACAAGGAAACTTGCAAGAGAGGAAGGAATCCTTGCGGGAATATCCTCAGGTGCCGCAGTATACGCTGCGCTTGAAATAGCATCGAAAGAACACGGAAAGAAGATACTTGCGATTCTTCCCGATGTAGGTGACAGATATTTAAGCACCGGAATCTTTGACTGAGTCGATGGATATGAAAATACGCGATGACGATTTGGCTGCAGTGATGGAATGCGACCCGTCGGTCACCGATGCCGAAGAAGCGAAGAAATTCCATATGGGTCTGCACGTAGTTTCGATGTACAGAGAATCTCATGAACTCTGGTTACAGGGTAAGAAGGACGAGGCTCTTGCGGTAAACTACGAATGTCACAGCAGATGCGGTGCGGATATCCATCCCGGAGCGACGATAGGAAACAGTTTCTTCATCGATCATGCGACAGGTATTGTAATCGGCGAAACTGCGGAGATCGGCGATCATGTGATGATTTACCAGGGCGTTACTCTCGGCGGAGTATCCACCAGCAAAGGAAAGAGACACCCTACAATCGGAAACAATGTGGTAATCGGTACGGGTGCGATTGTTCTCGGAAATATAACAATAGGAAACAACGTCCGTATCGGTGCCGGTTCGGTTGTTTTAAAAGATATTCCTGATGACTCAACAGTTGTCGGAGTACCGGGAGAGGTCGTCAAACACAAAGGTGTCAGCATCAGAAACGAATTGGATCACGGAGACCTTCCGGACCCCGTCAAAGATGAAATTGATTCGCTGAAGAAAGAAATCGCGGAACTGAGAAAAGAGATAGAGAAACTCAGATGACATTCCATCGTATCCGATTTCATACCGATGCACGGAATAAACCTTTTAACTATCCTCCATCATTAGATTTCATGTTGATTTATATCAATGGAGGAATGCAATGAATTCTAAAAAGTTCACAATGCTTGCCTCGGTCATCGCCGTAGCGATGATGCTGTGCGTTGCCATCACACCGATGGTTTCGTTCGACAGCAACGTCTCTGCGACAGACGGAACCGATGAGGGCGTGACAACTCCGGAAGGAACTCCGGAAGAAACCGATGAAGGAACCGATTACGACACCGCAGATATGAGCGGCATCATGGAATTAATAACGGCCACCGGACTTATGGAAGCTATATCTTCGGTCATGACAAGAACCAGTTATGAATTCGGTGAGACCGTAGAGGTAAAAGAGCCTACAACAATCAAAGAAGTGTTGGATCTCACCAAAGACAAAGGCGGCAAATATGTCAGCCTCAAATTCACAGAGAACGGTAAATACGTCATTGAAGCAGGCGCTTCGGTTATCCTCTGTGAAGCACTCGCTCTTGAGGGAAAGGGCACCATCTTCGAGATGAAAGCAGGATCGTTTATCAAATTCACAAGCGATGCAGAAGGATATCAGTTGACTGAAGACACTGTAATTTCGCTCAGCGGAACATACAAGTCACAGCTCAAAATAACTCCCGGAACAGACAAAACCAGCAACACAATAACAATGTCTGTAGACCTCAAAGGTACGCTCAAATGCGGCGATTTGGAGATTGTAAATGACAGCGAAAATATGTTCAAAGCAAGTCTCGCTCTGAAGGCCGGTATCAAAGCTCCTGCACTCGAAATCGCTGCATTCGATTTAAGCAGTATCGTCAGCACATCTGTCGATTTCGAATTCACTGCAAATATTAAATCCGTCACAGCCACGGTCAACAGCGGTGACAGTGACCAGTATAAGATTGTATTCAGCAACATCAATGCCAAAGCCAAAGTAAGCTACGCAGACGGCGATGCAACCGTAGAAGCAGAAGGCGGCATGTCTGTTGAAACAAACGGTATCACAGTAACACCCAAATTCAATGTCAAACTGAACGTAAGCGGACTGACACTCCCGGGCAAAGAAGAAGCGGTGCCGACAACTGCCGAAATCGGCGAAACATTGCCCGACACAGATGCCATTGAATTCAGCGGAAGCGGAGATATCTCGCTTAAGGTAGTAAGCAAAGACAAAGACGGCAAAGATGTCAGCTCCGAAATCAGTGTGAAATTCAATATCGCCGATGGAAAATACGCCGGCAATTCATTCTCCGCAAAAATCAGAATAGATAATCTCGAAATCAAGACCGATGTCATCGAAGCAAGCGGTGTCAAAGCATACATCGTATTGGAAAAGACAGCTGTCCCCGAAACTTCCAAAATCATGGACATCATGGAATTGGTTCAACCCGGATCATACGTCGATGTAGAATCGGCTACAATAAAGACCGACAGCATCTATGCAAAAGTCACAAAGGCCAAAATGAGTCTTGTTGAAAACGACGACAAAGTCAGATACGTCAATGCGGAAATCGGAACACTCAATCTCAACGGAAAGATTTCCGGATACGACAAGACAACTATCGAAATGTCCAATGTCAAAGTAAATGGTACACTTGACGGAGATAAAATCACAGTCAGCGGTGACAAGATTCTGTGCGACATGAAACCTCTCATGTCGAAGAATATGCACATCAGCGGTGAGAACTTCACTGCCGAGAAAGATGATAAGAAAGTCACCCTTAAGAGCGGTACATATGTGATCGAGGATGCAATCTCCTTCAATGCAAAAATGGTAATCTCCAAAGATGCGAAAGTCACCGTTAATGCAATAACATTCGGAAGCGGTGCTCTCACAATCGAATCCGGCAACACTAACATCAACGGTAAATTCACCATAGCTCCGGGAGCGGAATACAACTACGGTGCCGACAAGAATATTATTGTCAATGATTTAAGCAAAGGATACCTCACAGTTACAATGGCATCTGGCGTACAGACCCTTGCCATCGAGCCTGTCAGCGTCGGTTACACACTGACAGAAACCAAAGAGGGACTTGCATACACAGTAAACGAAGACGGCACAGGTACATTCACCGATACCGAACCCAACGGAACACTCTGTGCAATGTGCGAACCCAAAAAGTTCAAAGTCACTTTCGGTGACGAAACACCTCTGGAAGTAGAATACTCAGTGTATTTCGAATTCCCCGCGATGACCAAGACCGAAGAGGGCAAAGTATTCCTCGGATGGACCGATGGTTACCGCACATACCGCTCCGGAGAATCCGCACCTATGCCTGCAAAGAACATAACATTCACCGCAGTATGGAGCGATACCGGATACGATTTCAAATTCGACGATAAAGGAAAGACATACTCCGTTACCAAGGATACCGCAGAATCTCTGCTCATCAATGCCGATGACATTACCAAGATGATTGAAAAGATCAAAAAGGATAATGAAGTCACCTTCGACATCAAGACCGATTCGTTCACAGTCTCTTTCGACAGCAAAGCCGCAATCATGTTTGATGACGAACTCTCGATTACCGTCAAACAGGTCAAGACCGAAAATATCAGTGACGATGTCGTATACGCAGTCGAAGACGGTGCACTCTACACCATCGACGCAACGTGCGGCATCAGCGATATCCACGACTTCTATGGCGGTACCGCAAAGGTCACCGTCACCTATGAGCTCAAGGACGGACAGAAAGCATCCGATCTTACCGGATACTACCTCAACACGTATTCAACTGCAACCTTGGAGCCTGTCGAAACATCCGTAAAGGATCTCGGAAACGGAAAGGTTGAGGTCACAATGACACTCAATCACTTCTCCGACTACATCGTAAAGGAGAAAGCAACACCCGCATCATCCGATGAAGGTTCATCGGGCGATAACGGAATGTCCCTCGGTGTCACCGCAGGTGTCATTGTTGCAATTATCGCTATCCTTGCGATTGCAGGCGTTGTCCTGATGAAGAGGAAGGGATGAAATCCCTGAGGAGGGGACTCCGTCCCCTCCCCTCCAAACCCCTTAAATTTATTCTTCTTCCGATAAGACAACTATTATAACAGACCAGGCACTAGCGGCAAGTATGTCCCTGGTCATCCATAACACGCTCACGAACAGAAAAGAGGAATTCGTTCCCATCGAAAAAGGCAAAGTGAAGATGTATGTGTGCGGCGTAACCGTATACGACGACATCCACATGGGCCATGCAAGAAGCATGATTGTCTTCGATATGGTGGCGAAATATCTCAGATACAGCGGTTATGAAGTCACACACGTTACAAATTTCACAGATGTCGACGATAAAATCATCACGAGGGCTGCGGAGAAAGGAATGAAACCTCTCGAACTCTCCGAAATGTACATCAAAAAATACTTTGAGGAAACGAAAAAACTCGGAATCGGCAAAGCGGACATCTATCCGAGGGCGAGCGAAAGTATGGATGACATCATTCATATGTGTGAGGAAATCATCGATAACGGCTGCGGATATGTTACCGCAGACGGCAGCGTTTACTTCTCGGTTGAGAAAGCAAAGAGTTTCGGATGCCTTACGAACAAAACAATGGACGACATGCTTTCCACTGGACGTATAGCGAACGACGAGCAGAAGAAGAATCCCTTGGATTTCGCTGTATGGAAGGCTGCGAAACCCGGAGAAATCTCATGGGATTCTCCCTGGGGCAAGGGAAGGCCGGGATGGCACATCGAATGCTCTGCAATGATCAGACACTACCTCGGAGATAAAATCGATATTCACGGCGGAGGAAACGACCTTATTTTCCCCCACCACGAGAACGAAATTCTTCAGACTGAAGCTGTAACCGGAGGTCAGCTTGCCAACTATTGGATGCACAACGGTATGCTTCAGGTCAAAGGCAGGGGAATGTCCAAAGAAGAAAAAATGTCCAAATCTTTGGGTAACTTCTTCAGAGTGTGCGATGTTGCGGAAAAATACGACAGTCACGTCATCAGATTCTATTTCCTGGGAACACACTACATGAGTCCTCTCGTCTACAGCGAAGAAGGATTCGAACTTGCTTCGTCTTCACTGAAGAGAATCTGGAACTATTACCGCGAACTTCAGGCGTACGCAAGAGAAGCAGACGGCAAAGACGATGCGTCGGAATTGATTGAATCGATAAAATCCGCATTCAGGAATGAAATGGATGACGATTTCAACACACCCGGTGCAATCAAAGTGTTCTTCGATTTGGTTTCCTCAGGAAACAAGATGATTGCGGAAAAATCACTTTCAAAGAAAGGTGCGGAAGACATCATCAAAATGATGAAAGAATTCGATACCGTTTTCGGAATCCTTCCCGAGGATGAAAACACCGACGAGGGAATGGATTCTGTCATGAAGATCCTCATGGACATCCGTTCCGAACTCAGAAAGCGCAAGATGTACGATCTTGCGGATATGATAAGGGACAGACTCACCGAATCCGGAATTCAGCTTGAAGATTCCGCAGACGGAATGAAATGGAAGAGAATCTGATCGGTGAAATCATTCACCGATCTTCTTTTTCATTTCTTCCGATAATTCGCATGCTTTGCATCTTTTGGCGAGAGTAGGTTCTCCGCAGGCACATTCGTGAAGTTCTGCGGCTTTGAAGTTCTCGGAAAGCATAGGATACAGCTGATCGTAGGAAGATAATATACTGTATTTCGAACCGGGGGACCTTGATTCAAGATTATCAACGATGTCACGGTACTGATTTCTCAATGCTTCCTTCCAATAAGGACATGTCATGTCATGGAATTCCAATCCCGAAACTATCGCATAAAGTAACGATTCTTTCTCGGAAACCGCCCTCAGAGGAATAAATCTCGGAACAAGTCCGGGCTGTATTTTCTTGTGAGGGCCCAATCTCGCCAGTCTTTCAATGTCTCCTCTTACGAAGTTCATCATTACAGATTGACTCATATCGTCGAGATTGTGTCCTGTTGCGAGATAAGTTGCACCGATTTCTTTGGCAACCTTATTCATACAGCGTCTTCTGAACACACCGCAGTACGTACACGGACTGTTTTCACCGCTTAAAGGTGCAACCTGATCCATCGTAAGACCCAACTCTTCCTTAAATGAAATCAAATGAAATGAAACGTTGTTCTTTTCACAGAAATTCTTCACGATTCCGATACTCGAAGGCCTGTAACCTTCGATTCCTTCGTCGATTGTGATACAGTGAATTTCGATGTCTCTTCTCTTTCCGAAGGTTTCGGATAATAACTTAAGAGTAACCATCGAGTCCTTACCGCCCGAAACGGCTACGGCAATCTTATCTCCGGATTTAACGTCGATTTGTTTTCTGATTTCACGTTTCACTTTCTTTTCGACGTACTTCATAAAATGATCCGCACAGAGGTGCGATCCGTTGTATCTTATGAACGTGACTGCATCTTTCTGACAGTTATCGCACTTCATTGAGGATCACCGAGCAGTTTCTCAATCCTCTTCGCGAGTTCTTTCGACGGAATATCCGGTAACGAAACATACATCGATTTCGAAGGTTCGATATCCTTCGCTTCCGTCAGAAGATTCTGTCTCATTAAGTCCCTGACATATTGGAAGAACTGTGTGTGTTTTCTCGGTTCTTCGCCGTATTCTTCGCACACAATGTGATATGTCTTCTCGGCATCGTTGATTTTTATGCAACTTTTATCTTTGATTGCTCTCGCTATCGCAAGTAACGCAAACAACTCATTACGACCGAGTTCTTCCAATTTCGCCGTATTTACGACAGAGAACACCATATTTCCCAACTGACGTACATCCTCGGGAACGATCCTCCCTTCGGGTTTCATCTCCGCAGTACGTGCAGCCTTATCCAATAAATCGATAGCAAATCTCGCATCTCCGTCGGATGAAGCCGTTTCCGCAATCATGTTGATGATACCGTCATCATATGTTCCGGGGGCCAACGCATCTTCCGCACGGCATCTTACGATTTCTCTGAGCTGATTCTGAGAATATTTCTCGAATCTTATCGTGTTGACTTTCTTGAATGTGGAACGGGATGCTTCGTCGAGTCTGTCTATAACATATTCCTGGGAAATCAGAATCAACGATACAGATACATGGATATTCAGCGATTCCTCGCTCATTCTCGATAATTGGTAGATAAGATTGACAGGTCCTTTTCTCAGAAGGATGTTTGCCTCATCCATTACAATAATCACACGTTTTTTCGATCTTTCGATATGGGCTTTCAACGCTCTGAGCATCTCCTCCGGAGAGAATCCTCTGTCGGGATATCCTTCGTCGTAGTGTCTTAAACACTGATAGAGTACACCCGATTCCGTACCCTTCTGTCTGCAGTTGACAAAGATATAATCCATGGGTACGTTGTGTGTCGAAGCGTACTTCATCACTTCTCTTATGAAGAATTTCGATGTAGCGGTTTTGCCTGTACCGACACTTCCCGTGATGAATGCGTATTCCGATGTTCCCCTTTCGATAACGGGGCGGAAAATCATCTCCAAAAGGTTCAGCTGTTCCTCACGTCCGGGAAGACTGTCGGGAATGTGATCGAACGACAGTTTCATCGGATCTCTTATTATCACAGACTGACGCTCGAACATTCTATCAGTTCCTGCTTATGCGGATTAACCCCGAACACGGAATTATTTCAATACCGTTCTTCTGCCACACATCGCATATGAGATTCACACCTAACGAATCCGAAGGCATATGACCTGAAATAATCAGTCTGATGTTGTGTTTTCTCGCTTCTTCGATGTGACTTTCGGGGAAGTGCATTCCTACGACTGTTCCCACACCGGATAACTCCAATTTTGAGTAGATATCTTTGGGACTTGACGTACCGCCGTTCATTTTTACAACAACTTTACCGCAGTGATCGCTGGGACTTCCCACGGCAATCAACGGACTGCAGTTGTATTTTGCTGCAATCTTAAATTCATCCAAAGACATGAGATAATCTGTTATGTCTCTGAGATAAGTCGGATTTTCTTTCTCGATACCTTTGGTGAGGAAATCTCCCACACAGTTGTCTGCGGGAGCGTGAATGTTCATTATCGGAATATTCAGTAATTTGGCTGCGTCCACTGCCTGATTGTAATTGGCAGGGTGGACACCTCTTCTCACTTCCGAGATACGGGATTTCATCATGTCTTCGATTGCATTGTAAGGAACGCCGTATCTGTGATAGAGTTCGTTCTGAATGTCGATTACTTCCGGGAAAGATATTTTCGATGTTCCCAACGGATGGTGGGCAACAACACCGTCGATTCTTTCTCCCTTTTCTCTTAATCTGTCGGCGAGAAGAACCTCTCCCGTTTCGATGTCGATACCCCACATGAGTTTTTTGACTTCGGTGTTTCCGTCTCCGAAGGAAAGTCTCGAATCTCCGTAGGGATTCCAGAGTCTTTCTTCATCGAAATATTCCTTTTCTTCATTACTGAGAGAATCATATCTCGATTTTTCTTCTTTCAGTATCTCGTCGATCCTCTCTTTCGGACGGGGATCGTGTTCGATACCCGTACGGATTGCGAGCTTGTAGGCATCGATCAACTTCATATGTCACGGTGAATGAAATCGATATTGATAATGGCTTGTCCCGATACTGTTATCACGGTGAATGTCACACGCCGGGAACAATGTTTATTTCACTTGATTTGTATGTCCGTGGCGATCTACATGAAGGAGATATGGACAGAGAAATACAGGCCGAAGAAGCTCGACGAAGTTATCGGACAGAAACACGTCACGGAGAGACTCAAAGCCTATGTCGAAACGAAGAATATGCCCCATCTCCTCATGACCGGACCTGCCGGTACGGGAAAGACAACATGTTCTCTTGCAATGGCAAGAGAGATGTTCGGTGACGAATGGAAAGGAAACTTCATTGAACTCAACGCATCCGATGAAAGAGGAATCGATGTCGTAAGAGGAAAGATTAAAGAATTCGCGAGAACGGCTCCGTTGGGAAATGCGGAATTTAAGATAATCTTCATGGACGAAGCCGACGCTCTTACGTCCGATGCTCAGGCAGCATTGAGAAGAACAATGGAAAAATACTCCAAAATCTGCCGTTTCATCCTTTCCTGTAACTATTCTTCGAAGATCATCGACCCCATTCAGTCGAGATGTGCGGTTTTCAGATTCAAACCTCTCACAAAAGACGATGTCAGAGGATTTTTAACAAAGATTGTTGAAAATGAAAATGTCAAGATTGATAACGATGCTATGGAAGCTCTTGTTCACGTTGCAAGAGGAGACATGAGGCGTGCCGTAAATTCGTTACAGGTTGCCGCATCCATGGATAAGACAATCGATATCGACACTGTGTATCAGACAACAGGTCTTGCAAATCCGGAAGAAGTCAAGAAAATGATCGAAACAGCTCTCAAAGGCAATTTCATTGCAGCAAGAGACAAGCTCGACGAAATCATGATAGAATTCGGACTCTCCGGACAGGACATCATCAGACAGATTCATTCATCTTTCTTCGAACTCTCCATAGACGACCGTGAAAAGGTCATGCTTATGGATAAAACCGGAGAAATCGAATTCCGTATCATCGAGGGAAGCAACGAACGCATCCAATTGGAAGCGCTGTTGGCATACCTCGTGCTTGTAGGCGGAAACAGAAGATGAATCAGTATCTGTTATCGAAGATACGGTGACTCTTCTTTTCGCTTCTGGGCAGTTCCTGGATTGATACCGCTTTGGATATGATAGTGATACCTATCCTGCTCTTGAATTCTTCACGTACGGTCTTCTCCAACGCTTTGCGTTCGTCACCCGTGAGTTCTGTTTCGAAGAACAGTGTAAGTGAGTCTTTTCCTTCAAGATGATCGATCATCACCTGATATTCGCTTGATACTCCGTCGATTCCTTTCAGAAGATCTTCGATCTGTCCGGGGAAGATGTTGACTCCTTTGACCTTAACCATATCGTCGGTACGTCCGATGAGAATGTCGATACGCGGATATTCGGAACCGCAGGGACATTTTCCGGGAATTATACGGGTGAGATCGTGTGTCCTGTATCTGATAAGAGGTGCTCCCTCTTTCTTCAGAGTTGTTATGACCAATTCACCGTATTCTCCGTCGGGAACGTTCTTTCCCGTCTTGGGATCGATAATTTCCATGTATGTGTAATCGGACCAGCAGTGCATTCCCGTGGCGTGCTCGCAGCTTATACCTATTCCGGGACCGTATATTTCGGTGAGGCCGTAGATATCGTAAAGTTCCACGCCCAATTCGTTGGCGATACGCTCACGCATCTTGTCTCCCCAGCGCTCGGAACCGATGAGAGCCTTCTTGAGCTTGATTTTGTCTTTGATGCCTCTCTTCTCGATTTCTTCCGCGAGAAGTAATGCATATGACGATGTTGCAGTGAGAACGGTGCTTCCGAGGTCTTCCATCATTCTGAGCTGTTTGTCGGTGTTACCGGGACCCATAGGGATGCACATTGCTCCCAAACGCTCCGCACCTGCCTGGAAACCGATACCTGCAGTCCACAGTCCGTATCCGGGCGTAATGTGAATACGGTCCCTGTTTGTCACACCTGCCATTTTGTAACATCTTTCAAACATGACTGCCCAGTCTTCGACGTCTTTCTTTGTGTACGGAATGATAACAGGAGTACCTGTAGTACCTGATGAAGAGTGTATTCTTACAACCTCTTCGTCGGGAACTGCCTGAAGTCCCAAAGGATATGCTTCGCGAAGTTCGTATTTGTCCGTAAGAGGGAGTTTCTCGAAATCTTCTTTTGTTTTGATTGAAGAAATATCGATGTCTTTGTATTTCTGCCTGTAGAACGGTGATTTTTCTTTGATTGTAGATAATTTCAGCTTAATTGCATCCAACTGCTCCGCAGACATCATGTTATCATTCATCGGAAATGATTCATGATATATTAACTATGCTGAAAATAATGCAATGATGTACAATTATGTACATCAAGACCTGAAACGCTTCATTAACTGACCGAAGATGGTTTTGTCTTCGTCCGCTCCCCTGAACTTACCGACAACATCGGGAGTGTTTACAACGGGAGGTTCGCTTACCTCGGGAGGATGTTTCACCTTCACAGGTACTTTATCGTCAAGATACGCTTTCGCTTCGGTACATCCGGAAATTGCGGCGTGGGATATCATCGAAGATGCGGTGTTCGTATTCTGAGTTACGCCCTGACCCCTTTCGTACATCAGACCTAGCATGAATTCGCAGTTGACATCTCCTGCTTCGTAACCCAATCTGAAATACTCCGCTGCCTGATGATAATTGAGTTTGATTGCTTTGCCTTTATAGTAGCACAGTCCCGCTTTGTAGTAAGCCCTGGAATCTCCCGATTCCGCAGCGGAAATGTATAACGATGCAGCCTTTTTCAGATCACGGTTCGGATTGTGTAAATCCATGTAAGCATCCGCCAACGCAATACGGGCTCTGCTGTATCCCTGGTTTGCGGCCATTGTAAACCATCTGATTGCGAAACCGTAGTCCCTGTAGACACAGAATCCGTTGTAATAAAACACACCGAGGTAGTACTGTCCTTTCGGGAATCCGTTTTCCGCCGAAAGTCTGAACCATTTCAGTGCTTCTCTGTGATCTTTTTCTACAGTAAGACCTAAGAAATAACCCATTCCGACATAATACTGTGCTTCGTCGATACCGTGTTCTGCGGCTTTCATGAAAAATCCTGCGGCTCTTTCGTAATCTCTGTTGACATGTTCTCCTTCTACGAGGATTTTACCGTAACATGCCTGCGCATAGGGATTTCCCGCTTCCGCTGCATCTTCCATGAGTTTTACTCCGGAAAAATCACCCTCATCCAAGAGTGCTTTCGCTTTGTCGTAAAGATCTCCTGCCGGGACGGAATTCATATGATGCCCTCCATCTTGACAGCGGATGCCTGTAATTCTTCGGGTGTCATGTCGACTTCTTTCAGGAATGTAAGCACCGTATTGTTACCGTTACAGCTGATGTCAAACGACATTTTTCCGTGCTTGTTCGCTTTTATGACAATCGGGATTTTCGTACGTCCTCTGGAAATCTTTCCTGTAAGAGGTATTGATTCTTTCAGCACCTGTTTTCCTTCCGAAACATCAATGAAATCTTCCCCGTATTTGGACATGGATTCATAGATCGTGATATCCAAAAAGTCCTGATCGTCCCTCTTCGGTCTGCAGGTAAGTGTGTATTCCGACGGAATATTGGTGTTCTTGAAGACAACGTTACAGATTTTCTCCACACCGTCTATTCCCGCAAGTATACCGTACGTCTTGGTCATAACGGGAATAACTTCGATTGACCCGTTTCCGTACTTGGATTCCGCATAAAGTGCGGCACCGTCGGATATGGCGAATTCCGGCCTGTACATGATGATATCTTTGGAAGGGAAAGCTTCCCTGAAGTTCCTCGGAACCTGTAACATAAGTGAGGATGCACCTACAAGGACAATCTCACTTACTTCGCTCATGTTGTGCTTGGAATCTCTTAATGCGTAACCGAGCATATCGATACTCTTATCCATGAGCCATCTCGTGGATTCCTCGAATTCCTCTCTTGTGATGGAGAATTTGGTGCTTTCTCCGCGTAACGTGATTTCTCCGACCGCTCTCGCTCTTCTCTCGAGTTCGATCTTTATTCTTTCCGCCTCTTTCAGAAGATTTCTTCTGAAATCGCTGTCGCTCAGAACATCGGAACCCTCCATTCCGCGCGTGTCGAGAACTTTCTTCTGAATAAGTGTAGCCAGCTGAAGATCCCAGTCTCTGCCTCCGAGATCTTTGTTACTTTCGTCTGCCAATACGCGGAATTTTCCTCCGGAAACTTCCACAACACAGACATCCAGCGTACCGCTGCCTAAGTCATAAACAATCATCAGTTTCTTTTCGGACGATTTCTTGCTCATTCCGTATGAAACGGCTGCAGCCAATGATTCTGAGAGAAGCGTAACGTCCTTGAATCCGGCAATCATCGCCGCGTTGTATGTGGAATGCCTCTCTACATCTCCGTAGTCGCTGGGAATGGTGATGACTGCTTCGTCGATTTCGCTGCCGGTCTGTTTCTTAAACTCCATCCTGAGTTTTTTGAGAAGCAGTGCGGAAAGTTCCGTGGGATCGTACTCAACACCGTTGTAAATCCTGACGATGTTTTCGCCCATAACTCTCTTGAAGTGCGATGCGGTGTTCCACGAACCCTGTTCGTCACCGAGACCCAGTGCTTCATGTCCGACATAGATTCCTTTTTCGGTGAATGTCACGACAGACGGCAACGTGGTATCGTCACCTATCTTCAGTGACTTCACTTTACCGTCGCCTTCGGTATAGGACAGGCAGCAATTCGCCGTTCCCAAATCTATGCCTGCATAATATTGACTAGACATCCCACCGTCTGGGTCAATGCGTTATTTATTCTTAAAGTATTCGAATGTGTGAATTCGAACAAAGTGCCATATAAGAAAAATACAAACGGTGCGGTCCGAAAACCGCACCGTTTGAGTTCATTTAAGACCGATAATGCGTCCGTCTTTGCCTATATCCATGTTGACGGCTGCGGGGACCTTTGCGAGTCCGGGCATGAGCATCATCTCACCGCATATGGGAACTACAAATCCCGCTCCGCCGGAGATGTTGACTTCCCTCACGTTAAGAGTCCAACCCGTAGGTGCACCCTTCTTCTTCGGATCGTCGGAGATTGATGCCTGTGTCTTTGCGATACATACGGGAAGTTTTCCGTAACCGAGGTCTTCAAGCTGTTTGAGAGTCTTGTTGGCTTTCGTGGAATATTCCACTCCGTCTGCGCCGTAGATCTTCTTGGCGATGATCTCAATCTTCTCTTTCAGTGAAAGATCCAATGAATACAGCGGAGCGTAGGATGCCTTCTTGGTCTCGAGAGTTTCGATGACTTTCTCTGCGAGTTTGACTCCTCCTTCTCCTCCCTTCATGAAGACTTCGGACGGTGCATACTCTGCGCCCATCTCTTTGCAGTGCTCGGCAATCCTGTCGAGGCATTCCTGCTTATCGGTGGGGAATCTGTTGATTGCAACGACAATCGGTACGCCGTACTGCTGCATGTTGCTGATGTGTTTATCCAAATTGCTGAATCCTTTGTTGAGAGAATCCATGTTCATTGTACTCTCATCCTTGAGGTCCGCTCCTCCGTGCATCATAAGCGCACGTACGGATGCAACGATAACAACCGCATCGGGTGAGAATCCTGCCTGTCTGCAGACGATATCCATGAACTTCTCCGCACCGAGATCGGCTGCGAATCCCGCTTCCGTTACGACGTAATCGCCGAGTTTGAGTGCAGTGCGTGTTGCAATGACCGAGTTTGCACCGTGTGCGATGTTTGCGAACGGGAATCCGTGAATGAATACGGGCTGTCCCTCGAGAGTCTGAACAAGATTGGGGTTGATTGCATCTTTGAGACAGATCATCATTGCACCGACACAGTTCAGATCCTTCGCCTTCACGGGCTTGTCGTCGTATGTGTATGCAACGATAATGTTTCCGAGTCTTTCCCTGAGGTCGTCCAAATCAGAT
The DNA here is from genome assembly GCA_963643255.1 of Candidatus Methanomethylophilaceae archaeon. Taxonomy (GTDB): domain Archaea; phylum Thermoplasmatota; class Thermoplasmata; order Methanomassiliicoccales; family Methanomethylophilaceae; genus Methanarcanum. The sequence goes on from CAVIIW010000002.1 coordinate 196,815, forward strand.
GCAAGTGCAAGGATTGCCGAGATTTCCGAGGCAGATGTAATCAGGAATCCGCTCTCGTGAGGGATTCCTCCCATTCCTTTGCCTCCGAGTCCCACAACAATGTTCCTGAGCTCACGGCAGTTCATATCCATGGTCTTCTTGAGAACAATCTGAGTGGGATCGATGTTGAGTTCGTTTCCTTTTGCAATGTGATTTTCCACCATCGCAGACAGAAGGTTGTGTGCCGCAGCGACAGCGGGAATATCTCCCGTGAACTGAAGATCGATGTCCCACATGGGGTAGACCTGAGCGTAACCTCCCCCGGTCGCTCCGCCCTTGATACCGAATGTAGGTCCGAGGGACGGCTCCCTGAGGGCACCGACAACGTTCTTACCGATCTTGCTGAGTCCCTGAATGAGACCGATCGATGTGACTGTTTTACCTTCTCCCGCAGGCGTCGCAGTGATTGCCGTGACAAGAATGAGCTTTCCGTTAGGTCTGTCTTTGTATTTCTCCAGGTCCGCAAGGGGAACTTTGGCGATGTACTTTCCGTAGGGGTACAGATCATCCTCGGGAATTCCGATTTTTTCTGCTATCTCCCTGATCGGTTTAACCTGCGCATCATATGCTATCTCTAAGTCGGTCTTCATGGAAATACCACGAAATATTTGTTATCCGTATGAGGTTATAAGCCTTTACTTAACAGCGATAATAACCTTTGAGAACACTTTGGAATCGGCGGGCCTCAACCTCCCGTTAGAGTACCGATACATATCTCTGTACCATTCGAGGAACTCTTTTTTAATGTCCTCGGGGGCGTCGGCGGAAATACCTTTTATTCCATGACATGATTCGCCCTCGCCGTAGAACACGAGATATCTGCTGAACCTTTTTTTCTGTTCTTCAGTTAGAGTTGACGCGTCCAATCCCATACAACAATCCCGTAGTGAAGGTACGTTAACGTAATATTTAGTCCTAATAATGTTATAATTGTTATTAATGTTATTTAAATTATTTAAAAAAAATGAAAAAAAGCTTACGCTGGCTCTGACAGAAATCAAAACAGAAAAATGAAAATCAATTCTTTCCTTCGACACGTTCTATAACGTCTTTTGCCGCCTTATTGCCGTTTCCGGCGGAAAGACGGAGCCACTTGACTCCCAAATCGACATCTTTCTTCACACCCTTGCCTTCGATGTAAAGACGGCCGAGATAGAACTGCGCATCGGGATCGCTTCTGTATGCAGCGGAATTGAACCACTTGAAAGCATCGTCATACTCCGCTCTTGTGTACTTCATTATGCCGAGATTCACCATTGCAGGCAGGAATCCGAGAACGGATGCTTTGGTGTACCATTTCACCGCTTCTTCCTCATTAAGACTCGGCGATTTCGCAACAAGAATCGATGCAACCTTGAACTGAGCATCCGGAATGTTCTGTTCTGCAGCCTTCATGTACCAGCCGAGGGCTTTCTCCCGGTCTTTCTCAAATCCGATACCTTCTTCGTACATGTAACCGACTTTGAACTGAGATAATGCATCTCCTGCTTCGGCGGCCTTCGTAAGCCACTTTCCTCCTTCTCCGAAGTCCTGTTCCACACCATCGCCGTTGATGTACAGCATACCCAATTCGACACAGGCAGCCGATTCTCCTGCGTCTGCGGCCTTGACGAACCAACCCTTCGCCTGTACAGAATCTCTATCGACACCGGTACCGGTAAGATACACCATACCGAGATTGTACATAGCTTTGGACGAACCCTTTTCCGCAGCGTTTCTGAATAAGTCAATACCTTTATTCTGATCTCTCGGAACGCCGTTTCCTCCCATGTACAGCTCTCCGAGTGCACACAATGCGGCAACATTTCCTGTCTCTGCCGCCTTCTCATTACAGTCTGCGGCCTTGGTCAGATCTTTATCCACACCCTGACCCAACTCATATCTCACTCCGAGCTCAAAATCATCCGACGATGAGGGTTCATTCATACAGTCACGGGAAAACAATCAGAGATATTTATCACGGTTGACGGATATCACCGTCCTATGGGTCAGGAAGAGATAAAGTACGACGAATTCGCCGACAGGATGAGAGTAGCCAATGAAAACTCCGATACATTGACAGGTTACGAACCGTCGGTGAGGAATGTTATTCTTTATCTCTCTATGTGTGTCGCAATCGACTGTGCCGACATATGGGGTTCCGAAGAATTCCTGAACGAATACAAGGAAGTCCTTGAGTGCATCTCTCAGGAAGCTCTCGAAAGAAAAAACGAATGGGATTGGAAAGATCTGATTTTGGACAGCCGTCCCGAACCCGAAGGCGATGAAAGATTGGATCTCTTTATGGACGCACAGGGATTCCTCTATCAGGTTCTCGACGAATGCAAGAAAGAATACGGCGAACCCACGGAGAATGATTTCTTCGCATTCGAAGAAACAAGCAACATGATAGTTTACATGTTATCCAACGTCTGTGTGAGATGCGACAGAACCGAAGAAGCACTGAAATACGCCTGTACTTCAATAGACAGGACATACAGATTCATCAGCGAAGAATGTACGTTGGTTCCGGAAGAGGAACTCAAGGAAAAGGAAGAAACCTCTCAGGAATGAATACAAAATATCCCTGCCGTGCTAATATTTGTCACATTCGACACTAAAAGACAATGTGAATATCCTTATGTTCGACAATTGACTAACTAATCCTTATATTTTATTATAATATACCAGCACACCATGAAAGGATTCGTCAACCCCGAGTCGATCGCGATTATCGGTGCGTCTAACGACACCACGAAGATCGGCGGCATATTGGTATTGAATTTGATCAATGCAGGCTTTGACAAAGATAAGATCTATCCGGTCAACCCCAAAGGTGAGGACATTCAGGGCCTCAAATCCTACACCAACGTGAAGGAAATCGGAAAACCCGTAGATCTCGCAGTCGTCAGCATCAAGAGCAAGTTCATAATTGCGGAGATGGACAATCTGAGAGATGCAGGCATCAAGAATGTGACCATCCTCACCGCAGGTTTCAAAGAGGAGAGTCCCGAAGGTGCCGAACTCGAGAGACAGCTCGTCGCGAAAGGAAAAGAATACGGAATCAGGATTCTCGGTCCGAACTGCTTCGGAAACATGGATCCCAAGAACAAGATCAACGTAACATTCGCGAAAGCAATGCCCAAGGCAGGAAACCTCTCCATTCTCTCTCAGTCCGGTGCAGTCGGATCCTCGATGCTCGACTGGGCTTACGAGACAGGCGTCGGTATTGCAAAATTCATCACATTCGGTAACAAATCCGATGTCGATGAGGCAGATCTTTTCGATGCACTCTCCGAAGATGACGATACAAAAGTTATCGGAATGTACTGCGAGGGTATCTCCAACGGTGCAAAGTTCATCAAGAACGTTTCCGGAATGAAGAACAAGAAACCCATTATCGTCTTCAAAGCAGGTTCAACGGCAGCCGGAGGTGCGGCGGCATCGTCACACACAGGTTCTATCGCCGGTTCGGATGCAGTTAACGATGTTGTCTTCAAGAAACTCAACATCACAAGGGCAAAAGATCTCGACGAACTCTACGACGCATTCGGAATGTTCCACGCATACAACCACATGGACAAAGACGGCATCGGAATCATCACCAACGCCGGAGGTCTCGGTGTTATGTCCGCGGATGCGGCATACAACGCCAAATACATCGGAGCCGCAAAACTCACAGATGCTACAATCAAGAAGATCAGGGAAGACGTTCCCACCGTTGCAGGTGTCACCAACCCCATCGATGTAAGGGGAGACGCAAAGGCGGAATACTTCGAGAAGACCATCAAGGTCGTACAGGAAGATCCCTCCGTCGGAGGATTAGTCGTTATGGGTTCGCCGCTTGACACAGCCGATTTGGAAGCTGTTGCGGAGAACCTTGTCAGAATTAAGAATGAAATCAAAGTACCTGTCGCAGTCTGCTGGGCGGGAGGAACCAAATGTGCGAAAGCCGCGGCAATCACAAGAGCCGGCGGACTTCCCACATACCCCACACCCGACAGAGCGGTTCACGCATTGGATCTCCTCAGGAAATACACCGTGCGCGGACAGATCAAATACACCCCGATGGTTGCCCCCAAGATCGATGCTGACAGCAGAGAGAAGGCAAAGGAAATCATCGCAGGTGCCGAGACAGAAGGACGCAAGAGCCTTACCGAAGCGGAAGGAAAAGCAATCTTCGCCGCATACGGCCTGCCCACTCCCGGAGAGGCATCCGTCACATCCGAGGAAGAGGCGGCAAAAGCATGCAACAAGATCGGATATCCTGTTGTCATGAAGATTATCTCACCCGACATCGCCCACAAGACAGATGTCGGAGGTGTCGTAGTCGGTGTCAAAGACGAGAAAGGCGCAAGGGAAGCTTACAAGAAGATTATGGACTCCTGTAAGAAGAACAAGCCCAACGCAAGACTCGACGGTGTGTCGATTCAGCAGATGGTTTCCGGAAGAGAGGTTATCGTCTCTATCATGAGAGATGCTCAGTTCGGACCTGTTCTCTCATTCGGTCTCGGAGGTATCTTCGTTGAAATTCTGAGAGAAATCTCACAGGCACACGTACCTCTGTCCGAGGAACAGCTCGACGAGATGATCACAACCACAAAAGCATTCAAACTCCTCAACGGAGCACGCGGAACCGCCAAATCGGATATCGACGCAATGAAGGATGCAATGAGGAGACTCGTGCTCATCGCGGAAGAAAACCCCGAGATCAGGGAGATTGAAATCAACCCGATCATCGTCGGCGAAGAAGGCAAAGGCTGCTGGGCAGTCGATGCTCTCGTAACACTCGAGTGAGTGTACACGGGCCGAAAGGCCCGTGTATCAAACTCTTTTTTTACATTGTTCTGAAAGAATTAACGGTGAGACGGTAAAGTATACTGTCCCTATCGATTCGTAAAAAGATATTTTCGTCCTTATTCAGGACAGTGAAAAAACAGAAAATACGGTCCCCGAAGGGACCGTAATAAGTTTCAGAGCTTTGACAGCTTGATGAGTCTTTCCCACTTGCGGTCGATCTCTTCCTGCACCTGCTTGAGGAGATCTGCATTCTCGGGCTTGAGCATGTGTTTGTATCTGCCCTGAGCCTGGAACCACTCTGTGATGGGTTTCTTCTCCTGCTGACCGTCCGCAATCCTCTTGGATTCCGCAGTGAGCCTGTAAGTGCCGTTTTCGCACTCGTACAGAGGCCATACACATGTCTCGACAGACAGTTTCGCCATGAGAATCGTGTTCTCGGACGGGAACCTCCATCCTCTGGGACATGGAGATACCGCGTTGATGAACGACGGTCCGCCGCACTCGAATCCTTTCTCACACTTTGCGATGAGATCTCTCCAGTTGTGGGGGGAAACCTGCGCTGCGTAGGGGATATCGTGTGCTGCGACAATCATCGTGAGATCCTTGGGATACTCGGTCTTACCCTGCTGTACCTTTCCTGCGGGGGATGTTGTGGTGGATGCACCGAATCCGGTTGCACCGGACCTCTGAATACCGGTGTTCATGTATGCCTCGTTGTTGAGACAGACATACATAACCTGCTGACCCCTCTCGAGCATACCCGAAAGTGCCTGGAAACCGATATCGTATGTTCCTCCGTCTCCTCCGAAGGCGACGAATTTCATGTCCTCGGTAATCTTTCCCTTTCTCTTCAGTCCCTGGTATGCAGCCTCGAGACCGGCACCTGTTGCGGCACCGTTTGCGAATGCTGTGTGTATCCACGGGATATTCCATGCGGAGTACGGGAAGATTGTTGTCGAAACCTCGAAACATCCTGTCGCACTTGCGGCGAGAACGGGCTTCTCTGTTGCCATAAGGACCTGTCTTGCGATGACGCTCTCGGCGCATCCTGCACAGAGCCTGTGACCGGATGTGAGCCTCTCGGGAAGCTTCGTAAGGTCTTTGATCGGTTTGGAACTCATTCTTTCACCCCCAGATAGTTGACTGTCTTTGCTTTTCCTGCCGCTGCGGATTCGAAGACGGACATGAACTCGTTAACGCTGACGTCCTTTCCTCCGAGACCGTAGATGAAGTTGTACGCTTTGGGTACTTTCTTGCATTCAAGAAGAACCGATACCACTTCGGGGTACATCGGACCGTACGCACCTACGGAGAGGTGTTTGTCCATTACGATGACTCCTTTCTTACCGTCAAGAATCTTCTTGAGGTAATCTGCAGGCCACGGCCTGAAGATACGGGGCATACACGCTCCGACCTTTATTCCCTTCTCTCTGAGCCTGTCGACAGCCTCTTTCATCGTTCCGTATGAGGAACCGAGAATAACTGCGACATATTCTGCATCGTCACACCTGTACTCTTCGACCACTTTGTATTTCCTGCCGGAAATCTTCTCGAAGTCTGCGAAGACATCTTCGATGACTTTCATCGCTTTGTCCATCGCCTGTACCATCTGGTACTTGTGCTCGAAGTAGAACTCGGGACTGTCCATCAGACCGTGCGATGTGGGGTTCTTGTAATCAAGGAGCGGGCGGAAGGGTTTGTACTCTCCCACGAATTTCTTGACTGTAACATCATCAAGCGGAGACATCCTCTCGATTGCGTGTGTAAGGATGAAACCGTCGAGGTTTGTCATAATCGGCAGCTGCACATCGGGGTGCTCCGAGATCCTCGGTGCCATGATTGCGTTGTCGTATGCTTCCTGAACGTTCTCTGCGAAAATCTGAATCCATCCTGTGTCCCTTGCGGACATGACGTCTCCGTGATCGTTGTGAATGTTGATCGGACCGCTGACTGTCCTGTTTGCAACGGCCATGACGATAGGTACTCTCATTGCCGATGTGATGGGGAGCATTTCCCACATGTATGCAAGACCCTGTGAGGATGTTGCGGTGAATGTCCTTGCTCCTGCGGATGCGGATGCCGTACAGACAGTGAGTGCGGAGTGTTCCGACTCGACACATACGAATTCCGTTCCCACATCGCCGTCTGCGACGTAATCGGAGAACCTCTCGACGATGATTGTCTGAGGTGTGATCGGATATGCCGCACATACGTCGGGATCGATCTGTTTCCATGCCAATGCGATTGCACTGTCACCGTTGATTGCGATATCCTTTCCCATGTTCAGGCCTCCTTCATTACGATAGCATCCTTGGGACACATCTTTGCGCAGATTCCGCATCCTTTGCAGTGTGTGAGCTTGATACCCGTCATCTTGTTGTTCTCTACGAGAATACAGCTGTCGGGACAGTAAATCCAACATGTCATGCAGTCGATGCATTTCTCCATGTCGACCACAGGAGTCAGTGATCTCCAGTCACCTGTCTCGAACTTTGCCGCTCCGCCCCCGTTGACACGGGAACCGATAATCATATCGTTGTGATCCATCAGATTACCTCCCTGAATGCCCTGTTGAGTGCAGCGAGGTTCGCTTTGATTGCTTTCTCGCTGAGTTTTCCCGTAAATTTCTGCACAATCTGATACTCCAGGGCTTCGTATGTCACGACAGGCCTGTATTTGATTAATGCACCGAGCATTGCGGTGTTCGCCACGGGCCTTCCGATTTCCTCCATGGAAATCTTGGTTGCGTTTACCGTGTGACATTCCGCATCGGTGCCGAGTGCTTTCTTAAGCTCCTCGGGTGTTCCGGGGTAGTTAGCCAATATGATTCCTCCCTTCTTGAGGCCCTTGGCTACATCGACCTTTCCGATAAGTGTCCCATCCAATACTACGACAACGTCGGGCTCGTAGATCTGCGTGTGGATCCTAATCGGCTGTTCTGAAATCCTGGTGAACGCCCTGATGGGTGCACCCATCCTCTCAGGACCGAATTCGGGGAAGGCTTTGACATATTTGTCCTCACCGACAACGGTCTCTGCTAGGATCTCACTGGCGGTGACAACTCCCTGTCCGCCTCTTCCGTGCCAACAAATTTCCATGTCCATATTGAACCAACGGAATATGGTAACCCTATCAATCGATATAAAGGAAATGGTCATTATTATTCAGATAAGAATTTCAACGAAAAACAGAGATTTACGAATATTTTTCGGATATTCGTATTGTTTACCGTTGTAATTCGTTGATTTTCTACGAATAATGAAACGAATTGACGTATTCTCAAAAACTGCGAATTACATATGCCAGACATCAAGTACCGTGCGTAAGTTTATCATTCAGAAGTATTCATGAATGAATAATATCGGGATATCGGATTTATTCGGCATCCTCTGCGAACATTTCCTGCTTCTCGCTCTTCTTCATGAACCAAATGCTGATTGCGGTTCCCACAACGAATGCAATGAACGCTCCGACTGCATGCACAGCTTCTTTGATGTCAAGTCCCGAAGAAATACCGAGTGTAATAACGGAACCTACGGTCAATCCCAGGATAAGGAACGAAGTGCTGCGGTGGTGGTGCTCCAACGCATAATGTACAATCTTCGAGAATCCGAGCAGTCCCACGATACCTCCGAGTCCCAGAGGGATGAGCATAGGGATGTCGAAGTTACCTACGGTATCGGTGAATACAGTAAACAGTCCGAACACTATGAGCAATGTAGAATGACTGATTCCGGGAACAAGTGCGGAAACGGCGACAATCAATCCGATAAGGAACATCGTAATCATACCGCCGATGTCTCTGCATACGGTTACTTCAGATCCGATACCTGAGAATTCGACGACAAGCATCGAACCCATAATCGCAAATCCGATAAGAAGTGCCAGAATATTGTAAGCTGTGGGTTTTGCTTTACCCTCTTTCTCAGTCAGACGGTACACTGCGGGAATCTGTCCGACAATCAATCCCACAAACAGGAATAACGATTCCGCAGGATAGGCATCCATCGCAATGGACAGAACCTTTGCGGAAAACACCGTACCGATTACGGCACCCACCGCAAGGAAGAACAGGAATCCGAAGTCTTTCTTCAGATAAATGCGGAGTTTCGCTACGTCACGTATAAGTCTCTCGTAAATACCGAAACAGACGCACAGTACGGCACCGCTGATGCCCGGAAGCATACCGGCGATACCGACAATTGCTCCGACGATTAGTTCCTTGATCGCTGAGGAGCGGGATTCCATAAACGACCATCAGCGATTCGGTATTAATGGATAACGGAATCGTTCAGACAGTCTGAATACCGCATACCGAGACATATACCCCATTACCTGATTGGATAATGCTCGTTTTTAATATTCCGTCAATCTTTGTGAAATCATGGCATTACAGGGCGGAAAAATTGCAGCCATCCTCGCGGTCGCAGTTATTGTTATTGCGGCAATCGCGGCGGTGGCGGTCAGCAACAACAACGGCAGCAGCGACGGAGAAAAAACCGTTACCGACATGCGCGGAAGGACGGTTTCTCTACCTGACAGCGTAAATAAAGTGGTTTGTCTCGCTGCAGGATCCTTAAGACTTGTGGAATACATGGGTGCGGTTGACAAAGTAGTGGGAATCGACAGCAAAGACAGCGAAACCACTGCAAATTACTACAAAGCGACGTATCACATCGCATACAACACAAGAGACATTACAAACGTCGGCAGTGCGGATAGTTTCAAAGAGATAATTGCCACAGGCGCGGACGTTATCATTTCTTCCGAAACAGACGTCACCAAATTGGACAGTCTTCAGGAGAAAACAGGTATCGCCGTTGTGGGAATCAACGCCGAAGGTAACGTTACGGTAGGCGGAGAGACATTCAACGACAACATCAGACTCCTCGGCAAGGTACTCGGAAAAGAAAGCCGTGCGGAAGAGCTCATAAACGGTGTTTCTTCAATAGTCAAAGAACTCACCGATATGAAAGAGAAATCCACCAAGACAAAGGATACAAAGTGCTACATCGGCGGTATGTTCTATTACATGAAGGGCGACCTTTACAGAACAAGCGGTAACTTCGAACCGTTCACCCTTACAGGCGTGAAAAATGTTATGGATGTCAGAGACGGAAATCCGTATGATACCGAGGCCAAAGAGATAGTAAATGCAAAACCCGACTACATTTTCATCGACAGTGTGAAAATATCCGATTCCGAAACTCAGTACAAGACCGATCTTAAGGCTTTTGAAGAAGTCCCTGCCATAAGCAGCGGAAACATCTATTCACTTTATGTGGAGAAATACTACGGTACAAACTGGGAGTCGGAACTGATGAATGCATATTATATCGGCAATATCATCGACCCGTCTGCATTCGACTGCAATGCGACCGCCAAGGCAAATCAGATTCTCAGTCTGTTCTACCCCGGCAGCAGCATCACCGTAGACGATCTCGTAGAGAAACAGGGCTCCGGAGCAGGCAAACTCGTATGGTGAAACAGATGGACTACAGGATTTACGATCAGGACGACGAAACGACAGAGTCGGAATCGTCATACAGGAACGATACCTGCAGAAAGAGAAAGTGGATGATTATCATCTTTCTCTCCCTGGTCGTAATCACTCTGCTCTCCCTTTACATCGGAAATCCCGATTATTCGATTGCGGATATCACAAAAGCGATATTCACAGCAGACAGATCATCAGTAATCGGAAAATTCATCTGGAACATCGATCTCCCCATCGCCGTAGCGGCTATGGTCGCAGGTGCCGCACTGTCTCTTGCGGGAGCCGCAATGCAGTGTATTCTGAGGAATCCTTTGGCTTCGCCGTACACATTGGGGATATCCAATGCCGCAGCCTTCGGTGCTGCGGCATCGATTCTCTTCTTCACAGGATCGATGACATTGGGAACAGTAAACGGTTACATCACACCGATTTCCGCATTCGTAATGGCGGTAATTGCCACGGGATTGATTCTGTTCCTCACAAAAATTACAAAAACATCTTCCGAAACCATGATTCTTGCCGGTATTGCAGTGAGTGCGATATTCTCCGCAGGAATGACCCTAATGCAGTACATGGCCGATTCCGTTCAACTGAGCCAGATAGTCTCATGGACCTTCGGTACAGTGTCATACACAACATGGAATTGGAACATAATTCTGATTGCTGTCACAGCGGTTGCCGCAGTTTATTTCTACGCCGCGAGATGGGACATGAACGCCATGAACGCAGGCGACGAAGTCGCAAAGGGGTTGGGTGTAAACACAGACAGATTCCTTGTAATCGGAATGTCCGTTGCAGCCGTAATCACGGCATTCGTTGTTTCACAGTTCGGAGTGATTTCATTCGTAGGACTTCTCGGACCGCACATCGCGCGTACGATGGTCGGAGAGGATCACAAAACACTGATACCTATGTCGATACTCACAGGCGCTTTGCTGCTCCTGGTAGCGAACGTAGTCGCACGTAATATCATCCTTCCCGCAGTGTTACCTGTAGGATTGCTCACATCGCTTATAGGCGGACCCGCTTTCATAATCATGCTCATAAGGAGGTACAGAACGTCATGAGGCTCAGAATTTCGGATATCGGTTTTGATTACGACGGAGGCCGCGACATTCTTTCAGGTGTTTCCTTCGAAGCGGATAAAGGAGACATTGTTTCCATTCTCGGACCTAACGGTGCCGGAAAGACAACCCTCCTGAAATGTATCAACAACATCCATACTCCGAAGAAAGGTACTATAACGGTCGACGGCGAGGACATTTCCAAATTCTCGAGAAACGACATAGCCAGAGCAATAGGATACGTACCTCAGAGATCACACGTTTCCGGCAACACGGTTTTTGAATCCATCCTTGTCGGACGCAAACCGCACATTACATGGGATGTCACCGACAGGGATCTGAAACTCGTCGGGCGTATCATCGACATCATGGAACTTACTTCCATTGCAGACAAACCCGTAAACGAAATTTCCGGCGGAGAGTATCAGATGGTTCAGATTGCACGTGCCGTCGCACAGCAGCCGAAGGTTATGCTGTTGGACGAACCTACAAGCAATCTCGACATCAAGAATCAATACGAGGTAATGCACAGATTGTTCCACATCATCAAAGAGAACGGAATCTGTGCCGTTATGACGAATCACGATCTCAATCTGGCACTTAGGTTCAGCAATCGTTTTATCCTCATGAAAGACGGGAAAATATTCGCTGCGGGAGGAGATGAAATAATCACTCCCGAGAACATTCACGAAGTGTACGGAATCGACGTAACCGTCGGTGAAGTTAATTCGTATAAAGTTGTGGTACCGAACGAACTGCAGCATCTGCTTTCACCTAAAGTAAAAGAATTCCTCAGTAAGAGGAAAAAGAATCCCAAACAGATGGATTTCTTCAATGAAAAAGCGGGAACATGGGATGAAACTTCAATCCATGACATGGACAAAGTGGATTACATTACAAATCTCCTCGGCATCGAAGAAAACAGCAAAATCCTCGACGTTGGCACAGGTACCGGAGTCATGATTCCCGGCTATCTGTCAAGAATCGTAGACGGCCATGTGAATGCCATAGACTATTCTGAGAACATGATTAACGTCGCACGTTCCAAGTATCCCGAATCGGAGAAACTCTCGTACACAGTGGGAGACATCTACAAACTCAAAGAAAGGGACGTTTACGACCGTGTTGTCTGCTACTCCTGTTTCCCCCATTTCCCCGATCCCATGGAAGCGATTCACATACTCTCACACGCTCTCAAAAAGGGCGGAACTCTGACTGTGGCACATTCGTCATCCAAGGATCACATCAACAAGGTGCACAGCACCGGAGGAGAGGAAATCTGCAATGATTATCTTCCAGAATTGGATGTCATGAGCGAAATGTTCTCCGCACACAATCTCGATATCGTGTTCACACGTGACGATGAAGATTATTACATTGTGATAGGAAAGAAACGCTGATCATCCCTGCAGAAGGTTGACTATTCTCTTCTGCATATCGGTAAGCTGTACTTCGTCCGTTCCTTTCTTCCACGGATCCTTCACACGTTTAATATCATTCAGTGCGTCAAGTGCATCGTCTACGGTAATTCCCGTACCTTCGATTCTGCTCCATATCGCAGACCTCACAATGAGAACCAAAAACTGTATGAAATAACGGTATTCCAGGTTTTTCTGCATATAAAGTTTGAAAGCCATAAGGTCTGCATCGTTGGAAAGATTGTCGAACGTTCTTTCCGCACCATCCCTGACTTTCATACTGCGGAGTGCCTCTTTGGCATCCTTCTCTCTGTTTGATACGATAATATCGAATCCCGCGTTCGATGTTTTCTTCATTATGGCTTCGCTGTTGAATTCAATAGAACCTTTGGAAATCAGGAAAAATTCTCTGTAGAATCCCATATGTTCCCTCAGAAGATGCCCGTTCTCGAGTTCGGATCTGTATCTTTCAATCTGAGAAAGAAAGATTGCACCGCTCATCTCGGCAACGGCGGGATCGAAGAAAATGTGAATGTATTCTCTTTTTCCGTTCACCGTGCGGGTGACGGTTCTGTGGGATACGCCGACTCTGTACTCGGTACTGCCGCCCATCAGTTCCTTTCCGTATTCGGAAACGATGCGTCCGTACATCTCGGCATCCGTTCTTATGCGGACGGTATAACCTGTCCCCAGAGACCTGATCTTTTCCATATCTTCGTCGTCTCCGTAGGTCACACCGAATACGCACGATACATCCTCGTCCTGAACCCATTCGTTTACTTCCATATCCGAAAGATATTCATCTGAAACGGAGAACGGAACGTGATGGTGTTTGTAATAAACGGGAAAGTTGGATGAAAGGCTGTAGATAACTTCGGACTCACTCATCTGCGGTCCGGAGAACATACCCGCATCGACGTTGGCTGAAAGATTTCTGGTGTCGTATGTGTCGTATGACGAAAGAATCATCCTGATGTGCCCTCCGCCTGAGTTGATTTTACCCCAGACTCTGAAGAATGAATCTATGTTCTCTTTCTTCATGGAGCGGAACAGCATTGACATTACTCTCGACGACGGAAGATTATTCTGCTTGATTGCCGAAAGAACATTTCCTCCGAAAAGACAGACAGTTACCACTTTTGAGATGAAAGACCATGATTCGGGGAATGCGGCGATAAGAGATTCTCTCAGTCCGATCTCTTTCGATATGATTTCTATAACATCTATACCGCTGCCGTCGATAAGACCAACGGGAGGTTTTTCTCTTTTTTCACGGTTGGGTATTATCTCTCCGGTGTACGGATCGAGATGGCCCACACACTTCCTTTTGTAGACTTCCTTTCCTTTCGAACCGTCGTAAACCTTCTCGTTTACGTAAGCGTAGATTTTTCCGCTTTTCTTGTTCTTCAGAAGGACTACGGATGTCATAATTGTATAATTCATTATTATACAAAAATATTTTTGTTTATACATAGTGAAAACGTCGAAAAAACCTTCTTAGGAGGGGCTAAAATTGCCTATGATCGACCGTATTTCTGAGGTATACAATCCTATTCTATAATATAAAGAATAGAAAAGTAATGCGGAGACTGCACTCCCGGCTTTGTATACCACAATAAATCCGAGATTGATAATAGGAAAATTTTAAATACTTATTTAATGGAACTCCTCTTTGGAAAGTTACGGTGGTTTAAATTCATTCCACTGAAATGACAATCACGTCATGTGAGAGAAGGGCCGCAAGGATCCCGATCTCACGGAGGAAATGATAGCATGATGTTCGACACATCGAAATTGGACTATGGTTTCATCCTCAGACGCTACGACGCAGAGTCTGAGAATGAAAACACCCCTGAAGCGATCGCCGCAAAGATGCTTCCCACGGACCCCGTCCTTAAGGAAGTCGCAAGCACGGTCCTGTACATGAAATTCAAAGAGATTGGACCTGTCGTCACCAACGCGCTGAAGACAGTTGCACCTCTTGACGTGATCAACAAAGGTCTCGTCGCAGGAATGGAGATTGTCAGTGTTCTTTACGCACAGCACATCTACTACCTCCCCGAGATTATGATGGCCGCAAAGGTCATGGAAGTCGGTATCGCAATTGCCGAGAAGCAGATCCCCGGCGGAAGGACAACAAAAGGAAAGGTTGTCATGCACGCAGCAGAGGGAGACCCGCACGACATCGGTAAGAACATTGCAGCCGTTATGATGAGGTCATCCGGATTCACAGTAATCGATATGGGTAAGGATGTTGCAGTCACGGATCTCGTCGACAAAGTCGTCGAAGAGAAGCCCTTCCTTGTAACAGGAACAGCACTCATGACCACAACAATGTCCGCATTCCCCAGGGCAGCCAAGTTGCTCCAGGAGAAAGGCATCGAAATCCCGTTCATGGCAGCCGGAGGAGCAGTCAACAGAGACTTCGCAGAGTCTTTCGACCTCGGAATCTACTCGGAGAAAGCACCTCAGACACCCCCGATCGCAGACAAGATCCTCGAAGGATACGACTGGAAGAAGATCAGGGAACACTGGGACGAAATCGTTGGAGGCGAATGAACATGACTACAAAATTCACTAAGATGGCATACGACAAAGCAGACGACATGCTTTTCGGACATGCAAAGAAGCCCGTTTCATACGGTCTCGGAATCAAAGCCGGAGCAGGCAGAGTCATCCCCGAGATCAACTACGCACCCAGGCCGGGTACGGAGAAATCAGTCGAGAGAATCACCAAAGAGTACGTCGACTACATCTCGAAAGATGCAATCACAAGAGCACTCACACTCGGATTCCCCGACCTTCAGCTTGAGACAGAATGGGTCTCCCAGATGGGAACCGTTCCCGGAATGGCAGCATCTGTTGTCTCCGGACAGAAAGCAATCACAGAGAAATACCACAAAGAGTACGGAATCAACCTCGCTGTAAGGCACACAATCCCCGATCAGCGTGAGGCAGAGCACGGACTCAGGCCCGGAATGGACAAGAAATTCGGATACCCCGAGAAGTTCTACGAGTGCTGTGAGACAGCATGTGAGAACGGTGCGGATGTCCTGTCTGTTGAGTCTGTCGGCGGTAAAGAGTTCGCAGATTACGCAGTTACACACGGTGACATCACAGCCTTCCTCTTCGGTGTCGGTTACCTCGGTTCAATCGACATGGAGAACATCTGGACTGAAATGGTCAAGATTGCAAAGAAGAACAAAGTAATCGCCGGCGGTGACACCAACTGTTCCGGAGCAAACGTCTCGATGTTCATGGCAGGAGGTCTCCTTGACAACGATGTTCAGAGGACATTCTCCGCAGTGACAAGAGCAATCTCCGCTGCAAGGACAATGGTCGCAATCGAAGCAGGCGCAACCGGACCCGACAAGGACTGCGGTTACGAAGGACCCATAATCAAATCGATTACCGGTACCCCCTGTGCACAGGAAGGTAAGAACTGTCAGTGCGCACACGCAGATCTTCAGGGTAACCTGATGGCACAGTGCTGTGATCTCTGGTCCAACGAATCCGTCGAGTACCACCCCGAATTCGGTGGTGCATCGGTTCAGTGCTGGCTCGGACCTCTCGGATACGAGTGCGCTCTCATGAACACCGCAATCGCAACCGGACAGGGCAAAGTCCTCAGGGATCTCTACATGACAACCGACAGGACAAGAGGACCCGAGGGATACATCCTCGCGTACGACAACGCATGGCAGATCGGTAAAGCAATCGCCGAGAACGGTGACAACTACTACCTCCGTTCGAAAGCAGCAGGTATCACAGCGGCAAAGATTATCCGCGGCGGATACGACAAGAAAGAGCTCATCCTCACCAAGAAGCAGCTCGATGTCCTCGACAAGATCATTGTCGAACTCGAAGCACTGCCTGACGATGAGGACAAGTTCTACGACTACTGCGTAAAGAAGTACCAGAACGATGTTCCCACCTTCAACCCGAAGTCCTACGGCTTCTGAGTCGGTGTGAAAAGACATCAATGGGGTCGGCCTGACGGCCGGCCCCGGAAACATCTTTCGGCAAGTCCATAGTAATCCTTACTATTCCTCTAATTCTGCAATTTGTGCCGGGAGATGCACCTCCGTGCGGTAACCCCGCCGTTAAAACGGCGGGTTACCGATACACATATTATCAAAAACATTCACAGAGAATGATTTACATTCCGGAAAAGAATGAAAATTAAATCCGGAGTAATAATCGATTACTCCGTTTTGAGTTTAAAGAAATCATTCAATCTTTATGCTGACATCTCTCTTGATTCCCATGTCGCTTGCCACTTCGATGGCTTTGATCATAGCGCAGGGAACGGGACATGCCGCGTGAGGTAAAACCTCGGATGCCCATTTGTAGATATCAGTCTCGAATATCGGTGCTTCGAGTTCGGTGTACGGATTGACGGGTTTTACTCTCCACGACATCTTGAGAATGTTATGACAGTCGCTCTCGATATCAAGTTTCACAGTAGCATCGTCCTGCTGAACCGCATGAATCACGGTCATCATCTTGCATACGCCTGCGTCGCAGGTCACTGTGCATTCGTTAGCCATAATGTGTCAGATGCATACACAGTAAAATAGATTGCTCAGAATTCTCTCAGTTTATCGGGGTCGATTCCGAAAGCCTTCATTATTCTCATCTGGGTATTGTTGATGTTTGTGAAGAACGGAGTATCGAAACCGGGGATGGCAATCTTCTTGATTGCTTCCATCTGACGTATAAGTTCGTTGAACGAAAGACCTTCGAGCAATGAATTGTTCTTCAGTCTGTTCATTATATCCGTAAACAGAATTAATGAAGCAAACTGAACGAATACCCTTCCCTCATAGTTACTTTCGCCGTAAAGTTTGAGTTTGATACGGTCGGCCTCATTCCTCAGATTCTCGAAATTCCTCTGAACACGGTCTCTGTGAATGTAGTATCTGAAAGCATTCTCGGGATTTTTGACTGTGTTGCTTATCATAACGATGAATCCCGCAACGGTGTTGTACGTCATGATTGCCTCTCCGTCCTCCTCGACGAACCTTCCGCTTGAGGATTCTCTTACCGTGAAGTACTTGTCGTAGAATTCGGAGTGTTCCGGAACAAAGACTCCGGTTTTGAGTTCCTTATGACATTCTTCGATAAGTCCCAGGAACAGCGAGAACTCACGTTCCGCATCCGATGAGCTGAAAATAATGTGGACAAAACATCTCTTTCCGTTGATGTGGTTCATAAATGACATCACAAAGAACGGCTCGTTGTCCACAATCATGTAGTTCTTCAGATCCATGATTTTATCTTTCACACGGTCGATGGCATCTCTTGCGAATTTTGCCTCGGGAGATACTCTCATAATAAAACGGTGATTGACCGAAAGAAGATCGTTGAGATTGTCTTCCGAAAAATAATCGGCATCAAGAACTTCCAACGTCTTATTGACATCCAACCACGTCTTCTCATTCTCTCTTCTTCTTATGTCTGTGATATTCAGAGGCATACGGCTGTACATTCCGTAAGTAATCGGCATGTTGGATTTCATGTTGTATGTGATTGTGAGATAAGTCGTAGGATTCACGGTAATGACAGGAAGATCGTTGAAACGGATCATCTCCGCTCTGTTATCGTAAGATGACAGTGATCCCGTATGGATCGTAAAGAAATCATCGTCGAACCTGTCCCTCCACTCTCTGAAGAAGATGAAAAGATTGTTTTCTGAGATATCTCCCAACACTTCCGCAAGTGATTCGTCCGTAATGGGTTTGTTGTACGGTGTGTCGCAGTCAATTGACCAGTACTTTATCCTGGACATTTCGGTACGTTCCGAAACAATGTAAAACACACATGAAAGAAGCATCTTCCAACTGTCTGGAAATGCTTCTTTCATCGCATGTGTGAGACCGATTTTTTCTGCAAGATTTTCAAAGAAGAACATGTGTCCGATTGATCTTACGGTTGCGAATTCTTTCTTCTTGTTACCCCTGTTGGGTATTATGTCCCCAGTCACGGGATCGACGTGTCCCAGGCATTTTCTTTTACATTCGCACTTCTTCAGTTCGGAGTTCCAGACCGATTCGTTGAGATATGCATAGACCTTCCCTGTGGACCTGTTCTTCAGGTAAACGATGGAGGACATAACCAAACATCTTCTGCACCGAATAAATAATTGACTGTACTTTATACATATAATCGATTACCAATCCGTTCCGATTTGGGTTCTTTATTTAAAAACACATTATGAAAATCTTCGATTTTATACATAATATACATTCAAAAACATCCGAAAAACGGAGGTCTTGTATAATCATTATAAATATGTCCCGCCCAATTTCGATTTATATATTCAAAAGCATACCCAGACAACATAGCCAGAGAAGGGCAATATCATGACTTACGGACTTTCACTCGACATAGGTACGAGCGGTACGAGGGCGCATGCCGTCGACCTCTCGGACGGAAGGATCATCTCTACGGCGATGACCAGCTGCCACCCGTTACCGGGTGCGAACATTATGGACCACCTTACATTCTGTATCAACGTAGGAAGCGACATCGCACACGAAATCCTGATGGATACAGTCAACAAGGTAATCGGAAATCTCCACATCGATCTGAAACAGGTTGAAAGAGTTGCAATATGCGGAAATCCCATCCAACTGTCACTGTTCCAGAATATCCCTGTCGACGATCTTGCCTTTGCCGGAGAGAATGCCCAGAGAGTCAACAACATCAAGCAGCAGAAGAGAGACGCAGGTGTTTTCAATGCGGCTGCGGTAGGAATGGATGTTCCCGATTCCGCAGAACTTTTGGTTCCTCCCGCAATAAGACACGAAATCGGTGCGGATGCACTCGCCATGATGTACAAGAGCGGTTTCCTCGAGCAGAAAGAAAACTGCCTCGTAACCGATTACGGTACAAATGCTGAAATGGCCCTCAAGGTAGGTGATGAAATCTACACTGGTTCCGCAGCCGCAGGACCCGCAATGGAAGGTCAGTCAATCAAATGCGGTATGCTCGCTTCACCCGGTGCCATCTCCGATTTGGAGTACGAATTCAGGTGGAGATGCAAAGTCCTCGATGAAAACATGAACATCGGCATCGGAGATCAGTTTGATTTCGGGCTTGAAATGTGTACCGAAGAAGGCCCTATGCACGGCAAAGCGAAAGGAATCACCGGAACCGGTGTAATCGCAGCCGTAGCAGCCGTAATGGATTCCAACCTCTGGAGAAAAGGTTCCCTCACGACATCCGATAAGAAATTACATCTTCAGGACGGAATCTGCATCGATTCCAAAGATGTTCTCGAAGCCTGTAAAGCAATAGGCGCAATGAGAGCAGGTCATTTCGCATTACTCGAACACGCGGGAATCAAGTTCAGCGATCTCGACATCATGTACATGGCGGGAGCTTCCGGAACGTATGTAGATGCGGTAAAAGCAAGGGAAGTTGGACTTCTGCCTCCCTCATGCAAGAGAGTGTACCAGATAGGTAACACCTCCCTTTCAATGGCAACAGATATTCTCATGAATCCCGAACTGCTTGACAAGCTGCAGGACATCGCCAACCAGATCAGGGCAAACCACATCATGTTCGCAACAGACAAGATTTTCGAGGAAATCTACATTCAGGAACTCGCACTGTGGGAAGAAGGAATGTCTTACGAGATGTACAACGAAAATCTCGCCCGCTCGGGAATACAGCCTCTGCCTCCCGTCAAAGGAACGCCCGATGTTTACAGGATTGTAGAACGTGATATTCCCGACTACGGAGAATACGGACTTACAATTCTCGATGACATCGGTACAACCCTCAAAGGTAAATTCGACGGATGCACGAAATGCGGACTCTGTGTGAAGGAATGCCCCGAAAACGCACTGAGCATGGACGAAGACGGAACATTCAAAGTACAGACCAAGAAGTGTCTTGGTACTGCATGTTACAGATGTCAGATGAAGTGCCCGCAGAAAGTATACAAATACGACAGCCTCACACTCTGAGTAAATCAGAGGTAGAGGGACCCGGAGAATGCCTCTTCGAGTCCCTCTCCCGTCTTTCCCGAAACCATGTAAATCGGCACACCGGGACAGATTGATCTGAGCCATGAGGATGTTTCAAACACTTTCTCAAAATCGGCGACATCTATTTTGTTGATCCACAGAACATCCGATTTCTGCAGCTGCATTCTCAGGAAATCTTCTTTCTTTTCCTTGAGTTTCTCAAAACGCATCGCATCGCAGATTCCTATTGTGTTGACTGCATCCTCAGACACCGTTCCGCGGATTAATTCTCTGACTTTGTGGGGAAGTGCCAGGCCCGTAGGTTCTATTATCAGAATATCGGGATCGAATTCACTTTCGATTTTCTTCATCGTCGCCTGTAACGTTCCCGAAAGCGTACAGCAGATACAGCCTTCCTGAAGCTGTATCGAGTTCAGACCGTTGCTGTTTATCGTAGCACCGTCGACACCGATTTCTCCTGCTTCGTTGACAAGAATCGTAACTTTCTTTCCCGCATCCGTGTACTTTTTCGCCATACGGATGAGGAGTGTAGTCTTCCCGCTTCCGAGGAATCCGCCGACAACGTGAATCATCATAATCCCGAAATCACGGGACTTGGTTATAACCGTATCCGACCGACGTTCCAGCACATACGTTATACATCGTTCCGTCTTACGTACGTACGCGTGCAAATAGATTAAATCCGAGTAAGGCTCATTACGGACCCATGGGATTGATTAAAGCTCTCGCGGGCTCGGTCGGCGGTACTCTCGCAGATCAGTGGAAGGAATTCTTCTACTGCGAGTCTCTTCCGAAGGACGTACTCGTCACCAAAGGACAGAAACAGGTGACGAAACGTTCGACCAACGTTCACGGTAATGACAACATCATCAGCAACGGTTCCGGTATTGCCGTTGCGGACGGTCAGTGTATGATGATCGTCGAGCAGGGAAAAGTCGTCGAGATCTGTTCCGAACCCGGACAGTATACCTACGATACATCCACGGAACCGAGTGTATTCACAGGCGGTCTTGCGAAAGGTGTAAGGGATATGTTCCGCACCATGGGCAAGCGTTTCACATACGGCGGTGCCACAGGCAAGGACCAGCGTGTGTACTACTTCAACATCAAGGAACTTGTCGACAACAAATTCGGAACCTCACAGCCGATACCTTTCCGTGTATTGGACAAGAACATCGGACTCGATGTCGATGTTTCCGTGAGATGTTTCGGTGTGTTCTCATACAAAATCTGCAACCCTATGCTCTTCTATGCAAACGTCTGCGGTAATGTTACGGATACATACAAGAGAGACGAACTCGACAGTCAGCTTAAGACAGAGTTCATAGGCGCATTACAGCCCGGTTTCGGTAAACTCTCTGAGATGGGACTCCGTCCGAATCAGATTGTTTCCCACACAACCGAACTTCAGGATGCAATGAACGAAGCTCTTACCGCAAAATGGCAGGAACTCCGCGGATTGGAAATCGTAAGCGTTGCAATCGGATCCGTTACACTTCCGCCGGAAGATGCGGAAATGATCAAAGAAGCACAGCGCACAGCTATACTCAGAGACCCCGGAATGGCAGGTGCAACCCTTGTAGGTGCACAGGCCGAGGCTCTCAAAGCTGCGGCTTCCAACGATGCCGGCGCGATTACCGGACTCATGGGAGTCGGTATGGTCGGCGGACTCGGAGGAGCTATGGGAATGAATGCAAATCAGTATTACAACATGTCACAGCAGCAGCAACAGCAGCAGATGGCCGCACAGCAGCCCCCTGCGGATGCATGGGCATGTCCCGGATGCGGAAAGACGGCTACAGGTAAATTCTGTCAGGAATGCGGAACAAAGAAACCCGAAGCGCCTGCAGGATGGAAATGCACATGCGGTGCGGAAAACACAGGTAAGTTCTGCAGCAACTGCGGTGCAAAGAAACCCGAGGCGGCCGTATGTCCGAAATGCGGATGGAAATCCGCGGATCCGAACAACCCGCCCAAATTCTGCCCCGACTGCGGAGAACGCTTCTGAGGTGAAACCCTATGGGAGACACCATAGAGCACAAGTGCTTCAAGTGCGGCGGATCGCTGAACTTCGATGTCACTTCGCAGAAGGTAAAATGTCCGTACTGTGACACCGAATATGAGGTATCCGATCTCATAGCCGAGGAGCAGGATCTCAGTAAAGAGCTGAAGGACGACATACAGATTCAAACGGATGCAGGTTCCGAGTGGGACACGGGAGAGGAAAACTCACTGAACGTCTACTGCTGTGAATCATGCGGCGGAGAAGTCTATTCGGATGAAAACACATCCGCAACGATGTGTCCCTACTGCGGAAATGCGGTTATCCTCAAAGGAAGACTCAGCGGAGTGCTGAAGCCCGATCTCGTGGTTCCGTTCAAGAGGACAAAAGAGGATGCAATCAATACACTCAAAGAGAAATGCAAAGGAAACATCCTCGTTCCGAAGAGATTCGTCGGCGAAAACAAGCTGGAGGAAATCAAGGGACTCTATGCCCCGTTCTGGATTTACGATGCGGATGTCGAAGCGGAATTCAGGTTCACCTGTACCAATGAATCAAGGCATTCGAATGCAAATGAGGAGGTAATCATCACCGATTACTACTCGGTAATGCGTGCGGGTAACATCAGTTACGAGCATGTTCCGGTAGACGGTTCGAAGAAACTTCCCGACGATTTGATGGAATCGATCGAACCGTTCTATCATGAAGATGCCGTAGATTTCAAGACAGCATATCTTTCGGGATATCTTGCGGATAAATACGATGTTACGCAGGAGGAAGCGATTCCCCGTGCATCCGAACGTATGTCCAATGAAACCGAAGAAGCGTTCAAAGAGACTCTCAATTACGATACAGTCACAACCAGAGAAAGAGGAGTGAAAATCTACAATACGACAGCAGACTACATTCTTTACCCTGTCTGGCTCATGAACACCAAGTGGCAGGATAAGACGTTCACCTTCGCAATGAACGGACAGACCGGAAGGATTGTCGGAAATCTTCCTGTATCGAAAGGTAAAGCAGGCGGACTCGGCGCTGTCGTATTTGCGATGTTCGCACTCATCGGATACTTCGCATTCAGCACATTCTTCGAAAGCTCGACAGTAGGAATAATCTTAGGCGTAATTTTGGGAATAGTCGTCACCTCTGGTGTGATGTTCTACCTCGTACGTCAGATCCACGATGTAGTTGCCGACAACCGTGCGGCAGCCTACCGTAAAGAAGGTTCGTTCCAGGTCACGCGCGGTTCCGACCGTTTCATGTACAGGGATCGCCGCGTAATCAGAAAGAAGTAAAACCCATTCCGGAGAGAGGGAACATTTCCCTCTTTCCGATTGATTTCTGTTACATTATCCGCTTATATCAATAAGTCTGAGTCTCGGTTACGATACGGATAAAAACGTGTTTTGATATGCCAAAAACATGGATGCATTGAGTGTTAACGACGTCCACAAAAAATACGGAGACAGGGAAGCCGTAAAAGGCGTAACCTTCTCAGTCAAAGAAGGTGAAATCTTCGGTCTCATCGGTCCCAACGGAGCCGGTAAGACCACGACGCTGAGGATGATTTCCACACTCCTCAAGATTACGTCGGGAGACATCAAAGTCTACGGAAAAGACGTACGTACGGAATCCAACGAAGTAAGGAAGATGATCAGTTATCTTCCCGAAGATGCAGGTGCGTACAAAGGACTGACAGGAAGACAGTATCTCGTGTTCATCGCGAATTTCTTCGCAGAAGGGAAAGAAAGAGACGAAATGGTGAACAGGGGTATCGAGATAGCGGATCTCGGAGACAGAATCGATTCCAAGGTCGATACTTACAGTAAGGGTATGATGAGAAGACTTCTCATCGCAAGAGCAATCATGCCCAATCCCAAGCTGGCTATTTTGGATGAAGTCACATCGGGACTCGATGTCGTTAACGCTTACGAAATAAGGGAAATCATCAGAAATATCGCAAAAAGCGGTGTTTCCGTGATAATATCATCACACAACATGTTCGAAGTCGAAATTCTGTGCAGCAGAGTCGCAATGATCAACGACGGAAGGGTTGTCCTCGAAGGTTCCCCTGCGGAACTTAAAGAGAAATACGATGCAGACAACCTCGAAGAAGTATTCGTAAAGGCGGTGGCAGAATGAGTCACCTGTGGAATCTCGTAAAGAAAGAACTCAGGGAATTACTGACACCTTCGTCTCTGATTTCGATTATAGCCGTTGTTGTCGTACTGATGGCATTGGGTTCGTTCATCGGTACGGAAGTAGAGAGCCAGACAAGCACACAGCCTGTCGGATATTACGATCCGAGCGGTACTGCGGACGGTTATGCCCAATACTCGATTGACAAACTTGCTGATGCTTACGAAAAGAGCGGATTGGACTCTTCGAAGTATATTGTCAATCTCACGGAATACATGGAAACGGGAAAGAGTGCGGACGAACAGCTCTACGATGCAATGAACAAAGCGGGAGTCGAATCCGCATTGGTATTCGACAGTAACTTCAACACCGATATCGCTGCAAAGAAAGCAGGTACAATCAATGTTTACTGGATTCAGAAGAACACGAGTGTATTCAGCTCTCTCAACACTCTGATTGCCACGCAGACCATCTCAAGCCTGAACGTATACATCGGAGAGAAACTCACAACCGAGTATTCTTTGGATAAGACCCAGGTTGATTTCATAAAATCGCCTACTGTCTACACCGCATCGACATACCTCAACGGCACACTCCACGAAGGTGTCACCCCCGATCAGATTTACTCCACAATGAGCAGTCAGACCATGTTCATTCCGATCATCATTATGCTGATTATCGTCATGATCGGAAGTATCGTTATTTCTTCGATAGGAAACGAGAAAGAAAACAAAACAATGGAAACTCTCCTTACACTTCCTATCAACAGGACAACAATCGTCAGCGGTAAACTGATCGGTGCATCGATTGCCGGTTTGGTTATGGGTGCATTGTACATCGTGGGCATGTACTTCTACATCAACGGTGTGACATATTCCACATCCTCAAGTGTGTCACTTGATTCACTGGGACTTACGTTGGGCGTAACGGATTGGATTCTTGTCATCGTTATGATGTTCCTCGCAATCATCTGTGCACTCGGAATGTGCATGATTCTCGGTGCCTTCGCCAAGAACTACAAAGTGGCACAGACGTATGTTATGCCTATCAGCATACTGGCACTTATACCGATGTTCATCACGATGTTCAGTTCTTACTATGAGCTTCCGACTGCGTTGCAGGTAGTTCTCTTCATCATTCCGTTCACACACCCTATGATGGTCATGCAGAACCTTATGTTCGGTCAGACTGTATTGGTGTTCGGCGGAATAGGATATCTCGCGGTGTTTGCTGCGACGATGATCTTCATTACCGTGAAGTTATACAAATCGGACATCCTCCTCACGGGAATCATCCTGAGCGATAAGTCGAAGAAATTCATAAGCGGCCTGACATCCGGTAAAAACCTTAAGAAAGAATAAGAGGGGATTTTCCCCTCGGTTTTTTTTAATAAACGGTTGTGAGGGAGTTTCTCCCTCCCGACCTTCTGATTTTGCCGTATTTTGATTGTCCGGAACTGTGTAAGAACAATACCGACAGCTGTTTCCGCAAAATGAACGGTAAACTGTCATTCGGAAACGCAGAAAGAAAGGATGCTTCTTTGATTCTCCAATTCATAAAAGAATTCGCAGAATATGAAAAATTGTCAGATCAGCTCGTTGCCGACGAAATAACACTTGAGACATGGATCTTCGACAGACAGAAAGCCGAAGTAATCTTCGCACACGAAGACGGAAAGGAAGTAGGTTTCGCACTGTTCTTCCACAACTTCTCCGCCTTCCTCGGATGTGCGGGCGTCCATCTTGAAGATCTCTACGTAAAACCGGAATACAGTGGCAAAGGTTACGGAAAAGCTATCCCGACTGGAACAGACCCAGTATCGACTTCTACCTCTCCATGGGCGCGGAACCCATGTCGGATTGGACTGTGAACCGTATTGCGGGAGATACGCTGAGGAAACTTGTGGAATAATGTTTTGAAGCTTAATTGCTTCAAAACATTTTTTGACAGTAATTAGTTGTAAACCGCCTTTTTCGAAATCTATAAATCCCCTCCATAAGGCATTATGGTCGAAGATATTTTTGATCTAAGTAATGATAAACTAACGATTGAGGATCGTGTTTCTATTGCCAAAAAAGTAATCAAATCTCTTGGATTCATTACTTTTCTCGATGAGGCAGAGAAGGATGGAGATTCAGAGAATGCCGCACATCTCTCTGAAATGGAAAAAGATGGCAAAATATTGTTGTACAGACCTTTTATCGGTGTCGAAATCAAAGAAGAAGTCATCAGAATAAGAAATATGCCTGTATGGGGTCTTGATGAAAAAGATAAGGACGTCTTCGAAAAATTCTATAACAAACTCAAAGAAGACAGATTCACTACATTTTGTATTAGAAACAACCGTTTAGAGCACAGTATGATAATTCCACGGATTTCTGATGAGTACTTTGAATGTTATCTTAGAGCAGTATTGATTGATGCTAATGAGACATTCGAATATGTACGGAATGCATACGACATGTACGAAAAATTTGTTTGTGACAATTGAGGGTTTTCCACTCCCGCCAACATTACATTCGTATATCTGGCACAGAATGATTAATGCATAAAACAATTAACATTAAATAAACACAGACAGAGCTGCATCAAAGCAGCAATGTCACATTTTTATAATCAAATTCAACGCAGAGGAATCAATTATTGTCACACCTCATCAATCTGATTTCGAATAAAAGTAGTAAAAAATTACTATTATTGTAGTAAAAAATTACTACGATTAATAGTAATTAAATGCTGTAATTCTGTATACACTCAAATGAAGGAGTACATTCCGCGCATTGCCGACAGTATGCTCGAAAGAATGTTGCACCCAACGGGCGCCGTGCACATAACAGGGCCGAAAGGATGCGGTAAGAGTACCACAGGCGCACGTCAGTGCGGTACGGAGTACCGCCTTCATGATCCTGAGAATACATCCCTCAGAATGCTTGCTTCTACCAAACCTTCCAAACTCTTCAGAAGTAAAACTCCGATACTCTTGGACGAATGACAGGAAGTACCCTTACTGTGGGATGCAGTAAGAAACGAAGTAGACATCACCGACACAATGGGCGAATTTGTCCTCACCGGCTTTTCCGTACCGAAAGACGAAGGATTCAGTCATTCGGGAGTAGACAGAATAGCACCCATGAAAATGAGAACGACGTCACTGTTCGAATCCGGAGATTCGGACGGTTCCGTGTCATTGAAGAAACTGTTCGACGGAAATCATGACATACTCAGAATATCTCCGCACACGCTCAGAGATATCGCATTCTTCATCGTAAGAGGCGGATGGCCGAGAAGTGTACGCATAGACAGAGAATATGCGCAGGACATAGTGATGAACTACTACAACGCAACAATCGGAATAGACGTATTCAGAGTGGACGGGAAAAAGAAGAACGCCGAAGCCGTGGACAGACAGATGCGCTCGTACGCAAGAAACATCTCAACGATGGCGACAACGGCATCGATAATAGACGATGTCATATCAAGCGATAAGTTAGTCACACAGTCCACCGTCGAAAATTATATCGATTCGCTGACAAAACTGTACATAATCGAGGATGTACCTGTATGGTCGCATAACATCAAATCAAAGACGGCGATAAGAAACAAACCGAAGAGACATTTTACCGACCCTTCTCTTGCCACAGCATCCCTGAATATGAATGAGGGCAGGCTGATATCCAATATGAAGACGTTCGGATTCTTTTTCGAATCTCTGTGTGTGAGAAATCTGAGAGT
>CAVIIW010000003.1:0-142379 GCA_963643255.1 Candidatus Methanomethylophilaceae archaeon
CAGGTAACGGAATAACAATTTCCCGCTGATCGGACATTCGGCGGAATGTATTCTGGCGGATGTCATGCGAAATAATTATCGAACATAGTAACCTACTCCCCAACCCTCTTCATCACACTCTCCAATTCCCTCTTCGTCGCCTTCCTGTATTCTCCGACAGGCAGATCTCCCAATTCAATATCGACAATCCTCACACGTTTAAGCTTGGTAACCCTGCATCCTGCTTTTTCACACATCCTTCTGATCTGTCTGTTCAGTCCCTGTGTGATAATCATCCTGAACTTGTTACGTGCAGTCTTTTCGGCAAAACACGGCTTCGCATATTCATCTTCGGATAACTGCATCCCGTTCGTAAGTTTCCTCAGTAAATCCTCGGTAACAACCCTGTCTACGGTTACGATATACTCTTTCTCGTGACCGTACCTCGACCTCATAATCCCGTTGACCAATTCGCCCTTGTTGGTCATCAGCAGCAGACCTTCGGAATATTTATCCAGCCTTCCGATTGGATAAATCCGCTTGGGATAGTTCAGATATTTTATCACGTTGGTTTCGTCGTCTTCGGCAGTTGTACATGTAATGCCCGGAGGCTTGTTGAAAATCAGGAGAATCGTTTCATTGTTACGTACGATTCTTTCGCCGTCGACTTTTACGGTATCTTCGGAAGTTACTCTTTCTCCTGTTTCCGCGATGCGTCCGTTGACGGTTACTCTTCCTTCTTCGATGAGACGGTCCGCTTCACGGCGCGAACACTTTCCGGAATCGGCGATGAACTTGTTCAGACGGACCTCTTCTTCCATGTCTGCGTATTATCGGTAAGATATAAATGGGTTTTATTACGGGGGATTATGATGGGTCAGACGGCGGAGCCGTCTGACCCTTACTGTTTGCCGGGGAAGGGTTACGGCTTATGTGTTACGTAAGTCGTAATTCATCCGATTGAATAGTAAAAGCGTTCACTCGCTGTCGCTCGATCACTTTATTATCCTCGTCACTCACTGCGTTCGCGACTGCGGAAGAAGATTGTTTCTGTATGTATACATGCGACATCGTTTTCCTTTAATAGTATCTCACTCATCCGTCGCATAGGTATCAAAATGGTCGACGAGAAAGCCATCAAAGCGGCCCAGGAGAAATTCGGAGAACTCCTCAGGAAACAGCTCGAAAGAGTCGAAGTCCTCAAAGGCGAAGGAGATTGGATCGATTACTCCAAGTTGGACAAGCTCATAATCGGTGTATGCGGCGGAGACGGAATCGGTCCGTACATCTGCGCATCTGCACAGAGAGTCATGGAATTCCTCCTTGCTGACAAGATCAAAGCGGGAAAAGTGGAAATCAGACAGATTGACGGACTCACAATCGAGAGGCGTGTCGAAGTGATGAAAGCAATTCCCGATGACACACTCGAGGAACTGAAGAAATGTCACGTTATCCTCAAAGGTCCCACAACAACACCCAAGAAGGGAGACCCCTGGCCTAACATCGAGTCGGCAAACGTTGCAATGAGAAAACAGCTCGATCTGTTCGCAAACGTCAGGCCTGTATCCGTTCCGGAACTGGGAATCGACTGGATTTTCTACAGGGAAAACACCGAAGGAAGTTACGCACTCGGTTCCGACGGTGTGAATGTTACGGACGATCTCGCAATGGACTTCTGTGTTGCAACAACACAGGGTACCGAGAGGATCATCAGGGCGGGATTCGAACACGCCAAAAAGACAGGCAAGAACTATGTTTCACTTGTCACCAAAGCAAACATCATCAAGACAACCGACGGTAAATTCCTTTCAATTGCGGAAAAGGTTGCAAAAGACTATCCCGAAGTCAAATGGGATGACTGGTTTATCGACATCACAACCGCAAAACTCATCGACCCCGCAAGAAGGAGCAACTTCAAAGTGTTCGTTCTTCCCAACCTGTACGGAGACATTATCACAGATGAAGCCGCACAGATTCAGGGCGGTGTGGGAACAGCCGGTTCCGCAAACCTCGGAAAGAGGTATGCAATGTTCGAGGCAATCCACGGATCCGCTCCCAGGATGGTTACCGAAGGCCGTGCTCAGTACGCCGACCCGTGCTCGATGATTAAAGCCGTTGCAATGATGATGGAGCACATCGGAGAAATCGAGAAAGCAAACAAACTCAACAAAGCTCTCGACATCTGTACGCAGTTTGAGAAGAAACTCGTCATGACCGGAAGGGACACCGGTGCCACAGGCAACCAGTTCGCCGACTACGTCATGGAGATGATGCAGAGACCCGACCTCGAAGAGGTATGGCAGAAATACGTCGATGCATCCGTCGCAGCTGCGAAGAAAGAATGAAATCTTTTTCGGAAAGGAATCTTTCCGACACCGATACGCCGTCGGAGACGGCGTATCGGTCTTCTTATCCACATAACATTTATCACAGAACCGGTATGCCGAGGTATGCTTCTCAGGGCCGAAGCCATCTCAAAATCATTCGGAGAACACAGAATTCTCGACTGTGCCGATCTCCAGCTGAACGAAGGAGATGCCGTAGGTCTTATCGGAATAAACGGTGCCGGAAAGAGTACCTTCATGAAGATTCTCTTAGGTTTGGAAAGATTCGACACCGGAGAAATCATCCGCAACACCCATCGCATAGGATATCTCGAACAGTTTGCGGATTCTTCTTCCGCAACCGTCCGCGAAGTCTTAGGCCGTCCGTACGGTCACGTAGAACATCTGCGCAGAAGGATGCAGGAGATAGATGATCTCATGGCATCCGGCGGAGATATCGACTGGAATTCTCTCACAACCGAATACGCCGAATTAGAACAGGAATTGTCGAGAGCGGATTTGGAAAACGAAGAAAACCAAAGAAAATCTTTGAGAAAGGTAGGTTTATCCTGGGATATCGCTGACCGTCAGATGTCTTCTCTCTCTGGAGGAGAGAGAACAAAAGTCATGCTTTCCCGCATTTACATTCAGGCAGAAGGCTGTGACATAATCTTCATGGACGAACCTACATCCCATTTAGACATAGAAACCGTAGAATCTTTGGAAGATTTCATTCTCGATTCCCACTGCTCCGTATTGGTCGTAAGCCACGACAGATACTTTTTGGACAAAGTCGTGACAAGAGTCACCGAAATATCCAACCGTAAAACCAGGGAATACAAAGGAAATTACTCCGATTTTATCATGAAAAAACAGTTGGACATGGAACGTATGGAAAAAGAGTACAGAAACTACACCATACAGAAGAAAGTCCAGCAGAAAATTGCCGACGAATTACACAAAGACCAATGGTTTATGGCTCTGCACAAAACAAGGCAGAAGATGATTGATAGAATCGAAGAAAAAGAGAAGCCTGAAGAAACAAGAGAAATTACGGTAAGAATCCAAACCGCCCACAAATCCGGGAAGAATGTAATTACCGCCAAAGGATTGTCCGTCGAACTCGGAGGAAAAACGATTCTTGAAAATATCGACTTGGATATTCAGAAAGGCGAAAGAATCGGTATCTTTGGATCGAACGGTCAGGGTAAAAGCACACTTATCAAGGCATTACTTGAAAAAATACCGTATAAAGGCGAATTATGGGTTGCACCCGGTGCGAAAATCGGTTATTACGCACAGAATCACGAAGCTTTGGATTTGGAATTAACCGCAGAGGAACAGATTCTGAAAGTTATAGGTAAAGAAAGGCGCGGCGAAGCAAGATCTATTCTCGGAAGAATGTTACTTGTCGGAGACCGCGTAGACAGACCTATGAAAACACTTTCTGGCGGAGAACGTGCAAGAGTTGCGTTATCTCTGATATTGTTGCAGGAAACCAACCTTCTCATTCTCGACGAACCCACAAATTATCTTGACATTCCCGCAAGACACGCCGTGGAAGCCGCATTAAACGAGTACACAGGAACGTTAATTACGGTCACCCACGACAGATATTTCCTGGATACAGTCTGTACCAAAGTAATCGAAGTCAAAGATCATCATATCAAAGTATTCGCCGGAACGTATTCCGAGATGAAAGGACGTCCGAATGTAAGGGAAATCGTCATGGATGCAGACGAATACCGTGTATTATCATCATTTACAAACTGGTCTACAGGAAGAAAATATTCCAAAGGCGACCGTGTTTTGATTTCCCCTCCGGAAATGCCCAACTACGAATGGGCAATCGGTCAGGGAAAACTGAAGAAGACCGGAGGACGTCAGAGAAAGAAAGTCGACGTCTCGGTCGAAAAGAAATGATTTCTTCAGTGTTTTCCGCATGAGCATTCGTGAACGCCTTCATGCGATTTGCATGTACATTCTGCGGATGCGCACATCTTTCCGTTGATGTAGTTTTGAATAACCGTATCGACAGGGCCCGATGCACCCGGGAACACTTTGATACCTTCGGAACCGAGCATATTGATCGCACCGCTTCCGATTCCTCCGCAGATGAGTACGGATACGTTGTTGTTTTTGAGGTATCCGGCAAGGGAACCGTGGCCGAATCCTCCGTTGTCGATGATTTCTTCGGCAACGATTTTACTGTCGACAATTTCGAATAATTTGAATTCGGAAGTCTTTCCGAAGTGTTGGAACACTTCTCCGTTCTCATAAGTTACAGCGACCACAGTCATGTTATCTTTACCTGAATCTTGTGTGTCGGATATACCGATTGCGATGTCCGCTGTAAGAATAATATCGTCATTCGCATATCTGCAGAATAATGCAGACGGGAATATCCTTCATCCTCATGCTTCAGGACATCCGTCTCGGAGCGCCCGACGCGGTGAATTCGTTCTTCGAGATTGTCTCAATGCCTCAGGTGTATCTCTCAGTGATATTGATTGCAATATTCGCAGTACTGTGGTTTTCCGACAGGGATAAAGGAGAATTCATGCTGTTTACGTTTCTTTCCGCAATCTGTGTTTCCAATGTTATGAAGGTAACAATAAAACAGCCGAGACCGTGGATTTCGGATCCTTCCGTGGAACCCGACGGAGGTGCGATGAAGCACACAAACGGTTATTCTCTTCCGAGCGGACATACCGTTGCGTCGGTTGCGGGATACGGGTCGCTGTTTCGTTATGTTAACATTTTCTTGAGAATTGCAATAATCGTTTTTGTATTCCTTGTGATATTTTCAAGAATGTATCTCGGAGTCCATACTCCGTTGGATATTATTGCGGGAATAATCACGGGAATTGTGATGATTGCAGTCGGTATTTTTCTGATGAAAGTTTCCGCAAAAGACGAATATCATTTCACAGCTGTACGTCTGATATATGCCGCATCTGCCGTTGCGGCGTTAGTTGTTATTTCTGTTACAGATACACTGACCGTAAACCAATCCGTCGTAATCGGTTCGCTTATCGGAGCATCCTTCGGTTCTTTATCGGAACGTAAATTTGTGAATTATGCAGTAAGAGAATTCACTTTCAGAAAACTGTGTATCTGTCTTCTTTCTCTTATCCCGATTGCCGTAATATTCGCCGCAGGTTATTCCTTCGGAACTGTGCCTGTATTGTTCTCTTCGGCAATCGCTATGATGATTGCGGTGTCCGGTGTGCCGTATCTTCTGAAGATTTTCGGTAATCAATAGAAATTCATGCGTCTTCTCTTCCCGTTAACCAATCGAGAAGGTTGACAACCCTTATTCCGCTGTCGTTACCCAATCCGATTCTGTCCAAAGTCAGAATTGTTTTCATGTAACTGTCATTCACGGCTTTCAGCGGACGTATTTCTCTGGAATATGTTTCTTCTGCCGTTACCGTCTGAGATACCTGATAGTACCTGACATCATCCACTCTGATTGCAGTGAAATCTATTTCCTGGTCACGAAAACTTCCGACGAATACTTTGTATCCTCTCCGGAGTAATTCGAAATAAACAACATTTTCCAATACGGCGCTTATATCGCGGAGTTCGTTTGCATTAACAAGAAGATTTCTCATTCCTGTGTCTGTTGCATAATATTTGCCTTTGGATCTGAACACATTCTTCCCGACGATATCGTATCTTTCGGCGTGAGAGAACAGATGTGCTTCCAGCAGAGCATCGAGATATTTTCTTACCGTATCGTCGGAAAGTTTCAGTTCCGAGGAAATTCTCTCTGCGTTTGTGATTTTTCCTATGTTCGAGAACAGGAAGCGGCATACCGCTTTCAGTTTGTCGGCTTTACCGGATACATGTGCGATGACATCTTTCATCATCACCGTGTTGTAAACGCCCTCGGTCTGCGCACGGCAGACGTTATCGCCTCTTTCAGGTTCAATCGAAGGCATCGGACCGTAACGGATGTACTGTCCGAATCTTTCTTCTTCGTCTCCTCCGTTTAATTCCATATACTCTCTGAAAGAAAGCGGAAGAATTCTGACTTCCATATATCTGCCCGAAAGTTTGGTGGAGAGTTCGGATGAAAGCATTCTTGAGTTGGAGCCTGTGATATATACGTCGCAGTCTCTGCGGGCTACCAGCATAGCGACGGTACGTTCCCATTCTTTTACATCCTGAATTTCGTCGATGAATATGTAATGGAGGCCTTCATGATTAAGACAGGGTTGGATCTTTGCTTTCAGATCTTCGGAATCAATCTCTTCTGCAACATAGTCAAGGTCGATGTAGAAAATCGATTCATCTTTTATTCCCGTTGAACGGAGATATTCGATGTGTTGGAGCAGGACTGTAGTTTTTCCGGATCTGCGCATACCTGTCAGTACTTTCACGAGATCTGTTTTCCCCGCTGAATCCTTCAGAAGCTGCAGATAATCCTGTCTTTTAATCTCCATATTATCGGAGATTATGTATTGCAACATAATATTTCCCTAACAAATTAGGGAAAATTCCGCAAATAAGGAAAAATCCCTATTTTGTTAGGGATTTTTTCTATGAAATTACAACACACAAAAACAAAACAACCGTCACGTTGATA
Source organism: Candidatus Methanomethylophilaceae archaeon (assembly GCA_963643255.1). Lineage (GTDB taxonomy): Archaea > Thermoplasmatota > Thermoplasmata > Methanomassiliicoccales > Methanomethylophilaceae > Methanarcanum. The sequence continues at coordinate 6,898 of CAVIIW010000003.1, forward strand.
CCGAAATTCTGTATTCCGTAATCGAAGGCTTTCCGATGATTGATGAAAATACATTCAAATCAATCGAACGCTCAGTCACCGATCTTTTCAAAGACGACAGCAGCGGACACGACATATTCCACACAAAGAGAGTGCGTGACATGTCCGTAACTCTTCAGAAGAAGGAGGGCGGAGATATCGACGTAATCAGATTGTCCGCACTTCTTCACGATGCCGATGACAGGAAGCTTTTCAATTCCGTAAATTACCAAAATGCAAGAAGAATCATGTCTGAACATGGCATAGATTCAGAAACACAGGAAAAAGTAATCAGGATAATCTCTCAGATTTCATTCAAAGGAAAGGATTCCGTCATTCCCGACACATCGGAAGGAAAAATCGTTCAGGATGCGGACAGATTGGATGCAATCGGAGCCGTAGGCATCGGGAGAGCATTTGCTTACGGCGGAAAAGCGGGAAGGAAGATGTACGACCCTTCCGAGAATTTCAAAGACGGTATGTCCGAAGACGAATATTTCTCAAACGAAGGAACAACAATCAATCACTTCTACGAAAAACTGCTCCTTCTGAAGGATATGATGAACACTTCCGAAGGAAGACGCATCGCGGAACACCGTCATGCATTCATGGAAAATTTCCTGAAGGAATTCTACAGTGAGTGGAACGGTCAGGACAGTTTGTAACGGAGTATTGCCGCAAAACCGCCCAGTGAATTCAGTTCTTTTCCGGCATCATGCTGTTCGGAAACAACGATAACATTTCCTTTCTGGGATTCCGTGGATCTTATCATATCATCATAATCTCCGTCACGTAACTTGGAATCCACAATCAGCAATGTTTCCACAGCACCAGCCAAAGCGGCATTTCTCACTTCTTCTGTACCGTACGTAGCCAAACCGTCTTTCGCAATCTGTTCCATAAGTCTCTCGACTGCTTCCATCTCGATACCCATTCTGGAGTTTCTGAGTAAATCCGAACCCAATCCTTTCTTCATTAACTCGTTAATTCCCTGCATTCCGCTCTGCCCTGTATGATAAACGAACACTTTCGGGAATGCGGCGGAATACTTCTGTTTGATATCTTCCGCAAGCGATTCTTTCTCAAATCCCGTTCCGAGAAGCACCAAAGGCATATCTTTCTCGACTATCTGTTTCAGTTTGGAAACAATTTCACCGTGATAGTCTCCGGTGTCTTTCGTATCGTACTGTTTTCCGCTTCTTGAGGAACGTACGGTTGCAATCTCTTTCAGACCGTACTGCCTCATTACCGCTATCGTAGCTTCATCCTGATCCAGGGAAACAAAGACGATTTTCGGTTTCGTCGTATCTTCGACGGCACGGTGCATTCTTTCGACCTGAGATTCTTTCCATTTGTTCTTGGCAACGGTAAGATTGTCTCCCACCTCAATCAGCAGAGTGTGATGCTGTCCGATGTCCTGAGGTCCTTTCTCAATCACACCCAACAGCTTGATTCTCAAATCGTCTTCGGAGAACTCAATTTTCTCGACACGTACGCCGAGCGTCATTCTCTTCTTTTCCATGCGCTCGTTGTTGATCTTATCGGCAGATTTTTCTTCTCTTCTCGTAGTCGAAGCGGTAACCAAATCCCCTACTTCCACCACGTTGTAAAGATGCCAACTGTCGTCATCCGTCTCAAGACGGATGCTCATGCTGTTGTCTGTCGGATTCTGTCCGAGTATGCGCATATTCAACCTCAATATCTCCTTCGTTATTGTATTTTATGCAGACGCAATCCGAAACCCGAAAAAGTTCTATTGTCGTAATTTGTGTTTCATTCACATAAATAAAATCGAAATAATGTTTTAAATTTACATAAAATGTCCTGTAAAACACACAAATGCTGAGTTGTTATTATATACCCATCACCCATCATATCCTGTGATGGCAACCAGTTACTTGCTTCTCGAGGACGGAACCGTAATGGAAGGAGAATCGTTCGGATACGATTCATCCGGATACGGCGAAGTTGTTTTTACCACAGGTATGTGCGGTTATCAGGAAGGATTGACAGACCCTTCATTCCGCGGACAGATTCTCATCTTTACCTATCCCCTGATAGGTAATTACGGAATAAAGAAGGAATTCGAACAGTCCGATTCCGTCCATGTACGCGGAGTCGTAGTATCTGAATACTGCGAATATCCTTCCGACGTATACGGCGGAGAACCCCTTGCGGATTATCTCAAAGCTCACAAGATTCCTGCAATCTCAGGTATTGACACAAGAGCATTGGTTGTTAAAATCCGTCAGCAGGGTGCGTTCAAAGGAGCCATCATAAACGATGCGTCGAAGATCGAAGAAACACTCAAAGAACTCAGGACTATGAAATCCCCCATGGCCGACAATCTGGTTGCCGAAGTGTGTACGAAAACAGTGAAACACATAGACAACGGAATGGGCGTAACCATCGGAATCATAGACTGCGGTACGAAGAAGAAGATTTTGGATCAGCTGTCGAGAAGGTTCGATCTTGAAATTTTCCCGTACGATACACCCGCTCAGGTTATTGTCGATTCGGGTGTGAAAGGTATCATGATTACAAACGGCCCCGGAGACCCTGCACATCCCGCATTGAAGGATACTACGGTAAAGACAATCAAAGATCTTTCATCCGTAATGCCGATGGCCGGAATCTGCTTCGGAAGTCAGCTCATCGGACTTGCAATGGGCGGTAACACCTACAAGATGAAATTCGGTCACAGAGGTTCCAACCAGCCCGTGAAATACAACGGAAGGGTTTACATCACATCCCAAAACCACGGATATGCCGTTGACGACGAAAGTCTCGACGGAACGGGATTGGTTGTCGATCAGGTCAATGTAAACGACGGATCGGTGGAAGGTGTAAGTCACAGAGACCTTCCTATTTTCACATGTCAGTATCACCCCGAGGCTGCGCCCGGACCGGATGATACCACAACATTATTCGATAAATTCAAGAAAATGGTCCTGGAGGCGAGAATGTGAAGAAAGATTACAAGAAAATCATGATTATCGGTTCCGGACCTATCGTAATCGGACAGGCAGCGGAATTCGATTTCTCAGGTTCGCAGGCCTGTAAATCCGTCAGGGAAGAGGGTTACAAAACGGTTCTCGTAAACTCCAACCCCGCAACAATTCAGACCGATGTGGAAATGGCGGACAGTGTTTACGTCGAACCGCTTCAGGCAGATATTATCGAAAAAATCATTGCGAAAGAAGGTGTTGACGGTATCCTTGCAGGAATGGGAGGACAGACCGCACTGAACATCTGTTCGGAATTGGCCGAAAAAGGTATTCTCGACAAATACGGCGTAACCCTTCTCGGAACACAGCCCGACGCAATCGCAAGATCCGAAGACCGTGAACTCTTCAAGGAAGCGATGCAGCGCATCGGAGAACCCGTTCCGAAGAGTATGAGTGTAAATTCCATTGAAGAAGCACTCAAAGCCGTGGAATACATCGGAAGTTATCCTGTTCTTATCCGTCCCGCATTCACACTCGGAGGTACCGGAGGAGGTATCGCCTACGACGAGAAAGAACTCAGGGAAATCTGCGCACGCGGTCTTTCCTATTCACGTATCCACCAGGTTCTGATTGAAGAATCCGTTCTCGGATGGAAAGAGTACGAATACGAAGTGATGAGAGACAGCAAAGACAACTGTATCATCATCTGTACAATGGAAAACCTCGATGCAATGGGTATTCACACAGGCGAGAGTATCGTCTGCGCACCGATTCTTACAATTTCGGATAAAGACCACCAGATGCTGAGGAATTCCGCATTGAAGGTTATCCGCGAATTGGGAATCGAGGGAGGATGTAACGTTCAGTTCGCATTCAACCCCAAGAACAGCGAATACCGTTTGATTGAGGTTAACCCCCGTGTTTCGAGATCGTCTGCATTGGCATCCAAAGCAACAGGATATCCCATCGCACGTGTTTCCGCAAAGATTGCATTGGGATACACATTGGATGAAATTCCCAACAAGGTTACAGGCACTACGTTTGCCGCATTCGAACCTTCTATCGATTATGTTGTCGTAAAAATCCCCAGATGGCCTTTTGACAAATTCCGTACGGTCGACAGACACCTCGGAACTCAGATGAAATCCACCGGAGAGACAATGGCTATCGGAAGGAACTTCGAGGAAGCCCTTCTGAAAGGAATAAGATCTCTTGAGATCGGTTCAACCTATCTCAACTCACCGGATATGGCGGATGCGGAGATTGAAAACGAACTGAAACACGCAACCGATATGCGTATCTTCGCAATCGCGGAAGCACTCAGAAGAGGACATGACCCGCAGGAAATCTCCGACATGTGTCAGTGGGACAACTTCTTCACACTCAAAGTAAAGAACATCATCGACATGGAAAACAGAATCAAAACAGAGAAACTCACACCTGCACTTCTCAAGAAAGCAAAGGTCATGGGATTCCCCGATTCCGTTATTGCATCGTTCTCCAATATGAGTGAATTCGATGTCCGTGAGATGAGAAAGAAGGAAGGAATCGTTCCCGTTTACAAGATGGTCGATACCTGTGCCGCAGAGTTTGAAGCGAAGACTCCGTACTTCTACTCAACATACGGAAGCACCTGCGAATCCGTTCACGATGAAAACAAGAAACGTGTCGTAATCATCGGAGGCGGTCCGATACGCATCGGACAGGGAATCGAGTTCGATTACTGCTGCGTACACAGCGTTATGGCACTGCAGGAAGCAGGTGTTGACGCTGTTATTGTCAACAACAATCCCGAGACTGTTTCAACAGATTTCGATATTTCAGACCGTCTGTATTTCGAGCCTCTCACATTGGAAGATGTTCTCAATGTCGTAGAGAAAGAAGATGCAGACGGTGTAATCGTACAGTTCGGAGGTCAGACAAGTGTCAATCTTGCCATGGACCTTGAGAAAGCACTTGCCGGTACACGCACCAAAGTGTTGGGAACAACACCCGACATGATGGATGTCGCCGAGGACAGGAGAAGATTCTTCAAACTCATGAACGATCTCGGCATAAGGCAGCCGGAATCCGGTACGGGATATTCATTCGAGGAAGCCAAAGAAATCGCAGAGAGAATCGGATATCCTGTTCTGATAAGACCATCATATGTTCTCGGAGGACGCGGAATGGAAATCCTCTATTCCACCGAAGAACTCAAGGTATACATCGACACCGCAGTGCGTGTATCAAGAAACCACCCTGTGCTGATTGACAAATACCTCACGGAAGCAATCGAGTTGGATGTCGATACAGTATCCGACGGAACCGATGTTTACGTCGGAGGAATCATGGAACACATCGAATACGCCGGTGTTCACTCCGGAGATGCGACGATGGTTCTTCCGCCGATTACACTTTCAAAGAAAGTCATCAACGATGTCGTGGATATTTCAAAGAAAGTCGCGCTGGCACTTAACGTCAAAGGAATGATGAACCTTCAACTTGCCGTAAAAGACGAACAGGTTTGGATGATCGAGGTCAACCCGAGAGCATCCCGTACCGTTCCGTTCATTTCCAAAGCAACAGGTGTTCCCCTTGCAAAGATCGGAACGCAGATTATGCTCGGAAAGACACTGAAGGAATTGGGTGTCTCCACCGAATACAGAACAATCGATCACTTTGCAATCAAAGAGTCAGTGTTCCCGTTCCTGAAGTTGCCGGGAGTGGATTCGATTCTCACTCCTGAGATGAAATCCACCGGTGAAGTCATGGGTATCGACGAGAATCTCGATGTCGCATGTTACAAAGCGGAGATTGCAGCGGGTACGAACCTTCCAATGGAAGGCGGAGTCTATGTCACGGTAAACGACGGCGACAAGCCGAAGGTGTTGGACTGTGTCAGAGATCTCTACGAAATGGGATTCAACATCTATGCAACAAAGGGAACCTCAACATTCCTCAGGAAGAACGGAATTCAGACCACGACTGTTTTCACTCTTTCGGAGAAATACAAGCCTCAGGCCACGGAATACATGAGAGGCGGAATGATCAACATGATCATCAACACGCCTTCGAACAAATCCGGTGCTATAAGGGACGGATATCAGCTCAGACGCCTCGCGGTTGAGTTGGAGATGCCTTTCCTTACTACAGCAAACGGTGCGAAGATGGCTGTTGCCGCGATTAAAGTGATGAGAGGCAAGGACATTAGCGTCAAGGCTATGTCCGAGTACCACACATTTAAGAAAGCCTGACAGGGGGATTTCCCCCTGTCTGGAACATTTGTTTTTTTAACTTCTGATTGGTACGAATCCAATCGGAATAATTTGTTTATTTCCAGTTTTTCCTTATTTTTTCCAGGATTTCAGGATCATTTGTAGTTCCCTGAGTAGGTCCCGGGATGTACGGCCCATATTTGTCGTAATCTTCGAATGCCTTTGCCAAGTTAGCATCTGCCTCCGGGGTGTCAATTACCAAAGTTACGTCGAAAGGATTCGTTGCAGTGTAATCATCTTCGGCTACCGTTTGAAGTAACATAATCATTTGATTCAGACCTGTTTTTTCACTTCTTCCCATGAGAGCAAATCCACGTTCTTCGTAGAATTTCACTGAACAGTCGGCACAGTCCAAACGAACCAGGTTGCATCCGACAGTATTGTGTGCAGTTCTGATAACTGCTAATGCTTCATCAATAAGTCTGCTTTCGAAGCCGACGTATCTTTCCGAATAGGACAGTTGACCTAAGACAAAAACCGATGCATTTTCATTATCTGAAACATTCAGTTTTTTCGATATTGTATCGGGAAGATTGCAGTCTTTTGTAATTTTTAAACATCTGATGCCGACGGTAAAGAAACCAATCATATCCCAGTTGTTTTCATTGAACGCAATGTATGTTCTGCATTCACCTTTCTTTTCTTTGATTATTGCGTCTTCTCTCAGAAAATTATCTTTTGATAATTCATGAAAGGGTATGAAATTTGCGAATATGCGGTTGATAAGATCTTCGCCGTGTACAGCAAGTATTTTTGACAGACTCAGAAGAACAAGGTCGTTTTTCATCCATGCCGCTCTTATTTTTTCTATTATTTCGGGATTGTCGGTAACCCCTTTTGTTGTTTCAGGAATGTACGGTTTGTATTTTTCACACATTTCGACAGCTTTCGCTAAATTAGCTCCGGCCTCCGGGGTGTCAATTACTGTAGTCTCGTCGAACGAACTCACTGCCATACTGTTTCCTCCGATTTTTATCACTGTTAATCTGTACAAATAACTTTCCGGATTTGCACATCGTTGCGACAAAAAATGATACTTCGGCGATGTCGTTATCGTAAGCAGTATTTCGCCGACATTCCTGCGGATAACGGTTTTCTTAAATTTTCATAAAATCTAATCATTTCACAAATCAATAGACAAATGTCTAATCGAACAGTTTATCTACTATTGATTTGTTGTACTAATCCCGTTGATTACATGAAATTGATTTTCGTCAGCGGCGGAGTAATATCGGGCCTCGGAAAAGGAATCACGGCATCGTCCATCGGACGTATGCTCAAGTCACGCGGTCTCAAAGTATCGATGATAAAGATTGACCCGTATCTGAACATAGATGCGGGAACGATGAATCCTTACGAACACGGAGAAGTTTTCGTACTTGATGACGGCGGGGAAGTTGATCTCGATTTGGGAAACTATGAGAGATTCTTGGACATCGATCTCAGCAGCGACCACAACATCACCACAGGTAAAGTCTACAAATCGGTAATCGAGAACGAAAGACACGGAAACTATCTCGGAAAGACCGTGCAGATTATTCCTCACATTACGGATGAAATCAAAAGAAGAATCACAACCGTAGCAAGGGAAAGCGGTGCGGATGTCACCATAGTGGAATTGGGAGGAACCGTCGGAGACATGGAATCTATGCCTTTCCTCGAAGCCGCAAGACAGCTCGGAAGGGACTTGGGAAGAGAGGAGAATGTGCTTTTCGTTCACACTACGCTTGTCCCGATTATGGGTTCCGTCGGCGAAGAGAAGACAAAACCCACACAGCATTCGGTCAAAGAACTGATGGCGATAGGTATACACCCCGATATCATTGTCGGAAGATGTTCTCAGCCTATATGCGACGCGGCACGTGCCAAAATCGCAATGTTCTGCGATGTCGACAGTAACGCCGTAATTTCCACACCTGATGCACGTTCGATTTACGAAGTTCCGCTGAATCTCGAGAAACAGGGCGTAGCCGATCTGATAATCAGCAAGATGAAACTTTTACCGATGACAGGTAAGAGGGATATGAAGAAATGGGAGTCGTTTCTCTCCAATGTTCTCAATCCCGTCAGGGACGTAACCATCGCCGTCGTAGGAAAATACACTTCACTGGCGGATTCCTATCTTTCGCATCTCGAAGCACTGACACATGCCGGTGCCGAGAGGAAATGCAAAGTGAACGTGAAGTTCGTCGATTCCGATACACTGATCAATGACTCTCCCGAAGCCATACTTTCGGGAGTGCACGGAATACTCATACCCGGAGGATTCGGAAACAGAGGTGTCGAAGGAAAGATTGAAGCGGCACGTTACGCACGTGAAAATAAGATTCCATTCCTGGGAGTATGTCTCGGTTTCCAGATTGCGACAATCGAGATTGCAAGAAACGTTCTCGGTCTGAAGGATGCGAACAGCACTGAATTCGATAAAAACACAAAGAATCCTGTTATTTTTCTCATGCACGAACAGGAAGGTGTGCAGGATATGGGTGCAACGATGAGATTGGGCGCTCAGACGGCTGTTTTGGATGAAGATTCCAAAGCATACGGACTCTACGGAAAGAAGAAAATCTCCGAGAGACACAGACACAGATTCGAGGTGAATCCGTCATACATATCAAGATTCGAGGATGCGGGATGGAAATTCGTCGGACGTTCGGAGAACGGAGAAACGATGGAAGTGGGACAGTTGGAAAACCATCCTTATTTCATGGCTTCCCAATTCCATCCGGAATTCAAATCCCGTCCCTGTAAACCCTCGCCGCTTCACTTGGGATTGGTTGATGCCGCGATAGAATACAAAGACGATGAGTGAGGGTGTTTCACCCTCACTCTGTTACAACTCTTTTCACAAGGCTGTTGTCTTCCAAGTCGTAAAGATAGACGTCGTCCCAGTTACGGCGTAACGCAACATGCGCCGTAAGATCCGTATTGTTGTAGACGATGGACCACTGCGTGTTGCTTGTGGGGTCTTTCGGATTCGGATCCTGTGCCACAGCCTTCAGGGTATCCCATGCGAGTTCTTCATTATAATCGGGTGTTTCCGTACTGTTGAGGCCGAGTACATCTTTGGCCGCGTCGTAACGTTCCTTTCCGTGGCCGTATTTGTTCTTCTTGTACGGTTCCACCTGGTCTTCGTACATTACGTAGAAGTTTGTGGCGACATCCGTTTTCGTTGCGGTCAGTTTCCTCTCCGGGTCATTGAGATCATACTCGAAAATACGCCCGTCTCCGGAAGCATCCGTAACGTAGAAGTGATAATCACGTCCGCTTGAGGCGTACATATCGTATTTCTGCAGAAGCTCGCATGCTTCCTGTGTGGTCGCACAACGGTCGAGAACCAATCTTATTGCCAACGATGTGAAGATTCTCTGTTTTCCAGTGTGCTGATCGGTATGCTCACTGTCAAGTGTGAGAACCGCTATCGAAACACCTTTCTCGTTCATTCCGTCGAGGCAGATGAACGGTGCGGTAAGTGCGGCGAACTTGGATTTCGTTGAATTCATATTGTTTGCCGAAACATTATCCAAAGCGGCGAAGGCAATCGATTCGTAACCGTTCTTCGGTTTGCAGTGTACTATCATCGCCGAGGTATCCAATGCGAAATCGTAACTGCGCCCCATCATCGTTCCGTTACCCGTATCGTGCATCGTGAATGCAGTGCACCCGAATTTCGGTGCCTTAATATGCACGGGAATCAGAGGAATGCATTCTTTGGTGATTGCATCAACCATCGACTGATCGTCCGTTATTCCGTAATTGATGATGTTGTCGATGCTGTAGTCGTACTTCACATCCATTTTGTAGATGTTGTATCCGTCATCGTATGACGTAATCTTCTGAATTGAGTTCATTGTCTCTATGCGCGTATAATACACCCCCACGAATGCGACGATAACTATCAGCAGTACCACTACGACAGCTATGATTCCGTACTTGACCGCTTTCTTCACGTATATGATATGTTTGCGGATGGTATATTTACCTTGGTTACGGAAGAACGGTTTTTCCATCGGATTAAAATTCATCTTATGAGAATACTTTCCACGCCGCGGCATGATTTGAGCATCGGAATGTATCTCGGAGGAAGATGTCCGTCCAATACCGCAATAAGACGTGCTTCGCTTCCCACCCCTCTGTCATCGACAACGGCCTGTCTTATGGAGATTCCCGCATCGAAGATTACCTGTGTGATGTCAGATAAAATTCCGGGTTCCGAAGCATCTTTGGGAACTATCTCGATAACACTGCACCCGATCTCGGGAGCTACGTCGGATAACAATGCCATGCATCTGAGCTTGGAAAATACGGAAAGTAACTTCGGGGTTGTCATAATCTTATCGACTGTGGCTTTCACCGCCCTTCTGTCCACTCCCGCAGCACGTCCGATGGCTGAATCGCTCATTTCGATATCTCCGCAGAAAATCTTGTTATCCTTCACACACAGTCCGTTTGAAAGCATCAACGATGCCACGGCTTTCTGGGAAGGGAATCTGTCGAATTCGCTCAGTGAGATATCCATGAAACATGATTACGATGTACATATTTGTGCATTGCTGTAAGGGACTCAAACGAAACACGATTGTTCCGTGAGAGACAAATACACTGTGCCAGCAGATTATTTATTATTCGAAGGACTGAGGACTAACTTTAAACGTAAAACATCGTTGAACTTTCCCGTGGTAAATGGTTTAGTTGACCCGGATATCAGAATGAGATTCGCTGCGTCCTCGGATGCAGAGACCGTGATGAAAGGATTGGACAGCAGACCCGAAGGGCATTATAATGAAGAAGTGACCACATCCCGTATCAAATTCGGAGACAATGTGGTTACCAATCATAACAAACACGTGGTTCTGAAAAGACTGTATCACGCATTCGTTAACGTCTTTATTATTGCTTTAACAGCCATCGATATTCTCTGGCCCGTATGCGCTATCATAGAGGGAGAGGAGATCGATTACAGCTACCTAATCATTCTGACCACCCTCATCTTAGTGAGCGGTGCGATGACATTTATCCAAGAGACCCGCAGCAGCAACGCCGCAGCTAAACTTGTGAGTATGGTCACCACGATCATCACCCTCCGCCGTGAGGATGTTGAAATCGAGGTGGACTCCGCCGATTTAGTCGTCGGAGATATTGTGATTCTCGATGCGGGAGACATGGTTCCCGCAGATGTGAGAATTCTCAAGTCGAATCATCTGAAGGTGGATCAGTCCGCACTTACCGGAGAATCCGGAGGTGTCACAAAGACCGATAAACCCATCCCCGATTTCGACAACGCACTCGGATGTACAAACATGGCATTCATGGGTTCCAATGTCATTAGCGGTTCCGCGGAAGCCATTGTGGTCACCGTCGGTGACGACACAATCTTCGGTTCGATGACCGAGAAGATGACCCAGAACAGGACATCCACCACATATGACAAGGGATCGAAACAGATTGCGAGAGTTTTGATCAAACTCATGCTTTACATGATTCCGCCTGTAATCGTCATCATGCTCGTGAAGGGATTCATGAACGGCGGAGAGGCATTCGATGTTGTGAAAACCGCGGCATTATTCGCCGTCACACTCGCAATCGGACTGATGCCCGAGATGTTGGCTACGATAGTATCGACGAACCTAGCCAAAGGTTCCATCGATATGTCGAAGAAGAAGGTCATCGTGAAAGATGCAACTTCCATTCAGAATCTGGGGGCGATGGATGTTCTCTGTTCGGATAAAACGGGAACACTCACCGAGAACAGGATTTCCGTCAAAGACTGCAACGACGTTCACGGAAACAGCAGTCACATGGTGGAAGTGTTCGCAGCTTTGAACAGCAGAAACCTCAAATCTTCTACAAATCAGATCGACTGGGCCATTGACGAATACGCCGAAGAATACGGATATGTCGAGGAATTGGAACAGTATCCGTACGTAGCCGACGTTCCCTTCGATTTCTTCAGAAGAAGAGCGACCGTCGTCGTCAAACAGGACGAAGAAGTCAACGTAATGATTACGAAAGGTGCCACGCCTGAAATTCTTTCGATTTCCACAGGATATCTTGACGGAGACAGGAACATTCAGGTTCTCGACGATAAGACCAAGAACGACGTTATGGGATTGGTCGAGTGGTACAGTGAAAAAGGTATGCGTGTGCTCGGTATTGCATACAAATACCTCCCCGCCGGAAAAGAAATCTCGGTTGAGGATGAATGCGATTTGATTTTCACGGGATTTGTTGTATTCACGGACCCTGTCAAAGAGAGCGCAAAGACCGCTATCATCGATCTCAGAGAATACGGAATCAACACCAAAGTTCTCACGGGAGACAACGAATTCGTCACACGCTACGTCGCGGATCAGATCGGCATCTCCACGGAGAATATGCTTACGGGTCCGCAGATCGATGCGTTAACCGATGAGCAGCTCAAAGAGGAAGTCGAGAGGACGGATGTCTTCGTAAGACTCACTCCCGATAACAAATCGCGTATTGTTGTTGCGTTGCGTGCAAACGGTCACACCGTAGGACTTATGGGTGACGGTATCAACGATATCATCGCAATGAAGAACGCCGACGTGAGCATTTCCGTCGACACAGGTACCGATATCGCAAAGGATACCGCGAACATGATTCTTCTCGAGAAGGATTTGGGTATTCTGAAAGAAGGTGCAATCGAAGGCAGAAAAGTCTACGTCAACACGATCAAGTACGTCAAGATGATCGGTTCGATTAACTTCGGATACATGTTCTCGCTGATTTTGGCGTCTCTGTTGTTCAACTTCACGCCTATGGGCGCGATGATGATTCTGATATTCAACTTAGTCAACGATTTCGCATGTCTCGTTATCCCGTGGGATAAGGTTGAAGACGAATTCGTCAGAGAACCGCGTAAATGGGACGCAGTCAACCTGAAGAATGTCATGTTCAGGTACGGACCCATGTGCCCGATTACCGATGTGATGTCATGGCTGTTCTTCACATTCGTTGTCTGCGCAGGCGTAACCGTAGTGGGAGTAGACGGATTCACAGGAAACATGACCGAAGCAATCGTTCAGAGAGTGGATCTTTCGGGAACATCCTACGAAATACTGTTCCAGTCACTTTGGTGCATTGAGCAGTATTGGATGCAGGTATGGGCCATACACATCGTGCGTACCAACAAGTTACCGTTCTTCCAGGCATGGTCCTCGAAGATTCTCGTTGCGACAACAATCATCGCACTCGTATTGGGTACGGTTCTGCCGTTCACGGGACCTCTGTGGGAACTCATCGCAGACGGTGTCGGGCTCGAGATTCCTCTGTGGTCGCTGCTTTGGATGCCGTTCATCGCATGTGTGTACTTCTTCGGTGCACACCTGATAAAGAAGCGCATGCTGAAGACCCACGGCTATTTTGCGTGTTAAACACATTTCAGGGGCTTAACCGCCCCTGTTTTTTAACATCTTTATAATTCGGACACACCCTGGCGCATTCCGAAATACCAGCTGTTCCAAAAATTACTTTTAACACATTCTCTGTAAGGAATCGCAGGTGAACCATCTTGCCGACGACTTCCGAACTCAGAAACATGATCAAGGAAATGGATCAGCAGATAATCGAATCCATAGCGACACGTCTCGAAATCGCAGATGAACTGGCGAAAGCCAAGAAACTGTCCGGACAGAGCTATTGGGATGAGAGGAAGGAAAAGGAAGTCATTCAGAGATATCACGAACTCTGTCAGGAAGTAAGTCTCAGCGAGAATGAGGCAAAACAGATCGCAGAGGTTATCCTGGCGATATCCAAGGAGAGGCAGCATCATTATTTCGAATGATCCCGGGATGGCACCCAGCAGACTGTACAGTCAGTCTGAACACATTTTATCTATATGATGTGTCTATTTGACATTCAGAAACCAAGGTGACGGACAAATGGGTAAGATCAAAGTCGCGGTTTTAGGCGCAACAGGAATGATCGGACAGAGATTCATCGAAATGCTCGAGGACCACCCCTATTTTGAGATGGAGGGTCTTTACGCTTCGGAGAGGTCCGAAGGAAAGAGATTGGGAGATGTCCTCAAGGTGAGGGATCACGTTTACAAAGACGAAACACTCGATATGAGGATCGAGACGATGAACCTCGATAAGATATCGAAGAACTGCAGAATCGCATTCAGCGGAATACCTTCGGATCTTGCCGGACCTACCGAGACGGAATTGGCGGGAAAAGGCGTGGGAGTTTTCACAAACGCAGGTTCTCACAGGATGGATAAGGATGTTGCAATCCTTATCCCGGAAGTCAACCCCGAACACCTTGAATCGATTAAAGATCAATCCACTTACGCAAACGGCGGTTTCATCGTCACCAATGCGAATTGTTCTTCGACGGGAATTGCGGCACCTCTTGCGGCACTCAATATGAAATACGGATTGAATCAGGTTTTTATTTCAACCTATCAGGCACTTTCCGGTGCGGGATACCCCGGAGTACCTTCTCTCGATGCAGTAGGAAACGTTGTTCCGTTCATCAAAGGCGAAGAAGAGAAAATGGAATCCGAACTCGCAAAAATGCTCGGAAAGTATGAGGATAAACAGTTCAAATTCGCAGACTTCAAAGTATATGCGAACTGCGCAAGGGTACCTGTAGTAGACGGTCACCTTGAATCGTTAACACTCAGTATGAAAGAGGAACCCTCCGTTGAGGATGTCATCAAAACATTCGAAGAATACAGAGGAGAGCCTCAGAAACTCAAACTTCCCTCGGCACCCGAACAGCCCATCATCGTAAGGAAAGAGGACAACCGTCCCCAGCCCGCATTCGATGTATTCGCCGGCGGAACCGGAAGATCCAAGGGAATGGCGGTTACGCTCGGAAGAATAAGAAAGAAAGACGAATTCTACAAGATATTCGCACTTTCACACAACACCCTCAGAGGGGGAGCGGGAGGTTCCGTTCTTAACGCAGAGCTTGCCCACGTCAAAGGACTGATCTGAGGGGATATGTTGGCGAAGACGTACGAAGAGATAAACGAGAAAATCCGTCAGGGTAAAGCTGTTGTTTACACAGCGGAAGAAATTATCGATCTTGTCAAAGAGAAAGGCGCCGAGAAGGCTGCCGAAGAGGTAGATGTAATCACTACGGGAACCTTCGGTGCGATGTGTTCTTCGGGTGCTTTCATCAACTTCGGTCATTCCGATCCTCCGATCAGGATGACAAACATCTTCATGAACGATGTCGAAGCATACGGCGGATTGGCTGCCGTCGATACATATATTGCATCGACATCAAAATCGCAGAATCCCGAAGGATACGGCGGAGGCCATGTCATCGAGGATTTGATCGCGGGTAAGAAAATCCATCTCCGCGCATGGGGCCCCGGTACCGACTGTTACGTAAGGAAGGATATCGACACCTACATCACAATCAACGATCTCAATGAATGTTACATGTACAATCCCCGTAACTGCTATCAGAATTACAATCTCGCAACGAACACATCAGACAGGACGCTGCACACATACATGGGCAAACTTCTGCCGAGGATGAAGAACGCGACATACAGTTCCGCGGGACAGTTATCTCCTTTGCTCAACGATCCCCACATGGATACGATCGGAGTCGGAACACACATTTTCCTCGGAGGAGGAGAAGGATATGTTTCATGGAACGGAACTCAGTTCAACACCGAAGCACCGGAGAAGAACGGTGTTCCCGCGTCGGGAGCAAGGACTCTGGCACTTATCGGTGACATGAAGCAGATGGACAGGAACTACGTCCGCGGACTCGACATCTACGGATACGGAACATCCATTGCGTTGGGAGTCGGAATTCCGATTCCCGCACTGAATGCGGACATCGTGAAACGTGCCGCAATTTCCGATGAAGAGATTTACACAAGCATGATTGACTATAGTGTAACTTCCAAGAAGAGACCTGCACTGGGACAGTACAACTACGCACAGCTCAGATCCGGAATGATCGAATACGAAGGACGTAAGATCAGAACATCCTCGCTTTCATCATACTACGGTGCGAGGAAGGTTGCGAATCAGCTTAAAGATTGGATTGAGAAAGGAGAATTCGAACTGACGGCACCTGTCAGAATGATGCCCAAGAAGAGTTCTGTCAAACCCCTCAAAGTGAAGAGATGATACCATGGACAGGAAATACAAGATAAGATTCACGGACGAACTCGCCGTAGAGGAGTCCCTCGTTTACAAATTGGTATCCGAATACAACATCGAACCTGTCATTCTCCGTGCGGAGATCGAGGGAAGCGGCGGTATCCTCATCGTTAAACTGAAAGGTGAAGAGGCAAAAATCAACAAAGCTGTAGCAGACTTCGGAAACGACGATATCGTTATCGAAGAACTGAACAAACACATCGACCGCGACACAGACAAATGTTTCAACTGCGGTTCGTGTGTCTCCGTATGTCCCACGAAATCATTCAAATTGGATCCTGTGACATTTGAAGTACACCTTGATGTTGACACATGCGTTGCATGCGGCGGATGTATCACAGCGTGTTCGACGAAGGCTGTCACACTCACGTTATGATGAGGCCGATACACTTCGAGATAGGCGAAACCGCAGTCACGGTACTTTCCGATGAGAAGTACCATAAGACTGCGAAGGACGCGATATTCGAAGCAAGAGAGATAATTCTCGCGAAGATTGCAGAGGATTCTTTCTTCAAGATTACGTACGATTCCTATCCTCCTTCGAAGGATGACAGTGAGCTTATCCGCCGTATGTGCCAGGCATCGGAATTATCGGATGTCGGACCTATGGCGGGTGTGGCCGGTGCCGTTGCGGTATATGCCGTAGAATGTATGGTTGAAGCAGGTGCTTCGTTCGCCGTTATCGAGAACGGCGGAGATATTGCTCTGAAAATCGACCGTGAGATTTCCGTCGGATTGTACTCAGGAGACAATGTCATGAAGAACATCGCCCTGAAGGTAAAACCTCAGGACGGTATCTTCGGGATATGCTCTTCGTCGGGTAAAATCGGACCGTCTGTCTCATTCGGTACGAGCAGTATCTGCACCGTAATTTCGGACAATGTCATTCTCGCCGACTGCTGTGCAACGGCACTCGGAAATATGATTAAAGAAGGTACTCAGGAAGAACTGTCTTCTTCTCTGGAAAAGATTGCATCTATAGAGCACATTCGCGGATGCATCGCATCCGCGAACGGACTCTTCGGAATGGCCGGAGATGTTCCGGAATTAATCAGAAGAGATGTAAATCCCGACGGTGCATCACGCATCGTCTTCTGAATCGAAATCGCCGAAGGGATTGTTCTTCAGTTCTTCGATTTCTTTGAGCGTGTTGATATACAGTTCGTGTTCCGCATTCGCGGCTTCCCTGCACTCAATGGATTTCCTATGCGCAATTTCCGAAAGTTTTCTGGCAACATCGGCATCCTCATAACACTGAACCATGACCTGGTGCGCAAGCTGTCCTTTAGATGCGAATGCAGCCATCTCATCGTGGTACCTGTTACCTTCGGCTCTTGCGTTTTCATACTCTTCTCCGCCTTTCTCTCTTAATTCGGCGGCTTTTGCATGCATCTGATCGCGCAGTTCCTTCAGCTCACGTACCTTTGCGTTGTTTGTGTCACGCTCGGCTTTCGCTTCCGCACCTTTCCTGGAGAGTTCTTTCGCTCTCTCTGTGTTGGTGTTACGTGTGGCAATCCAGTTTTTAGACTCCTTGTTGAGGTTGTCTCTGGCACGTTTGTGGTTGTTTGCTTCTGCATACTTATCCTTGCACATCAAGTCGAGCACGGATACATTGGATGATACGGTGTTCGCGCACATCGGAATTACGGAACGCAACGTTCGATAAATAGGTTGCCCAGGACTTATTTTGTATATCGGCGGTATATGTGCCGGTGACACAGGGAGTAATGACAGGAGATATCGTTCCGTTAATCTGTCCTATTCTGTCATTCCCAGCGTAATTAACGGGCGTAATATTTTTATTAAGTGTAAGTTTAGTCGGGCAAAATCAGAAGGTGTAAGATGGAAGAATTCCCAAGGCCGTGGATAAAATACTACGATCCCACGCAGACATCGCCGGATATCAACTACCCTAAGGTATCCATCTATGAGATGGTGAGAGGTGCAGCTACAAGAGTACCTCAGAACATCGCTTACGAATTCCAGGACAAGAATACCACTTACGCTTCGTTTCTAAAGAAGATAGATCACGTTGCATCATGTCTTCAGGCCATGGGACTCAGAAAGGGTGACTGTATCCTTGTTTGCATGCCCAACTGTCCTCAGGCTATTCAGCTGTTCTATGCGGCATCGAAATGCGGAGCAATCTGCGCACTCATTCATCCGCTTTCCGCGAAGAAGGAAATCGAACACTATCTGAACAATTCCGAATCGAAGTTTGTGTTCACTTTGGATGCTTTCGTGAACAATTTCATCGCAGTGAAGGATGACACACCTTCGGTTGTTAAGATTGTTACAACATCGATTAAAGACGAATTGGGTTTCATCAAAGGAATCGGATATTCGCTTACATTGGGAAGAAAAGTGCCCGATTTCCCCAAGAAGGATTACATCATAGGATGGAAAGAATTCCTTGCAATTTCCGAAGACGGTTCTTTCGAGCCTGTAGACGTAAAAGGCGAGGATCCCGCATGTATTCTCTACAGCGGAGGAACAACAAGCGCATCGAAAGGAATTCTCCTTTCGAATAACAACCTCAACTTCACATCGTACGGAACACTTGCAATCAGTTACTGCATTCCGTGTTTTATTGAGGATTTCTACTCAGACAAAGCAATCAAGTATGTCACCGAAAGAGAGTACATTGTTCTCTCCGTTATGCCTATATTCCATGGATTCGGACTCGGTGTGGGAATCCACTCATTCCTGATTTTCGGAGGAAAGTGTGTATTGGTTCCTACGTTTACACCGGAATCTTATGCGAAACTTATCAAAAAGAAACATCCCAACTACATCGCGGGCGTTCCCACACTCTACGAGAAAATGATCGGTCTCGACATTATGAACGATGCCGACATGTCTTCGCTTGAGGGAATATTCTCCGGAGGAGATGCACTGCCGTCGAAGACAAGGGAGAACTTCAACAACTTCCTGAAAACACACAACGGTAAGACAATCATTAGGGAGGGATACGGACTTACAGAAACGGTTACTGCCGCATGTATCACTCCCATTAACGAATACCACGAAGGAAGTATCGGAATTCCGTTCCCGAACACTCTCTTCAAGATTGTCAGGTACGGTACCGAAGAAGAACTTCCCTACGGAGAGGAAGGAGAGATCTGTATCTGCGGTCCGAACGTTATGATGGGATACGTCAAAGATCCCGAACTTACCGCAAAGACGCTGAGAGTTCACGCAGACGGAAGGACATGGCTTCACACAGGTGACGCAGGTTCCATCGATTCGGACGGTTTTGTGTACTTCAAACAGAGGTACAAGAGAATCATCGTCAGTTCCGGTTACAACATCTACCCTTCGCAGGTTGAAGATGCCGTTGACAAATTCCCGGGTGTTGTGGAATCATGCGCAATCGGCGTTCCCGATCCTGTAAGGCAGCAGAGAGTGAAAGTGTACGTTGTTCTCGAACCCGGAATAGAGGGAACCGAAGAACTCAAACAGAAACTCATCGCCCACTGCAGAGAATATATCGCAGCGTACGGTGTGCCGAAACTCTTCGAATTCATCGATGCTCTTCCGCGTACAAAGGTCGGAAAGGTTGCGTACACGGAACTCGAGGAATACGACAGAAAGAAGAGGGAAGAATCAAATTGAAGAGGGGGGCATCCCTCTCTTCAGCCTTCCGTCGAGCATATTTCTCAGACTCAGATCCATTTTATCTCCGCGTATAATTCTGTGGGCGGATGCGGAAAGACCCATTCCGATAATATTGTCGATTATTCCCTGATTGAACTTAAGGCGCGGGCGCAGTACTGCGTAGAGATCCTGGATATTTTTTATCGCTTTACCCATAACATCTCCGATTTCGAAGATGTTGTCTCTGATGAACTGTTTCTTATCTTGGAAAGAATCGTTTGAGACTAAGAACGGGTTGTAGTGTTTTTCTTTGTAATCCGTGTCCAAATCTTCGACGGCATCCATGATATAGACCCAGACACCGAAACCTCTGAAGAGTTCTCTGATGTCGTCGTCGATCTTATCACCCAACATCAAATCGAACACATCGATCATAGACTGAGCGGAATATCTCCCCATAACGAAAGGATCCTTTTCTCCGCTTTCTTCCATTTCACGGAGTTTTCCGTAACCGTCCATGATTATCTTGTCGTATTCGGGATAATCTCTGCATGCTTTTCTTATCGAAGGATTAAGTGCCAACAGACCCAATTTACCTTTGACATCGTTTTTGTCGTCGGCAACATCGTCTACAAGACTGTTCTTCGCCACAAGTATCGTATACGCCGAAAGATCGCTCATGAGCTTGGCATCCGATGCGCTGTGTCTCATTATGCAGAACAGTCCTCCGGGTTTGTTGTCAATCAGTTTCCCGTCATCGAAAATCGAATTAAAGAAAAGATTCGCAAAAGTCATCTCATAATTGACTGTCAGCGTGGGTATGAATCCGTACTCTTCCCTGAGGTGGTGGCACGTCTCGCAGTAGTAGCTTCTGTAGACTCTGCGCTCGTCAACGGACAGTAAACCCTCAACGGGAACGGTATACCCGAACATCGTGCCAGTATCCGCGGACATTACTTTAATATATTGTTCTGCCAATTATGCCGTATTCAGACACGTGTATGCGTGTAACGGTGAAAGAATGACATCAGATTCCAAATCAAACAAAGACCTGGCAGCGGAGTACGATTCACAGTCCATTCAGTCCTTCGGAAGGATGAACTACAAAGGCCCCACAGGCAGAGAGGAGTCATGGGAATCCCAGGCACACACCAAGGATCCTTCATGTTACGGTTGCTGCGGTCCGAAGTGTCTCGCTTCATTCATCGGTATCATCGTGGTGCTCGTCGTCTGCTGTGCATACACATCGCAGGACGGACAGTGCTGTTCGATCTGCTATTGGCCTTTCTGAGACGGCCCGGATGTGTCCATGGCGGGACGGTTTCTCACAGTCATAGTCAAACCTACGCTTGACTGTAACATCCAGTGCAGACACTGCTATCACCGCGTCTCCGAACGTTCCGACTGTATGATGAGCATCGGAACGTTCGAGAAGACCGTTAAATTGGTACACGAAGGATTCGATTCCTCAAGATATATTTGGCACGGCGGAGAGCCTTTGCTTGCTCCCGTCAGTTTCTATAAGTCTGCGTTCAACGTACAGAAAAAGTACTACGGACAGCAGGGCTGTGACAATACAATTCAGACAAACGGAACGCTTCTCAACAAACGTTTAATTGAATTCTGTAAAAACAACAGAGTGAACCTCGGTATTTCTTACGAAGGGGGATTCGAGAAAGGACTCCGTCCCGGAATGGATGCCAAGAAGACCGATAAATTGGTGGAATATATGGTTTCCAAGAATCATATGTTCCTTATCAGCTCGACAATCCACGGCGGAAACGTCGGAGATATGATGTCGATTTACGAGAAATTCAAGGGAATGGGAGCTTCGTTTTCGTTCAATCCCGTGATTATGTCGGGAACCGCCTGTGACAATCCCGATTTGGAATTGGATCCCGATGAGTATGTCGAGAATGCGATTGAAGTATTTGACAAATGGATTGAAGACCCTTCGGTAAAGATTCCCGTTCTGCCTTTTTATCCGTATGTAATGACGGCATTGGACGGTTATCCGAACATTTCGGACTGTCCCCACGCTTCATGTCTTATGAAATGGATCTGCGTGTACCCCAACGGCGATGTGTATCCCTGCGGTAAGGCATGTCCTCCCGAGTTCTGTCTCGGAAATATCAATGAAGTGAACAGTATCGAGGAACTCTTCGATTCCGACGGCATGAGAAATATTTTGGTTCCTTCGATTCAGAGAAGGAAGGAATGCGCCGACTGTGAAATTTACAGATACTGTAACGGGGGATGTACAATCGACGCTCTTGCAGACGGCAAGGTCGATTCTCCCGGCGGTTCCGCATGCAGGATTTACAAAGGACTGTTCACTCATATCAAGGAAACCGTCGACACAATAATGACGGAAAGGCCTGATATGAACAGGTACAACGGATTCATCAAGGATGCTGTACTCAACAGACTGATCAATCCGCAGGACCCGTAAGAGTCTTTTTATCCCTTCGATTCACATAATGCAGTTCAGAGGATATCATGGCAGACACATCAATCACAGTGGATGCAGGCGTATGCAGGTTCAAGACAGTGGTAACACCGTCTATGGACGAAGAAATGAACATCACATTCAAAATCAAAAGCGAATGCCCCAACGTAAGGGAATTCGGAAAGAATCTCGGAACGGTATCGTTATTCGATGCGATTGCGACACCGTTCTGTGAAAACTGCATATACAAGGCAGCGGGAGAGAAACTCCCGCATGTTGCGTGCCCTGTACCTTCTGCGGTAATAAAGGCGGCAGAGATCGCCGGAGACCTCTGCCTTAAGTCCGACGTTTCATTCAAAGTCGAATAATCAGAGCTTTTTCACCGCTCCGTGTCCGCCGCAGACAATCATTCCCGACGTTCCGTCTCTGTCAATCAGTTTTCTGATTGCGGAACGTACGGATGACAGTCTCTCTGAATCGGAATAGGAGTTCTTCAGGAGGAACGGCGCTACAGTCTCGAATTCGGCTCTGTCGGGGGAGAGTTCCTTCATGTTGGAGTAAATATCTCCTGTGAACAGAATCTTCGGATCTCTGCAGTAGAGGATTGTCTCGCCCTTCATGTGTCCGCCGTTTCCTTCGTAGACTTCGAATTCAAGATCTCCGAATTTCAGCTTATCGATGAGGAGAATATCCTCATGTTCTTCGGGAACGTTCTTTCCGAGGATGTCGATTGCATCGGGATTAGGATCTTCATAATCGTTGACGATTCTGCTCAGACGTCCGAAACAGTCCGCAAAGACGTTGTCTGCATCGGAATCGGAATTTCCTGTGAGAATCTTCTTCGTTTTTGCGGTCATGAGAATCTTTGCGTTTTCGATAACGGATAACAATCCGTTGTGATCCACATCTCCGTGGGTTGCAATCATTGTCTTTTCCATGCTGAAGAAACACGGAAACATCTCTCTGAGTTCCGTAATCATTTCATCGGAGAATATTCCCAATCCCGAATCCACAAACATGAGACTGTCGTTGTTTCTCAGTACGTATGTGTTGCTTCCGCACGGAGGTTCAATCACATGCAGCGTTGTCTCGTCGGTAAGAGGAATTTCGGTGATCCTGGGTTTGAAGTTCAGATCTCTGTGGAATGCGATGAAATTGGCAAGCTGTTTTACGCTTTCGAATACAAGTCCGGGATCCTGACCGTGTTCCTTCATTACATCTGTCACTTTCTGAGATTCGTCGATGAATTTCATTACCGTTTCATCATTAAGACTGAACAGTTTCTGAACGTTGTTCGCGAGACGGATGTAATTCACTGTGTTATCCAAATCGGGATAGTTTCCGTTGTATGAGACGACATCAAGCGGATAGATAGATGCAACCTCATCCAGAATTTTCTTGGAAATTTCGGGTTTCTCCACTTCCATTCCGATGTTGAAGTTCTGATAGTCTCTGTTCTCGGCTTTTGAGTTGAGATACGAGATGTTGACGTTGTATCTGTCGATGACTTTCAGCACAGGGTATAACGCACCGGGACGGTCTTTGATTCTCACGTCCATGACAAGAATCGTAGGCTCTTTCGGCATGTAGTCGACGTATGAGATGTCGCTGAGTTCTTTATCGATGGCATCGAGCTGTTCTCTTGTCGCGCATACCTCGATGAAGAGATTCACACCTTTGTTGAAACTTACACGCACGATGTTACCGTCGTGGTTCATGATTACTTTACACGCAAGCATGAATGCACCCGGTTTATCGGGAGTACGTGTGGTGAACGTACGGAGGATTTTCTCACTCATGTTTCTCATCCTCCTTTCTGATTGCCGCACGCATAATCTTTCCGTTGACTGTCTTCGGAAGTTCTTTTACAAATTCCAATGCCCTGGGGTATTTGTACGGAGCCGTTTCACGCTTTACGAAGTTCTGAAGTTCTTTTCTGAGTTCGTCCGATGCTTCGTATCCGTCTCTGAGGACAACCGTAGCTTTTACAATCTGTCCTCTGACGGGGTCGGGTACGCCTGTGATAGCGCACTCAAGCACGGCGGGATGTGTAACGAGAACACTTTCAATCTCGAAGGGACTGATCTTGTAACCCGAGGATTTGATAACATCGTCCACACGGCCGACGAACCAATAGTATCCGTCTTCATCCATCCACGCAACATCGCCTGTGTGGAACCAACCGTCGTGGATTGCCGCAGCTGTTTTTTCTTCGTTGCGGTAGTATCCTTTCATGATTCCCGGAGGACTCGGATCTCCGTATTCAATGAGAATCTCTCCTGTCTGACCGGGAGGACACTGATTGCCCTCGGGATCTGCGATTATTACGTGATACTGTGCGGAAGGTTTACCCATTGAACCGGGCTTGGGCTTCATTCCGCGTACGTTGCAGATTGTACAGGTTGTTTCTGTCTGACCGAATCCTTCCATGAGTTTCAGGCCTGTGGATTTCTCCCAGTTGTAGAAGATATCGGGATTCAGTGCTTCTCCTGCAATACAGCAGTATTTCAGTGAAGACAAGTCGTGTTTATCCACACCTGCGTTGAAGAACATTCTGAACATCGTAGGAGGACAGCAGAGCGATGTTATCCTGTATTTTGTTATGATGTTCATGATGTCGTCTGCGTCGAATTTCTCGAAGTCGTAAACGAACACTGCCGCTTCCATTATCCACTGGCCGTAGAGTTTACCCCATACCGCTTTACCCCATCCTGTATCGGCTATGGTGAAGTGTATTCCTTCGGGATCCACGTTCTGCCAGTGCTTTGCAGTGAAAAGATGTGCCAAAGAGTACAGGTGGTCGTGAAGAACCATCTTCGGGTAACCGGATGTTCCCGAAGAGAAATACATAAGCATAGGCTCTTTAGCGGATGTTTCCACTCTCTCCATTGTGTCGGGGAAGGATTC
Organism: Candidatus Methanomethylophilaceae archaeon; assembly: GCA_963643255.1. Lineage (GTDB taxonomy): Archaea > Thermoplasmatota > Thermoplasmata > Methanomassiliicoccales > Methanomethylophilaceae > Methanarcanum. The sequence goes on from CAVIIW010000003.1 coordinate 32,228, forward strand.
CATCTCACCGTCGAAGTATTTCCATCCGTCTCTCGGACCGTTGACGGTCATTTTGATTTCAAGAGAAGGAATGTCTTCGGATGCATCAATCGCTTCACATACTCCGCTTTCGAGTGTGCATATTGCCGCTTTGATCGAAGCGGAACGTACGCGGTATTCGATGTCACGTTTCGTGAGCATGAATGTTGCCGGAACCATAACCGCTCCGAGTTTGTGTAATGCAACGGAAACATACCAGAACTGATAGTGACGTTTCAGAATTACGAGGACGGCATCGCCTTTTTTGATTCCAAGCGATCTGAAGTAATTCGCAGCTTTGTTCGACAGTCTGCTGATGTCTCCGAAGGTGAATTTTCTCTCCTCTCCGGCGGGGTTGCACCAGACCATTGCCGGTCTGTCGGGTTCCGCCGCCGCAATTTCATCTACGATATCGTATCCGAAGTTGTAGTTCTCCGGGTATTTCAGTTTGTATTTGGAGATGATGCCGTCTGCATCATATTCCTCATCAACGTAACGAAGGTTGATGCCCATCATTTCTTTTCACCTCTCTTCTCTGCGAATTCGGCTTTGTCTTTGTTTCTTATGTCAACGCGTTTGATCTTTCCGCTGACCGATTTGGGTAATTCTTTTACGAACTCCACTGCCCTGGGGTATTTGTACGGAGCAGTTTCGTGTTTCACGAAGTTCTGAAGTTCTTTCTTCAGTTCGTCCGAAGGTTCGAATCCGTCTCTGAGGACGATACTTGCTTTGACGATCTGTCCCCTGACTTCGTCAGGAACTGCGGTTACTGCGCATTCGAGACAGCACGGGTGTTTGAGTAAAACACTCTCGATTTCGAACGGACTTATCCTGTAACCTGAGGATTTGATAACATCGTCGTTTCTTCCCACATACCAATAGTATCCGTCTTCATCCTTCCACGCAAGATCTCCCGTGTGGTGGAATCCGCCGAATAATGTTTCTCTTGTCTTGATACGGTCACGGTAGTAACCTATGAAGATACCTGCGGGGTGGGGCTCTATTCCCACTACTATTTCTCCTACGGTACCGGGAGGACAGCTCTTTCCGTCCTGATCGATAATATCCACTTTGTACTGGGGAGAAGGCCTTCCCATGGATCCGGGCTTGGGTTCCATTCCTCTCAGGTTTCCTACAATGACTGTAGACTCCGACTGTCCGAATCCTTCCATGAGTTTCAGGCCTGTTGCCTGATACCATTTGTCGAATGTATCGGAATTCAATGCTTCTCCCGCAATGTTGGTGTGAACCAATGAAGACAGGTCGTGACCTTCGAGTCCCGCGTTACAGTACATCCTGAACATCGTCGGAGGACAGCAGAATGTCGTTATCCTGTACTTTTCGATAAGATCGAGGACTGTTTTAGGCTCAAATCTTCCGTCGTATTCGTAAACGAACACTGCGGCTTCCATAATCCACTGACCGTAGAGTTTTCCCCATGCGTTCTTTGCCCATCCTGTTTCCGCAACGGACCAGTGAAGACCGTCGGGTACGACACAATGCCAATGTTTTGCCGTAAGGATATGTCCTATCGGATAGGAGAAATCGTGTACCGCCATCTTCGGGTTTCCGGAGGTTCCGGAGGTGAAGTAGATGAGCATCATATCGCGCACGTGTGTGTTGACTTTCTTCCAATCCTCGGATGCTTCTTCCACACCCTTATCGAAATCGTCAAATCCTTCCACAGGACCGTTCCATTCGACGTTTGTGATCGCTTTGAATTTCAGTGTGGGGATGTTTTCAGCTTTCAGGAATTCATTGTAAACCGGTGCATCGGATGTTACGATAGCTGCTTTGACGGAAGCGGAGTTGATACGATACTCGATATCATGCTTCGTAAGCATGTATGTCGCAGGAATCATAACCGCGCCCATCTTGTGCAGTGCGACGGAGACATACCAGAACTGGTAGTTGTGTTTCAGTATGACCAAAACCATGTCTCCTTTCTTCACGCCTTTCGATGTGAGGTAGTTTGCAGTCTTGTCGGACATTCTTTTTATGTCTGCGAATGTGAAGATCTTCTCGTGACCTCTGTCGTCGCACCAGACCAATGCCCTTCTGTTCGGATCGTTTACCGCGATATCGTCGACGATATCGTATCCGAAGTTGAAATTGTCAGGATAGTGTACGCTGAATGTCTTCAGTAATCCGTTCGGATCGAAGGTCTCATCAACGTATCTCAGGTTGATGTCTCTCGTCATTTCTTGGAACCTTCTTTCATCACGATCGCAAGGAATGTGCATCCGTCTTTACTGGTCGCTATCATTCCGTGCGGCTTTCCCGAATCGTAGTACACGGAATCGCCCTCGATAAGGTTCTCTTCGTGTCCGTCGTATGTGAATCTCAGGCTTCCCGAGAGAACATAATCGAATTCCTGTCCCTCGTGGACGGATGTGTGGATTTCTTTATCCTGTTCCTCTTCCCTGTAGGCTGCTTTCACGAGGAAAGGCTCGGAAATCTTGCCTTTGAAATATGAAGCAAGGTGGAAGTAATCGAATCCGGAACGTCTCTTGATAGGAAGTCCTTTTCCGTCGTGAACGACTGTGAAATCGGTGAGATGCGGATTTTCTCCTGTGAGGAGCTCTACCATATCAATCCCGAATTTTTCTGCACATTTGTAGAGGAAGGTGAATGAGAAATCCTTCTTTCCTTCTTCGCACTCGGTGTATTCCTCGACAGTGCAGTCGGTGGCAACGGCCATCTCTTCAATCGTGTATCCGCAAAGATCGCGCATAGCTCCGATGCGCTCCGAAATCTCCGTGATGTTGTACATGGTAGTCGGAAAGTTCGACAATAAAATCCTATTAAAAGCTTACGCGGGCACGGGCGTACACGTGTGAGAACAATCTATCGTATAATCGGATACGTTACGTAAGTCGTTGTCAGGATACGGTATCCGTTATGCGGTAAGCATACGTTAAAAAGGGATTTCCTCATCAAGGAATTCCGATGAATCCGATAAGGAAACGTGTTACCGTCATCTGCGGACATTACGGCACGGGAAAGACGAACCTATGCCTCAATCTCGCACTGCAGTGTGCGGGAGAAGGGAAGAAGGTAACGTTGATCGATCTCGACACAGCCAATGTCTACTTCCGTTCGGCAGATCATTCCGAGATGCTGAAGAAAGAAGGAATACACGTTCTCGGACCTGTTTATGCAAATACAAACGTCGACATTCCCGCATTGCCTGCGGGAATCGACAGCGCAATCGCCGAAGACGAATGTGTTATCATAGACGTCGGAGGAGACGATGTGGGCGCCATGACTCTGTCAAGGTATTCCAACACAATCTCGGAGACGGACTATGATATGTTCTGCGTCATAAACAGATACAGATCGCTGACGACGACCCCTGAAGAAGCCGTTGAAATTTCGAATGAAATCGAGAAAACCTGTCATCTTAAAATCACGGGTTTGATCAACAATTCGCATCTGAAACAGCTGACAACCGTTGACACAGTGAAGGATTCATACGCGTTCGCCGAGCGTACATCGGCTGTCATGGGCGTCCCGATCGTAACGACCGCAGCACCCAGGGCGTTGGGGGATACCATAATTAAAGAAGAGAAAGTATACCCGATTGATATCTTCATTGGTGCCCCATGGGAGAGAGGAGATGAATAAATGCCGAAGGTAATCGTTGATAATGACATCTGTAAAGGATGTGAGATGTGCGTCATTGCATGTCCCAAAGGCATCCTCGCATTGGATAAGTCGGTGACGAACAACAAAGGATATCACCCTGCGCACGTGACCGATCAGTCCCAGTGCACAGGATGCGGATCGTGTACGGTGATGTGCCCCGATGTCGCCGTAAGGGTGGAGGTTGAGTAAATGAGCGAAAGAGTTCTCATGAAAGGAAACGAAGCTATCGCCGAGGCTGCAATCGCAGCCGGGTGCAGACACTTCTTCGGATACCCGATTACACCTCAGACAGAAGTCGCGGCGTACATGTCAAAAAGAATGCCCAAGATCGGAGGAGTTTACCTTCAGGGAGAATCCGAAGTTGCATCGATCAACATGGTTCTCGGTGCCGCAGCTTCCGGAGTAAGAGCTATGACTTCAACATCCTCGCCGGGTGTGAGTCTTATGTCCGAAGGAATTTCCTACCTTGCGGGATCCGATGTTCCCTGTCTTATTGTCAACGTTCAGAGGGCAGGTCCCGGATTGGGAGGAATTCAGCCTTCGCAGTCCGATTATTATCAGGCTACAAAATCGGTAGGTCACGGAGACTTCCGTCTTATTATCCTGGCACCTTCCACTGTGCAGGAGACTGTAGATCTTATTTCGGATGCATTCGACATCGGAGACAAATACAGAGTTCCGACGATGGTTCTCTCCGACGGTATGCTCGGACAGATGATGGAACCCGTCGTTCTTCCGGAACCGAAGGAACCGAAAAACGATTGCAAAGAGTGGGCTGCATGCGGACATCAGAATAAGAGGCCGCACAACGTCATTAACTCGCTCAACACCGATCCTCCGACACTCGAGCGTCTGAACATCGAGAGATTCAAAAGATATGAGGAAATCGAAGAGAAGGAACAGAGGTCGGAAGAATATCTCTGCGACGATGCGGACATCATAATCACGGCATACGGCGCATCCTCAAGAGTATCGAGATCTGCCGTAGACAAAGCAAGAGCGGAAGGAATCAAAGTAGGATTGCTCAGACCTATCACACTTTGGCCTTTCCCCAAGAAAGTCTTCAAAAAGCATGCCGGACACGCGAAAGTGTTCCTCGATGTCGAGATGAACATGGGTCAGATGGTTGATGACGTAAAACTCGCAATCGAATGCAGCAGACCCGTGGAATTCTTCGGACGCACAGGCGGTATGATTCCCACAACCAAAGAAGTGTATGAACAGATTGTAAGAATCAACGGAGGGTTACAATGACGAAAGTTAAGGGCGAGAGGCCCAAAGCACTTCTCAACGTCCCGTTCCACTACTGTCCGGGATGTACGCACGGTATCGTACACAGACTCGTCGCGGAAGTAATCGACGAGTTGGGTGTCGAAGGAAAGACCGTAGGAGTCGCATCCGTCGGATGTTCCGTTTACTCATACAACTATTTCGGATGCGATATGGTTCAGGCACCTCACGGACGTGCTCCCGCAGTCGCTACCGGAGTGAAAAGAGCCAGACCAGACAATGTTGTGTTCACCTACCAGGGTGACGGAGATCTCGCGGCAATAGGCGCGGGAGAAACCGTTCACGCAGCGGCAAGGGGAGAGAATATTGTTGCGATTTTCATCAACAACGCAATCTACGGAATGACCGGAGGTCAGATGGCACCTACGACACTTCCCGGACAGGTCACACAGACCACACCTTACGGAAGGGATGTAAAGGTTGCAGGTAACCCGATAAGAGTCTGCGAACTTCTTTCCTCGTTGGACGGTGTGGCACTCGCACAGCGTGTAACCGTCGATTGTGTAAAGAATGTCAAAGAAGCAAAGAGGGCGATCAAGAAGGCTTTCGAGTATCAGATGGCAGGCAAAGGATACTGTATCGTAGAAGTTGTATCCACATGTCCCACCAACTGGGGTATGTCACCCAAAGACGCTCTTCAGTGGCTCAGAGACAACATGCTTCCGTACTACCCCTTGGGAGTCTACAAGGATATCGGGGAGGGAAAAGAATGAAGGATCTCAACATTCTCTTCGCAGGTTTCGGAGGACAGGGTGTTCTCTTCTCTGGAAAAGTAATCGCATACGCGGGAATGATGGAAGGTAAAGAAGTCTCATGGCTTCCGTCATACGGCCCCGAGATGAGAGGAGGAACCGCAAACTGCTCCGTCTGTGTTTCGGATAACAAGATCGGTTCGCCTCAGGTAACAAACCCCGACATTCTTGTTGCGATGAACCTTCCTTCGTTGGATAAGTTCGTGAACGATGTCGTTCCCGGAGGATTAATCATCCTCGATTCCACCCTGATTCACAAGAAAGTCGAAAGAGACGATGTCAAAGTCATCTATCTTCCCGCATCCCAACTTTCCGAGGAAGCAGGTGTGAAAGGTGCCGCGAACATGATTATCGTGGGAAGACTCTGGAAGGAAACCGAATTCTGTTCGCAGGAGAATCTCGACAAAGGACTTGTCAAGAGTATCCCCGCAAAGAAGATGGATCTTCTCGAGAAGAACCGTAAGATGATCTCGACAGGTATCGAGAGTTAAAGGCATACGCATGAGTGACGCACAATACAGCAAGAATGTCAGACGCCTTGTATTGGCGGCCTCATGCACTGCCATCTTTATCAACCCGTTTGCGGGCGGAATGCTCAATCTGGCACTCGGGGCTATTCAGGTAGACCTCGGGTGCAGTGAGCACGAATTGGGCTGGGTTTCCAGTGTTTATTTTATTGTTTCCGTAATGTGTATGCTGCCTGCCTCGAGGTTGGCGGATATCTACGGAAAGAAACGTACTTTCATCTGGGGTGCGGTTGTAGGTGCCATCGGAGCATTATGTTCGATATTCTCGCCGAATATCGTTGCTTTGTATTTCTTCAGGGGAATAACGGCAGTAGGTATGGCGTTCACGTCATGTACGTGTGTCTCAATGATTGCAGATGTTTACTCTCCGAACGAACGCGGTACGGCATTGGGAATCAATACTGCATTCGTTTATGTCGGAGCATCCGTAGGACCGATCCTGGGAGGTTTCATGACCGATATCTTCGGATGGAGATCGCTTTTCCTGATGTTGGTTCCGCTGATGTTATTGGCTGCACTTATGATGACCCAGTACAAGGATAATGTCACCAGCACGCCCAACGATATCTTCGATATGAAAGGTTCCGCAATCTATGCTGTGGGAATACTGATTATGATGTTCGGTCTGATTTCTTTACCGGAAATCTACGCTGTCATCATGATAATCGTCGGTTCGTTGATTATCGTCGGATTCATTAAATACGAATCAATCGAGAAATATCCGATATTCCACATCGAACTGTTCTCGACAAGAGCATTCAGAAGATCCATGGCTGCTTTGTTTCTCAACTATGCAGCATCATTCTCTGTTTCGTTCTTCCTTTCGAGATATCTTCAGGGTATCGGCCTTCTGACCGCAACGGAAGCGGGAATAGTGATGATAATTCAGCCCGTTGTTCAGGTAGTATTCGCACTGATTTCGGGAAGATTGTCTGACACAATGGACAAGCGTATTCTCCCTACCGCGGGAATGATTATGCTCTGTATCGGTTTGGTGATACTGCTTTACGCATCGAACATTACGGTCAATTACACTGCAATCTACATCTCGCAGTTCTTCATGGGAATGGGATTCGGTATGTTCGCCGCACCGAATACAAACGCAGTTATGTCTTACGTAAAGGCAAATCAGTACAATCAGGCATCCGGAATGATTGCCGTTTTCAGACAGACGGGTATGATGATGTCCATGGGTCTTGCGACATGTCTCATCTCGGTATTCATGGGAACCGATGCGGTAATAGAGCCTTCGAATTACGAAGTATTCGTAGAAATTCTCAGATATGCATGGTCGATATGCATAGTGTTCAGCATAGTGGGAATTCTCTTCTCGTGGTTCAGAGGTACCGACACAGAATAATATTAAATCGGTCCAATCGATTCGGTGGAACATATGGATCTTCCCAAGCAGATATCGGATGCAGGACTGAAGAAATGGTATCTTTCTCTCAATGACGCAGACAGGCTGAGACTGTCGAGATATCTCGACGGTGCGGATACTTCGTCATCGTACGGATTTTTCTTATCTGTGATTGACAAATCTCTGAAAGATGAGAACCCCAAGTTTGCCGTTACACTCTGTGTTCAGGCATACGAAGCATGTGATTTGGATGATTACCAAATGTTCCTGATCAACGAGATGCTTATCGATGCGTACATCGGAGCCGAGAGGTATGAGGATGCCAAGGCTGCGTGTGATGCAAACCTCGGACTGTATCCCAAGATCAAGGAAAAATTCATCAAAGACAACGGCGGAGTTCTTCCTGAAAAGGTCAACTTCAGGAACAGATACATCGATATCATCGTCGGAGTCGATTCTTCGTACGATCTCGCATTCTCTATGTTGGATAAGTACAAAGAAATGGGACTTATCGACAGTGAAGAATATGATTACAGAGTAAATTCTCTGAAAACACACAGGCTTCAGAGAATCTTCGACAGTGTGTACACATACACTCCGAAAGAGAATCAGTGAATCAGAGACTTCCATCCGTAACAGGGGATAACATCGATACCGGGTTCCTCGTACGGGTGGATTCTCTTAATTGTTTTCAGAACCTCTTCAATTTCATCTTCTCTGCAGATGAATTCAATTGACAGTTCTTCTGCAATTGTTATCTCGCCGATCGTTCCGTTATACGGATTCGAACCTTCCAAAGATCTCCATGTTCCTTTGGATTCGGTTATACTGAAACATCTGTCGTAACCGGGATAGAAAGGCTCGATGACTTCGTTTACCGCATCCATCAATCTGTCCGAGAATTCCTTCGGAATGCGGACAATCACCTTACAGGCGGCCTGGGGCAATTGCTGGCCTCCAATTTGTATTCGACCTGGTTGAGAAGGTTCTGCGATGTTTTCTCAAGCCATTTCGTAGCTGCGAAAGCGCCGATATACGGTATCGGAGGGATAAGATACAGTGAACCTCCGATTATTCCCGCGACTTTCTTCACCAAAGGCAGACTGATGATTTTTGTTATCAGAGGATTGTCGGGATCGGCTTCCAATTTACCGACCATAGCCTGTGCCATCATTTTCTGGGCACTCGTAACGACTTTGATACTCCACTGAACCTGTGCGATAACAGGTGCGGGTTCGCCGCAGGGAATTGTTTTCTTCTTGAGGATAGCATGTCTGAAATCTTCTTCGCCGAAACCTTCGAATTCGGTCCAATTGTATCCCGCTGTGTAAGTCGAATGTGCATCGCTCCCGGACAATGCGGCCCATCTTCCGGGGTTTTTTGTGAATACCAACTGTGCTTTGGTGTTGGTATATTTGTCGACGTGTCCTCCGTTGATGGTTTCGATACCGTCGAGATCGAGATCTTTGATTCTGTCTTTCAGACAGTGTAAGTAGAAACTGTATGGGTGAGGTGCTACCGCCAATCCGTCCTGAGAACGGATGCGGTCCATCGTCTCTTCAATCGAGAGATACGGGGGAATGAGTTCATTCAGTCCGTATGCGAGAACTTCTCCGTCGGCGGTGGTGACTTCTTCACCTATCACAACGGTAAAATCATCATACTTTTTGGCGTATTCTTTTGCAACGAATGCCCCTTTGACTGCGTCGTGATCCGTAATACACAGAAGATTCATTCCGTTTTTCCTTGCGCACTCGACCTGTTCTTCAGGCTTCGTGACCGATTCTGGAAATCTCAGAGCTTTGTAGTTCGAGATACCGGAATAGTGGGTGTGGACGTGTGTGTCCGCCCTTGAAATCATAATGGTACATTTTTGTGGAGATATATATTCATTATGTTTTTTAGGACATCCTAATAATCATATTATTAAGAAATACAGTGCCAGATTAAGTATTAATTAAAATCCCGTCACAGATATTTTCCCGTGATGCTGTCGTGATTGCTGCGGATTTCGTCAGGCGTTCCTTTCGCAACAATCCTTCCCCCTGCTTCGCCGCCGCCCGGCCCCATGTCGATGATGTAATCCGCGTTGCGGATTACGTCCAAATCGTGTTCTATCACGATAACCGTCGCACCGTTGTCGAGAAGGGTTTGGAATACTTTCAGTAAAACCTGAACGTCAAGCGGATGAAGTCCGATCGAAGGTTCGTCGAATACGAAGACGGAATCATCCTGTGTTCTGCCTGTTTCACTTGCAAGTTTCAGACGCTGTGCTTCGCCTCCCGAGAGACTCGGTGTTTCTTCGCCCAATGTAAGATAACCTAAACCGAGCTGTTTCAGAATACTGAGTTTCTGACAGACTGTCTTCATATCTTTACAGAATTCGATGGCAGAGTTCACATCCATTTCCATAAGTTCGGGAAGTGAAACGCTCACTCCTGCTTTGTTCGTAAGTTTTACTGCGTATGCCTCTTTTGAATAACGCGAACCGTGACAGTCCGGACACGGAATATCGACATCGGGCAGGAACTGCACATCAAGGCTTACGACACCTGTTCCGTCGCATCCCGAACAGCGGAGATTTCCCGTGTTGTAGGAGAAATCACTCGCTTTGTATCCTTTTTCTTTTGCATCGGGGGATTTCGCATAGAGTTTTCTTAACTCGTCGTGAACTCCCGCATATGTCGCCACCGTAGAACGGACGTTGATTCCGATGGGTGTCGCATCGATGAGTTTGATGTGTGCAATACCTTTCGCTTCGATTGAATGAATGTGTTCCGGCAGTGCTTCCTTATTGATCTTTGCGTCAAGTGCGGGAACGAGACATTCCAACACCGTAGTTGTTTTACCTGAGCCCGATACACCGGTCACAACGGTCAGACGGCCTTTCGGAATATCGACTTCCAGGGGTTTGACGGTATGAATCTGCCCTGTGGAAAGATGAATCGTTCCGTTTGCGAACATTTCTTCTTTTAATGCGCAGTTTCTCAGTTTTGTTTCGGCCTTTCCCGAAAGGAACGGTCCGATCTGCGACACGGGATTTTCTTCTATTGCGGGAATTGTTCCTTCTGCAATCACATGTCCGCCTTTTGCACCCGCTTCCGGCCCCATTTCAATAATCCAATCGGCTTCTTTCAGAATCTGTGTGTCGTGATCCACTAAAATTACGGAATTTCCGTCTGCGACAAGGTCGTGCATTACACCTGTCAATCCGACAATATTGGAAGGATGCAGTCCGATCGAAGGCTCATCCAATACGTAAAGAACTCCTGTTGTGCGATTGCGAACGGCACGTGCCAACTGCATTCTCTGACGTTCTCCCGTGGAAAGCGTCGAGGCGGAACGGTCGAGTGTCAGATAACCCAAACCGAGATCGATAAGACGTTTGGCGGTGTCAAGAAACGCTTCGCATATGCTGCCAGCCATCGGGCGCATTTTTTCAGGTAAACTTTCGGGAACGCCGTATACCCAATCGACAAGTTCCGAAAGTGTCATCTTACACGCTTCGTCAAGAGATATTCCTCTCAGTTTGGGCGCACGTGCCGCATCGGAAAGACGTGTTCCGTGACAGTCGGGACAAATATCTTCTTTCAGGAATTTCTCCACACGTTTCATTCCTTTCTCGTCTTTTACTTTGGAAAGTGCGTTCTCAACGGTGTATACGGCGTTGAAATAGGTGAAATCCAATTCTCCTGCCTGATTTGTGTTCTTTGATTTGTAGAGAATATGTTTCTTTACGGCAGGTCCGTGATAGACAATCTCCTTCTCTTCTGCAGTCAGATCTCTGAACGGGACATCCGTGCGTACACCCATTTCACGGCAGACATCCGTCATAAGGGACCACATCAGACTGTTCCACGGAGCTACCGCACCCCCGTCGATTGTAAGAGAATCGTCGGGAACAAGAGTGGATTCATCCACTGTGCGGATACTTCCCGTGCCCCCGCATTTCTGACATGCGCCCTGCGAATTGAATGCCAATTCTTCCGCACACGGAGCCCAGAAATGTGCACCGCATTCGGGACAGACTGATTCTTTACCTGTGGCGACGGAAAAAGAAGGTTCGAGATAATGTCCGTTGGGACATCTGTGATTCGCAAGACGGGAATACATCAGACGGAGGCTGTTGAGTAATTCCGTTCCCGTACCGAATGTACTCCGGATTCCCGGAACACCGGGGCGCTGATGCAACGCAAGCGCTGCCGGAACATACTGAATGTCATCGACATTTGTTTTCGATGCCTGGGTCATACGTCTGCGTGTATATGTGGAAAGAGATTCAAGATAACGGCGTGAGCCTTCCGCATAAAGAACGCCCAATGCCAATGAGGATTTTCCGGAACCGGAAACACCCGCAATTCCGACAATTTTACCTAACGGAATATTCACATCTACATTCTTGAGATTGTGGACTTTCGCCCCGCGGATGAGCATCCTGTCAATCATTTTTTACCGCTCGCGGTCGGATCGGCGTAGTAATACTCGCCTCTCGACTTCTGCTCTCTGTCCAATCTCGAGTCGGGTTTGTTGATTCTGGGTCTGTGGGTTTCCGCATCTCTTCTGAACGTAATATCCACAGCCTTCAGGAATCTGTTCATTCCCTCTCTCATATCAAACGGACCGTCCGCAATACCTTCGTGACCCGGATTTCCTCCGAATACCATCATCGAATCGGAAACCATGTCAAGGAAGTACATATCGTGGTCGATGATCATTCCGCTCTTACCTGTTTTTTCCATCATTCTTCTGATGGTCTTTGCGGCATTCATCCTCTGGTTCGAATCCAAATAAGCCGAAGGTTCATCGATAAGATAGATATCTGCATCCTTTGCGAGGCATAACGTAATTGCAACACGCTGAAGTTCTCCGCCTGACAGGTTCTTCACCTGTTTATCCATCAGATGTTTGATGGAAAGCGGTTCGAATACTTCCGTCTGGAAGAATCCCGTATCGATTACATCGAATGCTTCTGTGTACAGTAATTCTTTGACTGTACCGTCGAAGTCGGGTGTGATGTACTGAGGTTTGTAGGAAATCTTCAGTTTTGTATCCAATTTGCCTTCGTCGGCTTCCAGTTCGCCTGCTACAATCTTGACGAATGTTGTCTTACCTGTAGCGTTCGGACCTACGATACCGACGGTTTCACCGATTTTAATCGCACCGGGATTTACCTTAAGTTCGAATCCCGAGAATTTTTTCCTAATTGTATCAAACTCAACAAGATTCGCGGTGTTCCATTCTCCTCTCGGAGGTGTTGCGAAGAATTCGACGGGCCTGTCGCGGAATCTGATGTTTTCTTCCGGGAGGTAACCGTCAAGGTAGACATTGATTGCGGTACGTACCTGACGCGAGAGCGTGAATACTCCGTATGCACCCTCGGTACCGTAAACAACGCTTACATTATCGGCAAGGAAATCAAGAATAGCCAGATCGTGTTCGATGACGACAACCTGCTTAGTCTCGGATAACGCTTTGATCTGCCTTGCCATCTTCACTCTCTGATAGATATCGAGATATGACGAAGGTTCATCGAAGAAGTAAACGTCAACGTCTTTCATCATCGTAGCCGCCATGGCGAGACGCTGAAGTTCTCCTCCCGAGAGTTTTGACAGTTCTCTGTCAAGGACTTCGGTAAGATCGAATTCTTTTGCCGCTTCTTCAACGGTCATCCTTTCCTGAACTTTGGAAAGGAGATCTCTTACGACACCTTTCACCTGCGAAGGAAGTTTATCGACATACTGCGGTTTTGTCGCAGTCTTGATCTTTCCTTCATACACATTCTGAAGATAATCGTGCATCTCGGTTCCCGCGAAATACTGCAGAACTTCTTCTTTTGAAGGAGGATTGTCATATCTTCCGAGGTTCGGAATCTCCATTCCGGAGAGCATTTTGATAGCCGTCGACTTACCGATACCGTTCGGACCGAGGATACCTGTCACGAAACCTTTCTTGGGTACGGGAAGCCTGTATAAACGGAATGAATTCTCACCGTATTGGTGAATCATTTCAGTCTTGAGTTCATCGGCAAGACCGATGATTTTGATAGCTTCGAACTGACATTTGTTGACGCAGATACCGCATCCTGCACAGAGTGTTTCGGAAATGATGGGTTTGCCTCTTTCCCCGAGGATTATACAATCCACGCCTGTCCTCATAAGGGGACAGAATTTGATGCATTCCTGATTACATTTCTTGTTCTGACATCTGTCCTTGATGACAGCGGCTATCCTCATGTTCCGCGGTTATGATGTCATCGTTATTAATGTTGTCATGAGGGTTTTGTTATTGATAACACGATATTATTGCCGCAATTGACAAAATGTAACTCCCCAAACACCGCCGTGACAGACAGATTTTATAGGGAATAAGTATAACACATTTTCAGTAAACACGTGATATCATGAGCGAATGGATTAAGATTCACGCGCCGGCCACGACATCGAACCTCGGAGCAGGTTTCGACATATTCGGATTGGCTCTCGACGAACCGTACGATACAATCGAAGGCAGAAAAATCGAATCGGGAATAAAGATTTCAGAGATTTCCGGACCCGGAAGCGAAGGTATTCCCAAAGATCCGGAAAAGAACTCCGTGAGTATCGCAGCCGCAGAAGTCCTGAAGAGAACAGGTGCGGATTTCGGTATCGAAATCAAGATCAAGAAAGGAATCAGGCCCTGCAGCGGAATCGGATCTTCAGGTGCATCCGCTGCCGGTGGAGCATACCTCGCTCATGTGCTCACAGGAGAGAAACTCTCTCCTACGGAAGTCGTCCTCTGTGCGGCACACGCGGAAGATGTTACATCCGGGGGATTCCACGCCGATAACGTTGCACCGTGTATCCTCGGAGGATTCACTATGATAAGGTCATACGAACCTTTCGAAGTCATTTCCATCAGACCTCCGGAGGATTTGGGAATCGTTATCGCAATGCCCGATGTTCTTGTACCTACCAAAGAATCGAGACAGGTTCTTCCGTCACAGGTTTCCGTTAAGGATCTTGTTTTCCACGTAGGTAACGCTTCATGTCTCGTACACGGCATGGAGACAGGAGATGTAGACCTCATCGGACGCAGTATCAAAGATGCTGTCTTCGAACCGGCAAGAACACATCTCGTTCCGCACCTTAAGGATGCGGAGAAAGCCGCACTCAGTGCGGGTGCAAAAGCTTCATTCCTCGGAGGATCCGGACCGTGTATCATCTCATTCTTCAAGAAATCGGAGATGGACGGTAAGACGATTGCCGAGGCTGTCAAGAAAGTTTACGATCAGAACGGTATGCTCTGCGACACATGGGTAACAACCTGGGGCGCGGGATGCAGAAGGGAATAAGATGAGTAACCACAAAGTTGTCTGTTGGGACTGCGGATGCGATGTCGACGACCCGTTCGTCAACACCTGTCCGAGATGCGGCGGTCTTCTGACCGTCAAGATGGACCTTGAAAAGGTCAAAGAGAAGAAACCTGCGGATCTTGCAAAAGAGCCCATAGGCGTATGGAGATATGCCGATTTCCTGCCTGTAGATAAGAAACATGCAGTCTCCATCAAAGAAGGAGGCACACCTCTCTACTCCACAAAAGCGCTCGGAGCCGAAATCGGAATTTCCGACCTGTATGTGAAATACGAAGGCGCAAACCCCACCGGTTCTTTCAAGGACAGGGGAATGACCGTCGGTGTTTCCCACGCTGTCGAATTGGGTGTGACAACTGTAGGATGCGCATCCACAGGAAACACATCCGCTTCGCTCGCAGCATATGCGGCAAAAGCGGGACTGAAATGCGCAGTATTCCTTCCCTCCGGAAAGGTTGCCGCAGGTAAACTCGCACAGGCAATGTTCTTCGGTGCAAAGGTTCTCTCAATCGACGGAAACTTCGACGATGCACTCGCATTGGCAAGGAAGATGGCCGAAGAGAAGAAGATCTACCTCCTGAACAGTATCAACCCCTACAGACCCGAAGGTCAGAAGTCCGTTCTCTTTGAGATTATGGATCAGCTTCAGTACGACATTCCCGACAGAATCATCCTTCCTGTCGGTAACGCAGCCAACATCTGGGCTATCTACAAAGCGCTCACAGAGCTGAAAGAAGTCGGATGGATTGACAGAATGCCTATGCTCACAGGCATTCAGGCCGAGGGAGCATGCCCTGTTGCATCCGCATTCAAAGCAAAGACAAACGACTTCGTTCCCGAGGAACACCCTGAAACGATTGCAACCGCAATCAGGATTGGAAACCCCGTCAGCGGAAGAAAAGCATTGAAAGCAATCTACGACACAGGCGGTTATTCCACAACTGTATCAGATGCAGAGATTATCGCAGCGCAGAGACTCCTCGGAAGGAGGGAAGGTGTCTGCGTAGAGCCTGCATCTGCAGCATCCGTCGCAGGTGCGAAGAAGCTCCGTGAGATGGGAATCATCGACAAAGATGAGAAAGTTGTCTGTATCTGTACCGGAAACGGTCTCAAAGATCCCGACACAATCATCAACAACTGCGAGCCCATCATCAAATGCGCAAACAGTGTCGAAGCTGTGGAAAAAATCCTTAATTGAAATCGAGGAGGCTCGACTGCCTCGGACCTTCCGGGGCGTCGTTCTCCTCATCTTTATCCACCGAAGTCGGTGCTTCGTATACAGGTTCGGAAGTTTTTCCGCCGACCTCTTCTTTGAGTTTTGCTGCGAGAGATTTTCCGATACGCGGTATCGCGGCAAGCTCTTCGACAGATATGCTGCGGATGTCGTTTCTTGACTTTATTCCCTTATCAAAGAGTGATCTGGCTCTTGTTCTTCCGATACCTTTCAGAGATACCAATTCGGATAATTCTTCTCTGATTCCGTATCTTACTCTTGTGAGTAACTTACGGAGTCTTTTAACCGATTCGGGTTTGAATAAGACTGCAATCTCGCCCATCGCATAGAGCAGCCAATCCATCATATCGATTCTCGATCTTATGTCTCCGGGGCCGATTCCGTAGATATCGGTGAGTGTATCCTCATTGTCTTCGTTGATCCAATCCGAAATCAATACAGCTGTTTTCAGATCGCTCATGAAGAATTCGTATTCGTAATCTCCTTCTTCCGGGGTGTCGATAAGGAATCTGTCTTCATAATCGGATGCAATCTGGCACAGCATTTCTTTGTCCTTGACTTTGGGATAAAGTCCTGTGACATCGGGCGTGGAAGCGATTGCATGTAATATTGCAAGATCGTCCGTTTCGTCATCCATCTTTTCAAGTGCTTCTTTCAGAATAACCGCGGATTTGGGATCGATGTAAAGATCGGAAACTCTCTTTCCGAAGGGGCGGGGTGTAATGATGTCCTCATTACATTCGGCCATTTCATTTTCGCAGAGATAATCCACGACATTGTCGACCGCACTGTCGATACCGTAGAGCTGAGATTCGCTTCCGTAGAATGTATCTCTGATGAAATCGACAATCTCCTCGGAAGTGGAAACATCGCCTGCGGAGACAAGACCCAGAATGTGATTTCTCAGTACTGTTTCGTTACCGAGTTTCGACATAATCATCTCAGTATCGCACATGATGTAATTGTTCATCAGATTCTTGCGGTCGGTTGTGCTTTTGGCGAGAAGTATCGCTTCGCCGTATGTGTCGTAACCGGGCCTTCCGGCACGTCCGCACATCTGTTTGATTTCCATCACAGGTATCGGAACGCTTCCCGCATTCGAATCGAAACGTTTTGTGTCTCTCACGATAACACGTCTCGCCGGGAGATTGATACCTGCGGCCAAAGTGGGTGTCGCCACGATACATTTGATGTTTCCGTTGCGGAAGTTTTCCTCGACGTAATGTCTCTGTCTTGAGGTCAGTCCCGCATTATGGAAAGCCATTCCGTTTTTGATGCATTCGGAAAGTTTTCTTCCCATAGAAGTCGAATCCGCATCGCCTTCGATGAAAGACATTTCTTCGCTTGAAATCTCTCTTTTTGCGAATGATCTCATCTTCGGAGAATATTTCACAGCCAAAGATTCCGTTGAACGTCTTGAATTGACGAACACGATACACTGTCCGCCTTCACCCACAGTCTGAGCGATCATCGCCCAAATTTCATCTTTTCCGGGATCGAAATTTACGGTACGCCCGTCACCGAAGACAATTTCTCCTTCGAAACATACTCCTTCGTAGAGAGGAATCGGACGCCAATCCATTCTTACCAAGTCGGCATCCAACCACATTGCGAGATCGTTTGCGTTGGAGATTGTAGCGGATAAAGCGATAATCTGTACGTCTCTGTTTTTTCTCTTGATTTTTGTGAGAGCGACTTCCAATGTAGGTCCTCTTCCCGGATCGTGTATCAGATGGATTTCATCTGCAATGACCAATCCGATTTCATCGATCAGACGGCTTCCGTGTCTGATGAGTGAATCCGCTTTCTCCGAAGTAGCGACAATAAAATCTGCATTTTTGAGTAATCTGTCGTCGGAATCCAAATCTCCGATACTCATCGCAGTTCTGAATCCCAAATGGGAAAAACGGTCCATGTCCTCCTTTTTCTCGGATGCAAGAGCTTTGAGAGGAACAATATACAGCACTTTTCTCTTCTTTTCGAGTATTGTCTTCAGTGCCGCTGTGTAACCTATCAGCGATTTACCGCTTGCCGTAGGCACTGCTACAACAAGATTCCTGCCTTCGAGGGCAATCGGTATCGCTTTCTCCTGCGGCGGGTGCAGATTGAGATATCCGCATTCTTTCAGTGCTTCTATCGCATCGTTTGGAAGGTCAAGTTCGTCGACTCTCATCGTCAGTCGACCGTCAGCGGATGAAATTGGTAGCCGTCCAGGGCTCTCTGTCGGGTATTGTTACATCGTTTTTCTTTCCGAGATCGATGCATTTGAGCAGCCATGCCATGTTTCTTCCCAATGTGCGCATGGTCTGCATTCCTTCGAGATCCTGAAGAACTTCTTCTTTGGTGTTACCGTGAACCTGGTTCCAATACTGTGACGAAACGATAGGCATTTCATTGATTGTGAAATATTTGTTGAGACGGTCGAATGCCGCACTGGCACCTCCTCTCCTGCATGAAACGACACATGCTGCGGGTTTGCCTCTCATGGGTCCTCCGTATGCGTAGAAGAGCCTGTCCATGAATGCCTGCAGCTGTCCCGAAGGTCCGGCGTAGTAGACAGGGGATCCGAATACAAATCCGTCGTAGAGTTCCAATCTCGAACCTATGTCTGCAACGGAATCGTTATCGATAATGCAGCGGCCTGTTTTCTTGCAGGATCTGCATGAATTGCATCCCGCAATCGTTCTGTTACCTACTGTGATAATCTCGGTCTCGACACCCTGTTCGTTAAGTGCTTTTGCCACTTCTTCTAGTGCGGTAAAAGTACACTCTTTTCTGGGGCTTCCGTTGATCAACAATACCTTCATAGGCGAAGATAACAGGCCCGCACTTATAACGTCTTTCCCATACTCCTTTTATATCTGCGACTGCGGAAAATCCGTTTGTATGACGGAGTAAACGGCAGTAGCCGTGTGATGCCTCTGCAGGATGTATTGTCTTATTCCAGCATCTTTGATGTATATAAACGGAAAATCCTTCGGACAATCGGAAATCCCCCCATTAACTATATAAGGTATGAACCAATCGAGGTTCTGCAGATGTCCAATCGGACAGCTGTATTTTGACGGAATCCTATTCTGGAAGGTAAACACATGTCTGAAGAACAAGTTCTCAAAACCGGAACCACAACAATCGGTATCAGATACAAGGACGGAGTCATTCTCGCTTCCGATCAGAGGGCGACTATGAGCAATATGATTGCACACTCTGACGTCCAGAAGGTTCACAAGATCGCAGACAACCTCGGTATGACTATCGCAGGTGTCGTCGGCGACGCACAGCTCATGGTCAGATACATCCAGAGTGAGGTTGCACTGTACTCCATGAGAAAAGGTGCACCTATGTCGGTAAATGCAGCCGCAACACTTGTTGCAAACGTTATCCGCAACGGATTCTACGTCGGACACATCATAGGCGGTTACGACAGGACCGGAGGTCACATCTACAGTATCGACGGTGCGGGAGGATACATCGAGGACAACGTTATGTCCGTCGGTTCGGGATCTGTCTTTGCACTCGGTTCTCTCGAGACGACCTACAAGCCCGATCTTCCCGAAGAGGAAGCCAGGGATATTGTCATCAAAGCACTTCACGCTGCGATGAACAGGGATTCCGCATCAGGAGACGGTATGCTTATTGCAGTCATCAACAAGGACGGATTCAGGTGGATCCCCAAGGATGACATCAAGGCACGTGCCGTCGAACTCGGTATCAACTACCCTGTCAGATGAGTTAATCTCATTATCAAACCCTTTCCTTTCAAACACATTTTCCCCTTACAGTCGGGGGGTTTAATCCATATGAATACAGATAGAATGTTTGCCAACCTCAGAGAGGATATCAGGCGCATAGTTCCTTCCGAATTGGATATTACGTCCATTGAAGTGGAAGGCCCCACGATAGTAATTTACTCCAAAGATTTCGAGAAGTTCTCTGAGAATACGAACATCACGAAGATGCTGGCTACAGAACTCAAGAAGAGGTTCGATATCCGCCCGGATCCGGCTATGCTCGGCAATTCCGATGATGTTGAGAATATGATCAGGAGCAAGTCTCCCGAGGAAGCGGAAATTACGGGTCTTTTCTTCGATTACGATACAGGTGTTGTCACAATCGAGGCTAAAAATCCCGGTGCCATCGTCGGTAAGGGCGGTCAGTTGCTGAACGAACTGAAGAAAGAGTCCGGTTGGAACGTCAAAGCGGAACGCTCGCCGCCTATTGTTTCCAAGACAATAAGCGATGTCCGCGGTTATCTGAGATACAGCCGTGACGAGAGGGCCGAAATCATGCGCCGTATCGGAAGGCGCATTAACAGAGCCACCATCGACAGCGGAGAACAGTTCGTAAGGATAACGTCCCTCGGAGGATTCAGGCAGGTCGGAAGGTCATGCACACTGCTTATGACCAAGGACAGTAAGATTCTCATCGACTGCGGATTGGATCCGTCTTCCGATTCTACACCTTATTTCAATGTGCCAGAGATGAAACCGATAACGGACATCGATGCAGTGGTTATCACTCACGCACACATGGATCACTGCGGACTGCTCCCGGTACTGTACAAATACGGTTACGAAGGTCCGGTTTACTGCACTCCGCCTACAAGAGATCTTATGGCGCTGCTTCAGTTGGATTCCATCAAACTCAGCTTCGGCGAGGCAAAGAAAGCACCGTTTGAAGCATCCGATGTAAGAAACGAAATTCTTCACGTTATTCCGCTGCAGTACGATAAGACAACGGATATCGCTCCCGATGTAAGGCTTACGTTCTACAATGCGGGACACATCTTAGGTTCATCAATTGCACACTTCAACCTGTGCAACGGATTCCACAACGTAGCGTTCTCAGGAGATACAAAGTATGAGAAATCATGGCTTTTCAATCCTGCAAACACGAAGTTCATCCGTTTGGAATCACTCGTTATGGAGTCGACTTACGGAGGACACGGCGATATGCAGCCCAGCAGAGTAAGTGCATCAGCAGAGATGTGCGACATTCTGCAGAGAGCTACCGAAAAGGGCGGTAAAGTACTGATCCCTGTTTTCGCTGTGGGAAGGTCTCAGGAAGTTATGTTGGTTATCGAGGAAATGATGCGTACAGGCAAACTCCCCAAGATGCCCGTCTATCTCGACGGTATGATTTGGGAAGCTACCGCAATTCACACCGCATATCCGGAATACCTTAACAGTCAGCTTAAGACCAAGATTTTCCAGCAGAACGACAACCCGTTCCTTTCGCCGATTTTCAAACGCGTCGAGACAACTGACATGAGGGAAGAAATCTGTCACTCGCCCGACCCGTGTATCGTTCTCGCCACAAGCGGTATGATGACCGGAGGTCCTGTTATGGAGTACTTCAAAGAATGGGCCGACGATTCCAACAATTGGCTTCTGTTCGTCGGTTATCAGAGCGAAAACTCCATCGGACGTACGATTCAGAGAGGAAGGAAAGAAATCTCATTCAACGGAAAGGGCGGTAAGACTCTCAACCTGAAGATTGAGATGAACATAGTTACGATCGACGGTTTCTCGGGACACTCCGACCGTAAGCAGCTTATGGCTTACATTGCGAAATTGGATCCGAGACCTTCCAAGATTATCATCGGTCACGGTGAAGACCGTAAGTGTATCGATCTTGCATCTTCGATTTATCAGAAATACAAGATAGAAACAAAAGCACCGCAGAATCTTGAGACAATACGTCTCAGATGATTTTGCGGAAACGGTTTTAAGCCGTACCCGAAAGGGTACGGCAAAATCACCAGTTCGTTGCCTTCAGTTCGAAGTACGAACGGGGGTGTTTGCAGACAGGGCACACTTCGGGAGCTTCCTCTCCGACGTGGATGTGTCCGCAGTTTCTGCATTTCCAGATTGCGACTTTGTCCTTTTTGAAGACAAGTCCGTCTTCGATGTTTTTGAGAAGTGCCAGATATCTTTCTTCGTGGATTTTCTCGACTCCCGCGACGCCTTCGAATGCAGTCGCAATCTCATCGAATCCCTCTTCTCTTGCGGTCTTTGCGAACTCGGCATACATCGTGCTCCATTCGTATTTCTCTCCGTCTGCCGCATCTTTGAGATTTTCCACTGTCTTCGGTACGCAGCCGTCGTGAAGGGCTTTGAACCACATCTTTGCGTGTTCCTTCTCATTGTCTGCGGTTTCCGTGAAAATGGCAGCGATCTGTTCGTATCCTTCCTTCTTTGCCTGTGAGGCATAGTAGGTGTACTTGTTCCTTGCTTCGCTCTCGCCGGCGAAGGCTGTGAGCAGGTTCTGTTCTGTCTTCGTTCCTTTGATATTCGGCATAGTGACATCTCCTTACGTTGCTATTCGATGTTCATCTAAAAAATTCTTCCCGTATTCCGGGAAATGTTTACGAAATAAGTTTCCGGGAGGTTTCCCTCCCGGTTTTAATTCAGCTGAAATACCTCTCGAGGAGTCCCTTGAAGGCTTTTCCGTGTCTTGCTTCATCCCTCGCCATCTCGTGGACGGAGTCGTGGATTGCGTCAAGACCGAGTTCCTTTGCCTTCTTGGCGAGTTCGGTCTTTCCCATGGTTGCACCGAATTCGGCATCGACCCTCATTTCAAGGTTCTTCTTTGTGCTGTCTGTAACGACTTCACCGAGCATCTCGGCAAACCTCGATGCATGATCGGCCTCTTCGAATGCAGCCTGTCTCCAGTACATTCCGATTTCAGGGTATCCCTCGCGGAATGCAACTCTCGACATTGCGAGATACATTCCCACTTCGGTACATTCTCCCTGGAAGTTTGCTCTGAGTCCGTCGATGATCTCCTGGGGTACGCCTTCTGTAATTCCGACCTTGTGCTCGGAAGCCCAGACCCATTCCTGATCTTTGACTTCTTCGAATTTGTCGGCGGATGCACCGCAGACAGGGCACTTCTCGGGGCAGATGTCACTCTTGACAATCTCGCCGCAGACTTTGCATCTCCATGTCTTCATCAATATCACCTTCGTTTTTCAACGACTTAACTTGACTATCCGTGTGATAATATAAATAGTTAACACTGTTAACAGGGATTATCGATGAATTATTTCTTCCGAAGGAACGAAAAGAATCCTTTCTTCTCAACATCGTTCGGGAATTTCTTCTTCAGAAGTTTGTTGAGTGCGGCTCTTGCCTTTGTGTTGTCGGGATCGAGTTCCAATGCTCTCTCAAGGTGTTCCCTTGCAGGAGTGTATTTCTTCAGATCGTTGACCAAAAGGATAGCGTAGTTCAGATGGAATTCCGCCCTGTTAGGGTCCGATTCGATTGCTTTAAGGTAATATTCTTCTGATTTTTTATTGTCAAGAAGCTGCATTCTGCAGAATATGCCGTAACTGTTCAGGAGATCGGGATCTTCGGGATGTTTTTCCAGAAGATAGCGGAACTGTTCCTCTGCCTGTCTTACGGTTTTCTTGTCATTCTTGTATATCGTAAGCAATGCTCTTCTCGCATCTTCATTATCGGGATCCAAATCAAGGATGATGTTAAGCTGCATTATCGCATAATTATGCATAAGGGCGTTGAATGCAATGTTCGCGAGGAGCATCCTTACTTCGATATTGTGGGGGTCGCTCTCAAGGTATGCCTCAAGTGTCTTGATGGCACCGTCGCTGTTGTTACTCGAAGCCTGGTTTTTCGCCTTCTTCATTGCGTCTTCCGGTCCGCCGTACATAAAAGAGAGAAATGAAAAAACGTATTATAATTTGACGTTGCTATATTTTCCGGGAGATTGATACATATGGCTGAGAAAGCTGTTGAAGAGAAGAATACCCAGACTGAGGAAAAAGCTGCATCCGAGAGAAAGAAGAGACAGTTCGTTTCTCCGCACCCCGACGGCGGATGGCAGGTGAAAATCGAAGGCGGAAAGAAAGCCACGAAGAGATTCACCACGAAAGCGGAAGCCGAAGCATACGCCAAAGAACTTGCCAAGAACCAGGGTACAACCGTAATGCGTCAGAAGAAGGACGGAAAGCTTCAGAAGAACCGCTACTGAATCCTGTGTCGCACGTGCGACTGTAAGGACAAACTTATATTCTTTCGCGTATAAGGTGCTCCATACACATACGCATGGAGGACGAGAATGGGCGAAGAGAAACAAACGGAATGTAAGGTCCCTATCGAGACATGGATCGAGGGACAGACATTCCGTACAACAGACGATATTGCCATTCCTGAGGTCAAGGCCGACCAGGTCATAGGACAGGAAGAGGCTGTCGAAATCGTCAAGAAGGCCGCATCCCAGAAGAGGCATGTGATGCTCATAGGCGAACCCGGTACGGGTAAGTCGATGCTGGCGAATGCAATGACGGAATATCTCCCCAAAGGAGAGCTTCAGGATGTCATCGCATATCACAACCCCGAAGATTTCAACGAACCGAGGATACGTGTTCTTCCTGCCGGAAGAGGTAAGCCGATTGTCAACGAACAGAAGGCACAGGCTGCCGCACAGAGAAATCAGAAAAACAACACTGCGCTCTATCTCATCATCGCAATCTTCGGATTTGCGTTGCTCTACATGTTCATGACAGGGGATTCTTCGATCCTCTGGATTGCATTGATAGGTTCTTTCCTTGTCTACATGGTGTTCAGAACACCCGGTCAGAGACAGGAAGTTGCCATTGTGCCCAAGTTACTTGTCGGTCATGAGGCAAACGATATGCCTCCGTTTATCGACGCAACGGGTGCGCACGCAGGTGCACTTCTCGGAGATGTCAGACACGATCCTTTCCAGTCGGGAGGATTGGAGACACCTTCCCATGACAGGCTTGAAGCAGGTGCAATTCACAAGGCCAACAAAGGTGTGCTTTTCATCGACGAGATAAACATGCTCAGGATGGAATCGCAGCAGGCACTTCTCACCGCCATGCAGGAGAAGAGGGCATGCATTACAGGTCAGTCGGAGAGGTCGTCGGGAGCTCTCGTTAAGAGTGAACCCGTCCCCACAGATTTCGTTCTCGTCTGTGCGGGTAACCTCGATGCTCTTCAGGGAATGCACCCGGCACTCAGGTCGAGGATCAGAGGATACGGTTATGAGGTCTACATGAAGACCACTATGATCGACAGTGAGGAAAACCGTACCAACGTCTGCAGATTCGTCGCACAGGAAGTCAAGAAGGACGGAAAGATTCCTCCCTTTGACAAATACGCCGTGGGAGAAGTCATCAGAGAGGCACAGCGCCGTTCCGGAAGGAAAGGAGAGCTTACACTCAGGTTCAGGGAACTCGGAGGACTTGTACGTGTATCCGGAGATATCGCCGTACAGAGAGGCAGTAAGGTCGTCGGAATCGAAGACGTTCTTACCGCAAGAAGGACTGCGAGAAGCCTTGAGAAGCAGATGGCAGACCGTGTCGTCGAGGCGCACAAGAAGTACGATATGTTCAGAACAACCGGTGAGGAAGTCGGTATGATTAACGGTCTTGCCGCACTTAACGCAAGTTCCAATATGGCAGAGTATGCAGGTATCGTGCTTCCGATCGTTGCGGAGGTTGCTCCTTCACAGACAAAGAAGGGCGGACATATCGTCGCTACCGGTAAACTCGGAGACATTGCAAAAGAAGCAGTCGATAATATATCTGCGGTCATCAAGAAGTACGCCATTGCCGACATATCCGATATGGATATTCACCTTCAGTTCATCGGTACATACGACGGAGTCGAGGGAGACAGTGCTTCCATTACGATTACTACGGCAATCATATCCGCATTGGAGAACATACCGATTCACCAGAACATCGCAATGACCGGAAGTCTCAACGTCAGGGGTATGGTCCTGCCTATCGGCGGTGCCACCGCAAAACTCGAGGCTGCCGGAGATGCGGGAATCACCAAGGTTCTCATCCCCAAAGAGAATGCAAACGACGTGATGATCGAAACAAGGTATTACAAGAACATGGAAATCGTTCTTGTGGAAACCTTCCGTGATGTCATCGAACACGCATTCGTCGACTGTGCCAGGAAGCAGGAGTACATGGACAAACTTCTGCCTCTGCAGAAAGACGGTGTTTCCACCGCGGTAAGGCTTGAGCCCCCCAAGGTAGCGGAATACGCCAAACCTGTTGAGGATGTTCCCGCAGAAGCGGAGACAGTTGAAACTGTTGTCGAAGAACCTGTACCTGCGACTACCGTAGATGTAAGGAACGACAGCAGCCCCGCACCTCAGTAAAACCGTTAAACGGTTCCCGGGCGTTTATGCCCGGAACCGTTCATTTATTATTCCTCAATTCTGAAATTTCACTGCTTTGCGTAATTCGCGACCCGTTCCTTATTTAACATCCGATTCATATGGCGATAATCATGCGCATGATTCGCGGTCATGAGAACGACGCACTGATTATCGGACGGTTTCAGCCTCTGCACAAGGGACATTTAGAAGTTATCAGGAAAGTTTCGACAGAATGCGATCATGTGATTATCGGTATCGGCAGTGCGCAGCGCTCCCACACTTCGGACAATCCTTTCACGGCAGGTGAAAGATATCTTATGATATCCGAGACACTCAAAGCCGAAGGAATATCAAACGCAATCATCGTTCCCGTTGAGGATCTGAACAGATATTCCGTATGGGTTTCGCATGTGGAATCGATCTGTCCTCCGTTTACTATTGTATATTCCAACAACGCAAGTACGAGACGTCTCTTCCAGGAGGCGGGATACGAAGTACGCAAAGCACCGCTGTACAACCGCAGTGAATTCTCCGGAACCGAAGTACGTAAGAGGATGATTGACGGCGGCGATTGGAGATCGTTGATTCCCGCTCCGGTTGCGGATGTTATCGACATCATCGACGGTATCGGAAGGATGAAGTCAATCGGTGATTGGGATGACAGCGTCTGATCTTCTTTCACTGCTGAAAGAGAAAAAACTCACTCTTTCTCTGGCGGAATCCAGTACGGGAGGGATGATTTCATCACACATTGTGGATATTCCCGGTTCTTCCGAATGTTTTTTGGGGTCTGCAGTAACATATTCCAACGAAGCCAAAATGTCTCTGTTGGGCGTGAAGTCGGAAACACTGAATCAACACGGTGCGGTAAGCAGGGAAACATCGGTCGAGATGGCATCAGGCTGTGTACGTCTTTTCAAAACAGACATAGCGGCATCCGTTACGGGAATTGCAGGTCCCGGAGGTGCAACCGAAACAAAACCGGTGGGAACGGTTTGGATGTCCGTAACAGACGGTTCGAGATGTATTTCCGCGGAACATCATTTCAAAGGTAACAGACAGGAAATAAGAGAACAGTCTGCTTCTTCTGTTATCTCCATGATACAGGATTTTGTGAGAGGGATTCTTTGAGATATTCGAGACAGCTCCCTCTTTTCGGGAAAGAGGGACAGAAAGCACTGAATAATGTATGTGTAGCAGTCGCGGGATGCGGAGGATTGGGTTGCAATGTTGTAACGCAGTTGTGTATGGCGGGTGTGAAACATTTCTCACTGATTGATAATGATGTCATCGAAGAATCCAATCTGAACAGACAGTTCATATACTGCGGAAAAACCGGAAAGAAAGTCGAATCGATGAGGGAATGGATATTGCATATCGATCCGGAAGCCGAAATCACGGTACATGACTGTTATCTTACATCAGATACCGCAGAAGACTTCCTCGACGGAGCGGATATCGCCGTAGATTGTTTGGATTCCAACGAATCAAGACTTATTCTCAATGAATTCTGCGTAAAGAATCACATACCTTTCGTACACGGAGGAATCAACGGAATGTACGGGCAGGTAACGTTTATCCTTCCGGGATTCACGCCGTGTTTATCCTGTATTCTCGGCAAGGGAGACGGAGAGAAAGTATCTCTCGGTTCCGCAGTTTCCGTTATAGGATCAATTCAGGCCAACGAAGTCATAAAGTACGTCACGGGCACAGGTAAGAATCTCAAAGGTGAATTGCTGATAATCGACCTCTCGGATAATTCATTTGAAAAGATACCGATTTCTTCCAAAACAGGATGTCCCGTATGCGGAAAACAGGATAATTCCGAGTATCGAATCCTGTGAATGCACATATTAATATCATCCGTTTGATTCGGAATATTCATGGAGCACATTAGGACAGGCAAGGTCAAGGAGGTCTATGCCGTTGACGAAAACACATTGGAATTCGTCTTCACGGACAACATCTCCGTTTTCGATAAGATCATTCCTTCACAGATTCCGCACAAAGGAGAAACTCTCTGCAGGACCGCAAAATACTGGTTCACACTTCTCGAATCAAAGGGAATCAAGAATCACTTTATTGAGTATCTTCCTCCGAACAGGATGAGAGTGAAGAGGTTCAGAATCATCGAAGATTACGACAAGATCGATCAGACTACGAACAACTACCTCATTCCGTTGGAAGTCATCTGCAGGCACTATGCAGCAGGTTCGCTGATGGACCGTGTCAAAGCTGGAAAAATCACTGCGGAACAGCTCGGATTCCCCAAGGATCACAAGGTTGTCTACGGAGAGAAACTTCCCGTGCCGTTCCTTGAGTGTACAACGAAACTGGAAGCACACGACCGTGAACTGACTGAGGCTGAGGCAAAAGATATCGCAGGACTGAGTGACGGAGATTACAAAGGAATTCTCGATACGATTCTCAAAGTCGACAAAATCATCGGCGAAGAAGTTGCAAAACAGGAACTTATCCACTGTGACGGTAAGAAAGAGTTCGGATACGACGAGAACCGCAACCTGATGCTCATCGATACCTTCGGAACACTTGACGAGGACCGCTGGTGGGATTCCGCAGAGTACGCAAACGGAAATGTTGTCGAACTCTCAAAGGAATTCGTCAGACAGTACTACCGCAGCATCGGATATCATGAGAAGCTTATGGAAGCCCGTGAAAAGGGACTTCCCGAGCCGGATATTCCTGCGTTACCTCAGGACGTAATCGACCGTGTGAGCAAACTCTACACAGACATGTACGAGAGAATCACGGGAGAGAAATTCTGAAACCGTAAGGAGAGCCGGCGGGTTAGTCCCGCCGACTCTCGGATATTATCAAAATAATTGTCTGGCTCATAATCGGATACCGATCTGAGTCCGACTGATAATGTTGTTATCGATGCGATCCCGGGAAATGATTTCCTAAAAAATCAATCCAACTTGACCAACACTAAGCTGTCGAATACGGGGCAGTCGATTTTACCGATAATGTCCGTAACAGTCCTCTTGTCCCCGTTTTCCAATCCTACAGGATGACACTCGGCATAGTGCTCGCATCCGAGTCTGGCACAGTCGTTGCTTTCGTATGTGATCATACTTCCTTCGATTGCAACTTTCTTCTGAACCGTTGCTTTCGTGGGAATCTTTTCAAGTTCGACAACCCTCACTTTGTCATTGAATACTTCGCAGTCATGCTCGGTATCCCTCAGCTTTGTGACTTCATACTGATGTCCCGGTTCCAGGTTGAAACACACACCTTTGAGTTTGCAGTCTCTGCATTCGGTCAGCGGACCGATGAAATAGAATCTGTTTCCGATATGTGCCTGTTCCTTACCAATCAATGTTATCAATACCATCACATCACCTTCAGATCACCATTGTGGTCTTTGCAACCACTTCCGCAACATCGCGTGTAAGTCCCGTATCGCCGAGAATTGTGAATCTGTCTTTTCTGATGTTACGTGCTTCCACGAGAGCATCTATTATGTCTTCGCTCTTCAGACCGAGATCTTTTGCGCATATAGGCGCACCGATGTCTTTCAGAGCATTCCTGATTCTCATCCAATCTCCGCCGTGGAGATACATCATCATTATGGAACCCACACCGCACTGTTCGCCGTGCATCGCACGTCCCGGGTGAAGTATATCCAAAGCATGCGAGAACATATGTTCCGCACCGCTCGTAGGCCTCGAACTGCCTGCGACGGCCATAGATACTCCCGAGATGATGATAGGTCTCATCGCGATCCATACGCTTTCTTCCACGCCGGGTTTGATGAGTTTGGAATTGTCAATGATAGTATTTGCGGACATTTCCGCCAATGCGTATGCGGATGTGCTGAAAGGTTCGTTTTTAATCCTTTTTGCAAAATCCCAGTCTTTCAGTGCCGTTATATTTGAGATAACGTCGGCACATCCCGATGCGAGGTATCTGTACGGAGATTTGAAGATAATTTCCGAATCTGCCAAGATGCCCATCGGTACTTCCGCATCCACGGATTTGGGTCCGATATCTAACTTAAGCGAAGCTCTTCCGGAGGCGATACCGTCGTGGGCTACGGATGTAGGAATGCTGATGAAAGGTACTTTCATCTGTTTCGCAGCCATCTTCGCAATATCGATCTTGCTTCCTCCGCCGACTGCGAGAATGAATTTGGATTTCGTTTCTTTACCGGTTTTGACAACGTCGTCCACATTTGCCAATGTGGCGTTGCCTGTCATTTTTACGGTGATTTCATAACCGGCGTCTTTCATGTATTCTTCGGTAATCTTTCCGGCAGCCTGATATGTCTTATCGCCGGTGACAATCATTCCTGTCTTTCTGAATCCGAAATCATCGCACATTCCGGAAATCTGCGAGATAGTGCCGTGTCCGACGAGAACGTTCCTCGGGAACACCATTCCTTTGTTCTTTGAAAAACCATCATCCCCGTCCATATGACGCTGCACTCCTCTTTGACTGGGTAATTATGGTTGCCAAGTATTAAAACTGTTCACATTAATCCATGTACTGATGAAAGCTGCTGTCGTCGTCGGGAGTGCTAGGGCCGACGGTAACACCGAGGCCCAGTGTCGTGCGGTTTGCGATGCACTGGAAGAGAACGGTATAGAGGTAGACATAATCAGACCCGCTTTGATGGATATCCACCACTGCAACGGATGTAACAGATGTATCGATACGGATTCATGTTACATGCAGGACGATATGCAGGTAATCTACGATGCATTCGACTGTTCGGATCTGTTCATCATAGCAACGCCTGTGTATTTCTCGGGACCTTCTTCGATTATCAAGCAGGTAATCGACAGATTCCAATGCAGGTGGGAGTCTGTGGATGAGCCGAATATTCCGAAATATGTCGCGTTACTCTGCAACGGAGGTTCGAGGAATCCGAGATTCGAGAATATCATTTCTATCGTCAGAGCATTCGCTTTCGGAACCAGATGTCTTTGGGCGGGAGAATCTCTTGCGGAGGGTACGGATAACGATGAATCCAAGTGTTTCAAGGATGCGTACAAGTTCGGACTGCACCTTGCGGAGATTGTGAAAGGTATGGATTGATTTTATTCAATCACATCTTTCATACCGAAGTATTCGAAGACACTTCTGTGGAACTTACGGGAGAAGGGAATGATATCTCCGGATTGGGATATTTTCCTCCAATCGTCAAATGAAAGTGACGAATCCGTATCGATTACGGCAATACGTGTATATCCCGTATCGAAGAGATAATCGGCAACTGAAAGTACATCTTCCGTTCCGTCGGGGCAGATGCATTTCCCTCCTTTGATGAAAAGACAGGGGATTGAAGAATCCGATACCGAGAGAATATCCAGAAGATCGTCTTCGGAATAAATTCTGTGATACGGCATTAACACAGCATCCGCATCGGAGTTGAATGCATCAAAGACATCGTTCGCATCGTTTATGGAAGTCATGAACCACATGGATGCTCCGCGTACTCTGAAATGTTTCAGAATATCGGGATTGATTGTGTCGCGTGAAAGTCCTTTTACGTCCAAAACGAGAAGCGGAGCCCTGTATCCGATACGGGGCATCATTTCTCTTTTGAACGGTATCGTTTCCGTTACTTTCAGTCCGTTACCGTCAGCCTCGAAACGTGCATAAAGAATATTTCCTTCGTCATCGGAGGTGAGCGGGATAACGGGAATCTGCAAAAAATCACATCTCCAGCTGATACTCTATGCTGTCGATATAATCGGAAACCTTCTCGGAATTTTCGGCATCTTCGGGACCTATTCCGCAGATTACCGATCCCGACATATCTTTGACACCCATCGACATCATTGTTTTGGTAATTCTCGATAACACTCCGCCGTATGTCATGTATCCGTCGGGTGCACCGCACGTGAGGAGTACGGAACCTTTCTTCACATTGCCGAAGTTTACGATTCTCTCTCCGTCTTTATTATTGACCATGGCGTAGAATCTGTCGATGAATGTCCTCATCGTTCCTGTTTCGGCACCGAAATAAACGGGAGATGCGAGAATAAGCATGTCCGAAGATCTTATCTTTTCATACATCTGGGTCATGTCATCGTCAATTGCGCATTTTCCTGATTTTTTACATGACATGCACGCTCTGCAGTCGCTGATTTTCAGATCATTCAGAGAAATGATTTCCGTTTCATAACCGAACTTCTTCACACGCTCGGCCGTCATTTGCGATATTTTCGCGGTAAGGCCGTTTTTCCTCGGGCTTCCGTTGATTATGAGGAGTCTGCTCATAAGCGGCGTGATATCGTCATAAGATAAATGGACACCGATTTTTACGACAGGATAATCTTCGTATGTGGTAAATACAAAGAGTTATCTTTCACAGACTGAAGTGATTCGGATGTTGGAACTTGAGCTCAGATTGGAATATGACGATGCCCGTACCGCAGAATCTGTAATGAAGGCCGTAGGGCCGGACAACGGGGAGTATGTGGAATCCGAATCAAGCGGTTCGACACTTATTTTCAGAATGAAGGCGGAGGACGCCGGCAGTCTGAGAAACACCGCCGACGACCTTCTCGTTTGCATCAAAACAGCTGAGGAAGCCTCAGGAATCGTCACTTCCGCTGCGGACCTTGACAGCGATTCCCTTTCTGAATGATTTTATCTCATCGAAAGTGAGGACTGCACGTCCCGTAGCAAGGAATTCATCGTTCTTGTCGACGATGATGACTTCTTCCATAGGTCTGATCTCGGAATCCATGTCGGTCACGAACTGACAGAACATGTTCCTTCCGTTGGAAACGAAGGGGATTGCATCATCCATCGAAATGCATCTCATCTTCGGTGAAGGAAGTACTTCCAACACTCTCTTTGCACCTTCGGGTCTCAGTGTGTAGAGTCCGTCGGGAGCTCTCAGAGAAAGAACGTGTTCTCCGTCGGAGATCACGTTTCTTATTTTTCCTGTCTTTCTGCTCTTGACGAGTTCGATTTTTCCTCTGAACAATGCATCTGCGGCTTCGAATCCGAACTGATATTCCGCGGTGGCTTTCGCTCTGAGGAGATCTGCATCGTATTCGATTTCACCGGGTTCGATGTCTCCCTGTTCTCTGATGTCGATGAATCCCATTTTTTTAACGAATTCTTCGGTCATTCTGTCGACTTCTTCGATTGTTTCTCTGTCCCATATTTCGGGGAAGAGGGACTGTGCCAGAGGGTAAATTTCATCCAATTCCGCAGGTACGGGTCCGAAGGGTGATTTGACAATCGGGGTGTATCCTGCGGTTCTTACTCTGTTGAAGTCGGAAACATAGTGTCTTCCGTAGGGCTTCGGTGAATCGTTGAATATCGCCGCCTTATCCGTCGGCGGTCTGTAGTTGGTGAGAAGTTTTCTGTAGTATCTGAGGAAGATCGGTCTCGACCTTGATTCCGATCCTGTGTAGAAGAGGGCTGCATCGCGGCTTACGGGTTCTGTCTTCTCCAAAAATGCCTGATGTTCCTTCAGTCTTCTCAGTGCGTTGAGGAGTTCGGGGTGCGCCCTGCATCTCATTTCCGCAAGGTCCCAGAGTCTTCCTTCTTTGAGATATCTTCTGACAAGAGAAAGCTCACTTGTAATCTGATAGAGGTTGTGACGTGCGATCAATCCCTCTCTTTCCGATTTGGGCATCTTCCTTACTTCTTCGAGGGTGTGTCCTCTGCATGCGGGACAGTTGCAGTCGAGTGACTGCATCTCGGCCATGCGGTACGTACCGTCGATGAACATGAATCTGTCGTCTCTTGCGAATTTTGCATATGACGCAGAATCGAAAAGATCGCATCCGAGTAAGGTTGCGAATGCGAGAATCATCGGGTGACCTGCTCCGAAGAGGTGGACGGGGCGGTTGGGATTGAGTCCTTTTTTGGATGAGATGATAACATCGACCAATTCGGTGTATCTGTACTGTTCCATCAGGGGTACGACACCTCCGATAGGATGAACGTCAACATTCATATCGGCCATCTTCCTGGCACAGTCCTCTCTGAGGTCCTGATAAACCGAACCCTGAACGACACCGTTGATCATCATGTCTCCCTTGATATCACAGGCGTGCTGTGTTCTTTTCAGTGTTTCGACAATAGATTCGGCGGTTTCGTCTTTGGTCCAGAACGGTTCCGTGAAAATATCGAGAACTGTACCGATATCGGTACCGATACTCTTCTGGAATTCAATCATCTCATCGTTTGTTACCTCAACCTCGCCGTACATGTGACTCTGGAACGTTCCGGAATCTGTCATAATAACACCGGGGAAATCGAGCATTTTGTGCAGACCTTCGGCCTGTGCTCTCTCCTTCAGTGCGGGGTTGTTTTTGATGATGTATGAATTGGTAATGATTGCTCTGAAACCGAACTCGTCGTAGAGTTCCCTGGGTGTGACTGTGAATATTTTCGGGTTAACCACAGGAAGCAGTGCGGGTGTTTCCAACACGATGCCTGACGTTGTCTCGAACTTACCCAGTCTGGCGAGTCCGTCCCTCTTGATGATCTCGAACATCGGTGGACGGTAGCAGTAGCGGATATTAAATAGGGACGGTCACGGAAGGATCACATGATCCTGCCGGCTTCCATATCTGCGTAGATCTTTGCGATTGCGTTCTTCATCAGAGTGTCGGAGATATCTTCGATTATCTCTTCTTTCCAATCCATTTCGGAACGTTCGATCTTTATCAGATTTTTCGCAGGTCCGTCGCATCCGCAGTTATCCTCTGTGGGATCCAACATAACAATCTGAAGGCCGTCGAGAATCTGACTCACGGTTCTTCCGTTGATGGTGACCGTGTTTCTTCCTTCGTCGGCTTTCTCTACCTTCAGAGCGGCTGAGATATCTGCCATCTGCATCTCGAGGACGAGACTTCTGATGTAGTCTTCCATCTCCTTTACGCTCTTACGTCTGATGTCTGCATCCGAAGGCGGTTCGGCGGAATACCTGTAAACGATATCTAGCATTGCCATGAATGCAATAACAAAAACACTGTTGATAAATACTGCGCCTGTAAAAACAGGCGAAAGGCCCTGCCGTCAGGCAGGGCTTACAGAGTGCTTACTTACACTCTTCTTCGCTCTGGGCCTTGAATCCTTCCCTTTCCTCTTTGCCTTTCTCTTTGACGCCTGCAATGAGTTCTTCGTATTCTGCGATTTTCTTCTTGGACTCATTGATTTCGGCAACGGCTGCATCGATTCTGACCTGAATATCATCGCTTTTGTCATTCAGCGAAGAATAGTAGAGTTCACCGATTACGGTGTAGTTCTTTGTGATTTTGGATTTTTCATCACTTATCTTACTTTTGTACATGGTGACGTCGACGCCTTCTCCGAGCTTGCTGTCAACACTCTTTGCTGCCATCTTCGTCTTGCTTACTGCTTTGCCAATCAATCCCATGGCGATCTCCGGACATGAATTAATGACAACGGTAATATTCTTAACGGCACGGGGGATGCTTTCGGTTGGGACGGAAGCATTGTTTTTATAGAAAATCCAAGATTGTTCCCGCATGGGCATCTCATTCAGAACATCTGTCAGCGACGAATACAAGATGGTAATCGTTATGAGAAGCGATCTTAAAATGTCCAAAGGCAAGATTGCCGCTCAGGCCGCCCATGCCGCAGTAAACTGTGCTTTTGCCGCGAAGAAAAAGGATCCGAAAGGATTCGACAAATGGTATTCCGAGGGTCAGAAGAAAGTTGTTCTCAAAGTGGATTCTCTCGAGAAACTTTACGAGATCAAAGCTGTCGTAGATGCCAACGGAATCACTAATTCTCTGATTACCGATGCGGGAAGAACCGAAATCGCACCCGGAAGCGTAACATGTATCGGAATCGGACCGAGCACGGATGCGGTTTTGGATAAAATTACAGGCGAACTTTCGATGCTGTGATTCATTCGCCGAATAACAGCATTGTATACTGCGAAATGAGAGATTTTCTTCTTTCATCCGTCGATTCTCTTTCGTCGGGACTGCATGTAATCATGTCTTCCGTCGCAAAATATGCGCATCTGAGAGCGAATACCGCATCTGTGTATGCCGCAGCATCGTTTTTGGGCTGTCTGCCTTCTCTCAGCGCTCCCGCAATTTCCGTTATGAGACAGATGTAAAGTGTTCTGTATTCGTCGGCCACTTTCCACAATACAGTTCTTGCGGCAACCGATTCGTTGAGTACTTTGGATATTGAGCATATGTCAGACATCGTGTTTACGAGAGATTCGCATCTTTCAACGGTGATTTTAGGATCTGTCATATTGCACAGAGAGCAATATGAAATTCTGTTTATGCCCAAAACAAAATTGATGAGAGATTCCGAATCTCTGAAAGACGGAAGTTTTTCCGAGACTGAAGAAACAATCGTCATCGGAAGGTCGATATTATCCGTCATTGCCGTTTTCGCTGCAAGAACATCCAACCCCTCGGTTGAAAATCTCTCGAGACCGTTCATCAGACATTCGTAATAGAAATCGCAGAGTTCGGATACAATGTTCTTACGTTCTTCCGCGGAAAGATCGGAAGCATCGTTCCATTTGGATATTGCTCCCGCTACGTCGCATTTGTACAGTGCATCCATGCCTTCTCTGTAAAGGAATGACTGATTTTCAGGCATATCCGGCGGGATTCACTGCAACGATATAATTTTTGATGTGTTTCATCGGCTGTTCATGAGTTCTTTGAACTCTTTCGCAGCTTTGACAACATCTGGTTGGGAAACAACCGCGGAAATTACTGCGACACCGTCGGCACCGTGAGATAAAACGTCATTAACATTTCCTTTGTTGATTCCGCCTATGGCATATGCGGGAATCGACATGGCATCGGATATTTTCTTCATCATCTCGAGACCGTGACCGTGTCCCGCATCGTCTTTCGAAGATGTATCGAAAATCGGGCTGAGTGCAACATAAGACGCACCGCCCGCTTCGGCTTCTTTTGCTTCCTCGACATTTCCTACGGATACGCCGACAATGAAATTCTCAGGTACGCGCTGTCTTATCGAAGAAACAGGTTCGTCTCCCTGTCCCACATGGACTCCGTCCGCACCCGATTTTAATGCGATTTCAACGTCATCGTTGACGATAAACGTCCTTCCGCAGGATTTCGAAATTTCTGAAATTTCGCATGCCCACTGAAGGAATCTTTTGTCATTATCCTTCACACGCAACTGAACGATATCCGCTCCGCCTTCGTAGCTCCTGCGGGCTACTTCCACGTGAGATAAACCATTGGACAGTTTATCGTCGGTGACAACGTAGAGGATACTCATTCCTCTCTGACCTTCCTTCTCTTGTCCAATTCCTCGGGTTTGAGGTTGTACATCGAGTCTAAAAGCGCAGTCTTGAACGAACCGGGTCCGTCATATCCTTTCGCGGTTTCTCCTGCAACCGTGAATGCGGATATCGCTGCGGATACGGAATCTGCGGAAACTCCGTTTGCTCCCACGAAGCATCCCACAACCGATGACAGCATACAGCCTGTTCCGGAAACCATATCCATCATGGGAATTCCGTTGGAGAGAGCATACGTTTTCTTTCCGTCTGAGACATAATCTGTTTCGCCGGACATTCCGACAATTACACCCAACTTCTTCGACAGTTCTGTGCACATATCCGCTTCTGCGGAAGCATCGGAATCCACGCCTCTTACTTTCCCTTTGTGTCCGAGGAGCGATGCGATTTCTCCGGCATTTCCTTTCACAACGGATACTTTTACGGATTTGAGAATACCTTCCGCGGCTCTCGATCTGTATCCGGTTGCACCTGCACCTACGGGATCGAGAATAACAGGTATGTTGCAGTCGTTTGCAACCTTTCCCGCAGAAACCATGATTTCAATTGTATCGTCGTTCACGGTTCCGATGTTAAGTACAAGAGCGGAAGCCATACTGACCATTTCGATTGCATCGGCAAGATTGTCGCTCATGACAGGCGAACCGCCTGCACAGAGCGTAATGTTCGCACAGTCATTGATTGTGACGTTGTTCGTAATCTGACATACCAACGGTCTTTTCTCTCTGACCGCGCGTAACATGCCGCCTGCACTTGCCATATTTGCGTGATTGTTATCATCGGTATAAACTTTGACGCATTTCCCTGATGTACAGTATTAATACAACATCGCAGATTGAGAGTACCGATTGAGAACCCGTTTGTAAAGGGATGATTTTAGATGAAAGCATTGTACAGTGACGGAAGCGTCAGAGAAACAGATGATGAACTCCCGGTCCTGAGGCACACAGCATCGCACATTATGGCACAGGCTGTGCTCAGGCTCTTTCCGGGAACAAAACTCGCCATCGGTCCCGCGATCGATGACGGATTCTACTATGATTTCGACAGGGAAGGAGGATTCACCCCCGAAGACCTTGAGGCAATCGAAGCCGAGATGAAGAAAATCATCAAGGAAAATCTGAAGATCGAGACATACACGCTTCCGAGAGCAGAGGCTATTGAATACATGAAAGGAAGGGGAGAAATCTACAAAGTCGAACTTATCGAAGATCTTCCCGAAGACGCACCCATCAGCTTCTACAAGCAGGGTGAGTTTGTTGATCTCTGCGCGGGACCCCACGCACTGTACACCAAAGCAATCAAAGCATACAAGCTCACATCGATTGCAGGTGCATATTGGCGCGGAAGCGAGAAGAACAAGATGCTCACCCGTATCTACGGTACGGCATTCCAGGATAAGGAAAAATTGGAAGAGTATCTGAAGATGCTTGAGGAAGTCAAGAAGAGAGACCACAGAAGACTCGGCAGAGAGCTGGGTCTTTTCATGCTTCTCGACGAAGGACCCGGATTCCCGTTCTTCCTCCCCAAGGGAATGACTCTGAAGAACACACTTATCGACTACTGGAGACAGATTCACCAGAGGGAAGGATATCTTGAAGTTTCCACGCCTCTCATCATGAGGAAACAGCTGTGGGAGCAGTCCGGTCACTGGGACCACTACAAGGACAATATGTACACCACGAAGATCGAAGACGAGGAGTTCTGTATCAAACCCATGAACTGCCCCGGAGGCGTACTCGTCTACAAGAGCGAGCCCCACTCATACAAAGATCTTCCCCTGAAAATCGGAGAACTCGGTATCGTTCACAGGCACGAGCGTTCCGGTACACTTCACGGTCTTATGCGTGTAAGGTGTTTCACACAGGATGATGCACACATCTTCATGACAAGAGACCAGATTACGGAACAGATCGAAGGTGTCGTGAGACTCATCGACGAAGTTTATTCTTTATTCGGCTTCAAGTACCACGTGGAACTTTCCACACGTCCCGAGGATTCTATGGGATCCGACGAGGATTGGGAAGCCGCAACCGACGGTCTCAGGAAAGCACTCGACGACATGAAGCTCCCGTACGTCATCAACGAAGGCGACGGAGCGTTCTACGGTCCGAAGATCGACTTCCATCTTGAGGATTCACTCGGAAGGACATGGCAGTGCGGTACGATTCAGCTTGACTTCCAGATGCCTCAGAGGTTCGATATTCACTACATCGGAACCGACGGCGAGAAGCACAGACCCATCATGATCCACCGTGTCGTATTCGGTTCGATTGAAAGATTCATAGGAATTCTGATTGAACACTACGCAGGAAGATTCCCGGCATGGCTGGCACCTGTGCAGGTCAAGATTCTTTCCGTTTCGGAAAAATCGCGCCCGTACGGTAACAAAGTCTATGAGGAACTGAGAAAGAAAGGTATCAGGTGCGAAATCGACAACAGAGACGAGAAGATCGGTTACAAGATCCGTGAGGCTCAGTTGGAAAAAGTTCCGTACATGCTCGTACTCGGTGAGAAAGAGAGCGAGGACGGTACCGTCGTAGCTGTCAGAAGCAGGGACAAAGGAGACCTCGGGGCTGTGAAGACTGAGGAATTCATTTCCGGACTTCTCAAAGAAATCTCCGACAAATCGTAAACAAACAGCCGTCCGATGCAATCGTATGCATCGGTGGCTTCTTTTTATTATCCCTTCTTTAGGATTATCTTTATATAAAGTTCCGCCATAGTCCGCGACAGTTATTATGTCCGACATATCGAAGAAGTCGAAGGATGTTGAGGAAGTTCCTTTTGATGAGGAACCCATCGACGCCGCATCTGTCAACGAGGACATCAGAACAGATAAAGATGCGAAGAAGGTCAGGGCCGGTCTTAAGAAGAAAGACCACGACCCCATTCTCCGTATCAGTGCTATCGTCCTCGCAGTCGCTTGTATTATCGTCATTGCCAACTCAGTTTATGACATCACACTCGCAGACCACAGCGACCCGCCGATCAAATACGGTGACAAAGTCGTCGTGGATTACGTGGGTGCGTATCAGGCATACTATGATGAAACCGGAGCGATTGTCTTCGATACATCACTCAAGAGTGTCGACGAATCGGACGTAAAGAAGAGTTACGAGTACAACCCTGCATTCAGTCAGCTGACTGTCGAAATCGGCAGCGGAGATTACCTTGAACAATTCGAGAGTGCGCTCATCGGACACGTTCCCGGCGATGTTATCAAGGTAAAAATCCCCAAGGGATACGGCGAGGCACAGTTGTACGACTTCAAAGAAACTGCGGACATCAAACTGTCAACAGTGCTTACAGCCAGTGAATTCAAGGACCTGTTCGGTTACGATGCACCCGATGCGGACAGCGGAACAATTGCTGTGAAGGAACACGCCGCATACAGTGCGGATGACGGATACAAATACACGCCCTTCGGATTCGGTGCAGCAATCACATCCAACTCCGACGGAACGGTCACAGTCAAATACTTTGCCGAAGCAGGAAAGACATACGTTATGAGCGAAGATGTCTCTGTCACAGTCAACAGCATCTCCGGCGATGTCGCTGAGATTAAGTACGTATTCAACGCCGTGAGCAGCAAAAACCTTGTCAAGGTCATTACCGAAGACAATGCCTCTGTGTACGTCTACCCTGACACAATGAAGTACAAGTCCACCGACGAAAAGACCGGTGAAGACCTCTACTTCACTATCACAGTCGTCAAGTACGCCTGATGGTAAAACAAAAAATTACCCCGGGATTATTCCCGGGGTTTCTTCTGTTATTGATAAAATAAATCAAACGAAGAGCTCAAGCTTTTCGTGGAGATCCTTGGGATTCTTTCCGAGGATTCTCACATAATTTTTCTTGCCGGATTCCCTGTCGATGAAGACATCGGGAACGCGTCCGCATTCTCTGATAGTTGCTGCGGTGATTTCTCCGAGACGGCCGTCTTTGGACAACTTACGGTCTAATTCGACGATATCCAATCCGACTTCCTCCATCAGTTCGTAAAGTTCCCCGGAGTATTCGAGATTCAGCGTAGCTCTCATTTCGGGGTCGTATTTCATTGTCGAAAGCAGGAGATACGAAGCGTGTTCGGCTGCACCGTATTTTGCTTTACCGCCCTTTCTGAGGCTTCCGTTCCTGAAGGTTATCCTGTTATCGATTGCAGCGATATCTTCGGGACCTGCGGCGTTGGAAAGAGCGTATGCGATGTTCATTCCCGATTTGGGTACCCAATCCTGAGGGATCATATCTACGATTAAATCGGCGAGTTTGTCGATTTCATCCAGAATACGGAATCTTGCGGAATCGTCCTGCATCTTGACCATCGGGTTGACTACCTTGTCGCCCTTTCCGATGACATACATTGTTGCGATGGATTCCTGAATCAATTCTCTTGATTTGATAACCGCATTGACGATGTCGAGTCCTTTTGCCATGTGGGCTGTGATGTACGATGAAAGTGTACACCCTCCGCCGTGTCCCGCTCTTTCGAGACGGGGATATTCCATCCTTGTGATTTCGGATGACAGGTAGAAGTAATCGACCACATTCTTTCCGGTCATGTGTCCTCCTTTCAGAAGAACGGATGAACCTTCCTTTCCGATGAGTTCGCATGCCAATGTTGCGTCGTCTTCCGTTCTGATGGGCATCTTTGCCAATATTTCGGCTTCATGCCTGTTCGGAGTGATTAACTCACAAAGAGGCATGAGATGTTTTCTGATTGCCTTTGCCAAACTGTCTGTTGCAAGGGAATCTCCGACACCTGCAACCATTACGGGATCGATGATCAGAGGCATATCGTGATCCTCCAACACATCCGCAACAGCTTCGACAATGTCTTCACTGTACAGCATTCCTGTTTTGATTGCTTTGATGTCGACGTCTTTCAGAACGGCTTCGAGCTGATCGACGACCATGTCTTCGGGCATAGGGTAGATACGCTCGACTGCAGTTGTGTTCTGAGCTGTGACCGCGGTAATGACGGCACATGCATGGACGCCTACGGATCCCATTGCTTTTATGTCCGCCTCTATGCCGGCACCGCCGATAGAATCCGAACCTGCGATTGTAAGAGCGCACCTCATGTTTTTTCTCTATAATTCTTCCTTATATAACGCTGTCCATCGGCAGAGTGATCGGGTCTGACGATATACTGACTGAAAGTATCCGAAAACGAATGACTTTTCGGACGAATAGATAAAATATGTGCTGCATAATAGGGCAGATGATGAAAACCCACAGCTACCACTTCATTCTCAAAGGAAAGGCTGACTACAAGGACCTTGTTCCGGTATTCCCGGATATTCTGAAGACAATCCTTGCGGAGAACGATCATTTCCAGAGTGACGAGGATGAGGAAAGCAGGGAAATGTTCATCGACATGAACATGGCCGATCTCGAGCTCAACCGTAAGCCCGAGGGATACAACAGGAAAGGTAAGTACAGACTCATCTTCCCCATTGGTTCAAAAGAATTCTACATAACATCGTCGGTTGCCAAACCGAGCGAAGTTAAGAAAGTGGGGGACAGAATCAAAGAGATTCTTTCCACCGCATCAAGCATCAAGTTTGAAACATCCGCCGGCGATGAAGAAATCGACTGATTTCAGAACATCGCAAGCAGTGATGTCACGAACAGTGCCGCACCGATACAGATCAGTGTACGGGAGTTTTTGCCGTTGTACTCATCGGACGATGTGAGGTAGACATAGGTAAGCATCATTCCCGCACCGATAAGCATTGTGCCTTTGTTGAATACGTTCAGCTGAGAGAACAGCCCTGTGTTCAGCATCGCTGCGAAAACGGCGAAAATCAGCACCGAAGAGATTCCGATTGTTTTCGTGCGTGATTTCTTCAGTTCAATCTCGTTTTCGATCTCTACGATCCTGCTCTTGTTGATGTTGTATACGGTTCCCATCCATACCACATAAGTGATTACGGGCGGTGAGTATATATCCGAAAGCGGGGGAGGTCACCGATTATCGCCGATTGATGCGCGGTGCTCCGAAGGGCACCGCACATCTTTCGGAAGAAAAAGTAACAGGTTTCAGTCGTTGAGAAGAGCATTCCAACAGGATTCGATATATTCTTTCTCCTGTCTTACGGTGTCCACTCTCGACATGTATTCTCTCATTGCGATGTAAATCTGCTGATCGGTAGATGCGGAAGATGTTCCTCCGAATGAGCTTCTTCTTTCGACACAGTTTCTGATATCTATGAAGTCGTAGACATCGTCTTTGATTACAGGCGAGAAGTTGCGGAATTCTTCAAGAGTAAGGTCGTCGAGATTCTTTTTGTTCTCGATACAGTATCTTACGCATGAGCCCACGATCCCGTGTGCCTCTCTGAACGGGATGTTCTTTGTTACGAGATAATCGGCAAGATCCGTTGCGTTGATGAATCCGGATTTTACCTTTGCGAGCATAACGTCCTTGTTGACCTTCATTGTCGAAATCATCTTGCTCATCATGACGACACATGCATTCAGGGTGTCGAGAGCTTCCATTACAGGCTTCTTGTCTTCCTGAAGATCTCTGTTATAGGATAACGGGAGACCTTTGGTCAGCATAAGCATGGTGAACAGACTTCCGTTTACCGCACCGCATTTACCTCTGATGAGTTCCGCGATATCGGGATTCTTCTTCTGAGGCATAATGGATGAGCCTGTGGTGTATCTGTCATCCAATTCGACAAATTTGAATTCGGCCGAGGACCAGAATACAAGTTCTTCAGCCATCGAAGACAGGTGTACGGATGTCAGAGATGCGCAGAACGCAAGTTCGGTGACAAAGTCTCTGTCACTGACGGAATCCATTGAGTTGTACGTCGGACCTTTGAATCCGAGTGCTCTGGCGGTCATGTCTCTGTCGATTATGTACGTTGTACCTGCCAATGCAGCCGATCCGAGAGGACAGTAGTTCATCCTTTCAAGGGATTCCATGAAACGCTGTGCGTCACGTGAAAGCTTGAACAGATACGCCAAAGCATACTCCGCAAGTGTGACGGGCTGTGCGTGCTGCATGTGTGTGAATCCCGGCATAATCGTGCTGCCGTTGTCTTTTGCTATTGTCAGTAACGAATCGATGAGAGTGTTGAGATTGCCGACTGTAGTAAGAACG
The DNA here is from genome assembly GCA_963643255.1 of Candidatus Methanomethylophilaceae archaeon. Lineage (GTDB taxonomy): Archaea > Thermoplasmatota > Thermoplasmata > Methanomassiliicoccales > Methanomethylophilaceae > Methanarcanum. The sequence goes on from CAVIIW010000003.1 coordinate 76,955, forward strand.
GCATCTCTGAGATACATCTTGAAGTCGGTTGCGACCTGATCGTTCCTGCTTCTTCCTGTGTGGAGTTTTCCTCCTGCGGGGCCGATTATGTCCGTAAGCCTGAATTCAACGTTTGTGTGAATATCTTCAAGGGAGTGGTCGACGGTGAATACGCCGTTCTTCATCTCAGAGGCAATGGTCCTGAGTCCCCCGATGATGCTGTCTGCATCTTCCGCAGGAATGATTCTGCGTTCTTTCAGCATCTTCACGTGTGCGAGCGAACCCATCACATCGTAGAAGGAGAGCTTCTTATCTACATCGAGGGAGGATGTGAACTGCAGTGTGGAGTCATCCATCTCTCCGTCGAATCTTCCGGACCATAGTGCCTGCTGAGACATTTAATCACTTCTTGTGGGCTCTCGCCGTTGTCTTGTTGGGAAGTCCCCAGCAGTAGATGAAACCGAGTGCCGATCTGTGGTCGAATTCGTCGCCTTTTGCGTAGGTTGCAAGACCCTCATCGTAGAGTGAATACTCGGATTTGCGTCCGACAACCGTTGCGTTACCCTTGTAGAGCTTCATGCGGACGGTACCTGTAACGAATTCCTGTGTCTTGTCGATAAACGACTGAAGGGATTCCCTGAGTACGCCGTACCAGAGACCGTTGTAGATCAATTCGGAATACCTCTGCTCTACGCCTCTCTTGTACTCGAGAACATCTTTCTGAAGTGTGAGGAACTCAAGTCCCTTGTGGGCTTTGAGTAACAGTGTTGCCGCAGGACATTCGTATGTTTCTCTGCTCTTGATACCGACGAGACGGTCTTCGACGTGATCGATACGTCCGACACCGTTTCTGCATGCAATTGTGTTGAGTGTCTCAATCATCTCGACACCGCCCATCTTCTTTCCGTCGACTGCTACAGGAATACCTTTCTCGAAGTCAATCTCGATGTATTCCGCTTTGTCGGGTGCGTTGATGGGGTTTACCGTCCATGCCCATGCTTCCTCGGGAGGCTCTGCCCATGCGTTCTCGATTACGCCGCATTCGCAGCTTCTTCCCCAGAGGTTTTCGTCGACAGAGAAGGGATTCTCTTTCTTTACTATGATTTCGACACCGTTTTCTTTGGCGTAGTCAATCTCTTCTTCACGGGTCATGACCCATTCCCTCATGGGGCCGATGATCTTCATTCCGGGATCGAGTGAGATGATACCTACATCGAAACGGACCTGATCGTTACCTTTGGCGGTGCATCCGTGCGCGATGTATTTCGCACCCTCTTTCTGTGCAACTTCTACCAGTTTCTTTACAATAAGGGGTCTTGCGGTTGCGGTACTCAGAGGGTAGACGTCCTGATACATGGCGTTTCCTTTGAGAGTGGGCCAGATGAAATCCTCTACGAATTCGTCTTTCGCGTCGATGAATTCAGCTTTGATCGCACCGTTCCTGAGTGCACGTGCGACGATATCGTCGCTGCTCGGGGGCTGACCGACGTTGATCGCAACGGCGATGACGTCAAGGTTGTATTTTTCCTGAAGCCACCTAATCGCGACGGATGTATCCAATCCGCCGGAATATGCGAGCACTATTTTCTCTCTCTTGTTATCTTTCGCAGTTCCGCATTTGCATGGGGCCATGTTATCGGAACTTTGGTATTTCGGTAAGAGATTTAAAGGTATTTGATTAAAATCAGACAACCGTTGTACAAATATTTCACATTGCATGGATACAAAACACATTCGAACCAACGGTGAACCAACTCAAAACAGGTGATTTTAAAGGAGGTATCGATTGTGAAAGTTAAGAAACGGATAGGATATTGTCTATTACGGACATCGGCTGTCGTGAATTGAACATTACCTTTATAGATAGGATGACGATAGGGAGGAACGGAAATCACAGGTGTGTTTCATGTTCAATATAGGAATAATCGGAGGAACGGGTTACACCGGAGGCGAGTTAGCCCGTATACTCTGCACCCATCCCGATGTGAAGATAACATCGATGACATCGCGTCAGAACGCAGGGAAGAAAGTATCCAAAGTACATTCGTTCCTTGAAGGTTATACCGATTTGGAGTTTACCGAGAAGATATCCGATGATGTTGATCTGGTATATGTTGCGACACCGCACGGAGTAGCAATGAAAGAAGTTCCTCTGCTTCTTGAGAAAGGTATCAAATGTATCGATCTTTCCGGAGACTACCGTTTGCATGATGTTGATGTATACCAAAAATGGTACGGACACGAACACACGGATGTCGATAATCTTCAGAAAGCCGTTTACGGACTTCCAGAGTTGTTCCGTAAAGATATCAACGGTGCGGATTTGGTTGCAAATCCGGGTTGTTACGCAACGGCAACTATCCTTGCATGCGCCCCCTTGGCCGCATCCGGTCTTATAGAGAAAGATATAGATGTAGATGCAAAGAGCGGAACATCGGGAGCGGGTATGGTGCCTTCGGCACGTACGCATCACCCGTTCTGCGGCGAATCCGTAATTCCGTACAGCATCGGAACCCACCGTCACACACCTGAGATTGAGATGGCGCTGAACATGTTTTCCGGAAAGGATTCCGAGGTTCTTTTCGTTCCGAATCTTCTGCCGATTGTACGCGGAATTCTTTCTACATGTTATATGAGATTAAAGGAAGACGCCGAACCTGAAAAGATCGGTGAAATCTATGAGAAACAATACGGAAAGGAAAAGTTCGTTCATTTTGTAGACGACGCTTCCATCCGTTCCGTTGTCGCTTCGAACCACGCACAGGTAAGCGTGAAATCATTCGGAAAGAAAGTTGTTGCATTCGGTGCAATCGACAACCTTGTGAAAGGTGCGTCGGGACAGGCCGTACAGTGTATGAATTTAATGTTGGGGCTGAAAGAATCATCCGGACTTGATATGCCGGGACTGGGGGTGTGAATATGGTTGAGATAATAGACGGCGGAGTGACCACTCCGCACGGTTTCAAAGCGGCAGGCGTACACAGCGGTGTGAAGTACCGTTCACTTGATCTCGGATTGCTTTATTCCGAGGTACCTGCAACCGCATGTGTGGGATATACAAGCAACAATGTCAAAGCGGCACCCATTCAGGTGATGATGCAGGAGAATTCCCCTGTATTATCTGCGGTTGTCGTAAACAGCGGTAACGCAAACGCACTGACAGGCAGAAGAGGTATTGAGGATGCAATCTCAATGAAAGAAGCGGTTGCTGCGGAACTCAATCTCGATTCCAAAGAAGTAGGTGTCATGTCCACGGGCCTTATCGGACGTTTCATGGATATGCACAAGATCAAATACGGTATCAGCAAAGCTTCCAAACAGCTTGAGAGTGGCCGCGAAGCAGACGATCATCTTGCCGAGGCAATCATGACCACCGACACCGTCAAGAAAGAATGTGCGGTCCGCGTACGCTTATCCGACGGTACATTGGCTTACATAGGGGCTATATGCAAAGGAAGCGGAATGATCGAACCCCACCTGAAGGTTTTACACGGAACTACACTGAGCCTTATTACAACAGATGCCAACCTTTCCGTTGCATTCCGTGAGAAGTGGCAGGAAATCCTTGACGATACAATGAACATGGTTTCCATCGACGGAGATCAGTCCACCAACGATACAAGCATATTCCTCGCAAACGGACTTGCAGGAGGAGCATGTGCAGACGACGATCCCGAATTCATTTCCGCTTTACAGTTTGTCATGAAACGTATCGCACGTACAGTTGCCATGGACGGAGAAGGCGCAAGCAAACTCATCGAAGTGGAAGTCAACGGTGCAAAATCCAAAGAGGAAGCAAGAACGGTTGTCAAAGCCGTGATTAATTCACCTCTTGTAAAGACCGCAATATTCGGTTCCGATCCCAACTACGGACGTATCATGATGGCACTCGGTAAGAGCGGTGCGGAATTCGATATCGAGAGATGCCGTCTTATCATTAAGGGAGGGGAAATGGAAGTTCCCATTCTCGAAGGCGGTGCACCTGTTTTCCAGGAAGAGCGTTCCGTGGAAGTCGTAAGAATGGCCATGGACAACAAGGAAGTGAAGATTATTCTCGACCTTGCCGTCGGAGACTGTTCCGCTACGGGCTGGGGATGCGATCTCACATACGATTACGTCCGTATCAATGCGGAGTATTCCACCTGAGGCGGCAGAATGTCCGTATTTCTCATAAAAATCGGCGGAAACGTCATGAGCGGTAAGGATGACACCGACCGCATCTGCAGAAACATCGCAAAGATGTCTTCCGAGGGTGCCGGTATCGTCGTGGTACACGGGGGCGGACCCGAAATCAACGCTGCACTTGAAAAAGAAGGAATCACACCGAAGAAGGTCAACGGACTCAGGATTACGGACGATGCTACACTGGAAGTCGTCGAGAAAACACTGAGATCAATCAACGAAGGTATGGTTTCGTCACTCACCGAAGCGGGAGCGAAAGCAATCGGTATGCCCGGGTATTTGGTTACACAGTGCAGGAAGAAAGAACCAGTCATTACCGACGACGGCCCTGTAGATCTGATGTATGTAGGAGATGTCGTATCCGCAGACGTGGAATCTCTGAATGATCTCATCAAAAGCGGTGTAATTCCCGTAATATTCCCCGTCGGTGCGGATGCGGAAGGTAATCATCTGAATATCAACGCCGATTCGATGGCATCGGGTGTCGCCGCTGCACTGAAATGCAGTGAGATGGTACAGCTTACGGACGTTCCCGGAATAATGACCGATATAAACAATCCTTCGTCGAAGAAGGATCTGCTGACACTCAGTGAAGTCGATGCACTGATTGAAAACGGAACGATAACAGGCGGAATGATTCCGAAAGTGGAAGCATGCCGCAAAGCGTTGGATGCGGGCGTGGAAAAAGTCCGTATGTTCAACGGAAAAGACAAAAATATCGAACTGTCGGACATCGTAAAAGGATCCGACGAAGGCACAGTAATAACGAAAGGGTGATTAGGATGATACCTGAAGACGTCAGAGAGAAAGGATCGAAATATCTTTTCCAGAACTACGGAAGAATCGATTTGTGTTTCGATCACGGTAACGGGATGTATCTTTACGATACTGACGGGAAGAAATATCTCGACCTCGTAGCCGGAATTGCAGTCAATTCCATAGGATATTCCCACCCGAAGTGGGTTGCGGCCGTTCAGAAGAAAGCTTCCGAACTGGTACATGTTTCAAATCTCTATAACGTAAGAGAACAGGCCGAAGCAGCAGAGAAGATTGCATCGATTACGCCCGAAGGTCTCGACCGCACACTGTTCGTAAACAGCGGTGCCGAGGCAAACGAAGGTTCGATGAAAGTTGCCGTCCGCTACACAGGAAAGAAAAAGATTCTGTCTGCACTGAATTCATTCCACGGACGTACCGCGGGTGCGTTGGGTGCGACAGGACAGACGAAGTATCAGGACACATTCAATCCTCTGATTCCCGACTGTTTCGATTATTTCGATTACGATTCATGTGAATCAGTCAAATCGGCAGTGGATAACGATACTGCAGCGGTAATCGTGGAACCGATCCAGGGAGAAGGGGGTGTAAAACCCGCTTCCGCGGAATTCTTCCGCACCGTACGTGACGTGTGTACGGATAAAGGCGCACTGATGATAGTAGATGAAGTTCAGACCGGAATGGGACGTACCGGCGAATGGTTCGGTACGGATGTTCTCGGCGTGAAACCGGATATCATCTCTCTTGCGAAAGCACTCGGAGGCGGTGTTCCCGTAGGCGCCGTTGTTACGACAGATGAAATTTCCAAAGTAATGACTCCCGGAACACACGGAACCACTTTCGGAGGAACACCTCTTGTGTGTACCGCGGTTTCCGCAACAATTGACATCATGAAGGACGAGCATCTTGTGGATAATTCGCGCAATGTCGGAAAATACCTCAAAGATGAGATTTCCAAGGTAAAATCCGACGAAATCGCAGATGTCCGCGGACACGGCCTTATTATCGGAATCGAGATGAAATCCAAAGCACCCGAATTCCAGAAATACTGCCGCGACAGTGGTATTTTGGTAAATGTCTGCCACGGAAATACCGTCCGTCTGATACCTCCGCTTATCATTAATAAGGATGAAGCGGACATATTCGTAAACGCTTTAGGTGAATTTTTGAACTGAGACCTTGTGTCTCTTTTCAATTTCATCTATTTATTATCTGTCTAAAATAAAACAAATTTATATCAGTACGGTATTCGTAGTACTATGACCAAAGGACCGACAAGAGAGAGCCTTGCCGAGAAGACAAGAATTTATATCGACGCGCATCCGAGTGTCAAAGACTGTGTTTCCAAGGGTCTTGTGAACTACTCCTCGCTTGCGAGAGCGATTATGAAAGATCTTGATCTTGACAACGAAGAAGCCGTCATGATTGCATGCAGAAGGTATGCAAGTAAGATGGCTGTGTCTGTCGATCACGAGATCAATATTCTCAACATTCTCAAAGACAGCCGTCTTGAGATGAGGACAAAAACATGCATCGTCACAGCGAAGAACGATTGGTCCGTTCTCCACAAAATGGACAATCTCTTCAAAGATCTGTGGAACGAGGATTCAATCATGCAGATTGTTCAGTCTGCTTCCGCAGTTACAATTATCGCAGATAAAATGCTGAAAGAGCGTATCATCGATACGGTCGGAAGATTCAATATCCTCAAAATAAGGGAGAATCTCGTAGAGATTACAGTTAAATCGCCTGAGAAAATCGTAGAAACAAGCGGGGTTATCGCATATCTCATTACGAATCTCTCAGATGCAGGTATCAACATCGAGGAGACCGTAAGTTGTCATACCGACACTGTGTTCATTGTCGGCGAATCCGATATGATTAACGCTTACTCTGTACTCACGAAGTGCATCCAAAGTGCCGAAGAAACGCTGAAGGAATGATCCGATGGCTTTCGACGGAAGAAAGAACATCGTCGAGATCAGTGATGACGAGAAGACAGTCTATTTTGAAACATGGAAACCTAAGAAGATTTCCGGTACCAAGATAGGCGGACTTCTCGGATACAGCGAGTTTGCCACACCGTTCAAGGTAGCCTGTGAGATTGCAGGTATCTATCCCGGTGACAAAGCGAACAGGTACATCGATGCGGGAAACATTCTCGAACCTGTTCTGAGAAATCATCTGGGACTTTCATGTACGAAGATGCTTTCCGCACCATTATCTCTCAAAGAGGGGCAGAAGGCCGCAGTAGAACAGCCTGTAGAGGGTGACAAATGCGGTTACGATCACTTCCATGACAACAAACTCTTCGGAGGTCTTGTCGACGGTTACATCCTGATTGACGGTGAGAGGAAAGCAATCCTTGAGATTAAGACATCTCACGACAGGAGCAAATGGGATGACGGCAAGGGAGGATACACCAACGTCCCTATGACATACCAGCTGCAGGCTTCGCTGTATGCCGAGTTGGCGGGATTGGATACTGTCGTCTTCCTTGTGGGATTTTTGGAAGAATCGGAAGTTCTCCGTCCCAACGCATGGAAACCCGACGAGAACAACACATATGTTATCGCCATGCCCAAATTGGATATGGCTCCGTACATGGAGAAAGCCGAAGCGTGGTACAAAGAGTACATTCTCAACGGTTATACTCCGGAGTGGTCCGATGAGGCCGATGCGGAACTTCTGAAATACATCAGAGCCAAACCCAAGGATGCCAAGAAGAGATGATTCTCTTCTTCATCGAATTTTAAAATAAGAACTCCGGGGCGGTTAAGCCCCGGGTTGATTTCTTAAGTTTATTCCAGACCTTTCAGCGGTGTCTGACGTCTGAGATCGAACCAGCATATTCCGTATAACAGTGTCATGAAGAACATGACGAATGCTATTGCGTAAGTGAATATGTCTGAAGGGAATGAAGATGCTACAGCCATTCCGATGAATGCGAACAGGAAAGTCATGAAGTTCAGAAGCGAAGATACGGCTCCGTTGTCTCCTTCGTGATTGTTCATCAGTATGTTGAATCCGAAGCTACGCGTAATCGTACATGCGGCGGAGTTGGGAGTTATCGACAGCATAAACCAAATCCATCCGTATTTGGGTGTGGTAAGCATCATCACAAAAGACAGTGCGGAAAGAAGGAACATTGCAAGGACGACTTTGTTACTGTTCATCTTAATTCTCTTGATAATTTCCGCAAGAATCAAACCGATGACACATGACGCAGCTAATGCGAGACTGTACTGTGTACGGTCCAATCCGTAGTCCTGAAGGAATACGTATGAAGATACTGCAATGAATGCCAACTGAGATGCAGAGAACGAAGTGAGCATCAGAGTAAAGTCGAAGAAGTTTCTTTCCTTCATCAGTCCGAATATAGGTCTGACGGCATCTCTCATTGTACCGTTCATTCTTTCTACGGGAATATTGCCGGGAAGCATCATACCGAGTACGATACATAATGCGGATATCGCTGCGGGGGCCCAGAATGTGGCCTTCCAATTGATTGCGTTAATCAGCACGGTACCTATAACAGGTGAGAGAATCGGACCGAGGATACCCAGGACCGCAACGAGTGAGAGAATACTTGACATCTCCCTTCCGCTGAAACAGTCTTTGACGAGAGCGAATGCGACGGATATCGCACCTCCCGCACCTATCGCTTCTATGATTCTCAAAGCGATGAACATCCCCACATTTACCGAGAAACAGCATGCGAAACATGATGCGGTGTAGACGATCATCGAAGCGATGAGAATCTTCCTTCTTCCGTATTTGTCACTCATCGGACCGAGGAGAAGGATGCTGATCGTGAACGACAGCATGAACATGTACAGCGACATGTTCAGTACAGATTCCGTGGTTCCGAATTCGACTACCATCTGAGGCAGGCCGGAAAGGTACATATCGGTCGAGATAGGGCCGAATACACTCAGCAGTACAATAAGCAGAATTAAGAGACTTTTCGGCGTAGAATCATCTCTTTTCTATGGGTATGTACTCCCTTTCGGGCGAGATTGAGATGTATGCGGGACGTATGATTTTACCTCCGCCTACAAGCTCTTCGATACGGTGTGCACTCCATCCGACAATCCTTGCGATAGCGAATATGGGTGTGAACATTTCCTCAGGTATTCCGAGCATATCATACACGAAACCGCTGTACATGTCGACGTTTGCACTTACGCCGGTGAACGCGTGTTTTCTCTGTGTAATCAGTTCCGGTGCAATCTCCACGAGATTTTTGTAGAGTCTGAGATCCTTTTCGCGTCCTTTCTCTATTGCGAGTTTTTCCGCGAATGATTTGAGAATTACGGCTCTCGGATCCGAAATCGAGTATATGGCGTGACCCATTCCGTAGATGAGTCCGGCTTTGTCGAATGCTTTCTTATCGAGTATATCGGAAAGATACTTCCTGACGGCTTCTTTATCGTCGGTATCGGCTACGTTTTTCTTCAGATCTTTGATCATCTGAACTACTTTGATGTTCGCTCCGCCGTGTTTCGGTCCTTTGAGTGATGAAAGCGCAGCTGCCATAACCGCATATGTATCCGAACCTGCGGATGTAACGACACGTGCCGTGAAGGTGGAATTGTTTCCTCCTCCGTGTTCCATGTGAAGTACCAAAGCGGTATCGAGTACTTTTGCTTCCAATTCCGTGAATTTACCGTCGGGTCTGAGAATCATGAGAAGATTTTCAGCCACGGATAATTTCGGATCGGGTCTGTGAATGACAAGACTGTCATCGAGATCGTAGTATCTGTATGCCTGATATCCGTATGCAGCCAACATAGGCATTACCGCAATCAGTTCGATACACTGTCTGAGAACAACGGCTATGTCATTGCTTCCGATCTCATCGTCATATGCTCCGAGCGAGAGAACACTCTTCGTCATGGAGTTCATGATGTCTCTGCTGTGTGCTTTGAGAATAACGCCTCTCAGGAATGTCGTAGGAAGTTCCCTGTTGTTGGCGATAATGTCTTTGAATTCTGTGAGCTGTTCCTTTGTGGGGAGTTCTCCGAATAAAAGAAGGTATGCAGCTTCTTCGAATGCGTATTTTCCGGATTCGCGGCCGTTGATGAGATCTTTGATCTCATATCCTCTGTACATAAGGCGTCCTTCAATCGGAGTCCTTACGCCGTTTACTGTCTCAAAACCGTCGACTCTTGAGATATGTGTCAGTCCTGTGACTACACCCTTTCCGTCTTTGTCGCGGAGACCCTTCTTTACATCGTATTTGTCGAAGAGTTCTGTCGGCGTATCGTCTTCTACGGTGCACATTGCAGCCTGTCTGGTGAAATAATCGTCGACCATATTTTCATCCCCTTTTCAGCGGATGTTCATTAAAGCGACATAGTAAAAAAAAGTAGTCATTGTAAAGGAGAGGGAGATGTTACTCCCACTCCTCAATTAAGGTTTATTCAGAAATCGTCGTCTTCTTTTGCCTTATACGAGAGCATCAGGTTGGTGACGATACCGACGATAAGAGCACAGGCGATGGTTCCGATTGTGACGATCTGTCCGTCGAATGTGAAGTTGATGGACAGTCCTCCGATACCGGTGATGAAGATTGCCGCAACAACGTACAGGTTCCTGGAGTTGTTGAGATCCACATCCTTGAACATCCTGAGACCCGAGACCGAGATGTAACCGTACAGAGCGATACAGATACCGCCGACGACACATGAAGGGATGGTTGTCAGGAAGGCGACGAACGGGTAGATGAATGCAACAACGATACAGATAATCGCCGTGAGCAGAATCGTGTACACGGATGCGTTCCTTGAAAGTGCGACACATCCGATGGATTCGCCGTATGTTGTGTTGGGACATCCTCCGAAGAATGCACCGACCATGGAACCGACACCGTCTCCGAGGAGTGTGTTCTTGAGTCCCGGCTCTTTAATCAAATCGCGTCCGATAATCGAACCGAGGTTCTTGTGGTCTGCGATGTGTTCTGCGAAGACAACGAATGCGATAGGCATGAAGAGAACTGCAACGGTAATCCAGCTTGCGGCGGATGACATAAGTTCGGTTCCTTCATCGAATGCACCGAGGAATGTGAGGTCGGGAATCCAGTTGTTCAAATCTCCGATCTTGTCGAATGCGGAATAATCCATAATTGCGGCCAATTCCGCGATGTTGCATGCGGAACCTATCGCATCGAGGATTGCGGCAAGGACATATCCGAAGAGGATACCGACGATGAACGGATAGAGCCTGAGTGATTTCGGACCCCTGTTAGATGCGTATGCAACGACGAGGAATGTCAGGATACCGATCAGCATTGTTACGTAGCTTGTGGATCCTCCGAGATTGTTTATCGCAGATCCCGCAAGCGAGAATCCGATAAGAGCAACTGTCGGACCGATGATAATCGGGGGCATATACTTGTCTACCCAATCGGTTCCGCATTTCCAGATGATCAGTGCCAGAAGAACATATACGAGTCCTGCGAGAATCGCACCGATGATGATTCCGAAGTAACCGAATGCGACACCTCCGGTCAATGCAGGGATGAATGCGAACGAACTTCCGAGGAAAACAGGGCTCTTGAATCTTGTGAACAGAAGGTACACGATGGTACCTGCACCCGCACCGACGAGTGCAGACGCCTGGTTGAGATATTCGGTACCGGTCTCCGAGTTAACGAGGACAGGGACCAGGATCGTAGCTGCGATGATGGCGAGGAACTGCTGCAATGCGAAGATAATATTCTTCGACATCGGAGGCTTGTCCTCGACATCGTATACTAGTTTGATTCCGTTAGTCATAAAATCACATCATTTGGTCCCGAAGATCCTGTCTCCCGCGTCACCGAGACCCGGAAGGATATAACAGTCATCGTTCAGGCATCTGTCCAACGTCGAGACATAAATCTCAACATCGGGGTGATCCTCAGCCATTCTCTCGACACCTTCGGGTGCTGCGATAATTGACATGAGTTTGATCTTTTTGCATCCGCGTTTCTTCAGCATTGTGATTGCGGCGGATGCGCTTCCTCCCGTTGCGAGCATGGGATCGAGAACAACAGTGACCATGCTGCTGATGTTCAGGGGGAGTTTGCAGTAATATTCGACAGGTTCGTGGGTTTCCTCGTTGCGGTAAAGTCCTATGTGACCTACTTTTGCCAACGGGAAGAGGCTGAAGACACCGTCGACCATTCCGAGTCCTGCGCGGAGAATAGGTACGATGGCGACCGAATCGTTCTTGACAATTTCCTGTTCGATGAGTTCGAAAGGTGTCTGAATCTTTACAGTCTCAGTGGGTACGTCTTTGAATGCCTCGTAGGTCATCAGTGTACCGACTTCGGTGATAAGATCTCTGAAAAGCTTCGTGTTTGTGTTGACATCCCTGAGATAAGCGACCTTATGTCTTATCAGAGGATGGTCCAGAATGTGAACGTTCGGATAATCCTTCATAGATTCCACTACTCTGGGCTACTGTCATAGGATTATGTGATATAATCCTTTACCATCGTTTCTCCGATATCGACGGTACAAAACACGGAAGATTATCTTCAGAATACGGTTTTTCGAATCAGATTAATATTAATAGGGCCTCTTATTAAAGGCTGAAATATGGAGAAGAAGGCGTTCTATGCATCGCTCATTGTCGTCGCAGCGTGTCTGTGGGGAGTGATAGGTGTATTCTCCAGCGAATTGGAGGCAGACGGGTTTACTTCGATACAGGTTACCGAGGTAAGATGTGCCGTCACTGCGATAGGACTGCTTATCGTAATCCTGATCCGCGACAGATCTCTTTTCAGATTCGTACCGAAAGATCTGCTGATGTTTATCGCGGCTTCCGCCTTCTTCATGGCATACAATATCCTTTATTTCCAGGAGATTGCCATAGGATGTCCTCTTTCGATGGTATCCATTTTACTGTATACCGCACCGTTTTTTGTGTTGGTGCTGTCAGTATTGATATTCAAAGAAGAACTTACGGTTCAGAAGGTGCTGGCACTTGTAATTGCATTCATAGGATGCGCTCTTGCGGTAGGGCTTGTCGGAGGAAACGACGAGCTTAATATGACAGGTCTTTGGATGGGGATCGGTTCCGGTGTGACGTATGCAATGTACACAATCATCAACAAATCTCTTCTCAGAAAATACGATCCGATGACTCTGACGTTCTACGCCTTCGGAATATCCGCATTATGCCTTCTTCCCTTTGCGGATGTTCTCGGAATATTCGATATTGCGGTAAATGTTGAGGGCTCATTATTCTGGATGCTCGGATTGGGTGTTTTTATCACACTGATACCTTACTTCCTGTACGGATGCGGCCTCAGAGGATTGGATGCAGGATATGTGTCAGTACTTGCTTTGATAGAACCTATGGTCGCTACGGTGGCGGGGTTCCTGATGTACGGTCAGACACCTACCGCGATGAAATTATGCGGTATCGTTCTCGTCATCCTCGGAGTAGCAATACTCAATATCAGACTGAGAAGGCCTAAGAGACTCCAACCCTGAACCGCCGTTTTCGATAATCTTTCTGTAAAGATCTTCGATGACTTCGGAAGGCGTGAGACCTTTCTGAAGAAGTATCCTTTCCGCTCTTTCTTTCACGATAGGATCGATACGGGCATTGATTACGGAACCTCTCTTGAGAGGAATCTTTCCGTATGTTACTTCATCTCTGATCGATGCGATGTACTCGGCATACATCATATTGTTCTCTTTCGCGATACCGCGGATGAGATCCGTTGTTCCCGATCCGTACTGAGAAGATTTTTTGGGTCTTTTTGCAAGGAAATCGAATCCCAAATGAACTGCAATTTTTCTGAGAACCTCTTTCCTAGAATCCATGTCTTTGGGTCTGAGGATTTCCGGATCTATTTCCGCTACAAGAGATGTGATTTTATCGTCAAGATACGGATAAACCAATTCTTTTCCGAAATGTTCCGCGATTTTAAGTTCGCAGGGAACGGAGATATTCAGAAGTCTTTCCACACTTGCAGTCTTCAGTACTTCGTAATCTTCGGGAGAAGCTCCCACGAATTTTGCACATCCCATGAAGTATTCGTCCGCACCCTGTCCCGTGAGAATAACATCTTCTTTTGCGGTCCTGCACACGCAGAGCAAAGGCATTTCATACGATACGGTAAAAGGATCGGGCTGACCTGCGATTTCGATCATTTCTCTGATCAATCCGTGCATATCGCCTTTGGTTATTTTCGCATGAACCATCGGGATTCCCGTTCTTTCGGAGAGATCTTTCGTCATTAACACATCATGGGCATTCTTCGTACCGCATGAGTAGAGTGTTACGGATTTGGCATATCTCTTTGCAACGGCGGATACCAGTCCGGAATCCAATCCGCCGGAGCATGCGACACCGACATCTTTTCCTTCCGTTCTCTCTTTGATAAACGAGACCAACGCATCTTCCAGTTCCTGGTATTCGAACATATAATCCGCAGATTGATGAAACAGTCTTTAATTTTTTCATCGGAGTCTGTCACAGATTAAATACGGTTGTGCATTAGGCCGTCATGTGTTAATCAGAGCCTCCTCATTATCGAAATCTTTCGGTCCCCTTCATGTGCTGACCGATGCCACTTTGCAGATTGACGAAGGACAGCGTGTCGGTCTCGTAGGAAACAACGGTGCCGGTAAGAGTACGCTTTTGAGGTTGTTGTTGGGGGAGGAGAAACCCGATACGGGAGAAATCGTCCGCAGAACCGATAAGATCGGATATCTGCAGCAGTTCACCGAACTTCCCGACGATGCGACTCCGCGCGATGTTCTCAGCAGCTGTTACGGTGCGGTTGAGGAGATTAAAGCACGTCAGGCTGAGATTGACAGCATTATGATGCAGGGCGGGGACGTGGACTGGAACGCTCTCGCAGAGGAAAGCGCCGAATTGGACCGTAAATTGGCTTCTTTTGAAGCCGATATAGGAACAAAACTCGACGGTGTTTTCGCTTCGATTAATTTCCCTGTGGAAATTCTCGACAGGAAGATGAACACACTCTCCGGAGGAGAGAGATCGAAGGTTCTGATTGCAAAATTATCCGTTCAGGTTTCGGACTGCGACCTTCTGATTATGGATGAACCAACTTCTCATTTGGATATTACAACGATTGAATGGATGCAGGATATGATTCTCGGTTCGAGATGTGCTGTTCTTGTTGTAAGTCACGACAGATATTTCCTTGATTCAATCGTAACAAGAGTTATCGAAATCGAAAACGGAAAGACGAGAGAATACAAAGGAAACTATTCTCAGTTTGTCGAGAAGAAGAACGAGGCCGTCGAAAGGGCCGCGGCCGAGTTCGAAAGATACGAGAGCCAGAAGAAGAAACAGGAAGCGATTGCGGAGCAGATGTTCCACGATCAGCGCAGGTATATGGCATCGTACAAGACAAGGCTGATGCTCATCGATAAGATGGAGAAGAAAGAAAAACCGGAAGAATCGAAGAAAATTTCCATCAGTTTCCAGGCGGCTCAGAAATCGGGAAAGAATGTAGTGATTTCCGAGAAAGTGTCCATCTCATACGCAGGAAAAACCATTCTGAACGATGTGAATCTTGACATTCAGAAGGGTGACAAAGTCGGTGTCTTCGGTGCGAACGGTGCCGGTAAGAGTACACTCATCAAAGCAATAATGGGTGAAATACCCGTAAACGGTGAATTATGGGTTGCACCCGGTGCGAAAATAGGTTATTATTCTCAGAATCATGAAGGATTGGATCTCAATCTTACTGCCGAAGAGCAGATGTTAATGGTTCTCGGAAAGGACAGGAAAGCGGATGCGAGAAACATGCTTGCACGTTTCCTTCTTACCGAGGAAAATGTCACAAACAAGATGTCTTCGCTCTCCGGAGGGCAGAGAGCCAGAGTATCGTTATGTATGCTTCTCAACGGCGCTACGAATCTTCTGATTCTCGATGAACCTACGAACTACGTGGATATTGAATCGAAGCATATGCTCGAACAGGCGCTGTCTGAGTATGACGGTACAGTAATTACAATTACACACGACAGGTACTTCTTGGATAATGTCTGTAACAAAGTTATCGAAGTTTCCGGAAATACAGCGAAGATGTACAACGGAAATTACACCGATTTGAAAGGAAAACCTGTTGTGAAAGTTGCAAAACAGAAAGGAGATTCCTACCGTGTTTTGGCTCCGTTTACGAATTGGGCTCAGGGTAAGAAATATGTCAAGGGTGACAAAGTCATCATCACCCCCGACGATATGCCCGGTTTCGAAACTGCGCTGAATCAGGGTAAGCTCAGAAAGCAGTAATTCATTCCATTGCTGCATTGATTGCGACTTCGCAGATATCCATTGAATATTCCGCGATTCTTCTCACACTGCCTGCAATCAATCCTGTGGATATCGCGGCTTTACCTGTGAGTTTATCCGTCATTTTTGATATTCTGTCGGATTTCTCGACAAGTTCTCTGCCTCTCTTAATACATTCATTTGCGGAAACCATATCTTTGCTTTTCCACGTGGAAACGGAATCGGAGAACAGAGAAATTACTTCGCGCCCCGCATCGACGATTGCTCTGTCGACAACATCCGTGGAATCGTCAATCAGAAGAGAACACATATTCTTGCTGAGTAACACGGCATGATCCCCGATTCTCTCGATTGTACGGCTTACCGTACTGCAGCGTGTGATTGCGGCAAGACTCAATCCCTGTTTTTGGGAGATTGTAACATCTCTCTGATTGATACTCACCTGTCTGAGAATCAGCCAATGGATTCTGTCCACTTCTCTGTCACGCTCACCCATTCCGTTCAGGAGACTGTTGTCTTTTTTGCTGACGGAATCCAAAACATCATTCAGCATATTGCGTACAAGAACAACCATTCTGTCGATGGATTTCATCGGCCTGATCTGTCCCGGATTCATAAGGTCCTGGATTACAATACGGTTATCGCTTTCTTCCATGATTTCCAATCCGATTGCAGTCTGAACGAAAGAAGATGCAACTGAGATGCACATGTTGTTGATTTCGGTCTCGGAAATGAGTTCGATTGTTCCGTGACCTGCGATATATGCACCGATTAACTGTCTGTAGAGGAAATCTCTGTCTTTGATGTCATCGGCCATTATCTTCTTGGACGGGAGTGTGACGGTTCCGTCGTGTCCTCCGGTATAGATTATCAGTGAACCGTCGCTCTGCGGCTGCAGGGAAACAGGATCGTTTTTCTTGAGTCCTACTGCTTCGGTCCATTCTTTGGGCAGTGTAATCATCATGGAGGATCCGCCCGTAATCTGTACCTTTCTGATGTCCATAAATGAGGACATTCATTTCTATATATAATTCTTTCAAAGTATATATTTGATAAAAGATTCAATTGAAGAATCAGCTCTCTCTGCGTAATAAAATCATTATTTTTCAAATGTAAATTCATTGAAACTGCTGTTTCGTAGATGTTTTACGGCTGAATTCCGAAATAAAAACCCTGTTTTCGCTATATTCTATATAAAAAAAGTAAATTACAATTTCCTATATTCAATTCTATATAATAAATCGATTAACTATATATCAAGTCCGGAAATAGTCACATTCAAGGTGAAAATCCTGAACAACAAAATCATTGCAGTATTCGCAATATCGATTATCGCAATTGCAGCTGTTGCGGCTGTCGTAGTCATTAACAGCAACGGCAACGGAGACGACGGCAAAGGCGCATACGCTGTTTCGCTCAACGGTGTGGATGCAACAGAGAAAAATGTCAACAACAACACATATGAAATCAAGAGAAATCTCATAGTCTGTACACTCGGCGAACCCACAGGAAATGTGAAAGCATTCCTTGATTTCGTCACGTCCGAAGACGGACAGAAGATCGTCGGTGAAGAATTCATCGCAATCTCCGAAAAGACAACTTATACAGCACCGGATAAGGGCGGTAAGACAAGTATCACCGTATCCGGATCCACTACGGTTATGGACACAATGTCCCGTCTCGCAGAGGAATACACAGCAAAATACCCCTACATGTCGGTCGCAGTTTCCGGAGGAGGTTCCGGTCAGGGTGCAAAGAACACAATCAACGGTGTTTCGGATATCGGCATGTGCTCGAGAGATCTGAAATCTTCGGAAACCGAAGCAGGTCTTATTCCTGTAACCATCGGTAAAGACGGAGTCGCAGTCATCGTCAACGATGCAGGTGTCGACAATCTTACTACAGAACAGGTCGCAAAGATCTACAACGGAACATACACCAACTGGTCGCAGCTCGGCGGTAAAGACAAGGCAATCGCAGTAGTCGCACGTGAGGACGGTTCCGGAACACGCGAGTGTTTCGAAACTTCAATGACCTCCGCAGTCGAAGACTGGAAGATGAAGTCCGAGGTCAACACACTCGCATCCACGGGCGCAGTGATCCAGACCATCAAAAATACAGGCGGTTCAATCGGATACATCAGTATCGGACAGCTTGTCAATCTGTAAGCGGTGTTCGGGATGACGGATGTTCTTCACGGCCGCACAGGAGGAAAATGTATCGATAAAGATACAGTCATGAAATATGTGCTCACGGCAGTCGCTTCGACGGCCGTGTTGATCATCTTACTCATCATCCTGTTCATCGCAGGTAACGGAGTAAAACTCTTCACAGATGTCGATCCGATATCATTCCTCTTCGGAACGGAATGGTCTCCTTCGGACGGCCTCTACGGTATCGTGCCGATGGCAGTCGGCACGATCCTCGTCACACTCGGAGCGGTGGCGTTCGCATTCCCCGTCGGTCTTTTGGCTGCGATATACATATCGGAATTCGCGTCACCCAAACTCCGCAGTATACTGAAGCCTCTCTGTGAGGTATTCGCGGGAATTCCTTCGGTTGTGTACGGTTTCTTCGGATTGGTGGTTCTGGTACCTTTCCTTTCGAAGATCTTCGGAAGTCACCTGTTATTCGGTTCGTCATGGTTGGCGGCATCGATAGTGTTGGGAATCATGGCATTACCCACAATTATCTCTGTATCCGAAGACTCGATACGTGCAGTCCCGAACTCATACAGGGAAGCATCCGTTTCTATGGGTGCGAACCGTTGGGAGACAACTGCTAAAGTAATAGTTCCCGCAGCAATCATGGGAATATCCGCAGCGGTTACGCTCGGTATAGGAAGAGCTATCGGAGAGACAATGGCTGTTATGATGGTTTCAGGTAATGCAGCCATCATTCCGGATCCTCTGTGGAACATATTCTCACTCGTAAGTACGATGACAGGTACGCTGGCACTTGAGATGCCCGAATCGGTTGTCGGAGATACGCATTACAATTCACTCTTCATGCTTGCGCTTGTGCTTATGGCGATGGTATTCGTTGTGAACATAATAGCGAAGATGATTACAAACCGCATGAAACGCAGATTCTACGGACAGGCTTCGGAAGAAAGTTCCAGTAAAATCTTCGATAATGCATTCATAAGAAAAATCCAGAGTAACAAATCGTCGATAATGAAGTTCTCAGTCTACTTCCTGATATTCATCGCGGCGTGGATGATTCTTTCTCTGATGATCAGCGGTCTTACGTCGCTGATTGTTTCTGCTGCAATAACAGCGGGAGCATACGGACTTATGAGGTTCATAGGTACATTGAATCCCGCAGACAGAGAAGATCTTGCGAAATGCGTTCTGATAACGGATATGGCATTCGTGATACTCATCCTTGCGGTGATTATCGGAGACATACTCATCAAAGGAATCCCGAGTCTTTCGTTAGACTTCTTTACGGATGCTCCTTCGAGAGGAGGAAGAGCGGGAGGTATCATGCCCGCTATAATCGGTACGCTGGAACTTCTTGCGGGTACTGCTGCGATAGCATTACCCCTCGGCATTCTGACAGGCATCTACCTTGCCGAATATGCAAAAGATACCAAACTCAACAGAGTCATACGCGGTGCAATAGACACACTGAACGGTACGCCTTCGGTTGTCTTCGGTCTCTTCGGTATGTCTCTGTTTGTGATATACTTCGGATGGGGATACTCCATGATTGCGGGTTGGGCGGCACTTTCGATGATGATTATGCCAGTAATCATAAGAACAACCGAAGAAGCGATGAGAGCCGTACCGAATGAGCTCCGTGAGGCTTCGAGAGCAATGGGTGCGACTAAGTGGCAGACAACATACAAAGTGGTCTTCCCTGCGGCAATAGGTGGTACCGTAACAGGTGCAATTCTCGCAATAGGACGTGCCGCAGGAGAAACTGCACCTATCATGTTCACCGCAGCCGTGGCATATCAGCCCGGTCTTGCAAAATCGATATTCGATCCTGTCATGGCACTCCCGTACCACCTCTACTATCTGACGGCGGAGGTTCCGGGTACGACAGGAAATCAGTACGCAACGGCAACAGTGCTGTTGGTAATAGTGCTGTCGCTTTTTGTGGCGGCATCACTTGTCAGAAGTCATTACAGTAAGAAAGTAAGGTGGTGAATCGGATGGATTCATATGATAACCAGACACAGAGCGAAACGGCTGTGAATATACAGAACGTAAGTCTCTGGTACGGTGAGAAACAGGCACTGTTCGATGTGTCTATGAAGGTAAAAGAAAAAGCAATCACTGCACTGATCGGACCTTCCGGATGCGGTAAGTCCACGCTCCTCAGGTCGATAAACAGAATCAACGATCTTGTGGAAGGATGCAGACTCGAAGGAAAGATGATGTTCCGCGGAATAGACATCTACGCAAAGGATACGAACGTAAACGAGCTCCGTATGAAAATCGGTATGGTTTTCCAGAAACCGAATCCCTTTCCTATGACGATAAGAGAGAATCTTACGTACGGTCCGAAGCTTCAGGGAATAAGGGATAAGAAGGAACTCAATGAGATTGTAGAATCATGTCTTCAGAAAGCCGCATTGTACGACGAAGTCGCAGACAGATTGGACAAATCCGCACTGGGTCTTTCGGGAGGACAGCAGCAGAGACTGTGTATCGCAAGGGTTCTTTCGGTAAATCCTGACGTAATTCTTATGGATGAACCCACATCCGCATTGGATCCTATCGCTACGGCAAAGATCGAAGATCTCGCTGTTACTCTGAAGAAAAATTACACCATAGTCATGGTTACACACAACATGCAGCAGGCATCCCGTATCAGCGACGATACAGGTTTCATGTATCTCGGAAAGATGATTGAATTCGGCGATACTGCTACTTTATTCAACAAACCGAAAGAAGAGATGACTGAAAGATACCTTACGGGAAGGTTCGGATGATATCATGCAGAAAGCGATAGAAGAAATGGATGCGGTTGTCGAAGAAACAACTAAAATGGCCGAACTCACGGCCGGAATGATTGAAAGATCGATCAAAGCTCTGTCGGAAGACGATAAGGAATCGGCATCATCCGTTATGGATACTTTCGGGAAGGTAGACCGTTACGACAGATGTATCGAAGAGAAAGCACTGAGAGTACTGTGCTTGTATCAGCCGCGTGCAACCGATATGCGTACGATGGCTACTGTGCTGAAGTGTATTACGTATCTTGAAAGGATTGCGAAATACAGCAGGAATATTTCATCTGCAGTAAGAAATCTCAACGGTACAATTCCTGCGGAATATGTGAATTCGGTCGTAACAATGGGAGATACTGCAGTCAGTATGGTCAGAATGGTTATAGACGGTTTCAAGAACCGTTCCGTCGACGGTTTTGATAGGCTTCAGGAGATGGACGATACACTCGACGAAGGACTCAGAAAGAATTACGAATCATTCATCGCATACATTAAGGAAAATCCCTCGTCTGCGGACGATTCGATTTACTGTCTTTCTATGATGAAATACATCGAGCGTATCGGTGATCACGCATGTAAGATTGCGGAAAAGGTCACTTACATGGTGACCGGATTCCACACAGTGATTGTCTGATTACTCAATGGTGACAATGTCTTTTCCGATGAGATCGGTCAGTTTGATATCCGAAAGATATCTGCTGATCATCCCGTCCAATTCTTTCCAAATCGGCAATGTTCTGCAGATTGAACTGCGTTCGCAATTATAATCGGGGTCGAGACAGGATACCGTAAGGATAGGGCCTTCGGCAATTTCGATAACATCAAGGACGGAACATTCGGACGGGTCCACGGCGAGTTCGTAACCTCCTCCTTTACCGTGGACCGCCGTCACGAGTCCCGCTTTGGTCAGTTGGGGCATAATCGCTTCGAGATATTTCAGAGAGATATTCTGATCTTCGGCGATGTCTTTGAGAGGAACTTTCTTTCCGATGTTTTCGGTAAGTTCTGCCATCACACGTAAGGCGTATCTCCCTTTGGTCGAAACGATTGCATTCATAATTATTCCCCGAACGCCGGAGTGGACAGATACCTTTCTCCGGTATCTGCCATAATCACTGCAATGTTCTTACCTTTATTGGAAGGTTCCTTTGCAGTTTCAATCGCAGCCCAGAGGGCTGCGCCTGCGGATATTCCCACAAGTATCCCTTCCTTCTTTCCGATGAGTCTGCATGAAGAGAATGCATCTTCATCCTCTATCGCAATGATTCTGTCGTAGATATTCGTATCTAATGTATCAGGAATGAAACCGGCGCCGATTCCCTGAATTTTATGGCTTCCCGTTTTTCCTTCCGAAAGTAACGGAGATCCTTTGGGTTCTACGGCGATAACCGTAATATCGGGATTTTTTTCTCTGAGGTATTTTCCGATACCGGTGATTGTACCTCCGGTACCTACGCCTGCTATGAGAATGTCTACTTTTCCGTCAAGATCTCTGTATATTTCGGGACCCGTGGTTTCGTAATGTACCTTCGGATTCGCAGGGTTTACGAATTGCCCCGGAATTACCGCATCCGGAATTGTTTTCACCAATTCGTCAGCTTTCGCGACAGCCCCTTTCATACCCTTTGATCCTTCCGTCAGTACCAGTTCCGCACCGTACGCTTTGATGAGCTTACGGCGTTCAATTGACATTGTTTCAGGCATTACAATGATTGTTCTGTATCCGCGTGCGGTTGCTATCGATGAAAGACCGATTCCGGTGTTTCCCGATGTCGGCTCGATAATGACGGAACCTTCCTTCAGTATTCCTTTTTCTTCGAGACTGTCAATCATTGCTTTCGCTATTCTGTCTTTCACCGAACCTGCGGGGTTGAAGTATTCCAACTTAGCGTAGATTTTCGCGTCAAGACTGAATTCTTTCTCTATGCGGGTCAGTTCTACCAACGGTGTGTTGCCGATTGTTTCGTCGATTGATCTGTACAGCATTTTCACTCATCTTCGGTTGCTTTGAATCCGTTTTCAAGATCCGCTATTATGTCGTTGATATCTTCCGTCCCTATGGAAAGGCGTATTGTGTTGGGTTTGATTCCGCATTTAAGCAGATTTTCCCTATCAAGTTGTGAATGGGTTGTCGACGCAGGATGAATCACAAGCGATTTCACGTCTGCAACGTTTGCCAACAGAGAGAACAGTTTCAGGGATTCCGTGAATTTCTTCGCTTTTTCGGCTCCGCCTTTAATTTCGAATGTGAAAATCGATCCCGCACCGTTCGGGAAGTATCTGTCATACAGTTCCTTCTGTTTCCCTGTTGCAAGGGAAGGATGATTCACTTTCTCTACACCCGGATGTTTTGAAAGATATTCTACGACTTTCAGTGAATTCTCCACCTGACGTTCGACACGGAGTGAAAGTGTTTCTAATCCGAGCAGAAGGAGGAACGAATTGAAGGGTGAAATCGTCGCACCCTGATCTCTCATGAGCGTTGTGCGTATTTTGGTTACATATGCTGTTTTTCCGGCTGCTTCGGTGAATACGATTCCGTGGTAGGACGGGTTGGGTTTGCTGAGAGCGGGGAACTTGTCGTTTGCAGCCCAGTCGAAGTTTCCTCCGTCGATGATAATCCCTCCCATTGCCACACCGTGTCCTCCGATGAATTTGGTGGCTGAATGTACCACTATGTCAGCTCCGTGTTCTATCGGCCTCAGGAGATACGGTGAAGTGAACGTACTGTCCACGATTAACGGAATTCCGTGTTTATGTGCTATTTCCGAAATAGCTTCTAGATCTGCGATATCCGAGTTGGGGTTGCCTAAGGTTTCTGTATAGAGTAATTTGGTATTCTCTTTGATAGCTTTCTCGAAGTTTTCAGGTTCGGAAGGATCTACGAATGTTGTTTCGATTCCCTGTTCCCTGAGTGTGTTGGCAAAAAGATTGTATGTTCCTCCGTAGAGATTTCCCGAAGATACGATGTGGTCTCCTGCCAATGCAATGTTCTGTACTGCATATGTTATTGCAGCGGAACCCGTTGCGGTAGCCAATCCACCGACTCCGCCTTCTAACGCCGTCATCCTCTTTTCGAAGACGTCGGTCGTGGGATTCATCAGTCTTGTGTATATGTTACCGGGTTCCGTAAGAGCGAACCTTCCTGCCGCCTGTTCCGAATCTCTGAAAACAAATGATGTTGTCATATAGATCGGAACCGCACGGGAATCCGTTGCCGGATCCGGAGTTTCCTGTCCTGCATGTACCTGCAGTGTTTCGAATCTGTAGCTGTCTGCCATGTTTATCACTGAAACCGAGTACCGCAAAATTGTATTTAACACTTACCTACTATGTTGGTAGGTAAATACAAATAGTGCAAATGAATTGCATGATTCGAGGAGAAAAATGCCTATTAACATACCCGAAGGACTGCCTGCATTTTCTGCGTTGGAAAGCGAGAACATATTTGTCATGGACAGCGACCGCGCAAAGACACAGGACATCAGGCCTTTGGATATCGCAATACTGAATCTCATGCCTACTAAAGTCGAGACTGAAATTCAGTTACTCAGATTACTCAGTAACACACCTCTTCAGGTAAATGTAGATTTGATAAGGCCTTCAACACATGAATCCAAAAACACTCCTGCCAATTATCTTGCCAAATTCTACAAAAAATTCTCCGATGTGGAAGACCGTTACTATGACGGTATGATCATTACAGGCGCTCCGCTTGAAGATATGGAATTCGAGCAGGTGGATTATTGGGATGAGATGTGCAGAATCATGGATTGGACCAGGGAACGTGTGTGGTCTACAATGTACATCTGCTGGGCTTCTATGGCCGGACTGTACCATCATTACGGCATACCGAAGAGAAGTCTTCCGAAAAAGAGGTCCGGGGTTTTCGAATACAGGAATGTAGTCGAAACGGAACCTCTGATGAGAGGAATCGATGAAAGACTGAAGATGCCGCAGTCAAGACATGCTACAATTTTCGCTTCGGACATCAGGGCAAATCCCAGACTGAATATATTGGCGGAATCCACTGACGGAGATACAGGAATTGTTGTTTCGGATGACGGACAGATTTTCATTACAGGTCATTTGGAATATGACAGGCTGACACTTGCCAATGAATATTCCAGAGATTCGGATAAAGGTCTGAATCCCGAGAAACCTGAGAATTATTTCCCGAACGATGATGAGAGATACGATCCTGTCATTTCCTGGAGAAGTTATTCCACACTGATTTTCACCAATTGGCTGAATTATTATGTCTATCAGCAGACGCCTTATGACATCAGAGATATCGGTAAGAAAGGAAAAAGGTGGAACGGATTTTCCTTTCATTTCCGACGGAAATAACGTTGGACTATACGACCGACTTATTATACACAACACGTTACGGATTTGAAATAAGGTGGAAAGATGAACGTCCCGCGTCTGATGATTGCCGCTCAGTCGAGCGGAAGCGGTAAAACGACCGTTACATGCGGTATTCTTCAGGCACTCGTTAACAGAGGGATGAAAGTATCATCATTCAAATGCGGCCCCGATTACATCGATCCGATGTTCCATAAGAAGGTAATCGGTGCGGATTCAGCCAATATTGACACTTATTTCTGTGACGACAATCTTCTGAAATATCTCTTCTCAGAGAATGCCGAAGGTTCGGATATTGCGGTTATCGAGGGAGTCATGGGATTTTACGACGGATCTTTACTTGATTCAAGTAAGGACAGTTCCTGTGATATTTCATTGAAATTAAACGCTCCTGTAATATTGATATTGGATTCTTCGGGTTCGTCATATTCCAACATCGCAGTTCTGAAGGGATTTCTTGAGCTGGAGAAGAACAATATCAAAGGTGTAATCTTCAACAGAATGTCTGAAAAGGTATTCCGGTCGGTAAGACGTCATGCGGAAGATTTGGGAATAATTCCTATAGGCTATATTCCGAATATGAGAGACATCAGACTGGAAAGCAGACATCTGGGTCTTGTGATGCCCGATGAGATTTCCGACATAAAGAAAATGCTGAATAAGCTGGCGGAAAGGTTCGAAAAGACGTTGGATATCGATTCAATAATAAGATTGGCAGGTACTGCGGCGGAACTTGATTTTGACATACCATCAATCCCCGAGAATAGATACAATGTCAGAATCGCCGTGGCCGACGACGAAGCATTCTGTTTCATGTATCGTGATAACCTTGCTTTACTGGAATCGATGGGTGCCGAAATAGTAAAATTCTCACCGATTCACGATAAAAATGTTCCCAAAGCGGATGCTCTGATTCTTTACGGAGGATATCCCGAAAATTATGCAAAAGCACTGAGTGGGAATCACCCCATGATTGATTCAGTCAGAAAGAATCTCTCGGACGGTATGCCCTGTCTGGCGGAATGCGGGGGTTTCATGTTTCTTCATGAAAAAATGGAAGGTGCCGACGGGAGAATTTACGAAATGTGCGGCATCATCGGCGGCGAAACGAAGAGAACGCAGGGATTGGTCAGATTCGGTTACGTCGAGTTACATTCTCCTCATATTGAAGGTACAGTCAAAGCACACGAATTCCATCATTGGGACAGTGACAGCAACGGTGATGATTGGACGGCGACCGATGTCGACGGCATCTCATACAGATGTATTCACGACAATGGTCAGATCACTGCGGGATTCCCCCATTTGTACTATTATTCGAATCCTGCATTTGCGGAATCGTTTTTGAAGAAAGCTTCGGAATACAGAAAAAACAGGAATTGATGCGGACGTATCCACATCGTTTGGAAATTCAGACGAAGAAACTGTTCGGATCGACTGTAAGGTCTCCGTTTTCATCACTCGGTTTGACAAGTGCCAGTATACCTTCTACAATTCCGAGAACTCCTGGTACGCCTGTCAAACAGAACAGAAGATAGATGACACCGGAAAGGATTTTTCTGGCGTAGAATCTGTGGATTCCGAGGCTGCCTAGGAATATGGCAATGAGGCCGTACGCAATTTTGTTGACTTTGACGCCGCTCGTCTGTGCCTGATACTCACATCCCACGGGCGTATCGGAGCGCTGACCGCACTTCGGACAGTACTGTGCATTTCCGATTTCCATTCCGCATTTTTTACAGTATCCAGATTCGTCTGAACGCAAACCGCAGTTCGGACAGTATTGTGCATTGCCAATATCCATTCCGCATTTTTTACAAAACATACATGTGCCTCTTGACAGTATTTGTCTTATGATAATTATAACTTGATGTCATTTTGCGAAGCATAGCGACATCGGGTTCCGCATATGCTTTAACAATTACATCCGCACCGCGGAAGAGATCCAAATTATTCAGAGGGTCGTGAAGTATGTTTTCTGTTATCCTCACATCGACTTCCGGATTCTTCGCGCCCGATGCAACTGCCCTTTCTTTTGCGATACGGATGCCTTCTTCCTTCGCGAAATTCAGTGCTTCTTCTTTTCCTCTGAAGTAATGACTTCCGTCGGGAGAGTACACTCTGCATTCCGGATTTACCGAGAAATCATTAGGTGCCGCACGTACAGCAATTTCTGCATACTCAGTGATTCTGCTGAGTATCGCACCTATTGCGTTTCTCACATCGTGATGTTCCGGGATGACTAATTTCAATCCGAGTGCCGAGGCTGCCTCAGGCATCCATGCGCCCGCGGGCGCTCCGATTCCCACGATCGATGTGAATTTATCCTCTTTCACACCGTCCGCCTGACCTACGCGTCCGTAGGTTTCCATTCCTTCTCCTTTTCCGCGTGAGAGATAATCTTCGATGCAGTTGATGAGTTTGGAAACTATGAGATTTCTGACTTTTCCGAGAAATACGTCGCGTGTAAGCGAAAGTGAAGATGAAATGATATCCGCAGCGATGACAGATGCATCGGAATCGTATTCGGAATATTTTCCTTCCGCAGCAAGTACGTCTGTGGGTGTAAAGGCGATGCGTGAAAAGATACGTTCCTGTTCAAACGATTCGATTTTTTCCTCTGTAAAACCGTATTCTGATATTGCTTCGCTGAGCGAAACAGGGGTGTTTTCGGGAAGCCCGTGTTCATTGTCAACTGCTATGACGAATGTACATTCCGCAACAGAGCCAGCCGATGATAATTTTTCTTTAAACGAAGACCATTCCGACGATGCTACGCATATCGGAATCACACGTTTTTCCGTGAGTTTTATTTCCCCGTCAGTAATTTTGATACCGCTGTCCCCGCCCAATCCGTATGTGCAGATATCCGCCGCACGGACTCTCGTTCTGTGGCCGCATATGGAAGCACCTTCTTCGATTGTATGAACAAAACCGCCGCTCACAAGGCCGATATCGGTTGTTGTACCGCCGATATCCACCACCAATGAATCCGTAACGGAAGGGTCGGTCATTGCGCCTGTAAGGCTCGATGCAGGTCCGGACATGACGGTGTCAACAGGTCTCGCAATCGCGGAAGAAGAACTCATGACGGATCCGTCGCCTTTGACGATAATCAACGGTGCATCTATTCCCAATGATGACAGTGATTTTTTCACGGAATCGATCAGTCTTATTATTCCCGGGATGAGTCCTGCGTTCATCAGTGCGGTATTGAGCCTTTCTCCGAAGCCCAATTTTGCCGTAAGTTCGTGTCCGCACACTGCGGGTACATTAAGAATTGTTTTCGCCAATTCTTTCACACGGATTTCATGTTCGGGGAATCTCGAACTCAGGTATCCGCAGATTGCTACGGAATCGACTTTTCCTTTCATCTGATGAAGTATGTCTTCGGCATCTTCGGTATCCAATTCTTTCACGAGATTGCCTCTGAGGTCGAATTCTCCTTCGACACTGCCGTACATTGCAACGTCGATTTCGGGAGTTACTTCCTTGCCTATTGTGATAAGACCTACGCGGCACCCTTTCCCTTCTACGACAGCATTCGTAGCAAGTGTTGTCGAAAGGGATACAAGAACAATGTTTTCAAGAGAACCCAGTCCGCGGACGGATTCCGTTATTCCCGAAGAAAGATCGCCGTATGTCGTAAGGGCTTTCGAACAGCCGATTACCGCTCCGGAATCCATGTCAATCAGAACCGAATCCGTGTATGTTCCGCCTGTGTCGATTCCGAGCCCTATTCTCATACAGGGACAGGTATGCGTGAAGAGTATTTTATCGGTACGTACGGAATCGTATGATAATTCATCAAAATAAAACGAAAATCCGGAATAACCGTTCTGGCTCATAGATGTTTT
Organism: Candidatus Methanomethylophilaceae archaeon; assembly: GCA_963643255.1. GTDB lineage: Archaea > Thermoplasmatota > Thermoplasmata > Methanomassiliicoccales > Methanomethylophilaceae > Methanarcanum. Next base: position 106,349 of record CAVIIW010000003.1, read on the forward strand.
CCGAAAACCTGTATTCAAAAATCAATGTCTGGCACATCCTTCCGCTTTTGACGGAAGACAGTCAACAACCTTATTATATTGCGCGTAATTAGGTGGTTCAATAAACTGCGGTGACCACATGGCACAGAAAGTAACAGTTTCAGTAATCAAGGCCGACGTCGGTTCGGTTTGCGGACACACAAGGCCCCACCCGGACATGATGGCGAAATGCGATGAGATGCTCAAAGAGGGAGTCAACCAGGGCATTCTCGAAGACTACTACGTCACACGTGTCGGAGACGATATCAACCTCTTCATGACACACTACAAGGGCGAGAACAACAAAGATGTTCACAAGCTCGCATGGGACGCATTCTACGAGGCAGCACAGCTCGCAAGGAAGATGCACCTTTACGGAGCGGGACAGGATCTCCTCGCAGATTCATTCTCAGGAAACATCAAGGGAGCAGGACCCGGATCCGCCGAGATGGAATTCGAAGAAAGGAAATCCGAGCCTGTTATGTTCTTTATGGCGGACAAGACAGAACCCTCTGCATATTCGCTTCCCCTTTCGAAGATTTTCCTCGATCCTTTCACAACAACCGGTCTCGTTATCGATGCCAGGGCAAAGAAAGGATTCGATGTCGAGATTCACGACGTTATGGACCACAAGAAGGTCATTATGTCGGCTCCCGAAGAGACACTCAGCATCCTCTCGCTTCTCGGTGACACATCGAGATACGCAATCAAGAGGGTCTTCAGCCGTGCAGGTCTCGGTACCGCAGCTGTTGTCTCCACTGACAAGCTCAACCTCACTGCAGGTAAATACGTCGGAAAGGACGATCCCGTTTGTGTTGTAAGGGCACAGAGCGGAATGCCTTCCGTCGGTGAGTATCTCCAGCCTTTCATGAACACAATGCTCGTTGCAGGATGGATGAGAGGATCGCACTACGGTGCATTCTACCCCTGTTCACCCGAAGACTCAACACCTACCTACTTCGACGGACCTCCGAGAGTATGCTGTCTCGGATTCCAGCTCGTAGACGGTCACCTCCAGGGTCTCGAACCCATGGGATCGCCCGCAGGCACACACGTCCCCGTCGACTACTTCAAGGGTGCAGAGTGGGACTACGTCCGCAACAACGCCGTCAAGGCATCCAAGTTCATGAGGACACACGGACCCTTCATGCCCGCAGTCCTCGGACCCGAGGAAATGGAATACACTTCCAGGCCTGAGGTCCTTAAAGAACTCACAAAGAGGATGGAAGACCTTGACTGATCTCAAGACACCGGCAATAGTCGTCAACTTCAAGGCATACAGAGAGGTCGACGGCGAAGGTTCGCTCAGACTCGCAAAAATCTGTGAGGCTGTTTCCCAGAAATCGGGGGTTACCATCGCCGTATGTCCTCCGATGGTCGAACTCGGTGTAGTCGCGAGAGCGGTGAAGATTCCCGTATTCTCACAGAATGCGGATCCTCACGCTCCGGGATCGTCCACCGGTTGGGTCACGGCATCGATGATTAAGTCAACGGGAGCTGTCGGTACACTTGTGAACCATTCGGAACACAGGGCAGACGACAAGGTAATCGGAGAATCCGTCGAGCTCGCAAAAGCGGATGATCTGATCACAATGGTCTGTGCGGAATCCGTAAGGAAAGCGGCATCCGTTGCTGCATTCCACCCGGATTTCATCGCCATTGAGCCTCCCGAGCTGATCGGAGGGGATGTTTCGGTTACTACGGCCAACCCTCTCATCATCGAAGACACAGTTAATTCCGTCAAATCCGTAAACAAGAAGATTTCCGTTCTCTGCGGTGCGGGTGTCAAGACGGGTAACGATGTCGCCAAAGCTTTGGAATTGGGCGCATCCGGTGTTCTGCTCGCATCCGGTGTCGTTAAATCGAAAGATCCGGAAGCGACGCTCTACGATCTCATAAAACACATTTGACGGCCGAAAGTCCCCGAAAGGGGACTAACGGCTAACATTATCATTTTTCGGTTTATGTAATGCTGCAGATGGGCCTCTCATGAAGAGAACATTTACTGCATTATTCATCATTATCCTCTTACTTCCGACGTTTACGGCGGACGTATCCGACGGTTCGGATTACAGTCTGTTAAGACTGTCTGCCGTACTTCCTACGGGGCAGTTCGAAGGTGTGGCGGTAACAAATTACGGTAACGACGACATCAATCTGAAGGATTATTTTCTCAGTGACGGCGAAGGTACAGTAAAATTCACTGAAGATATTATTCTCAAAGGTTCGGAGACAGTATTCATACTGAAAGCCGAACCGGAATCATGGGCATGTATTGAAAATTATGTGATTCACGGTGAGAAAGGAGTTACAGCCAAAAATTTCACTCTGAGTGACAGCGGCGATGATATTATGCTGATGAAAGGTGAGGTAGTCATTGACACCTTCGTTTACGGAAATGTAACAGCAACCGAAGGTTGGAACGGAGACAGTTTTCAGAAAATAGCGAAGAAACACTTCGCATCGAGAATTTCGATAATCGATACAGATTCCGCAAAGGATTGGTCGGTTGTAATTCCCGGGCGCAGTGATTTCAGAATGCCCGAAGGATTTGAGGCAGAAGTTACGCCTTTTGTTTTTCCGGAATCGAAAGGAATTCCTCTCAAGAACGCCCTTTACGAAGCGGAATCAACCATAGACATATCCGTTTACCTTCTGACCGATTCCGATGTCGTATCGTCCCTTATTCATGCGATGAACGGTAAAGTTGCGGTAAGGATCCTTCTCGAAGGTTCGCCTGCGGGAGGAATATCCGCAACGGAAAGAACGGCAATGTCTACACTGAAATCATGGGGCGCAGATATCAGATTCATTTCTTCCGAAGACGGATACAAGCGTTATGATTATCTTCATTCGAAATACGCCGTAATAGACGGGAACAAAGTAATCGTAACCTCCGAGAATTGGACTGAATCTTCTTTCACAAGCAACAGAGGCTGGGGTGCAGTCATTGAATCGGAAGGTTACGCGGAATACATGGAATCCGTTTTCGAATCGGATTTCTCGGGAACGTATGATATCGTAAAGTTCGAAGATCTTTATCCGAAGGAAAAGAAAGGAAGTTACGGGAAGTACATTCCTTCGAAAACCGAATTTGAATCATATAATGCAACAGTAACACCTGTGCTTTCGCCTGATTTCAGTTACGATGCAATGAGAGATTTCATGCAATCTGCGGAGATAAGACTTTATTCGGAACAGTTGGAAGTAGAATATGAATGGATTGACGGTGAAGACAATCCGATTCAGTGGATGATTTCTTCAGAAGCCGACAGCAGACTGCTGATCGATGTAACATTCGACTCCGACGAAGATGCAGACGAGAAAGACGGATACGGAATACGTGACACACTCAAAGAATACGATTCCGTTGCGGTGAGAACGTCTCTGATGGACAATATGCTCCATAACAAGGGAATAATAGCCGACGACAGAGTTTGGATCGGTTCGGTCAATTGGTCGGATACTTCACTGAATGGGAACAGAGAGGTTGCGGTGATTGTCGATTCAAAGGAAATCGCAGACCTTTACGCAGAATACTTCATAACCGACTGGGGAACGGAATCAGCGGACGATGTTGTTATCGACGTAAAAATAACAGGAAATATGACTGAAGGAAACACCTTCATGATCGATGCATCCCAATCATTTGCACCGGAATCCGCAGTATACGAATGGGACATCGACGGCGACGGATACATTGACAGAAGCGGTAAAAGAATCGCACTGAATCTTTCCGCAGGTACATATGACATAGTTCTCAGAGTCACCGACGGCAACGATGCCTACCAACATACCGAAACGGTAACTGTCACCGGAGGGATGGCGGACATCAATTTCATACCATTGAAATACATCCCCATCATAGTGCTGTGTGTCGCCGTATTGGCGGTAAACATCATACGCAGGCGGAAGTGCAGAAAGGATGACAGTAAGAGAATTCAGACCGGAGGACGCAGATAAGCTCTATTCGATACTCCTGTCCTCTTTTGACGAATTCTTCCGTCCCGAAGTGTTCTATCACTTCAGCAGTCTCTGGCCTCAGGGACAGTTGGTTGCGTGTGATATCATCGGCGAACCTATAGGATTTTTATTTTCTACGAGGACAGGAGACAATCTCGGCAGAATAATGCTGTTTGCGGTGAGTCCTCAGTACAGAAACAAAGGAATAGGTCAGGAATTACTGAACAGATTCCGTTTGGTCTGTATGATGACGGGAATACACGGAATGACATTGGAAGTGAAACCGGCCAACGCACGTGCAATAAAATTCTACAGAAGAAACGGATTCAGAGAAACCGAAGTTCTGTATTCTTTCTATCAGGACGGAGGTTCCGCAATGCGTATGGACGGTCCCGTTCAGATGAATTTCTGAAAAAATATAGAATCCGGGGATAAACCCCGGATCAGTTGAACATCGTGTCGCCGATGTGCTCGTTCTCCATGTAGTAATCGGAGGTTCTCTGTTTCTGAGATTCCGAGAGGTCCTTGGAGAGACCTTTGGTGTATGAACCGTAAATCTCTTTGATCTGATCCTCTGCGGGTCTTGCGCGTCTCAGAGCCCTTGCGATGTGATCCTCTGTAATCAGGGGAGCACCTTCTACGAATGCGAGATCTCCTGCGGCTCTTATGAGTCCGCCGAGTTCCCTCAGTCTGAGTGTGAGCGAGTTAATCTGTTTGTCTTTCTTCGCACGGATTCTTCCTTCGTTAATCACGGCTTCCACAGCACCGATTGTAGCATGGGGGATGTGACCGTCCATGGTAATCTCCTGTGCGACGAACTGAGCGTATTTTGCTCTGTTTTCATCGGTATCGGGCATTGCGACATCCACAAGTACCTCGTATCCTCCGCCTATGATTCTCGATCTCAGCGGTGAAAGGATGTTTTCAAGGTCCTGTATGTTACATGCGGCGACGAGGATGAAGTCACACGGTACGTGATCAACTTTGACACTCGCACCTGCGCTCTGCGGGTTTCTTCCCGTAATCGGGAATTCTTTATCCTGCATAGCGGTGAGAATGAACCTCTGTAACTCTCCGAGATGGGAGATTTCATCGACGAACAACACACCTTCGTGTGCTTCGTGGATTGCACCAGGAATGACTCTCTCGTAAGCGGGTGTACCGAGTCCCTGGTGTCCGCCGTAGGGGTCGTGCCTTACATCTCCCAGCAATTCCGTTTCGGAAGCACCTGTTGCGAGGACAAACGGATCTCTGTCCAATTTCACGAGTACTTTCTGCTTGGAGTTCTTGTCGACCTGTCTTCTTTTCTCCAGTGCCTTCTGATCGAGCATACGGATTTTATCGCCTGCACGTTCGAATACAACTGTTTCTTCAGTTCCGTCGGCGAGTGTCCTTGTTGTGTTGACTTTCTCTTTTCCGACGGACATCGGCATTGTTCCGAAGACATTTCCGAGCAGATCTCCGAAGGGATTGTTCTGCATCGAACCCATATCCAACTTCGTTTTACCGCAGTTGGGGCAGTTCACTTCGCTGGGAAGAGAATATGTGTTACAGTTTCTGCACACGTATCCTAATTTCTCGGCGACATGTTTCGGTGCCTTTTCGGGTTCCAACAGTTTTCCCGATGCGCCGGAAAGTGCGGTGTTTTCCCTGTTTACTTCCTCTTCAGAGAGAATTTCAAGGAAAGGCCTTTCGGGGTTTTCGGGATTGTCCGCAACCCTGATTTCGGATTTCACTTTCGGGAGCTGCATCGAGATTGCTCTCGCAATCATCGATTTACCTGTACCCGGAGGGCCTACGAGAAGGAGGTGTCTGCGCTGAATAGCGGCAATCCTTGCCAACGCAATAGGCTCTTTCTGTCCGAGTACACGGTCGAGGGGGTCGGAGGGGATGAGGATTTCCTCGGTGGAGGTCATCCCCTCTACGTCCGCCCATTTTGATACCGGCTTCTTTTCCGATGTCATCAGTAGAGATCTTCCTTTGTCCAGATTGTAATTCCGGAAGGCATCTTCGTGATGTTACCCTTCCTCGTTCCCACAACAGTCTGAATTCCGTTGGATGATGAAACATCGAGGATTCTCTGTGAAATCACACCGTCGAAGACGATTGTGTTCACATTCTCCGAATCGCATTTGAGTGAATCTACGAGGTTCTTCACTGCGACTTCGCGTATGATTTCGTTTTCGGAGTTGAGGATCTTCGCGTTGTGTGTCGATGCCATATCGAGGAGTATGTCACGGTATGTCTGCTGCTCGGGTGAGAGTGTCTTGGTCTGCCTTGCCGCATCCCTCTTCTTGGAGCGGATGGTCTTGGGTTTCTCTTCGGCGGGTTCCTCGACTGCAGGCTCTTCGATAACAGGTTCCTCTTCTTTCTTCTTGGGCTTCCTGCCTCTCCTGGGTTTCTCTTCGACCGGTTCTTCGGCAACAGGTTCCTCTTCTTTCTTCTTGGGCTTCCTGCCTCTCCTGGGTTTCTCTTCGACCGGTTCTTCGATAACAGTCTCTTCAACTGCAGGTTCCTCGACAACAGGCTCCTCAATAACAGGTTCCTCTGCAATCGGTTCTTCCTCAGGCTCTTCGACTTCAACGGGTTCTTCTTTCTTCTTGAATCTGTCTGCCGCATCGGTGTTGAAGCGGTCTTTCCTCTTCTCCCTGAGTTCGCGCTCTTTGCGGCGTTCGTCGTTACGGCCTTCGTCACGGTCTCTGCGCCTGTCATCATCGCGGTCTCTGCGGCGCTCTTCCCTGCGACGGTCGTCTTCGTCGCGTTCCCTGCGTCCTTCGTCACGGTCTCTGCGCCTGTCTTCCCTGTTTTCTCTGCGGAAGTCATCGCGTTCTTTTCCGTGGCGTTCTTCTTCCCTGGGGTGTCTGAATCTTGACTCTCCTTCCTCGCTGTCCTGACCGTTGAGCTTGTTCATCTCCATGTACTGGTCGTACGGGACTTTGTTCCTGAGGCATTTGGTGAGCTGTTTTGCACTGAGTTCTTCGACTTCGTGTGCACGGGGTGCCCTTGCGACGAAATCGACTTCCGCAACCTGGAAGAGTTCCCTGAGAATGAGTTCTCCTCCTCTGTCGCCGTCGACGAATGCCGTTGCCACCCTTTCTTTCGAAAGTTCCTGAACTGTTTCGGGAATGTTTGTTCCTTCTACGGCGATTGCGTTCTTTACACCGGCTCTCAGAAGGTTGAGAACATCGGACCTTCCTTCGACTATAATGATTGCTTCCGAATCTTTAACGGCGGGTCCTGCGGGGCAGTGGTCTTTACCGTATGTGGTAATTTCTTCAACCTGAATGCTCTGCCTGATGCTTTCGGTAAGATCGGATGATTTTCCTTTGCTCTGTTTGATCAGATCGTTCAGAAGTTCTTTTGCCCTCTCGACAACCTGTTCCCTCTTTGAGACACGGACATCCTCGATTCCGAGAACTCTCATGCCTGCTTTGCAGGGACCTACGCGGTCGATTGTTTCCAAAGCGGATGCAAGAATTGCGGTTTCAACCTGATCGAGCGATGAAGAAACAAGAACGATACCTTCGGATTTTCCGTTCTTGGACTGAACATCGACTTCGATCCTTCCGATTCTTCCGGACTTCTGAAGATCGCGGAGGTCGAGTTCGTCTCCGAGAAGACCTTCGGTCTGTCCGAAAATCGCTCCGACGACATCGGGTTTGTCAACGATACCGTCGGCGCTCAGTTTAGCTTTAATCAGATATTTTGTTGCAGTCGGATCTATGTTCGTATGAATCCTCTCCGTGAGGTTATACGAGAAAACCGTTCTGTCTCGACCCGCAGCCACTGCTTTCGTTCCGCCTTCCCCGGGCTCCTACGTCCCACGGCGGATTTCGTTTTAACATCCCTCTTCCCGGGATGCCCATCCTTCTCATTTGATCCCGCCTCGGCGGGAATCGGTTTGTCATATACATGCCGTTCTTCCTTGAATCGGCCGTAATCGTGATAGTGATCAGTGATACGAGGAGACCGCAGTTTCCTCTGATTCTCGAATAATAACTGTAATATTAAATATTAACGACATTGGATGACGGAGTGTGTTTCTCCGTCATCCGAGCGTTATTTCGTTTATCTCGCCCTCGAGTCTCATGTAGTTGAGTACAATCCTGTCGCAGGTGAACATTATCACCTGATTCTTTCTCGAGAATTCGTATATCGCTTTACATGCACCCTGTTTTCTGTCATCGTCGAAACGGACGAGAACATCGTCGAAGATCATCGGCATTTTTTCCGCGGTGATTTCTTCGGCCAATGCCATTTTCACCGAAAGATAAATCTGATCTCCGAGACCGGAGCTCCACTGCGAGGAATTCTTTCTTGTTGTGTTGTCCCTCACATAAATTTCCTCATCTCTCGGATCGTTGTCGAGCTGATATCTTCCGTCTGTCATCAGCGAAAGATATCTGTTGGCGTTGGTGACAACCGTGGGCTGAAGATCCGAATAAAATCTGTTGCAGGAATCGCGGATGATGGTCTGCGCTACGCTGTATACGGCCCATTCGCGGATCAGTTCTTTCAGTCTGGTTTCCGCGTTCATTTTTTCCGTCTGGAGTTTTCCGTATTCGTCATCATCCATAAGACCGGACATAATCTGTGTAATCTCTCCGATTCTCTGACTGCACTGTTCGGAATCGTCCTTCAGATCTTCCGTATCGGGAACGTCGTTGTCAATGAATGCTTTCAGTTCCTGTATTGACAGTCCTGTTGTGGATTCGATGCTTGTTCTGAGAGTTTCGATTTCCTTTTTCACATCGGAAAGTCTCTGTTTTCTTTCATAGGCTTCGTTGAATCTGTCCTCGGAACCCCATTTCTTAATGAGTCTGTTCCTTTCGTCGGTATCCGCTTTGAGTCTGTCTTTCGTTTTCATTACGCGTTCGTTCTCGGCTTTTACGGTAACGGCATCGTTCATCATTACTCTGAGTTCTTCGATGTTTTCTTCCGTGCTTCCGCGGAGACCGAAGGATCTTGCGACCGGTGAAAGCGTTCTTTCATACAGCGATGTCGAAGCGGTTAGCGACTGTCTCTCCAATTCGTATTTTCTCAATTTTTCATTGAGATCGCAGAGTTTGCGGAGATTTTCCGCGAGAATGATTGCCCTTTCCGGTGTAATTCCTTCGGGATATCCTTCGTTTGCAATCCAATCTTCCCAGTTGAGAGGGTTCTTCTTTCTTCTGGAAACGATAATGAACGGTAATACAAATCCTATCAGTGCAACGGCCGCACCTGCAATACAGATTATGTTGTTCTTCAGCAGAACAAATCCCGCCGCCGCAGCAAGGATTCCCAAGATGCCTATGCCGAAGAGCATGAATTCTTTCTTTCCGAAATTCGATCCGTTGCGTCTCTGAAGTACTCTTTCCGCTTTGCTTATGATGTACTGTCCGTTTTTCACTTTGGATGCTTCTTCGCTTGTCCACCCGGTGTCCGTTTCCGTATCGGAAATATCGCTTTTTATCGAGTTGATTTCGATACCGAGTCTCGACACGGTTTCTTTTTCACTGAGATATTTCGAAGATTCTGCGCATATTTTTTCCAAATCGCTGTATTTTGAGAGAATTGCATTCGCATTCTTCAGATTGTTATCCGAAGGAATTTCGCTTTTCAGTTCTTCGATTTCTTTTCCGAGGGCATCGATTCTTATTTTGTCCTCGGGATTGAATGATTCATAATCCGAAAGTTCGAGGGATTCTGTTTCCAATTCCTCAAGATGCGCAAGATTTGCGGACTGTGATTTAATGAGTCTTCTTTTCGCTCTTTCGTTACCGCTGAGATCCATGAGTTTTTTCTTCTCTCTGACAGTGTCTCTCAGTGCTTCTCTTTCCTGACAGAGCGAATCGTATTCACCGAGTTTCGATTCTATTTCGGAAATCTGTTCGTTTATGTTTTCGATTTCTTTCAGACATGCGCCGATTTCTCTGGTGTCGGACATCTTTCCGGGAGACATCAGTTCTTCGAGTCTTCCGTCGATTTCTTTAGATACTTCCGGGATGTTTTCTCCGCCGGGAATCGTGAGGAATTTACCTCTGAAGTCTCCGGATGAGATTACTTTGTTTTCGGTAAGCTGTTCGAGATCCAATCCGTATAACGCACGGTATGTCAGAGGATCCATATTCGGGAATTCTTCCGAAACCGTTCTTTTTCCGGATTCTTCTTTCACTTTTTTCTGTTCACGGATCAGTTTTCTTCTTTCTCCGTTGTCCATGACAATTTCTATAGAACCTGAATCGTTTTTCGAAGGTAACGGATACGTCGCTTTCTTACCGCCGAGCGGGAACAGTGTCGATCTGATGAATTCCGTGATTGTGGATTTACCGCTCTCGTTACGGCCGTAAACGAGAGTCATATTGTCTTTCAGCTCTCCGGAATTCCAGCGGAGAAGATTGCCGAAAGATCTTATGCTTATGCTTTTGATCTTCATCTGTCGGCCCCCAGGATTTTTTCGATTACCAAATAGGTTGCATCGTCGACGATTTCTTTTAATTCTTCATCGGAGAATGATTCGAACAATTCTCTTTTTGATTGGGAAACCGCCGTGGAACAGATCATATCGATCTTTCTCTGTCTGTCGTATGACGACATTACTTTTCCGAAGTTTATTGCAGCGGATATGAAATCGTTGTTTTCCGATCTCGCTTCGAGATCGATTTCGGGAACGGTTTTGATGTCTACCGATGAAACAGTACATCCGGTTGCGGATTCCGTCATCTTTTTGATATTTTCAAGACCTCCGGTACGTAATACCGCATCCAACGGACCTCTTCCCGTGAATTTCACGGAAATAATGTTTCCTTTCTTCACTTCTCTGCGGATTCCGTCGAGAACTTCATTCAGGTCGGTCTTATCGGTAATGTCTGCGGTTACGTTGAACCAATCGATTGCGGATGTTTTGAAAAACGAAATGTCCGCAACGGTACCGTCTTTGACTGTTACCAAACATGCTCCTTTCTCTCCCGTTTCCTTGGGATCCATTCCCTGTGTGTTTCCGGGATAGACGACATAAGGTGTTCTGCTGAGCATTTCGCCTTTGTGAATGTGTCCCAATGCCCAGTAGTCGATGTTTTTCTTTCTTAATTCGGAAAGTTTACACGGAGCGTAATTATCGTCGTTTGCACCGTCGACGTTGCAGTGGAATACACCTATTGAGAACAGATTGCTTTCTTTCTTCACGTCGGATTTGAAATCCTTGTCGGGAGAAACCGAAGAAAAGCTCATTCCTACGAGTTCTGCAATCTTGTTTCCGTCTTTTTCAAAGTAAGTGTGTGTAACCTCTTCCGGAAAAACATATGCGTTCTTCGGCAGAGGTATCGAAGTTTCCCATTTCCTTTTGGTGTCGTGGTTTCCGTAGATGATGAAACACGGAATCTTCACCGAGGCGATTGCATCCGCGAATCTGCTTCTTGTAAGAGGCGTCTCGTTGGTACTGTCGAAGATATCGCCTGAAAAGACTATGAAATCGATTTTTTCTTTTTTGGCGAATGTTACGATATTGTCTAAAGCTGCGAATACCGATTCGCGAAGCCTCTTTCCGAGGCGTTCATCCGCGTTCGAGATACCTGAAAATCTGCATCCGAGGTGAAGATCCGAACAGTGGATGAATCTGAATGATTCTCCCATGTCTGGTATAATGCAAAGATTGTTTAAACCGTTATCGACAGATTTACCATAATATGCGGAAATGTGCAGTCATCTGCTCATTACAGGTGTTGTGATTTCTTTATCGATTTTATCGTATCTTCCGAAATCTTCGGCTGCTTTGACTAAAGATTTGATGTTGTATTCGTACGATACCGGGGGTACTTCGCAGGTAGTTCCCAAAATCATTCCGCATTTTGTGTCGATACCGTTCTCAATCTGCGATTTTGCGTGTTCGTAGATTTCTTTCTGGTTGTCTTCTATGACGAAGAGTTTTGTATCCACGGAAGGCATAATCGCGCAGAGTTTTCCGAAGGTGTCTTTCATTATTTCTGCGGGGAATTCTTCTCTGTTCCAGTATCCGATCTGCATTATGGTGAGAGGAGTGAATACGATCTTTCCGGGATACAGCATGTAATCATCCTTGTGGTTACCGCAGAAGTGATAGAATATCTGCGGTCCGGCTCCTTTGGAAAGACATTCTCTTACCAATTTATTCAATGCAGGAGGTGAGATTTCTTTAATCATTGCGGGAGACATTGTGTCGCTGTTCTCGAGAACGGCGGATGTGTTCAGCAGAGCCATTCCGTATCTTTTTGCTATTGCTTCCGCGCCTGTAGTTGCGGTTTCAACGTAAATATCGACTAATTTCTTCGCAAGATCCATTTCGGTCTGACACCACATGAAGAACTGTTCCAATCCGCAGAGCTCCGCTCCCGCTCCTACGGGTTCGGGAACATATGCGAGAGGTACGAACATTCCCGGAAGTGTTTCCTTGATGTAATCCATGGCTTCCGTGAGTCTGTGATAGGTGTATCCCGAAAGAATGTCTTCGGTACCAGGAATATCTATCTTTTCCGCATCTTCGGGTGTTTCTACGACGGTATTCGTAGGGACGGGTGCGGTGAGATCCATGTACTTCAGATCGATTCCCAATTCCGGTAACCAGGGATGTGCAAAGTAGTATTTCGTCACCGGAAGTAAATCGTAATGCTGCTGCGCATGCGCAAGACATACGGCAGCCAGTTTCGGATTTTCATAAAATTCTCTGATGGTGTGTCCGTAAAGTATCGCGGAATGCGAAAGCATCATCGGATCGACGGGAATTCTGTCGGCACCGGGTGCACCGATGACTGCCGAAGCATATCTTTTCTTGGCTCTCTGAAGCCATTCGCCGTCGATAGGTCCGAAATCTTCCATTTTATCCTCCGGAGGCAACCCTTACAGCTCTTACTTTGCAGTCCGACGGAACCGAATCCATCGGAATCGGTTCGCTTCCGATGAGGTAGATGTACGAATCGGGATTTTTACCCTTTGAAAGAACGGCCTGTTCAACTGTTACATCAAACTCTGTTTCAGATCCGTCTATGGACAGTATGTACATCCTGATTGTCCTCCTTGTCCGATTTCACGGATACTTTGTAGAGTGCCCTCTGGAACCATTTCTCCGTGAGGTTCGTGATGAAGTTGAATATGTTGTGGTGCATGAATGTTCTTACGCCGAAGAACCAAATCAGCAGTAAACCGATGATTGCAAGTGTATGTTTCAGCGGGAATGCAACTATCTGAAGGAACTGCCAGGCGAAATCAGTGGTGTCCACGGCATAGTAAGCCAATGCGACCACTCCGTAGAGTATGAACGTAAGGAAGAACACCTTGTAGTTCCCCGTAACCTTTCCGTCGAGTGCGAAGAATTTGTGGATGGGGTTGATGAAGAACAGCTGTGAAATCTGCGCAAGAATAACGAACAGTAACAATGCATTTCTTGCTGCTGTTTCCGCATATCTTTCTATGATGTCTATTCCGTTGCTTTCGTAATAACTGAGCATTGCACTCGTAGATTCGAACTGCGGATAGCCGAACCTGTACAGTGTATCGAAATCGATGTAGTAGTAACCGAGGAGACCGTTTAACGTTCCGATGTAGAAGAACAGATAGATTCCTACGGCGAATAACGCTATAGAAAGTGCCATCGGTACACAGTAACTTAACACTGCAGGCAGAATCGCACCTTTCACGTCGGACGGTTTGGCCCAGAGTGTCATCAGGAACGAAGGTATCGCGACAGAAGCGAATGCATAGAATGTTGCCTGTGTCGGAAGGAAGAGTGTAGTTCTGAGAACGGAACCAATAATGAGCATAATGAACAGAACGAGGAAAGCGAAAACGAAGTTTCTCGACACGTACTGTTTGAGAATATCTCTCATTCCGCTTACTGTCCTTTTACCCTCGACGAGTGCACGCGGAAGTGCGGAGAAACTGTCTTTCATGAGCACCATGTCTGCGACTCCCCTCGCAGCACCTGCACCGCTTTCCAAAGCAACTCCGACCTGAGCGGATTTGAGTGATTTCACATCGTTGACTCCGTCACCGATCATAGCGACGTACTTTCCGTTTCTCTTCAGAGTTTCGACAATCTCTTCTTTGTGATCCGGCCTCATCCTTCCGAATATGTTGTACTCGAGGATTGCCTTCTCTCTTTCTTCGCCTTCGAGAGCGTCGAGTTCGTCTCCGGAGATGATTTTCCTTTCTCCCGGGATATCTGCAATAGAGAACAACGCATCGACGGTGGCGGGATCGTCACCTGAGATGACTTTGATTTCCATATCGTTGTCGAGGAAAACGCTTATCGTTTCCCTGCAGTCGCTGCGGACCTCGTCTTCGATTGCAATGACAGACATTACTTTCAGATTCTCGGGAATGACAGGTTTGTCATTCGAATACATTTCGCAGTCGGGTCCTGCGGCGATAATCAATGCTCTGTAGCCCATTCTTGCGTAAGAATCGATAACATCTTTCGCATCGGGTCTGTCGATGTGGGGTGCAAGGACGGAGAATGCTCCGGAATAGATTGTAATCGGATTTCCGTTGTACATCACTTTGACTGCGCTGAATTTTCTTTCCGAAGTGAAACGTATTTCATCAATCGGTTTGACATCGGCTTCGCCGAATTTCTTAATCAGTGCGTCGATTGTACGGTTCCTGCTGCCCGTGGCGTTTGCGAACAGCTTTGTTATTTCATCGGCTTCCTCGGAATAGGTAATTTCCTCGCGGAAGTTGAGTTTGTTCGTCGTAATCGTACCTGTCTTATCCATACAGACGACGTTTACGTGACTCAGCGCTTCGATTGAATTTGAGTTCTGAAGAAGCACTCCTGTGTCCGCCATTCTGACAGCTGACACCATGTAGGCGATAACTATCAGCAGTAACAGCGCAATGGGAACGATGTCGAGAACGATGACTGCGTTGTTGACAATCGTTGTAACGAGGACCGATGAATCGAAGTGTTTGATCAGGTTGATGATGACCATCAGTATCATGAAGATAATCGATACGATGATCAGCAGTTCCGTTACGGCTGTAGTTTCAATCTGCAGAGGTGTTTTCTTCTTTTTGAACTGTCTTGCGGACGAGAGCATTTTCGATGCAAACGTAGAATCGCCGAAAGCATCGACACGGTAGTAACCCGTTCCCGTGACACAGTATGAACCCGAAAAGATTCTGTCGTTCTCCTTTTTCCTCACGGTGTGCGATTCACCCGTAAGCAGAGATTCGTCCATTTCCAGATATTCGGATTCAATCAGAGAACCGTCTACGAGTGCCTGATCTCCGGAGGTCAGCTTGATGATATCGTCTTTGACGATTTCGGATTGGTCTATTTCACATTCCGCCGAATCCCTCACAACGGTGACCTTAGGTCTCATCAGCAGCGCGATTTTATCCAATCTGCGTTTGGCCCTTACTTCCTGTACCGTAGCCACGGTAACGCTGAGACAGATTACGAATGTCGCAGCAAGAGCATTGATATACTCCTGGAAACAGATGAGTATTGCACCCAGTGCGAACAGGATTACGTTGAACGTCGTGAAGACGTTCTTTACGATGATATCAGTGTATGTACGGCTGACAACCTGTTCCACTGAGTTGACTTCGCCTTTGGAGATGCGTTCTTTGACCTCCTTCGATGTCAGACCCGTGAAGACCATAAATCCCCATTGTGAACGGATTATTTATCGTTAAAGGAAATCAGGCACTGTCTATCTGCTCGTAATATCTCCTGACAATAGACTTAATTCCGTCGAGGTCTGTAACATCTTCCACTTTATCCGAACCGATGTTGAGGTAGTCGATGTAGCATTCGATGGGTTTGTCTGTAGTCGAAGCAACGGCTGCGGCGTAGATGCTCAGCTGCAGTTCGTACAGTTTCCTGTTTGCCTTCGTACCGTCGGTCTTGTAGTCGTGAATTTCGATATGATCGTCGAATTCGGCCATAAGATCGATTGCTCCTTTGATCGACACGTCATCAATCGGAAGAACGAATCTTACTTCCGCAGAAGTTTTCGCATCCTTCACGGAATCAAGAATTTCTCTGATCCTGTCACATTCTTTCAGTGAGCTGTCGTACCTGTTGCCTCTCCACATGGAATAGGCGGCTTCGTGGACCTTGGTTCCGTATTTGGTACCTTCGCCTTCGGTATCGTCGACACGGTCTTTGAACACAGTCATCAAATCGTGAGGCGACAGACTTCTGCGTCTTACCGCATATTCTCCGATAACAGGAGCATCGGAAAGTTTTGTCACTGCGTCTTCGAGAACTTTTGCCTTCTCATCCTCGGAATCCATTCCTTCGCCGAGTCCGGTAAAGAACGGTGACGGGTCGCTCGATGTTACCGTCACATACTGTTTGGCTCTTGAGATTGCGACGAACATGAGTCTTCTGTCCTCGGAGTAGTCTTTTTCATCGACTGTTTTCAGAATTTTGTGTCTCCATGAATCTACAATGCCTTCGTATGTGACACCGTCGACTTCGGTAATTCTGTATTCTTTGGTGCATCTGATTCCGAATCTGTCGGAGTATCTCAGCGTGGATTTCTCACCGGTGGTGTTGGGCATCGATCTGACGTTGATTCCTGCGATAATGACTGCAGGATACTCCAATCCTTTGGACTTGTGCATTGTCTGTATGGTTACAGCCTCGGCATCAAGTGACGGCTCGACATCGTATTTCGTACCGTTCGCAATGTCGTCTTCAATCAGTCTGATGAGGTCGGAAATCGTCATCAGCGAATCGCTGTATGCCGATGATATGATGTTGATGATCGACTGTGTAATCTCGTTATCCAATCCGTAGAATGCGAATATCGACGTCAGAAGATCGTTGGGTCTTCTTCTCTTCCTCAGAAGGCGGCTTCTGAGATCCGAAAACTCAACGGGCATGTCGAATGTGCCCTCTTTACCGAGTATCGGCTCGATTTTCGACAGCGGATATCCTCTGTCGGAGAGAATGGCCATCATTCCTTTCTTATCCTTCGAATTGTTGACATACCTCATCCAGGCGAGTGCCAATTTGCCCTCTCTTGTCGACATTACTTCCAATTCACCCTGGAAGAAGGCCGGGATGTGGTACTGGGCACATCTTTCGAGTACTTCTCTGCACATCCTTCCGTTGCGGCAGAGAACTGCAATGTCGCTGAATTTCATTTCCCTCTTGCCGTTTCTGTCAACCACAACATATCTGGGGTTGGAAACATATTCGAGAATTCTTTTCACGATGTCTTCCACTTCATCGTCACGTGTTTTCGATACAATCATATCGAATGCGGTGTGATTTCCGAAGATTTTCTCTTTGGCAGAGTTCAGCATAACGATTTCGCCGTTTTTGATCTCCTCTTTGCTGCTGCCTTTGAGTTCGAGGGACTTGAATGTCTTTTCCAGAATAAGTGGGGTGCTTCTGTGGTTTTCCGTGAAGTTGATGTGTTTCACGGAAGGCATTCCGAAGGGAACCAGTCCGTCGTTTCTGTTGAGTTCCGTGATGAAAAGGTCGACCCTGTCATCGAAATCAACTATATTGTCGATGGAAACGAACCTGAATCCGTAAATTCCCTGTTTCCAGTCGCCGACTGCACAGAGATTCGGTTTTTTCAGCAGAAGGAGACAGATTTTCAGCTGAAGTTCGTTTGTATCCTGGAACTCGTCGATTGTCATGTAACTCACGGAGTGCATTTCGCGTGAGCGTCTGTCCGAATAGAGAATTGCAAATGCAAACAGTTCAACCAATCCGAAGGTAAGTCTGTTGTCTGCGATGGATGTTTTGATGTACCCGTAGTAAACGTCGCGGATGAATTCCAACAGCATCGTGCGGTCTTCGTTTGAAATCAGGCGCAGGAAATCATCCGGGATTTCTTCACTCTCATTGATGTCGGGCAGAGTGTAGTCTTCCGGTGTTTTCTTTATGTCTGCGATAGTTTTGGCGACGTCCTCTTTCCTTTCGCGGAGACTGCGGAATACTTCTTCGGTTCTGCCTTCGACCATTTTCTGACCTTTGTCGAACCATTCGTATTCCAAAGGCATTATTCCGCGTGACATGAGTCTGTTGATTATTCTGAACACGTCGTCGACTCTGTTACTCATCAGAGCGGCGGGATCGCAGCCTTTTCTGCGGTATCTTTCCGAATGTTCGTTAATGAATTTTGCATAGAATCTGCGGAAATAATCGCGGTTGAGGGTTTCGTTTTCAACCAAACGTGCATTTCTTGAAAGCGATTCTTTCACACCGAAGAATTCGTTGACGCATTCCGGAGAATCGAGAACGATGCTCAGACACTGCGAATCGAATGTTGTCGTCCTTACATTTTTGGCGAGTTTCTTGTAAACGTTACTGCCGTCGGTGTCGAGCGCAATAAGTTCCGTTGTTATTCTCGCTTTCATCTCCTCGGCTGCGTTGTTGGTGAACGTCAGCATCAGGATGTCCATCGGGTCTTTGTTGTTCTTTATCAGATTGATGTATCTGTCCACGATGGTTGTTGTCTTTCCCGTTCCGGGGCCCGCGTCTACCACAACCATTCCGTCGATTGTGTTTGCAAGCTCTTTCTGTTGTTCGTTGAGTTCATGCATCGGTTTCACCTCCTTCTGTGGGTATTGCAGTGCAAATATCGTTAAAGTAGCAGTTTTTGCAGTTTATCACAGGTATTGCGGGGTGACTTTTACCGTACATTTTCTTTGCACTGTCATAATCTGCCGCAACCTGTTTTCTGAAATCTTCAAGTGCTTTTCTCGTGACGAGAAGTGTGTTTCCGGAACAGAATTTTTCATTATCGATTGTTTTTGCGATGTCTTTGATGAATCCTTCCGAAATCTTCTTCGCTTTGCTGTTCGGAAGTTTGGTTCTGTTCATGATGAACTCAGTCACAGAAATGCAGATAGGATCTGCGGTTACGTCATATTTTGCATCTTTTGAAGACAGCTGTTCGGAAATTCTTCTGAGTTCGTCTTCTCCCGCCGAGAGAATCGCAGTTACCAATTCATCAGTGCAGTTTTCGACAGGCTTATAAGTGCCTTTCAGAACTTTTTCTTTTGCAAGGTAGTTTCTGATGTAGTATTCTCTGTCGTCGATGAGTTCCACATGTCTCATGTTGGATTTTATCTCAAATTCCGTTCCGGTTGCGGTTTTGTTGATATTGTCGTTGGTGTAGAACAGCGAGAATGTGTGCTTACCGTTCTTCACTTTCTCTTCCAACATAGAAAGATAGAACATACACTGGAATTCAAGGTTGAGATCGTGTTTCTTTTCTTTGTCCATATCATCTCTTATTTTCTCGATTTTTTGCGGGTTTCCTGTTTTAAAATCGTAGATGTGATCGCCGACGATAACGTCGAAGATACCGCCCATTTTTCCGTCGTTTGAGATGCATTCGATTTCGGTGATGTCACTGCCGTGGACCTGACCTTCCATGACGATGAAAGTGTTGAATCCTTTTCTTTTGTCATCGATATTGTTTTTGGTAATTGACGTGTCGATTTTCGCTACTTTATCGAATCCCATCGCATTGACGAATCTGTCGATATTCGTGAGTGAATTTCTTATTTTTGAGGATTCGACTGCACGTGCTTCCGGAGAAAACAGTCCGCAGCATTTCTCTGTGATTATGTCGGAATAATAATCAACCGGATGCTTTTTCGCGAGTTCGGGATACGTTATCCTGAATTCGGCATACTCGTGAAGCATGTTTCCTACCACGGTACTGTTCTTATCCGGACTGCCGAGGATAACGCCGTACATGAATTCCCTCGGACAGGATGCGAAATTATCGTACGAAGTCTTTGAGAACGGTTTGCCTTTTTCATCCTCGGAACACACTTCTCCGTATTCCAATATTTTCGGTTCGGGTGTCGCTACCCAGGGTCCGGAAACGATGTTTTTGCAGACTTCGTCGAATTTCGATGCGGTCTTACTGAGTAACAAATCGAAATAACCGCAGGGTTTCGGTTTTTCTCCGTCTTTTATGCTGTTTACGACGTAGATTCTCCTGCTTCCCTGCTGAAGAAGTATCTGGAATTTGACAAGGTTTCTGTCATTCTCATCGTCTTTGAGTCTGTAGTCGACAAGATTCAGGAAACTGAGATCTCTTTCCCATTCCTGTCCGATTCCTACGTAGAATACAACGGGGCGGTCGATGTAAACTGAGTTTTTACAGTCGACAAGAAGAACGCCTTCTTTTTCGTTATCGGGGATTTCCTCGTTGTGTTTGAGATCGTTGATGTTGTTGACTGCGTAGATCATATCCGATGTGTCCGCACTGTTGACAACTTTCTCTTTCAGATCGAGGTCTCCGAGAAGGACTTTGATCTGCGATGCGCTCTTTCCTTTTGCGACTGCATCGCACACCTGCAGGTATGTCATGCTGCAGATGTCTTTCATGACCTGCAGTAATTCTTTCGTTCTTTCATTGTCGCAGAAGGATGAGAAACTGTTTGCAAGATATCCATCATATTTCGAGTTGATGTAACCGCCGTACGTCGAGAGCAGTTCTCTGATCTGCGATACTTTCACGGTTTCGAATGACAGTGACAGTGAAACGAATTCGAGGAAATCTCTCACATGATTCAGATCCTTAAGGTAAAGTGAATTGATGAACGGCAGTTCTTTTCTGTAGAGTGCGGAACGTACCGCATTTGCGATGTTTCCTCCGACATCGAGAACAATCGCAACATCTTTTGCGTTTTCTCTGTCAATAAGACTTACGACATTCTCCGCAATCTGACGGTCGTTGCTGAGTTCTCTTATTTCATCGATTTCGTAAGAACCTCTTTTGAAGAGATTGATTTCTTCGTATTTTCCGGGAAGAGGCACGAAATGTTTGTCAAGATTATCGAAAAGGTCCAAACCGATTACGGCAACTTTCTTTCCGTCGTAGATGTCGGATTTTTTGACATCGAAGGTCATCATCGCTTTCTCAAGCGTAGGCATTTCGATGAATTCGTCGTATATTCTCTGCGACATCTTTCCCAATTTGTTTCTGACGTCGTTGGTGTACCTCATCATAGTTTTGATGTTTTCAATCTCACCGTGAACGTATCTCAGTCTGAAGCCGGTGATTTCAGAGACTTTCCATACGGTTTCGACATCATCGCACAATCCGTATCCGAGAATATCCAACGCCATATCTCCCGCCAACTGCCTGGGAGTGACGGCGAAATTACCTATTCTTGTAATATCCAACCTATTATTCAGCGCCAGCGCAAGAGGAGCATCGTTGCAGAGCACCACATCATAATCTTTCACTTCGTCGTACAATTCATCGATACTCTTGGCTGAACCTATCATGTTTAACACAACGTTCGGAGTGATAAATAAACGCATTGCTGTTATTATTGTTATTTCAGTTATTTACCTGAAGTTAAACAACGATCTGGCATATGCGTCGAACAGCTGTGCGATAAACGTTCCCAGATACACCAAAAGGGATATCACGGCAAGACCGAACAGGAGGAATGCCCATCCGCCCGATGAAATCATCTGGTACATACAGAAAGCCATGATCAGAAACGAAGTCAATCCGACTGCGAGGAACTTGAGTCCTCTCTTTGTCTTCTTCTGATAAATCTGAGCCATGCCCATGATTCCGAACAGTGCCGGCAGGATTGCGAGAATAAGAATGACTGTTCTGCTGTAGGTCTGCGTAGCGGGCGCCCTGTCGTTGGGAACGGAAGGGCCTCTGCGACGCTGTTCTTTCTTTTCCTCTCTGGGTATCTCACGGTAACATTTCGGACATGTCAGGCTGAAAGAAGGTACTTCTTCTCCGCAGTAAGGGCAGGATCTTCTCATCTTCCGTCCCCCGGGAGCCTGAATGCGGTCATTGTCGACGATGCAATCAGTTTGCCGTTGCATGTGACCTTTACGTCAAAAATCAAAAGACTCTTCGATTTATTGATCAAGGTGAGTTTGGAATACAGCCTTCCTTCTTTCACGGGTCTGTGGTAGATTACGTTGGAACTCTGTCCTACGGCTTCTCCGCAGAGATTCGAAGCGAATGCGAGGCTGTGGTCCATGAGTGTGTAAATTACGCCCCCGTGAACGAAACCGCGGCTGTTGATGTGTTTCGGCTGAATGTCTAAGTAAAGACAGACTTCCTCCGATGTGATTCTGTCGATTTCTATGCCCACTTCTCTGATGAACGGCGCGTTGTAAACCTCTAGAATCTTTTCCGAAAACTGTTTACAGTCATCGGAAACATGTTCGGAAATCTTCTCAACGGTCATTTCAGCACTTTCGCAGGCCATGAACGGATTAGCGGCAATATCATAGATAATCATGTCCGTCGGCGACGGCTTAGGTCTGTCGGTAAATGGCAGTGAATCCGACACAATAATAACATCCGTCCGCATTCACGGAATTATGGCAGAGGAACTCACAGTTACACAGTTCAACGAGCGCGTGAATTCCGTTGTCACGTACACCGATTCCTTACGTAACATATCCGTCATCGGAGAGGTAAGCGGTGCGAAAAGGGCTTCTTCCGGGCATATTTATTTTGATCTGAAGGATAAAGACTCAGTCGTACGCTGTACTTTGTTCAGATATGCCGCATCGAGAGTCGGTTTCGAAATCAAAGACGGGATGATGATCTGTGCTTTCGGTTCCGCTTCGTATTACACCAAAGGCGGATCATTCAGTTTCAACGTGGAATCTCTTTCCCAGTACGGAAAAGGAGAATTACAGAAGAAATTGGAAGAACTTACCGCGAAACTTCTCAGGGAAGGTTTATTCGAAGCCGAAAGAAAAAGAGAACCTCCGAGATTCCCGAAGGTAATCGGTGTTGTTACGTCTCCCACAGGCGCGGTGATTAAAGATATCATCGACACAACGGCGAGAAGATTCCCTGTTGATATTTTACTTGCACCCGCAACCGTACAGGGTGACGGTGCACCGGAATCGATTGTTTCGGGAATTGAAATGCTCAATAATGTCGGAGTCGATGTTATCATTGTAGGAAGAGGCGGAGGTTCGAAAGAAGATCTTTCCGCATTCAATTCTGAGATCGTTGTAAGAGCTGTTGTCGCTTCGAAAGTCCCGGTAATTTCCGCCGTGGGTCATGCGACCGACAAATCCCTTACGGATTTGGCCGCGGATAAGTATGCGGAGACACCGACCGCTGCGGCAATGATTGCAACTCCCGACAGAGCCGACGAATTACGTAACATCGGCAATCTCATGAGAAGAGCGGGAATGTCATTGGAAGGCGTTGTTTCCGCAATGAGGGCGAGATTCGAGAGTGCGGAAGGAAGAATTTCTCCGAAGAACGCTCAGGTTACAGTTTCATCGTTAAGAAGTAATTTCGATCATCTGTGTCTCCGCATGGATGTGGGTCTCGGAAACAGACTCAGCAGTGATAAATTAAGATTCCACACAGCCGATATGAAATTGGATCCGAGACGTCTGATGGACAGAGTGAATCAGAATCTGATGCATCTCGACGATCTTACGGGAAGATCAGACAGATCGATTATATCGCAGATTAAAGAAAAATCAATGGCATTGGAGGCTGCAGACGGTATCCTCGGCGGTCTCGATCCCAACAGAGTGTTGGACAGAGGATACACAATGATAAGAAACGCCGACGGAGAGATAATCACATCCGTGAAAGGACTTTCCGTAGGTGAGAAGATTACGATTAAAATGAAAGACGGCGAAGCCGCGGCGGATATTACGGAAGTGAGATGATGGCAGATACAAATGAAATGTCCTTTGAAGAATCGATGAATAAGTTGGAAGAACTCGTTAAAAAACTCGAAGGCGGAAACCTCAGCCTTGATGAGAGCCTCAGCATCTATGCGGAAGCTGTCGAACTCAGGGAAAGATGCAGAAAGATTCTCGACGAGAGCGAAAGAAAAGTTCAGAAGCTCATGAGTACCGCGGAAGGTCTGAAAAAAGAAGAATTCAGGTTCTGATTTCATCCCATAACGGAATCTTCTTCTCTTCCGCCCACTTATCCGTCGTTGAGAACAGGTCCGTTTTACGGAAATCTTCTCTTCCGTACGCAAGTCTCAGCGCTCCGGATACCTGATTTCCAGTGATAATTTTCGCGTTATACCCTCCGAAAATTTCTCTCAGAGCGAAGGCGAAGACATCCGCAGTATCGTGTCCTCTGCATACAATCATCGGTTCGTATTTTCTTTCGTCGAATACTTTGTTGGTTAATTATGCAGGAGAAACCCAGTAACCTTCGCTTCTGTCCGCGATGTGTTCGCACATTCTTCTGATGTCGCATTTCAGCGAACGGCGGTCGATGAAATATTCGAATGACAACTTTGCATAAAGTATGACAAGAAAGACAGCGGCGCAGATGCAATCAGAAATCTATAACAACCCCATATTGGTAATCCGGCACAGTACAGTCTACTGTCTGTTACAATTTACAACATAGGAAAGCCCTGTGCTGCGTATCAAACGTGGCACAGAGCTTTTTTCATTTCCGGCGATTTTGATCGTCATATTTGATGCATTGTACGCAGGACGCACCTTTGCACTTCGCGGAATTGGACGATAACCAGCCAGACCGGAAAAAAACCACGCGAAGCCGCGTAATGACTGCACGATACCGTGAATCACAGAACGGCGTAATCCATACGCGCAAACAGCAGATACTTCACGAATCCCATAAGCATCAATCAGAGAGCGGACGATTTGCTGCGCAGCTATGTATGATAATGAGATAGATAGGATGGATTGATGTGCGGTTTAGGGTCGAAAATCAAGGATTATTTTGCCTGCAAGCGGCGTAGAAATATGCGGGCATATTGTTTTATATCTCAGATCCGAGCACAGCTCATAAGGCGGACGAATGCCGTCTTCCAACTTTTTCATATTCCGTTGCCCGTATTATGCAAAGTGAACTTAAATCCTGATTTTAACAACGCAGTCCTTTCCGCCACGCAGAAAGCTCTCGACAATTTCCACATCAACAGGTTTTCCGAAGAAAACGCTCCAGGCGGCTTTCTCGTGACCGCAGGTGCAGTGGCAGAGCATTTCCTTATTTGCGTGGATCTCATCTGCCATCGGACAGGTGCAGCCTGTCTTGCCAAGCCGCATAACGATGCCGTCATCGACTTCCTCAAATTGTACGGGCATGACCTGCCTAAGAAATGCTGCATAGTCCGATTTTGTTTTGCAGTTAGACGCTTGCTTTCTTAGTGTCTCCATCCCTTCAAACGCATTTTGTCTTTTGGCGCAGCCGACACCGCAGCATTCGATCAGCGAGATGTTTTCCTGCGTGGGATTTGCTTTCGCTGCACCCAGCAAATCTTCAATCCATTCTGCGTGTTTGTTCATCACGCTTTTACCCTGTTCACGGCAATTTCGTGCTTTTTCGGCGGCTCATTTTCCGTGCCATAGCCGAGCGAGATGCACAGCAGCGGCTTGAAGCCTGCCGGAATGCCGAGCTTTTCAGACAGCTCCGCACTCTGTGCCACGGCTGCCGCAGCGCCGCCTCAAATGATATTGTCAATCCCCATGCCCGTTGCGGCGATTGCCATATTCTCCAGCACGCAGGCGGCATTGGCATATTCCATGCCGGGCATCATGGCGGGCTTGGAGGATACGAAAATCATAGCAGGAGCGCCGAAGCTCTTGTCCATGTGCTTGCCCAGTATTTTGAAAATCATGTCGTTGACGGCTGTATTGATTTCAGTAAACAGCTTCTGATCCTGCACGACGGTCAGATGCAGGGAATCATAAGCACCGGAGCCGACAGGTGCGGACATTCCAGCTTCCATTATGGTATTGAGTGCTTCTTCGCTTATCGGGTTGTCCTGATAGGAACGGGTAGATTTTCTCAATAAAATTGCCTGGATTGCATCCATAATGAAATTCCCTTCTGCGGTACCTTACAAATATTGCAGTGTACATTATAATTGCTGCGCAGGAAACAGCAAGTACAATAAAATGCCTCTTTCTGAAAAACAGTGGGTAGAGGGTTTCTGCAAAGACAGAAACACCGATTCAGTGTTATTCCCTTCATGATAAAATCTCCGGAACTGAACGGAATTCTTTCCGAAGTTATCGGTATCGTGAAACCGTAGAGCGTATCTTCAGTCGAATTTGACAGGGACAGTGATACTGTCAGCATAGAGTTGGATTACGACTGTGCCGACAGACCCGAACCTCCGTACTGCCAATGCGGAGGGGAATGCAGTTATTATGACACGGTCAGGAAATCGTGGAGACACGTGGATCTTTGTGGCTATCTGTGCATCATCGGGGGCGATGTTCCCCGCGTAAAATACAAAACCTGCGACAGAGTCCAGATTTCTGAACAGCCTGATGATTTCTTTACAGCAGTCTCTTTAAACCCGCAGTCTGACAACAAACCTGTACGTAAATGACAGATATCTCAGATTTCTTCTGAAATAATGAACGGCTCTTTGCCTGAAAACGCTATTCCGTAGAGTATTGTTTTTCCTTCGAGACCGTGTGCGTAATCTCTGTCTTTAATTTGATTAAGAGCTGTCTGTGCATCGTGTTCGAGATGTTTCTTATCGTCCGATATCTTCAGTTCAATGACAATATTGGGGCTGTCTCCCTTTTTCCTGATCATCATGATGTCGTAGTAGCCTT
Organism: Candidatus Methanomethylophilaceae archaeon; assembly: GCA_963643255.1. Classification (GTDB taxonomy): domain Archaea; phylum Thermoplasmatota; class Thermoplasmata; order Methanomassiliicoccales; family Methanomethylophilaceae; genus Methanarcanum. The sequence continues at coordinate 132,855 of CAVIIW010000003.1, forward strand.
TTCCGTTCTCGAAATCGGCTTTGATATCGTAACTTCCGCAGAGATTCATGAGCATTCCCGTAATGAATGCCTGATATGAGTGCTCATCGTTCAGAACGCGTGAGCTGATCATTATGATAAGTTCGTACAACGCACTCTTCATTTTGTCAATGTCATTGGCTTTGATTGCATCGGTAAATCCCAGAAGTTTACTGTTACTTCCTCCTTTGAAAGCAACACGGCTGAGCATTCCCGAAAATACGAAGAACAGTTCTCTGTTCGGTATCGAAAGTTCGCAGTTCTGTCCTTTCGGTATCGCTTTGAGATATCCGGCAAGAGCCATAAGCGAATATACTTTGCCGATATCCTCGAGATCGTCAAAAGTAAGTGTCCTGGAGACTTCTTCCGACACGGTGCCTCCGGCACCGAGAATCTTCAGATTTTCAATAAGTTCACTGTCTGCTCTTAACAGCATTTTGTATATCGCCTCGTTTCCGCTGGTATTAACCCAATAGGTTTCGGGTTTGAAATCCTTCTGAATGTAATTCAGAATACTCCAGGGATTGTAAATGTCAACATTTCCGAAACGGTATCCGTCGTACCATTCTTTGGCTTCTTCGAATTTTTCCGGATGGCCGTAATCGGCGCAGATCTGTTTTACCTCATTATTGGTGAAACCGAACATCTCGTCGTATTCGACATCGAATATGTCATTACGTGTGAAATTATTCACTCCGCTGAAGATGTTCTCTTTGGTTATCTGTGTGATACCTGTTACAACACCGAGCTGCCTGAAAGTACCTTCTTTGAGTAACGGTGACAATACTGCTCCGAGGAATGAAGTGATTCTGCGACGGAGTTTCTCATTTTCCATATCGTTAACTGTAGCATCATACTCATCAATCAGCACAACGACTTTGGAATTATGGTGGTTTTTCAGCATGGTGCACAGTTTACTCAATGCCACTCTGGAATCGGCAAGAGTCTTTTCTCCTGTGTAATATCTGTCGAATAATTTTCTCGTTCCTTCATCCATTTCCGGCGATTCTTTGAGATATTTGAACTCTCCAAATACGTCATTCAATCTCGAGTTAAACATATTTATGAAATCTTTGAAATTGACGACATCATCGAACTTCAGGCTTATGTGTATGACTGGAAATGCATTTTTGTATCTGTCATATTCAGGATGTTTTGATATTTCCAATCCGTCGAACCATGTGTTGCCTTTGTATTTGATGTTGAAGAAAGCATCCAACATACTGAGGTTGAGAGACTTTCCGAAACGGCGCGGCCTTGTGTAGAGGTAAACACCCAAATCATTTTGACTCAGTATCTGCCCTATCAGCATACTCTTGTCTACATAGTACTTGTCTGTTTTACGGAGTTCTATGAAGTCCTGGACGCCGACAGGGATTGGTTTCATGAATCAGGAGATGTGATGGCGCCTTATATACTTCACCCGAAAAGGTGTCAGATACGGCAAAATCGCCTCTTTCTGAAAAACAGTGGGTAGAGGGTTTCTGCATAGGCAGAAACACCGATTCGGCGTTATTCCCTTCATGATAAAATCTCTGGAACTGAACGGAATTCTTTCCGAAGTTATCGGTATCGTGAAACCGTGGAGCGTATCTTCAGTCGAACTTGATAGGGACAGTGATACTGTCAGCATAGAGTTGGATTGCGACCGTGCCGAGAAGCCCGAACCTTCGAACGGTTCCGTACGGTGATTTATCTCCGCAGTTCGGGTATCTGCTGATTTTTTCCCGCGCACAGAGTAAGTACGGAAGCAATCTTCTTCCGCAGTCGCGAGCGGAACGAGTGACGGGGACAATCAAGTGAACGAGCGTAAGCGGGCGAACGCTTCCGAATCGGAGTACAGAGAGTACGGCTTACGGGACTCATAAGCCGTAATCATGTCATGTAAACAGGACAGGGTCAGATGAAGAAAACATCTGACCCACTGTTTTTCAGATAGAGCCAGAATTCAGGGTCTGACCAAATCCCATAACGGGATTTTTCTTTCATTCGTCCATTTATCAGATGATGCGAAAAGATCCGTTCTGCGGAAATCTTCTTTATCATACGCCAGTCTCAGTGCGCCGGATACCTGATTTCCAGTGATATTTTTTGCATTGTAACTTCCGAATGTTTCCCTCAGTGCCAGCGCGAATACGTCGGCGATATCGTGACCTCTGCAGACGATGACGGGATTGTATTTTTTCTCGTCAAAGACTTTGTTCGTCAGTTTTGCCGGGGGAACCCAGGAATTTTCGCTTCTGTCCGCGATATGTTCGCACATTCTTCTGATGTCGCATTTCAGCGAACGGCGGTCGATGAAATATTCAAAAGGAGGATTCTTGAACGAAAGATTCATCCCTTCTCTGTCGGAGATCTGCATTAAAATTCCGAGAGGGTAACACGCATTGTAGATTGCCTTCTTCGGATCTCCGTATCTTTTCACAAAGGCACTTAATTTTTCTCCGTCTGAGTATTCTGCAATAACGTCGTCGAAAGCACTGCTCATGAACATCATGCCTTCGCTGTCACGCGCATCGGTTTGGAAGACAGGCGGTTCTTTCTTCACATTGTTGATGCGGTCGAGATCGGAATCGATGATTCCTATCACTTTGTTGTCGTTTTTTCTTTTCACGGATTCTCTTACCGCTCCGCTTACGTTCTGTCTGCAGTGTGCGATTACCGTTTCCGTATTTTCTTTATCGAGAAATTTACCGTATAATCTGCTGTCCGTAGAACCTTCGACGACTACAACCGTTCCTTTGAAGGAAGATCTCAGCATCGATACCGTATTGGCGATGTCGTCGGCGTTTATGCGGTCACGCATGATCGGCCCCCAGCTCAAGTGCCAGATCCCATCTGTCATGGATAATCTGCGGGGAATGTGTCGCAACAAGCAGATCGATTTTTCTTATCCTGCTTATGTCAAGGAAAAGACTGCAGAGTTTCTGCTGCCATCCCACATGTAACGAAATTTCGGGTTCGTCGATTATTACCGTCATCTCGGGATGTGTAAGGAACAGAAGTTCGTAGAAGATTATCATCAGCTGTTTTTCTCCGGCCGAGAGTCTGTCGGGAGAAATCGTATTTCCGTTGTTAAGAACGGCGGTAAGTCTTTTACGGTCGCTGATTGCGATTTTCTTGTTCGTGAACATGCTGTTGACGATATCCAAATACGTAACCAACGATTCCGCGAAGATGTAGTTGTTATCAATCCAATCCGAAAGCGAAGCTGCGAGTTTTCTGTATCTTTCTTTGTTTTCGGAATATTCCATTCTTTTCGGAGGGAATCTGATGTCGGAAGGAAGTTTTACTCTGATCCCCGCATCCTCGATGAAATCCATCTTCGCTTTGATGTCTCTGCACTTGTTGATGAATTCCTCTTCGCCGAGGTCTTCGCACATCTTCTCTCCGATGACAATTCCGGCACTGTCGGAAGATGAGGAAAGACGTCCGTTGATATAGTCCTGAAGAACATCGATTGTACTCTTTACGGAACCGTCTTTACCGTAGGTTACGTTTCTTTCGGCGGAAAGATACAGAACATCGTACATTTCGCCGACTTTTGCCACAGTTGTATCCAAATCCACTTCGTTCTTGGATATACGTACCTGAAGGCCGTTTCTTCTGTCTACGAAGATGATTGTTCCGTCACTGAATTCCAAATCCATTCTCTGGAACGGAATCGAAAGGAGACCTTCTTCGTCACCGTCGAACAGCATACAGACAAGTCTCAGGGTCATGCTTTTACCCATTCCGTTGAGTGAATGAATGAATGTAAGACCCTCATCGTTCAGTTCGATGATGTTATCATAACTGCCGAACAGTCCGTAGACGGCAACGTATCTCAGTCTCATAGACAGTACATCGGTTGCGGAGTAGATAAACACGTGCATTTTTACGGAAGATATCTTCCGTTTTACCGCAGAGGTACGGGATAAAAGATAAATCCAATCACATATCCTTTTTTGTTCAGAGGTGCGTCGGTATGAAAGCGGAGACATTGGGACGTTTCGGAATGGTGATTTCGCTGTTCTTCTCCGGAATGTGGGCCATTGCCGCGAATGCCGATCCGAACTGGACTTTCGGTTCGATGTCACTGTCTGATATGGGAATTTCTTCCGTATCGGTTACGGCGGTGTTCTTCAACGTCGGCTGTATCGTTACGGGTATTCTGTTACTGCTGTTCTTCTATCTTCTTGCGAAAGAGGATACCGGGGGAGGAGTTGCCGGTGCGTATATTGCATCGTTTTCGGGAATATTTCTGTCGTTTGTAGGTATTTTCAACCTCAACACAGGCGCATATCATTACTTCTTCGCAACAACATTCGGTGTCCTTGCGACAATGGGTGTAATTCTCTACACAATGAGGGATATGAACAAAGACCGCGGAATTCAGTCTGCGATTACGTTTATTATGCTCTGTCTGGGAATGTTCGCCGTGATGAGGTTCGAATTCGAATTATGGGAGCCTATCGTTGTCATACTCGGACTGGTTTGGTTATTCCTGTTCAGCATCGGTCTGTTCAAGCCTACTTTCTTCTGGAGAGTCATAAAGGAACTCATTGAAGAATAGATTCTTACGTGGGTTTTAAAACCGAATCGGAGATACGCTCCGCGATGGATATCGAAAAGGCATTCAGCGACATCGCCGAGGACATCAGAAAAGAGAATTACGATGATGCATGCAGAAAGACTGTTGATTTATCTTCGTCTTCCGAAGATGTCAACGTTAAGCTGAAATGCGCTTCGCTGCTGAAAGTCATCGAGTGCGAGGATGAATGTCAGGATATTGTAGATGCTGTATTGGATTCTGTTTCAGAAGATGATGTTCTCAATTTCGATATCGGGCTGTCCGTAAGAGCACTCGGAAGGGCCGAGGATGCGTACGAACTCATGAAGGATTTCCGTGACGACCGTACGAAGGTACCCGAAATCGCAAGGACACTGATGATGATCGGAGAATCCGAAGACGCTCTGGAACTTATGACGGAACGCGGGTGCGATACAATCTCCGAAAGTATTCTTCTGTGCGATATTCTCTGTTCCGTAGGCGAGTATACAAAAGCACTTACGGAAGCGGAAAAAACCGTGAAAGAAGACGGAGAAACTCCCGAAACACTTCACAATTTGGCTGCGGTACTTCTCAGGAAAGGAGATGTAAAGGCTGCCGTAAAAGTAGCCAAAGACCATCTTGACAAGAAGAATGCGGATTCGCTTGCATTGCAGGCTTTTGTGATGTACATGTCCGGAAAGATTCCCGCAGCGGTAAATTACGCAAACCGTGCGTTACATGTGGATTATTCCAACATTTCCGCGTTGGAAACGATGGCGATGTGTCTTATCGAGAAAGGCGAAACGAAGAAAGCGAAACTTTTCGCCGGCGTTATCAACAACGCAGATCCTCTCAATCCCGCAGCTATGCGTATTCTCGACGCATGCAGGATTACTTCCTCGATTGGGAAGAAGGCTTCCTCCTGATGTTCTTCACGGATAATTTGAATTCTCTCCAGTAACCGGGAGTGAATATGATAAGCGCCGAAACAATTTCGACACGTCCGATCCACATCAGGATGCACATAAAAATTTTCGCCGCATCGGTGAATGCATAGAACGAACCGAACGGACCGTACGGTCCGACGGATGCCCCGTAACATGTAAGGCTGCTGATTGCAGTCAGTATGGAAACATCGAACGGAAGCCCCATAAACAGGAAAACTCCGGTGGAGACGAGCATTGTGATAAGGAAAATAACCAAAATCATCATTGTCGATGAGATGTAAACGCTGTCGACACTCTTTCCGTCCATTTTCACATCATATACGGCGTTCGGGTGGAGAAGTCTCTGGATTTCGTTGTAAATGTTTTTGATTGAAATCAAAAGTCTGTTGACTTTCAGACCTCCTGCCGTAGAACCTGCGGAACCTCCGATGATTGTTATTGCGAAAAACACACAGACAATCGCTATCGGATAAAGCGAATAATCCGATGCCGCAAACGATGCCGTTGTTACCGCGGATATTGTGTTGAATATAATATTAATCAAAGAATCGTCTGTATTTGCAAGAAGATACGGAACGCAGACCAACAGTAGCAATCCCATAATCACAAGCATGGCTCTGAATTCTTCGCTTCCCAGATACGCCGGTTTTTTGGAAATGACCGATTTGTAGTGAAGATAGAAGTTCGTACTTCCGAATAACAGAGCAATAATGATTACAGCCTTGATTACATCGCTGTATTCCGAGACGCTGTTATCCGTAGGTGAGAATCCTCCCAGAGATATTGTCGAGAGTGAAATACAGAACGAATCGAAGAAAGACAATCCGCATACGGTCAGTACAATCAGTATGACCATTGTCGCGACGGAATATACGGTAATGAACTGTTTTCCTGTGTCTCTGAGTTTGATTGATACTTTGCCCGCATCGGAACCTGAGGTTTCATTCACAAGCAACGCTCTGTTTCCGAAACCGATCGTAGGCAGAACGAGAATGAACATAACGATGATTGCAATACCGCCGATCCACTGCAGAACGGATCTCCAGAGAATTATTCCCCTGTCCAATTCATGAACGCTTGAAATAATAGAAGAGCCGGCAGTCATTACACCTGATGTTGATTCAAAAATACTGTCAATCGGACTTAAACCGTACATCATAAACGGTAACGAACCGCATACGACGGCGGCACCCCACATCAGAACCATGTTCGCCAGCATAAAAACCGGATCCATGGTCGCAGGCATTTTCGTCATGAAGACGAGAGGAGCGCCCACAATCAGCAGAATAATCATCGGAATGAGGAAGATGGATGTGTCGCAGCCGTCTCCGGCCTGATATAACAGTGACGGCACCATCACAACGGCAAAGGTCACAAGAGTCAGACCCATTGTCTTGAGGGTGAGACTTTCTCTCTTTCTCAGTCTGAGTTTGAATTTCATCTTATTCACACGTCGATATCGATACGGGTACCGAACATCCTCTCAAGTTTGCTTTTGTTCGCGTTGTGCGTGTACAGGATGGCACGGTCGTTGGCCTGGAATTTGGTGTACATATCAGGGTATACTTTCTCGTCGTTGCGTATAATGCACGTGAGACGGCATCCCTTCGGTAATTTGACATCTCCGGTGTGTTCGTTACATACGTCCGATCTCGGATTGACGTTGACTGTGAAGAATAATTCATCCGGATTTCTCATCTTGAGAATGGCTTTGTCGCTTGAGATAAGTGTCTTGGTAACACCGTTTGCGATTACACGGTGGTTTCCGACGATTGTTTTGATTCCGGTATACTCGAAAATATCTTCGTATTCTATCATCGAGTATCTGCTGACAATCTTGTACGCTCCGAGTTTCTTTCCCATCAGACCTGAGAGAAGATTTGTTTCGTCGGTGTCGGTACTTGCGATGATGACATCCGCCCTTCCTGCGTTTTCGGATTTGAGAAGATAGGGGTCGACACCGCTTCCGTTGACGATAACCGTAGAAGTCAATTCTTTTGCAAGTTCCGTACATCTTCTGCGGTCGGATTCGATGAGTTTTACGTATCTCTTTCTCGATTCGAGGAGTTTCGCGGTCTGTGAACCGGCTACGCCTCCCCCGATGATTACAAACTCATTGGCAGGACGGCTGACACCCATCATGTCGTTGAATTCATGGATACTTTCGGGAGAACCGAGAACACGTATCAGATCTCCTACGTGAATTACGGTCATGTCATGTTCGATGATGATTTCATCGTCACGGTAAATCGCAACAATCGTACAGTCTTTCGGCTTTTTGATGTCGATACTCATCTTTCCGATGATTTCTTTGTGATCGTCCGTTACTTCAAACAAAGCGAGACCGAGATCCATGGCTTCGATGCTTTCGTAATCCACAGCATTTTCAAGAAGAGCCAACTCGGCCATTTTGTTGGCGATCATGATTTCAGGCGAAATGATCTGATCCACCGTTTCAGGTGACGGTTCTATTGCGAAATCCGGGTTTCTGACTCTTACGATTGTTTTTATTCCCGGTTTGATCATCTTGGAGAGCATCGAAATCAGAAGATTGTCGTCATCTCTTCCCGTGGTACTGACGACAATGTCGACATTGTGACGTTCGATGGCACTTCTCAGAACCTTCGGGTTGGAACCGTCTTCGTAGAGAACGGAAACATTCAGAAGGCTCTTGGCTTTTTCAATTGTCGCCTTGTCATTGTCGATTATCATGACATCGTGGTACTGAGAAAGTACCTCGGTCACGATGTATCCCACATTACCGATGCCGACTACGATTATGTTCATTGGATGACCTCAGCCGATACAGTCGGAATTCTCATTTCGGTATATAATCAATGGTCTGTACGGTCCGCATTGTTTATATCGAACGATAATATAGAGAGAAATCATGTTGCAGCAACTCGAAGAGGGATTCTGGCAGACGAATCGTTCATCGAAGGTCGATGACGTCCTTGAGACCGCGAGGAACATCATTGCGGATGTTCAGAAGGACGGAGATAAGGCAGTCAAAGCTTACACTGAGAAATTCGATAAAATCAAACTCGGAAAACTCCAGGTTTCACGTGAGGAGATTGAAAAAGCGTATGAAGAAGTGGATCCCGAACTCGTCGAGGAGCTTGAGAACGCTGCATACAATATCGAGAGATTCCACAAGATGCAGCTCCCGCAGGATTTATGGTTATCCGAAGTGGAGCCGGGAATCACATTGGGTGTTAAGAGTACGCCTTTGGAGAGAGTGGGGTGCTACATTCCCGGAGGAAGGGCATCGTATCCTTCGACTGCGTTGATGTGTGTCATTCCCGCACGTGTCGCGGGTGTTGATGAGGTTATCTGCTGCACACCCGCGCCTGTCAATCCTGTGACTCTTGTTGCATTGGATATCGCAGGCGTTGATGAAATTTACACAATCGGCGGAATTCAGGCAATTGCCGCAATGGCATTGGGTACGGAATCCATAGAACCTGTTCAGAAGATTGTCGGACCCGGAAATGTTTTCGTTACGGCGGCAAAGACACTTCTGAGAGGAAAGATTGAGATTGACTTCCCCGCAGGACCTTCGGAAGCAGGTATTCTTGCGGACGATTCATGCAATCCCGCTTTCGTTGCATCGGATTTGGTTGCACAGGCCGAACACGATCCTATGTCTGCATTCATTCTTATTACCGATTCAAAGAAAGTGATCGACGCTGTTGATAAGGAAATTGAAAAACAGGTTAAGGATGCACCGAGAAAGGAAATCATCACGGCTGCTATGAAGAACTCCGGTTACATCGTGGCGGACAGTATGGATATTGCGATTGAAATGATGAACGATATCGCGCCCGAACACCTTTCCATTCAGACAAAGGATGTCATGGATGTTCTTTCGAAGGTAAGGAATGCAGGTTCTATCTTTGTCGGACCGTACACACCCATTGCCGCAGGAGATTATGCATCGGGTACAAACCACGTTCTTCCGACTGCGTGCGGTGCCAAGTTATATTCGGGACTCAACGTGGCGCACTTCAGGAAGACTTCCACGGT
>CAVIIW010000004.1:0-117119 GCA_963643255.1 Candidatus Methanomethylophilaceae archaeon
CACGGGTACCCGTGTGAGTGTTCGGTATGTGTTCTCAAACTCTGTGGTTAGTACATGCCGTCGGTCGCCTGAAGGGTGCTGTCACAGTCGGATATACCGCTGTCTTAGCGGATTACGCATCGAATGATATCATATTTGGCATTCCGTTACCGATTACGGGCGGATTGCGGGGTTTCTTTTGTGTGATGCAGATGCAACTCTTTTTCTTATCTCCGCAACCTTTTCAACGGATACTCCGGTTTCCTCCGAAATATCATCATCACCCATACTGTCCAAACGGCAAAGGACTGTGTCGAGTTTATCGTAAGATATTCCCATCTCGCCCTCATCGGTCTGTCCTTCCCACAGTCCCGCAGACGGTGGTTTGACAATGAATTCTTCAGGTATTCCGATAAGAGCCGCCAATTCCCTGACCTGTGTTTTGTAGAGATTCACGATAGGCATCGCATCGCACGCACCGTCACCGAATTTAGTGAAATAACCCATCATCATCTCGCTTTTGTTGGAAGTTCCCAATACGATACGGTTTGTTCTGCGTGCGGTATCGAACAAAACAGCCATTCTACACCTTGCGGAAAGATTTCCTTTTCCGAGACAGTCGTTATCTTTCAGTCCGAGAGCCGATGACAGTGCGGCAACCGATGAAGATATGTCCACAACTCTGTACTCGGTGCCCAGGGAAGCACTGAATTCCGACGTGCATTTCATATCATCCTTCGGTGTCGTCGCGGACGGCATGAAGATACTGAGTACCTTATCCGCACCCAATGCATCTACGGCCAATTTGGTCACAACCGCAGAATCTATGCCTCCGCTGAGACCTATTACCACACCGCTGCATCCTGCATTCTTCACGGTATCTCTGATAAATGCCGTGAGTCTTCCGACACATTCCCTGCCGATTCCCGGAATTCCTTCCATTGTTTCTCCGTATAACCGCATCGGTAAAAATACATAAGGATGATACACAGAATATGAAGGTCGCACTCTGTCAGTTCAAACCTGTTGCGGGAGACGTACGCACAAATGCGGAAACGGTAGTTTCCGCAGTGAACAATACGGATGCGGATCTTCTTGTATTTCCGGAGATGTTTCTCACCGATTATTCATTCAGAGATTTCGATTCCGTGGATAATATCGATGAATGTATTGACATGATACTTTCATGCACCCGCAGATTACACAAAGCTGTGATTGTCGGAGGTCCGTTTGTTTCCGAAGACGGTGTATTCAATTCTTCTTATCTTATATCGGATAATGTCACAAGATATGACAAAATCCACCTTCCCGGATTCGGTGTGTTCGGTGAAGATAAAATATTCGCCGCGGGAACAAAGCCCGTATTAGCCGAAGTATGCGGTTTTAAGATCGGACTGATAATCTGTTACGATATTTTCTTCCCGGAACTGATCAAATATTACGCATTGAACGGTGCGGATGCGGTTGTATGTATTTCCGCATCTCCGACCACATCGGAAAAAGCATTTCAGCACGTGGTATCGGCAAGATGCGTCGAATCCACAGTTTACATGATATTCGTGAACAACATCGGAAACTGCATGGATCTGAAATTCTTCGGTAAAAGCAGGTGCATTACGCCGTACGGCGATGTTGCCGCGATTGCAGACGGAAATCCTTCGGTTGTTGTTGCGGACATAGAGCATGACGTCACAGAAGCCTCGAGAAGGGACAGACCGACCCTTAAGGACACCTGTATGCACATCGGAATGCCGTGATTTGAACACAAGTCTTTTAATATAGTATCCATTTGTCCGCTTTGCAGCCGAGATGGCCCAGCCCGGTAAGGCGCGAGCCTGGAAAGTTCGTGGTGAATCACCTCGGGAGTTCAAATCTCCCTCTCGGCGCTTTTTTACATTTTACTGACGGCAGTCGGAGACATCGATTCGGCTCCGGGAATGCATTTACGGTTGTTTTCGAGAACATACATTTTTCACAGAATGTCTGTTTTTCTGCATTTTTCCGCGTGAAGTCACGCCGGGATCTGATTTTAAAAAACGGTCAGATTTTACCTAAAAATATGCGTTTGTGGTATAACTTTTAATCATTTTTTAGACTTGTGGCATCAATTCTTTATAAAGTTATCTATTGTGGTATAATTGACCGTCAAAGATTATAAGTACCCGTCGGAAACATTCGAAATCATGGTTAAAAGAGAGGATTACGACCAATGGGTAATCGATTGGATCGCGTCCGAGAAAAAAGCAGGCAAGAGATGTTTCGATGTCAGAAAGACGGGAAACTCATACTACGTCTACTACCAAACGACACGTTACAATCCCGATCTGAAAAAGAGAGAAAAAGTATCTTCATACATCGGAAAGCTTACGCAGGACGAAGGCATTATCGAACCTCCGTCCAAAGAACAGAACGATGAGGTTGCACCCGTAAGATACGGATTGGGTGTAGATACCGGAGGTACGTTCACCGATGCGGTCATCGTCGATTTGGATGATATGACTGTAATCGCCAAGAAAAAATCTCCGACAACACACCACGATTTATCAATCGGTCTTTACAACTCCGTAGATGCAGTATTATCGTCTACGGATATCGATCCTTCCGAGATTGTGTCAGTAAGTATTTCCACAACACTTGCGACAAACTCCGTCCTCGAAGGAAGAGGAGGAAAAGTAGGATTGATCTTAATCGGATGGGATCCGATGGAACCCGTTCACTTCGGTGAAGACAGACTGGTCTTCGTGAAGGGAGGTTACGATGTCAGAGGAAGGGCGAAAGCCTCGATGTCTCTGGAAGAAGTTACCAACGCAATCAACGATATCGCAAAGGATGTCGATGCAATTGCAATCTCGGGACTCTTCGCGAATCTCAACGCTTCGCAGGAAAGAAAAGTCAAAGAACTTGCAATAAAACTCACAGGTCTTCCTACGGTTGCGGGACATGAACTGTCATCGGAACTCGGCATAGGTCTCCGTGCCGAAACCGCAGTACTGAACGGTAAATTAATCCCTATAGTCAGCAAATTCTTCGATGACGTTGTTAAAACATTCAGAGAGAAAGGAATCAACGCACCCATTATGGTCTACAAGGGTGACGGTTCCGTTATGACTGTCGAACAGGCTAAAATGTATCCGGTTCAGACAATCCTTTCAGGTCCCGCCGCAAGTTCCATGGGCGGAAAGATAATTTCGGGATACGACAACTTCATAATGGTCGATATCGGCGGAACATCCACCGATATCGCGGTGATGGAAGACGGATATCCCCAGATTCAGTTCACGGGTGCCAAAGTCGGAGGGTGGAGGACACGCGTAAAAGCCGTGGATATGAGTACGATAGCACTCGGAGGAGATTCGAGAATCGGAATCGACGGCAGTAATTTCACGTTCGGACCGATGAAAGTCACTCCCCTGTGTACATTCACCGAACGTCATCCTGAAATCATTCCCAATATTATGCACACAAACGTCTGCGACCATTATGTTCTGAGAGAGGATGCGGATCTTTCCGATCTTACCGAAAGAGAGGAAATTGTTATCGACGGAATGCGCGGAAAAGGCGCTATGAACCGTATGGATGTTATGAATGCGGCAGACGGTTTATGGGATATCGACGACGAACTGAAATCTCTCGTAAGCAGACGTGTCATCGAAATGTCATCCATGACTCCGACGGATTTGATGGTATATTCGGGAGTGCTTGACGCAGGAAACCGTGACGGTTCCGTTGCGGGAGTACATGCGGTCGCCGAGATTACGGGTATGACCGAAAGACAGGCCGCCACGATGATGATCGGTGAAGCAAGGATATCCGTTGCACAGGCCGTACTGAACAAATTGATTGACGACAGCATGAAAACAAAATGGAGGAATGAAGAAACCGCAATGTTCGTAAGAAGAATGGCTTCCTTCAAGAAAGACACAGACACATTCTCTATGCTCCCCAGGATCTCGGTTCCGATAGTCGGTATCGGCGCTCCTTCCAAGTTCCTCATGGCCGATCTGGGACAGAGGTTGGGTACACCGGCCGAATTCCCTGAAAATTACGATGTGGGTAACGCAATCGGAGCCGTCTGCAGCAAAGTCGTTGAATCTCTGTCTGCAATGATCACACCGACACACGACTTCAGATACAAACTGGAAGTTCCGTATCTCGGTCCGTCATACTATTCGCAGGTCAACAGTGCAATAGCCGCGGCAAGGAGCAGTCTTGAAGGATTCCTTATCAAAGAAGTGGAAAAGAAAGGCGGAACCAATGTAAGAGTTACCACCAAGACTGATACAGTAATGGCAGTCGAAGGTGGTGTGGGAGATTGGGATGAAACAGGCATAGCCAGGAACATCAACTACATCGAAGTTATCTCAAGAGCAGTCGGCGATCCCCCGGAGATGAAATAATGCCGTTATTCGACGGAAAAGAGTACACCGGACCCGTCGGCATCGACGGTTCCGACGTACCCGAAAAAGGAGGGGTGTACCTCATATGCGTCGGTTCCTCCGGAGGAGAACGTATAATCGCCCTTTATGCGGCAGACAACATGAAAAAATCACTGACGGAAAATCCGAAAAAGGAATGCTGGCACAGATACGCCGTAAGTAATGATATGTACTCCGACGGTTCTCTGAGATGTTACTATATCGCTATCGAAAATCCTTCCGAACGCGACGCACTTGTCACGAGAACGGTGGATATCAGACCCTACAATATTCCGTGCTACGAAGCACCCAAAGACGATTGGTGAATAAAATGACAAACACAGTAATAGCCCATATGAACACCTGCAGCAAAACGAACAAAGTAACCGTATCCATGAGAGACGACGGCGATCTCGACGTAAGGATTGTATCCGACTGCCCCCATGTGAAAGATTATGCCGAAAAACTCAAAACAATCAGCATGAACGATGTCGTAAGTTTCGCAGGAAGCAAAGTAGTCGATCCCGAAATCAGAGCTTCGCTTTCGGTCCCGTGTCTTACGCCTATCGCGGTATTCGAAGCCGCATGGCTGGAACTCGGTATGCTGTCCGTATCTCTTTCAAAGAGAGTCGGGAACAATTCGGTATCGTTCCACCCCGGTGTAGAACTCGAGGAAGTAACCGAAAACAATGCCGAAAAAACCGAAGATGCCGATTGGTAAATCGGCATAGGGTTGTGCGTAAATACTCGTTCGTACATCCGACATTCGGTGATCTCAATGGGCAAACATGCCAAAGAGAGACACGCTGCCGATCTGCAGAAGAACAAATCCGATGCAAAGACGGAAGCGAAGCCCCAGAAGAAGAAATAAACAAACTCAGAGGGCGCCGGTCACGCCCTCTCTTCTTACTATTTCAACACAGTCGTACAACTAAAATCTCACCCGCGTGCGACATTCTTAATATACATAATTGCCGTAGACCTTCAACGCAGGATGTGCTGTATGAAGATTAATGCTGACGTATACGTAAAGGACATTCCCGGACAGCTCGTTGCATCGCTCGAGCCGATTTCGACCTTCGACGGAAACATCATAGGTGTGGTACACAACCGCGAACAGGTCATCAGCGGGAAGATTCTCGTCAACATAACATTCGACATAACCCCCGAAAACCTCGAACTTCTGAAGAAGGAGTGGAAAGCAAGGGACGTTATCATCGTCAATCTCAACGAAGCCGTTGAGAATTATTCCGTCGACTATATGCTTGTGGGAAAACTCAGAGCATCGGATATCGACAGTATGATCGATGAAATTTCGAAAACCGTCGTTCTTGAATCCGTAGACATAGGATATTCGTCCAGCGGAAGTAAGGATTCCCGTACGGCAATGATTTCCGCCACAGTTCATTCAAAAGACGATCTCCGCGCATTGGATTTGTTCTTCTCCAGAAGAGCGAAGGAAGCGGGAGTCACATACATCAGAGGGGTGGACGCATGAAGATATTCCTCTCAGGTCTCGGTACCGTCGGACAGGGTGTCCTCGAAACAATCGGATTGAAAAAAGAATCGCTCGGGAACGTGAAAGTAGTCGGAGTGATGGATTCCAAAAGTTTCGCCGTCGACAGTAACGGATTGGATATAAAATCCGTACTTTTAAAGAAAAAATCGGAGAAAAGATGCGGAGATTCCGACAGGAACGGACTTACCGGCCCGGAAATCATGGATAAAACGGATTACGATGTTTTGATCGAATGCACTCCCACCAACATAGACAACGGCGGAGAGGGATTGATCAACATCAGAAACGCTCTCACGAAGGGAAAAGATGTAATCACCGTGAACAAAGGTCCGTTGGCTTTGGAATTCTGCAGACTCATGGAACTCGCAGACAGAAACGGATGCATCATGAGGTACGAAGGTTCCGTCGGCGGTGCGATGCCGATAATCAACCTCTGTAAAGAATCCCTTGCAGGTCAGGAAATCAAATCAATCAACGGTATTTTCAACGGTACATGCAACTTCATCCTCAGCAGGATGGACCGCGGAATGCCTTTCGGACAGGCTCTGAAAGAAGCACAGCAGCTCGGATACGCGGAAGCGGATCCGACCTATGATATCAAAGGAATCGACAGCGCCTGCAAAGTCGCAATATTGGCAAATGCCGTATTCGGAAGAAATGTTACAATCAAAGACGTGACAATCAACGGTATCGACACCATAACGGACGGAGCGATAGCCCTTGCAAGGGACCACGACATGGTCATAAGACTGATAGGTGAGGTTTCGATGGATAAACTGGATGTTTCTCCGAGACTCATACCCAAAGGTCACCCCCTGAGCATATCGGGAACGCTGAACACCGCCGTAATCCAAACGGATCTTGCCGGACCCATAACGGTATCAGGACGCGGTGCGGGTAAGAGCGAAACCGCATCGGCAATACTCAGCGATCTGCTGTTCATACTCAATGCGAGAAAGCGAATAAGATGACGGAACGCATCTACATCTACGATACCACACTGCGTGACGGTGCACAGACCGAAGGAATTTCTTTTTCCCTCGGCGACAAGGAATCGATAGTGAATCTGCTCGATGATTTCGGCATGGATTTCATAGAAGGCGGAATGCCGTCTTCCAATCCGAAGGATAAAGAATTCTTTTCGGTCGGAAGAGAAATGAAAAGAAGCACTTTGGTCGCTTTCGGAAGTACCTGCAGACCCGGACACAAAGCATCCGAAGACGAAGGTCTCAAAATTCTCGCAGAATCCAAAACGGAATGGGCATGTATCTTCGGAAAAGCATGGGATTTCCATGTAACCGAGGCACTGAAAACAACAACCGAAGAAAATCTCCGTATGATTGGCGACAGCATTGCATACCTGAGAGAATGCGGAATGAAAGTAATCTTCGATGCGGAACATTTCTTCGACGGGTACAAAGCCAACGAAAAATACGCAATGGATGTAATCAAAACCGCAGTTGACAGCGGTGCGGAGTGGATTGTTCTCTGCGATACAAACGGAGGATCATTACCTTCGTTCATCGGAAAAGTTACGGGAATTGTACATAAAATATTCCCGAAAATCGGAATACACTGTCATAACGATTCCGATCTTGCCGTGGCATGTTCTCTTTCCGCTGTCGAAAACGGTGCGACTATGATACAGGGTACCGTCAACGGAATAGGCGAAAGATGCGGTAACGCAAACTTATGTTCCGTAATTCCCGACCTTATTTTCAAAATGGGATACGAAATGGACGTAAATCTCACCGATTTGAGATCCTTAAGTTACGCCGTATCCGAACTCGCAAACACGAGACATCTTGCACACATGCCTTACGTCGGAGACAAAGCATTCACACATAAGGGCGGAATGCACGTAAGCGCCCTTTTGAAAAATACCGCGACATACGAACACATACCTCCTGAATCCGTCGGAAACCACAGGAACATCATCGTATCGGACATGGCCGGAAAGTCGAACATTCAGAAGAAACTCTCCGAGATGGGGATCGAAGTGGATGAAGACGGGCTCCGCAGAGTGCTCGCACGCGTAAAAGAAATGGAAGCTCAGGGATATCAGTTCGATGCTGCGGACGCAAGCCTCAAATTACTTGTGGAAAGAGTATTGGACAAAGAATCGAGACCGTTCGACATACGCGGATTCAGACTCAACATCGACGGCGTCGGCACGACGAAACTGATGTCCGAAGCAAGCATAAAAATCGTCGACAGACTTGGAGAAATAGAACATACCGCAGCGGACTGCGAAGGTCCTGTCAATGCTTTGGATAAAGCACTGAGAAAAGCACTGAGTAAATTCTACCCGGAAATCATCAAAAACGTCAGACTCACGGATTATAAGGTACGTGTGATCGAAGAAAACTGCGGTACCGAATCCTGGGTAAGGGTATTGATCAAATCCACCGACGGAAAGAGCACATGGAATACAATCGGTGTATCCGAGAACGTCGTGGAAGCATCACTGATAGCATTAGCAGATTCATATGAATACGCCATACAGGCGTCGCAATAACGGAGCTGAGACCAATGGAAAGAACAATCGTAACGCTTGTGGGAAAAGATACAGTCGGTATTATCGCCAAAGTCTGTACTTTCTTCTCTGAAAATGACATCAACATCCTGGATATCGCACAGACCACGGTACAGGAATACATCAACATGATGATGATCGTGGACACCTCGAAATACAAAGGAAGTTTCACGGATCTTACCGAAGGACTCGATGCCGTTGCCGAAGAGGTCAAGTGTGTCATCAAAGCTCAACGCGAAGAGATCTTCGACATGATGCACAGGATATGATCCGATGTCCGTCATCAACATAAACGAGGTCCTCGAGACCAACAAGATGATCTCACAGGAGAACCTGGACGTCAGGACCATTACCATGGGTATCAATCTCCTGGATTGTATAGATCCGGATTTAGACAGTCTCTGCGATAAAATCTACGCAAAAATCACAACATATGCGAAAAATCTTGTTTCCGTAGGTGACGAAATCGGTCTCGAATTCGGTGTGCCGATAGTCAACAAGAGAGTTTCCGTCACTCCGATTTCGTTAATCGGAGGTGCAGCGTGCGATACACCCGACGATTTCGTGGCGATTGCAAGAACATTGGATAAAGCTGCGGCGAAGATCGGTATCAACTTCATCGGAGGTTTCTCGGCACTCCCGATAAAGAACATGACCAAAGCGGACAGAACACTTATGGAATCGATTCCGAAAGCGTTGGCCGTAACAAACAACGTCTGCAGTTCCATCGGACTCGGTTCAACCAAGATCGGTATCAACATGGATGCCGTCAGAATTATGGGAGACATTGTCAAAAAAACAGCCGAAGCAACGAAGGATAACGATTCCATCGGATGTGCGAAACTTGTCGTATTCTGCAACCCGCCCGATGACAATCCTTTCATGGCAGGTGCCTTCCACGGTGTCACCGAAGGTGACGCGGTAATCAACGTCGGTGTCAGCGGACCCGGTGTGGTTAAGACTGCAATAGAAAACTGCAGAGGTTCCAACTTCGAAGAACTGTGCGAAACGATAAAGAAGACTGCATTCAAGGTCACAAGAGTGGGACAGCTCGTCGGTAAAGAAGCTTCAAAGAGACTCGATGTCCCCTTCGGAATTTTGGATCTGTCTCTTGCACCCACGCCCGCCATCGGCGACAGTATTGCGGACATTCTTCAGGGAATGGGTCTTGAGAGGGTCGGCGCTCCCGGAACAACCGCTGCATTGGCGATTCTCAACGATCAGGTCAAGAAAGGCGGTGTAATGGCTTCGTCTTACGTCGGAGGTCTTTCGGGTGCATTCATCCCCGTAAGTGAAGATGCAAGTATGATCGAGGCTGCAACAATCGGTTCGCTTTCACTGGAAAAACTCGAGGCGATGACCTGTGTCTGTTCCGTGGGATTGGATATGATTGCCATACCCGGTAAGACAACACCCGAAACAATTTCGGGAATCATTGCCGATGAAATGGCAATCGGTATGGTCAACCAGAAGACCACGGCCGTGAGAGTCATACCTGTTATCGGCAAAGATGTTGGAGAATCCGCAGAATTCGGAGGATTGCTCGGAACGGCACCGATTATGAAGGTTAACGAATACAAGTGCGATGAATTCGTCAACCGCGGCGGAAGGATTCCCGCTCCGATACACAGTTTCAAGAACTGATCTTTTTACACGACGGGGTGAAATTCCCCGTCGGTTCTGTTTTCATATCATCGCATAAGATGATAATTTCACAATTTTTACGGACCGTCCGTTAAACAGAATAATTCCGAAAGAAAAACCGACATAAGAGGTCGAAAGATAAAGAAGAAGTTTGACCCATCCGGTGGGATGGGTAAAGAAGCAGGAAGTGCGCTGAGTGGGGGCTAGGGGATTTGAACCCCTATAGGCGGGTTTCCACCACTGGGGGAGCTACCCCCAGCGAAATTATGAGTCATCGCTCCAGTTATTCATCACAACTGTCAGCAAACCCATTTCTAATCACGCTCTATAACTGGAGCCCGCTAGTCTACCAGGTTAGCCTAAACCCCCTTGTAAACCTAATTATGATCAGACTTACTGTTTGCGCATCTTCTGTGCTTTCTTTCTTCTTCTCATTTTCTTCTTGCGCCATTTCCAACGCTGGTTACCGCGTTTCTTCCAGGCGCGTGAGCCTCTCTTCATGATGTCTCCTCTTTTTTTAATGCAGATGCATTGGCGGGCCGGTCGGGATTCGAACCCGAGGCGTCTGGCTTAGAAGGCCAGCGCTATATCCTAGCTAAGCCACCGGCCCGCATGCCACTTCATTACCTTATATGATTTAAAGGTAATGTCGCACGCCAATCATCCGTTAATGCTTCCCGACAACACTGTTACTGTATAAAAAAGGAGTCGGTCCGGGTTTTTTCGGCCCCGAACCATAGTTTGAAGTGAAAAATCAAGTGTTTAAATCAACAAAACAGAGAGAATTATCTCCTTATTGCCGTCAAGATAACTCTTTATGAGATCGTACACGGAACTGTGTCCCGAGTAGATCGAAATACCTTCCGCAATGCAGATTATTCCCAATACAAGCAGTACAGGCCATACGTTGAAGATCTTTGCGAAAAGCAGTGTAAGATCCTGAAGGAACATCAGCAACATATAGACAACGGCACCCGCAATGAACGCAACTATAATTCTCGGCCATCCCTTCGAGAGTACCTCAAGATCTCCTTCGAGATTACCGAGGAAGAGATACGTAATAATCATGGCGAACAATGCGAAAATAACCGCGAATTTGACATCGCGGAACGGTCTCGAAACCAATGCGAAACAACCGAGTGCCACAATAATCAATGTACCGGCATTGGCTTTCAGCGACGAAGTGGCACAGAGTACCGCACTGACCGCACCCAGCAACACACCGAGCATCATCATCAGCTTATAACTCATACCGTCCTTGTCTTTCAGATAGAAATATACAATCGCCAATGCGACGACACCCGCCAGGATGAGTGCTATCTCCGGCACGTGATAACTGTTAAGAGTCTCACTCAGGGAATTCCAATCGAATCCCGATGATGAGGTTTCACCTTCTGACATGTTCCTCTTAATCACATTGATTGTATTTTAGAGAATTCCCAGAAGACGTGCCATATTGTCACCCAAGAGGGCTTTCTTCACGATATCGTTTCCCCATTTGCCTTCTCTGATAATGTCCAGGAAACGGTACATATTGGTGTGATCCTCGTACAGAGGAAAATCCGTACCGAACACGACTCTGTCGGGATATCTTGATGTGACTTCATCCAATCTTTTACCGATCATCGAAACATCCGTAGGTGCCCACCCCTGTAATGCGGAACAGTCAGTGTACACATTCTCATGTGCATCCATAAGAGGGAACAGTTCATTGTAGAACTTCCCGCCGAGATGTGCGATTATAATATTCATTTCAGGATGTCTTTCCGCAACCTTTGTAAATGATACAGGATGACAGTATTTTTCTTCCAGCGGAGGTAACGCCATGCCTGCGTGTGTCGTAACAATCAGACCGTATTCCTCCACTCTGTGCCAGAACGGTTCGAATTTATCATCGTCCGGGAAAAATCCCGTTGCGGGATACACTTTCAGTCCCTTGGGATCGTATTTCGAAACGAGATTATCCAACATTTCTACGGCATCTTTTCTGTTCGGATCTATTCCTATGAAAGGGATGAATCTGTCATCGACGGAACAGCGTTCGAACATCCATTCCATGTACTCGTAGTTGGTCATACGGCCTTCGTTTATGAGACCGAAATCGGTTCCGAGAACAACGGCATAATCCACTCCGTTGGCATTCATCATACCGATCGGTTCGTCTATCCCCGTGTCATAATCGGGAAACGGAAAATCCTCATCGAGTCTGAAATCCAAAATGCCGTCGAGACCCATATCTTTCAGCACACTCAGAGGTCCGAGATATCTTCTCACCGCTTCATCCGGAAGACAGCGTCTCTCCCACATGTGAACGTGCGCGTCTATGAGCATCGGCTACTGCTATGGGATACTATATTTATGATTGTTATCTTTCAGTTGATTAGTCAACAATACACTTAGTTGATAGGTCAACCATATATACAAGACCAATATGCCGACAGTATGGATGAATGGATCGACATGCACATCGGTCCGCGTGCGATGAAATATTTCATCGAAAGGCGCCTGACGCCTGTGGCGGAATCGGTGGGGCTGAAACCGACTTACGGCCCGTTTCTGATGACCGTAAGAGAAAACGAAGGGCTGTCTCTGAAGACATTATCCGAGATGATGATTGTCGACAAGGCACTCACGACACGTGTCACGAAACATCTGATCGAAGGAGGATATCTTGAAGACAGGGGTGTGAACACACGTGAGTACAGTCTGTATCTCACCTCCAAAGGCAGAAAAGCCACAGATAAGATATCCGATGCAATCAAAGATGCATGGGAAGAACTGCTCCGCGACCTTACCGACGAGGAAATCGAATGTCTCAAAGTCATACACTGCAAGATAGACAGAAGACTGAGAGACGATGCGGAGGCATTGAGATGATTTTGAAATACCTCAGAAAGAAAGATTATCCTCTCATCGCTGTGATAATTGCACTGGTCTGTGTTCAGGTCTATTTTGATCTCGAAATTCCGGGATACATGACGGACATCACCGAAACAATAACGACAGGCGGTTCCGTGGATTCCGTCATCGCCGACGGAGGCAGAATGCTTGCCTGTGCATTCGGTTCGCTTATCGCTTCGATTGTCTGCGGGTTCATTGCGGCATACATCGCAGCGAGTTTATCTGCGACTTTACGTAAGACACAGTTCGACAATGTCGAAAAATTCTCTTTGGAAGAAATCAACAGATTCTCCATTTCTTCATTGGTTACACGTTCCACAAACGATGTTACACAGGTTCAGATGGCAGTCGCAATGGGATTACAGGTGATTGTCAAAGCACCCATCCTTGCGGCATGGGCTATCGGAAAGATTGCCGGAAAGAACATGGAATGGACAGTCATCACCGCAATCGCAGTGTTGGCGGTTGTACTGTGTATCGGATGCGTGATGATCTATGTCACACCGAAATTCAAGAAAATTCAGTGGCTCAACGACGATCTCAACCGTGTCATAAAAGAAAATCTCACCGGACTCCGCGTCATACGTGCATACAACGCGGAAAAGTACCAGGAGAAGAAATTCGACGACGCAAACACCGAAATTACGGATACACACGTCTCAATCACACGTTCGCTTGCATTCATGTCGCCTGTGATGAGTACGGTCATGAGTTTCCTGTCTCTCGCTATCTACTGGGTAGGCGCATACATCATAGACAGAACCGACGGCATAGGAAGATTCACGGAGTTTTCCAATATGATTGTCTTCTCGTCTTATGCCGTGCAGGTAATCATGGCATTCATCATGCTGATTATGATCTTCATGATTCTTCCGCGTGCAACCGTGGCGGCGAAGAGAATCGAAGAAGTAATCGACACCGAACCTACAATTACCGACGGAAATCTTACGAACACATCCGACACAAAAGGAGAGATTTCCTTCGAGAATGTTTCGTTCAGATATCCCGATTCGGGAGATTATGTTCTTAAGGACATTTCATTCACCGCAAAAACGGGTGAAACCGTTGCATTCATAGGTTCTACAGGAAGCGGAAAGACGACACTCGTCAACCTTATTCCCCGTTTCTATGACGTAAGCGAAGGTACCGTGAATGTAGACGGCATGGATGTAAAAGACTACACTCTCGCCGATCTCCGCAGGAAGATAGGATACGTTCCGCAGAGAGCGGTTATGTTCAATCAGACAATCGAAGAGAACGTAAAATACGGCGACACACACGACGAACGTACCGAAAACGATGTGAAAGAAGCCGTTGCCGTCGCTCAGGGTAAAGAATTCGTCGAGAAAGAAAGCGAAGGATATCAAAGGATGATTTCCGAAGGAGGAACCAACCTCTCCGGAGGACAGAAACAGCGTATCGCAATCGCACGTGCCGTATGCAGGAAACCGGAGATTTACATCTTCGACGATTCGTTTTCGGCACTTGATTACAGAACAGACCGCAAACTCCGTGACGCACTCAGGAATGAAACATCAAGTGCGACAAAACTGATTGTGGCACAGAGAATCGGTACGATAATGGATGCCGACAGAATCATCGTACTTGACAACGGAAAAATCGCGGGAATCGGAACACATGACGAACTCATGAAATCATGCGATGTGTACCGCGATATAGCATACTCACAGTTATCGGAGGAGGAATTAAGATGAGCCCGCCTCACGGTCCCCACGGAAGAAGAGGAATGCCGAAAGAGAAACCGAAAAACCTCGTCGGTTCCTGGAAGAGACTCTTCGGCTACATGGGAAAATACCGGAAATATGTCGTAATATCGATAATATTCTCGATGATAGGAACATCTCTCACCCTTCTCGGTCCGAATGTTCTCAGAGATATGACCAATCTCATATCAGACAACATCATGGGTGTGATTCCCCTTGAAAGCATAGGTGACTGCGGTATCAAAATGGTTGCAATCTATGCAGCAAGTGCGGCGCTTATGCTTCTGCAGGGTGTGATTTTAGCAACAGTCACACAGAGAACCGCAGGCAATCTCCGTACGGAAGTTTCCGAAAAGATCAATCGCATCCCGCTGAGATTCTTCGACAGCACATCCTCAGGTGACGTGATGAGCCGTGTCACGAACGATGCCGATACTATGGGTCAGTCCATGAACCAGGCAATCGGAACGTTGGTGTCGTCGGTTACGCTGTTCATCGGTGCACTGATTATGATGGCTGTAACGAATGTAACCATGATGGTTACCGCCGTTGTCTCATCGCTCATCGGAATAGCTCTGATGGGAATAATCATGTCGAGATCCCAGAAATATTTCGACAGACAGCAGAAGGATCTCGGACGTATGAACGGTCACATCGCCGAAACATACGGTGCACACAACATAGTGAAAGCATACAACGGAGAAGGAGAAGCTACCGAAAAATTCGACGAAATCAACGGCAGTCTTGCAAAGAGTGCATTCCTGTCGCAGTCCCTCAGCGGCCTGATGATGCCTCTGATGAGTTTCGTCGGTAACTTCGGATATGTTGCGGTGTGTGTCGTAGGTGCGGTATTGGTCATCGACGGTCACACCGACATCGGAACGATAGTTGCATTCATGATTTACGTCAGACTCTTTACGCAGCCTCTGGCACAGATGTCGCAGGCATTCACGAGCATGCAGTCTGTTGCGGCAGGTTCGGAACGTGTATTCGAATTCCTCGATGCGGAAGAACTTGCAGACGAATCGGCACTCACGCAGCGTATCGAAGCGAAAGGAAGAGTCGACTTCGTCGATGTTCACTTCGGATATTCGAAAGATCACGAAATCATCCACGGATTCTCCGCATCCGTCGAACCGGGACAGAAAGTCGCCATCGTCGGACCTACCGGAGCAGGTAAAACTACAATGGTCAATCTGTTAATGAAGTTCTACGACGTGGACGGAGGAGATATTCTTCTTGACGGAGTGTCCGTGAAAGATATTCCCAGAGAAAACATCCACGAGCAGTTCTGTATGGTATTACAGGATACCTGGCTCTTCGAAGGCACAATCAAAGAAAACATCGTCTACTGCAGAGAAGGAATCACCGATGAGGAAGTGAAGAAGGCATGCGAAGCCGTCGGAATCGACCACTTCATTTCCACCCTTCCGGAAGGATACAATACAGTACTGGGAAGCACCGCGACACTCTCCGCAGGTCAGAAACAGCAGCTGACAATCGCACGTGCGATGATTGACAAATCTCCGCTCCTGATATTGGATGAAGCGACAAGTTCCGTCGATACAAGAACGGAGAAAATCATTCAGGCTGCGATGGACCGTCTTTCCGAGAACAGGACTTCGTTCGTCATCGCCCACCGTCTCTCGACAATCAAAAATTCCGATTTGATTCTGGTGATGAATGAAGGATCGATCATTGAACATGGTACGCACAAAGAACTCCTTGCAAAGGGAGGATTCTACGAAAAACTGTACAACAGTCAGTTCGAAGACACCTGTGATTAAACTTCAAAAACCCCCTCTTCGGAGGGGGTAAATCTTTTAAAAAGACCTTTATCGCACTGTATTTTAACATTACCCTTATATCAGACGAAAGGTTACGAATCCGCATGAGCGATTTCAAAGCTTCAATCGATTCGTTCTTCAGAATCTCCGAGAGAGGTTCGACAATCGGAAATGAGCTGAAAGGAGGAGTTATCACATTCCTCGCTATGGCTTACATCCTGATCGTCAACCCCAACATTCTGGGAGCTGCTGCAGGACTGTCGGGATATACAACGGGAGAGCTGTTTACCGCTACGGCGTTGGCAACTATCTTCGCATGTATCCTTATGGGTATCTACTCGAGGTTCCCCGTTGCTTTGGCACCCGGTATGGGTCTCAATGCATTCCTGTCATACACAATCTGTCTGACAATGGGATTCACATTCGAGCAGGGTCTTCTGATCGTCTTCATTTCGGGAATTCTGTTCCTTCTTCTCACAGTCTCAGGCTGGAGAGAGAGGATTCTTGACGAAATTCCCGGTTCAATGAAACTTGCTATCTCCGCAGGTATCGGTTTCTTCATTGCAGTTGTCGGACTTTACAACGCAGGTATCATCACACACGGATCCGGATGTGCACTCGGACTCGGTATGATTCACGACCCCGGAGTACTGCTCTCGGTTTTCTGTATCATTGTAACATTCGTTCTCTGGTTCCTCAAGAAATGGTACGCAGTCATCTTCGGACTCGTCGCAACATGGATTGTCGGAATCATCATGGGAAAAATGGATATCACATCCGAGCTTGTCAGTAAAGGAATCTTCCTTATTCCCTCATGGGATCCGAGCAACTTCGTTTCGACACCTGATATGGGACTCTTCGGAGCTGTCTTCTCCAACTTCACGATGTTTGACGGAGATCTTTGGCCTGCGTTCATCGCAGCAATTGTTTCACTCTTTGTCGTCGATATGTTCGACACAGCCGGTACCCTCATCGGTGTCGGAGGTGCGGCAGGTATGATTGACGAAGAAGGTCACCTCAAAGACGGAAGCAAAGCACTCGCAGTAGATGCGGTCGCAACCATCGCAGGTGCAGTCTGCGGAACATCCACCACAACATCATTCATCGAATCCACGACAGGAATCGATGCCGGTGCAAGGACAGGACTTATGTCCGTCACAGTCGGTATTCTCTTCTTCGTCGCACTGTTCTTCTCCGGATTCTTCGGAACATTCACATCCGCATGTACCGTCGGTGCACTCGTACTCGTCGGTATCATGATGATCAAGAGTGTCAAGGGAATCGAGTGGGACGACCCCGTCATATGCGCAATGGCCTTCATGACAATCTTCATGATGGGACTTGCCGGTTCAATCACAGACGGTATCGCATTCGGTGTCTTCACATACGTAATAGGAAAAGTTGTCACAGGAAAGCACAAAGATGTTACAGTCATCATCTGGGCTCTCGCAGTGATTTTCTTCATCTACTTCGTATTGAAGATTATGATTGACAACGGAACAATCTGAAATTCCTTAGGGGGCGTAAGCCCCCGTTCTATCATTTTTTCGGATAGATAATATCCGATTTACGGATTGACACAATCACTTCTCTGTATGTTATCAATCATTGAACAGTAAATGTAATCCTACGATTACGTTTTTCGTAACGGTTTATCTTAAATACTATGCCAAAATGGTTCGTTTCATAGGCAAATCCTGGAGGAAAAAACCTATGAAATGTGATGAAAAGAAAGTCTCGGGCGGCAGAAAACTGCTTGTCATGGGGATGGTTGCTGTTGTAGCCGTCGCTTCGATCACCCTGGTCGTTACGAAATACAACAGTGAACATGAGATTCTCATAGTAGTCACAGGATCGATGGATGCCGGCGAAACCGACAATCCTATTTCCACCATACCTGTCAACAGCATGATTTCACTCAGATACCTGACTGAGGATGATCTTCAGAGCGTGAAGATCGGAGATGTGCTCGGGTACAGCTACGGAGATAAGACCATCGTTCACAGAGTAATCGCAATCGACCGGGCGAATGAGACATTCACCTTCAAAGGAGATGCGAACACTTCCACAGAGACCGTGCAGTTCGACAGAGTCGTAGGAATCGTAACCGATGTATATCCCGAAGCGGGAAATCTGATTACGTTTCTGCGTAACGGCCCCGTGTACATCATTGCGGAGCTGATCTGTCTGTTCGTCATGATCTCATGTGTGAGGGAAATCCTTAGGGTAGTAAAAGAAGAAGAAACGGAGGCAAAACAATGAACACGGACAAAAAGAAGAAGTTAATCCTCCCGGCATTCATGGCAGTTCTCTGCGCAGTCATGATGGTCGGAGTCGGATATGCAGCTCTTACAAGCTCATTCACCACAACAGCAAATGTTACTGCAGGCGAACTCGAAGTTACCGTCAACGGTACTGCAGCACTTGAACTCAATGCAGGAAAAATCCCCTACGGTACCGACACAGTAAGGACCGGCACATCAGATGAGAAAACCTACCACGTTGACGCAGGCACATACGCTCTTGCAAAAGACAAAACTGTTGCAATCACTGACAACACCGGTGCATTCAACAAATACAAGGTAACAGTCACAGTAACATCCGAAAAGCTTGAAGGAATCTTCGGTGCAGAATGCCTGACCGGAGTCGTCAAGGATTCATCTGGCGAAGTTTCCGCAGACGGTACCACCACAGAGAAAGCACTGAAACTCGACATCTCACTTACAGTAAGTGCAGACAAGAAAGACATGAAAGCGGCAGATGTTGCCAACCTCAGCGCAGACGATGTCAAAGTCGTTGTCACTGTAGAAGGTGTCGCATAAACGTATTGAAGAACAGACAGCAGGTATGAGAATGAATGCAAGCACAGTGAGAAACGCAGCGTTGATTGCATTGGTATCAGCGCTGCTTCTCACTGTCACCGTTCAGCCTGCTGTCTGTCTCCAAACCACTTTCACTTTTACAGGCATAG
The DNA here is from genome assembly GCA_963643255.1 of Candidatus Methanomethylophilaceae archaeon. GTDB lineage: Archaea > Thermoplasmatota > Thermoplasmata > Methanomassiliicoccales > Methanomethylophilaceae > Methanarcanum. The sequence continues at coordinate 19,477 of CAVIIW010000004.1, forward strand.
GAGTTTCCGCCGAAATCAGCGGAGAATACCGCGCCGATACCCTGACAGAAGCCAATCAGAACGATGTGATTGACAAACAGGGAATGGAATTCAAATACGACGAAGATGACGGCTCGGTGGACGGCCACGACAAAGTCATCCTTCACGAAAAAGACAGTGCCAGCAATAACATCTCCACAGGCGGAGATTTCACTGTAAGCAATCTCGTGATTCCGGAAGGAAAGGATTTCACATTCGGAATCAAGATCTACAAGATATGGGGAATTCAACTGTCTGATATCACAGTATCACTCACGTGTCCCGACGGAACAACCAAGAACATCACGATCAACAGCCGTACGAGCGGTGCATCCTCTACAGGTTACACAACGTTCTACCTCACATCGTCGATGAAAGCAGTCACAGACATCTCCAAACTCGGAGACAACGGCTGGTTCAGCGGAAGTTCCGGAGAGTATACTCTGAACCTCGAAGGATCAGTAGCTCTGACACTGGAATTCTACATCATATTCAAATGATTGCGAAAGCCCTGTATTCAGGCGTTCCAAACATTAATATCAATCCTGAATATGGGTTTACCCATCATGGATGCTGAGAAGAACGTTTCAATACTTCTGGGCAACCCAAAGGTTGCAATCCGCAGACTTGCGTTACCGCTGATTCTTTCGTTATTGGTGTCGCAGGTAAACGTTCTCGCAGACCGTGCATGGTGTTCCGGTTTAGGCGTAGATGCGATGGCTGCAATTGCAGTCGTCACTCCGATCTACATGACAATCGTAGGTCTCGGAAGCGGACTCGGAGTGGGAGCATCCGCAGTCATATCGAGAATGATCGGTGCAGACAGAAAAGACAGCGCATGCGAAGCAGCATCCCAATCATTGCTGTTCGGAATCGTATTCGCAGTAGTCCTCACACCGATACTCCTGATTTCACAGAGATCTATCCTTACTGTTCTCGGCGCAGGCGATGTCATCAACATGGCCGAGTCTTATCTTGTAATATATTCAGTATGTACAATCATCATCCTGATCAACGGTGCCATCGGAGGTATTCTCAACGGTCAGGGAGCTACGTCGCTTTCGACGATTATGATGATTGTTATGGCAGTCTCGAACATCGTTCTCGACCCTGTTTTCATCTACGGACTGAATATGGGTGTTCAGGGTGCTGCGATTGCAACAGTAATCGCAACAGTATTCTCACTCACGTTGGGAGTTTACTTCATCTTAGGAAGAAGAACATATCTCACCGTCGACCGCAAACATATGAAATACGACGGCGAACAGATGAAATTGGTTACCGTCGCCGCAGTACCTCAGATGATTGAATACGCAATCATGTACACCATGAATGCGATTCTGAATATTATCGTTATAAACACAGGCGGTTCGGAAGGTCTTACGATATATTCGACACCGGACAATCTGATCGATCTCATCGTAATACCGGCAATGGCAATCGGTTCCGCATTGGTGCCTGTCGCATCATCCGCATTCGGTCAGAAAGATGTTGAGAGGATGAAAGGATCCTTCCGTTACGCATTGATTCTTTCGATTTCGTGCGTAATATGCCTTGCAGTACTCGCGGAAATATTCTCTGAACAGGCACTGTTCATCTTCACTTATTCCGGTGAAATGGAATCGCTGAGGCCGACAATGATTCACGCACTCAGAATTATGTGTCTCTATTCCGCATTGTTCGCATTCACACCTATCTGTTCCGGTTATCTTCAGGCAATGGGTCGTCCGAACTACTCCGTATTCTGTGCGATATGGAGGAATCTTGCACTGATTGTATCGTTCATCGCATTGGCATCGTTCATGAACATGGACGGAATCTTCTGGGGACTTGTTCTCGGACATTCGATAGGTGCAGTCACTATTCTCTGTGTCGCATTAGTCACACAGAAAAAGGTAAAGGCAAAAATCGCTGCGGAATCGTGAGGAAATCCTAAAGAAACAGGGTTTTTGACCGTTTTTGCAAATAACCTATATATCATCATTCTCTGAACACTTTCATGGAATGCAGCGATGAACAGCACATCATCGGACATCTTACGGTAATCGGTGTATTGGGAAATATCATCCTCTCGCTGTTCAAACTGTTCGCAGGTATCTTCGGTAACTCTGCAGCTATGATTTCCGATGCTATGCACTCCCTTTCGGATGTTCTTGCAACGGCAATAGCATTCGTAGGTGCCAAAGCATCAAGAAAAGAGGTGGATCACGAACATCCGTACGGACACGAACGTATCGAATGTATCGCATCTCAGATACTGTCCGTAATTCTCGTTATCACGGCAGTGGGAATAATGTACTCCGCCGTACAGTCAATAATCAGCGGGGAATACGAGAACAATGTTCCCACGATGCTTCCTCTGATTGCAGCTGTTGTTTCGATTGTTGTGAAAGAAGGAATGTTCTGGTACACTATGCATTTCGCCAAAATTATCGACAGCGATGCATTCAGAGCCGATGCATGGCACCACAGATCCGATGCACTCTCATCGATAGGTGCACTGATCGGTATCGCACTTGCAATGATGGGTGTACCGATAGCGGATCCGATTGCATGTATCGTAATTTCCGCATTCATCCTCAAAGTCGCATGGGACATTATGAACGATTCCTACAGAAAAATGCTGGACACTTCATGCGATGACGAAACGGAAAACTGCATGAGAGTGTCTATTTGCGCAATTGACGGTGTGAAAAGTATCGATTCTTTACACACAAGGCTGTTCGGAAACAGAATTTATGTGGATGTTGAAATCGGAGTGGATGAAAATCTCACCGTTGCCGAAGGGCATAAGATTGCGGAAGCCGTCCACGACCACATAGAAGCCGAATATCCCAAAGTCAAACATGTCATGGTACATGTGAATCCTTTCTGACACATCATCGGTAATGTTCTAATCGGTGTTTTCATATTATCCTGCAATGCAGTCCGAGTACAGGATCAGATACACCGCGGAACAGTTGGATGAGGCTCTGAAGAACGGCACAATATCCGAAGAAATCTACAATGTCAACATAGAATCGGCAAAATCATTCTCGGAAAGAATATCCCTTGTCAATTCGATGATGAACGACGGAACATACATTTTCTCAAGATCTCCTTCGGATGTGAAAGAAGATTTCGAACTCAGACTTGTCAATCAGAATACAGTCGATGCGGCATCCTGGCTCAGTACAGTTGATATGTCTGATAACAAAGAAGATATAATCTCCGTAAAACTCAGATTCAGCCTCATGGGTCTCAAAGTCGGCGGGAGATACGATACGTTCGAGTACATACTCGACACCGAAGATTCTCAGATTTCCGACAGAAGATACTGCGTACACGGAACACTGTTCGAAGGCTGCGGAAACTACAGAGCGCCGGATTCCGCAGATAAGAGAACCGTTCCGATTGAAGTGACAAATCACATCGTAAATCTTGTATCATATCTTATGAAGAACGGTTCTCTAAAGAAAGACTATGTCGGAGCCGAGGGATTCGACTGCACTTTCTTTGATTTATACATAAGAACGGAGAACGGAAGCATTCACACCAAAGGTACAGATACATACCCTATGTTTCTGCGCTGTATCATGCTTATGATGAATGCAGTCGATTCGTAAGATACCATTTTATCAACGGTACCGGATGATGCATTATGCCCCCGAAATCGGATTTCTCTTCACCGGACACTTCTTTTCCCGAAGAAGTTGAAAAATACAGAGATGTCACGGCGGAGAAATGCGATTATGTCAAATCCTGCGGAATAATGTACGGATACGAAAGTGCAACATCTTCGGAAATCAATTATTATCTGTATTGGCGTTCCCAGCTCAGAAACGGAAAATTACCGGAATACGATTACGGATATGTCTTTCTGCGCCTGAGCGAAATGATTGTCGACGGTAATCCGAAAGACAACGTCAGAGAAATGTCACTGATTCTGAAATCATCTTCACCGTACTCCGTCGAATACGGTATAACGGCACAGACGCTGCTGGAATACTGTCTTTACCACAATCTGGATCTGAAAGGACTGAACCTTCTCGGCGGATTCGCAAACATAGTTGCAGGAGAATATGTCGGAGGCAACTTCGAACTTCTCGATGTCAACGGCATAATATCGATAGGCGGCAGACAGGAAGAACTGTATGATTTAGACAGTACAACCGCATTCATTGTCTGCAAAGCACTGCATGCAATAGACGAAAATATGATTGAAAGAACGGGCGTAAGTATGTCCGAAGCATTCGGAAAACCTTCCGCCGAAAGATTGAATTTGTTTAAAAATCTCATCTGGCACACCGATGAAGAATACATCCTTGAGTACCGTGACTACACCGCAGACAGAGAATTTATGAGAATTTTTCTCAACACCGCATTATATGTCATCGCACTGTTCGAAGACAGGAAAAAAGCTAAAAAATGCCCTGCGGCGGAATTACTGACAGACGATGAAAAAAGAATCATTGAACAGATAACTTCAGGAGACATCCCCGATTTCCCCCGCCGTAATTACGGACAATACCGTAAACTCCGCCCGGCGGCACTTAATGATATCAATCTCATCGATCTTGTAAATCCGGATGATGTGCACCCCAAACCGAAATACGGGCGCCTTTTCTTCTTCTTTTCCCGCCCGAGGAATATGGACAGATTTCTTGAGGATGCGGAAACTTACGAAGACGTATACCGCACGGATGTTCGTAAATACTGCAGCTACCCGAAAGAAGGACTGCGTAAATTATCATCTCTGAATCCGCAACAGCTTGAATACTATCTTTTCTGGCGCACATTAGCCTCCGAAAAAAAATATACAGACTGTGACGGAGGATACATCTGGCACTATCTTTTCGAACTTGTGAATATGAATGACGACAGCGAATATGTCGCGGATCAGATAATCGGACTCTACCGTGCGTACAAATCGGAGATGGTTCTCAATGAATACTGTGAGTATGCGATCGTCAATGACATACCGTACATGATTACGGACGCATCGGGACTGAATTCCGTTGCCGCAAGTTACGCCCTGGACGGAATGTTCGACAGAGGCACCGCAGGACTGTCTGTCAATGCAGTTGTGGAAATGTGTATGATCAGAGACAGCAAAGCGGAAGAACTCCGCAACATCGACGGCTTCGCGGATATTGTAAACCGCTGTCTTATGAAGATAAACGATAAGACAGACATCAGGAAAAAATACCGCATAAGGACCAAGAAAGTACGCATTAATTCGATCAGCAGTGTCCGCATAAAGAACAGAAGAGAAGAAACACCGGAAAAAGTGGCGACAGTTCACGGATACGTCAGCTGTTCCGCATTCCTCAGAAGTCTCCATGCTCTTACGAAGGGTATTGTCAACGCATTGACAGGTTCCAGAAAACTGAAACAGCTTGAAGCGTTCGATATCGACTGCATTCCTATAATAAATGAAGTAATCAGCGAGATCAAAACAGAGGAACAGCTGAAACTGCGCAGAAAAATCGCAGGAAAGATATCTCTCAGCGTTTCGTCAATCGAGAAAGCGGAGAACGATCTCAATTCCGTATCGGAAATGATGTCCGTGGAGGAAGAAGAACCCGAGACATCAACGGAATTCATCGATAAGAATGAAAACACCGGAACAGGCTGGGAAGCGTTCGGAAATATACTGGATGGCAGATGCAGAGCATACCTTTCCGACATCCTCTCCGGAAACAGGATAAGAAAGAATACCAAAACAGAAGATGCAATCAATTCCGCTTCCATGGATACAATCGGAGATATCGTAGTGGAAAACGGAATAATCATAGAAGACTATGAAGATGAGTTAAGAGAGATACTATGACGCCGCCGATACCCAAAAGGACACTTACCGTACTGATGAATGCACTCTCATCCGGAGTTGTTCCGAGAAGGGGATTGGAATATATCGCAGTCGGAAGAAAGAAGGAAACGGAAACTTTCGTTTCCGATCTCGAAGATACAGCGGAAGGCGGCGGTGCTTTCAGGTTCATCTCGGGAAGATTCGGCAACGGCAAAAGTTTCATGATTCAGATGGTCAGAAATTATGCCCTTGACAAAGGATTTGTCACCGTGGATGCAGATCTCGCCATGAACCGCAGACTCACAGGTTCCAAGAAAGAGGGACTGAACACCTACATGGAATTAATCAAGAACCTTGCCGTGAAAACAAGACCGGACGGAGGAGCATTGGAATCTGTTCTCAATTCCGTTTCCGACGATATTGCGGAAAAACTCAGTTCGGAAAACACTGAAATCACAAAAGATACGGTCTTCGGAGAACTGACGAAAATGACCGAGAACATGTCTGCGATGCAGCATTACCGCGATTTCATGAAAGTCACGGCATCATACTGCATCGATTACATCGAAGAGAAAGATGACATTCCCGCAATGAGATGGTTCAAGGGAGAATACGATTCAAAAACCGATGCGAAGAAAGATCTCGGCATTTCTTTACTGATAAACGATGAAAATTGGTATGACATCATCAAACTCTGGACCGGATTCTGTGTATCGGCAGGATACAAGGGATTGATAATGTTCATCGACGAAGGCATTATCTTATACAAACTGCAGAACAGACAGTCCCGTCAGAACAACTACGAACGTCTGCTGACAATGTTTAACGACATTATGCAGGGAAAATCTTCTCACCTTTCCATCTACATCTGCGGAACACCGGAATTCATAGAAGATCAGGACCGCGGACTTTTCAGTTACGGTGCATTGAGATCAAGACTTACAACAGGACGTTACGAGAACGGTTACGACAACTATCTCGGACCTGTTATCAACCTCAGACCTCTGACAAACGAGGAATTGTTCGTGTTGTTAAGAACAATCAAAAACCTCCACGAGCAGAGATATGGCTACACATCCGAAATGGACGATGCAATGACCGAAAAATACCTCAAATCTGTTATTGCGAACTCTCCTTCGCCGTCGTTACTGACTCCCAGAGAAGTTACGAGAGATCTGATCAGTCTGTTGGATACGCTGCATCAAAACCCCGGACTCCGTCTTGCGGATCTTATCGGAGGCAGAAAGGTTGCACCCGAGAGAGATCCTACAGACGATATCATTGAGGGACTCGAAGTATGAAGGATTACATCCAAATGATGCCGTGGTTCATTCAGGATTTCATCCATGACAACAGGTGGTCCGGATTGAGAGACATTCAGACGGGTGTTTTAGATGTATTTTATGAGAGCAAAGAACACATTCTGATATCGTCCGGTACATCATCCGGTAAAACGGAAGCGGCATTGTTTCCCGTTCTGACATCGCTTCACAATGAGCCGGTAAACACAGGGTTCGGAGCAATATACATCGGACCTACCAAAGCACTGATCGACGATCAGTTCGGAAGAATCGACAGAATCATCAGAGAAACAGGCATCAAAGTGACCGAATGGCACGGCGATGTCGGACAGAACAGAAAGAAGAGTGCACTGAAGGATGCCGGAGGCATCCTTCAGATCACACCCGAATCTTTACAGAATCTTATCATAAATGAATATGACAATCTTGAGAAACTCTTCGGAGAGTTACGTTTCATTTTGATTGATGAAGTACACATATTCTGCGGTTCCAGAAGAGGTTCGCAGTTACTGTGCTGTCTTGAGATGCTGGAACATGTGTGCAAGTGCACTCCGAGAAGAATCGGATTGTCCGCTACAATCTCCGATATGGAACATGCATGCAGATGGCTTTCCGCCTCCACAGGCGTAAAAACACATCCTGTGAAAGACAGCACAAGAAAAGAATCCGTGATATCGGTAAGATACAACTATTTCCCGCACATCGACCCGGGGAACAAAGACAGGAGCCGTGCAATCACAGCCTACTACAAACAATTATTCAATGACACAGACGGAAAGAACTGCGTCGTGTTCGCAAACAGCAGATCCGTTGCGGAAACAGTCGCATCATCTCTCACCAAAGTGAAAGAAGCTCTCGGCGGTACAAATGATGTTTACGTTCATCACGGAAGTCTCTCGAAAACAATAAGAAAAGCTGCGGAAGAAGCTCTTTCAGACCCCGCAAGAAAAGTTACAGTAGTGTCAACATCCACATTGGAATTGGGTGTCGATATCGGTTCGCTGGATCTTGTGGTGCAGTTGGAACCTCCGCACTCATGTTCGAGTCTTATGCAGAGAATGGGAAGATCGGGAAGACGCGATTCTCCTCAGAAACTGATTGTTTACTGCAATGAAGACGAAGAGAAAGGATGGAACAGATTCGGAAACACGCCGATGAATCTTGTAAAAACCGTGGCTATGTGCAACCTCATATCGAAAGGTTGGGTCGAACCAGGTCACGATGACCTGTATCCTTACGGACTGTTATTCCATCAGACTGTGGAGTACATGAAGTGCTTCGCAGGCGTACGCTTCTCCGATCTGAAGAAAAATGTGCTCAGTATGTTCCCGTTTTCATCAATTTCCGAAGACGATTACAGAAAACTCCTCAGAGTGATGTCGGTAACGGGGCAGATACAGAGAATGGAAGACGGAACACTGATTATAGGAAAAGAAGGCGAGAAAACCGCATTCGGACGTGATTTCTGCTCAGTATTCATGACCGAGAAAGAAATCGATGTCAGAGTCGACGGGAAAATAATCGGAAGTGTACAGAATATTCCCGAAATAGGTTCGTGTATCCAATTGGCGGGACATGTGTGGGAAATCACGTCTTTCGACAGTGTGAACAATATTGCCGAAGTCAAATTATCAGACGGTTCCGCAACATCGTCGTGGAAATCCGCTTCCGTCGATATCGACCGTATCGTGATGAAGGAAATGAGAAACGTACTCTCATGTACTGACACATATCCTTTCCTCGATCAAAGAGGACAGGAACGTTTGGATGAAGCGAGACGTACAGCTTCTGATATTCTTGCAACTTCACAGCCAACCGAAAGAGGACTGATAATTCATCCGTGGACGGGAACGAAGGAATTCGACACACTCAGAAGAATAATCGGCGAAATGAGCGGTGTTGCGTATGTGAAGTGTTTCCAACCCTACCAGATCAATGTAACAGGAAATATTTCGATTGATGAAATCAAATCCGAGATTGAAACATACAATGAAAACAATCTGATCGGTCTTCTCGACCCGTACGAAGATATCGAGGTAGGAAAGTACGATGACGAAATTCCCCGGGATCTGCAGGAGAAATGCTTCGCATCGATGAGACTGTCTTTGGATCAGGATATGTTCTGATTAAAGCATCCGCTCAAAAATTTCAGTAGTAAAAATGAGTGGACAGGGCGAGATTCGAACTCGCGACCTCTACAATGCCAATGTAACGATCTTCCAACTGATCTACCTGCCCAGTGGATAACACCTTGATATGGTGGCTGTAATTAAACGTTTTGTTTCCTGTTTGTTACAAACCGCCGGCAAACACCTGAAGCGGAATAATTTCCTTCGGGATCTGCCGAGTGAACAACCATTTATCCGTGATTTACATTCACGGAAATATGACTCAGGTCTCCAGAAAATGCGAATGCTGCGGCACATACAACGACATGTTCACTGAAAACTGCATTTACTGCGGTGCACCGCTCCCGAAAGTCGAAACGGAAGACGATGACGACGATCAGTCGTAACGGTACTTCTCGCCTTCTATCCTTGTGGGATAGATTCCGTTGACACATGCAAGGCAGAGGTCTTCCTTCGGGATACCGAGTGCCTCTACAAGACCGTCGATGCTGATATATGCCAGACTGTCTGCGCCGATTGATTCTTTGATCTGTTCGATTGTGTGAGTACAGGCAATGAACTGATCCCTTGTCTTCATATCGACACCGTAATAACACGGAGCAATAACAGGCGGACATCCGATTCTTACGTGAACCTCTTTCGCACCCGCTCCTCTGAGCATGTTGATGAGCTTCATCAGAGTGGTACCGCGGACAATACTGTCATCGACGATAAGAACACGCTTTCCTTCGATTGTCGACCTTATGGGGTTCATCTTCATCGCAACTGCGTTCTCTCTTGCCGACTGATCGGGAAGAATGAATGTACGTCCGACGAAACGGTTCTTCATGAATCCCTCTTCGTACGGAACACCCGATTCGAGTGAATATCCGATAGCGTGTGCACGTCCCGAATCCGGGATAGGCATCACAAGATCCACATCTGCGGGAGATTCCCTTGCGAGAATCATACCGATGTTTTTCCTTACGTCATAAACGCATCTGCCGTCCATGACGGAGTCGGGTCTTGCGAAGTAAATCCACTCGAACATACAGTGCGCTTTGTGAATGGGTTCTTTGGATTTGTCCGAGATGATTATGTCGTCTTTAATCTCGACAATCTCTCCGGGCTCTACATCTCTGACGAATTCCGCACCTAAGGAGATGAGTGCGGCACTCTCGGAGACGATAATCTGTCCTCCGTCTGTCTTTCCGATACAAAGAGGTCTGAGTCCCTGGGGATCCCTTACACCGAACAGACGGTTGCCAATCATAATCGCCAACGCATATGCTCCGTCGAGTTCGGACATCATGGATCTGATGGCTGCGATGTAATCGTCCGTTGAGTAAAGGTATTTTGAAAGAATACGTGCAATAATCTCCGAATCGGAATCCGTAAGGAACGACCATCCCTGTTCGAAGTACTTGCTCCTGAGAATGTGATAGTTTGTAATATCGCCGTTGTGGGCGATTGCGACAGTCCCTTTCGCCGACTGAACGGTCAGAGGCTGTGCGTTGATTGCGCCGTGAGAACCCGTAGTTGAATATCTTACATGACCCACACCGCAGTTCCCCGAAAGGGTTCTGAGTGTGTTTTCATTAAGTACAGCATCCACTAATCCGTTGTTCTTTACGGTCTGTACGTTCTTTCCGTCAAAGACGGAAAGGCCCGCGGACTCCTGTCCGCGATGCTGAATGACCAAAAGTGCCCTCTGCAAAGAAGGTACTACGTTGTACGTCGCATTCATTCCGACGACACCGCAGCTGTGCTTCGGGCCGGTCATCTGCATTCCCTCTTCAGTGCGTCTTGGCCCAGTTATAGGACCTGAGTGTTGCTGTCTTACCGTATCCGCAGGATGCACATACTCCGGTCCTGACGTGGTAAGCGCGCTTTCCGCATCTGCGACAGGGGATGTGTGTCTTGTACTTGTTGTGTTTACCCTGTGCCGGTGTTCCTCTTCCCATGTTTCTCTCTCCTTATGGTGATATGTAGATGACATTGTCTCCGCGGACAATGACTGTGTTGAGCTTTCTGATGACTTCTCCCTCGTACATCTCATCTGCGTTCTTCAGAACGAGATTCATGTGGGGATCGTATCCGTCGAGTACGCCTCTGTACTCCCTCTTTCCTTTCAGTTCGACAATGACATTCTTGCCTGCCGAGAGTTGGAGAACGGATAACGGTTTTATCATTTCAGCCACTGCCAAGCCCATTATCGGTTTACTATAAAAGACTTGCTCACTCCTATTATAAGGAATAATGTCAGACAAACGCTCCGATTACGGGTGCATCCAATCTGTCCATATCGTAGAAGATAATGGCTTCCCTGATACTTTCCGCACCCATGCCCGTTCCGAAGAAATGATTGAGCATAGACGCCCTCCAAAGGAGATCGACTATTGTAACGCACAATGCGCCGTAATAGGTGTTTGCCATGTCATCTTCGTATCCGTACTCATCCATCATGTAGAACACGTTGCCGAGGAAACTGTCTCTTCCGTTGAGCACTTTGATGTATTCGGCAAGAACTTCCTTTCCGCTTTCGTCGGGTTCGGCTAAGGGTATGTCTTTGACATCGACGGAACCTTTCTGAGAAAGATCTCCTTCGTCGTCCATTACGGACCATTCAACCTTTCCGTCCCTGACCATGAACATGTTCCAGTTGTAGTCTTTGTCACAGTAAACGGGAACGTTGAGGGGATCGTCCGATGCCATAGATGCCATGGATGCATCCCTTGCGGCATCTGTAAGTTCCTCGAGATTGTATTTCGAATCCGGCGTAACTTTATCGAGTGACATTTTCGCTTCTTCGAGAGAAACATCCATCACTTTTGCGATATATGCCAGATTTGTAAAATTCATGACATTTTCAACAACGGATGCTCTCAGTTGGGATATGTCGCACATCACACCTGCGTCCTCGCAGATGGAATAAAACTCCCTGTAAACGGAAGATGCTTCCTTAAGAGCCGCCGACAGCCTTCTCTCCGATGCCTGTGCCAGCTCCCTTGCTTCCGCTTCCGCATCATTACCTTTTCCGGTCCACACTCCGCGGCATGAAAGGTCCAATTCAACTTCGATTTTATCACTCACATAGAAGTGATACGGAAACTGTCTGCAGTATGTGGTACGGTTTTTGTAAATATCGCATTTCCTTCCGTTGAGGAAGACACATGAACCTCTTCCTTTCTTCATAGCCAAAGCAAAATGCTGATCCGCACATCTGCTTTTGACCATCATCTTGGGATATTTCGTTCTGAAGAAACTTCTCTCTTCGGGAAGGACTTCAGGCTGACAGAGACAGCACATACCGCATCCTTCCGGACATTCAGCTTTCTTTCCCGAAACTTGTGAATAATCTACCTCAACAGCCACAGATATCCCTTCCGACGGTACTTCCGCAGTATTCTCCGTCATCGACCTGTATCTCTCCCCTGATGATAACCGTATCGGGGAAGATTGCTCCCATGCCTTCGTACGGCGTATATTCGGAACGGCTGTGGAGTCTGTTGACGTTTACTGTTTCCTCATTTCTCATGTCGAATGCGACGAAATCCGCATCGTATCCGACTGCGATTTTTCCTTTGTTAATGCCAAATCTCTTCGCAGGCATCTCCGCACCCATTTTAACAATAAGACCCAGAGGGATGTTGTTGTGCTTCACCGCACACATCCAAATCGGTACATCCGTTTCCACGGTGGGAATTCCGCTCGGTGCGGATTGATAATCCTGTTCTTTCTCGGTTATTGCGTGGGGGGCGTGGTCGCTTCCGAACATTGTCACCTTTCCGTCGGCGAATGCTTTGTAAAGCGCATCTCTCACGGCACGGTTCCTGAGTGGAGGGTTTACTTTGGTGTATGCCGTTTTACTGTCTTCTGCACACAGGAACAGATGATTCATCGTAACTTCGGTCGTAAAACCCAGTGACGAAGCAAAAGCAACCGATTGTGCATCTGTGACATGACAGATATTAATCGGCATTCCTCTGTAAGGCGATAATCTTCTTATCGCATTGTGTTCCGCTTCGAGAGGACGGTTCCTGAGATGATCCCAATTATTTTCTTCAATGGATTTTGAAATCATCGAATCGTCTTCGGCGTGAACACTTACGACCTTGCCTGTGCGTGCAACGTCTTTCATTACATGTTTGATTTCTTCGTCATCGTTCATCAGGATGTTTCCCGTTGTGGAGCCCATGAACAGCTTGAATCCGCATACCGCAGGTGCCAGAAGGTTGGTGTTACAGCCGGGAGTCAATGCAACGAAAAGACCGTAATCGACATTTGCCCTGGATTTAACTGCAGATTTCTTCGCCTCGAGAGAACGTACATCCGTGACGGGAGGAGAAGTGTTCGGCATATCCAAGACACAGGTTTTTCCTCCGAATAACGCGGACATCGTACCTGTTCTGAAATCTTCTTTGTTGGGAAATCCCGGGTCTCTGAAATGAACGTGGGGATCCGTAAATCCGGGAAGAATCAGCTTATCGCCGAGATCTATCCTTTCGTCTCCGCCGCGTACAATGTTGCCGACGGTAACGATCTTACCGTCTTCGATTCCCACGGCTGTGTCTTTTATTTCGCCGTTGATGAAGAATCTACCTTCGATGACAAGATCCGTATTCATCCCTCCGTGATTTCACCGTTCGGCGAGATTTCACGGAATATCTGTCCCGTGAATGAGAACAATGACGAATCTCTGAATTTCCATGCATCTTCCGGAAGACCTGCTTTGAGACATACCTGCCCCAGGAATTCTTCGGGAGTCCATCCGTATTCGACGGCCACCTGCGGTAACAGAAGTCCCGATCTTCTGCCGAACTGAATTATCAGTCCGTCGCGTCCGATGACGATATTCTTCGGAAGATCTTCTTTTTCACACTCTAAGTACACAGGAGGCGTGAGTATTGTTACCTCTACGGTACACTGAGATGCTTCTTTATCGGTAAGTCTCGGAAATCTCGGATCATGGCATGCGGACTGTGCGGAACGGAGTATTGCATCCCCTAACGGAAGAACAGGTGTGGGATATCCTATACATCCTCTGAGCATTCCGTCAGGATATGTGTTGACTGTTACGAAAACACCGCATTCCTCATCGAAGGATGTGGGAAACGATACTTCCGGTGCGGCGCCAATCACTTCCGCCTCTATGGCTTTCCTTGCAGCCTTTACCGCAACGATACCTTCCTGAAGATTCATTTCACTCAATCTCTATTTTCTTGACACTGTCCTTTCTGGGACAGTCTTCGTTTTTGGCACAGTGTTCTCTGCTGATGTTACTCTTGATGTCATCAACCTTGTCGCAGGCCTTGGAAACGGCTTCCGGTTTGGGAATTGCGTCGAATATGCTACTGAGTGCCATCATGAACTCCATACCGCTTCTGATGAGGTGTCTCTGAACTTCGGTACTCGTGAATGCTTCGACAAATTCCTTTGCGTTGCTTTTGATGGATTCTGTGCGTGTATCCGCTTTCTCTTTGATCTGTTCTTCAGCCTCTCCGACCTTTTCGGCCACTTTGCCGACATCTTCTCTTACCTTATTCAGGGCCATACCAGCCATCTCGATGCCCTGTGTTCTCATGTAATGTATCAATCTGTCCTTGTTTTCGGATACGAATTTTTTGAAATCATCATCGCTCATTTCGCTCATCTTGCTTCCCTCCTGAATTTTATTCTCAGTTCGTGGTCTCTCAGTTCGGCACCTGTCAGTTCTTCCTTGGCCATTGTCAGCGGAAGGTTGATCATTCTCTTCTGACTTCCCACGTGAACCAATATAGTGCTGTCCTTCGGTTTTAATAATTCTATGTCACTCTTCTCGACGAAAGGCATTGTCAGTATGATAATATCTTCATTGTCGTTGGATTCGAATCTCATCGGACTCTGATCTGCATATATTTCCGTAGGATCTGAATCTCCGTATACCATGTCCGCGAGATACTCCAATTTCTCCTTTCCGACCAACTCTGTAGGCATCTGATATGAGAAGAATATCTTCATCGGATCGAATGCGTGGTGAATCAAATCGATGTACTGTTTCTGTTCTTCGAGTTTATTTTTGAAATAATCTCCGTCGACGTTGTCGGGGTATACGCGGTTGCATATGAGACACTCAACGGTCTTGTTGTAGAGACATAAGTAAGAGTATGCGCGCATGGTTTCGTGAATAACCATCTTCTCGGGATTTACCACAAGACGTACAGTGGTTTTCTTCGGGTCTTCGAGAATATCTCTGACCTTGATCATACGTTCCTTAACCGTGGATATGGTGTTGAACACCTCTTCCGAAGGTATAGGGATGTCCACAACCTTTCCGACAAATTTCTTCGCAAGAAGAACTATTCTCTTCACGATGTTGAATAATCTGTCAAGATACCATTCCGACATATCGGGGAAACTCAGAAGCCTGAGTGTTTCACCCGTAGGTGCGGTATCGATGATTGTCACATCGTATGTGTCTTTTTCATCAAAGTCGAGGATGTAAAGCAATGCAACAATCATCTCCATTCCCGGAAATACCGCAAATTCCTCTGCGGAAAGATCGTCCATTCCCTGGGATTTGAAGAAATCTGTAATGTATTTTTCAATCTCAGACCATTTGGTCTTGAGTTCGTGAATGACATCGATCTCGAGAGCATCGAGGTTGGGTGCAACATTCGTGATGTCCGAGCCGAGTTTCATGTCAAGGGAATCTGCGAGTGAATGAGCCGAATCAGTACTCATCACCATCGTCCTGTAACCCATCTTGGCGGCACGCATCGCCGTCGCCACAGAAACCGATGTTTTTCCGACTCCGCCCTTACCGGTATTGATGATGAGCCTCATGTCGGGCATCATCGCTGCATCTGTATTTATTCTGAACGACTGAAGAATAGAAGGAGTGCCGAGGATGGGGTTCGAACCCATGACCTTCGGATTTCCCTGGAAGAGGTCTGTTGACCATCTTAGACCCTATGAGTCCGACGCTCCACCAGGCTGAGCCACCTCGGCATGTGTAATAGGTTTGAGGGGAAGATGTTTGAAGGAGGATATATTGGTTTACTCTTCCTGGGCTTCTTCAGCTGCAGGTTCCGCGGCGGGTTCTTCCTCTGCGGGGGCCTCTTCTTCTGCCGGGGTCTCTTCGACTTCGGGCTTTGCGAAGATGTCCATGATGGACTCGGGCTCTCCCTCACCGTTGGAGAGAACTTCACTCTTGCGGATTTCGATCCTCTTGATGGGGATAACGACATGACATGCCTTTGCGACATTCCTGCCCATGTCACCGGAGACGATGAGCTTAATCATGTTGGAGAGGTCGTTCTCCTTTCCCATCTCGTTGAGTGCGTCTGCGATGCAGCGCCTCATTCCTTCTTCCTGTGAAGACTGAATCCTCTTGTCCGCGATTGACATTGTCTTGATCCTGAGGACGTATCCGTCTTTGGTCTCGACATCGACAACGTGGTCGGTCTTCGTCTTCTTTCTCCTCGTCAGTCTTCTCACGTAGTCGCTGGTGAGCTCATGACCGATGAACGATGTCTTCGCGTCATGTCCGTCAACGCCTGTGATCTGGAATCTCATCTTGATGTGCTGCTTTGAGAAGTCGCCTGTGAGTTCCTGAACGGTAACATCGACTGTCCTTCCGTAGAGTGTCTCTACTTCGATTGCGGGTGTGTCTCCGATCTCGACCTCGTTGAACATACGGGGTGCGTGGATCTTGTACCATTCTTTTGCTTTCCACTTGTCCTTAATCTTACGGGACGCGGTCTTGACTTTCTTTGCTGCTGCCATCAGAATCCTCCTTGATTTGAAGCAAGATGATGATATACACTTACTATAAAAACACTTTCAGTATGTTTTAAATATAAGTGGTTAAAGAATAATGTCCGCAATTATCCTTTATGTGATAATTATCATAATTGCGGAAAATTATCCTTCTTATTGTATAATAATAGATATCAGAAATGATTGGAAGTACAGGGGGATGATCCCCCTGCGTTTCAGTTTCAGAGCACAACAGGTGTCTGGTGTGCTGCAAGTCCGAGTGCTTTCTCATCCATTCCCATTGCAATTCCGTAGAGCTGCGAGAGGTGGAGGACGGGGATGCTGTAACCGAGTTCCTTCTGTCCGATATCGAACTGGAGGTGACAGAACGGACATACATCGACGATGTATTTTGCGCCCGATTCTTTCATGTTCTCGAGGTTGGTCTGTGTGAACTTGAGTGCGTTTGCGGGGAATCCTGCACGGAGACCTCCTCCTGCACCGCAGCACATAACCTTCTGTTTCCTGGGCATAGATTTTGCACCGGTTGCCTCAATCAGGTCATCGAGGATGTGGGGGTTCTCGGGGTCGTCCAGCTGTTTGATTTTGCTGGGCTTGAGGAAGTGGCATCCGTAGAATGCTGCAACCTGGTACTCAAGGGGCTTGGTGATCTTTGCTTTGATTGCTTCGACACCGACCTCGTTGTAGAGGACTTCCGCGAAGTGCCTGACCTTGGTTGTTCCCTTGTACTCGAGTCCGATCTTTGCGAGGATTTCGTTGACTTCTGCGAGAAGTTCTTTGTCCTCTGCGAGCTCGTGTGCTGCATCGAAGAGCGATCCGTAGCATCCGTTGCAGATTGTGAGGATGTCGAGACCCTCTTTCTCTGCGAGAGCGAGGTTCCTTGCCGCTGCGGCAATCCATGTCTTCTTGTCGAATGCCCTGATTACTCCGGGTGCGGGACAGCAGCTTGCGTCTTTGAGGTCGACAAGTTCGAGACCGAGTGCCTCTGCGACGACCCTTGTGGACTTCTCGATACCGGGGTATCTGAGAGGTGCGATGCAACCGAGGAAGAATGCGTATTTTGCCATTATAATCACTCCAACAGTTTCTTGAATCCGGTAGCCTCGAAAATAACTCCGAGATCTGCCATTGCTTTCTCGTTTGCGAGTACCGTCGGGGGCACCTCATCGAGACCGAGTTCTTTCCTCTGTGCTTTGACTTTGTCGTTGATAGAGACTGTGTGTCCGTATGCGACGAGGTTCTCTCCTGTCTTCTTGTGTGCGGGGTACATCTTGCCGCTTGCGACTGCGATGTTCCTGAGTGCGATGACAACGTCTACGATCGGGACACCGCGGGGACACCTCTCCTCGCATGTGTAGCATGTAGTGCACTGCCAAAGATCCTCACTGTCGATGATCTCGTCTTTCAGTCCGAGCTGTGCCATCCTCATGAGTTTCCTGGTCCTGTAGGCTGTGTTCTTACCCGAGGGGCAGCCCGCAGAACAGGTACCGCACTGGAAGCACATCTTTGCGCCCTCTCCGCCTGCGGCAGAGAGTTCACCGATGAATTCAGGGTTGGGTGCTACCATTGATATTACCTAGGACGTGTTAGGTTGGATGTACTATATAATCCAATCACGTCCGAAGTTTGAAGTGTTACCTCAAACGGTAACACTCGTCAGAACTGTTTGGATTGGAGA
Source organism: Candidatus Methanomethylophilaceae archaeon (assembly GCA_963643255.1). Lineage (GTDB taxonomy): Archaea > Thermoplasmatota > Thermoplasmata > Methanomassiliicoccales > Methanomethylophilaceae > Methanarcanum. The sequence goes on from CAVIIW010000004.1 coordinate 38,134, forward strand.
TACCTCAGAATACGTGTGATTTCCTTCACTTCTCTTCTGTAGACGGCAGTAATGGAATGCCTGAGGAGATGTTTGTCCGTGGCGCTCTTTATTTTAAGACCTTTTTTCTGAAGAAGATACTCATCTATGAAGAAACTCTTGTTTGAGTTAATCAATTCGGAGAGAAGATATGTTTCCGAATCCACTTTGTATTCGACACCCATCAGATCCAACTGAGCATATGCAATCCTCTGCGCACCGTATCTGTATCTCATATACGACGGACCGTTGTCGACGTGAATCATATCCATGTAACCGACATCCGACCATTCGTAATCGTCGACTTCGTTCAGTAACTGAGGGTCGTCGAGAATGATAATATCGGACATCCCCTGCTTCAGGGAACGGACGTTTGTGTAATCGTCTGACACTATGATAGATGCTTTGATTTTCGATGAGGAAACGGCCTGCATCACTAACTCTTCCGTAACAGGGGAACAGGATATTGTGAATTCTCTGTCGTCGGCACATCTTTCGTCCATCATGCCGGCAACTTCCAGCAATCTCAGTCCCGTTTCCGTAAGTTCGGTACCGTTCGGAGTGGAAGCCATAAGGCGCGTACCTGCGACTTCTTCCATCTGCACCATATATCTGTGAACAACCGGAGGAGAAATTCCCAATTCCCTGGCCGCAGCGGTCTTACTGCCGAGTCTGTTGACCGCAGCAAGCACCTCCAACTGTCTGGAGGAGATGTTCCGTCCGTTGACGACCATGTATGTCTTTACCTCGATTTCCACAATTCTGCAGATACGGAGAATGTAGATTTAATTTTCGACAGTTCCACTTTATTTAGTAGAAGACATATCACACCGCAGATTCGCAGTAACCGGGGATTCCATGGACACAACGACGATAATAACGGCAATTCTGATGCTCGCGGCAGGTATCGGCGTATTCCTGGTTGCATGCATGATGCTCAGCAACAATCTTGAATCGATCTGCAGTTCGAGACTGAAAGCACTTTTCGCAAAAGCGTCCGATAAGAAATTGGTCGGAGTGGGTATCGGTACCGTTACCACAGCCGCAATTCAGAGTTCGGGAGCCACATCGGTTCTGGTCATTGGTTTCGTAAATGCCGGAATTATGTCTCTGACATTGGCTACCGCTATTATCTACGGTGCGAACATCGGTACGACAGTTACCGCACAGATCGTCGCTCTGGGTATGTTCGGCGGAGACAGCATAAGTTTCACTGCGGTTTTCTCTGCGTTGGCGGGTGTGGGAGCATTCATCTACGCATACGCCAAAAATGATAAAACAAAGAAAATCGGAGGAATCGTCGCCGGTTTCGGTATGCTCTTCGTCGGTCTCGACCTTATGAGTAATTCGATGGCGGATTTCGCTCAGTCCGATGCGGTCATCGATTTCCTGTCGAATATCGACAATCTGATTCTACTGATTATCATCGGTGTACTGCTGACGGCACTGGTACAGAGTTCTTCCGTCGTTACATCGATTGCGATTATTATGCTTGTTCAGAATTTGATTTCTCTTGAACAGGGCATTTACATAACAATGGGTTCCAACATCGGTTCGTGTATTGTCGCTATTCTTGCGGCAATGAGCAGCGGACTGAATGCGAAGAGAGTTGCCGCAATACATCTGTCGTTTAATGTATTCGGTGTTATTCTATTCACAGTGGCGGGATTTATATTAACCGCCGTTACATCCGGCGGATGCACGTTCGGTACACTGTTCGCATCCATGTTCCCGGGTGCGCCCCAGACTCAGCTGGCTATGTTCCATACAATATTCAATGTGATTACAGTCATCATTATGCTGCCGCTGACATCCTATCTCATTGCATTCGTCACGAAACTCCTGCCCGACAAGAAGGTAGAAGTCGCCGTGGAAGAGGGAGAACCCCACATGTACTTCATCGACGAATACATGCTGAAAACACCCGCAATCGCAGTCATGGAAGTCAAGAACGAAATGATCAACATGTCCAAACTTGCTGTTGAGAATTTCGACTATGCGTGCGACGTAATCTGCACGATGGATAACTGCGAATACAAGATGTTCAGATCCAAAGAGAAAGAACTGAACTATCTCAAGAAGAACATTCCGCGTTTTATCGTAAAATTATCCAACACGGAACTCAGCAAGAAAGACAGTGTCTACGTTTCCACAGTCTACCGTACCGTTACCGATTTGGAACGTATCGGTGACTATTCCAAAAACATCGTCGGATATGCCGAGAAGATGAAGATTTCGTCCGATGAATTCTCCGATTACGCCAAAAGCGAGATAAGAAACGTGCAGAAGCTTATCGATTCGCTTTACGAACGTGTTCTGAAAGCATACACAGATCAGGACTACGATGCTCTCGAAGAGGCGTATCAGATCGAAGATCAGATTGATGATGCCACCGATAAGATGGCAGACAGCCACATTCAGAGAATCAGCGATGGGGTGTGTTCCACAAGCGCAGGTGCCGAATTCCTTTCGCTGACATCCGATGCGGAGAGGGTTGCAGACCACTTCATCAACATGGGAAAGACCATCAAAGAACTCAAGAGATAAACTTGATTTTCGGGTCCGACATCAGAATTTAATATCTATCTGTATATACGCCACGCATGAGTCTGTTGGGAGAGAAATTCAGAGAAGTCGTTACCTCCACTGTCCCGATAGTACTTTTAGTCACGATTCTCGCGATATTCGTTTTGGAACTTCCGATGGATCAGATGATGCTGTTCCTTCTGTGCGTTGTAATGGTAGTCATCGGATTCACGATATTCCTCTCGGGTGTCGATTGGGGAATACATCCGATGGGAATGTCCATCGGACAGGAAATCCCGAAAAGAAAATCAAAACTTTTCATGATCATCATCGTCTTCTCAATTTCGTTCCTTGTGACGGTTGCAGAACCCGATGTAACAGTCTTCGGAACACAGGTACATTCGCTGTTCTCGTCGATAGATCCGACTACACTCACATACGCTATCGCGATAGGTGTTGCAATCTTCCTTATTGTAGCGGCATTCAGGATTATCTACAAACTGTCCCTGAAAATGCTCATCACGATCGGTTACGCCGTGGCAATCGCGTTGGTTCTGTTTATGGACATGACAGGAAACACCGAATTCATCGGTATCGCCCTCGATTCCGGAGGTGTAACCACGGGACCTGTTACCGTACCTATCCTTTTGGCTCTCGGTATCGGAATCTGTACCATGGGACACAGCAAGGACAGCATGGACGGTTTCGGAATGATCGGTCTTGCATCGATCGGACCTATAATCGCCGTTCTTGTGTTGGGAGTCCTCAGCGGAGGAGGTTCCGGAGAAGAAGTCGTTTCGAGTGTTTCCCACAGTACGATCGATTTCGAACTTATGTTCGCCGAACTGAAGAGTTCCGCCGTGAGTGTGGCAAGCGCACTGATTCCGCTGATGATATTCTTCGTGATATTCCAGAAGATTTTCCTGAAATATTCGTGGACCGCAGTATCCGTTGTATTGGAAGGAACAATATTCGCAGGTATCGGAATCATCATTTTCCTTACCGGTGTGTACACAGGATTCATGCCTATCGCGACAAGCCTCGGTGTGAAATTGGGAAGCATAGCTTCCGAACAGTGGTACATCGTCGTCGGACTCGGATTCCTTATGGGATTCCTCGTCGCGTGTGCGGAACCTGCGGTATCGATTCTCGGAGATCAGGTCGAGGAGTCTTCCGGAGGTCTGCTTCCGAAGAAACTCATCATCATGATCATATCAATCGGTGTTGCGGCATTTGTCGCAATAGGAATGACGAAACTTGTTTTCAACATCAACCTCGCATACATCGTAGTGCCGGGATTCATTCTTACACTGATCATTATGTGGATCGGTGACAAAGAAATGGTCGGTATCGCATTCGATGCAGGAGGAGTGGCCACAGGACCTATGTCCGTTGCTATCCTTTCATCGTTCTATGTGGGATTGGCATCCGCACTGTATTCCGGTACACAGGCAGTTATCTACGGATTCGGACTGATCTGTCTCATCGCTCTCGCACCGTGTATGTTCCTGAGCATACTCGGAATGTACACCAAACACAACAAAATGAAGGAAGGCGACGGATACTATGAGTGATCCGAGATCCGATAACGTTTTAGTGATCGGCCTCGGAAGTCCGATAATGTCCGATGATGCAATAGGTTTGATTGTTGCCGATAAGATTGAGGAAATGAATCTGAAGGATGTGGAAACACGTCAGGAAGCAATCGGCGGGTTGGACATTATTCCCGTTCTCTGGGGATATAAACATGCGATTATCGTCGATGCGATACAGACGCATCAGCAGCCTGTCGGTACTGTGATGATCTTCAATCCCGAAGATTTTGAACCTACTGTCACAAACGCTTCCGCCCATGACTTCAATCTTGCAACGGCCATGAAAATCGGCCGTGACATGGAACCGGAACAGATGCCCGATAAGGTGATATTCATCGCAATAGAAGTCGAGGACATCCAAACCGTTCACGAAGGAATGACGGAGGGCGTGACGGCAGTCATCGGAGACGCCGTCGACGCAGTCCTCCATTACATCGAAGAGTTTCAGAAATCCAACTGAGATACGGCGAAATCTTTCATTTCTTTGACATCTGCGCCGTACATCACAACGTTGAGTCCTTCGGGTTTCATGACCTTCCCGGCAATGCGCATGACATCTTCTTCGGTAACTGCATCCAACCTTGCGAGGCGTTCGTCCAAAGACCTGGGCTTTCCTGTGAGCATCGTGCCTTTCGCAAGACCGTAGAGCCTGCGGTTGGTGGATTCGGTACTTCTGATCAATGCACCTTTAACAAGATTCTTCACTCTTGTGAGTTCTCCTTCGGTAAGGCCGTTTTCTTTCAGGGATTTGTACGTACGTGCAACGGTGTTGATTGCTTCATACACGTTCTCTTCCGTGGCAGACATGAAAGTTCCCATACTGCCTGCATCGGTGTATTGATCCACATAATCGTAAATGGAGTAAACGAGAGCTTTCTTCTCTCTGACATCCTGGAACAGTCTTGACGAAGATCCGGAACCGAGAACTGCGCTGAGCATCGAAAGTGCCGGGATCTCATCCGATTTTGCATCGAATGCTCTGAATCCCATACCCACATAGCAGTGATCTCCTTCCCATTTGTAGTGCTTATACACAGAACCCGTGACTTCAGGAGCTTTCCTTACGTTTGCCTTTCCTCCGGCCATGTCATCGAAATTCTCCTCAGCCCATGCAACCGCATCCTGAGCGTCTACGGCACCGCATGCGAATACGGTGAGATTCGGAATTCTGTATCTGTCCTCGTAATACTTGCGGAGGTCTTTGAATGTAAGAGATTTCACAACCTCTCTCGTTCCCGCTTCGTTCTGTCCCAGGCGGTGTCCGTCCCAGAGAACCTCTCCGAAGAGATCGTGAATGTACGAATCGGGATCGTTCTCACACATGCTGATTTCCTGCAGTACGATCTTCTTCTCCAATTCCGTATCTTCTTTGTCAATCAGAGGATTCCTGACGATATCCGCAACCAGATCTTTGGCAACCTTTGAAGTTTCCTTCAACGTAATTCCGTAGAATGCCGTCATCTCTTTGGCTGTGAAGGCATTCATCTCTCCTCCGGCACATTCAATCTCTTTGGACATCTGGAAGGAAGTACGGGTATTCGTTGCCCTGAACACAACATGCTCCAAAAGGTGCGACAGACCCATAATCTCCTGGGTTTCATCCCTTGAACCTGTATTCACCGCCACCATATATCCTGAAATTCTGCACCCGGGAACGGGGTCGGTTATGACGGGTATTCCCGCCGAAGTGTATTCTGTCGAGATTGTATTGTCTGCCATAATCCGCCGTAACGTGGAACACCTTAATATCATTACCACGATTGGGTAGGCATGGATGAGATGATTCTTCACGAATACACCGACAGAGAACTGAACAATGCCGTTGCAATCATCGGATTTCCGAGTCTCGGACTCATCAGTTCCATCGCCACAAGCTTCCTTGCCAAGCAGCTCGGTCTCGATCTCATCGCTTCGATATCCTCACCTTCCTTCCCACCGTATGCGATAATACAGAACGGAATACCCATGCCCCCCGTGAGATTCTACATGGGATCGAGGGAGAATGTGGAGGATGACGGAGGTATCGACTGTGAAGATATTGTAGTCATAACATCCGAATTCGTTCCTAAGGCGGAAACATTCACCGTATTGGCCGATATTCTCGTAAAATGGTGCCGTGACAACAATGTTCACACCGTGATTACTTTGGACGGTATTCCTCAGTTCGCTCCAGACCAATACAGTATTCTCGGAGTAGGTTCCACCGAAAGAGCCAGAGAACTCATGAAGAAGTATGAAATCGACTCCGTCGACGAAGGTATGGTAAGAGGACTTTCGGGAATGTTACTTGTAAATGCGGCTGAGAATGATTTGGATGTGATCACTTTACTGGGTTCCGCAAAACAGGATATGCCCGATCCAAGAGGCGCAGCCAAAATCATGGAACCTTTGGCGAAAATGTTCCCGGAACTTGAGATCGATACCGAACCACTGTACAAAGAAGCGGAAGATATTGAGAAGAAAATTACGGCCCAGTCATACCAGACAAACGACAATATCTACGGGTGAGTCTTTCTCTTAAATATCAGTTGCCCATATGAGTTGCTATGTACTTAGTGCCGTGTGAATTCTTCATTACATCCAGTTCGGCAGTCAGCGAGGTCTCGGGACTCAACGCCTTCGACCGCGCACTCATAAAGGCCGGGATCGGTGAACAGAATCTTGTTTCGGTTTCGTCCGTTATACCGATAGGTGCCAAAAGGACCGAAAGGAAAGAAATGCCGATGGGTGCGGTCACACACTGCGTACTGGCACAGATGAGAGGTACCGAAGGGGAAATGATCTCCGCAGGTATCGCATACGCCTACAGGAAGGACGGAAAAGGAGGGTATGTCGCAGAAGGACACCTCCACGGTTCCAAAGAATCACTCAGGGCGGATCTCAGATGGAAGATGGAAGAGATGGCGAGAATCAGAGAAATCGAATTGGAAGAAGTCCAATACGTCATCGAAGAACTTCAGATTCCTACGGACAACTACGGATGCTGTCTTGCATCCCTCGTATTCACGGAATATCAGTGACATGTTCGGAATAATCACCTGTTCCGGATGCAGCAGAAACAGAATTATCGATCTCTGCGATGAAACCACCGCATGTCCCTACTGCGGACAGAAGGCCGTTACGAAGGATATGAGGATTCTTTACAGCGACAGAGATCAGAGTAAAGTGAGAGATGCTCTGGCACATCTTTCCGGAACAAAATCGGAAGAGAAGAAAAAGATCGACCGTAACATCGACCCCATGTCTTCCCTTGAATACAGAGTGGAAAACACCACAGATATCAAGGACAAGATGCTCGTAATCGCAAAAGGCCTCACCGAGATACAGGGAACATTCACACTCGAAGACATTGAGAAATTCGTTCCCGGTAAAGGCGAGAAGTATCTGAAAGCGATGCTTAACGAGTGTATTGTATACGAAACGGGCTACGGAAAATACAGATTCGGATGAATCATTTCAGACGGTAGATGTCGTTACGTGTCTTACCGTTCATCTTCAGTACGTCATCGACAATTCTCGGCAGCCTTACACATACTGCATGGTAGAAAATGAACGCCGCAAGTATACTTGCCGCGATAAGTGCCGCATATTTGATCCAAAGCTGATCGATGTTCATGTAGAACGGTACAATCAGTATGTGGAATACTGCGCTGTACAGCACAGCCTGAAACACGAATTCCATAGGTTTGCGCCTTGCAACGCCTTCTCCGACGACGATTCCGTTCGCCGAACACATAAGAAGATACTGCAGTGCAAGCATGACAACCATTACCACAGATGTCGGATCCAATTCTCCTCTCAGCCAGTAGTAAATCATACCGAATGCCATTGCGGCACCGATTCCGAGACCCAGTCCGAAACCGTAGAAAATCGTATCCGAAATTCCGCTGAACCTCTTGAAGTTCAGTGAAATCAGTTTGGCAAATTCGATAACCGCACCGAATATTATAGCCACGACAAGACCCAATCCGCTCACTGTGAAGTATTGGAATATGTATGTGTACAGAACAAAAATCAGCGTACCTTCGAACAATCCCAATGTGAACAGCTTGAACAGCGTAGGGTCGCTGAAGAACGGCTCCTCTATCTTCGGATATGTGTAGTTTCTGAGTACGGCATACATTACAACCAATGCCGAACCCAACCCTATGACAGCCGCAATTGTGAGAGCCGTGTCCATGGAACTGTCTATAACAGGTTTAGATTATAACCATTACTGACGTTCGGAAGAATCACATTATCTTATCGAAGTAATGTGCCACCATACACGAAGACTCGCATTTGCCGCATGAGTTGCAGCGGTTCCTGTCTACATGCAAACCGTCTTTGATACGTATGGCGTGACGTGGACATTTCTTCTCGCAGATACCGCACGAAGTGCACATCTGCGCTCTCAGTAACGCTTTGACGGAACGTTCGAAGAGTGTCTTCACACCTTCTTCGGTGTGCGATGTAATCGACACCTGTCCTCCTCCGAAGAGTTTGGCAGTACCGTTTTTCGTTTTGACCAATGCGATCTCGAATTCCTGTGAGTATCTTACGTCACCGACAGTCATCAGTGCATCTTCAACAGCGGAGAAATCCCTGGATCTCGGCACTGTGACCACGGCTTCCGCGGAATATCCTCCCGCAGCACAGGAAGACGCTCCTTTCAGCGTCTTCATCGAAGGACCTTTCACATTCTTCGGTGTGAGGGTGAGATTCATATCTTCTGCGATACGGATCATCTTCGGAGGCAGTACTTTCCATCTCCAGAATCCCATTTCCACAAATTCCGGAGGAAGACCGCGTTCTTCCGCATATCTGTAAAGGAAATCGGTCCAATCCCTGTGTAATTCGGGATGTATACGTTCTGTGTTCTTCCATTCGCTTGCAAGACACGAAGCGCAGAGATAACATCCGATACGTTCGAAATCTCTCTCATAAAGAGGATTGTATTCCAACCCTCTCATCCAAATGTATCCCCATATCTCCGCTGCGGACCATGCCCTTACGGGATTGAGATTGACCTGATTGGGAACGAACGGATTACGCGAAACAAATCCGATTTTGGATCTTGCGAAGGATTCCAGCATTCTGTTGCCTTCGATTGTTACGGTACCTTTGGGATATCTGTTTGAAATGAGGTCGGTCATAGGTCCGAGTTTGCAGACTTTACAGCACCATCTGAAATCTTTGGCCGGAGGTCCGAATGTACCGACATTCTCTCTGAAAGCGTTATTTGCCTTGGCTATATGCAGTGCCAGATTGTTCTTTTCCGCAAATGAGTGTACGTACTTCACAGTCTCCGGAAACTCCAATCCCGTGTCGATATACAGCAATCCGATATCGTCAACCGCTTTCATGGCAACGCCGAAAGCCGCCAGGGAATCCTTACCTCCGGAGAAAGATGCCGTTACAGGTAATTTCTTGGTTTTCAGGAACGAACGGATATCTCCGACGGCATTGCCTTCGATGTTTTTCAGATGATTTTTATTACATTTGACAAAGGCATTTCTGTCCGACTTCGGAGAAAGAATCATGCCCTTCTTATTATCCAAATCTCTGATTTTGACGGCTTTTTCCGTTTCCTTCAGCTGAGAACATGAAGCCAAAGCAATACCGACACCGATTTTCTCTCCTTTCTTCAGAATGAGAGATTCACCTTCGGAAAATTCTCCGGTTATTTCACGGATGTTCTCTCCCGGAATACTTTTTCCCTTGAGATGACCGGACATCGAACCGAACATGACGATATTCTTCTTCGCATACTCGGAAAACAATTCCGCACCCGGCTGTCTGATTTCAAGAACGTGATCATTCATCCTGAGGTCGAATCTCATAACCGCTATGACTTCTCCGTGTGCGATTATCTCGTCTGTTCTGTCCTCTCCCGGAACTTTGTTGAAAAACATCATCCTTCCGTGAAGCGGTTCCGAAGTACCGAAAGTCTTCTCGAAAAGCGATAAAATCAGATCGACACTGTCGCCCATACACGGTCTGATGTCTCCGGGGCTGTTGATCTCGAATTCCCTCGGCGTATTTCCGCATGAACATACCTTTCCGAGAATAAGTGTACCGCAGCGATCGCACCAAAGACAGTGCTCCTTGCCGTGTGCCACATTGTTCGAGACCATGTTTCGGTCAAGAGAGGTAAACATTATAATAAGGTATCATCGTAAGATGCCGAAAGGAGATAGCATGGCAGCTGTCAGACAGATTAATCCCGGATTCGGAAAACCGAAGTTCAGTAAGATTGAGGTCCGCGACATACTGATTGCGATTTTGGTTCTCAGCGTATCGTTCACATTGCTTTACAAGAACAATGTCGGTTTCTTCAGCAGCGACCGCATAATCAATGTTCTCTGTTGGCTGGGATTCTCTGTCATTTTGGTGGTTACGAGTTTCATGATGCATGAATTCGGACACAAATTCGTTGCACAGAGATTCGGTGCATGGTCTGAATTCAGAATGTATCCGATCGGACTGCTGATTTGTCTGATTTCATCGGTATTCGGATTCCTGTTCGCCATGCCCGGTGCGGTCTACATAAGCGGTTACATCACAGAAGAACAGAACGGAAAAATCAGTGCTGCGGGACCTTCCGTGAATATCATACTCTGCGGCATCGCACTTATTGTTGCGATTCTTCTCGGAGGAGCCTATACCAAAGTAGGCGTAGTCGTGCTTCTGTTGGCATATCTCAATTCGTTCCTTGCGGTGTTCAACCTTCTTCCGATCGGACCGCTCGACGGCGGTAAGATTCTCAGATGGAATGTTTCTCTTTATGCCGTGATGATGGTTGTTTCGGTTGCATTGCTCATACTGACACGTGTGACAATGAACGGATGAAATCAGTACATCGAATGATGTGTCTGTAAATAAATCAAGAGGAAAACACAGGACGGACCCGACAGGGTCCGTCCGAATAGTTTCACATGTATTCCTTACAGGGATACCTGAGAGGAACCTTTCCGAGAATCGATCCTTCCCACTGTTCCAGCTTACCCGGATTGAGGATGTTGTTGGGATCGAATGCTTTCTTGATTGCTTTGATTGTGGAAAGCTCCGAAGCTCTCTCCTTCTGGAAGTCGGGTGCCTTTGAAATTCCGACACCGTGCTCTCCGGTAACGGTTCCGTTCAGTCCGATACAGACATCGAAAATCTCGCTGACTGCCTGAACTCCTCTGTCCCACTCGTCTTTGTCAAGAGGATTGAGAAGCATCTTTGTGTGGAGATTTCCGTCCGAGGCGTGACCGTATGTTGCGATGGTTACTCTGTACTTGTCTGCGATTCTCTGGAACTCCAACACCGCATCGGGTATTCTGGAAACCGGTACACCCATATCATCTGCAAGAGATACCGAGGAATAACCGGGCTTCAGTGCGGAAAGAGAAGTCATAACGGACTTCCTCGCGGATGTCCATGCCGCAATCTGCTTCTTGTCGTGCGAAGCCGTAACGGTTGTTGCACCGATACCCATTGCGATTCTCTCGACAGTCTTCAGATCCCTTTCTACCTGCTCGGGCTCACCGTCGCATTCGACGATAATCAGTGCCTTACAGTCAGGAAGAGGGTTGCCCTGGGATTTGTTGACCGCTTCGATGGAAACTGAATCCATAAGTTCACACGATGCGGGAATGAGCGGTTCGGCGATGATTGCCGAAATACATTTTCCTGCGTCGTGAACCGAGTTGAACGAACAGAGACATGATGCTGTCGACTTCGGTTTTGCGAGGAGTTTGATTGTGACTTTGGTGATAATTCCCAATGTTCCCTCGCTTCCGCAGAGAAGACGTGCCAACTGATATCCCGAAGAATCTTTGATTGTCTTCGTACCTGCGTTGACAATCTCTCCGTTCGCTTTGACGAATGTCAGACCGAGGATGAAATCTCTTGTCGCACCGTATTTGACCGCTCTCATTCCCGAGGCGTTTGCAGCGACCATTCCTCCGATTTCACATGCTTCCGCGGAACCGGGGTTGCAGGGGAAGTGGAAACCGTATTTTCCGATGTATGCGTTGAAATCGTTGTAAACGCAGCCTGCCTCTACTTCCGCCCAGAGATCACCTACGCTGACCTGGAGAATCTTGTTCATCCTGCTCATATCCATGACGATACCTCCTTTGATAGGTACCGCGGAACCGCAGAGGCCTGTTCCCGCACCCCTCGGAACGACGGGGATCTTGTTTGCATCGGCAATCTTCATAATTTCCGATACCTGCTCCGTCGACCTCGGCTGTACAATCAGTTCGGGAGTCGTATGGAATATGGATGCATCGAATCCGTATGTGTACAGATCGGCAGTCCTCGTTGAATAACCGTCCTTCCCGACTATCTTTTCAATACTGTCAATAATCTTCTGATCCATATGCATCACTTTCAGTCCTCGCTTATGATTTCTATATTATAAAACTGTCATCATCAACCGCCGGACTTGGTAACCGATTTGATTACTGCCGTTAACACCAGATTTTGTGATTTACGACATCTGGCAGCCTTTTCTTTGAGTGAAGAAACACAGAATTCGGAATGAAAAATCAGGACAATATCATAAATATGACTGATTCCGATAGAAACGGCATGAGTGCAGACTTCGTTGTCTATGAATCTCCGTCATCCGCTCTGAGGAATCCAAAGGATACCGAAAGGTTCGAGAATTCATTCGGGAAACTCTCCGATGCAGGTATCGTTATAGAACGTGTAACTGTAAACAATCAGTCGGAACTCTGTCCCGAAGCCGCAGAATACTACGGCGAACAGGGAGACATGTGCCTTCCGATGGGAGTGTATCTCTGCACCGTAGTCTGTTCGGGAAGGTATCCTTCCGATCAGGAAATTGTAGATTACATCGATGTTCCCCACGGGATATTAAACACTGAAAGATGGACTCTGGCACAGGCGAATGATTTACCTCCGGGCTGTACCTGCAGACGTAATTCCAAATGAGAGACAGTATACTTCCGTACGACGGATCCGTACGGAGAACATATTATTCTCAGAATATGTTTCTTAATTCTCTGTTTTCGCACCGAATTCGGACGGCCGCCGAAACGAAGGTGTAATATCTGACATGGCCATGCCAACATCATGAAGTCGAAGATAGTGCTTCTCGGTCCGCCGGGTGCGGGTAAAGGTACACAGGCGGAGATCCTCTGCGACAGGCTCGGATTCGTCAGCCTTTCCACCGGAGACATGCTCCGTGAGGCAGTGAGGAACGGAACGGAACTCGGCAAAAAGGCCAAGGAATACATGGATGCCGGAGGACTTGTTCCGAATGATGTTATCATCGGTATGATGAAAGAGAAGATCGACGGTCTCAACGGTGCATTCCTTCTGGACGGATTCCCCAGGACCATCGAACAGGCAGACGCACTGGGAGAAATCCTGGATGTAGATCTGGCACTTAACATCGATGTCCCCGATGAGGTTCTCGTACAGAGGCTTACACAGAGGCGCTCATGCCCTGACTGCAAAGCCGTTTACAACCTCAGCAACAAACCTCCGAAGAAAGAGGGCATCTGCGACAAATGCGGTGCGGCACTCTATCAGAGAGACGACGACAAAGAAGAGACTGTGAAGAACAGACTCAACGTCTACAGAAAGAACACTTTCCCTCTCATTGATTATTATGAGAAGAAAGGTAAGCTCGTCACCGTAAAAGGAGACGAGGGCAGTATCGACGAGATATTCGCCAAGATCGAAAAAATCGTTAAAGGATGATCGGGACTCAGGGTCCCGATACCCCTTTGTTTTTCTTACCGACGGCGGTGTAAACCCGCCGTCGCAAAAACACCTTTGGAAAGTTTTAATAAGGGTTCTGTTATTGTCCGCTTAACAGCCTCATAGTGTAGTGGTCAATCATCCTAGACTCTGGATCTGGGGACTGCAGTTCGAATCTGCATGAGGCTACCAGTATCTTTCTCAAAAATTACATTCCTGTGATGGCATTTTATACGGCATACAGATTATCCGTTGATGATGTCCGAGGATCAGAGGGATTTCACAACGATGGGTGTGTTGGGCCTTGCCTACACAATATTGGGAATAGGTTCGGTATTCGTCTTCATCGCAGGCATGACAGGCGCAACTGTTCCTCAGTTCCTGTCATACAATGCAGATAACTCATACAGCATCCTTCTGATCGGAATCGTAAACATTGCAGCCGCTGTAGGTCTTCTGAAAAGAATCAGTTACATGTGGTCCGCCACACTGATGTTTATGATTGTAATCTTCGCAGGAAACCTTCTGGGTCTTTTCTATACAGACGTAATGAAGTACGTCTTCATCGTGTTCACGGCTCTCGCTGTGCTGTATATGTTCACCACGAACGCAAGGCTCTGGTACGGAGTTTACGAACAGACTCAGTAATCAGAGTTCTTTGGAAGTTCCGTTGGCAAGATCCATAAAGTAGTCGGCACTCTCGTCGGGACCTCTTGCGATAAGAACATCTCCTGCCTCAATCCTCGTGTACTTATTGGGGCCGTAGATAAACTGATTGCCGCGCTTCATAGCTATTACGTACATTCCGGAAATGCTTCCGAGTCTGATGTCTCCAAATGTCTTGCCTACAAGTATCGAATCTTCGGCAACGGTGGCTCTTTCGATTGTCACTTCGGATTCCTGAATACTCATCTGAATGACAGGGTGTTCTCCCAATCCTCTCAGTACAACATCTGCAATAGATGCAGCTGCATTCGCAATCTCTTCCGCAGCCATCTGAAGTCTGAGAATAACAGAGAATTTGGCAACTGCATCTGGATTGTCCTTTGCTACATCCAATAACTGATCCTGAATCTCCGCACCGAGTTCGTCCATCTTGCCTTCAAGGAAAATGACTTCCTCGGCAATCTCGGTGTTGTTGTAAAGCAATGATGAATATGCCAAATCTACCATGAATTCCGAAGTGTCCTTCAGTTCGATCAGCATCTTCTCGATTTTATTCATCATTCCTCATCACCATCCTTCTCAGGGAATTCCCACGGCAATTCTCCGGATGCGAACTTCTTAAGACGATCGAAACCTCCGTCCGAACCGCGGACGATTATATCGTCGCCTGCACGCAATTTTGCATCGTCTTCGGGATCGTATGTCCATCCGTGACGGTTCTTGAGTGCAATAATTCTCGTACCGGTACATGCTTCCACGGCCAATTCGCCGATTGTGTGTCCCGCCATGTCCGATTTGTCCGAAATACGGGTGATACGGAATTTCTCATCCGCTTCGTTGATAAGGTTGGTAAGAAACGGCCTTTTCTCCGGAGGCACATCGATTAATTTCGCGATGACTCCGGCAGACCTGGCTATTCTGTCCGCAGCAGACGCAATCTGAAGAATTCCGGAGAGCTGTTTTGCCTCTTCTTTCGTCCTTGCGGCCATGATGGTCTTCACACGGACGGCGTACTTCAGATCCTCCATCTCGTCCTGTATCTTCCTGACTTTCTCTGCCATTTCCCTGCTGTTGTACATCAGCGAAGCATAGGCAAGATCGACGATAACCTCGGACTTATCCTTCATCTCCGTGAGGATTTCCTGAACGGTCATATCGATATCATCGAGATCCAAATATTCGCCGGAAGTCTCACTCATTCAGCGACACCTCCTGAAAAAACAAATGTCTGAGACGACTGCTGCCGTCGGAGTCTTCATCGGAACCGGTAGACGGAATTGTCTGCATATCTAATCCAACGTTATGTCTATCCCCGTCACCGTATATAAGATTGAACCCGTGTATTTTCAGAATAGGGATTGCATATTCAGGCTGCGGGCGGACGGTGCCGCACTTACGAAACCGTCATTTGTATCGGTGTCTGGGTATGATGTGTTTCCGATGCAGACTCTGAGTGAAATATATAAAATTCAGCCGACTTACAGAATATATGAGACAGCTCCCTGTCGGCATCAAGGACTTCAAAGCTATCCGCAATGACGGCAACTATTATGTGGACAAAAGTATGCTAATAGGGAAAATTCTCAGCAATAATGCCAAAACCATCTCCTTTTATACGAGGCCGCGCCGCTTCGGAAAGTCTCTGAATCTCAGTATGCTTGATGCTTTCTTCAATGTCAAATACAAAGATAATACATGGTTCGACGGATTGGAAATTTCAAAACACCCTGAGTTTAATTCTTTCAAAAATGTATTTCCCGTCATTTCCGTAAACCTGAAGTTGGGAAATCCTCAGAATTTCAAAGATTTCATAGATATGTTCAACTCGAGACTGTTCGACGTATTCGACAATTTCACGTATCTCAGGAACTCAACTAAACTGAATAAAGATAAAATCAGAAATTTCGACAGATATTACTCCGGAAGAAAGACCCTTACCGACACCAGAGTAGCTTTGACAAAGCTATGCTCCATGCTGGAGGTTCACCATAATTCAAAGGTCATAGTGCTGATTGATGAGTATGACGGCACTGTTAACAACATAACAAATGAAAAACTCCGCCGTAAAGTCGTATCATTTCTCGGAGATATGCTGTCTCCGTTACTCAAGGACAATGACTCGCTCCAGATGGGTATTGTCACAGGCATAATGCAGATTACCAAAGAAAATATTTTCAGCGGAACGAACAATCTTTCCGTAAATCACATCATGGACAAACAGCATGATGAGATGTTCGGTTTCACCAATGATGAGGTAAAACAGATCTGTGCCGATTACGGCCATCCGGAAAAATTCGAAGAAGCAAAAGAGTGGTACGACGGATACCGTTTCGGAGATGCTGACATCTACAACCCGTGGAGTGTACTCAAATATGTTGAGAAGGGTTTTGGAGCCGGCACTTACTGGGCAAACACCAGCAGCAATAACCTGATTTACGACTTCATTTCAAAGGCAGATAAAGAACTTTCAGATGATTTGCGTATTCTCGGTTCCGGCGGCACAATAGTTAGGGATATCTCTACAGCACTGACCTTTGACGACCTCAAGGACAGTAAAAATGTTTACTCCCTTATGGCGGTTTCCGGATATCTCAAAGCAATACCCAGAGGGCAGAATTACGATCTGACGACACCTGAAGGACGGAAATGTGTACTTTCGATACCGAACAGAGAACTGTTCTTCGTATTTTCAAATCTGATTAACCGTGCGGCATTCAGTGACGGAGGCGATGAATCAAAACTCACGGATTTCACCGTCGCTGTCACATCGAATGATATCGATGCAATGAAAGAGTCTCTGTATAAACTCATCACGGCAATAAGCTCCCGTGTTTTGGACAATGAACATTCCTACCAGGCATTCATTACGGGTTTGCTGATGAGTCTCTGCGGAAATTACGATGTCAAAGCCGATTTCGAGAACGGAAAGGGATATTCCGACATCATGATGACGAAAAAGAAAGGCATCGGACCCAACATTATCATCGAACTGAAGAGATCCGAAAATGACAGACATCTCGAACACAATGCACAGGCAGCCCTTCAGCAGATCAAAGACAGAGATTACGCTCACGGACTCGAAGGTAAAACAATCCTTTAC
The DNA here is from genome assembly GCA_963643255.1 of Candidatus Methanomethylophilaceae archaeon. GTDB lineage: Archaea > Thermoplasmatota > Thermoplasmata > Methanomassiliicoccales > Methanomethylophilaceae > Methanarcanum. The sequence goes on from CAVIIW010000004.1 coordinate 55,741, forward strand.
GGCGTGGCATTCTCCGGCAAACAACCGTTCATTATCTCAGAAGAAATTTAAAACGAGTAATCTGAAAAAGACTGCACATCCCTCCTTTGACGTACTGTCACACGGCAATCCGCCACCGTCCCTTATTAATAGTAAATGAGCACTCACAACGTTGATTACAGCAATGTCATGAGGTGTTTTTTATGTTCGGTGGCGGAAATTCCGACGGGTTCTTCATTCGTAACAAGTCGGTATTCGTCATGGGGCTCATCGCATTGCTGATTGCGGCTGTTGCAGACCTCATAGCGGGAATGTTTCTCACTACGATGGAGGAATACATCCTTCTGATTCCCGGAATGATGATTATGATTTATTCCGCCATAGGAATGCGCGGTAACATCTTCGGTGCAATGGGCAGCCGTCTCGGCACTTCGATGCACATGGGTACGTTCAAGATGAGTTTCAAGAAAGGTACCGTGCTCAGATCGAATATCGAGGCATCGATGGTTCTTACACTGAGTCTTTCCGCAATCATGGGAATAATCGGATGGATTATTGTCGAAGTATTCTTCGAAAGTACCATCGAACCTCTGTCGTTCATATTCATCTCACTCGTCGGAGGAATTCTTGCAGGAATTATCGTCATCATCTTCAACATCATCATCGCACGTGAAGGATACAAGAGAGACTGGGACGTTGACAACATCACCGCTCCGCTCATCGCCGCCGCAGGAGATATTGCGACGGTTCCGATGATCTTCGTGGCTACATGGATTGTACTTCACGCCGACAGAATTTACGTCGATATTGCCTGCGTGATACTTCTCATAATAACCGTCGCAGCCACCGCCAAAGTGCTGATGAGGAAAAATAGAAGGAGAAGAAGAATCAACGAAGCGAAACGTATCGTGAAACAGTCCATCCCTGTGCTCACGGTATGCATATTCTTTGAGATTGCCGCAGGTATCATCGTCGAAAGCGGCACCAATGCCGTAATGAAATACAGCGTACTGCTGGTACTGCTGCCTGCATTCCTGAACGAAGGCAACGCATTATCCGGTATGCTCACGTCGAGACTCAGTTCTATGCTTCATATCGGTACCATGGAATCGAGAAAATACCCCAACGGTCCGGCGTATGAGAATTTCCTTATAATCTACATCCTCGCAACCGTAACATTCCTCTTCATCGGTACCGCCGCATACATCATACAGCCGGATACTTTGGACTATGTGACAGTCATAGGAATCGTACTGATTTCCGGACTTCTCGCAACAACCGTGATTAATTTCCTGTCGTACTATGTTGCAGTATCCGCAGTCAAATTCGATCTCGATCCCGACGACCACTGTATTCCGATTACATCATCGATTATGGACATGGTCGGTACGGCGATTCTCGTCAGCGTAATCATGTTCGCCATATAATCCGACCGACTACCTTATTATCTTACAGAGAATAGGGTGCGGTATAACGAGGCTATCAGATGATCGGCAGAGATGAGATTCTGGCAAATCTTGACGGATATGACGCCAAGAAAGCAAAGATCGGAGTCGTCGCATCGCATTCCGCATTGGACACTTGCGACGGAGCGACATCGGAAGGATTCAGGACCGTTGCCATCTGTCAGAAGGGTAGGGAAGCTACATTCGACAGATACTTCAGGAAATATTACAACGACGACGGCAGCGTATACCGCGGAGTCGTCGACGAGACGATGATTCTTGACAAGTTCAACTGTATTCTCGATCCGAAGGTACAGGAGAAACTCATGAAGGACAACGTTCTCTTCATACCGAACCGTTCCTTCGTTTCCTACTGCGGTATCGATGCAGTGGAGAACGATTTCAAGGTACCTATGGTCGGAAGCAGGAATCTTCTCAGGTCCGAGGAAAGGGGAGACGAGAGAGACTACTATTGGATTCTCGACAAAGCAAACCTTCCTGCACCCAAGAAGGTCGAAAAACCCGAAGATATCGACAATGTCGGACTCACCATCATCAAGGTACACCACAAGCAGAAGAAACTCGAGAGAGGATTCTTCACCGCGAAATCCTACGAACAGTTCTGTCAGAAATCCGAAGAACTGATCAGAGACGGTGTCATCGAAGAAAACTTCCTTGAATCCGCAAGGATGGAACAGTACATCATCGGCCCCGTTTTCAACCTCGACTTCTTCTATTCACCGTTGGAGGAGAAAGGTTCCAAACTCGAACTCCTCGGAATCGACTGGAGATTCGAATCGTCACTCGACGGTTACTGCAGACTCCCCGGAAAACAGCAGGTGGAGCTTGAAAACGACGGAATTCTCCCCGAATACACAGTATGCGGTCACAACTCCGCAACACTGAGGGAATCGCTTCTTGACAAAGCATTCGAGCTTGCCGAGAAGTATGTCGAAGCCACGAAGAAGTACTACGACCCGGGAATCATCGGACCGTTCTGTCTGCAGACCTGCGTCGACAAAGATCTTCATTTCCACATCTACGATGTCGCTCCCCGTATCGGAGGAGGTACGAACGTTCACATGGCAGTAGGTCACCCGTACGGTAACTCACTCTGGAGAAGAGAGATGAGTACCGGAAGGAGGCTCGCTATGGAAGTGAGAAGGGCAATCGAAGAAGACCGTCTCGACGAAATCATCACGTGAGTGATATCCATGAAAACATCGCAGAGAATCGTGATTGCGGCAGTGATCGCAATGATCGCCCTGGTACCTTCCGTACTCGTATGCGAGAGTGCGGATGCCGCGACGAACTTCGACCACGGCGATATCACGGTAACCAAATCCTTCGACGATATGTCGGGCGGAACTGTATCCGTTCCTGTCACGAACAAGACCGACACAGTACTTTATGTGACTGTAACAATCAAAGACGTTTCCGGTAAGAACACATATTCGAGTTCAAACTTCGAGATACCTGCGAACAGCACATCCGACTGCGCTTTAAGCTGGAACTTCGGAAGCTCGGGCGACAAGAGAATCGACATCTCCGTTTCCGACGGAACCAACACGGAATCGTTCCAGAGAACGATTTCCGTAAGCCACTCCATTTGGAAGGATCCGATTACGTACATCGCAATCATTGTTGCTGTCATCATCATCGCAATCCTGATTTTCGTCAAGATACGTGCGACGAGCGATGCGAAAGCGAAGAGCATGAAGGGTAAGAAAGAAGAGAAAATCTTCACAAAGATGGCCGAGGAAAAGAAAAACGCCAAAGCCGCAGCTCCCAAGGCTCAGAACGTCACCGCAGAGAAGAAGATCTACGAAGGATCGAAACGCGGACGCAAATGAAACCCATTACCTGTCGGACAGAATCGTTGTCCGGCAGGTACTTTCTTTTCACTGGATAAAAAAAATCAGATTACGGAAAACGATACGTTTTGTACCGTTTCCCGCATGATGTGTTTACTGTTTCTTTGCTCCCGGTGCAACTTTGTGATCGTTGCAATCGAGAAGAGCCACTTCGCGTCTGTCGATGAAGAATCCCATCTTCTTGTGCATCATAATCGACGGGGTGTTGTTGGGCTGAATGGAACTGTGAATAACAGTGGCGCCTTTCGCCATTCCCGCATCGATACACGCACGGAGTAACTTGTATCCGATACCGTTACGCCTGAGGTACGGGTGTACACCCATATTCTCAACCCAAACAAGATTTTCCGCATTGTTGACGTGATGTAACATCTGGGCGAAGATGAAACCTATGATTTCACCTTCATCCTCCGCGACAAAACTCAGACCGGATTCCAAGTAGGTCCCGAAGGCTTTCTTACTGCTTGCCCCGAGATCGTCCTTCCACTCCTGCGGAAGTTCTTCCCATTTGTTCTCCAGAATCTCTGCGAAATATTCCTTTATGCAGGAAATCTCGAGATCCCTCACCTGTATGATGTCTTTGAGCTTCATCGGACGGATTTCCATTTTTACATCTCCTCAGGTGCTCCCAATCCGAGACAGTCGAGTACGTTCTTAAGAACTGTCTTAGAACATTTGACCAGTGTAAGACGTGCATCTTTCTCCGCTTTTGAATTCAAAACGGGAACGGATGCATAGAACTGATTGAATGCAGATGCCAACTCGTGTCCGTATGCCGGAAGCAGATGAATACGCTTGTTCTCTCCGGCCTGTTCGATAATCGAACCGAACTTGGAGATTGTTTTGACAAGTGTGAGTTCGTACGGATCTTTGAGTAACGAAGGATCTACGACTTCCTCAAACTCTCCGGCCTTCCTGAGCATACTGCATGCTCTGGCATATGAGTACTGCAGGAACGGTCCGCTGTTACCGTCGAAGGATAAAGCTTCCTCCCACTTGAAGACCAACTGCTTCTCGGGCTGTACACGCACAATGTTGTATCTTATCGCACCGACACCGATGATGCGGGCGATTTCCCTCATCTTCTCTTCGGGCATGTCGTTACGCCTGGATTTGATTTCGTTGTATGCTCTTGAGACGGCTTCGTCGATCAGATCGTCGAGATAGACAACAACACCTTTCCTGGTAGACATTTTTCCTTCGGGAAGTGAAACAAACGAATAGAACAGCGCATCGAGTTTTCTCGTCTGTCCCAGGATCTCCAAAGCACAGCACAGCTGTCTGTTTCCGAGTTTCTGATCCTCTCCGAGAACATCGATTAATTTGTCCGCTCTGGTGAATTTGTCCTGGTGGTATGCAATGTCACGTGTTGTGTACAGTGTAGTACCGTCAGACCTTGTGAACGTAAATTTGGTGTTCTTTCCCTGAATTCCGAAGTCTTTGAGTTCGAGATAGGATGCACCGCCGTCATCGACACCCGCATACTTCGATTTCTTCAGTTCTTCGACGTATTTCCTTGCGGTGCCGTCTGCGATGAATTTGGATTCCCATGTGTATGTGTCCAAAACAACATCGATTGCGGCAAGTGTGTCCTTCAGACCGTTGAGCATGATTTCTGCAGTCTTCCTTACTCTGGAGATAACTTCCTCATCTCCGGCCTCGAATCTCCTGAGCATGGAAGCGATCTCTTCCTGCACCTCGGAATTCTCTTCCATCATTTTGTTGGCAACCCTGTAGTAAGCGACAAGTTTGTGATCCGTCTTGTCACGCTCGTCCTGCATTCCCCTTTCGGCGATATCTTTCTCGGCCTGTTCGTCGGTAACGTTTTCCACACCCCATGTGAGGATAACGACCTGTTTTCCAACATCGTTTACGTAATATTCTGTGCTGACATCGTAACCGCACATACCGAGAACTCTTGCAAGTGTATCTCCGATAATCGGGTTTCTGGCACGTCCCACGTGAATAGGTCCGGTAGGGTTGGTGGATGTGTGTTCCACAATCACGCTTACGCCCTTATCGGGACGGCTGCCGTACCTATCCTTCATCTCGAGAACATCTTTCAGCGTACCGCCAATAAGTTTGTCCCCGTCCATCCTGAAGTTGAGATAACCGTTCACTGCGGTAACGCCGGCAATCAGACCCGAAGGCTCAATCTTACCTGCAAGTTCTTCCGCAATATCCTTCGGCGCTTTTCTCAGTGCTTTGGACATCGGGAAACACGGGACCGCGAGATCCGCGTTATCTACCGAAGGAATCTCCGTCGTGAATGCAATATCGCTTCCGAGTGCATTCCTGACCGCTTCTTCAACCTCTGTTTTGAATGAATCCATTACGGACATTTCAATCACTGTAACCTGTATCTTAAAATCGCCGCGATTCCGCCGAATGCCGTCATCAGCATCTGACCTTCTTCCGAATCGCCTGAAATAATCTTCACTTCCGTGTTATATGCCTCGGACAGGAGGAAGAAATCGTCGATGAGATCTTCGTTTCTTATGACGGATGCCGTCGCACCGCATTCTTTACACTGAACCTTATCGTCTGCGTTGTTGACGGTCAAATCATAAGTATGTCCCTGAGAACATTTTACGGTTATTCTTCTCTTGTCGAGATTCTCGGAGAGCAGCAATGTAGCAACCGCACCCATATTGAGCGAATCGCGGACCATATCCTCACCGTATGCGGAGAGTCCTCCGTCGGTTTTTCTGATTTCTCTGAAGAATCTCTGAACGTATTCTTTCTCTTCGACAAGATCGATATCCTGAATTGTATCCGCTGCGGCATCCACAAGTTCTCTGAGGCCCGCCTCATCAGTATATCCTGTATCGAAGTACGGTTTGATGACTTTCTTCTGAAGTTCGTGGTGCAAATATCCTTCGTTGATGAAGAAATCCTTGGTCGCACCCGGACCGCCGATTAACAATCCGACAAGTTCCGTCCTGTTCAGGAAGACTTCAGTTGCATTATCCGCAACTTTCTTGAAGAATTCATGTGCCGCAATCTCAATCAGTCTCTCAAACCTTACCGATGACTGACCTCCCTGGTGGTGTTTACTGGGAACGAGCGAATCGAAATGCTTGAGGGTGATGATTCTGCTTCCCGTGAGGATACCCAACGTAGCCTCACGCCTGTCTATCGTTATCAGACCGTAGGATTTCTTATCGATAAGCATCGACTCCAACGGTTCCGTGAAGAATGTCGAATCGCACCTGTACAGGAATGCGGTAATGGCCTCAGGCGGATTGATGACATATTGGACCATCTTCGTCTGATCCCCTGCTCTGGGGACCTCACCGCAGAATATGACGACACCGTTTTCAGGTGCGGCTTTGTATGTTTTGATTCTTGACATTATAGAATCAATCGCACCCTGAACGTTCTTCATTGTCGACTTGGACTTGATGTTAGAGGACTGAGAATACTCGTCACGGAGGTATGCCATGACATCCGAAATCTGTCTTGACTGAGGGATGTAGACCGAGATTAACTCAGTCCCGCGTCCTCGCATGCCCATGATTTCTTTCATGGCCTTCTTAAAATCATATTTGGCTTTAAGTTCAGATTCGGTTTCACTCATTGTGTCATCGACCTATATACTCCACACAAAATAAGATTAATTATAAACGTATTGGTGCCGGACATGGAAAGAGTTGTGGTATCCATCGGAGGTTCCGTGCTTATCCCCGAAAAGGACGATGCGAAGTACATCAAAGCACTTGCGGATATGCTCAGAGACGTCTCGAAAGAGGTTGAGATTATGGTTGTCTGCGGGGGCGGTAAAGTCTCAAGATACTACTCCAAGACCGGGAGGGAACTCGGAGGTACCACTTATCAGCTGGATGAATTGGGTATCGGCGTCACAAGAGTCAATGCAAAACTTTTGGATATCGCATTGGGTGACGCGGGAATCGGAAAGGTACCTTTAACGGCGGAAGAATGCGCTGCAGAAAGATGTGCGGGCAAAGTCCCCGTAATGGGAGGTACCGAACCGGGACACACTACAGATGCTGTTGCATCGATGATCGCCAAAGCATGCAATGCAGACCGTATCGTCAATGCAAGCAATGTCGATGCAGTCTACACAGACGATCCGAGAACGAATCCCGATGCGAAGAAAATCACAAAAATGACAATCAACGACCTTGAAAAGATTGTCTACAGCGAACATGATGCATGCAGATCTTCCGTATTCGATCCTCTCGGTGTAAAAATCGCCAAGGAGTTCAAAATCGATTTACTCATGGTCGACGGAAGGGATCTCGGAGAACTGAGGAACGCTATCCTCGGGAAAGAGATCAACGGAACGTTCGTCGATTCACACTGAATCGAAATCCGAAGAGCTCATTCTCTCGAAACCGAGGGTGTCGATGATGCCGTTTATGCGCCTCTCTTCGACACCCTTCATTGATTTTCTGTGAACATACACTGTTTTTGTGTCAGTCGCTTTTGCGGCGTTTGTTATCATTTCCGAGATTTCATCATCCGATGAATCTTTAAGCTGATACGCCGGAACCATATGTCCGATATTGACCTTTTTGGTAAGTGCCAGCTCTGTAAATCTCGGAGCGTAGTGACCTCCGCCCACACCTATTACGACAGGATCGTTATCTCCCTTATCTGTCGAAAGAATCACATCCGCAAGTATGTCCGCTGCATGCTCATCGCCCCAGTGTGTTTCCTCGCTTCCGATTTCGATAAACATCGTAGGAGTCTCGAGATAAGGTCCGTGATGTGTAACTTCAAAAGAAACTCCGTACTCCGTCGTATCGTTTCTTTTTGAAATCTCTCTGAGGGCATGTGTCATAAGATGCGGTGTGGATTTCACCAAAGTACGCTCTTTCCCTCCGAAATCCGCTTTTTTGTAGTTTCCTATCGGATGTACCGTAAGCGTAGGCATTCCGCTCGCGGCACTGTGTCTGCTCATGAAAACAACATCGTCGACCTTTACCCCGAATTTTGCTGCTTTTCTATCGACATAATCGGAAAAAAGATGCTTTTCGGGTATATTCATAATGACATTGTTTCCGTATCCGAGATACGTGTTCTCTCCGTCTGTGCCGAGGTCTTCCCACTCACGTTTCATCAGCAGATGTTTTCTCATATTCGCGGAAGGAAGGTCTTTCTCGTAACAAACCAGGAGCGTTGCCATGTGTCACGGAACTCTGTCGATGTATAAACATAATCTGACGGTTATTTCGCATTGATACGTTTAATTGACATTAGTTTTAATAATATAGTATTAAGATTCTCTTCCCGAGAACATGGAATGCTCCGTAAGCGTCAAGGACAGGATCACAGCCCACCTGGGGAGATACAGAACGGTCGATCTCAGGGACAAATACAATCTGCCGTGGGACATAACCCAGGACGGAATCGCATCATCGCTGGGAATTACACGTGCCCACGCATCGTTGGAACTCAAGAAACTGAGGGAAACAGGTGTCGTCGATGAAATGCAGGTCCATGTCAAAGGCGGTAAAGTCAAGAGAAAATGTTACACTCTTACCCCCGCAGGAATGGAAACCGCAGATAAGATAGTAAATGACGCGAAACTCAAAGGAATCGACGTATTCTCATTCATGGACGTGAAGAGACAGGATCCTTCAATCATACTTGACAGCCTGAAAGAAAACGAAAGATTCTGTATGGGGTGTGCATGTACCCTCAGAATTCCCGTTCACAGAGATCTTCTTCCGGACAGAGGATTCGATTCATTACCTGTGGATTTTACGGGAAAAACGGCATTGAGCGATACTCTGAAAAAGAATATTCTGTCGTTGGCTGCACCCGACGAAATATGTGCCTGGAACAGTTACGCCGCGGACTGTTGGCTGGACCATCTGAAAGAACTCGGAGGAGATGAGATCAACATGATCCACGAGAGATTGTACCATCTGGTCAACGCCGGAAGAATGACGGATGCATGCAAACTCGTCAGCAACAACATTCACGAACTCATAAGCACCGCAACAGATGATTTATGCGAAACCCTTCAGAAAATCACCAAGTTCCCGGAAAGGTACGCAGCAGATGTCCTTTCCGCAAGAATCGAAACCGACATGGATACGAACGATATCGACGATATGAAAGAATCCATTGCATTGCTGGAACCGTACGAACACAATCTTTCCGTGATGTATTCTTCCGATCTGGCATATATTATGGGAGACAGAAAGGAAGCAATGACAATCCTGAGAAACATGGATCTTTCCGACCCTCTCGTAAACGTACGCATTGCGAAACTGATGTACGAAGACGGAGAATACGAAGGAGCGAAAATGATTCTCAATTCCCTCGGAGGAATCAATACCCTCGGCCGCGTAGACGTAGCCGTGGAGAGATTCATTCTTTTGGCCTATGTAGATAAAGCCGAAGGCAGGGATGCAGATGCATACGCACATCTGATGAAGGCGAGGGCATCGCTCCCCGACAGGGGTAAGAGAAGAGTGGACATCATTCTGGAGTCTATGGGACTTCAGAAGGTCTGACTCTTCTTCAGATCGTCGATATCCGAGATGTACAGATCGCGGATGTCGGTGATGTTCCACTTGAGCATTGCCAATCTTTCGAATCCGAATCCCCATGCGAGAACAGGATACTTCACGCCGAAGGGTGCAACCACTTCGGGCCTGAATATTCCGGCACCTCCGAGTTCCATCCACTTTCCGTTGAAGAACACTTCCAATTCGAGAGAAGGTTCGGTGTACGGGAAGTATGCAGGCCTGATTCTGATCTGATCGAATCCCATCTTTGCGTAGAATTCTTTCACCAGTGAAATCAGCATATCGAAGTTCGCATTCTCGTCGATAACGATACCTTCAATCTGCGTGAATTCGGGTAAGTGTGTGGCATCGATGGACTCTTTCCTGAAAATCCTTGACAGTGAGAACACTTTTGCGGGTGCTTCGGGGTGTTTGGAGATATACTTGATTGTGTTGACAGTCGTATGTGTCCTGAGCATTGCCTGTTCGGCCGCTTCCCTGGACCATTTGCCTCCCCATCCGGTAGATCCTGTGTCTCCCCCGTTCTCGTGTATCTCTTTGACAATCTTCACAAGTTCTTCATCCTTCGAAAGGTCGAATTTTGCGGGATTGGAGAGATAGAACGTATCCTGAAGTTCCCTTGCAGGATGATCCTGGGGAACGTACAGAACATCAAGGTCCCAGAATGCAGGTTCGACGAATTCTTCATCGACTTCCGTGAATCCCATATCTGTGTAAAGCTTCCTGACTTCCGCACCCAACCTCGACAGAGGGTGTTTCTTCGCGGGGTAGACTGCAGGCGCAAATGTCTGAACATCGTATTTTCTGAATTCGACATCCTTCCACTTACCGCTCTGAATGAGCGCATCGGTAACCTGTGTTACTTCTTCTTTAAGTTCGATTCCGGAAGATGCAACCTCAATACCCAGAGGTGTGAGTTTGATTGTTTTTCTGACATCGGTATCTTCGGAAATAAGGCCGTAGTGACCGATTAAATCTTTAATTAACTTAGGATCCACATCGGATTTGGGTATAGGTCCTTCCATTAACTTATCGACAAGAATCTCATCAGGCATCTTCTCATTGAGAACTTTCTTTCCCAAATCGGTCAGAACCAATACTTTGGATTCTCCGTCTTTCTTAATGTCTGCAAGACCTTTCCTCTTGAGCCATCCGACTGCAATCTTATCGTCGCCGTTCGGCATAGCTTCGGCGAGACCTTCCATAGTGAGTGTTCCTCCGGCCGCACCGATTGCATTCACGGCGCGCCTCTCGAACAAACCTGCCTCGGCCTTCGCTCTGTCTGCGATTGAATAGAATTCACTCTGTACGCTTTCGACATCGGCCAATCCTTTGATGTTGAGCCATGAAGCGGAACCCATGACCTCGACCTCAAGGTCGAATATTCCCTTCGCCATTATCTCGGCGGGTGTCGCTGTACCGCCCATCTCATTCAGTGCAATGAGCAGTTTCTTCTCTTTGTAACTAAGGCTCTCGATGATTTCTTCCGTTGCCATGACCGTCACCACTTGAAACCGTCAAAGGTCATACTGTCCACGACCTCTTTGGCTTCCTCTCTCTTAGCCTGATGATTCTCAAGGAAAACGTTGATCTTTTCGGTAAGTGCCAGTTTGCATTCTCCGCAGAGAATTTCTCCGTTCTTGCACTTACGGACCATTTCCTCAAGTTTTTCGTCATCGTGCTCAAACATGTAGTAATTGTACTTGAATACGGCACAGACATCGGGGTTTCCTCCCTTCTGTCTCTGCTCTTCCACAGAAACACATCCGCCGGTGAATGCCCTTCCGACTTTTTTCTTAACGGCTTTCGGTGTGTCTGTTGTGTAAATTGTAGCGTTTTCATCGGACGAAGACATCTTGTCCGCTCCGCTCAGTCCGGGGAACATTTTACAGTAAATCAGACTGGGCTTCGGGTATCCGAGGCCGGGTGCTACATCCCTTGTCACCCTGAAGTGGGGATCCTGATCGATTCCGCAGGGAATCAGGCAGGGCATCTGCTTTCCGTAGACTTCCGACGCAAGGAATGCGGGTGCCGTCTGCATAGTTGTGAAGAATATCTGACCGATATTCGATGAATTCTCAAATCCGAACACCGCTTTTGCGGTGGAGAATGTAACTTTCTTTGCAACTTTCAGTGCAATCGGATACAGAGTTTTGATGCATTCGGTGTCGAGAATAATTTTCGTTCTCTCGGTATCGAATCCCAACGCGATGAAATCCAACGCGTTTTCATACGCCATATTCCTCGTATCGTGAAGTGTGAGATCTTTGAACAGGAATTTTTCATCGTCCGTCATCTGGAAGAACATCGGAATCTTGAACGTGTCCTGAATCCATTTGTTGAAGATCCAGGGCATCATGTGGCCCAGATGTGTATTTCCGGAAGGCCCCCTTCCGGTGTAAAGCATGAACTCCTTTCCTTTGTCGTAGTCGTCGAGTATGGGAATAAGATCTCTGTGGGAATAGAATATTCCGCGCCTGAGCATCGGGTGCAGTTCACCGTATTTCGAAAGTCTCTGCAGAACGGCATCGTCTATCGGAGACGTACCGAACTTTCTCTGCAGTTCGTCATAATCGATATCCCCTGTGACTTCCCATGGTGTGACGGTGAACTCTGTCATATACTCAGTCCCAACGTATGACAATGCCTTATAAATACCCGTGCGATGGGACAGTAAACCGTTTATCCAGATTGTACGATTAGGGGAAGTATGTGGAAAGTACTCGGTAAAGACTGTCTTTACATTGACATCGCCAGAATATGGACCGAACGCATACTGGAACTCTCGGCTGCAAATGAGAAAGCAGAGGAATTCAAAGGTCTCATGGACGGGACCGAGGTCACACATCTCTTCGACGGAACATTGGAGACACACAACTTCATGTTGGATGTACCCAAAGAATACACTCCCGAACAGATTCAGACCATGGCCGATGTAATTCTTGCAGTTGCGAAGGACAATGTCGACACCCCGTTTGTTGAAATCGACGGAAAATATCAGAAGAGCAACGTAATCATCTCCAACGATGAAGAACCCGAACTCCTCGGAAACGACAGGACGGACGGTTACGGATCCGGAAAGATCTTCATTCCGATTCTTACGTCACTCACACAGCCCGGAAGAGCCAATGAGTCGATGTTCGATTGATTTCACTTGAAGTCAAACGAACTGTAATCTTTCATATCCCTGGCGGGGGTAGCGGGATAGGATGCAACATCATCCTTCTTCTCGTCTATCTCCATCAGGAGCGATATCGGACGGAACACCTTCCATTTTGCAACAATATCATTAACAATCTTTCTCTCGAAGAATGCATAGTAAATTACAGACGTCAGTCCGATGATGAATGCCGTTATCACAACTGAAAGAACAATGTATGTGAGAACGGAAGTCAGTCCGCTCTTGTTTACTGCAATCAGCAGATATGCCAGAGCGGCAAACATCGGAAGAATTATTCTCTTTAATGTCTCAATAATTCCGTTGTAAAGATAGAAGTCGCGGTACCTCGTTTTTATCCTTACGTCGAGGGACATGAAGATCGACCACGGCATTACTATGACGGGAATGAAAAGAACAATGGAGAACACATACATCGGTGCATCCATAATCGAACCGAACAGGATGAATGTGGGATTCATCGAGAAATAAATCCACATGAAGATTCCGATCATCATACCCATCCTCATCGTCATTCCGATATCCTTCCACGGAATCGATGCCCTGTGAAGGTTGTAGTTCATCGTAATCGAACGTGTATCCAAATCACTGGGTATGTTGAAGAAGAATGCAATGACCTGGTCGGTGAATGTCATCTTCTCTTTGATGTTGATAATTTCGGTCATCTTCAGCACTCTGTAGAAGATGAGCCTCTGTATCGCAGCTACAAGGGAAACCACACCCACAGAACCCACAAGAACGGCATCGATGAAGAACAGAATTATGAAATCTATATCCGCATACATTATAGCCAGTGCTGTAGAAACCGCGATTATCACCAGCAGATACCACACGCCGCTCTTAATGTAGAAAACCAATCCCAAAATGAAGAACGGCACTGTCAGAAGTACTAATGCATAGTAAGACACCAAATCGGTCATCGTCATTATCATTACGGCGCCGACTGCACAGATGATCAGCGATACAACATATACTGCCAACTCCGCTTTGTCAAATGTAGACATCAGGTTGAGTTCTTCGGAGGTTTCATTCATCCAGAAGTTGATTTTCCTGCCTTTAACGAACCTGAATGCCATCGGAATCACTCCATCCATGCTTCGAATTCGATATGTGCCAGATCTCCGCGGTAGACTCCGAAAATCAATGCCATCGTTCCTTTCTCCTTGGCGGGAACGGGGCCTATAACGGCATCTTTTACGGATTCGGAGAACTTTGCATTGTATCCGGTTGTATCTACAACAGATACATCCACACCGTTATCGGATTTTACCGAAACATAAACATTCTTACCTTTCTTCACTTTAAGAGGATAAGTAAGAATATTCCTGTATAAGCCGTCCGCATTGATATCGAACTCACCTATGGTGACTGACTGTCTCTCGATGAGTACCGATTTCTTCTCGAATAGCATCGACACTCGATTACAGAAAGAAGATATTATTCTTCCGTTACAATTTCATCCAAATCCGTGGAGTAATGCCACATCTTAGGGTAATGGCCGCGTTCCATCAGCACTCTGTCGATGTCTACTGCCTTTCCTTTGTCTGTGGCCATAATCTTCTGGGAAGACATCATCATCCTGCCGATAGCAATCAGTTCTCCTCTCGCCGTCATCAATGCAACAAGGGCGTTTTTTCTGATATCATCGTCAAGCATGTGAATACCTGAGATATTCAAATCGGCACCGTGGCAGACAGCATCCACTGCAGTCGCTTTCACAATAATCTTCGGCAAAGGTTCTACAAGAACTTCCATAGGCATTATGATACTGCGCAGCCATGCTTCTCTGCCGTTCTGCTGCCAGAACACATAGGCATCTGCAAGATCGTGCAGAGTGGCAGCATTCTTCTCATCCATAACACCCGACGAAGGGCGCCTCAGTTCCAGCATATTGCCGCCGCATCCGAGTGCTTCTCCGATATCGGTGCAGAGTGTTCTCACATACGTTCCGGCATCGCACTGAATCCTGAACAGAATCTTACGCCCTTCAATCTCAAGAATATCGATTTCGGAAACATTCCTTATCCTGAGCTGACGTTTGACTGAGGATCTTACAGGCGGCAGCTGATAGATCTTTCCCACAAAGTTGCCGATGACTTTACGTACCTTCTTTTCCGAAACGTCGCCGTGCAGTGTCATCAGACAGATGTACTCTTTCTTGGAAGAGAGAACAATGTCGGTAAGTCTTACGGCTTTGCCTAAACAGATAGGCAGAACGCCGCTGACATACGGATCCAAGGTACCTCCGTGTCCGACTTTCTTCACATGTAATGCATCACGCGCCCAGGCGGTGACCTGGTGAGAAGTGGGTCCGCGGGGTTTGTCCAAAGCGACAACGCCTGCATCCAGCAATTCGCCCATTGTCCTGTCGGACGGTTTCTTACCCCATCTGTCCTTAACGGCCTTAGGGTCCTTGACGAGCAAAGTTCATCCCTCGATTGCCTTCAGGATAGTGTTCAGAACGCCGTCCGGATCAAGATTGTCCGTATTGATGATGAGATCGTAGACGCTCATATCATTGATATCGATGCCGTAGTACATCATATAACGTTTAGCCTCGGATGCCTGACGTTCCAATGTATCCGAAACGGCTTTTTCGAGAGTATCTCCCTCGCGGATACCGATTCTTTCCATACGGACTTCCGGACTTGCTTCAATATAAATCTTGAATGCGGGAATTCCGTTTCTGCTTAACATGTAAGCGGACAAACGGGATTCGAGAATGATGTCCTCATTTTCTCTGGCGGTCTCAAGGATCCTTTCGTCAATGTTCTTATCGATAGACGGATCCTCTTCCGCAAGTTTGCCCAACTCGACAAGTGAAATGTTTTTCTCTGCGGCAATCTCTCTGAATATCTTTCCGAAGACAACAGCCTTCAGTCCGAGAACTTCGGAGAGCCTGTTACAAGCAGTGGTCTTCCCGGAACCGGGAGGACCACTGATTGTTATCCTCATGCGACCTCTTTCTCGGACTCGATCTCGTTGAGGCGCTTTTTGAACTGGAAAGTCCTTACGAGCCTCATCACAATCTGTCCGATAGGGATACTGATCAGTGAGTAGATCAAAATCCATGCAGGAAGTACGTATACGGCGTTAAGATCGACACCGGCACCTGCAGATATCATCGACCAGGGAACACTGATAGTGCTCATTCCGGCCATGGTGACACTTACGAAGTACCTCACCCACAGGAACATCGGGATGATGATGATCATGGTAATGGGCATAGTTTTCATCATTTTGTTGCTCGATTCCATGGTCTTCGCCATCACCATAGGCTGCATTTCCATCAGCTTTTTGAGTTTGTAGGTGTTGTTGTCCAGCCTTGCCTGACGCAGTTCCTTGTTGAACGCGGCACTGTACGCCTGTGACTTCTGCTGACTGATAGTATCCATCATCAGAGTCCTGATGATTGTGGAAATCACAATCATGACCGTACCTGCGAGCATAAGAGTCACCACAGGCCACTCTCCGTTGAAGTCGAGGAACTGGAACACATAGTTCAGTAATTTACCGATAATGTGTTCGCTTCCGTCTATCCAATAGAGCACCATAATCATCATCATCATGATGAGCATGGTCCACATGCCCTTCATATCGGGCATGGGCATGTTCTCGGGTGACTGCTGACCGCCAGGCGCTGCCATCTTACTCTCCTCCGAAGAATCCCCTCAGTACGGGGTTCATCTCCATCATCTGTTCCTTACCCATCGCTTCGTAGAAGTGGATCAGGATACCGACTGTAAGCAGAACTCCTGTTCCGCTTGCGTTACCGGTTGTACCCACAAGGTCTGCGAATGCCGCCAGAGCACCGACGATGGCACCCGACATAACTGTCACGGCGGGGATGTACCTCTCGAGCACCCTTTCGAGCACACGGGGGTCGCGACGGAATCCGGGAATCTGCATTCCGCTCTTCTGAATCTGAGCTGCGACCGACTTCGGACCGAGGTTGGTCGTATCTACCCAGAACTTTGCGAACAGCACAGAACCGAGAATCATAATGGACACATAGATCACTACGCGCATCAGGTTCATCAGCGGGCTGTGCAGGCTGCCGCTTGTTCCGGGTGACAGAATGGGCACAAGCCAATCGGTGATACCCGAAGGTGCGGACAGATACCATGCCAATCCGCCTGCCGCCTGTGTGCTTGACGCCTCGAAATAACCGATGTATGAGTTATGACCCAGCAGGGGTATTCCGCTCAGCAGATCGTTGCTGTAGAACAGCAGTGCGAACATACTGATGTTGGCCAAGAGTGCGGACATAAGGATGACCGGAATGTTACTTGCGTAGATGAGCTTAATCGGATATCTGCCTCTGGCACCGCGGGCGTTACCGTGTGACAGCGGCAGTTCGATACGGGTCGACTCCAGATAGGCGACAAGCAGGAAGATTACCAAAGTACCCAGCAATGCAATTACAGGGTTGGGCTGCGACAGGAACATGATTTCATATCCCTGACTGCTCAGCTCTGCAGGTGTGCATGTTGCGATAATGTAGATAACCTTCGGAATTGTACCAGCCGGAGGATTGCTCAGGCTGTATGCCGTACCGGATGTAATGGGATTCCAGTTCAGGGTTCCTGTAAACAGAGCCTGAGCCACTCCCGCGGCGATGAACAGTGAGATACCGCTTCCGATACCCCATTTGGAAATCACCTCATCCATCAGGAACAGTACGTACGATCCCAATGCAATCTGAAGGACAATCAATGCCCTTGCACCGCCGGCACCGACGGCACCCTCGAAGGATGCCGACGGCACCAGGTATCCGAATACCTGAGGAACGGATTCAAAGAGGATCATGACTATGACCAGCAGCTTAAGTACCGACTGGTAGCAGCCTTTGTCCTCTTTGTTTGTGAGGTCGAGTTTGATGATCTTGGCACCGACGAATAATTGCATAATGATCGAAGCCGTCACGATCGGTCCGATACCGAGTTGCATCAATGTACCCGACGCACCAGCCATGATTGTCCTGTACTGGGCAAACAGGTCGAGTGCCTTGGTCTGATCCAGACCGAAGACACTGACGTTTGCCATGAAGAAGTACACGACGAGTACGACGACTACCCACATCATCTTCGTCCTGAAGTGGACATGCCCTTCGGGACGCTTCACTGCGGGCAGCCTGTCGGAAATGGGCTTGACCTTATACAGTAAGCTTTTCGTCTCTTCTGCCATATCTCATTCTCCTCTCATTCTTCCGATTCTTCTTCGTCGAAACCGACGACGGATCCGCCTGCCGCTTTGATTTTCTCAACTGCGGCTTCGGATGCCTCGGCGACGGTGACGTTTGCCTTGACGGCGATGTTACCGTTTCCGAGGAGCTTGTCTATTCCGGCCTCTGTGAGGTTGACGTCATAGACATCGCCGTTTTTTGTTGCAAATCCGAGTGCCACGAAGCGCTCGATCTGCTCGTTAAGTTCTTTGACATTAAGGGTGCTGTTTGCGGAAACAGTGCACTGAGGCCTCTTGAATCCGTGGTGTCCGAAGTACTCCGAGTGGTTTGCCTTGTCGTTCTTCAGCATCTGGATCTTCTTGGTCTTGGAGTAACCGGCCATACCGTGTCCTCCGATGATACCTGCTCCCCTTCCGGACTTCTTACCGCGTCCGTGTGTCCTTGAACCCCTGAATTTCTTTGTTCTGCTAGGCATGTTTTACACCTCAGAGCATCCTGGCGATAAGATCGTTGATCGCTTCGCCCCTGTAACCGAGTGCACCGCCGTTCTTCCATGAGCGCTTGTTGCCCTCATATCCCTTGATAGGGGGGTGGAGACGGAACACGGGTTTGATTCCGTTGTTCTTGACATTCGCTTTGAACTCATCTGCGAGGATGGCTTTTGCCATCTCCTCGGGTGTCTTCACGAACTCGTTGTCGCCGAGCGTCTCATCGTTGATGGGCTCGTCTCCCTCGAGTCTTCCGCGGACCTTGATCATGTTGATCAGAGTCTCTTCGTTGATTTCTCCCCAGGTGATGTAGTCCTTTGCCTTCTGGAGCATACCCTTCATCGCATCGTTCTCGGGAATAACCACACAGTGGTTTACCCTTGTGAGTCCGAGGAGGGTCATGGTGTGGTCGATGTCGTAGTTGACATCGGGCTGTCCGCGTACACGAATAACTGCATATGCCATTTTCATTCCTCCATGGAGTCGACGTCGGTTTCCTGAATGGTGAGACCGACAGGTCCTGATACGATGTTCTGCTTCTGTGCCTGTTCGTCTGTGACCCTCATGGACGATGTCATCCTGAGTGCCTCGAATGTCGCGAGTGCATAGTTGACCTTCGTCTTGGTGTTACCCCTGGCGAATCCCCATGCATCTTTGACACCTGCGAGTGTGAGCAGGCTCTTTGCGACATCACCGACTGCGAGTGTGATTCCGCGCGGTGCGGGCTTGAATGTCACTTCGACTGAACCGCATGTTCCGTGTACCTCGAAAGGCAGCGAGTGAGGCTGCTGACAGCCGCATTCCCAGGAACCGCATCCTCTCTTAATCTCGATGATGTTGAGTTTTGCGTTGTCGATAGCTTTCCTGATCGCGGGACCGACCTCTTTTCCTTTTGCCCTTCCGATTCCGATGAAACCGTCGCCGTTTCCGACGATACAGGTGACAGCGAACCTGACCCTCCTTCCGGAGTCGGTCATCCTCTGTACCATGTTCAGATCGATAACCTCATCCTGAAGTTCAGGAAGAAGGATATCCACGATCTGGGGTTCGCGGAGCGGGAGTTTTGTGGCAAGAGCGTCGCTCATTGTGGTGATCTCTCCGTTGAGGACCATCTGTCCGAGTCTTGTCTTAGGGACCCAGTCTGCCATTTTACTCAGCCTCCATCTTTTCTTTTACTGCAGCTACGAGTGCTGCGATGCTCTCATCGATGTGCGCACCGTTCAGCCTGTCCTCCTCGGGGAGAACGTCTTCGCCGTGGGGTACTTCGAGACCGGCATCGCACATTCCCGCGACTGTTGCGAAGAGAACTCCGCCGTGCTTGGGTTTCTGCATACCGATATCGAGGACTGCGTACTCGATTCCTTCTTTAACTGCTCTCTTACCGACAAGGTATCCTGTGAGGTATGCCGCAGGTATGTTGGAACAGGATTTGTCCCAGCCGTACTTTGCGAGCTCTTTGGATGTTGCTGAAACAACGACCTTGTCTCCTTCCATTCCGAATTCCTCGAACTGGATGTTCACGTTCTTGTTGGATCTCCTGACGACTGCCCTGAGCTCTTCTCCTCTGAGGAGTTTGCGGCGGGTGTAGTAGTTGGTGCGACCCTCTCTTCTTCTGCGGAACGCGACGTTGTATCTTGGTCCTGTTGCCATCAGTTCTCCTCCTCCTTCAAGTGTCCAGCGTTGGTCATGTGCATTCTAAGGTTCCTGCGGTTCTTGTAGACGCCTCCCTTAGCCCTCCTGTAGTACAGTCTGTATACAGAAGGTGTGATCTTTCCGTCCGCACGGAGCTGTTTGAGCTCGTCACGGATGGGCCTGATTGTGGAGATCCATCTCCTCTTGTCAGGCACACGTGCGTTGTCGGTACCTTTCCTGCTTCCGGGACCTTTTCTCTTGCCTTTGGCTTTCTGGCCTTTGACATATCTGATCCTTCCGTAGGATGTTCCTGCCTTTGCTTTCGCTTTGATGGTTCCGGATGCGATGGCTGTACGGATATCCGCACGGGTGATGCACTCGGCGACGTCCTCGATCTTGTCGGGGTCGATCCATACTCTGTTCTCACCGCATTTGAGAATCTCTGCTGCCATTCTTTTCTGGTTCTTGAGATCCATGTTCACACCATCCTGTTGAGGACCCTGATTCCGAGTTCATCCGCTTTTGCCTGGATGTCGATCCTCTTCTTTGTTCCGACTGTTCCGCCGATGCGGACTGCCTGTACGCTTGCGTCGATGCCCTCGAGTCCGTCTACATTGTAAACGATGACCTCTTCGAATCCCGACGGGTGAAGTCCCCTGACCGATGCCGGTCCGCGGTATCCGATGTCGACCATGTGCGTGCGTCTCTTGAGGTGTCTTCTCATCTTTGAGTGGATACCCCTGGGCTTTCTCCAGCTGTCTCCGAGCTTGGAGTATCTGAACCATTCCTGTCTGTGGAATGCAGGCCTGCGGCCGCTGATGAGCGCCCTCTTGGCGAGACCGTCTGCCGTTTCATCCGAAATCTTGGCTTTGATGGAGGGGACGTATGCCTTGGGTTCATCCACGACTTCGACCTTCTCCTCGGTCTTCTTCGCCTCTTTCTTGGCTTCCTTCTTGGCCTCTTTCTTAGGCTCCTCTGCATCTCCCTCGACGAGTGCTTTCCACTTCATCGCGGTCTTGGGACCTACTCCGGAGAGAGACTTGATGATCTCTTTCATCTTGCTCTCATCGTTCAGAGCTGCGGAGAATTCCTCTACGGTCTTGATTCCGATGGACTCGAGTTCGGCGATGTTCTCGTCTTTAAGTCCCGGGAAGTCTTTGAAACTCTTAACGCTCATTCTCTCACCTTGTGGGATTTCTTGATGACATAGATTCCGTCCTGGAAGACCCTCTTATCGAATCCTCCTCTGGATGTTGCCCTTTCGATGTTGGCGGAGGTCTGTCCGACCGCCTCTATGTCGATTCCTTCTACTGTGACGTCCGCTCCGCTGACCTTCACCTTGCATCCGCCGACAATGTTGGCGAAACGGGGTGCATGGCCTCCCATGTAGTTGTCGATCTCGACTCTGTCTCCCTTAACAGCTACCTTCATCGGGAAGTGCGAGAACACAATCTTGAGCTCATAGAGGTAACCCTCTGTGACTCCCCTGATCATGTTCCTCACGTGTGCGTGGAATGTTCCGACCATAGCTTTTTCCCTGATGGTCGGGAATTCACACGAAACGTGTACGTTGCTTCCGTCGATGGCAACAGATACGCTGGGATGCGCGAAGTTTCTGCTCAATTCGCCCTTAGGTCCTTTGACCTTCAGGACATTACCGTCCATTGTGACGGTAACCCCATCCGGGATGGCGATGGTGCTTACGATTTTCCCTGCTATTGTCATCTATATACCTCAATATACGAACGCTAACAATTTTCCTCCAACGCCGAGTTCTTTGGCGCTGGACTGAGTAATCACTCCTGCTGTGGTAGTCAGGATAAGGACTCCGAAGTCCTGTGCGGGAAGGTATCTGGCCTCGAATTTCTCGAGATCGGCTGCCTTGACCGAGTACCTGGGCTTGATAACACCGCAGTTGTTGATTGCTCCTTTCATCATGACACGGAATTTTCCGGCCTTGCCGTCTTCGATGTACTCGAACTGGTTGATGTAACCGTTGTCCTGCATAACCTTCAGTACACGACCGATAAGTTTCGAGGACGGTTCGATGATGCACTCGCTCTGACCGTTCTCCGCGGCATTCTTCATAACTGACATTGCGTCATTCAATGGATCGTTCTGCATCTTCTCACCTCACGAATATTTCTTGAATCCCAGCTCAGGGGCCATCTCTCTGAAGCACTGACGGCAGAGGTGCATTCCGTACCTCCTTATGATACCTCTTCTGCGTCCGCAGCGTGTGCATCCTACGGACCTTCCGAACTGTTTCTTTGGCTTCATTCAATCACCTTGACACTGAAGTTGTCTTTCATGTACTGTATCGCTTCGTCACGCTGGACACGGTGTGCCTTAGGGATCCTCCTCTTGAGGAGCATCCTCTGCGTGATCCTGTTTCCGGTCCTCCTGAGGACTACGTTGACATCCATTCCGAAGATACCGATTTCGGGGTCGTATTTCATTCCCTCGAAGTCAGTGTAATCGGTGATACCGAACGACATGTTGCCCTCTTTGTCGAAGGAGTATTCGGGAACACGCATCTCACGGATGACGAGCGCCTTCTTGATGAAGTCGGCTGCTTTGTCTCCCCTGAGGGTGACTTTGCATCCGAGAGGCATGCCGACACGGATTCCGAGATCCCTGTTGACAGTCTTGGAGATTGTCTGAATGGGCTTCTGGCCTGTGACCATCTCAAGGACTTTGCATGCTT
Organism: Candidatus Methanomethylophilaceae archaeon; assembly: GCA_963643255.1. GTDB lineage: Archaea > Thermoplasmatota > Thermoplasmata > Methanomassiliicoccales > Methanomethylophilaceae > Methanarcanum. Next base: position 78,735 of record CAVIIW010000004.1, read on the forward strand.
TGGTGAGCCTCTCGCCGGCTTCGCCGACACCGATGTTGACGGTGACCTTCTCGACGTGAACATCCCTGGGGCTGCTCATTCGGATGCCTCCGGCAGTTTGATGGCGGGTGCGCCGTTTCCGATGACGAAAACGTTCTTCTTGACAGTCTCTGTTCCGTCTGCGAACTTCACGATGTTTGCGGATGCATCTTTCGTGACGATGTACTCGGAGACGGTGTTTGTAAGACCTGCGTGCTGTCCGCTTGTGATGAGTGCGAAGGCATCCTTACCGAGTGTGTATGCTTCGAGGATTTCCTGTGTAGGCACTGCGATCTTGAGGACATCGCCGGTCTTGTACTCGTTCTTGTCGAGGATTACGTTCCTTCCGTCGCTGAGGTTGAGCTGGATTTTTCCGCCTGCGACCTTGGTCTTACCCTCGATTCTGCAGAGTTTCCATGCTGCCTCATCCTTGGAAACAGGGACGATTGCGAGTTTTCCTTTGTCTGAAAGGACGACGCGGAAGTAGAGATCCATCTTGGGGATCGCAACCGCATCCATGAGTCCGACAGGTGCTTTTACGCTCCTTACGGGCTTTCCGTCGACGAGGAGGTCACGGTTGGCGACGATCCTCTTTGCTTCCCTTGCGGTGTCACAGATCTTGATCATGTCCCTGAGCAGGAATACTGCGGGGATACTGTTCTCGACCGAGTGTGAACCGGGGCGCTGTTTTGCTGTCCAGATGCTGACCTTCCTCTTGATGGGCCAGGACCTGGGTGCATTCAATCTCTTCAAGTGGTCGCTCATTGTTTAGCCCCCTTTCCTCTCTTGAGTGCATCCTTTCTCCATGCATCGTCAAGGTTGAGCTTGGTGATGACGACATTGGATGCGTGTACGGGACGTGCGACTGCGGTGTTGTCAGCCTGGTTGATGGTGACTCCCTCAATCGTGATACGTCCTTCGTCAGTCATGACTCCGATGACTTTTCCCTCTGTTCCGCGGATGCCTTCGCCGCCGCGGAGCACGAGAACAGTGTCACCGACACAGACACGTGCGGAGCGTTTTCCGTACTCCTTCTGGAGGTCTGCGCTCAGGTGCGAGGAGAGCATTTTTCTCTTGACGTGGGTCGGTGCGTTTGCGCGCATCTTCCTCTGGTTCCTTGCTTTGCTGCTTACCATTTCCCACACCTCACACAATCACACTGGCTGTCGCTGCGATACGGGGCCACCTTTCGGCTGCTTCCCTTGCAACGGGGCCTTTGATGTCTGTTCCTTTGGTCTCACCGGTATCTGTGGTGATAACCGCTGCATTGTCCTCGAAGAAGACCATTGTTCCGTCCGGGCGTCTCATCGGGCGTCTCTGACGTACGATGACTGCGAAGACGATCTGTCTCCTCATCTGGGGGGTACCTTTCTTCACCGATGCGATGACCATGTCGCCGACACCTGCCGAAGGAACACGCCTTGCGACACCGTGGTATCCGGGCACGGTAATGATTTCGATGACCTTGGCACCTGTGTTGTCGATCACATTGATCTCGGAGCCGTTCTGAAGGCCTCTTGTCTGGTTTCCGGCAATTCCCTTCATTTCACTCCCTCTTCTCGACAACGACGAATGAGACCGTCTTGCTCAGCGGGCGGCATTCCATGATCTTCACTTCATCGCCGACCTTGAGTTCGAAGCAGGCGGGTGCGTGCACCGTGTACCTGCCGGTCCTCTTCTCGTACCTTTCGTATTTCTCCTGATATTTCAGGTAGTTCTTCTCAACCACCGCGGTCTTGTCCATCCTGACGGAGACGACTGTTCCCTCGATGATCTGTCCCCTTACCGGCAGTGTACCGTGGAAGGGACAGTTGGGGTCATTGCATTCCGCCTTAGGGGGGTTGACATTGATTCCGATATTTCTTGCTGTCATGTTGTTCACCTAACCTTCTTTATTCTGTCTTCTGGTCGGTGTTGTATATCTTTACCTTTAACGACGAATTCCTTGCCTTCATATGTGAACCTGAATTCATTGCCTGGTTTGGGTACCATTCTCTCAGTTCCGGCCGAGTCGATGGTGAATGTGTTCTTCGTCTCGTCGACAACTACGCCGGTCAAACCAGAGTAGCATGGTGCTGACAGCACTTCCACATCCAATCCAATGAATTCCGTTCTCATGAAATCACGAGTATTCATCTTACCTTACTTCCGTCTTGAAGCCCATCTCCTCCAGTACGGCTTGCACTTTTCTTTTGTGATCGCCCTGGAGTTCTATGCGTCCGTCTTTGGATGTTCCGCCGGCGGCGCACTTGTTCTTCAGCTTCTTGGCCAGATCGTTGATGTCGATGGAACCGTCATCGATTCCGTCGATCACCGTAACGACCTTTCCGTACCTACGGCTATCCACCGAGATCCTCACGGACTGGGACTCGCGTGCGATTTCCTCGCACATGCAGAGTTCCTTCGGCAGGCCACATACGGGGCAGATCTCCGTCATCAGAGCTCTTCCTCCTCCTTCTGGACAGTGAGGATGCGGGCGATGTCGGTCCTGATGGAGCGGATTGCGCCGGGGTTGGCCGGTGCTCCGCCCAGGGAGGACACGCCTCTCTCATGCATGAGCTCTTCCCTAAGCTCTTTGAGCTTCTGGTTGCGCTCATCGGCACTCATGTCTCTTATTTCGGAAACTTTAAGTGCCATCTCACTCCGCTCCTGCGTTCGCCGAATCCTCGGCTTCCTCTGCTGCAGTCTCCTTGACTTTCGAGGGTGCTACGTAGCCTTCCTCGAAGATCTGGGGGAGAACAGCCGCTGCCTCAGTCCTTCCGAGGACTGTGGTGTCTGCGGGCAGTTTTGCGTTGGGTTCCATGATCTGAACGGTGACTCCGATGACTCCCATCTTCAGTTTTGCCACTGCATATCCGTGGTCCATGAAGTTGGCTTTCGGTTCACCGCAGAACTTGATGTTACCGTCCTTGAACTTCTCGGTTCTGTGCCTCTGACCTGTGAGCTTTCCGGCGATGATGATGTAACATCCCTTTGCACCGGAGTCCATGATCCTGCGGACGGACGAGTGTCCGGCTCTTCTGAAGTGCCATCCTCTCTCGAGAGAGAATGCAAGCTTCTCCGCCATGATCTGGGCGTTGAGGTTGGGGTTAGCGACTTCCTGAACCTCGATCTGGGGGTTCTCGAAGCCGAACTGGTCCTCGATTGCTGTTGTCAGGTTCTTGATTGTCTGACCTTTCCTACCGATGACGAGACCGGGGCGCTCCGTCGTCAGGATGACGCGTGTTCCCATGGGCGTCCTCTGTACGTCGAGTCCGCCGAATCCGGCACGGCTTACCTCTTTCATGAGGTACTCTTTGAGGAGAACCCTGCGGATGTTCTCGGCAACGAATCTTCTTTCTGATGCCATTTCACTCTACCTCCTCAATGATTATCTCGAGGTTGACTGTCTCCTGATTCCACTGGGTCGCCCTTCCGTGTGCCCTGGGCATGTGTCCGGGTGTGACCCTTCCCCTCGAAGCGGTGATGGTCCTGATGACCATGTTGTCTTTCGAGAGTCCTTTGTACTCTGCGTTTGCGACAGCGCTGTTGAGGACGCTGAGTGTTGCCTCTGCGACCTTCTTGGGGTACCTTCCGGGACCTACTCCGGGCTTGTGCGAAACGCGCTTGTTGTATCTCCTGAGCGGAACGGGTGTCTTGACCGCGATGATGCCTTCGAGAACCTCAATGGCTCTGTCGACTTTCATTCCGCGGATCATACCGCATACTTCGCGTGAAAGCTTGGGTGAGATAGGCATCTCTTTACCCAGTGCTTTCGCGGAGTTCTCGGGGTTTGAATCTGCTGTGTATCCTTTCAACTCAAACACCTCACTTCAACGGCATGAATTTCGAGGACCTTGTCGCACCGACTCCGGGTCCGGAGTGCACAGGCATCTTCCTTGTGATGACAAACTCACCGAGGAAGTGTCCGATCATCTCGGGCTTGATCTCAATGTCCTTGAATTCCTTTCCGTCATAGATGCTGACGGTCTTTCCGACGAACTGGGGGATGATAGGCAGGTCCTTGCGGTGTGTCCTTACGGCTGCTCCTCCGACCTCAGCGTTCTTGAGGTTGTCGAAGAGCACCTGCTGCTCATAGTTCAGTCCGCGCATGTATGTCCTTCTTGATCTCGAAGGCATGAGTCCGAGGATCTCATCGAATGACATCGCGAGAAGTTCTTCCAGGGTGTAACCGCGGTAAAGGAACTCCTTCTTCCTCCTTGCCTGGATCAAGCTTGCCTTCTTCCTGGACTTTCTCCTGGAAGCTTTTGCTGAACCCATTATCTTAGATTTTCCCATTTGAATCACTTCTTGCTCTTCTTCTTAGGTGAGAGACGTCCTACCTTCTGACCAGGCCATGCGTTGCGGCTCTTGGTGCTCGGTCCGCCGATGTGCGGGTGGCTTCCTCCACCATGGGGGTGATCAACTGCATTCATTGCTACTCCGCTCACGTGGAAGTGTGCCTTGGACCTCGATCCGAGTGCGTGGCACTTCTTACCTGATTTTGCGAACGGCTTGTCTGCCCTTCCGTTACCTGCAACGATACCGACCGCTGCACGGCAGTTGGGGTTGAACTCTTTGAGGGATCCCGACGGCATCTCGACGATGACGACTGCACCCCTGCTGACGACAGTACCGGATGCGCCTGCGACTTTGATGTACTTGCCTCCGTCTCCGGGCTGTGCCTCCACATTGTGGATGGAGGTTCCTTCGGGGATAGCTGCAAGTGCCATGATGTTTCCGGGCTTTGCGTCGGACTGTCCGACAACGACCTTCTGACCGACTGACATACCCTCTGCTGCGAGCTGGTAGTCCTTCTTTCCGTCGTAGTCGATGACTGCGAGGGGTGAGGTCCTTCCGGGTGCGTGAATGATGTCCAAGATGACACCTTCTCCGTTGCTCATTGCAGGGAGCCTGATGTCGTCGACGTGTCTGTGGCTGGGTGAACGGTACTGGTTACCGCCTGCTCCGCGCCTCTGCGTTCTCAATCTCTTTGCCATGTTCACTCACCTTCAGAATACTCCGACTCTCATTCCGACATCCTCAGCCGAGTAGCCTTCAGAGAGTTTGATGATTGCATGCTTTCCGTCCTTCTGGATCCTGGTCCACACTTTGTCGACCTTGACCTCGAAGCGCTCTTCAAAGACTGTCTTGATCAGTGCTTTGTCCGCATCTCTGTGGACGAGGAACTCGATCTTGTTTCCGTCTTTGTAGTCCTGTGTGGGTGTACCGCCGATGGCGTTCATTGCCTTCTCTGTTACGAAGGGTCTGATAAGAACATCGTTCTGCTTCACTGTGTCCACTCTCCGATCTTGGCTATGGCCGATTTGGTGTAGACGGTGAGCCTTCCTGCATCTCCTCCGGGTGCAAGCACCGCTGCGTTGATGCTGTTGACTGTCTCGACCTGTACACCGGGGAGGTTTGCCGCACCTTTGACAACGGGTGCTTCTTTCTCTGTGATGACGAGAAGTATCGACACGGGTGTGCGGTACTTTCTGTTCCTCATCTTACCCCTTCCTGCACGAATCTTGGTTCCGTCTTTTGCACGGTCGACATCGTATGCGATTCCGATCTTCTCAAAGAGATCGTAAACCTCGGATGTCGCCTTGATATCCTGTACTTCATCCTCTATTACAATAGGGAATGAAACTGCATCGTCGAACTGGTGTCCGCGTGCTTTCACACATTCTGCGCAGGCTGTTGCTGCGAGTGCGGATTTGCGTGCGAGGATGCGCTCTTTCTGGTTGACCTTAAGGGACCAGTTCTTTTCGGGTACCGGCGGGTGTGCCCTGCGTCCGGAGACGTTGTTGGGTGACTCCGTTGCTTTGCTTCCGTCGTGGATACGCTGTACACGTGCGGTACCGCGTCCCTTACCCCATGTGCTCACGGAGTGCCTCATACCGGATCTTGCGCCGGGTCCGTAGGGCTGCCTGCCGTTGGCTGCTGCCGCGAGGACTGCTTTCTTGATCAGGTCGGGCCTGTAGGGTGTCTCGAAGGCCGCGGGTACATCGATTTTACCTGCGACGTCTCCCTTGACTGAATAAACATTTGTCTGTGCCATCTAACTCATGCCCCCTGCTTGGATGCCGTGGAAACATAGGTAATGTCCGAGACATCGTTAACATTCTTGGGTGCCCTGGTTGCATCTCTGAGCCTGACGAGCCTCTTCGTGGGTCCGGGTACCGAGCCGTGAACGAGGACGTATGTGCTTACAACGTCACCGTAGTTGACGAATCCGCCCTTGGGCGTAATCTCTGAACCCTCTGCTCCGATCTTCATGAGCTGCTTGTTGAACTCTGTCCTCTGGTGGTATCCCATCTGACCGGATCCGGGAACTGTGCTCCTGACGTATCCGGGTCTCTTAGGACCGAGGTTGGCGATTCCCCTGCGGTGTTTGCTGTTCTTGTGCGAGAGAAGTTTGACTCCCCAGCGCTTCGTAACACCCTGGAATCCCTTACCTTTTGTCACTGCGACAACATCGACGAGTGTTCCCTCTGCCGCGAAGTCGTTGATCGTGACATCCTTACCGAGAAGACCTTTTGCGAACTCGAGCCTCTCATCGATGCTGCCTCCGCCGATCCTGAGCTCCATGACATCGGGGACCTTCTTGGGTACTCCCTTGACCATCTTGGGCTGGGTGTAGGCGATGATGCGGACATCGTCGACGTCGACACCGTCGTATTTTGCGAACGATGCTTCGTCGTGTGCTTTCGGAACGTTGAGGCGCTTGTCGAGCAGGGGATCGAGATCCTTTGCCCAAACTTCGCCTGCGGTCTTGAGTCCGTAGATTGTGTTCTCGTAGAGCCTTACTGCTGCTACCTTCATCGGGGGAACTTCGAGTACCGTAACGGGCACCTGGACTTCCATTCCCGATGTCGTTGTCTTCGCACGCTTGTCGACTATGAAAGCGTGTGTCATACCGGCTTTGTATCCGGCGAATCCCTGGATCTTGGGTGCTCCTGAAATCTCAGGCCAAGAATCAAGGCGGGGTGTCTGCGACTGGGCTCTCTTCCTGGGGCCGTACGCGCGTGATCCCTTCTTTGGACGTCTCCTTTGTGGCATATTTTCACATCCTGCGAGAGTATCTTCGCTAATCTCGCATAGTCGATTTCAACGTCTAATCCTCGACCGTGACACCGCGTCCACATCTCGATAAAAATCGACATGAGACCTGGATATGGGTTGCATCTGCATTGCCCGATGTGTCTGGTCGAACATCTTGCGTATTAATCTAAAGGGTCGTAAACCCACGTCGTATATAAAGGTGTCGCAAATAGATTATCCTATTTGCGCGTGTAATAAAAGGGAGGAGGGACGCCCTCAGAGCGTCCCTTCTTTGGCCTTTTTCTGAGCCCTCTTCATACGGGCTTTTGCATCGAATCCGGTGGCCTTTTCCGCGAATACGTTGAGCTTCCTCTTGCTGTCGAGGATCTCCTCATCCGTCATAGGTCCGGACCTTGTTGCGGTGGCGATATCCATCTTGTCTTTGGAGACGATTTTGACCTCGATACGGGTCATAACTCCGTACTCTGACACATACACATCGCCTTCGGTTTTGACGTTACCGAAAACCTCTTTCATCAGACCGGGAAGGGCATCGCCTTCGATCTTTTTGAACCAACCTCTCTTGATGTCGTAATCCATCCCATCACTTCCTTATCATCAGGTCGCTGCCGAATCCCCTGTCGAGATCGGCTGCTGTACCCAGAATAGACTCCGAGAGAATATAATTTTTCCATCTCCCGATACACTCGCAGGTGACGTCGAGATCTTTGATGTCCTGGGTGAACGAGAACCTCTCGATTGCCTCCAATACTTTCTGATCGCATTCTCCGCAGTTGTGGACACCTCTCTGACTTCCTCCTCCGGAAGGTGAGGACATCAGCCTGGAATTAACTGTGCCAGATAACTGTCTGAACACTTCGATTAAAGACCAAATCCACGGAGGCCTGTAATCTCCCCTCTTCCATATTCTTTCCACAACGGTGCCTTTCTGCACGTTGACAGGGTTGATTGAAATCTCATCGGAGAACGGGTCTGCGAACCTTGCCGATGCTACCGCGGAATCGATTGCAGCACGTTCCTGCATGAACAGAGGCTTCAGAAGAAGATACGAACGGATCATAAGTCCCGCGTCCTTTGCGTCTGTCGCAACTCTCCTGATATCGTCGGGCGTGAATCCTTTTCTGATACTCTTCTCCATAACGAGAGGATCGGATGACTCAAGACCCAGTGCAATGGTTACAGTCGAAGGTAACGTGGAAATGACATCTTTTGTGATGAACTCCGGACGGCTCTCAAAGAGAATACGTTTGCATGAAGAGAATTCATCGAATATTCTCTCTCTGACTTCTACAGGTATTTCGTTTGTATCCAGGAAACTTCCGGACGTGTAAATCTTGACGAAAGGTTCGCCATTGTAACGCGATAACATTTCGTCTACCTGGCTCATAAGGTTCTCGGTTGTCACGTCATGTAACGATGCGGTACGGTATCCGCACATTGTGCATCCTCCGCCGTTCTTCGCCCATACGCATCCGTTTGTGCGCATAATGGCAACCATAGCATTCGAAACTTCTCCGCCGATGACGTCCTTTTCCTTCCAGAGCGTCTCCAATCCGTCCGGTCTTCTCTCTTTCATCTGCCGGTGTATCCCCCTCTTTCTTATTAATGTCGCGCACACGACCATAACCTATATATCAGTCAGCCGGATGAACAATCAGGAATGCCTATGGCAAAAAAGATCATTGTAATCGGATCCGGTGCTGCCGGAATGACTGCGGCTTCTGCCGCAAGGAGACAGGATCCGTCGGCTGACATCACAGTATTCACCGAGGACGAGCACATCTCGTACTCCCCGTGTGTCATCCCCTGGGCCATCGAAGGAAAGGCCACATGGGAAAGCATCATCATGCACGATCCTTCGTACTACGAGAAGGAGAGAAACATCAAGGTCCTCACAAAAACATCCGTCACTGAAGTAAACGGCGACGAAAAGAAAGTTGTCGCAGACGGGAAAGAGTACACGTACGATTCACTGGTTGTCGCAACCGGAGGAACCGTATTCATACCCCCGGTACCCGGAAAGGATCTGGAGAATGTTTTCGTTGTAAGAACAATCAACGACGGTAAAGCGATTCAGAAAGCTCTGAAAGACGTGAAGACTGTCGTAATCGGAGGAGCAGGTGTCATCGGATTGGAAATGGCTCTCGCTCTGAAGAATGCAGGTAAAGATGTAATCGTCATCGAGATGATGGATCAGGTTATCCCCCGTATCGCGGACAAAGATATGGCGGACCCCATTCAGAAGTACCTCGAAGATAAAGGAATCCGTTTCGTTATGAAAGCACCCATTCAGGGTGTAAACGGCGAAGGAAAAGTAAAATCCGTCACCGCCGCAGGTAACGAATATCCCTGTGAAATGGTTATTTTCGCAACCGGCGTACGTGCGAATCTTACAATTCCCAAGATGCTCGGATTGGATATCGGACAGCTCGGAGCGGTTGCGGTATCTCCGACAATGCAACCCTACAGAAGAGGAAGACTCGTTCCCGATGTTTTCCTTGCGGGAGATGTCGTTCAGTGTCAGTCCGCCATCCTCGCAGGACCTACCATGAGTCAGCTGGGTTCGTCGGCTGTGAGGCAGGGACTCATCGCAGGTGCAAATGCAGCAGGTGCAAACAAATCCGCAGGTCCCGTCGCAAGTCCGTGGGTCAGCGTAATCGGCGAAATGCAGATTGCGGGAACGGGAATGTCACAGGGTCTCGCATCATGGTACGGTGTGAAGACCGTCGAAGGAAAAGCAACGGGGCTCACGCGCGCAAGGTACTACCCCGGAGGAAAAGAGCTTACAGTCAAAGTTCTCGCAGACGAATGCTCGCACAGAATTATCGGTGCGCAGATTATTGCGGGCGAGGATGCAACAGGCCGTATCAACTGGCTCACCGAGGCCGTAATCGACGGTATCACCGCCGAAGACTTCTCGGTACGTTCCGAGAATGCGTACTGTCCCCCCACATCCATGGTGAGAGATGTCGTGCTCACCGCAGTGGACAACCTCTGTGAGAAACTGAAGAAGCACTGATACCATGGAATACCGTGAGTACAAGGACATCTACAACCGTCTGAACACGCTTGAAGATGTCGAAGAACTCAAGAAAGAGGGATACGACTTCAGATTTGCGGAAACGCTCTACACTCAGAAAATGAGCAGGGATGTGAAGAGAAGATTCTACGTTGTGAAGAACAACTCTTCCAAGCTGCTTAAAGAGTGGAAGAAAGGAAAATCCATGATGGAACTGGCGAGGAAGTGGAACTTCCCGCCTATCCTCATGGCTATGTTCATCTTTTTGGAAGACGGTGCCAGCAAGAAAGAATTCTGGGAGTACATCAATGACCCGGACATTCTTACCGAAGAGGTTGCGGATGAACTGAGGGATGTTATCAGAAACGACATCATCTACTCGCCGGAAGGAAACGCAAGGCAGAGGGAAAGAGGAATCTGGGGAGAAACACTCCTTCACGAGTGGCTGGACGGACAGGGCATTACGTACCGCGTCGAAGACGATCTGAAAGGAGTGTATGAGAAAACACCCGATGCGTTATTGGACAAACCGATGATGTATCACGGCCACAAGATTTACTGGGTTGAAAGCAAAGCTTCATTCGGCGACAATACCGAATTCAAGTACAACTCCAGAAAACAGCTGATTCCCTACACACAGATTTTCGGTCCCGGTGTTGTTGTTTACTGGACCGGATGTCTCGATGATCTCTCATGTCCCAAGGACGTTTACGTCAGAGACATATCTATTTTGGACGATCATCTTGATTGGATTGAGGAAGAAGAGGAGTAATCCTCTTCCCTCTTTCCCTTTACAGAGAATTCTCTGTTCCGAATTGTAATTTTGAGAAATCAGATGGTAGCGAGGAGTCGATTTGAACGACCGATCTCCGGGTTATGAGCCCGACGGGATATCCTGGCTACCCTACCTCGCTATGATTCCTCCTATCCTCAAGTCATATTTATATTTTTGTCGATTTTGACGGTTCGGGTTTCCCGGGATCTGACGAAAAATACAGACTTATTTATGACGGGATGTCACAGACAATGAACCTGTTGAGCGCATTGTGTTCTGATTTGTGAGACAATAGATGATAGGACAAATGTCCCGATAAAAATTCTCCGCTGGGTATGTGATAAATGTCCCGATAAATGTCCCGATAAATGTCACATTGCTGTCACAATAAATAGGACATAAGTAACGATCGACAGAAAGATGGAGGGTTACCCCACCCAACGTCAGAACAGACTTCTGAGGTGCATTATGTCCTCGATCTTACCCTGAATCCTCACTCTCTTTGTGACGTAGGCTTTCATAGGTCTCAGAGTACCTTCGATGAGTGCCTGCATATCCTCAAGAGTGGTTATGATGGTAATATCGGGTTCGGATACCAATTCAGTCTTGAATTCGCTGATATCGGCATGTTCCACCTTCATTGAGTATGTCTCGGTACCGAGGTCGATGTTCAGTGTCTTCACGATAGGTTCGACCTTTGCCCTTGCTTCCGGGTCCTTGGCCATTCTCCCGCGGAATTTGTCTATCATCCTTTGGATCTCCGGTTCCATGCTCAATGTATTCACCAGTCCGTAATGCGCGTATTCTTCGATGCCATAAGTAGTTTTTTGACTGGTTCCCAGGAATTCCTTGTATCCGGAGGTGCAGAACCGTTTTTGCGTATCCACTGCGTGATGAAATCCATGGTTTTTCTGTCACTCGGATAACCGCTTCCGATATCTGTTCCGAATTTTTCGGAGATTTCGTGAATCATCCTGTCACGTGTGACTTTTGCAATTATCGAGGCTGCGGAGACTACAGGGTAAGTGTCGTCTGCTTTGTGTTTGCCTATGACAGTGTTACCTCCTGTCAATGATGATAATTCCGAAGAAAATCTCATTTCGTTGACATCCGGACAGTCCGCATAAACTGCCGTTACAGATCTTTTCCTGACGGCGTCGGCGAACATTCTCAGTTCTATTTCGTTGAGAGACATAACAGCCATTCTTTCATCTATATCCGATGCGGATGCAATCACCAAAGAAACATCGCCTGCGGCTTCCATGATTTCATCATACATTCTTTCCCTTGCCTTGGGAGTGAGTTTCTTGGAATCCTTCACACCTATTTCCTTAAGACATGTGTCGTCCGTGATGAAAAGAGCACATACAACCAAAGGTCCCATTACAGGCCCTCTTCCGGCCTCATCCACTCCGCAGAACATTCCCGATGAGATACTATCGCCGTCGGTGTGATTGAGATGAACTACTTAAAAAGTTGTTGTCGAACCACTTCTTTATCTATATTAAGTAGTTTCACCCCGCATATGACAAAAGTTTGCGATGTTCAGAACCGCAGAAACGAAGCAGGATTCGCCCTCACCAAGGTCGGTGTGACCGGCGTGAGGAAATTAGTTCACGTCAGCAGATCGGACGGACACCGCAACGAACCTTTAGTCTGCAGCATAGATCTTTTCGTGGATCTTCCCGCAACGCAGAAAGGATCGCACATGTCCAGGAATCTTGAGGTCATCAGAGCCGTTGTTTCCGAATGTGTCGAAAAACCTACGACGGGAATCGAAGATCTTGCGGTAACAATCGGTAAGAATCTTCTCGTGAAACATGAATATGCGGATTCTTCCAACGTGAGTATTGTTGCGGAGTACTTCAAAGACAATGTCACGCCTCACGGAAAAGATACAACGGAAGTCTACAGACTCTACGGAAGCGCATGCTGCAGACGTAACGGGGAAATCACAAAAACAATCGGAGTGGAAGCCGTCGGAATGACCGCGTGTCCCTGCGCTCAGGAGAACGTTTCGCAGATCCTTCACTGCTCCGGCGAGTGGCCTGTAATTACACACAACCAGAGGAATGTGTGCACGGTGTCGATGACTATGGACGATTCCTGTTTCGTGGAAGCGGATGATTTGATTGATATCATCAATTCTTCATTCTCTTCGCCTACATTCGAAGTTCTCAAGAGAGACGATGAAGCGGCAGTTGTTATCAACGCACACAGGAACCCCAAATTCGTAGAAGATATGGTGAGAGACGTTCTGAAGAAAATCGTTGAGAAATACACAGATCTTCCGGATGATGTGGGAATCGTCGTGAAGAGTGAGTCGGAAGAATCCATTCACAAACACAACGCATTTGCGGAGAGGTCTGCCGTATTGGGCGACCTCAGAAACTGATTTGTTTTTCTGAAAAAAAAGTGTCATACGATGACATATCTCCCCCGTGAACGGGGGAGACGTATCATCATCAGAGAAGTGATTTTGCTTCTTCGGGATCGAGTTCGAGTGCTTTGAGCATGTACTCGAGAGCTTTCTTTGCGTAAGGCGCCCTTGCTTTGGGATCTTCCATGATTTCCCCGTAAGATGCCATAACGTTGTTGAAGTACTCGACTGCGAATTCGGAGTAAAGTGTTGCGGATCTCGATTCGTCTGCTTCTGCGGCTTCGCAGAATGCTTTTTCCGCTTCGTCGTACTTGTTTATCGATATGCAGTAAAGACCGTATGACTCGTAGTAATCGCACTGAGGGTCGAGCTCTATGGCTTTGTTGTATGCTTCCGTAATCTCCTCGTTTTTGACCTTGGCACCGAACATACCGGATGCCATGTTACCGCACTCGGCTTTGTAGTACCAGCATTCCGCACTGCCGGGGTTCTCGTCGCATAACTTCTTGAATGAAGAATATGCCTTCTTGAAGTCACCCTCGTCCATGGCCTTCATACCGGCCGCCAATTTCTTCGAGATGTCGTCTGCCATCGTTATCACTGTTCGGTTAGGTAATCTTCATTATAAACCATTACGGTCGGACGTATACAATCTGAGATATGTAAACGAAGAATGTTTGAGTAACAATGACGAACGATGTTTTTCGTTGATTTTTCTACGATATTAGTTAATTATATGTTGATATTCGTATATACACTACGTATATCGTAAAATCGTTTCTAACCATTTTATATATAGTTAATGACAGTAAGGAAACAGCTATTAACCAAGTGGTAAAATGTCAGTAGAAAAAATTACGAATCAGGCCGCTTCAAAGGTTAAGGGTATCGGGATTATCGTATTCCTGATAGCCATAATCATATTGGCCTTTGCATTCAAGCCCGAGGGAGGATTCGTCGGGACATGGTGGTCGTTGGTACCTCCGTTCGTCGCTATCGCTCTCGCGCTGATAACCAAGGAAGTGTATTCCTCGCTGTTTGCAGGAATATTCCTCGGTGCATTGTTCCTATCGGAATTCAATCTCGAGAATACAATCAATTCCGTCACTGCGGGATTCACAGTATCTCTTGCCGATATGAGTCACGCAGGAATTCTCGTGTTCCTCGTCGTTTTGGGTGTCATCGGTGTGCTCCTCTTCAAGTCGGGAGGATCCAAAGCATACGGAGAATGGGCACTCAGGCACATCAAGAGCCGTAAGGGAGCTCAGTTCGCAACATTCATCCTCGGAGTATGTATCTTCGTGGACGATTACTTCAACTGCCTTACAGTCGGACAGGTTATGCGCCCTCTGACCGATAAGTTCAACGTTTCGCGTGCCAAATTGGCATACCTTATCGATTCTACAGCCGCACCGATCTGTATCATTGCCCCCGTGAGTTCGTGGGCGGCAGCGGTTGCATCAAGCCTCGGAACGACAAGTCTTCCTGCGGGAATGAACGCAATGGATGTTTTCATTCAGTGCATTCCGTACAACTTCTACGCATTGTTCACACTTGTAATGATTGTCTGCATCTGTTTCATGGATGTGGACTTCGGACCCATGAAGGTTCATGAAGATAACGCACGCAAAGGCGATCTCTACACAACGCCCGAGAGGCCTTTCGAGAACACCGGAGACGAACAGATCTATGACTGCGAAGGACGTGTCATCGATCTCATATTCCCTATCGTTATCCTGATTATCACATGTGTTGTCTGTCTGCTTTACACAGGCGGATTCTTCAACGGTGTCGGACTCCGTGATGCATTCGCAAACGCAAGCGCATCCGTCGGTCTTGCAATGGGATCGATCCTCGCACTGCTCATGACAATCTTCTACTTCGTCATACGCAGAGCGGAAGCATTCCCCGTCCTTCTCGACACACTGCCTCAGGGATTCCGTAACATGGTTCCCGCAATTCTGATCCTTGTGTTCGCATGGACCCTCTGTTACATGACAAACTCATTGGATGCATCCACATTCGTCAGCGATGCTCTTGCAGACGCAGGCAGCCTCAAGAACTTCCTGCCCGCAGTATTCATGATTATCGCATGTTTCATCGCATTCGCAACAGGAACATCATGGGGAACTATGGGAATTCTCATTCCTATCGCAGTACCTGTGTTTGTTACCGAACCGGATCTTCTCGTTATCGGAATCGCAGCATGTATGGCAGGTGCGGTCTTCGGAGACCACTGCTCGCCCATCTCTGATACAACAATCATGTCATCCGCAGGTGCCGAATGCAGACACGTCAACCACGTTGCGACACAGATGCCGTACTCGATTCTCGTAGCCGCGGTATCGTTCGTGTTCTACCTGATTGCAGGATTCTGGAACTCATGGATTGTTACAATCATCGGTATCGCCGTAATGATTGCGATTCTCTACGGAATCAAGACATTCTACAAGAACAAGGAGGCTGCCGCAGCATGAAGGGAAAAGAGATTGCACTGACACTTCTTGCAGTGATGATTATCGCCGCACCTGTGGCTCTTTCGTTTGACTGCGACATCGCAGCAGACGATACCTCGGGAGGACTCGGTACACCTGCGGAAACATCCCCTGTGTATCTTATCATCATAGGTGTCCTCTTCGTGATTTCCATAATCGTTCCTTTCTTCATCAAGTCCAAAGAGAACGAATAAAAAACCCATTCCCGGCCCTGACGGGCCGGGACTCTTATTTTCACACGATGATATTATAAAGGACGGTCTGAATCCCATTCACGGTCTTTATGGACAGGGAAATAGTTGAGAGGGTCGCACGTATCGCACACCTCGACCTCACGGATTCTGAATTGGA
This sequence comes from Candidatus Methanomethylophilaceae archaeon, assembly GCA_963643255.1. Lineage (GTDB taxonomy): Archaea > Thermoplasmatota > Thermoplasmata > Methanomassiliicoccales > Methanomethylophilaceae > Methanarcanum. Next base: position 94,817 of record CAVIIW010000004.1, read on the forward strand.
AAAGTACAGCGCAGATCTCAGCGAGATTTTAGGTTATTTTGAGATGCTTGACGAAGCACCCGGTCTGGAAAATACAGGATTCAATCCCGTTGAAATTGCGGATGCTCTCAGAGAAGATGTTCCGTCGATGGAGATCCCTGCGGAAGAGTGTACCAAAGACATGAAGACCTACGACGGTTACATCAGGGGGCCGAGGCTCTCATGAAGTTACCCGATTACAAAAAGATCAACGACAGATACGAGATGTTCGTCAACTGCACCCTGTCCGAAGAAGCTGACGGAAAGTTCACGTTTTCTGCCAAAGACAATCTTACATCGGTCGATTACGAATCCACTGCGGGTTCGCTGATTCTGAAAGGCTACAGACCTCCGTTTGATGCTACACCCATCAAAAAGATGAGAGAAGCAGGCGGAGCACTTGTCGGTAAGACCAATATGGACGAATTCGGATTCGGAACGTTCTGTACGAACTCCGCATACGGCATTCCGAAGAATCCCTTCGATCTGAACAGATCGTGCGGAGGATCTTCCGGAGGCTCCGCGTGTGCCGCAGCGGTACTTGACGATCATGTTTCGTTGGGAGTTTCGACAGGCGGTTCTATCGTATGTCCCGCATCTTTCTGCGGTGTGTACGGTCTTGCACCGTCATACGGACGTGTATCGAGGTACGGATTGATCGATTACGGAAACTCACTGGACAAAGTGGGATTACTGTCGTTCAAAGCATCGGATCTGAGAAAATATCTTCCGATTATCTCGGGAAAGGATATTCACGACCCTACATCATACGTTCAGCCTGAATTGGAGCTCGGAAAGAAGAAATTAAAATCGGTGGCGGTACCGAAAGAAGCCGTAGAAGGAGAGGGAATCGCAAAGGATGTCACAGAGAACTTTGAGAAAAGTCTCGAGTTACTAAAATCCATGTCCGTCGACGTGGAATATGTGAGTATGCCCACTCTGAAATATTCCATTCCCGCATACTATGTTATTGCAACTTCCGAAGCATCCACGAACCTCGCGAGATTCTGCGGTATGAGATACGGACAGCAGGAAGGAGATTTAACCTTAAGATTCGACGATTATTTCACATCCTTCCGTTCGCAGTACTTCGGAGACGAAGCAAAAAGAAGAATCCTTTTGGGAACTTTCACAAGAATGGTCGGTTACGCCGACAGGTACTACAACAAGGCGCTTCAGGTAAGAGAAGCAATCATTGCCGATTACAAGAAACAGTTTGAGAGATTCGATGCAATCGTGACACCTACGATGCCGTTCAAATCGCCTAGATTCGATGACATTTCAAAAATGTCCGCATTGGATTCCTATAAGGCCGATTTCCTTACCGTTCCCCCGAACATCACGGGAATGCCTCACTTATCCGTTCCCTGCGGATATTCCGAGAACATGCCTATCGGATTGCTGTTTACTTCGGATCATTGGAACGAGGACGTTCTTATCGATGCAGCGGAGAAATGGGATTCCGCGTTCGATGTGAAACACGCGGAGGTGAAGATATGAAGATCGGATTGGAGATTCATGTTCAGCTCCCTACGAAATCGAAGATGTTCTGTTCATGTCCCACAACAGGTGCGGAATTCCCGAACACGCACGTGTGTCCCGTATGTCTGGGACTTCCGGGATCGAAACCTTCGCTGAACAGGCAGGCTGTTATTCTCGGACTTACCATTGCGAAAAAACTCGGATGTTCCGTTCCGGATACGACGTGGTTTTCGAGAAAAACGTACTTCTATCCTGATTTATGCAAACATTTCCAAATTACACAGTACGATATGCCGATAGGTCTCGGAGGTGTGTTCTACCTCGGTAAAAAGCCGATAAGGATTACACGTGTACACCTTGAAGAGGATCCCGGAAAGACCAAGAGGGTCGGAGACGGTTCTTCATTGGTTGATTACAACAGATCCGGAATACCTTTGGTCGAGATTGTTACCGAACCGGATATCTCCACACCTGTTGAGGCAAGAGAATTCCTTTCCGCTCTGCTTACTGAAATAAGAAGCGTAATCGATCTTACAGATAACGGCGAAAGAAGCGTAAGATGCGACTGTAACATTTCCGTGGGAAAGGAAAGATGCGAAGTCAAGAACGTTACCGGACTCAAGAACGTGGAAGCGTGTCTGAAGTACGAAGTAATAAGGCAGACCAAGATTCTCAAAGCCGGCGGAAAGATCGAGCGTGAAACAAGACGTTTTGATGAGGAGAAGAAAATAACATTCTCCGCCAGGAAGAAAGAATACGAAGCGGATTACGGTTACATCGGAGAACCGGATCTCGGAATCTATCACATAGCCAAAATGGCCGAATCGATCAAACTCCGCGAAACTCCGCTGATGAGAATCGAAAGATTCGGAAAAGAATACGGATTGGATGAGAAAGTTTCCAAACAGATTGTGAACACATCCATGAAGTTAGGTGACATTTTCGAAAAGATTGCTAAAGCGACAGATGCAGAGACTGCAAGGTCGTGGACTTCCGGTACGATAAGCGCCAACTGGAAGGTTTTCGAAGAGAAAGCAGACGAAAAAGGCGATGAATTGGTTGAAATTGTCGGCGAGTTCTATAAGAAAAACATCACCGACACCGAGTGCGGAATACGCATCAAGGCACTCATGACAGGAAAGAGTGTTGAAGAAGCATCTGCAGGTTCGGCGGATCTCGAAGCGTTGATTAAGAAAGCTTTGGATGAGAATCCTTCCGTCATAGCCGATTACGCCAAGAACGAGAAGGCTGCAAACAGAATCATCGGTTTCGTAATGAAGCAGACGGGCGGACAGTATTCCTCGTCGGATATTGTAGAAGCTACGAAGAAACTCATCGAAGAGAGGCTCTGAATCTCACGTTATGTGAGATTCATCCGCTCCTTCGGAGCAGTCATCAGGCGCGGGCCTTCGCTTTCAGATTAATCAGTAAAAATCCGTCGTATTCTTCGAAGTCGAAATACTCCCCTTTTCTCGAATTTAAAATTACATCAAGCCCTTCGGCACGGATTTTATTCTGACTGCAGGGAATCCTTCCCGTACTTCTCGGAATAATCATCAGTACGGAATTATCCATGCTGGCACATATGTCATAACTGCAACTGTCAAATCTCGGCGACTGAAGCGTATCGTCGCCGCAGTAAAGAATCGAATCGCCGAACATTTCCTGTGATTCCGCATCGGTTCTCTCCGAATCTGAGATTCTGCCTGTTTTCTCGAGAATCCTTGCCACGGCTTCGCCATGGTTTTTGATTAACCATTCCGCCACGACATTTGCGTTTTCTCTGTCGATTTTAAGGACATCTCCGACGGATACTTCCTTAATCGGAATGGCAAAATATGCGCTGGCGAGTCCGTACTGCTCTATTTCGCAGATCCAAAGGCTGTTTAGTGTTACGTCGTTACGGACATAATCACGGTGTTGGTAAACAGGGCGTCCGTTGTATTTCCCGTAAGGAATACCGTCTTTCATTTTGTCAAAAAGAACAGTTTTGGTTTCCCTCATGCCGTCGCCTCCTCCATCGCAACAGCCTGTACATCGGAAATGTCTGTGACAGGAAGCTTGAGCACCGGCACGGAATCGAGATAAACAACATCCGCTCCGACGGAAGTGTAGTTGTATTTCATGCATACTCTGAACGCTGCAACGGTGACCTTGATGTTTCTTGCAACGAGTCTTCTGACGGTATCGATAAGATCTCCGTCTCCCGACATTATGATTACTCTGTCGGGTCTGAACTTGGGAGTGATGTCAAGCATGATACTGTTCGACATAGCCACGTCTACAAAACCCTGTTTCGCATCTTTATTCGGGGAGTCTTCCAAAATGAGTTTGATTCCGGAATTTTCAAGTTTCTTATGAAACTGAGCATCCCAATCCTTTCCGTTTACGGTTATTTTTGCATCGTATCCGAACACGCCCTTGTTCTCGTAATTTCTGTTCAGATACTGTATCATTGCTTCGTAGTCGTTATCGGAAACATCTGTCGTATTTTTGAGATGGGTGCTTATGTTTCTGATATCTATGCATGTACATGCGGTTTCTTTCTTGGCAGCGGTTGACATATTTCTTCCTCCTTTTTCTCGTTGAACAGATGTTTTTACAGGATTGATTTGCATAGCATCCGCTGTTCTCGGATGATACAAAAGGGAAATTGTTTGGGTTTACCGGAAACTTAACGTGATTGCTTCAGTTGACACATGCCGGAAGTGTTCTTTTCATCATATGCTTCAGATATGACTCCGTCATCGGAACCCTCCGCAGCACTTTCATTGCAGCCGATGATTTTGTAGAAAAGAGGGGCTGTTAACAGCACATCGTCGATGATGATGTAGTTCCTCCCTTTGTGGCCGACAGTTTTTCCGTTGGCATCCACTGAATCGCATTCAGGACGGTATTCTCTCAGAAACACGTATTCGTTTCCGATTTTACCGAACAGCTGAAGCACAAAGACATAGTCGGGATTGTCAGTCTTCCCGTTGTGAATAATCATACACCTGTTGCCTTCGATTGTGCAGGCAGTTTTGATTGGGTAGACTTCCTTCCTGCTTTCGGCAAACATCGGTGCTGTTTTATCATATCTGGATAATTTAACCGCACAACACCTTAATTCACGTTCCAGTTCAGCGCGACGACTGTTGTAATCTGCCAACTCGTTCTCAAGTCCGTGTTGTTCCATGAGGAGCACATCAAGATTCTTTTTTAGCTTAATCTCATTCGATGTGTCAACCTTGTCAGATTCAGATTCGATTGTTTCGATTTCTTTTCTCAGAAACATAATTTTATTTGACAACATCGCCTTGCGCTCCAAATAGTATGGAATTCTATGCTCGAGTTCCATCATCTCCGCTCTGATAATCTTCAACTCCTCAGTCAATTTAGCTCTCATCATCAAAACTGTTGATGAATCGTCGTCGGCAAGACACTTATCGAAATAAGCGACAACTCCCTCATCCAATTGGTCACGCATGCCGTCGTCGTACAATTCCATGTACTTGTAAACCGTAGGGCGCGATACCCCTAATTCGGCTGCAACCTTGGAGACATTTGAATTCACCTTCACCCAGTCTGCAATCTTGGTGTTCGTAGTGCTGTTCATGCATATTCATTAATTTTTCGATGTAGTTTACATTTTACAACAAATTTTCGTAAACTGTAATGCAAAAAATAAGTGTAAAGCAGAAGCATTTCATCAGAGAATAATGCGCAATTAGACTGAATTGAGCTTCAGATTAAGAAAAAATAATGAAAAAATGAAAATAAAGTTGATTTAATGAGTTTTACACACATGATGAGGTTTATCTTCTTTCTCCGGAAGACTTCCCACCAGCGTAGAGCCTAAAATCAGCAGTGCTCCGATCCACCCGTACACTCCGAGCTGTTCTCCGAGTATCACCGCGGAAAGGAATAATGTCACTACAGGTTCCATGTAGCCGTATATCGCAGTGGTCTGTGCGGGAATATATGCCATCGATCCGAAGTACATCAGGAAGGTGCATCCGGTCGTTACTACGCCCAACACAATAACGCGGATGATATCTTCGGTTGTGAATGTCAATGACGGGAAATCCACTGTAAATAAGCAGTAAATCAATACCACAACCGCGGCCACAGCCAACTGTACCAGCGTCCTGTCATACGAACCGATTACTCCTAATTTCTTATTACACATGACCATCCCGCAGTACAGCAAAGCAGCCGAAAGTCCCAGAAGTATGCCGAAAGTGTTGACGCTTCCGTTCAGTCCGTTCTGAATGATTCCCGATGTGAAAGCCAATCCGATTATCGAGATAATGACACACACCAATTTCATCAGAGTGAATCTTTCTTTGAGAATAACCGGCGATACAAGGATAATGAACGCCGGAGCCATATAATTGAGAAGAGTTGCCGTCGAAACGGATGTCTGTTTGTAGGCTTCGAACAGTGCCAGCCAATTCAATCCCAATAATATTCCCGAGAGTACCAGGGGCTTAATGTTCGAACGGATGTTTTCTTTTGAGATTCTGTTACCTGTGACAGCTATCACTAACAGAATAAACAATGCCCCGATGACTGCTCTTCCGAGAACAATCACCGATGAGGGCAGAGTCACGCCTGCTGCCAATACACCTATCAGGCCGAACAGGCACATTGCAAAGAACATAACGGGCTTGGGATAAGTCCGTATAATGTCCGTCTGCAACGTAACACCGCAGTTTTGCGGGACCGAAGTCCCGCTCACTCCGTGTCTTCAGTGATGTCTATGTCGATATCATCCATCGCAAGTGACATCAGCTGGAGTTCTTCGAGTTTTTCGTCATCGATCTTATCCGGAGAACCGTCGATAAGCGATTCCGCTTTCTTGTTCTTCGGGAATGCAATCGTGTCACGGATTGTTTCCTTTCCGAGAAGGATTGCAATAACACGGTCGACACCGATTGCGATACCTCCGTGCGGGGGTGCACCGTAACCGAGTGCTTTAATGAACCAGCCGAAGTTCGCTTCTATCCTTTCGTCGGAAAGACCCAGCTGATGCAGAACTTCAATCTGAACCTCGGGCCTGTTGATCCTTAAAGAACCGGAACCGAGTTCGTTTCCGTTGAGAAGGATATCGAAACACGCTCCTTTCTTATAGTTGTCATAGGGAAGAACGAACGGGTGGTGGAACGCATCTTTCTTTCCGGAAACGGGATCTACTTCGAACATAGGACAGTCCACAAGCCAGTGGAACTGGAACGTACCTTCTGGCACAAGGCCCAGATCGGCTGCGAGCTGTCTTCTCATAAGGCCGGCTCCTTCCAATGTTCTCTTCCACGGACCCGCCATCAGGAAGATGAGATCGCCTTCTTCGGCTTTCATAATCTCTTTGATGCCTTTCTTGTTCTCTTCCGTGAAGTATTTGACGATGTTGCTGTCCAACTCTCCGTTGACGACTCTCATCCATGTGAGTCCGCCGAGACCGAACTTCTTCGCCAATGCGATGTATCTGTCTACGTCGTTCCTTCCGATCTTCTCGCCGGCGATATCTTTCTTGAGGTTGATACCTACAATGATACCTCCTTCGGAGACGATTCTCTTCATGATTCCGTAGTCGGTCTCTCTGAACACTTCGGTAAGTTTCTCCAGGGGAAGTCCGTACCTGAGATCGGGCTTATCGGAACCGTATCTCTCCATTGCTTCCATGTAGGAAATCCTGGGGAACGGAATCTGGAGTTCTTCTCCGTAGAGACCTTTCCAGATGAACGCGAACATCTTTTCCATGTTGTCCTGGATGTCTTTTTCATCCACAAACGACATTTCCATATCGAGCTGTGTGAACTCGGGCTGCCTGTCTTTCCTTGAATCTTCGTCACGGAAGCATCTTGCAACCTGGTAGTAACGGTCCATGCCCGCAACCATCAGCATCTGTTTGTAAAGCTGAGGGGACTGTGGAAGAGCGTAGAACGTACCGGGGTGAACCCTTGACGGAACAACGTAATCCCTTGCACCTTCGGGCGTGGATTTTGCGAGCATGGGAGTTTCAATCTCCAGGAATCCCTGGGATTCGAGGTACTGCCTTGCGAGGTGTACGAATTTGCTCCTGAACTCCATCGCTCTGATCATTTCCGTTCTTCTCAGATCCAGATATCTGTACTCAAGACGTACATCTTCGGACGGAAGAACTCCTTCTTTCTGATCTCCGATTTCAAACGGAGGAACTTCGGATTTACTGAGTAATTCCGCGGATGTGATGAGAACTTCCACGTCACCTGTGGCATTACGGCTGTCTTCCGTACCCTCGACTCTCTTCCTGACGATACCGTTTATCGAAACGGCGGATTCGCGGGTGAATGTCTTCATGGTGTCGGCGAGTGCCTGCGCATCCGTCCCGGCGGGAAGATCCTCCGGGTCGAACACAACTTGGGTGATCCCGTATCTGTCGGCGAGATCGATAAATGCGACCCCTCCGTGATCCCTGGAGAATCTCACCCATCCCTGCAGGCATACTTCTTTTCCCAGATCCGATGATCTGAGTTCTCCACAGGTGTGCGTTCTTCTCATTTTCGGTTACCCTCTTTTGAGGTTTATATGCGACCCCATCCTACAGGGGCGATAAAAGGATTTGGTCGCGCGCGTATATCTTTACGGTAAATTGTTGCCGTATTATATCAGTCGGACACAATCGGAGGGACAAAATCCATGGGATCCTTCATCATGTTGAGAATAACGGAAGTGTTTGTTTTCTTGACACCTTCGATCATGAGGATGGATTTTACAATCTCGGAGAATTCCTCTCTGTTCCTGCATGCAATCCATGCAATGGAATCGCATTCTCCTGTGACGTCGAACACCGCGATGACCTGCGGTATCGCGGTGATTCTTTCCTGTACTCCCAATGTATCCTTGTCGACGTAAATCTGAATAATACCCATGAAATCGAATCCCATTTTCATGTAGTCGACTTTTGCACGGTAGCCGTTTACGACGCCTCTGTTTTCGAGAGATTTTACTCTCTGGATAAGTGTCGTGGGGTGAATACCCAGCTCTTTGGCGATCTGCCTGTATGAACCCTCGCTCGACGCACAGAGCATGTCTATAATACGTCTGTCCAACTCATCGAATTCACCGGTATCCGCCATATGTACACCTTATCGCCATATGTGTATGTCAAACGTCTAATTAACTGTACCCCTCCCTGTGCAGAGAGAGATATGTCGGTTTGTTACACAATGATTGAATTTAGGCGAGTTATATAAGGTGCCATCACTTCACTTGATTTATGAAACAACTCCCTGTAGGCATTCAGGATTTCAAATCCATTCGTAACAAGGACTATTACTTTGTGGATAAGAGTATGCTGATAGGGCAGATTTTGGATCAGTTCCCGGAAGACGGAGTCTTTCTCTACACAAGGCCCCGCCGTTTCGGAAAGTCTCTCAACCTCAGTATGTTGGATGCTTTCTTCAACATCAAATACAAAGGCAACACATGGTTCGACGGATTGGAAATATCAAAACATCCTGAATATGACAGATACAAAAATGCATTTCCAGTCGTAACATTCAGTCTCAAAGCCGAATTCAGTGATTTCGACGGATTCATCACACAGATTAAGCAGAAAATATACGAGGTGTTCGGACAGTTCGTATACATTCTCGATTCACCGAAACTGACCGACCGCGACAGAGATCTTTTCAACAAACTGTATTACGGCCTCGGTTCCAAAGAAGAATTGATGAATGCATTCGCAAACCTCTGTGCATTACTTGAAAAATATCACGGCACCAAAGTCGTAGTGTTAATCGACGAATATGATGCATCTATCAATAACATCAAAGACGATGAACTCCGCGGTAAAATATTATCATTCATCGGAGGTATGCTGTCGCCGTTGCTTAAGGAAGGCACTTTCAGACAATTGGGCATAGTAACAGGCATTATGCAGATAACCAAAGAGAACATCTTCAGTGGTTTGAACAATATAATTGAAAATGACATCTTCGATACAGAATTCGATGAGATGTTCGGTTTCACCAATAATGAGGTGAAACAGATCTGTGCCGATTACGGTCACCCGGAAAAATTCGAAGAAGCAAAAGAATGGTATGACGGATACCGTTTCGGAGATGCCGATATTTACAACCCATGGAGTATACTGAATTATATCAATAGGAATTTCAAACCGGGGCTGTATTGGGTAAATTCAGGCAAAATCACCGCTGTAACAGATATAATCTCAAATGCAAACAGAGACATCACTGAAGATTTGAAGGCTCTCGGTTCCGGAGAGAGCGTTCAATGCGATATTGTCAGGAAACTGATTTTTAAAAATCTGAAAAATCCGAAATCCATCTACTCTTTGCTGACTGTCTCCGGCTATCTCAAAGCAATACCGCACGGAGACAATTACCTTCTGTCAATACCCAACAGAGAATTACTCAATATGTTCTCGGGAATGACTGAGAGCATTGAATCCTCAGATTAGAAATTATATAAAGTCTCCGAAACCTGTAATCCGCATACGGACAGCGTAAGATATTAACAATGATTACAATAACCGCTCCGATAAGATGACAGACGAACTGTTCAGAGACGATGCATATGTATCCGAGTTCGAAGCCGAGGTCACAGCCGTAGACGGCGAATATGTGACACTCGGAGGTACCGCTTTCTACCCCGGGGGAGGAGGACAGGTATGCGATACAGGTATCGTCGGAGGCGTGAAAGTCACCGAAGTCAGAGAAAAAGACGGAGAGATCGTACACCGTATGCCCGGGCACAATCTCAAAGTCGGAGACAGGATTTGGTGCAGCGTCGACTGGGACAGACGTTACGATTTGATGAAAGGACATACCGCAGAGCACCTTCTCTTCAATTCCCTCAGCCGTCAGGACCCCGAACTGAATATCGTGAAGATTTTCATTTCACCTGAGTCGAAATATGTTATCGTAGACAGGGACATCTCCTGGGAGAAGATTTCCGATGCGGTACGTTTTGCGAATAAGGTGATTTCCGAAAATCATGCGGTCAGAAGAAGCATGATGAGCAGAGACGATCCCGACATTTCCAAAATACGTGTGAAGTTGGACCGTATCGAAGAAGACGAAATAAGTGTCGTGGAAATCGAAGATGTGGACATTGCCGCGTGCTGCGGAATACATGTAATGGAGACGGGAGAGATAGGCGCTCTTCTTGTAAGTAAGAAAACATCCGCGGGAAAGGAAGGTGTCGAGATACATTTCGAGATAGGAGATTCCGCGGTGGATAACGCAATGATGTTGGCCTCTTCGTGTCTTTCTGTTATCGATGACTTGGGAAGCAAACCGTCCGACATCGTCAGGACTGTTTCCAACATGAAACATGAGATTGCACTTTACAAAAAGATGCTGAAAGAGTCCGTATCATCTTCATTGAAGAATCTCAGTCCCGTGAAGATTGAAGATGTCAATGTTTACAGCGGAGTATTCCCGACATCCGACCGCAGTGTTCTCACCGAAGCTGCGGAATCGTTCAAAGCAAAAGGTTCGGTTTCCGTACTCATAGGTTCGGGAGAAAATCTTACCGTTATCGTTGCATCCGGAAATGCAAAGATCGACTGTAAATCGGTGTTATCCGAAACACTTCCCAAGTTCGGAGGAAGAGGCGGAGGAAAGAAAGATTTCGCTCAGGGCGGTGTTACGGACACATCCGTTGCGGATGAGTTGCTCAAAGCTCTGTTGTCATCAGTCGAATCATCTCTCAAAGGATGAAAAGTGTTTAATTAAAGCTCACACATTGGTGGAATCATGTCCGGAATGAAAGGCATAAACCCGCGTCAGATGAAACAGGCAATGAAAAAGATGGGCATCACAAATGCTTCCATCGATGCCGTAGAAGTCATCATCAGGTGTCGTGACAAGGATATCGTAATCAGCAGTCCCGATGTCAATGCTATGACTATGCAGGGTTCGACAACCTATCAGATTTCCGGTGTTGTAACCGAGAGGGCACCCGGTGCGGTTGATGAGATTGAGAGTTCGATTCCCGAAGAAGATATCGAATTGGTCATCTCTCAGACCAACTGCGACCGTGAAAAGGCAATAGAAGCTCTCGAAGCATGCGACGGACAGCCTGCGGAAGCGATCCTGAAAATCATGACGGAGTGATTGAGATGTGTCTCGCAGTTCCCGGTAAAATCGTTTCCATTTCGGATGATATCGCTGAGATTGATTTCGGCGGTGTGATGAAGAAAGCGAATGTCTCGATGGTTGAGGCAAATGTAGGCGACTGGGCCGTTATCCACGCAGGATTTGCTATAGAAATTATGGATGAAGACGACGCCCAGGAGACCATAAGGCTCTGGAACGACGTCCTCGACCACGACGGTGTAGAGTTTAAATGACAGCTTCCCTAGGTTCGATTACGAACTTATGGTAGTTGTTGTCGGTACCGAAGATTTCGGATTTTGTCACTTCATACCTTCTGCCCGTTACGTTACTGAGTAACTCGGCAAACAATCCGTGATGATATGCCGCCACTGCGGTGATTGTGCAGGGGTAACTGTCGGTGGATCTGATGATGATTGTCAGCGGCATGAATGTGTAAATGCACACTTCTCCGATGGCATTCTTCTCGTAGAACTCCTGCAGCCACGTAATTACTTCTTCGACTTTGTTGACCTGAATCTTGGATGCGATATAGGCTCCGAATTCACATCCGAGTCCTTCCGTAAGAGGTGAAACATCCAATCCGACAGCTTCAACCCTCGTGAGGAATCTTGTGAGTGTGTCTCTGTGGAAATCTTTGCTGTCCATCATCCTGCCGAAGAATGTTTCCGAGTCGTTCCTGGAGAACTGCGTAACTTCCTTGGAGAATGCGAGTTTTCTCGATTTGAGTCTGAAGATCTTTCTGCGGCTGTCGTTTTTATCAAACTCAAACGTAATAAGTCCGCGGGAAACCAGTTGATCCATGTGAACGGAAAGTGTGGACTGCGCTTTACCTGTCATGTCCGCGACTTCACTCATGGAGAGAGGCATCTTTGAGAGTTCGTTGAGAATACTGATGTGAAGGGGGTCCGAGACCTGTACGATACTGCTCATTTCACCTTCATCAGTGAGATAGAGTTCGAAAGCACCTGTGTCTGCCTTCTTCGTCCTTGCCATAGTTCCGTTAATCCGCTAGATAATATTAATAATTGCGTGTGTGTCTGATTCGAAACAAACCGATTATCGGTTAGATTGTTTCGTTTTTTACGAAATGCGCTGTTTCGCACTTCGTTTTTCAGGAATTTTTCAGGCGTTAATATCGGGCTGAAAGATGCGCAGATCCTCCCCTGTGCGGGGCGTTCCGCCCCGCACGGAATTATTGGTAAAAGAATAAGCATTATATACGGAATAAGTATGCAGAGTTTCGGTACGACGGCCATAGCGGCGGTGTAACACCCGGTCCCATTCCGAACCCGGCAGTTAAGCCCGCCTGCGTCTCTGACTGTACTGTATTGCGCAAGTGTACGGGAACTCAGAAACGCTGTCGGCCACTTTTATCAATTATTACGATAAGCGGATGCTTTATCGTGCCAGCGTCCAAACCATTATTATTTAATTTCGCTTACGCAGAAACGATGATGATAATCAAGCTCGGCGGAAGCGTAATCACCGATAAGTCGGAGTACCGTAAGTTCAACAGAGAAACGGTCGCGAGACTCTGCCGTGAGATCAAAGAATCGAAAGAAGACGTCATCATCGTACACGGAGCGGGTTCCTTCGGACACATACTTGCGAAAGAATACGACCTTAACGGAGGATACAGGAATAAGAATCAGATATCCGCCGCAGCACAGGTATGTTACGATACCAGAGATTTGAGTTCAATGGTCGTGATGGAATTAATCGAAGCGGGAATACCTGCAGTGTCAGTACCCCCGGGTTCCGCATTCTTCATGGAAGACAGGATTCTGAAAATCAGCGACGATTACGTCCTGAAATCCATGGTTGAAAAGGGAATAATGCCTGTAATGTTCGGAGATGTTGTTCAGGACAAGAAATTAGGATTCGCGATATGTTCCGGAGATCAGATTGTGAAAATCCTTGCCGATATGTTCGATGCAGACCGTGTAATATTCGTATCAGATGTAGACGGATTATTCGACCATGATCCGAAAACAAATCCTGATGCCGAATTACTGAGATACGTGAATTCCGATACGCTGAAAAATGCAGATACGGAAATCACCGTTGCGGATGTGACAGGCGGAGTACGCGGAAAAATCGAGACTATGCTCAGTGTATGTCACAGCAAAAGAGACTGTGTTCTCGTCAACGGTACAGTCGAAAACAGACTGCTGGCACTTCTGAAAGGAGAAGATGTTCCCTGCACCAGGGCGAAAGGTGAATGATATGGCCAGGATAGAAGGAAGAAAAGCGGACCACATCAACATAACACTCAATGAAAATGTTACCCCGGGTTACAGGTACTGGGACGACATTAAACTGATACACGAAGCATTACCGGAATTGAATTACGATGACATCGATACATCATCTGTTGTATTGGGAAAGAAACTTGAGTTTCCGTTCATTGTAAACGCAATAACGGGCGGATTCGACGGTGCCGTTGCAATCAATAAGAATCTTGCGAAAGCATGTTCCGAGATGGGCGTAGGAATGGGAGTCGGTTCCCAGAGAGCTGCCGCGGAAGGTGTCAGTAAGGAAAGTTACAGCGTAATCAACGATTACGACATTCCTTTGATTATAGGCAACGTAGGCGCTCCGCAGTTGGTTGAGCAGAAGAAGAAACATGCACTTACGTCGGAAGACATCGGAAATTTAATGGACTTAATTTCCGCGGATTATATGGCAGTACATCTCAACTTCCTGCAGGAGGCCGTTCAGCCGGAAGGAGATATGAACAGTGTCGGCTGCACGGAAGCAATAAGAAAATTCGCACGTGAATTTCCGCTGATTGTAAAAGAGACAGGAGCAGGAATCTCCCATAAAACCGCGATGAGATTGGAAGGAATCGGCGTAAGGGCAATAGACATCGGAGGTATGGGAGGTACAAGCTTCTCCGCCATAGAGATGTACAGAGCCAGAGAGAAGAACGATCTGCTGAAGGAAAGAATCGGCAGGACATTCTTCGACTGGGGAATACCTGCGACTGCATCATTACTTACAATCGATACAAAACTCCCTGTGATTGCATCGGGCGGCGTCTTAAACGGATTGGATGTCGCCAAATCCATAGCAATGGGTGCCGTGTGCGCGGGAGCGTCGGGTGCAGTGCTGAAGGCTGCGACGGAATCATCCGACGAAGTTATCAAAGTGTTAACAGTAATAAGAGAAGAACTCAGAACGGCGATGATGCTCACTGGATGTGAGAACATCGCAGAATTATCGAAAACAGATTATATTACGGTCGGAAAGACTGCAGAATGGACGGAAGGATTCTGATGGATGCCAGGAAAGAACTTGCAAGGATGTCCGAGGAGCTCGACGGAGCGATAAAGTCGTACATCGGAGATGAGGAACCGAACAACCTCATAGAAGCATGCAGACAGTACCCCTATCACGGGGGAAAGAGAATGAGGCCTGCGATGGTTATCGCCGCGTGCGGTGCCGTCGGAGGAGATAAGAGTAAGGCTGTGCCCTTGGCTGTTGCCATTGAGTACATTCACAACTTCACTCTGATTCATGACGATCTCATGGACGGAGATGAGAAGAGACGCGGAATGACTACGTCGCACGTGAAGTACGGAATGCCTACGGCTGTTCTTGCAGGAGACGGATTATTCGCGAAAGCTTTCCAGATTATCTCTACGATGGATGTTTCCGGAGATGTAATCAGGAAAGTCCTTTCGGTTGTTTCTACAGCTGTTTGGGATCTTGCACGCGGACAGCAGATGGATATCAACAACGAAAACAACGAGAATGTGAAGATGGATGAGTACATTGAAACAATCCGTCTGAAAACAAGTGTTCTCTTTGCATCAGGCGCTGCAGGCGGTGCTTTGGTAGGCGGAGCAGGCGATGATGTTGCCAAGGCAATTCACGAATATGCAATGTCACTCGGTGTCGCTTTCCAGATGTATGACGATATCCTCGGAATTATCGGAGATCCCGCAAAGACCGGAAAATCCGCAGGAAACGATATCCGTAAGGGAAAGAGGACAGTTATCGTATGTCATGCGGTTGAGAACATCAAAGACAAAGATGATCTGAAGAAGTTCCTGTCCGTTCTCGGAAAAGAAGATGCTTCGGAAGACGAGATTGAGACTGCAAGGGAAATACTCAGGAAAACAGGCAGTATCGATTATGCAATCGATATGGCCAAGAAGTATACACAGGATGCAATCTCAAAGCTTGACTGTCTTGAAGACAGCAAGGACAAAGAATTCATGATTGCTCTTGCTGAATACGCAATGAACAGAGATGTTTGATTTTTCTTTGACGGAGGCCCCTTCGGGGCCTCCCGGAAACTGTTTATCCGATAACGGTTCGGAGCTTTTATTCTGATTTCAGTCATCGAACAGCGGATTGCTTTCATCGAAACGTTCCATCAATTCTCTGTCCATGACATCCTCGATTGCTTTTATCACAACGTCCAATGCATCTGAACTTCCCATGAGATCTCTGAAATAAATTGCCGTATCCCTGAGATTGGAGAGAAGACAGTTCTCCGTTTCATGAACGCTCAATTCCCCTACGGTCGTTACCATACGGTGTGTGAGTTGATATGTGTACAAAAAAGAAAAAGACTACAGTTAGCGGTTAGTGTGTTACGGCAGTATCGCAAATCAGCGAATAACAGATGATTTCCTGTAATCAGGGCATATATGAAAAATTAAGATAAGAGAGCCTTAAGACCCTTCTTCATAACGGGAAGACTCAGTCTCCTTCGATTCCCGTCTCCGTTATGCGGTAATTGGCAAACCTTCCCTCGGGAAGACTTCTGTGTTTGACGATATTGGCGGTACGCCTTCCGTTAGATCTCTTATCCAAGCGGATGATTGTTTTGGCGTTATGATGCAGCGCATGCCCGCCCAGAAACTCAATGGAGCCGGAACCTATGTTTGTATACACCTGTGACGTGAGAAGAATAACAATATCGTTCTGCCTCGCAGCTTCCATCAGCATCTCCGTCTGCCTGATAAACTCGTTTCTCACGAGCATATCGTCCGAATGCAGACGGTAAAACATTGTGATGGAGTCGACAACAACCAATCCGATCTTGTCGTTGGCCGTCGAAAGCTTACAGACTTTATTAATTCTGTCGGTCTGTTCCTCGAAACTGTGTACCTGGAAAACAAGTAATTCTTTGGTGGAACCTTCGTCTGTGAATATCTGTGAAATCCTTTCCGAAGATAATCCTTCGGTGTCGACATAGGCAACTTTCTTACCGGATTTCACAACATTATACGCAGTCTGCATACAGATGTTTGTCTTTCCCGTTCCGGCCTCTCCGTAAAGCAGTGTCATACTGCCCTTCTCAAGACCTCCGCCCAGGAGTTCGTCGAATGTACTGCATCCGGTAGGTATTCTTTCCACGTCGCCCTAATGGGCGATGTGGTAGAAAACTGTTTCAATTAAAATGATGAATCATTCTTTCTTATCGTCGCTGCGTACCTCACCTGCAGAGGATACGTCATCGAGATTGTAACTTGCATCGTCCTGATACGATTCGCCTTTGGCGATATAGTACGGTATTGCAAGCAATGCCGTGATAATCCATATTGCCACGGCGATAATGACAATCGCAGCTATGATAATCAAAATTACGTACAATACGTTCTCCAGGATATCGGGATTGCTGTACAGCACCCATGCCGTGATTCCTATTACTGCGATAATCACGACAGTAATCAGTGCCAGCGCCAATCCGGACTTTCCCGTGCTTTCTTTCTTAACTGAATACGGATTCATGTTATCACGAGTTAGACGGCATGTACGGGTACAGTGCCATTGCAAGTTCTCCGAGGGTCATCGACTGTATCACAATCTTTCCGGGACCTGTGAGTGTTGTGACAAACAATCCTTCTCCTCCGAAGATTGCAGTCTTTGCATTACCTGCCGCGGTGATGTCATACTTAACGCCCTCTTCCCATGCTACGGCTTTTCCTGTAGAGACTTTGTACTGTTCTCCCGGTTTTAAGTCGACGATATTGAAATCTCCGCAGGCACCTATGAATGCGATACCTTTTCCGCTGAGTCTTTCGAGAATCAAACCTTCTCCTCCGAAAAGCATTCCGCCGAGTTTCTTCTGGAAAGTCATATCCAAATCCACGGTTGCTTCGGAACCGAGGTATCCTGTCTTCTGAACGATCCACGCGCCCTTGGTAACATCGATATCGAGAATCTTTCCGGGAACATCGCCAGCGAGACCCACGATTCCCGAACCGCCTTCGGCGCGGTATTTCACAAGGAATAACGATTCTCCGGAAATCATTCTCTTCATTCCTTTGAGCAGACCGCCTTCCATCTTGGCATCCATTCTTACATTTCCGGTCATGTAGCTCATCGAGCCTGCGGTGGATCTTAATTCCTCTCCGGGTTCCAGCTGTATGTTTACGAACTGAAGATTGTCTCCGGTAATGGTGTATCTCATCATATACCTCCTTTTTCAAAAAGATAAGACTCGCAATAAATAATAATAACGACATTATGGCCGTCATTATGGATTGTACCGAAATCGGGAGAGGGGCTGAAGCGACGGTGTACCGCACGGTATACCGTGACCGCAATGCGGTCGTTAAGATAAGAGAGCCTAAGGGATACCGTCATCCCGATTTGGATAAACATCTGAGATCTGTGAGAACAAGATCCGAAGTAAGAGTAATGATCGATGCAAGAGAGGCAGGTGTGAGATCCCCTGTTGTTTACGATGTGGATTTGGAAGAAGGAAGCATCACTATGGAGTATATTGAGGGAGTCAGCGTCAGGGATGCCCTGGAAGGGCATCCCGACGCTGCACCTGAAATATGTAAAAGAATAGGAAAAGCCGTGGCTATGTTACATAACGGAAAAATCTGCCACGGAGATCTGACAACATCGAATATGATTATCGATGACGACGGAAACATCTGTTTCATTGACTTTTCTTTGGGAGATACACGTATCGGCACGGAAGAAATGGGTGTGGATTTACGTTTGCTCGAAAGAGCGTTTACATCGGCACACTCATCGATTGACGGTGCCTTCAGATACATTATCGAATCATACTGTGAGAATATGCCTGCTTACAAACAGATTCTCGCGAAGGTTGAAGAAATCAAAGGCAGGGCAAGATACACATGAAGCTTAACGTGATTACTTCCAATCCCGGAAAAGTAAGGGAATATCAGAAAGCGTTTGACGATATGGGTGTTGAGATGGTTCATCTTCACATCCCGTACGATGAAGTGCAGACTTCGGAGTTGGAGGAAGTCGTGAAAAAAGGAATGGAGGAAATCCGTTCGAAAGGTATCAGAGACTTCATCATAGATGATTCGGGAATGTTTGTCAACGCTTTGAAAGGATTCCCGGGAGTGTATTCCGCCTACGGACAGAAGACCATCGGTAACGCAGGGATACTGAAACTTATGGAAAATATTGAAGACAGGAGTGCTGTTTTCAGATGCTGTATCGGCTGTGACATTAACGGTAAGACAATTATCGTTACGGGCGAATGCAACGGATTTATTACCGATTCGGAAAGAGGTAACGACGGATTCGGATACGATCCGATTTTCAGTCCCGACGGGAAGAGAACTTTCGCTGAAATCGGAGTGGAAGAAAAAAATACTATGTCCCACCGCGGTAACGCTGTAACACTTCTCAGAGAACATCTGATATCCGAAGGACTCCTGAAACCGAAGGATTAATAACAACTCCATCAATCACGATTCCGTGGGCCTATGGGCTAGCTTGGTATACTTGTGGCTTTGGGAGCCATTGACTCCGGTTCAAATCCGGATAGGCCCACTCCCTTTGTGTTTTAGCTGCTGTATGTGCCTGTTTCTATGCGGTTCGGTAATTGATTTAAAATCAATTAGTCATCTGATACATTGTGACGGACGGAGAATTCATCGGCAGAGAAACCGAACTGCAGTATCTTGAGAGGCTATGGCAGTCGGATGGATTGGTCACATGCTGCGTTTACGGCCGTAAAGGAATGGGCAAATCCCGTCTTCTCAGAAAATAAGCGCACAATTTATCTTCATGCCGTGAGAAAATCATACTACGAAATTCTGCTGTCTCTTTCCGAAGATGTATCAAAATTCTGTGAACATAAGATTGAAGCTAAGGATTTATCGCATCTGATGAGCATAATCGAAGAATTATGTTCGGAAAAGCATACTTTGGTAATCATCGACGAATTTCCTTTCCTCACGGAATCCGCTCCGCAGGCTGCTTCGGTTGTACAGAAATCCTTGGACAGGGGATTCAAAGGTGCGGATTGCATGTTTGTCATATGCGGTTCGTCAATCTCGGTTATGCGTAAAGAAACCGAAAGTTACGACAGACCGCTTTACGGAAGATTTACGAACAATCTGCATGTAAATCAGATCGGATTGGAAGAATCGATGAAATTCCACCCTCAGATGAATCCATATGATACGCTGAAGTGGTATGTGACTGCGGGCGGCATTCCGCAGTATCTTCTCGCCGCAGATAAGAAAACATACGAATCGAATGTTTCCGACCTTTTATTCAGACATCAGTCCCCTTGGAGAGATGACGCTCCGCAGATGATACTGCAGGAGTTCAAAGGAAATCTGAATTACACCGGAGCGGTGAGATGTATCGCAGACGGATACGTAAGACAGGCGGAGATTGCGGATAAACTGATGATCGACCGCGCTGCGTGTAAGAGAATACTTGACGATTTGGAATTTGTGGATATTATCGAAAGAAAACATCCGATGGGTGATTCGCCGAAGAAGCCGATCTACAAGATAAAAGATCCGTTTATTGCATTCCATTACACCGTAACCGAAAGGAATTCAAGACTTATAGATACGGCAGATTCTCCGGGGAAAGCGTACAGACTGCTGAGTGACAGGATAGATTCCCATCTCGGGCGTATGTTTGAGATTATCTGTACAGAATGGCTGAAAGAACATCTTACTGTAACGGAAATCGGTTCCTGGTGGGGAAGGGATTCCGACGGCGAGGAAGTCGACATAGATATTGCGGCGAAAGCTGTCGATGATAAGGATGTCATTCATACTGTTGCGTGTGAATGTAAATTCGGTAAGAATCCGATCGGTTTCACACCTCTGAATACGCTTATGCGGAGATGTGAAGATGCAAAGATCGGAGACAACGTGAAGTTTGTTCTGTTTTCTGCAGGCGGATTCAGTGATGAATTACGTGAATACGCCGAAGAAAATGATATTGTTCTGATTGACTGTGAGACACTTTTGGGGTTGAAAGAAATACCTAAGATCATCTGATACAGTACACGCGGGACAATCTTCGCAGTCGCGAACGAAGTAAGTGAACGCTTTACCTACAGGATCGGATGAGTTACGACTTATGTAACTCATAAGCCGTAACCCTTACCTGAAATACAGTAGTGACAGCGGACAACTCCGACACAGACGCCGTATACGAAGATTCGGTTGACGAAAAATTCATGAAATGTATCACAGGAGAGGCGGTTCCCCCTCCCTGTGAGCTGATAATTCACATCAGTAACTCGACATTCTTCAGCACTTCGTAAATCTCCGCACCTTTGGATGTAAGTTCTATGTAAGTAGGATATCCGTCACGGATTACTATCAGCCCGAGACTTTCCAGTTCTCTTAATTTATCGGGCATCCTGGGATTCTTGGAAACATTTTCGTAAACTTCCGTCTTGGTAGCTGTTCCGTGCTCCCCGAGGAAGAGAATCGTAGACAGAATGTGCTTTGACTCCAGTGATCTGATTTTGTATTGTTTCAAATGCTTCACCTCAGGGCAGATAAGTACAGGCTACTGTACTTATTATAAGTATATTATACTTAATAATATCCAATCATGTCTATTAACAGTATTGTTAGGGCATAATTGACTGTAATCACATGTTATGAATGAAAAATAAAAATTATCGGGGGAGTTGCCTCCCCCTGTTTTTGAAATCGTTTCAGGCTTTTCTCTTCAGTATAACTGCGAGGAATCCGACAATAACCACAATCACAAGGAGAGCGGCCATTACGATAGCGGGCGTGTTATCGTCCGATGCTGCATTTTCAAGAGAGATCTTGAACTGCGAGTTGTGTTCGACCGTGAATGTGACGAATCCGTCAGTCGGGTTGTAATCGACGTTGGACACTTTTACATTCTCATCGTCCAAACAGGTAACGACAGCCTTTGAGAATTCGGTCTGACAGGGGAGCTTCACAGTGAAGCTTCCGTTGTAAGTTCCGGTATTAATCTCGTAGACTGTGTTGTCCTTCTCCTCGGTCACGAAAGCAACACTGACCACTGTTCCTGCGGAAATCTCAGTTCCGGAGGCGAAGGTCATATCGTATTCTTTCTTGCCGTCTTTCAGCACGACTTTCAGTTCGCCTGTGGTGGTAATCTTCTCCGGGAACGTCAGAGTGTTCGTATCGGATTCGACTGTACCGGCAGTGACTGCAGCCCATATTGCGTAGAGCGACACTTCTCCTTTGTCGAGGGTTATGCTGGTTCCGGCGATGATTTCACCGTCAGCAGAATAGGACCAACCTGTGAACTTCTTACCTGCGGGTGCAGTGAATTCGCATGCCGGCAATGTGTATGTGCTCTCCGTCACCGAACGGTTTAACATCGTGCCGGTACCGCCGTTATTGTAGAAAATTACACTAATGTATATGGTGAACTCCTTCGTGACTTCGGTGAATGTGTAGTTCGATGTCGAAGCCGCT
>CAVIIW010000005.1:0-113264 GCA_963643255.1 Candidatus Methanomethylophilaceae archaeon
TATAATTCAGAAAACAGCATCTAAGTAACTGTTCTCGAAGTCCGTGTTTAGTACACGGCAAGAAAGGTTTATTTATGGGGTCGCTTTCTCACGGATGCTATTATTCGCTCCTGTGGTGTAGCGGCCAATCATGGAGCCCTCTCGAGGCTCCGACACGGATTCGAATTCCGTCAGGAGCACCATTTCCTCACGGTTTTCAGATCAGTTGTTACTTCAGGTCTTCTCTTCTGTTCCGTTGACAGTATGTGCCAGCCCGTCTTATGATATTCAGGTGTTCTCCCTCGACCCTCTTAAATATCATGTCACGGATAAGCACGGTGATGAATCCCAGGAACATCCCCCTCCTATGCGATTATTACGAATACACAATGAGTAACGGGTATATGGAAAACGGTCTCGCCGATCGCATCGTTTACTTCGATCTTTACTTCAGAAATGTACCCGACGGAGGAGGTTTTGCAGTAGCTGCCGGTTTGGAACAGTTGATAAGCTACATTACAGAACTGAGATTCGATGACAGCGATATAGAATTCATGCGTTCCAAAGGAGTCTTCGGGGAGAGATTCCTTGATTATCTGAAGAATTTCCGTTTCACAGGGGATGTTTATGCAATACCAGAGGGAACACCCGTATTCCCGGGAGAACCTATTGTTACAATCAGAGCCAATGCAATCGAGGCTCAGATCCTGGAAACTTTTGCACTTCTTACGATGAACCATCAGACTCTGATTGCAACCAAAGCAAGTCGTATCGTACGTGCCGCGGAAGGAAGAGTCGTTCTTGAATTCGGTTCGAGAAGAGCACAGGGAACCGATGCCGCAGTGTTAGGTGCCAGAGCGGCATATATTGCGGGATGCGGAGGTACCGCATGTACGGTATCCGATAAGTGGTACGGTGTTCCCGCAAGCGGAACTATGGCCCACTCATGGGTGCAGATGTTCCCTTCGGAATATGAAGCATTCACGGCATTCTGCAAACTTTATCCCGATAACGCTACGTTGTTGGTTGATACATACGATACAATCCGCAGCGGTATTCCCAATGCAATCAAAGTCTTCAAAGAGTTCGGTTTGGAGAAATGTGCCATACGTTTGGATTCCGGGGATCTGTCATTCCTTACCAAGAAGGCAAGGAAGATGCTGGACGATGCCGGTCTCAGACAGTGTAAAATTATTGTTTCCAACGCATTGGACGAATGGCTTATCCGCGATCTTTTGGAACAGGGAGCGAAAATCGACGGATTCGGTGTGGGAGACAATCTCATTACATCTCACAGCGACCCTGTCTTCAACGGTGTGTACAAACTCGTTGCCGTCGAAGACAACGGAGTTATAATTCCGAAGATCAAGATTTCCGAGAATATGGGTAAGCTCACGACACCCGGATTCAAGAAAGTCTTCAGAATATATGATAAAAACGGAATGGCACTTGCGGATCAGGTCTGTCTTCACGACGAAACAATCGACGAAAACGAACCTCTGGAACTGTTCGATCCCGATGCGACGTGGAAGAGAAAGACTGTTAAGGATTTCACCGTCAGAGAACTTCAGGTACCTGTTATTATCAACGGTAAGCAGGTTTACAAACTTCCGTCTCTCGGCGAGATAAGAAAATATCACGGAGAGCAGATGGCCACACTGTGGGACGAAGTGAAACGTTTCACGAATCCGCACAGATATTATGTAGATCTGTCTCAGAAGCTCTGGGACCTCAGGAACGGGATGTTACGTAACAAAGGACGTAATTGATTATTTCGCGTTAATTTTACGAAATACGGTAATGTTAAAATACTCAGCCGTTTAATGAATTATTAAGTGGTTAAAATGGCAACGGCAAGATCTGAAAAGATGAAGCAGGTCCTGAGTGTCATAGATGACAACGGAAAATGCACTGCAAGGGACATATGCGATTCCCTCGGCATGAACGCCAGGGAGGTCAGCGGTATACTGAAGGGACTCCGTCTCAGGGGACTCGTCAGAATCGCAGAGACGCGCAGTCATTCGGGTAACGTCTGGTCCAAAAACTGATTGTTATCTCCCGGTCGAACGAACGAAGGTACGGGCCGATGAACAGGTTCGGCACCTTCACTTTTTTTATTATTACCTTCTGAATTCAGGCGAAACTGTCGTTTCCGATGCCGTTCCGATGATTCGCTGAGATTCGGAGGCCGTAGGTAAAGGAACTCACATAGGGCCAATCTGTATGAAAGATTACAAACCGGAAGAACGCCCGTATTCTTATTCGGTTCCGGGGCTTACCGGAAGGTATACACGCTCTGGGATGAAGAATTATAAGAGAAATTAAGACGCAGGGACGGACCCTGCGGTTGTATCATTCGATCTTGACTGCTGTGTCAGGGCGTATGAAGTTGATGAACTCTTTGAGGATGTTCTCGAGATAGGTATCGAGCTGATCCGCAGGTTTCTCGTACGGAGGGTTCATCCACTGTTTGACGAAGTCGATAAGCTCCACACTCGTGCATCCGTCCTGGTGTTTCTCGGCGTAATCCGCCCAGATCTTGCTGTTGATACGGAATCCCATCGTCTGTTTGAGTTCTACGATCTCATCGTGCGTGATCGGATAAGATTTCATGAGTGCGTGAGTTCACTGAACTATATATCAATATTGCGATTGTGTCTGCATTCTAATCTGCGTATGAATCATACCTGAGATTCCGGTGTTTCGGGATCTTTGTCCTTGAACATCAGCGACAGTATGACTGTTACAGCCAATACGCCTACGATCACAAGCAGCGATGCGAACACGGGGATGTGTATGAACTTCGCCGCAAGGAGTTTGAATGCAACGAATGCAAGTATGATTCCGAGACCGTAGTTGAGGAACTTCAGAGATTTCATGGATTCTTTGATTGTGAAATACAGAGACCTCAGACCCATAATCGCGAAGATGTTGGATGTGTACACAATGAATCTGTCCGTAGTTATCGCCAACACAGCGGGGACGGAATCTATTGCAAATATGATATCCGAAAGTTCGATAACAATGACACACAGCAGGAGCGGAGTCATTATCAGTTTTCCGTCGATTCTCGTGAAGAACTTATCTCCGTCAAGTTCGGGAGATGTCTTGAAAATCTTCGACATCGTAACCGCAACTTTGTTTTCTCCTTCGTCGTCATCTTTCTTGAAGATTGTTTTGATTGCGGCGATAAGAAGGATTACACCGAAGATGTACATTACGAACTCGAATCTCTCCATGAGTTCGGCACCGGCGAAGATGAAGATTGCACGGAAAATCAGAGCACCGAAGATACCGTAGTAGAGTGCTTTGTGCTGGTAATCGTCGGGAATTCTGAAAAATGAAAATATCAGGATGAATACGAACAGATTGTCGATACTCATCGATTCTTCGACGATATAACCTGTATAGAATTCGACGGCCTTATCGGCTCCCAATGTGATCAGGATGAAGATTCCGAATGCAACTGCAATACCTATCCACAGGGCAGTCATCTTCATTGCTTTCTTCGCATCGATGTGTTTCGAACCTTTGTTGAATACGCCCAGATCAAAAGCCATCAGTACGGCGATGAGAGCAAGGAATCCTACCCAGAACCAGATGTTCTCCGTCATCCTGATGCTGTATGGACTCAACTGTTATAAAATTAACACATAGAAAGAGAGGTGTGCGGTTTCCCGCACACTTCTCTCAGTGACTGTGTCCCATCAGAAGGAATACGGCAGCGGCAATCGCAATACCGATCAGAAGCATAATGAATGCTCTCGAATCCTGAGTTTTCCTGTGGAATGCTTCGGGAACCATATCGCATAACGCAACATACATGAACGTTCCAGCGGAGAACGCGAGAGGTATTCCCACCATTCCGTCGACGGATACGCCGTTCAGGACAATGAATGAAATCACTGCCGCAATCGGAGTGATACATGCGAAACCGAAGAGATACTTCATTACTGTCTTTTTATCCAAATCGGTCAGAAGGAATGTGGATGATAATGAAAACAATACAACGAATTTGTGAATGCACATGCCGACAAGAGCGAGAGCCCCTATATTCGGGTCGACCATCATTGATGCCGCAAGTACCAGACCGTCTACGAATGCATGTACGGACAATCCTATAAACGCAGATAAAGACGCAATGCTGTGCGTATGTTCGTCTTCGTGACATTCTTCGTTACATTCGTCATGACACTCTTCTGCGTGCATGTGTTTGATCAAAACATCCACGCCCAATATGACAAGGAATCCGAACATTGCGGAAATACAGGTGACTTCGGCACCGTAACCGCCTTCCGCACATTCTTCTATAGCTTCCGGGAGTAACAGGAAGAATAAGATTCCGAGAAAGATTCCCGCACTGAGCGCAACCAGAAGATGGGTCTGTCTGTCGGACAGTTCTCTTATGAACGGCGTATACGCACCGATCATCGCCACCGCCAGCAGAATGACTGTGTAAATCAGGAAGGTCACTGCAATTTCCATACTCTGCCTTCATCGGGAATGATTATTAAAATATTGGGAGATAGTTATTAACTTTCGATACTGAGAGGTATCGGTTGTTAATAACGGTGATGTCATGGGAATCATAAGCGTATCTCTGCCCGATGAGTATATCGAAGAATTGGATGACATACAGAAATGCTACGGTCTGAGCGGAAGGAGCGAGGCGATAAGACATGCGATAAGATCCGCGGAAACGGAAATGAAAGAACTTTCGGACATGAACGGACAGGCGGAAGGTGTGTTGGTGATAGTTCACGGAGATCACGACGATATGTGGATGTCGAAGATATACCACAGATACGAAGGACAGATCAAGACACAGCTTCATTCGCATCTTCTGAACAGGAGATGTCTTGAGGTTATGATTATCTCCACGGATTCGCAGACTCTGGTGCAGATAATGAAAGATATACATTCTGTGGGAAAAGCGGATTATGTGAAATTCGTAAGAGGGTGAGATATTATCGGTAACGCCTGTAAGGTCTGATTACGTTTTTCCGAAACAGGAGATGTTTATGAAGAATATTCTGTCCGATCCGTCGGGCAGATTGTTCTTCAGTTTACCGTGATTTTCAGTCTTCCCTGTTGTGCCGTTGCCGGTGTTTTATTTACATCTGAGCAGAGACTGTTCGGTTGATTATCGGGGATATCTGTGCCGAATCAATTTGCGGCAGGGCCTTATTCCTGAGATATACAGTCTGTATATCCCAGATTTAGAGATATGCAGTCTGCATTTCTGTGATAAATAATTAATAATATGCGTAGGATAACAGAAGCAGTTGGGTTCTGTTCCGCTTCCTTCTCTTCATAAGAGGGGGGGGGGAGGACGGTTTGTTTTCCGTTCTGCAGGTAAATCCGTAAAGGATTCTGCGGGAGCCCTGAATGAGAGGGCTCCGATATGTTACGACTGTTCCCCGATACGGCTGCGTTCTGTATATATGCATCATCCGTACCGCAGAGGATTCTCACTTTCGGAGTTTACGACGAGAGGTTACTGTTATGAAGAAAACGGTCTTGTTTGCCGTCGCTGCACTGCTGTGTGTGGCGGCGTTTGTTATGATGAGCGACTCTGCGGATGCCGCAGATACCCCCACCAGCGGCACATGCGGAGATAATCTTAAGTGGAGTCTGAGTACAGACGGAACGCTTACGATAAACGGTTCGGGAATGATGAAAGACTACGGGGACAGTAAAGCGAGTATTAACGAACAAGCCCCGTGGATGTCGGAGATGGGGGATGTCAAGAAAATTGTAATCAAGGACGGAGTCACATCCATCGGAAATAACGCATTCCTACGCGTTGATAAATATGAAGGGAGTGCAACTGCAGGAAACGACGTGACATTTCTTCCTACTGTACTCGAATCCGTAACCATTCCGAATTCCGTCACATCCGTCGGAGACTATGCATTCTACGGCTGCATCAAACTCACCTCCGTATCGGGAGATCTTTCCGGCGTTACTTCAATCGGAACCTATGCATTTGCACGCTGCCCGCTCGGAACCTCCGACAGTCCGTGTTCTCTGAATCTCGTTAAGGTTACATCCATCGGATCTTATGCGTTCAGAAGCTGTACAGCACTTACTTCGGTGACATTGGGAAACAACCTCACAAATCTGGGAAATAGTGCATTCCTGGGTGCTGCAGCACTTAACACCGTAACCATCCCGAATAATATCACGTCCATTAAAGCCAACATGTTCATGAACTGCACATCTCTCACTAAAGTAGAATTCAACAGCAATATCACTTCCATTGGATCTTATGCATTCAACGGCTGTACTTCTCTTACTTCCGTGGGCAATCTCACCAAAGTCAAGGACGTCGGAGAGAGTTCCTTCATGGGAACCAAACTTAGTTACGTGACCTTCGGAGATGATTTCACCACTTTCAGCAAGTATGCGTTCAAAGACTGTACCTCTCTTGTATCAGTCGTCCTCGGAAACAACGTTAAAACTATTCCGATGAATACATTCTTCGGCTGTACTTCTCTCGAAAATATTAATCTCTCCAATGTCACATCCGTCGGAGACTATGCATTCTACGGCTGCACCTCACTCACATCTGTAAATCTGGAGAATGTTACAACCCTCGGAAAACAGGCGTTCGTAGGCTGTACCTCCCTTACATCTGTCGAGGATCTTTCCAAGGTAACAGTATTCGGCATCGGCGGTACAATTTTCAAGGACTGTACATCTCTCAAAACCGTAAATCTCGGAAGTACGAACCTCAAAGAGATTCCGACTCAGACATTTCAGGGATGTACGTCGCTTACCGAAGTCAAATTCGGAAGCAGCGTCACGACTATCGGCAACAGTGCGTTTTTCAACTGCACCAAACTCTCTAAAGTAGGTAATTTCGATTTTTCCGCCGGGGACGGAGTTGCCTGCCTCGGATCCGTTACAACTATCAGCAATACAGCATTCTCCGGCTGTACCTCTCTTAAAAACGTGACTCTCGGAAATGTGACCGAGATTACATCCAATCTGTTCATGGACTGTACCTCTCTCGAAACCGTGAGAGGTTTGGGGGAGGTTACGTCTGTAGGTAATTATGCATTCTCCGGCTGTACCAATCTTAAAACAGTAGATCTTTCCAATGTCACAACCATTAATCAACAGGCATTCTCCGGCTGTGCCGCACTTACTTCTGCGGGAAATCTTTCCAATGTCACAACCATCGGAGATTCAGCATTCTCCGGCTGTGCCGCACTCACCTCGGTGACATTGGGGAACAACATCACGACTATCGGCAACAATGCGTTTAACAATTGCACCTCTCTCGAATCCCTGACTGTCAGGGACGAAAACGTATCAACAGGTACTCTTGAAATAAAATCCTCTGCATTCAGCGGATGTACTTCTCTCAAAACCGTGGTTTTCAACGGAGAAGGAGAAAATATCATCACCAAAATCGGAAGCTCCGCATTCAGTAACTGTTTCAGCAATAACATTACGGACGGAAGCGTAACCGCAGGTTCTGATCAAGTCTTTTACATCGGAGAATCGGCATTCTCCGGCTGTACGGGACTTAAATCGATGGATTGTAATGGGATTTATTCTATCGGAGAAAGCGCGTTCAGCGAATGTAAATCACTGGAAACCATTGATTTCAGCACTCTCGGCAATGGATCGAATTCCATCGGGAAAAAGACATTCTATAATTGTTCGGCCCTGAATGAAATAGATCTGTCGGGTATCACAACTATCGGAGATAAGGCATTCTACAACTGCACCTCCCTCACTTCCTATTGGAATACTGATCAGGGATATAAATGGGATCTCAGATACGTCGAATCCATCGGAAAAGAAGCATTCCGCGGCTGTACTTCTCTTGACTCATTAACCATCTATTTCGATGAAGCATACGAAAAATCCATCGGAGAAAGCGCGTTCTGCGAATGTACTTCTCTCACAACTGTAACCATCGGATATGAGGGAACTACTGCCGACGGAAACGATTCTCTCACCATCGGACGCACTGCGTTCTTCGATTGCAGCAAACTTTCTTCTCTGACAGTTTCTTCGGTTTTTAAGAGTTTAAAACTCACCGTCGAAAGCCACGCATTCAATAGTTGCAGTGAACTGAACACCGTAACTCTTCCCGGCACCGTCAGTATCGATGACAGCAGCATCCGCAATCTGTTCTCATACTGCGCAGTCTTCAAATCGACAGACGGACACCAAACCGTCGTGAAGTATGTGTTTGATGACATCAACAAATTACTGGGCCCCAAGCCTGAAAATACCGATTCGGATAAAGCCGAATGCAAGTATCGTTGGGAGGAATATTCGCTCACCGGCGCTGCACTCATTACTGTCAATGAAATCGACGAACATATATTGGAGAAAACTCCGGCCAAAGTTCCGACCTGTACCGATTCCGGTAACAATGAGTACTACACATGTTCTGTCTGCGGTAAGATTTTCAATTCCGACAAAACCGCTGTGACCACTGTTGAGGGTGAAACCCTTGAAGCTAAGGGACACATTTACATTAAAGTGGAAAAGAAGTCCGCGACCGCAGAAGTACCCGGAAACATCGAATACTGGATATGTTCCGTCTGCGAAGAGTATTTCACAGGTGATGGAATGACAAAAACCACTGCCGAAGCCGTGAAAACCTACATTATCAGATTTGTGAATGATATTTCCACATATCACTCAAAAGAATACAGATTCGGAGAAAAGATAGAAGTTCCCGCCGATCCGAAGAAGGATGCGGATGCTCAGTATACATATGTCTTCAAAAAATGGGTTGATGAAAACAATAATGATCTGGCGGCCGATGCTACGGTCACAGCCTGTAAGACTTACACAGCTCAGTTTGATAAGAAATACAACGAGTATGATGTCATCTTTATAGGCGAAGACGGAACTAAACTCTATAGTATTAGGGCCTTATACGGCGATACTCCCGTATTTATAGGAAGCAATCCGTATAAGTGGAGTACATCTGAATACACTTACGAATTCAAAGGTTGGTCTGCCGAGGAGGGCGGAAATGTTATCGATCTTACAAAAGAGACTGTCAAAGGTGACGTTACATACTATGCAATCTTCGATAGCACTCCCCAAAAATATGATGTCACATACGCGGTGTACGGAACATCCTCTGTAGAACAAATTTACAAAGAGACTTACGCCTATAATTCCGAGGTCACAGTCAAAGATGTTTACACCGAGACCGGTTACACCGTGTCTGAATGGAAAGCCGACGGAATTACAATATCAGAAGACGGCAAGTTCACGATGCCTGCTCACCATGTGTCTTTCAAAGCTACACTCACAATCAAGAGCTACACTCTGACCTTTGTGGCTGACGGTAAAACGGTTGACACACGTGACTACACTATGAAAACGACAACCATCACTCCGCCTGCCGTGCCTGAGAAGGAAGGCTACACCGGAGTGTGGGAGGAATATAATCTTTCCGACCTCGGAAACAAGACTGTCAATGCAGTCTACACCGTTAACTCTTACACCATAGCCTTCGATTCCGACGGAGGATCTGAGGTTGAGGACATTACCGCAAATTACAATGCAGGTATTACCGCACCCGAGAAACCGACCAAGACAGGATATACATTCCAACATTGGGCTCTGGACGGCGAGAAATACAACTTCGGCAGTATGCCTGCGAAGAACATTACTCTTACGGCTGTTTGGAAGATCAATTCGTACACTGTCAAGTACCTGGTGGACGGCAAAGCGTTAGAACAATATCCGAATAAGACTTATGACTACAATTCCGAGGTCACAGTCAGTGAGGCTTACACTAAGACCGGTTACACTGTGTCTGAATGGAAAGCCGAAGGAATCACGGTGACAGGCGGTAAGTTCTTCATGCCTGCCGGGGATGTTACCTTCAATGCTACATCCACAGCCAACAAATATACGCTTACTATAAATTTTGTCTACGAAGACGGAACAAAAGCCGGAGAATCGGATATTACTGAGTGTACATATGGGATGTCCTACAGCAGATGGGCAATTAAGTTGGATGGTTATACTGCCACACCTTATTCAATAGTAACCGGCAGTATGCCGGCAAACGATCTCACTGTGACCGTTACCTACAAAATCAACCAGTATACC
The DNA here is from genome assembly GCA_963643255.1 of Candidatus Methanomethylophilaceae archaeon. GTDB lineage: Archaea > Thermoplasmatota > Thermoplasmata > Methanomassiliicoccales > Methanomethylophilaceae > Methanarcanum. The sequence continues at coordinate 10,084 of CAVIIW010000005.1, forward strand.
ATCACCTTCAATTCTGACGGAGGATCCGATGTTGCGAACATTACTGATGATTATAAGAAAACCGTCACTGCCCCCGAGAATCCGGTCAAGACAGGATACACATTCCAGTATTGGACTCTGGACGGTACTGAGTACACTTTCTCGACAATGCCTGCAAAGAACATCACCCTGAAGGCTGCGTGGAAGATCAATCAGTACACCATAGCCTTCGATTCCGACGGAGGATCTGAGGTTGAGGACATTACCGCAAATTACAATGCAGGTATTACCGCACCCGAGAAACCGACCAAGACAGGATATACATTCCAACATTGGGCTCTGGACGGCGAGAAATACAACTTCGGCAGTATGCCTGCGAAGAACATTACTCTTACGGCTGTTTGGAAGATCAACACATACACCGTCAAATTCATGAACGAGGGTACCGAGCTTCAGACAATTACCGTGGAACACGGAAAGGCTCCTGTCTATTCCGGAAAGGCTCCGGAGAAGGCTCAGACTGCCGATTATTACTACAATTTCAAGGGATGGTCTGCATCTGCCGAAGGAACCGAAACAGTCGCTCTTGCCGATGTGAAAATCACAGGAGATGCCACATACTACGCACTCTTCGATGGAGTTCCCCTGAGCAGCAGTTATACTGTCACTTACAAAGTAGATAATGAAGTGATAGAAACCGTGAAATATGTCAGCGGAACCGAAGTAACTCTCCGTGATATTTACGTCAAGACAGGTTACGACGTAGGAGAATGGACAACTGCCGACACTGTTACAGTTACAGGCGGCAAGTTCACCATGCCCGCCAATGATGTGACTTTCACTGCCACTTCCACCGTAAAGACATACAAAGTCACCTTCATTGTCGACAAAAAGGAATCTTCCAAAACGTATGCATACGGAACTCCCGCAGCAGATATCGAGCAGCCCGAGGATCTGACCAAAGAGGCTACCGCCCAGTATGAATACATCTTCAATGATTGGGACAAGGAAATCACTGAAGTCACCGGAGATGCGACATATACTGCCGCATTCACCGGAGTACTCAGAGGGTACACAATTGCCTTCAAGAACGGAGATACGACTCTCAAGAGTTGCACCGTGAAATACGGTAATGTTCCGGAATATAATGGAGAGACTCCGACCAAGGCCGACAGTGTCGGGTCGACATACACCTTCAAAGGATGGAGTCCCGGTATCGTCGCGGTCAGCGGAGATGCTGTTTATACGGCAGATTTCACCGAGACTCCCAGAAAGTACACGGTTACATTCAATATCAACGGAACAGAATCCTCTGCGGAATACGATTACGGAACTTCCGCCGATACCATCAGGCCTGAGAATCCGACCAAAGAGTCAGACAATCAGTACGCTTACAAGTTCAAAGGATGGTCCGTCAACGGAGAGATTGTCGAAATCTCCTCTGTTGCCGGTGCAGTAACTTATGCGGCGGAATTCGAAAATGTTGCCCATACGTACGGCGCAACTTACGATTGGTCCGATCTGAATACCTGTAGGGCGTTCGGAAGATGTACTGTCTGCGGACACACCGTGACAGAGTCTGTCGAATCATCTTCCGAGGTTACCAAGGAAGCAACATGTAAGGAAGAAGGTGTCACCACATACACTGCAGTATTCACTTACTGCGGAACCGGCACTAAGAACGTTTCTATTGACAAGGCCGATCACAACTACGTTGAACACAAGGCAACCGAGGCAAAGTGCAAGACTCCGGGAAACAAACTGTACTACACGTGCAGTGTCTGTGACAAAGTCTTCGATTCCGGAAAGAATGTGTCCACTCTTGAGGAACAGACAATCAATGCAACCGGTCACAAACTTGAGAAGATCGATGCCAAGCCCGCAACCTGTACAGATGACGGTTATGAGGAACACTACAAGTGTAAATCATGTGACGCTCTCTTCAGCGACGGAGAAGGAAATAATTCAATATCCGAACCTGTGAAAATTACCAAAAAAGGTCACACTCCTGTCGTAGACGGAGCTGTGGAACCGACCTGTACCGAAGCAGGAATGACCGAAGGAAGTCACTGTTCTGTATGCGGTGCCGTAATCACAGCTCAGAATGAGGTTCCGGCAACAGGACACAAAGAAGAGACAGTCCCCGGAAAGGCAGCAACCTGTACCGAGGCAGGACTTACCGACGGACTCAGATGTACCGTCTGCGGTGCTGTGACTAAAGCTCAGGAACCGATTTCCGCAACAGGACACAAAGAAGAGACAGTCCCCGGAAAGGCGGCAACATGTACAGAAACAGGACTTACCGACGGAGTCAAATGTTCTGTCTGTGATACTGAAATCACAGCTCAGACAGTGATTCCCGCCAAGGGCCATACCGTCGTTGCCGACGCTGCGGTTCCCGCAACGGTATCCAATGTCGGAAAGACTGCCGGAAGCCACTGCAGTGTGTGCGAGGAGGTTCTTGTCGCACAGAATGAGATTCCGAAGCTCGAAGAAGGAGCGAAGAAGACCGTGCTTGAGACCGCAAGTAACGTCGTCGAAGTCAGCAAGAAGGATATCGAGAACATCGGAAATCTCAATCTTGAAATCAAGAACGATAAGGTGTCTGTCGATCTTCCCGCATCCGTTGTGAAGAATGCAGTCGGAAGTGTTACCGGTGAAGGAGCGTTGAACATATCTCTTGAAACGGTGACATCGGCCGATATCAAGAACGACGCAGTCAAAGAGGCAGTCAAAGAATCCGATATGATTATCTCCGTCGGACTCAATGTCGGAAACACCAAAGTTTCCAACTTCACCGACGACGTGACATTCTCCGTGAACTATACTGTGCCCGAAGGAAAGAAAGCATCCGACCTCTACGTCGGATACATCCGTGATGACGGAACAGTCGAGAAGGTTGACTGCAGTTTCGAAAACGGCGTTCTTACTTTCACGACGAACCACTTCTCGTACTACGCCGTGATGTATGCTGCGGAAGTACCTTCAGGCGGTTCCGACGGCGGTTCGGATAACACAATGATCATTGTCATTGCAGTTGTCGCCGTCATCGCTATCGCAGGTGCCGGTGCGTTCGTGTTCTTCAAGATGCGTTCGAAGACAAACTGATCTCAAACTGCGGGGAAACCCGCATTCTTTCCGTCCCTTAGCCGGGGCGGATATTTTTCTTCTGTCACAACCGACATTCATTACACTGAAAAAGGCGATTATGTTAAGTCTGTACGGTGCTGACACATCGTATTTGTCAAAACACCCGACGAAGTCTTTATTTACGGTCACTTCGATAGAGCCGTCGGATGGGATTGAAATGGGTTCTAGAAACCTAAGCACTAGCGTCAGCTTTGCAAAGGACGTTATAAACAACGTAGTGAGCAGGCTCGACAGATTCACGGACTCGGCGTTGGATACGCTTGAGAAGTCCATGGGAATGAAATTAAGGAAAGACAAGGGCATTCACCTTGCGGGCGGACCTGATTTCTGTATGGAAATCAGGAGATACAGTCTGCATAAAGAGCCTGCTGCCGAAGAGATTGCGGATGTATCCGAAGTTATCTCCGCGGAACAGGAGATGCCGGTTGTTCCGGAAACCGAAGTGTCTTATGATTATATCATCACTGCCGATGATATTCACGAAGAGATACAGCCTGTTACGGAAGAAATCGCAGAGATTCCTGCGGAAATGCCGTGTGACATAATCGAAGAGAACACATCGGAAGTTGTCTGTGCCGCAGATGACGGAATTTCGTCTTACGGTGCGGAAGCGGAAGAGACCGTAATCGGTGACGATTCCGGTATGATTTCCGTACCTATGCAGTTCGAGGAAGCCAAGACATCGAGTATGGCGGAAGAACTTCCTGCATACGGATTCGTTTTCGAAGAACCCGTTATCGAAGCGGAACCCGTGGATGACGGAGTCGATTTCGATGACCTTTACAAATCAATTGTCGCAGCATCCGTCTTCAACGACATTATGCCCGTACTTGTACCCGAAGTTTACAGAGAACCTGTGGATGACGGAGTCGATTTCGATGACCTTTACAAATCAATTGTCGCAGCATCCGTCTTCAACGACATTATGCCCGTACTTGTACCCGAAGTTTACAGAGAACCTGTGGATGACGGAGTCGATTTCGATGACCTTTACAAATCAATTGTCGCAGCATCCGTCTTCAACGACATTATGCCCGTACTTGTACCCGAAGTCTTCGAGGAACCGTACATTCCAGAGTATGTAATCTCGGAATTCGAAGAACCTGTTACCGAAGAAACCGTCATCGATGTACCTGCAAGATATGTTCCCGAATATGTCATATCCGAATTCGGAGAATCCGCAGTTCAGGAAACCGTACTTGAAGTGCCTGTGAAATTCACTCCCGAATACGTCATATCGGAGTTCGGAGAATCAATCGCAGAAGAAACGGCAATCGAAGTACCCGTAAAATCCGTTCCGGAATATGTTATTGCAGAAACCGCCGAACCTGTTTCGGAGGAAATATCAGTCGATGTTCCGGAGAAGGTTCAGGAAACAGCGGTATCTCCGTTCGCAGATCCCGTAACGACTACGACATCATTCAGATTCTCCTTCGCCTCAACATCATCCGTGCCCGGAAAGACAGGTTTCACCTTCAGGATGGGTAAGAAGAAGAGTATCGAGGAATTCATCAACGGCCCGGAACAGCGTGTCGGTAAGAGCAGTAATTCCGAATCCGCCGTATTGGCAGACTCATGCGACAACAGCGGAATGACGCTCAACTGATACAAAATACACAAACCATCCGTTTTCGGCGGATATCGGACATCTGTACCGATATCCGCACTTTTACTTACAAACAAATCCGATTCCCTGTCTATTTATAGGGTGAAAATATACGTGGGCAACATGGAACTAGCGAATATCCTGTTGATGCTCACGGTCGTCTTCATCCTTGCGAAGTTGGCATCTCTTCTGTTCAACAGATTCGGAATACCCGGGCTCGTCGGAGAGATTCTGATCGGTATTATTCTGACAATCAGTATCGGAGATCAGTCTATTGCGCAATCTTTGGGATTGTATGAAATGGTCGGCGGAGTGCGTCAGCCGGGAGAGACTTACGAAACTCTCGAAGTATTCGCTGAAATAGGCGTTATGTTCCTTCTGTTCTCCGTAGGATTGGAGACAAGCGTAAAAGATCTGATGTCCGTCGGTAAGACTGCGTTCCTTGTAGCATTACTCGGAGTCATAGTTCCGTTCATTTTCGGTTTCATCTACGTCGACTTTGTTTACATGAGCGGTAACACTCAGTACGCACTGTTCCTCGGAGCGGCCATGGTCGCGACGAGCGTAGGAATTACGGCGCGTGTGATTAAAGACAAACACTTAATCGAAGCCAAAGAATCGAGAATCATCATCGGTGCCGCGGTTATCGACGATGTGTTGGGAATGATCGTTCTCGCAATCGTTTCAGGAATGGCAGGCTCGTCCGGAGATGTCGATATCGGAAACGTTATTCTGATTACAGTTGAAGCATTCGTATTCGTGATTGCGGTAATGGTATTCGCAGGTGTATTCGTACCTAAGATTTACGATGCGGTAAAGGCAAGGAGAGAAGCAAAACTGATCGAGAATCCGGATTACGTTCCTCTCAGACTTAACATGCTGGCGGTTTCCATCGCAGTATGTATCGGATTCGCATGGCTCGCGGAATTCATCGGACTTGCGGCAATCATAGGTTCGTTCCTTGCGGGAATGATCTTCGCGGATTACGCAAAAGAATGGGGACTCGAGGAAAAGGTCGAAGGAATCACAACGTTCCTTGTATCGTTCTTCTTCGTCTACGTAGGACTCATGGTGGATATCAGTGCGATTACGTCTGAAGTGATTGTTTCATTCGTTGTTGTTCTTATTCTTGCAATCATCGGAAAGTATGTCGGATGCGGTCTCGGTGCGAAGCTTGGAGATAAGACTACAGATAAACAGTCGTTCAACATCATCGGTATCGGAATGATTCCGAGAGGAGAGGTCGGTATTATCGTCGCATCAATCGGATTGGGCATATTCGGAAATGAATTCCTTCCGCTGTACACCATAGTGGTTTTGATGTCCGTAGCGACAACGATTATCGCACCTCCGCTGTTATCTGCGGTGTTTGCAAAGAAGTACAAGAACGGAGTCATAAATTCCGAAGAGTGATTCCGAAAACTCTTTCATGCAGGGGTTGAAACCCCCTGCATCAAATGTTCATTTTACTGTAAATTCCGAAAGGAAATGAAATAAAAAACCAGTCAGCGGTATGCTTAGGAAAGCATCCGCTGAAACATTGAAATGACTTAAGAACCAAAACGGTCTCAGTTCATCGGCACGAACACGTTGAGAAGAATAACGATTACTGCGAATCCGATCGCAATACCGACGACGAGCTTGGGACTGAGCTTCAGGGACTTGTCGTTCTCGGTATCGAAGTACCTTACGAGACCTGCCTGTGACTGGAAACCCCCATCGTTTTTCTTGGCCATAACCGAGAGTATCTGTAGTCCGTATATAAGTTTATGGAACAGACGTCCTGTTCAAACTGCACCTTCTTTTATACTAGATTACCAATCGGCAGACGGTAATCATGCACTGGGCAGACGTAATCGCTAAAGAAGTGAGCGAGAAGAACGACCATCCGATCATTGCCACCGGTATCAGTCCTACGGGAATACTGCACGTAGGCAGCCTGAGAGAGGCAATTACGGGCGAATCCGTCCGCAGCGCCCTTAAAGAGCTGGGTTCCGACGTCAAACTCATCTATCTCATCGATTCATTCGATCCTCTCAGGAAGAGATATGAATTCCTTCCCGAGGAATTCGAGAAGTATGTCGGTATGCCGATATGCAACATCCCCTGCCCCTGTGGTAAGCATGACAACTACGCACACCACTTCATACAGCCTTTCCTCGACGTCGTGGATTCATTGGGTGTCAACTGCGAAATCGTATGGACACACGAACTCTACAAAGAAGGAAAATTCGCGGAAACCATCGATCTTTCCATTAAGAATGTCGACAAAGTGGAAGCAATCCTCAGAGAAGTATCCGGAAGGGACAAGAAATTCACACCCTACAACCCTCTCTGCGAGAAGTGCGGCTGTTTCACCGAGCCTATTCTCGATACGTACGAGTTCCCTTACGTCGAATATCAGTGCAAATGCGGTCACCACGGCAAGGCGGATGTCCGTAAGATGGAAGGAAAACTTCCCTGGAGGCTTGAATGGCCCGCAAAGTGGAAGATATTCGGTACCGCCGTAGAACCTTTCGGAAAGGATCACGCCGCAGCCGGAGGTTCCTACGATACAGGTAAAGTCATCGTCAAAGAGATATTCGGCGGAGAGGCACCTTACCCCATTCCTTACGAATTCGTTCAGCTGAAGATGAACGGACAGGTTGTGCAGATGCACAAATCCACGGGATCCGCGGTCACAGGTTTGGATGCAATCGGAATGACTCCTCCGGAAGTACTCAACTATCTGTTCTTACGTGTAAACCCCAGCAAAGCAATCGATTTCGACTACGGAATGGGAATCCTCGATATGGAGGACGAATACGACAGAATGGAGAATCTGTTCTACAACGGAGGTTCCACCGAAGTTGAGGAGAACTCCGTACGTGCGTACGAGGTTGCACAGCACAACAACGTTCCCAAGAAGATGCCCCTGCAGATTTCATGCAGACATCTCGTGAACATTGTTCAGATGGCGGACGATTTCGACGGTGTGTTGGACATTCTCAAACGTAAAGAGGATCTTTCAGGTGCGAGCGATATCGATCTCGCAAGGCTGAAACGCAGAGTTGAATGTGTGAGATATTGGCTCAACGGATTCGCTCCCGACATGGTGAAGTTCTCACTTTGTAAAGAAATGCCTCAGGTCGATGTTTCCGATGCCGAGAAAGCGTTCTTTAAAGCGTTATCTGAAAAATTCACGGCAATCGAATGGAACGCGGAAGCAATCAACGCAGCGATTGTCGAATGCGCAGCACCAATCGGTAACAAAACTGCATTCAAAGCGATGTACAAAGTTCTCATCAACATGACCAAAGGTCCGAGGCTCGGTCCTTTCCTTGAGTCCATGGATTCTGAATTTGTCATCGGAAGGATGAAAGAAGCTTCGCAGTGATTTCAGAAGGGGTTTCAAACCCCCTTCTGAATAAACTCATTCCAGCAACCAATCTTTCAGCTGTACTATTCTTATTCCGTCGATATCATCAAGCGGGTATCTTTCGTATGTGATGACTGTCTTCGGATAATTGTCGTTTATCGCTTTCAGCGGACGGATTTCTCTTTCCGCTGTTGTTTTATCGGCTATGCTGAGTGATACCTGATAATACGACGGTTTGCCCACGGGATCTGCAATGAAATCAATCTCATATTCGTTAATATTGCAGATTGCAACGTCGCCATAACGGTACATAAGTTCGTTAAATACGATGTTCTCAATTATGCCGTCAAGATCATTTGAATGAAACGGCAAAAGACAGTTGCGTATACCTATGTCGCTGACATAGAATTTGTCACTTGTTCTCAGATAATCTTTGGCTTTTGAATCGTATCTTTTCGCCCTTGAGAATAACAACGCTTCTTCCAGGAATTCTATGTATTGATCGACAGTCTGCGGCTGTGTTTTCATACCTTTACTTGTGATGTAGTTTGCTGTACCTCTTATGGAAGTACGGTCGCCGATATTTTTCATGAGATACTTGCATATATGTTCCATCAGGGCATTATTGCGGATTTCATGTCTGTTCTGCACATCTTTTTTGAAAACTGTATTGTATATGCCATTCAGAATGTCATTCGTCTGCCGGGGCATCTTATCAACAGACAGAGAAACTGCCGGAAATCCTCCGAAACGTATGTAGTCCTCAAGCAGTTTTTCTTTATCGTCAATTTCTCTAAATGCAATGTATTCCGAGAATGACAGTGTGTGTACACGTATCTCTATGCATCTTCCTGAAAGTTTCGTGGATAGTTTTGAAGACAGCATATCTGAATTGGAACCCGTGATGTAGATGTCTGCTTTATGGACATAGAAAGAAGATATTGCACGTTCCCATTCTGCTACATTCTGTATTTCATCAAAAAATAAGTATGCTCCCCTCAAATCACCTATTTTTGATTTGACTGCATCGACCAAATCGGAGTATGTCTGAATTGCGAGATCAGTATCATCAAAATTCATTGAAAGAATTCTGTCTTCACTTACACCAGATAATTTCAGTTCATCGATGAACATTTCCATCAGTGTCGATTTGCCACACCTGCGGATGCCGGTAATGACTTTTATGAATGGGGCATTGCGGGATGCTCTAATCAATGAGAGGTAATGTTCTCTCGGAACTGGCAATTCATTCATGTGATATGTTATGATGCATTATTATATAAATAATTTGCAAAATGATGTATTGTAAAACATCATTTTAAAAGTGAATTAAAAATTGATATGTTATAGCACATCACTTTAAAACAGAAATAGAAAATGACATGTTATGAAACATCACTTTAAAATCAAATTGAGAAGTGATATGTTATAACACATCAAAAAGAAAAATCAGATGTGCCGGGAATACACCCGGCACATCACCACTCACTGTAAAACACCCATGTCGGTGAGTTTTTCGGGAAGATATTTGTCGGTCACATAATCGAGACCGTACTTTGCCAAAGCCTGTTGCTCAGCCTTTTTCTTCATTTCGAGCATGGCCTGAATCTCACTTACCCAGAATTCATCCTTGAATCTCGGGTCTGTAAGTTCCGCGTTCAGTGCGCCTATATCCTTATCCGACAGTTTATCTGTTGGAAGATCGTAGTTCAGAATATCCGACGCCGTAATTCCTATGAACTGCGCCGTAGGCGTAGCAAGGTAGTCGGAAATGTGTGCAGTCTTAATCGCACCGTACGCAACAGACGCAAAGATACGGAACGACCACGGATCTCCGTCGGTGAACACTGTCACAGGTATGCGGTATTCTTCGTTCAATCTCTTGATCAAACGTCTTGTCGACCTCGTAGGCTGACCGCTCAGGTGAATAAGTGCGCAGTTGTATCTTTCGGGGAAACCGTTTTCGATCAACCTCGCAAACATACCTCCTGTCTCTATTGCCATAACAAAGTCAACACTCGGATCGACAATCTCGAAAGTTTCTTTCTCAACCGAATACGGAATTCCGAATCCTGTCTCTGCGACATCGTCCATACAGTTGAACTTGCGCATTCCCTTCTTCGTCATCGTCCTGAAATCGATGTTACCGTAAACGTGCGAACTTCCTTCCTCGGGCCTGAGTTTGAAGTCTTCTCTCATACAGCTCGATACAGTCTCCAAATCTTCCGCAAGAAGGTTGCTTTCATCCTGTGTGTGGAATTTGGCGTGTCCCCATCCTTCCGAAATGTAGTACATTTCCCTTAAGGTGGATGACTTACCGTTTCTGATCATATCTTCGATGAAATCCACGGTGTAGACGGTTCTGAGCATCATTGTCGCACCCTGTACCGTCTTTGCGGTACGGGTCGTCTTGAGGCTGCCGTATTTCCATACGTCATATCTCGGATCGAATTCGATGTTTTTCTTCGATCTCATGGGAAGTGACATTGCGGGAATATCTCCCTGATCCATCTGATTGTACAGTGAATCGATGATCTCGGTGAGATTGTTCACCGCTGCCTGCTGTCTCTCATTCATCTCCAAGATCCTCAACCTCCTCTACTTCTTCTGCATCTGTATCGTCTTCAACATAATCCGAATCCAATTCGGTGATTTCCATTCCTTTGATTCCCCAGTCTCCCGGAAGCATCTCGGCACCCATCACCATGACGGGGTTGATTCCCGAGACGTAAATATCATCGACGGAGAACACATCCCCCATATCTCCTGTGAGTTCGAAACTTATCTCGATATGTTTGGCCGGAGGTATCGGACCTACAGTCCATGTGACCTTGCCGTCGTCGTTCATATCCGTAAAGTATTCTCCTCCGAAGAGTGTGAGATTCACGGCGTCTTTGGGAAGTTGGGCATGCAGACTCATCTTCCTTTCGGACTGTGTGTAGTTGTAAATTGTGTATGTAACCGTGCGGAGTTTCTTTTTCTTGTCTTTGACAACCGTAGGTTCAATCCAAACGACGTTCATAATCTTGGATATAGTCATATCGAGATTGGGAACAGGCTTTTTCAGGAATGCCGCAGACTTTTCCGCAAATTCAGGAAGAATTTCCTGAACGATTTCGAACTTAGCGTGAGTCTTCTTTCTTCTTTCCTCTTTGTTGAGGTGACTCTTGAGACTCCTCGCACAGAGTTTGAGTGCCAATTCGATTTCACTCTGAATTTCCGGAAGATCCGCAACGGCTTCTTTACCTTCGGAAGTGAAAGGAACTTTTGTCGAAGCAATATGAACGAGAATAATCGCAGGTCCGAAGGGAATTCCTTTTCCTCCTCTCTGCTCCAAACCGTATCTTCTCCAGTCGATGTTGGAAACTCCTTTCGTGATAGCACATGCACCGGGTTGGAATAACAGAGGTACGCGGTTCGCGAATCTCAGAATACTCACGGGTCCGTCTGCGGGAATATCTCCTCCGTAAACGATTCCCGCTTCCACTATGAACGGATTTCCGTTAACGGACTTGGGCGCTCTTGTCACGGGCGGAGCGTAATAATCGGGACGCATTCCCTCGAGGACGTGCATTAAACCTTTTTTGATCAGTGTGTCTCCGATCGGAGAAAGACAGTCCGTAGGGGGCGCCATAATTTTCACGGTGTCGATTGCCTTGATCATCGCTTTGCAGTGGTCGTGAGTGAGTGACGAAGGCTTCGCTTCGGGTTTGATACCCGATTTCTCTAAAATCTCATCGGCAATTCTCGGCGTAACTCTTGAGAAATCGTTCGTAAGGAATGCTCTGACTGTTTTCTGTTCGGAAATCTGCGCGTATTTCAGAAGACTTCCTATCTCCAATCCTGTCGGATGGGGTTTGATCTCTTTTGATTTCTCAGGCATAACATCCGTCGCTCTCTCGAAGATGTATGTCTTTCCCTCGGGATCGATGAATGTAATCTTCGAATGGGGATTCACGATGGCCGTGTTTTTGAGGTATTCGAAGATGGACTGTTTTCCTGTGATGTACCTTCCTTTGATTGTGTACTCGATACTCGTACCGTGTTCCTTGCCTTCCCACGTGAAAGGTTTGTCGTTGGTGATAATCGGTCTGTTGACCTTGGTATCGATGACGATGTCCATTCCCCATGCGACTTCGTCCGTACCTTCTATTTTGGACTGAATGTGTGCAGGCTTACCTGTTGTGATGTAACCGTACATAACGGTGGCCGAGATACCGATACCCTGCTGTCCTCTCGACTGTCTCAGCGCATGGAATCTCGATCCGTACAGGAGACGTCCGAACACATTTCCCATCATTTTATGTACGATACCGGGTCCGTTGTCTTCTACGATTACAGTGTAATCATCGTCGGGGTGACGGGTCATTTTCACAAAGATGTCGGGAAGTATTCCCGCTTCTTCACATGCATCGAGGGAGTTATCCACAGCCTCTTTGATACCCATCAGCAACGATTTCGAACGCGAATCGAAACCGAGAATGTGTTTGTTCTTCTCGAAGAACTCCGTTACGGAGATCTCCTGTTGTTTTTTGGCCATCTTTTCAGCCGTCGAAGTCTTTTTAACTACTGTCGACGGCCCCTTCTTGATATCTTCGTCAGGGCACATCCGTTCGGAGCGATGTTGTTCCTTCTATAAATTCTTTAAAAAATAAAAAGACAGGAAAGGGGGAGTGTTTCACTCCTCTTTCCTGCTGTCGACGATGACTGTTTCTTCGTCTTCATCGAATGTCGCACCGCATTTCGGACATACGGTGGAATCCGAAGGTACTTCCGCACCGCATTCGGAGCACTGGAAGTAATCTACTTTCCTGTGTTTGAGATCATCGGGAACGTCGATGTAGGCACCGCATTTCCTGCATGAAGTCTCCCCGGGAAGAATGATTGTACCGCACTGTTTGCAGCGTCCGTATCCCTTGGGGTAAAGACGTCCTTCGGCTTCCATTCTCTCTCTTGTTTCCTCGAGGTTCTTCGACGCACGGCGCATGAAGAATGAGATGATGAGATACATGAACACTGAAAGCGATACGAAGTATGCGTTACCGACGAGTGCCGCATTTCTGACAGCGGAATCCCCTCCGACGTTGAACGCACTGTCTTTGGTTTCGACGGTCTTTTCATCCGTGCCTTCATGTGTCACAATTTTGAATTTGTAGATGAACACACTGTCTGCGGACAGATTGCTGACGGTTGCCGTATACTTTCCTTCTCCGTTCAGTGTCATCTTCACATATTCTGCGTTCTGGCACGTGTAATATTTGTAGAAGGTTAATGCAACAGGCATGTATTTTACATCGATCTCGTCGGGCGTTGTGCTTCCGCTGTAGGTGACTTCCACCTTAACTCCGCCGCTGACGTATTTCATATCGGATACGGTGATGTCTTTATCTTCGTAAGAGTGCCAATCGCTGATGTTCTCCATGTTGGGGATTGAGATTGCGAATGCTCCCGTACCGGCCGCGATAATGAACACGCTCAACGCAACAGCAACCATCTTCGGGTTGCTGTCGCATCCGAATCTTTTCACGATTATGTGGATGAGTGCACCTATCAGCAGGAAACCCAAACCGCATGCGATTCTTTCCACGTCAAGATAGTACAATGCGATTACACACAGCGACGCCAAAACAATACCGATAACAAAGCCGATCGGTGACTTAGCGAATTTCCTGAAACCGGTCAACGGTTCTTCATCAGCCATCGGACGGCACAATACATGTGCGGTATATAAGCAGTCTGGATGGATCCGATGCGGCATTTTACGGAATATTCTGTATGTTCCAGACACAGAATATTCGGTTGTCTGTACCGACATGATTTTATATGACAGACTGTAAAATCAATACCGCTGAATTTATCATTGTACACAAAAATCAATCACTTTTCCGTGATTCTGTTCTGCATTGCCCTTAAATAGTGCGCATATATCCACGATATCAGAGGAGGGAGTCGTACGGCGATTGAGGATCAGATAAGAGAGCTCGAGGAAGAGATCTCCAAGACCAAGTACAACAAGGCTACCGAAGGTCATATCGGTAAACTCAAAGCGAAGATCGCCCGCCTTCAGCAGGAAGACGAAAAAAGAAAGTCTTCCAAAGGAAACACCAAAGGATTCTATGTCAAGAAAGCGGGAAACGCAACCGTCGCTTTGGTGGGATTCCCGAGTGTCGGTAAATCCACACTTCTCAACCAGCTTACGGGAGCGAAATCCGAAGTCGGTGCGTATCATTTCACCACATTGGATGTCGTTCCCGGTGTGATGCTTTACAACCACGCAAAGATTCAGATTCTCGATATGCCGGGACTCATCAAGGATGCGTCGAGAGGTAAAGGAAGAGGACGTGAAGTCATCGCAGCGGCAAGATCCGCAGATGTGATTCTTCTTGTCGTGGATGTTTTCAACCCAGATATCTCAGTCCTTTTCAACGAACTGTACAACGCAGCAATCCGTCTCAATCAGAAAAGGCCCGATGTAACCATCACCGGAGGCGATCAGGGGGGTATTATCGTCAAACCTACGGTAAAACTCACCAAGATCACCAAAGAGACAATCAAAGACATGACTGCCGCATACGGTCATGTAAATGCCACCGTCGTTGTACGTGAAGACATCAATGTGGAACAGATGCTTGATGTTCTTGCGGGAAACCGTGTTTACATCAAAGCAATTATGGCAATCAACAAAGTGGATATCGTTCAGCACGATGAGTTGGACAAAGCTCTCGAACGTAACAGCATCTACAGGTGTTTCCCCGTATCCGCAGCGACAGGTCTCGGTATGGAAGAACTCAAACAGGGGCTGTATGACACAATCGATATGATCCGTATTTATCTCAAACCTCAGGGTCAGGAAGCGGATATGGATGTTCCTCTTATCGTGAAACGCGGCAATACTGTCGGAGATGTGTGTGAATTGATTCACAGACAGTTCCGTTCCAACTTCAGATATGCTATGGTCTGGGGTAAGAGTGCCAAGTTCCCGGGACAGACAGTCGGTTTGGACCACGTTGTTATGGACGAAGACGTTGTCTGTATCATCGTCAAGAAGAATTTCTGATATTCTGTCCATAACCCTTATTATATGGACAGACGTTAGGCCGAATTATGATCCAACGCCCGCGCGGAACAAGGGATTTTCTCCCTGATGAGATGGAGAAGAGGAGATATTACGAAGGACGCCTGAGAAATGTCGCCAAGACATACGGTTTCAGGGAGGTCGCAACACCTATCTTCGAGGAGTCGGAACTCTTCATACTCAGGTCCGGACCCAATGTGCTGGGCGAACTCTATGCATTCAAGGACAAAGGAGACAGAGATATTGCGCTCCGTCCCGAGATGACCGCACCGGTCATCCGTATGTTCGTGAATGAAATGAGCAACGATCCCAAACCCATTAAGATGTTCTACTTCGGTCAGTGCTTCAGATATGAAAGGCCGCAGAGCGGACGTTACAGAGAATTCTTCCAATTCGGTGCCGAATTGATCGGAAATCCGAATGTCGAGTCGGATGCAGAAGTTATCTCAATGGCAGGCGCCATGATAAGATCTCTCGGACTGAAGGAATACAAGATAAGAATCGGTCACATCGGTGTATTGAGACAGACTGTCGCAGACATAGGAGTTCCGAAAGAAAGGACTGCGGAAGTTCTTCAGAAACTCGATAAGAAGAACTACGAAGAAGCAACACCTCTTCTGAAATCCATGGGCGTTTCACAGGAATCCATCGATAAGCTGTACGATTTGACGGAAACGGTCGGAGGTCCCGAAGTTTTATCCAAAGTTCCCGGAGAAGCGGGAGACTATCTCAGGAAATTGGTCGAATTGCTTCGCGTAATGGGTATCGAAAATCCCGAAATCGATCTCGGTGTCGTGAGAGGTCTTGATTATTACACGGGTATGGTCTTCGAAGCCGAAGCACCCGCATTGGGAGCTGAAAAACAGATCTGCGGAGGAGGTTCGTACACTTTATCGGAACTCTTCGGCGGAGAGAAGGTATTCTCTACAGGATTCGCCGTAGGATTCGACAGAATTCTGCTTGCGGCGGAGAAAGAAGGTCAGGCCTATCAGAAAGAAGGAATTGACGCATACGTCGTTCCCGCATCCGATGACGTGAGATTGGAAGCCGCAAAGATCGTAACGATGCTCCGTAATGAAGGTCTGAAGTCTGATATCGACATTATGGGCCGTAAGATGGGTAAAGCAATGAAGTACGCTTCACTCACCGGCGCAAGGAATGTTATAATCATAGGTTCGAAAGAACTCGAGACATGTTCCGTCACCGTAAGGAATATGGAGTCCGGAGAACAGAGAATCGTTAAGATCGAAGATCTTGTTAACGATCTTAAGGCCGGAAATTAAACTCAGTTTCTATCCATGGTCTGGTTGAGCAGGAAATCCGCTCTCGAGACCATGGGATTATTTCTTCTTACGTGAGTGAACTTAACATTCGGAATCATCGAAGACAGTGCTTTTGCATCGTCGTGAAGTTCTTTCATATCCGGAGATTTCACTTTGTATTCTTCGTTCATCTGTTTGATGACCAATTCCGAATCCATGACAAATTCGACGGTATCTTCTTTCAGTCTGAGAGCTTTGGTAATCGCGCAGATTAATCCTCTGTATTCTGCGTAATTGTTAGTATGAAATCCTAAAAATTCAGTGTATTCGTCGATAATCTGTCCGTCTCTTGTCACAACTACGGCAAAAGCGGATTTACCGGGATTCCCGCGGGAACCCCCGTCGGAATAGACAGTCAGTGTCATTGATAGATTAACTCCTGTTTCACGGAGTTGTCGTCGTTCACTAAAATAACTTTAGCATGAATGGGTTCGTCTGTAAGTTCGAATCCCATTATGATGATTTTATCGCCGAGTTCGCAGAGATGTGCGGCGGCACCGTTGAGTGCGATGATTCCGGAACCTCTCTTTCCCGGAAGGGTGTATGTTTCGAAGCGGTTGCCGTTGTTTACGTCGGCAATCAGTACTTTCTCGCCTACCCAAAGCCCGGATCTTTCAAGAAGTTCTTCATCAATCGTAATGCTGCCTTCGTAATCCAGCCTTCTTTCCGTAACGGTTGCCCTGTGGATTTTGCTGCGAAGCATCGAACGCATAAACGACTCTATCTTACGCTTGCTTAAATAAACTGTCATTCCCCGATTGTCCGTCAGTAACACTGAAACGGCATAAATGCATATTGAGTAACACGAATTTCAGAAAAGTTATTAACTACACTTCGGGTTTGAGGTAACATGGACTTTCACGGAAAGAAAAGAACGCTCACTGCAATGTTCGCAGTCGGGCTCTTCATGATTTCAATAATCGCAGTCATTCCTTCGGGTGTCGATGCTGCGGACTCGGAATTCAGCATTACAGACGGAAAGGGCAACACTGTCAAATTTACAGGACCTGTCGATCACATAATCACAATCGGAAAAGGTGTAACGCTTAACGCAATTCAGTTGGGATACGTCGATAAGATCGTCGTTGCCGATAAGTATTCCGCTACGGATTCTTCGGAACTTTTCGATGGTCTGAGAGCAAACATTGAGAATAAGAAGACCACGGCAGGCGGAACAATCTATTCTACGGGTATCAATGATCTGAAGGCGGAGATTATCGATGCAGTCGACGAAGGAAATTTCGATAAGACAAAAGATGTCATCATTCTTACAGGCGGTGACTCATACATCGAAAAGAACGGTCTGAGATCCTATCTGATGAACGACCTCGGACTCAGAGTTCTTGCATGGAACGATGTCAAAGATTACGACGGAATGGTCGATCTCGCAGAGAAGATGTCAATGGTCCTCAGCGGCAAGAAACTTCCCATTGTGGAAGAAATGTCTTCTGTTAAAAATACAGTGACAAAGAAACTCGCGGACAACGGCATAACCGATGATAAGAAAGTCAAGGCTTTCTATGTCACATACAGCGGCGACGCATTCAAAGTAGGAAATGCAGGTTCGGTTACCACAGCAATGATTCAGGCTGCCGGAGGTAACGCAGTCACCATTGACACTTCCAAAACAGGCACAACATACGCCGCAAACATCACTGAACTCATTGAAATGTATGGAAAAGACACAATAATCTTCGCAGACAATACCGTTGCGAGTAATGACAAGTATGTGCAGGATTTGAGGACTCAGGCCGGAAACGGCATAGAAATCATCAAACTCAATGCAATCTGGAACAACTACGCAATCGAAAGTATGGAAGGCGTTAAAATGATGGCTGCCACTATGTATCCTGATATTTTTACGGAATGGGAAGGCGGAGAGAGCATAGATTCAAACGACAACAACAATAATGTGGTAATATACGTCGCAGTTGCAGCCATTGCGTGTATTGCCATTGCTATCGTAGCCGTATTCATGATGAAACGCAAGTGAAACCTTAAAGACGGATGTCGGGGATGCGGATAGAGTGTCCAAGTCAAAGAAGATACTGATTGTCATCGCGCTGCTCGTAATCGCAGCTCTTGTCTGTATCTATTTGGACCTTTCATGGATATCTGCAGGTAACACCTATTCCTTTGAGGAAGTGTGGGATACACTTACCGGCGGAGGAACGTGGGGATCGCAGATTATCATCCTCGATATCAATCTGCCCCGTGTCGTCATCGGGGCCGTCGTCGGCGCCGGCCTTGCCATATCCGGCGCCGCGATGCAGGCGGTATTCAGGAACCCCCTGGCATCGCCTTACATTCTCGGATTGTCATCGGGCGCATCTTTGGGTGCGGCCGCATCGATGATCTTCACGGTCGCATTCATTCCGTCGATGATCGTGACACCTGTTCTCGCATTCGCGACATGTTTCGTCACAATGATTGTGGTGTATTCCATGGCCCGCGTAGGCGGAGCGGTGAGGACGGAAACGCTGATCCTCTCGGGTGTGGCGGTATCTTCGCTTTTATCCGCATTGGTTTCTTTCGTGACGTTCATAGCCGGAGACAAGCTTGAAGGCATTGTGTTCTGGTCCATGGGCGGACTCGGCAGGGCGAGTTGGGAAGAAATCGCATTCGCTACGCCTGTCATCGCAGTCTGCTCCGTATTACTGATGATGCAGGCAAAATCGCTGAATGCACTGATGCTCGGAGACATTCACGCAATGGATTTGGGAGTCAACGTGAAGAGCTGCAGATTGTTGGTTCTGATACTTACGACAATGATTGTCGCTTCCGCAGTATCCTTCACGGGAGTCATCGGATTCATCGGTTTGGTTATACCCCATATCCTCAGGATCACGTTAGGTCCCGACAACAGAGTGATAATGCCCATCAGTCTGGTTGCCGGTTCATCATTCATTCTGATTTGCGATTACATAAGTCACATCATTGCGCCTCAGTACGGTACGCTGCCGATAGGAGTCATGACCGCATTGATCGGTGCTCCTGTGTTCATCTATCTTCTTATCCGCAGGAAAAAGGAGGTGGGTTGGAATTGACGTTGGAAATCGACGATATCACATACAGATATGTGAAAAGCGTTGTTTTGGACGGAATTTCATTCTCCGTAGCAAAAGGAGAGATCCTGGGAATTCTCGGACCGAACGGATGCGGAAAGACAACGCTGCTGAAGAATCTCAATAAAAATCTCAGCCCCGAGGGAGGATGTGTCATGCTTGACGGCAGCGACCTCGAGGAAATGAGGAAGAAAGATATTGCCAAGAAGATTGCCGTTGTCCCGCAAACCAATGAAATCAGTTTCTCATTTACCGTAAGAGACATCATTTCCATGGGGAGAATGCCCTTCCAGGGAATGTTATCCGCAGAATCCGAGGAAGACAAAGCAATCATTGACGATGCTATTAAGCAGACGGGATTGGAGAAGCTTGCGGACCGTCATATCAACACTATGAGCGGAGGCGAACGCCAGCGCGTAATTATCGCGAGAGCAATCGCACAGACTCCCGAGATCATCTTAATGGACGAACCCACCCTGCATCTCGACATCAGCATGCAGTTCGATGCATTGAATCTTGTATACAGACTCGCCAAAAACAACGGAATGACTGTTGTAATCGTATCACACGATCTTCCTATGGTGGCAAGATACTGCGACAGGATACTGATGATTCACGATCACAAAATACACGCAATCGGCACTCCCGAAGAAGTTCTCACTCCGGAGAATATGCGTATTGTCTTCAATGTGGATGCGGAACTCGCATTTGATGAGAAAACAGGCAGAAATACTGTCATTCTCCACGATTCATACGGTACGAACGACAGTAAGTGACTTCAAATCGCTTACTGCAGACGTTCTGTTCTTTTCATTTTCGTAAAATAAGCGCAGAGAATTCTCTGTTCTGAAATTTTGATAAAAGATGAGCGCCCCGGACGGAATTCGAATCCGTGTCGGAGCCTCGACAGGGCTCCATGATAGGCCACTACACTACCGGGGCGTATGTGGTGAGGATGAGTATATGGATTCTGTATTTAATCCTATCGTGAATGCAGAATATCTCCGTAGGTTTGCCAAAGCCAGATGTATTATAGTATGCAGAGAATCCGAGAATTATGGCAGAGGATATAGTCGCAGACTATATGGTAAGAGATGTCGAGACCGTAGGTCCGGAAATGACCGTCAAAGAGGTCATCGATAAAATCTGTAATTCCAACTTCCACGGTTTTCCGATTACCGAGCACGGATACCTTCTCGGATTCGTAACGGCAAAGGAACTGCTGAGGTATGCCAACCGCCCCGCGGCTACTATGAGGGAAGTAATGAAACGCGGAACGGTCTGTGTCATTCCGTCGATGAAACTCAACGATGCGACACGTGTCCTCTTCAGATACGGACTCAGGAATCTGCCTGTAGTGGATGAGAACAAAAAACTCATAGGTATCATCTCAAACATCGATATCGTAAGGTCTCAGATCGAAAAGAGCAGACCTTCTAAAGTAATGACCGTAAAATCTTTCCTTGAGTCGCAGAACGGATTAAGGATAAGAATTGTCAATATGGACGTTCCCATGAAAGACGTCCGTCCTTCGCAGAAAGACGTTTACATGGACGAACTCGTCGGAAGGCAGTATGAGATTAAGAGAGGACTTTATGAGCCCCTTATCTGCATTAAAAGACGCAGCGGATATCTTATCGTAGACGGACATCACAGAGCCATGGCAGCCTATCAGCTCGGATTGGAAAGTTTCAAAGCAATCGTACTCGAACCAAACAATCTCGATGTTACACTGGGTCTTGAAAGAACCGCGGAGAAATGGGGATTACACACACTTGATGACGTCAATATCATCGAAGGTTCAAAGCACCCGTTCATTCAGGTCACTACGATGCTGATGCCCGACGAATCACTCGGAAGTCTGACTAAAAGACTCGAAGATTCGCAGTAATCTGTGTCATTCCTGCGTTAATCGACATAGTTGATATATCAGTTGGAATCTCACAACATTCATGGCATTGATGTCCGTTTTGGGCAATATCAGATGTTGGGTCCTAGCGGGAGCTGTCATCGGTCTTGTCGCAGGGGACATGTTCGGAAAGTCTTCCGGAGATTTTCTTACCGTTGTGCTCATTCTTCTGATGTGCTTCTCTCTTACAGGACTGAGATTCGGTAAGAAAGATATCACGGAGAATAAGAAAATCATACTGATTTCGACGGTTATAGCTGTTTTTGTATCTCCGATAATGACTCTGATTGTCGGTTCATTCTTCGATAAGGTTTACTGGGAAGGATGGGTTCTGTTGGCCTGTGTCCCTTGTGCCATCGCGGTAATTTCGGGATCTCTTCTCATGGGTGCGGATACGAAACTGATGACATTATCAGTCACTGCAATCTATATCGTGTCGATAGTGTTCACGCCTGTTGCGGTATCTCTCCTTACGGGAGGTTCCGTAGATCCGTTAATCATTCTCAGGTACGTGATACTCTTCATCGCAGTGCCTATGGTCATTTCCTTGCCTCTGGGTAAGATGAAAATCCCGAAGTCGGTGAATACAATAGTAATTAATTTCTGCTTTCTGGCTATGGTGATGGTTGCGTTCGGAAAATGCCGTGACGTAATTGTTTCCGATCCCGTATTCGTACTGACAATCGCAGTCGCATGTTTCCTCAGGATACCGTTACTGCATATTGCGGCGGAAATAATCCTGAAAAAAGCGGGAGTACCTGTAGCCAAACGTATTCACTACATTCTTTTACTTTGCTGGAAGAACAGCGGAATGTCTCTGGCTCTTTGTATTGCCGTGGTGCCTGACTCATCCGCGGTACTGCTTCCGGGTTCGGTGTCGCTGGTTTTCGAGCTGACTTATATGATGGTAATGATGTGGTATTACGGAAAGATAAATCCCGCATCGCCGCAGAATTGTGTTATAGAAAATTGATGTTCCGGAGGAGGAAAATCCTCCTCCGTCACACCGTTCAGAGTTTGTTCCTGAGTTCCCTGAGTCCTTCGAGGATAATCTTCTGTTCTGTCGAAGCAATCAGTTTCTTGGTCTTGATAACCGTATCGGGGTTGAGGGAGACGTAATCGATACCCTCTCTCACGAGGAATTCGGTGAATTCAGGGTAGACCGAAGGTCCCTGTCCGCAGATACCTACGGTGACGCCGTTGGCGTGTGCAACCTTGATTAAGTGACTGATCGCTCTTTTGACTGCATCGTTCCTCTCGTCGAAGTATCCCATGCGTCCGAGAATATCGGAATCTCTGTCCGCTCCCATTGTGAGCTGCGTAAGATCGTTGGAACCGATGGAGAATCCGTCGCAGTATTTCGAGAATTCATCGGCCATGAAGATGTTCGCGGGGATTTCTGCCATGAAGTAGAGCTTGAAGTCCTTGCTTCTCTTCAGTCCGATTTCGTTCATCATTGCCGTGATCTCTTTCACTTCGTCGATTGTTCTGACGAAGGGAAGCATGACACAGAGGTTCTTCATTCCCATCTCGGTTCTTACTTTCTTGATTGCTTTGAGTTCGCAGAGGAAAGCATCCTTGTAGTCGGGTGAGACGTATCTTGAGCAGCCTCTCCATCCGATCATGGGGTTGTCTTCCGACGGTTCGTAATCGGAACCGCCTTTCATGTCGCGGTACTCATTGGTCTTGAAGTCCGATGTTCTGAGAACAATCTTTCTGGGGTAGAACGCACGGCAGACTTTTCCGATACCGTCCGCGAGTTTGTTGATCATCTCATCCGCACGGCCCTCGGCAATCATTGCCATAGGGTGCTCGCCGATGTAGTTTGTGAAGAGGAACTCGGATCTCATGAGTCCGACTCCGTCTACGGGGAGCGTAGCGACTTCTTCCGCTTTGGCGGGGATGCTCATGTTGACATACACACCTGTTCCCGTAATGGGTGCGGATTCGGTCATTACGACCTGTGCCGCTGCGGGTGCGGATTCGGCTGTGTTCTTCTTGGCGAGGTCCCCCTTGTAAACAGTACCGGTTGTACCGTCTACGGTGATAACCTGTCCGTTCTTGAGAATGGTTGTTGCGTTGGTCGTACCGACAACACAGGGTGTTCCCAATTCTCTTGAGATGATTGCTGCGTGGCAGGTCATTCCTCCCTCGTTGGTGACAATTGCGGCGGCCCTGCTCATTGCGGGGACCATGTCGGGCATTGTCATTGTTGTTACGAGGATGTCTCCGTCTTTGACGACATCGAGACTCATCGACATGTCGTAGATGACAACTTTACCGGATGCGAGTCCGGGACTTGCTCCGAGACCTGTTGTGAGAATATCTTCGCTTGCAGCTTCGGATTCGATTGTTTCGTTTGTTGAAGAATCTCCCACTGCGGTGATAGGTCTTGCCTGCACGATGTAGACTTTGTTGTCCTCGATACACCACTCCATATCCATGGGCTTGTCATAGTGAATTTCAATCTGCCTTCCGATTTCGGCAACTTCCGAAACACGACGGTCGTCAATCTTCTGAACCTTCTGTTTGTCATCGGGAATGTCGACCTTGACGGTGTGTCCGTCTTTGGGATCCTTGGTGTATTTCCACTTCTGTGTGGAGATTCTCTTCTTTTTGACCTTCATGGTGTTCTTGTCGACTTTGTAGGTATCGGGTGTAACCTCTCCTCCTACGATTGCCTCACCGAGACCGTATCCGGCTTCGATGACTATCTCTTTAACACCGCTGTTTGGGTCGACTGTAAACATAATTCCGGAAACTTCGGAGTTAACCATCTTCTGCACAACGACAGCCAATTTCACGTCTTCGTGTGCGAATCCCTGTTTCTCACGGTATGCGATTGCTCTTGCGGTGAAGAGTGAGGACCAGCATTTTCTGACTTTGTCAAAGAGATCCTCCTCACCGTGTACGTTGAGGTATGTTTCCTGCTGTCCCGCGAAGGATGCGTCGGGAAGATCTTCGGCTGTTGCGGAAGAACGTACTGCAACAAAACCCTCTTTTCCTTTTCCGAAGAGTTTGCGGTAACTGTTGAGAATATCTTCTTTCAGATCCTTGGGAATCTCGCAGGTCTCGAAGATCTTTCTGATCCTGTCCGATGCCGCAGCAAGACTGTCATCCGAAGCTCTGTCGATTGAATTGAGTTCGTCGTTGATTTTTTCGAAGAGATTTCCTTTCTTGATGAAGTAATCATATGCGGAAGTTGTCAGAACGAAAGCGTTGGGAACAGGGAATCCTGCCCTTGTGAGCTCACCGAGGTTTGCTCCCTTTCCTCCGACAATAGGGATGTCGTTCACACACAATTCATTCACGTCGACTATCTTTCTTTCCATAAGTATCGCCGGTTCGAATTCAGGGGTTCTTCGATCCCCGTGAGTGAACCAAACACGTCCTGGTTTAATAGGCTTTGGTTATGTTTTAATTTGAAATCAAATATTATAATTTTAAAATCAAATATTTTAATGAAGTGCTGGCTATGTTGATTTTAAAAAATATTTAGTCAAGACTAAATTAACTATTTACAAAATAATGATTTGAGTATGCATATTGATGATGTCGGCGTATCGCACGGAAAATGCAGAAAGATCTCCGACGGAAAACAACAGTGAAGAAGAAAACGACTATGCTTTACGCTGTCGGAACAAGAATGGAAAAGTGGCCGACAGCGTTTCTGAGTTCCCGTACACTTGCGCAATACAGTACAGTCAGAGACGCAGGCGGGCTTAACTGCCGGGTTCGGAATGGGACCGGGTGTTACACCGCCGCTATGGCCGTCGTACCGAAACCTTGTATTGTCAACAACTATATAAGGATTTATATTAACATCGTTAATAACACGGCAATGAATCCGCCGATTATTCCCGTGGAGCAGTTGTTGGCGTATTTACTCATCTTACCTTTCGTTTCGAAAGTAGCTCCGAACAAGCTGTCCAACATACATCCGATGACTCCGGCAATCATCGGCAGTATAATGGGAATACTGTAATTGAATCCGAAGATTACGGTCCAACCGATCAATGTTACAAACACAGATGCCGCAATGCATACGACCGTTCCCGTAACGGAGATTCCTCCGTTCGTTCCGGGTGCGACTTTTTTCATGGTAGTGATCAGGTAGGTATTCGGATCTCTTGTGCCGATTTCGCTTGCGGCCGTATCCGCGGCGGCAACGGCAATCGTTGCGATGTAACCGACAGTCATCAGACTGTAGTGTTCGTTTAATGTAACGGCATTAATCAAAGCGAATATGATACACGGTAAGGCTACACCTATCACGTTCTTCGAAGTACGTTCTCCGTGTGTTCCTTCCTGCAATCCTTTTTCTCTTTTCTTACTGAATCCTGTCAGCGTTGCGATGAATCCGATTGCTGCAAACACAATCAGCAATACCAGCCACATTGCCGACCCGAACAGACCGATAACAAAGCCCGTCGCAGCGGCGGCAAGACTTCCGTCTTTTGTAAGAAGACCGAACCTGTATGCCGCAACAGACAGTACTATCGACAGCACTGCCACGCAAACGACATCCATCCACGGTTCGGGGAGTATAAACAGGGTATCACTCTCTGAGTTTCTCGAGTATGAGGGTGGCGTATTCCACTGCAAGTTCTTTTTCGGAAAGAGGATAGAACATAATCTTTCCCTGGGGATACAAAGTGACTTCCATATCCTTCCAGGACATTACGAGCATGAGTCCGCCTTCGTTTCTTTTGATTTCGAATTCGTCTTTCAGTATTTCCGATACCTTATCCAAATCGAAATCGAATGTCTCCGACGGTGACGCCATCAAAGCTTTTCCGCCGCAGAGCCTCGTGACGTTGAACCTCATTCCGTAAGTCCCTCCATCGTTTTGATGACTTCATTCCTGAAATCGTCAAGTGAAGATTCGTTGATTATCATCGTATCTGCGAGAGCAATCGTTTCCGCCAATCCCCATGAAATCTCACGTCTGTCACGTGCTTCGAATTCCTCAATGTTTTTGGGGGCGTCCTCTCTGTTACGTTTGATTAATCTTTCGTATCTTGTACGGGGAGAAGCGAATATCGCAACGATATGAACATCGGATGTGAGATTCTTATAGGCCCTCACTTCGTCCATGCTTCTGCATCCGTCAATCATGAAGATATTTCCGTGCATTCTTTCGACCGCACGTTTCGCCCAGATGTCGAATCCGTGTCTTTCCCTTTCGATGTTTGCGAACTGACCCACTGTCAGTTCTTTATCTTCCGCAGATCTCTGTAAATAGGTTTCCCTGACAATGTCCCCCATCCTCAGGAAGGGGATGCCTGTGCTGTTTGCAGCACAGAGAAATTCCTCCTTGCCGGAACCCGGCATACCTGCGGTAACGATGATCTTCATAAAATCACAGCAGATTTCCGGAGATGTTGGTGAGTTTTCTCTCGCAGTACATGCATCTGAGTACCGGAGGGTTCTTCGAAATTACATCAAACTCGGGTTCGATAGGTTCGCCCATGTTGGTGATGCATCCGGGGTTGCTGCATCTTGCAAGACCCACGACGTGATCTCCGATATCTACGTTGAATTTGTTTGCAACGTAGTAGTCGCGGATGATGACGATTGTAGCCTGAGGTGCAATCAGTGCAATCTTATCCACAGTCTCCTGATCCAATTCGCGGTCTTCGATCTTAACAACGTCTTTCCATCCGGATTCCATTTTCTTGGAATATACGTGCATTACAACAATGACTGTAGAATCGATTGTGTTCTCATTCACACCGAGAATCTGCAGAACATTGAGTGCCTGTCCCGATGTAATGTGGTCGATAACAGTGCCGTTTCTGATAGGCGCAGCCTTGATTTCTTCTGACATCAGAGTTCACCTCCCATGACGGATGCCAACAGAGCCATCCTGATAGGTATTCCGTTGAATGCCTGTTCGAAGTATTTTGCGTGATCTGTAGAATCTACTTCGGGAGCGATTTCATCCACTCTCGGGAGGGGGTGCATTACAATCAGATCTTTCTTTGCTTCCCTGAGTGCTTCATTGTCCACTCTGTACAGTCCCGCGACTTTCTTGTATTCGTCGGGATCCGGGAATCTTTCTTTCTGAATGCGTGTGACGTAAAGAACATCCGCATCCTGAATCACATCGTCGAGTCTGTCTGTGATGTAAGGAGTGCATCCTTCCGTTTTCAGAGAATCGATAATATCGTTGGGCATCTGAAGCGAATCGGGAGATACGAAAGATAGTTTCGCACCGAACATAGTGAGTGCGTGTGAGAGCGAATGCACGGTTCTTCCGTACTTCAAATCACCGAGAAGTACGATATTGAGTCCGTCGATACATTCTTTGGACCTTTTCATTGTGAAAAGATCGAGAAGTGTCTGTGTCGGGTGCGATCCCGCACCGTCGCCTGCGTTGATGACAGGACTTCCCGCAACATTTGCGGCGAGTCTTGCAGCACCTTCATTGGGATGTCTGAGCACGATTGCATCGCAGTATGTGTCGACCATTCTGATGGTGTCCGCCAATGTTTCTCCTTTTGTCATGGATGTCATCGAAGTCTGTGTTACATCCATTACGTGCAGTCCGAGCCTGTAGGCGGCACTCTCGAATGACATTCTTGTTCTTGTGGATGGTTCGAAGAACAGATTTCCGAGAATCCTGCCTTCGAGACATTTCGTACGCTTCTCGCCTTTAGCGTAGGGAAGCATTGTTTCCGCAAGATCCATGATGTATTCCACATCCTTTCTGGAGAAGTCCCTCATGGAGACGATATCCTTTCCAAAGAGGTTCACATCGTTGCTCATGTTTTAGGGGATACCCTTCCTTACTATAAATTGTGCGTGCGAGTAGTTATTAACATCAAGAGGATACAGCGTCAATATGTTGGATGTCACAGCACACTCGCAGAGAGGCAGAGTCTGCGAGTACAGGAGATCGGATGCATCTGTCGTAACGCCTTTTGTGATGAAAGTATCGGAATGCAAAGATCCGATGCACATAACCGCAGAAGGCGGTAAGAGAGTACTTCACGTCATGGATACAACGATACCGTTGGACGAAGGTCTGCTGACATCCGAATCATCCGATGTGTATTCCGAACCCGTTCTGAAGGACGGAGTATGTGTGATAAGACTGCCGTTCGCCGGAGACATCCCCGAAGGAACGGAAGTCCTTGTTATCGCCAACGGCTATGAACTCAGGGATGACGCACGTAAGTTAGTGAAAACTGTCATCGACATCAGAGAGAAAGCGGGATACAACGTTCTTATCTGCGCACCGGGACTTGCAGATGCATCCAATTTGGCATTGCTGGCATATATGGGAATCGATGTGTTTGACGATTCGGTTGCAAGGGCATTCGGAATCAATAAGATGATGTCAATGCCCGAAGGATTATCGGTATGCGATGAGGATATGACGGAATACAATGTATCCGCCATGGAAGAAGAATGCCGCAAAGTGAAATTATTCATTGAAGGCGGAAGACTCAGAGAATTGGTGGATCAGAGAGAATTTTCATCACCGATTTCCGTGGCAACACTCAGGATATTTGACGACGAAGGTTATGCATATCAGGAAGAAGCATGTTCCACAGTCGGATGCAGGTTCGCATGCAATACCGTTCAGGCACTGAGAAGGCCTGATGTCCTCAGATACAGGCGCATGATTCTTGAAAGATATCACAAACCGGCACACAAGCGCATTCTTCTGCTTCTGCCGTGTTCTGCTAAGAAACCGTATCATATTTCCAAAACACACAAGAGATTTGCATCTGCAATTCACACAGCATCTCACGATACACTTGTTCATGAAGTAATCATAACTTCTCCTTTGGGTATTGTTCCGAGGGAATTGGATACATTCTATCCCGCAAACTCATACGATATCCCTGTTACGGGAGAATGGAAACCCGAAGAGAAACAGTTCATCAGAGACATGCTTTCCCATCTTCTGGAACAGGGCTACGACAAAGTGATTTCACATCTCGGTGAAGACTCAGATCTTATCAGAGGATTATGCGAGATGGAAGAGACAGTAATCGGAGATCCCACATCTCCCGCATCTCTTACTAAACTCGATGAAACACTGAGGGCTGCCGCAAAAGGAATCAAATGCGGAAATTACGGAGAAGACAGAAGGGAAACCGTCCGTTCCGTTCTCGGATTCCAGTTCGGAAACGATGTAGCCGAGGCAATAATGGAAAACGGTACCGTCTGTATAGGAAAGTTCCCCTATTGGAAGATTATCAGAGACAATGTTCAGTTGGGAATGATGACTGCTGAGAGAGGGATGATTTCTCTTACATTGGACGGTGCGAAGATTCTCGCATCCATGAACAGAAATGTTGTGGAAATGATGGATTTCGAGCTGAAAGGAAATCTTTTTGCTGTAGGTGTAGTGAAAGCCGATCCGTCTATCCGTATAGGCGACGAAGCAGTCATTGTACTCAACGGTGTTGTCAAGGGCGTAGGTGTCGCCATGATGTCCGGAAGGGAAATGACCGAACTCAGTCGCGGAATAGCCGTAAGGATAAGACACAAATCGAAATGACAATCGGTCGATCGGGGACATAGCCAGATCATCCGTTCATCAATCACCGAACGGTGACCTCCCCCCTTTTCGGTTATATACTGAATGTGCGGTGTTAGTATTGCGGGCAGCGAAGTGCTGTCCTAAACCCTCTTGGCAGAGGGGAACATACAACCTATCCCACACATTCTTTCTATCCGCCCCTCTGCCTGCTACATCCCGGCGAAGAGGGCATTCATTTCTTCTGAGATTCTCTCTCGTTCACTTTCGTGACAGTTCCCAACAGTATGAGGCACACCGATACAATCATGGCTGCGGCACCGATACCCCCGAGAGTTGTTTTCGGTTCCGTATCAAGCATAAGCGGGAGACCCATCAGTATCGCTCCGACAAGAAACATAACTGCTGCAGTAATCAGAATCTTTGCAGACCTATCCATGTTACCCTCATTGCATGATGTCTATTTGATATGCACCTTGACAGTCTTTATTGCAGATGCGGTATACTGTCATTTATGCAGAGAATTCTCTTCGTCTGTCACGGCAACATCTGCAGAAGTCCCATGGCCGAGTTCATAATGAAAGATATCATCAAAAAACACGGTTTTGATGACGTAATCATAGAATCATGCGCCACAAGTACGGAGGAAATCGGCAACGATATCTACCCTCCGGCGAAGAGGGAATTGGAACGTCACGGAATTTCATATGAATCGAGATCTGCAAGACAGATGACCTCTTCTGACTACGGAGATTATGATTATATTATAGCCATGGACAGAAACAATCTGCGTAACATGAAACGTTTTATCGGTAACGATCCGGAAAATAAAGTATCATTAATGATGGATTTCACCGGAGAACACAGGGATGTAGCCGACCCGTGGTATTCAGGAGATTTTGAGAAAACATACAATGAAATCTCCGAAGCATGCGAAGCATTCTTCAGAGACATTCTCAGTAAAAGGAAATGATTTCGGGAGGGTTTCCCCTCCCTGAATCAATATGTTTATTCAACTTTTGACTTGTTGAGGAACTTCGGACCGATCCAGCTCAGATCACCCATAAGGTGCATGAGAGCAGGTACCATGAATCCGACCATGAGGAGACCCTCGATGAGGATACCGACACCGAGTGCGAATCCGAATTCCTGAAGCATGGACGAGCTCGTGAAGAGCATGGTGAGGAAGGTACCTCCCATGATCAGCGAACACAGGGATGTAACAGGTCCGGCTTTCCTGACGGCGTCTTCGATTGCATCGTGGTTGTCCATTCCCCTGAGCTTGTTCTCTCTTATCCTGGTGGTAAGGAAGATATCGTAATCCATACCGAGACCGAGGAGAACGACGAACAGCACAATAGGTACGAGCCAGAGCACAGGTATGTTCAGGAGGTTTCCGAACACGAGGTGTGTCAGTCCGACTGTTGTCATGATACTTGCGACGATTGTAAGCATCGACCTTATCGGTGTAAGGTAGCTGCCGAGGATCAGGAACAGGAGCACGATAAGTGCTACAATCACTACAACTTTGATGAAGTTGAACTGACTGATAACATCGTTTGAAACATCCTCCATCACAGCGGATGTTCCTGCGACGTATGTCTTGTTCATGAATGCGCCGTATGTTGTGTCATATCCGTTTTTGCCGTGGAAGTCGTTCCTGATGTCCTTGACGAATGTCATGGTGTTGTCGGACATAGGCTTCTCGGATGTGATGATCATCATGTTGACGTAGTCACCTTTGTCCGAGAGGATTCCGGTACCGCAGTTGAGGATGTAATCGATGACGTTCGCGACTGTAACAGCTGTACCCGTCGAAGTTACTCCGATAGCCTGTGAGCAGGTAACATCTCTCAGTGTTGCAGAGGATGACGGTATAGGTGTATTCAACACTGCTGTAACGTATGATTTGACTGCCGAAGGCATCTCTGCTTCGAGTGCCGTGTTAATCACAGTGGAGGTAGCTGTCACTCCTGCCGCTGCGTATTGCTGTTCGACCTGAGTGTAGAGAACCTGCCACGAGTTGACTCCGCTGACTGTACTTACGATTCCTTCTTTTGTTACTTCTCCGGTTGTTTTGTCGGTGACATCTCCGTATTTCGTTCCGATTTCGTTGGAGATCTTCATGATTGCGGGAACAGTTGCCGTAAGCGCTGCATCAGCCCATATCAGATACGGCGTCTCGGTTGTTTTACCGTCTGCACCAATCATAAGACCTTTGTCTTTCACAGCGGACTCTTTGAGTTCGATAACGACGTACGTAGGCATGACCATACCTCCGTCCGCCTCGTCCATGATTGCGTTAAGTCCGTCGATTGCTTCCGTCTTAGGCATGATGCTGATCATATCTGCGGAATCGTCGCTGGTGGCGAATATGTAGATCATAGGCGCCATGAGGACGATACCCACAACAACGATTACCGCTGCGTATTTGCGTGTAACGTGTGCGAGCCATGCGAAGTATTTCTTGGAGAGTCTGCATACTTTTGCGTATACACTGTTGTTTTCTCCGCTGTCGATTTTTCTGTATTTGTCGATGTTGGAGGGCCAGAAGACCTTCTCTCCGATGAGGTTGATGAGTGCGGGTGTGAATGTAAGTGCCGCAATCAGTGCGATGACGATACCGAGAGCGAGGACGATACCCATAGTCCTGACCATGGAGAACGAACAGATCGAAAGTGCGCCGAATCCGATAACGACCGAAAGACCGGATGTGAACACAGATTCACCGGCCCACTGAACGGATGTCTTGAGAGCTGTTGCGTGGTCCGCACCGTTCTTGAGTTCGTCTCTGTACCTTGAGATAATGAATAACGAGTAATCGCAACCCGCACCGAGCATGGTGACGAGAATCAGAACCTGTGTGATGTAGAACACACCCATGACACATCCGACTCCGTAGAGTCCCGTAAGTGCCACACCGTATGCCATACCGACCACTGCAGGCGGAAGGATTGCCGTTACGAGTGAGCAGAAGAAGAGTCCGAGGAGAACGAAGATGAGTGCGATACTGATAGGATCGATCTTTGCGATATCTTCGTTGGACGACTGTTCGGTATCGTAGTTGATTGCGTCGTTACCTGTGACGTATGTTGTAAGAGACACAGTGTCTTTGCCTGCGGTCTCAAGAGTCTTGTTTACATTGACTTTTGCCTGTGAAACAAGATCCCTGATATTTCCTGTCTCGTTTGAAAGACTGAGACCTTCGCCTGCCTGAACGGCAATCATGGCGATACCGGTCTTTGTAACATCTCCCCTACTGTATTCACCGTAGTAAGAAGCAGTTGCCTGTCCGTTGTATTTCTCGGTCAGCAGTGTGTTGAATTCTTTGTATACAAGTTTTGCAGCATCGAGTTCTTCGCTGCTGTTGTATGATACAACAAGAATCTCGGAAAGATCTACTGAGTCACTGAAGTTTTCATTAATCAGTTTCTGTCCGTCTGCACCTTCGGAATCAAGTCCCGACATCTGAGTGAGATCGTATTCGAGGACCTCATTCGATTTGAGGATGAAAGGTACGGAACAGAGTAAAGCAACGATCCAAAGTGCGATTATCACTTTGGAGTGTTTTTCAATGAAATCCGCTAATTTTGCGAACATGTGTATTCACTGAATCACGTGTAATCATAATGTGTATTTAACCGTTTTGAACATGCTCAAAACATTGATTGAGCATAGTTCTGCGTATTCAGAAAATGTTCCGATTAATATGCCTGTAAACAGGGACAAATGACGATATTCAGAATATATATTGAAAATCATAATTGAAATATGATAGAATAAGGAATACCTAATATTATCAAATCAAAAGTTTGCTCAAATTTTTCCAATTATAGTTTGAGTACACTCAAAAGTTTATGTATGATGAGTTGTTAACTGAGTTCCGACCAAAGATATGGCAGCAATCAGAGAACTCGGAGACATCCGCACAACAATCGATGACAAGCGTGAGAAATCACGCAAATGTATTATGGAAGCATCGTTGGCATTGTTCTTCGAAAACGGATATCAGAAGACAACGATCAGAGACATAATCAAGAAAGCAGGAATCCTCAACGGAAGTCTCTACAACCGCTTCAAAAGTAAAGAAGAGATTTTACTCAACATCGTCACGGATATGCTTCATGCCACACTGAGCGAGTGCGAAACACTTCTGAAAGACGAGAGAGATATGGTTGTCGCTGCCGCACTGCCTACCGCATTGGAAATCTATGTTTCAAGCCGTTCGCAGAAGGCTGCGGATTTGATGTACGAAGTACACAGACTTTGGTCCGCAGTGAATGAATATACGCTTATGAACACCGAATGGCTGAGAAAATACTTTGTGAAATACGGTGTAACGCTGACCGACATGCTCGATGCGGATATGAATTACCTTATGCTGCTGGGAGCTACGGGAAACATCTGCGGTTATTACGCGAACGGAGGTACCGAGGATTACAGAAAGGTACTTCGTTATTTCGTATCTCACATTGCAATGGGACTCAAGATGCCTGTTTTTGACATCGACAGTACTTTGGACAAGATTATCTCGATTATGGAGAAATGTCACATTGTGCTGTACGAGGGCGGAGGAGATCTCATGGCTCTCAGTCCGCAAAGTTCCGGAAATATTCAGGAATGATCTTTTTTTTCTTCGGAAGATCTGTTACCGCAGCGGACAGCATTGATGTACGGCATCGTATTTCGTAACAGTCGGAGTACATTGAAAGACTCCGTCTAACCGAATTGAAAATGAAGAAAGATGAGTGCGAGCGCCGGGATTCGAACCCGAGTTCTAACCTTGGCAAGGTTAAGTGATAACCAGCTACACTACGCTCACACGGGTAATCGGTAGATATGCTGGTTCCATATAAACCTTTTCAATGACCGAAAGACAGCGGTAGTATCTCCGCCCTTACCATTCCTATAAATACTCTTCACCTATACGAGTAACAGAATCAGGTAAGGTGTCTGAGTCAGTCTCAGGCAGAAGGAATGCATTATCATGATCAGTAAATTTACGGATTTGGGCATCCCCGAGGATGTAGCTAAAGCAATGGACGAAATCGGATGGGAAGAGCCCACACCTATTCAGGAAGCATCTGTTCCCATGGGATTGGAAGGTACCGATCTTTTCGGACAGGCACAGACAGGAACCGGTAAAACAGGTGCATACGCATCGATTGTTCTCGGAAGGATACCTTCGGGACAGCAGATTCCGTCTGCAATCGTTCTTGTCCCTACAAGAGAACTCGCACTTCAGGTGGCGGATCAGTTCGATCTTCTTTCAAAGTACACAGGTCACAAGACCGTACCGGTTTACGGCGGATCCGGAAAGAAAGCGGATATCGACGTTCAGATTAAAGCACTCGAGAAAGGTTCGGATATTATCGCAGGTACGACCGGACGTGTCAGAGATATGATCAAGAGAGGAGCATTAAACCTCACGAAGATCAAAGTCCTCGTTCTCGACGAAGCGGACAGAATGCTCGATATGGGATTCATCGAGGATATCGAAGTTATCATGTCGTCGATGCCCAAGGACAAGCAGGTTCTTCTGTTCTCGGCAACAATGACGGAGGATGTCAAGAACCTCGCTTATGACTACATGGACAAGCCCAAGGAAATCACAGTTTCTCAGGATGAGGTTGTTCTCGATCTTACGAAACAGTATTACATCTCAGTAGGAAGGAGAAACAAAATCTGGGCTCTCTGCAGGATTCTCGATATCGACAAGCCGAAAGCCGTTATTTTCTGTCAGACCAAGAAGATGGTCGACATTCTCGACGAAAGATTAAGTGAACTCCACTACAAAGTGGAAGCAATTCACGGAGATTTACCTCAGTCCAAGAGAGAGAAAGTTATCCAGGATATCAAAGAAGACAAGACCGACATTCTTATCGCAACAGATGTTGCCGCAAGGGGTCTTGACATCGATGATATCACATACGTTATCAACTACGACATGCCCGATGACATTGATACGTACATCCACCGTATCGGAAGGACGGGACGTGCCGGTAAGGAAGGTACTGCGATTTCATTCGTGACTTCTGAAGAAGAGCACATCATCAGAGAATTCGGACACCGTATCAGCGGAATGGTCATCGAGAAACGTGAAGTCCCCGAGGAAGAGGGAATGAAAGACACTGTGAAGAAAGTAATCGATTATGATCAACTCGCAGATGTCTTCGGAATGGTAAAGTTTGAGCTGAACATCGGTAAGAACGACGGTTACGGAAAAGTTTCCCTCGCGGATTTCATCATCAGGAACACCAGAATCCATGACAACGCAATCGGAAAGATTCAGCTCGGACTGGATACATCCGTCGTGGAAGTTCACAAAGACTACGGAAACAGGATGACCAAAGATCTTACCAAGTGCAAGCACAAAGGCAAGTACATCACGGTCAAAGTCCTTCAGAAGTAAACAATTTCATAACGAACGCAGGAGGCAACTCCTGCATTTTTCGTATTTTCGATACTTTCCGGTGTAATCCGGAATTATAACAGTTAAGAAAAACAAGACAGGGAAGGGCTTACGCCCTTCCGGTTTCACTGCTCGATAACGACGAGGATATCTTCGATCTGAAGCGTATCCACGGCTTTTCCGTTGAGCATGAGTTTCTTCTCGAATTCGAAGTACTCGGAAGTAAGCTCGATTGTCTTTCCGTTTACTTCGAATGCGATAGGTCCTTTCGAGAGATCCTCTGCGGCCTTCATCGGGTCGAGTTTTGCAATCTCGGCAACCAATGCTTTCGCATCCGCTTTGAATGCG
Source organism: Candidatus Methanomethylophilaceae archaeon (assembly GCA_963643255.1). Classification (GTDB taxonomy): domain Archaea; phylum Thermoplasmatota; class Thermoplasmata; order Methanomassiliicoccales; family Methanomethylophilaceae; genus Methanarcanum. The sequence goes on from CAVIIW010000005.1 coordinate 46,805, forward strand.
GGTCCGAGTTTGGAGTGCACGGGTTTGACTGCGGTGTATTCTTCAGTCAAATCCGCTTTCTCGACAAACTGAAGTTCCTTGGCCTTGACAGTTTCCATAATGTCCGCTTTTGCGGGTTCGAGAATCTTTGCGGCTCCGCCGATCAGCTGAACCAACTGAAGTTCAGCGTTCAGTGCAATCTTCTTATCGGATTTCCATCCGCGGATGGATGCGATGACATCTTTGAGTGATTCTCCGATCTTCTCCGCTTCCTCATCAATCATGATAGGTTCGGGCCACTGTGCGAGGTGGATACTCTTGACTCCTTCGAACTTCAGGAAGTGTTCCTGATAGACATCTTCGGTGACGTGGGGCATGAAGGGTGCGAGGAGTTTGATTGCTCCGAGGAAGACGTTGTACAGTGTGTATTTCACTGCCTCATCGTTCCTTGTCTTGACCATTTCAACATAGTGGTCTGCGAACTCATGCCAAATGAAGTTCTCAATGTCTCTCATTGCTTTGTCGAAGGTGTAGTTCTCAAGATATTCCGTAACGGATTTCACTGTCTTGGAATATCTGCTGATAATCCATCTGTCGGAAGGTCTCAGATCTTTACACTCTGTAGGCTTCTTATCAAGGAACCTGCTGATGAACTGTCCGATGTTGAAAACCTTGTTACAGAGTTTTCTTCCTCTGACAACATCCTTCTCCCTGAATGCGTGGTCGATACCGAGTGAACATGTTGCAGCATAATATCTGAGTGCATCCGCACCGTACTGTTCGAGGATCGGTATCGGATCGATAACGTTACCGATCGAAGTGTGCATTGGCGTTCCGTCGGGAGCCATGATGAATCCGTGAATCATGATGTCTTTCCACGGAATTTCTCCTTTGATCTGGTGGCTTCTGAGGATTGTGTAGAAAGCCCAGGTCCTGATGATATCGTGCGACTGAGGCCTCATCGACATAGGGTAGAGTTTCTTGTGAAGTTCCTCGTCTCTTCCCCAGAATGTGTTGTACAGTGCAGATCCCGAAGAATCCATCCATGTGTCGAAGACATCCGTGCATCCGACGAACTCTGTACAGCCGCATTCGGGACATTTGTCCACAGGCGCTTTATCCTCTGTAGGATCGCAGTAGCACATTTCTTTCGTTGCGCACACTGCGTGTCCGCATTTCTTACATTCCCAAATCGGGACAGGTGTTGCGAAAATACGCTGTCTTCCGAGGACCCAGTCCCACTGAAGGGAATTAGCCCAGTCTTTGAGCCTGATCTTCATGAACTCAGGGTACCAGTTGATTTCATCCGCTCTCTTGAGGACTTCGTCCCTGAATTCCAATGTTTTAAGGAACCACTGAGGTACCTGAAGGTATTCGATAGGCGAGTGACATCTCCAGCAGATGGAAACCTGCTGAGGGTTGTCTTCCTGTTTCACGAGGATTCCCTGTTCTCTCAGATCGTTGATGGATGCCTCACGTGCTTCCTGCACGGTCATTCCCGCATACTTACCTGCGAGTTCGGTCATCCTTCCCGATTCATCGATACCTTTCTCGAGTTCGAAGTGGTATTTCATGACCCATTCCAAATCGTCTTTGTCACCGATGGTACAGATCATGACGTTTCCTGTTCCGTATTCCATCTTGACTTTGGGATCCGAAATAACTTTGACGTGCCTTCCGAAGAGAGGTGTAATCAGTTCCTTTCCGATGAGGTGCTGTTTTTCCTTGTCATCGGGGTGTACCGCCACGGCTTTGCATGTGCAGAGGAGTTCCGGCCTTGTCGTCGCAATCAGGACGTAATCATCCTTGCCGCCGTCGGCAATCATGAATTTGATGTAGTTGAGTTTGTTGACATTGTCCTTGTATTCAACTTCCGCATCTGCGAGAGCTGTCATACATCCGGGACACCAGTTGACGGGATAGTTTCCTTTGTAAACCAATCCTCTGTTGAAAAGTTCAACGAAAGACAACTGTGTAATCTTCCTGTAATAAGGCGCATCGGTCTGATAGTAGATGCTGGGGTCCATGGATTCGCCGAGCATCTCGAACTCATGGGTCATCTGACCGATCTTTTCGTTTGCGAACTCTTCGCAGAGTTCCCTGTATTTTTTCCTGGGAGTGTCGAGTTTCGTGATGTGGTATTTCTTCTCGACCCTGACCTCGATAGGAGTTCCGTTTACATCGAAACAGAGAGGGAAGAAAACGTTCATTCCTTTCATTCTTCTGTAACGGGCTGCGAAATCTATGAGCGAATAACCGGTCGCATGACCGAGGTGAAGGGTTCCCGATGCGTATCTCGGGGGGTTGTCGATGCTGTAGACCTCTTTATCGGACTTGGGGTCGAAGCGATAGACCTTCTCATTTTTCCACATCTCCTGCCAGCGTTTCTCGATTGCTGCGGAATCATACTGCGACATGACTGACGGTAAGGATAATCCTTATAAAAAGAAATGCGCGCGCGGGAAGATAGGGATGTGACAAATAGCATTGTGTACGTATCCGTAATAAAGGAAGAAGGTCCCGGAACATGATAGTAAGTGCCAGCAGGAGGACGGACATACCGGCGTTTCATTCGGAATGGTTCATGGAAAGAATCAGAAACGGTTACGTCATGGTAAGAAATCCCGTTGCGGAGGATGTTGTGTACCGTGTGGATCTGAAACCGGAAAACGTGGATTGTTTATCACTGATTTCCAAGAACCCGAAGCCGATTGAAAGATATCTGGGTGAGTTACTTGAATCATACAGAATACTGTTCCAGATAACCGTAAATCCTTACGGGATCGATACGGAACCGAATGTTCCCGATACCGATGAAGTCATAGATTCATTCATCCGCATTTCCGATGTTCTGGGTAAAGGACACGTACTGTGGAGATACGACCCTGTGATATTCAATGATGAATATGACATTAATTTCCACAGAAAATCGTTTGATTATATATCCGACAGACTGAAAGGACACACGGACAGGTGTATTTTCTCGTTTCTGAGTATTTATGATAAAATAATCCATGTCAGAGGATTACGCCCTGTGTCGGATAACGAAAAAGACGCCTTCATGAAATCCGTTCGTGAAATATCGGCAAGAGATAACATAGAAATGTCTTCATGCTGTTTTTCGGCAGAACAGTACGGCATAGCCAGAAGAGGATGTACCGACAGTAAACTTCTGAACAGTCTCGGTATTCCGTTCGATCCGAGATTATCGCATTACAGGGACGGATGTCTCTGTGTCAGGAGTATCGACATCGGAGCATACGACACATGTATGCATTGCTGTACCTACTGTTATGCAAACGATCCCGACGGCAGAAAACGTTCTTCCGCACAGTATAACATACATTCCGAGATGCTGAACGATTCTCTGAAAGACACAGATAAAGTAACCGAACTCGGCAGCCGTGTCAACCGCAGAATAACCGACTTTGTCTGAAACAGAGGATATTTTCGATAACGATATAACCGTAGTCAGTATCCTGTCAGTCATGTCGGCCAGCGTGAAGAATTATCTTGTGAGGAAGATCGACAGAGACAATCATGTTATCTGTTTCAATCCGGAAAAACACGGAAAAATCACGGGGTCGAGATTTTTGGCGGTTATCGGCAAAGATCCTTATATGTCCGAATTCAAGGCTGCGTGTCTCATCTCAAGGACGTATTCCGAATACGAGCCTACAAAATACACCGAAGCGGGAGACGTCATCGAACCGATTATCCGCTCCTATGTCAGGGACAATTGGGTGGAAGTACTCGGCGGCAAACTTCAATTCGGTAATGATGACAGAGTAACGGTGGAAAATCCCGTTGAAAAGAGAGACTGCGGTTACGATCACTTCAAATCCGAACCTGTTTTCGGAGGTTTGGTCGACGGTTACATCCGCATCAACGGGAGCAGAAGAGCCGTTCTCGAAATCAAGACTTCATCGCACAGAGATGCGTGGGAAGACGGAAAGATTCCGGAAGGATATCTGCTTCAGGCCTCTCTTTATGCCGAATTATCGGGATTGGATACGATTGTTTTCGCAGTGGGATTCCTTGAAGATGAAGATTACGACAATCCGAAGGATTGGATTCCCGATCACGATAACTTCCTGATTGTGTCAGTGCACAAGAAAGACATCGCCGATGAGATGTCGTATGCCGAAGAATGGTTCAGAAAATACATTCTAAGAGGCATGACACCGAAATGGGAAGACAGGGATGCAAAAATAGTGGGATGTTTCATTCAGAGAGATTTGGTTTTCCTCGATGCGGATCTTATGAGCAGAATAGACCAATACGTCGGACTGCCCGAAGGCATTGAAAAATCTGCGCTTGAAGATGAAATCAAATCTGCTCTCGCAGAGGAAATGACCTCGAATGATTTCTCCGTAAGATACGAACAGAACGGATGTCTGTTCACTGTCACAAAAACAGACACTGGGTATGTTATGTCTGTCGATAAGATAAAGTCATGAATTGAGGAGTTTCTTTCTCTCTTTCCAATCCGGCATATTGTCCGTCAGAAGTATTTTGAAATTCTGACCGTGGTTCGGAACCGCTGTGTGTACGAGTTCGTGCATTACGACATATTCAATGCATTCAATCGGCCTTTTGGCGAGATTGGTACTCAGACAGATTCTTTTGGTTCTTGTGTTGCATGTACCCCATCTCGATGTCATATATCTCAGATACCAAGAGGAACAGGACAGTCCCGACATTGACTGCAGTCTTCCGAAGATCCCGGGAAGAACAGACTCAAGTATCGCACGGTGTACTTTGCGGAGAAGTAATTCTTCTTCCGATTCCGGAGATGCCGTGATAAAAATTTCATTATCTGTGATTTTCACGGTTTCTCTGTTTCCGTGTGTCATATGAACTGTGAATTTCCTTCCGATGAGTTCGGTTTCACATCCGTCGGAGAGTTCGGTTTTTGAAAGATGATCACGATGCATAGTGTCGAGAATCCAGTCTTTTTTCTTCTCGATAAGGCTGACAATCGTTTCCTCGGAACATCTCTTCGGCACGGATACGATAACTCTCGGACCTTCTTTCACACGGATGTAGAGTTTTTTGATGTCTTTTTTCTGAATGTCGACATCGATACCGCAGATGTTCCTTATTGTCATAATAATGCAGACATTCGGAGATAAGATAAAAATTTGGGCCGGCCCGAAGGCCGGCGAGATAAAGTTTCAAACGTAAATCGTTATGTCGAACAGTCCGAGTATTGCCACGATAAGAATACTTGCCAAGAAGATGGGGCAGACATACTTGATCATGACATCGAACAGTTTTTTCGATTTGAACTTCCCGTTGATTGCTAATTCCTCGTCGATAAACGAGACCTTTACAACATATCCTATGAACAGACATGTTGCAATGGCTGCAATAGGCATCATGAAGTTGTTGGTAATCGAGTCGAATATTCCGAGCCATCCCGCACCCTGATCGAGAGGGGCGAAGATTTCGGGGTTCGCGAATCCGAACACGGTAACGAATCCGAGAGCCAAAAGGATCACCGATGAAATCACGATTGAGACTTTACGCTTGACAGCTGCACCGTCGATGAAGACAGAGACAACAGTCTCGAGAAGCGAAACTGCGGATGTAAGTGCAGCGAATATAACCAGAAGGTAGAACGCCGGTCCGATGATGTTTCCCATTCCGCCGGGCATTCCTGCGAATACCTGAGGGAGTGAAACAAACATGAGTCCCATTCCTTTGCTTCCCGCAAGGTCGGGGCTGATGGCGTATGCCGCAGGGATAATCATCAATCCTGCAAAGATTGCAACGATTGTGTCGATAAGACTGATGTTACGTGCGGAACCTTCGATGCTTGTATCCTTTTTCATGTACGAACCGTACGTGATCATGATACCCATAGCCAATGACATCGAGTAGAAAATCTGACTGATGGCACCGAGGAACGTACCTGCACTGAGCTTGCTGACATCGGGGTTGAGGTAGTAGACGATACCGTCCCAGATGCCGGGAAGTGTCATTTCGTATGCGGTGATACCGATCATCATAACAAAGAGTGCAGGCATGAGAATTTTACTGAGTTTCTCAATACCTTTGTCGACACCGATTGCGACACAGAGGATTGTGAGTCCTGCAAAGACGAGGAACCAAATGGACGGGTCGCCGAAGCCTCCCTCTCCGCCTGTGATGTAACTCCACCAATACGAACCTCCGCTCGCTGCGAGGACGTCAATGTGACCTATGGTACTCTCTGCGAACCATTTGGTAACCCAACCTCCGATCACACAGTAATACGGAACAATCAACGCAGGAATAATTGCGATGAAATATCCGAGTAATTTGTATTTCTTACAAAGATCTCCGAAGGCCCTGATGCAGGATTTTCCTGTTCTCCTTCCCAATGCAATCTCGGCAACCATCAGTGAGAATCCGAAGGTGACAGCCAAGATGATGTAGACGAGGACGAAAATTCCTCCTCCGTAGTGAGATGTAAGGTACGGGAATCTCCATAGGTTTCCGAGTCCGACGGCGGAGGCTGCCGCAGCCATGACGAAACCGAATTTGCCTGAGAAACTCCCGCGCTTCTCTTCTTCTGCCATGCTGGGTAAAACTTAAATGTGATTATTAAAGGTATCTGGCAGTTTTTGTTATTTTTGATGGAATTCGTAGTTATAGGCTACGGTTTTCGTAGTAAATTAACGCCGTTACCTCTCGGAAATTTTTTCGAAAACTTCCGAGAGGCGGAAAACGGCCGTTAAATGCGAAAAAACCTTGAAAGTGACGTAAATGCACGTCTTTCTGACGCTACGAATTTCGTAGTCCAGTATCAGGAGAGTAGTCTTCCGTCCCTTCCGACGATGATTTCTCTGAGTTCGATATCTCTTCCGGATGCTGTCATCGCTTCCTTGACTATCCTGGTAAGCATACTGCAGCACGGGATGTCAATCCTCAGAACTTCAACGGAATCAATCGGTGCATTCGCAAAGATTTCCTTCAGTTTCTCAAATCTCGACCTGTCTTCAAGTTTCGGACAGCAGATCATCATCGGTTTTCCCGCGATCATTTCCTTTTTGATATTATCTTTAACAAATCCCGTACAGTCGGAAGCAATTACCAAAGTACCTTTGAGTCCCGGCATTGCAGGTGACACCAAAGCAAGCTTAATCGGCCATTGGAACGTAGGTGTAGCCATCAGATTCGGAATTACATCTTTCTCAACGAATCTGATTGCATTCTGAGGACATGCAGGAAGACAGTCTCCCATTCCGTCGCAGAGCGATTCGTTTACAAGCTTCGCTTTTCCGTCAATAAGTTTGAGTGCGCCTTCGTGACAGGCCTTTACGCACAGACCGCAGCCGTTGCAGGCTGCTTCGTCGATAGCAACGGTCCTGATTATCATGAACACAGAGATACAGAATGACGATATATCCGTTGCCGAAGTTTAACGCCTAAGCTAAGAGGAATAATGAGAAAGAAATGGTGCATCCGCCGGGAATCGAACCCGGGCAACAAGCTTGGAAGGCTTGAATCCTAGCCCCTAGATCACAGATGCAGTAATTCGGATAATCGGGAAGGGGTATTTAATCATACTGATTGGTCTGTGCCGTCGGCTTTCGCAACTCCAATATAGGAACATTGATTACAGTAGAATATGGGCAGCCCTGTGCCGATATTCACCGAGAAAGCCGATGTAAAGCTCTGGAAGGAGCTGGCCGCAATCGAGGAGTCGATCGGTCCGAAGAATGCGGACCGCGTAAGGGAAAAATTCGACCGTCTGCTCAGGTCTATGTACAACGGCGGTCACGATCCCGATCCCAGAATCATCTGCAAAATCATAGACATCGGGATGAGTCTTCCTTCCTACGTCAACAAAGCACGTTTTATCACATCTTTGGTGAAAGACCGCAAGGCATCCGACTGTGTTTCGAGAATGAAAGCCGCAGAATTACTGATCGGTATGTCCGAATTGGGGGATGCCGCACATATTCTCGATTCGATGCCCGTAAGGAACAACATCGCCGAATGGGAATATCTCCGCGGTGTAATCTTCAGGCTGTCGGGCGATGCCCAGTCTGCAGAGGACTGTTTCGGACGTTCGTATCTCGCAGACAGCAGTCTCAGCGAAGTATACGGAGAATTGGAAGGAATAACACTCGACGGTACGTGGGCGTTCAGAAAATCCATGGAATCGATGTGGCGTACGGGAAACATCGAACCGGGTGCGGAGATAGGCGAGAATCCGATTGAGGATTTATGCAATATCTACCGTGAATCATTGGCATCAGGTTACAGACAGGCCGTTGAATCTCTGAAATCCACGACAGGATACGCATCCGGAGATTTCGACCATATACTTGCAATGGCAAGATTCCTGTACAAATCCGGAAAATACGAAGAATCCGCAGAGGAATACCGCAGAATCTGCGGAGGATGCCTCGGAATATCGTTGGAATTAGTCAACGTCTATCTCGAAGCGGGAATGATTCACGAAGCATCCGAACTGTGTCATGAACTGGAATCAATCGGACCGGGAGACCGCAGGTTGATTGAATCGATGATACGCATATGTTCCGAGGAAGAGAACAGGGATGACATGGGACGTTATGTCGACATGTACAGGAACGAGGACTACGCAGATACGGATTCATACGTAATGATGATCGAAGCAATGCTTCCGCTTTCTATGTACGCCAACATAGAACTGTCAATCCGTTTCATGAAAATGTCCGAAGCGGACGAAGGAATCACTTCGTATCTTTCATCGAAAAGCGAATACGAACAGGGTAATTATCCTACAGCTCTGGTTTCCATAAAGAAAGCACTCAGAATCGATTCCGGAAACCGGGAGTACAGGCTGCATAAACTGAGAGTTCAGAGGGCAATGGGCGCGACAAACATCATGCCCGATATCGATGCCGTACTCAGGAACGACCCGAAGAATGTACCTATTTTGGGAATGAAGAAGGATGTTCTGGTTGCAAACCGCGATTACGAAGGTGCAATCAATGTGTGCGAAACAATCCGCAGCATAACTCCCGACGATGCGGACGTAATCAGCGATATTGCGCTGATTTACAGCATGATGGGGCGCACCGAAGAATCCATAAGAGCATATCGTGAAGCCCTGGACATCAGAAACAATCCCGAATTGTTTATGAAATTCATCAAGGGATTGCTTTCGGAAGGAAGATGCGAGGAAACCGTTTCCATCGTCAGAGAATACGACGACACATACGGAAACATTCCCGGAGCATGGGTGATGAGAGGCAATGCGGAATACGCTCTTGAAAGATACAGCGATGCCGTGGAATCGTACGACAGAGCATTGGAACTCAACTCCGAAGATCACAGTGTCTGGCACTCGAGAGGTATGGCCGCGGAGGCCATGGAAGATTACGGGAAAGCCGAATCATCATACGACAGAGCGATACTTCTGAAACTGGACTGCGATGCGTATTGGATTTCAAAATCCGCGGTTCAGGAAAAGAGCGGCAACGATGCGGGAGCGATAAGATCGCTGAACAGAGTTATCGGAGAACATCAGGATAACTGCTACGCACTGATGAAGAAAGCCCATATTCTGTCAAAAGTAGGTAAGAACAGCGAGGCTATGGTATTCATCGACCTCGCACTGAAGATAGAATCCGGAAACATCGGTATACTGAAAGCGAAACGCGATTTGTGTACGCGTACGGAAGATTACGATACAGCGGTAAAAATCTCCAAAACGATGATACGTCACAATCCGAACGACGATTCGCTGAAAGCAGAGGAAGTACGTATTCTTACCCTTGCGGGAAAATACCCGGAGGCGCTGAAAGCGGTTGATGAAATTTCAGATCAGAACTGTCTCGAAACACTGATTCTCAGACGCAACGTATGTCTGGGAATCGGTTCCCTCGGAAGCGTAATCGATGTCTGTACAAAAATCAGAGAAATCACGCCCGACGACAGAGAGAATCTTACGGTACTTGCGGATGCGTACAGAGATACAGGCAGGAAAGACGAGGCTTCCGTGTTATACGGCATACTTAACGAAGACGATCCTTCCGATACGAATGCATTTGTCGGTAAAGCCACCATGGCATCCGATTCCGAATCCGCATTGGGTATGATGGAACAGTCTCTTGCCGTGGAACCTGACAATATCGAGTTACTGTTCGGAATATCCGATCTGCTGATGTCTATGGGAAAATACGATGATGCAGACAGGTATCTGGCACATATCATTGAACTTGAACCGGAATCTCCGGAAATCTACGTCAGAAAGGCAAGACTGCAGATGAAACACTCTCTTCACGGAGATGCGGCTGCAACAGTATACGATGCGTTGGATTCTTCTCTGTCCGATCCCGAATTATGGATGTGTCTCGGAGATGCGGAAATGGAACTCGGAGACCCGCAGACTGCGTTATCTTCATACGGAAATATTCTGAGAACGGACGATTCATACAGAGGAATATACACAAAGTGCGGTCTTGCCCATATGCGCATGGGAGACACCTCCGCTGCGCTGAAAGATTTCGAGACTGCCTGTGAACAGGACAGTAGGGATGTTATTGCGTTGTCTCAGTTGGCGATGATTCACATGGATGTCGGAAGTATGAACACCGCCGCGGACTATCTCAACGATGCTCTTGCGACGGATCCGTATGCGGGAACAGTGTTGCTTGCAGAGGTAAAGTTCCATTTGTTTAATTCGGAATTTAACGAAGCAAAAGAGGCTCTGGCACTTGCGGAACAGCGTTGTTCCGCAGATACGGACAGCATATTTGCGATGAAGAGTCTGATTTCTCAGTATGAGGAAGAAAACTCGGAAGAGGATGAAGATACGGACAACGATCTGGAGAAGTATGCTTTGGATCTGATCAGAATATCAAATGAAGAAGATCTTGCACCCAACGATGAAAAAGCGTTATCGGATGCATCGATACCTCCGGAAATCAGAGAAGATGTCCTGAATTATATGGGGAGTATTGTCGAATACGATGCAATTGTCCCTGATACGCCGGAATTCGAACGTATGGAGAAACTCTCATACAATGCGGTTGTCAACGGAGAGTTATACGATATCGGAAAGGAAGGCGAAGACATACTGATTCCGTTATACTGTGCGGTATTCGATTCAGGTTCCGGAAGCATCGAAGAAGGAAAGAAACTGATTGCCTACATAGCAGAAGTTCTGACTATGAATATGGAACCTGCGGAATACGAGAAGAATATCGCAACAATTCTCTCACACATGCTTAACGTCCATCTCGATGTAGATCTGTATTCTCTGATGGAGAGGTATGAAATCGGTATCTTTGCCGCAAGGACGGCAAGACTGCTTTACGACAGAGAAATCAATAATCAGTCACGTCAGATTTGAGCATCTCACGCATAAGGCATGTTGCGTAATTTCCCTTGGGAAGAGAGAATCTTACTGAGTAACCGTCATCTTCGGTTCTGAAATCAAGATCCCTTACAGGACAGATAATTTCTCTTCTGGTACCTTTGGATGTACAGTGGGGCAGACCGGGAATGACGAAGTCGTTTTCGGAAAGTTTCTCTTTCTCGATGATCATTCTTTCGATTTCACCCATCTCGCCTTCCGCAAGAACGCTGTCGGTTCCGAAGAGTGTGATTGTTATGAATGCCCTTCCTCTGGTAACCTGTCTTGTAACCAAATCGATGTTCTTTTCCGTCGTAAGAACGGCTTCTTCATGCATCGGATTGCCGTCTGCATCTAACGGTACAACCAAATCGCCGATTACGGGTTCATTGAGCGGAATGCCTCTGCGCATCCTCTCGCTGAGCATCATGTTGAACAGATATGACTGATAGGCGTGTGTGAACATCATCTGAAGGTTTCCGGGCATTTCGGCTATTGCACCGACAAAATCTCCGGGCTGTCTGACGAGGTGTTCCGCCATCGTCTTCTCGAATCCCATCGTCTTGGGCATATCGGGGATGATTTCACTGAGATCCTCTCCGGATGCAATTCTTTCTCTGATGCCGCATATCTCGTCGCCTTCGTCGTTTGAGATTTTGGAGAGATATGTCATTACCGCACCTTCTGTGTCCTTGCGAACGAGTCTTTCTCCCACAATGTGTGTTATGGGCCTTACCGCGCCGAATCTCTGTATTCCGAAGTAGTTGGGGAAACCGCCTGCGGATTTGATGATTTCAATATCTCTGTTGACCATTTCCTCAATCTTATCAAGAGGTGCGGTGCAGTTCCTGACTCTTATGTCAAAGGTATTTCCCACAAGATCTCCGATTCTCACGCCGCGGTTTGCTGTATAGATGTTTTCAAACGAAACATCCTTGAGTTCGACGAGATTTATTCTGTCCTGAGGACATTCAAAAGACATCAGCTGTGTGGTAACCGCTCTTTTGTCTTTGGTACCGGCAAATCCTATCTTTTCCCTGGAAATAGACATCGTTCTTGCGAGAAGTCTTACCAATCTGTTGGTTTCCCAGTTCTTCGACGTAACATCCGCAATGGTGAAACGTCCTCCTTCTTTGGGTGACGGTTTTGACGAAATTTCTCTGACGATGAAGTCTTCCGCAGAATTCTTGATGCTGCCTCCGGTCCCGTCGGTGTCCGTGAGGTAGAACTGCATCCCTACGTCGGCTTCTGCGGTACGGCAGATGCGGTACTGCATGATATCAGAATCACTCTGAGATCTTGCTGAAGTACTCGGAGATTTCGTTTCCCGCATCAACAATAGCCTGGATGGGGTCTCCTTCGTACATCTCGACATAAAGTTCGGGCATGTCGAGTTCGGGATGCGTCTCGATGTATCTGACGATCTTGACATCTTTGTTGTCGTTGAGCCTCTCGACGATGGGCATGACGATTGTGGTGTCAGCATCCATTATCCCGATTTTGACGGATTTATCGGTTTTCTCGACACATTTGAGTTGCATGGGTGCGTGTATGTCCTAGTTATCTTAAATGTTTCGCGATTGATAGGCAGGTATCATTCTTCGATTCCCGTGGAGTCGTGGGCCTGCATGTAATACATCTCGGTGATTTCCTGCACGGTGGTGCATTGTTCCGCGTCTTTGTCGTCTCTTACGCGACCCGTGAATCTCGGGAATCTTATTCCGAGTCCCGAGTCTTCTTTGATTACACCCAAGCCTGCGGTGTGATTCGGACTTACGGTGATTTCCGCCGCGACTACTTCCAAAACAACGTGCGGTTCGAACCAAACGTCGGGAACCATTCTCGAGTCGAGGGATGAAGGCCTGTCATTGGATTTGTATGCGTCAAGCAGAGCGGGAAGACCGTCGAGGAATGCATCGTCGAAACCCGTTCCGAGTTTGCAGACGGTACCGAACATTCCGAGTTCTGGGTCATATGATGCCATCAGCAGTGCGCCGTATTTTCCGGCACGTTTTCCCATGCCGTAGAATGCACCTACGACGGCAAGATCGAAGGAATCGGTAAGATTTGCCTGATAATCCTTCTTGTACTTTATCCACAGGAATCCTCTCGATCCGGCACGGTATACAGAAGAGTCGGTGATTGATTTTGCCATAACTCCTTCGCATCTTGCTGAAATAGCTTCATTGAAGAATTCCTCTCCTTCCTCTTCGGAGTGAACGATTCTCATAGTGGACATCTGAATATTGTCTGAAATATCGAACCATTCCCTGATTGCCTCTCTTCTTTCGAGGTACGGAGTGTCAGTCATGTCTTTTCCGTCAACGTATAAAATATCGAACATGAAGATACGGACGGGAACTTCCTTCACGGCATCTTCCATGCCGTGTTTTCTTCTTCTGTGTGTGACTTCCTGGAAAGACTGCATATACCCCGTTTCGGCATCGACGGCAACGCATTCGCCTTCGATGATTGCCTCCTCTCCCTTGAAGTGCTCTCTGAGAGACTGTGCAATATCCGGGAAGTTCGGAGTCAGATCCTCAAGTCTTCTCGAATAAATCTTCACGGAATCCTTTCCGATATGAACCTGCGCCCTTATTCCGTCGTATTTGTATTCGATGGCACATTCTCCCCCCATCTTTTCTACGACCTGACCGATTGAGGGAAGACGTTCCGCAAGCATCACTTTAATCGGATTTCCGACTTTCACGTGAATGTTTCTTATACCGTCTATGCCGTTCTCGGCGAGTGTTTCGGCAACAAGACCCAGATCGCAGGTAACGTTGAACGCTCTCTCGATTTCGGGTCTGTCTTCTTTGGTTGTGAATGCAACGGAAAGAGCATCGAGAATAGTCATTGTCGATGCACCTATTCTCATCCTTCCCGTGACAATCCTGCAGAGATATCTTGCTTCTACGGGTCCGGAATCGTGAAGGAGATTGGAAAGATACTTCATCTTACGGTCCTGGGAGTCCCTTCCTTCCGCGGTTTCTATGGAAGTAAGGCCTTTTACGACTCTTTCCAAAGTAAGAGGTTCGGAGAACAGTGTCATCTGTTTCTTTTTACCGATAAGTTTCTCGGCAACGGCACCGGGATCTCCTTCCGAGAGCCACATTTCCTCAACTTTATCATCTTTGGTTCCGGATGTGAAAGCAATCGCTTTCAGAACGAGTCTGTCCGCCATTCCCAATTCCACACCGAAGAAATCCGGGTGCAGTTTACCTTGAGAGAGATAAATCGTAGGTCTCAGGCAGTCGGGAGGGCACACTCTGAAGAAATCGGCCAATATCGCCGTCATTTCGAGGCGTGAACCGGTCGATTCAAGCTGATCGAACATCTTTGCGATATCGGCGAAGTCCATGGACGGGGTGATTGAGTCGGAGCATAAAAACATCAGTATTCTCCGAGTCTTGTCTGTCTCTCACGTCTTTCGGAAGTCATCAGTCTGAGGTCGTGATTCAGTTTGCCGAGGTTGTCGGACATCATAGATTCCTTCTTCTGACTTGTGCGTTCGTAGACTTCGTCTCTTGTACCTTTTGCAATCATTACGACAACTTCGCCTTCGTTCTTTCTTCCCGTACGTCCGCGTCTTTGGATTGTACGTATTTCGGAAGGGACAGGTTCGTAGAATATCACCAAATCCGTACTGGCGATATCCAATCCTTCCTCTCCGACGGATGTTGAGACGATTACGTTGTATTTCCCGCTGCGGAAGTCGTCAAGAAGAGAAATCTGTTCTTTCTGCTTCAGTCCTCCTTTCGACTGTCCTATAAGTTTGGTGACATTCACATCGGGGATGCGTGAGAGTACTCCGACGAGAATATCGCAGGTTTCGCGGTATTGACTGAATACCATCACTTTGGAACCGGGATTGCCGTGGATTTCCTGACTTACGAGACTCATAAGCCTCGATATCTTGGGATGTTCCACTCTTGTTTCTTTCATTATCTTCCGCAGTTCTTTGTATGCAGGCTGATTGACGATATCTTTGGAAGCTTTGCCTCCCTTGGCGGTTTCGGCATCTTCCTCGATTCTTGACATATAATTTCTGAGAGGGGTCATTCCCTGGGTTTCCGCGAGAGCTACTGCATGTAACAGCTTCACTGCGGCGGACTGTGCGACCAATCCGCGGAAGACCATTGCTGTTTTTTCACCTCTTGCCAATCTTCTCTGTAATGATTCTCCGACAGTGAGGAGATGTTTCATTGACGCGGGCCAACCGGGATCCATGAACCCCATATTAACCAACTCTCTGACGTATCTGTCTTCAAGCTTATTCAGAACCGATATCACATTCAGAAGATCTTTCGGCATATCGACGGTTTCCTGTCTTACGAATGTGTTGTGAATATACGGAGAAACATCGGGATCGTCATCGGTACGCATGTCTGCACGTGTGATTCCGAGATTTCTGCATACTTCCAAAATCTTATTCATATCCGATCCCGGGGATGCGGTCATTCCCAAAACCAATGCGGAATGATTGTACGATGCGATATTGACGTAAGCATATCCTCCGACCGCACGGTGCGCTTCGTCGAAAACAATCAAACCGAAATCTCTGAGAGAATACACTTCGTTGGAAAGATCGTTATCGACGACCTGCGGCGTTGAAACAATCAAATCATTGGAATCGATGATATTCTTCCTCGAAGAAGGAGGGGACTGCCCCGTCATCATTCCTGTTTTCACGTTTCTCATAAACGACGAATAACTTTCGTAATGCTGTTCCACCAACGGTTTCGTGGGAGCGAGAATCAGAACTTTCTTTCCTTTCTCGAGAATATCCGCAGCGACAATCATCGCAATGACTGTCTTTCCCAATCCCGTGGGAATGATGATCAGAGTATCTTCCTTGAGACTCTCTTCCGCCATTTTCTTCTGATACGCACGTTCCTCCACGGTGTCGGGAACTATCAAAGGATGCGAAAGATAACTCATTGCAGAATTCACTGTAATTCAGTATATAATATGAACGGGGGGTTCGCCGTTTGGTAAAAGATGTTGAAGGGGTGCTTCCGCACCCCTTAAGATAACACGCTTAGTGGCATCCGCCGCCGCATGATGCGCAGCCCTTTGCGTTGGGGTCGCGGATCGTGAGGCCGGTACCGAAGTTGGGGTCGTCGACGAACTCGATGACACAGGGTTCGAGGGCTTCCTTTGTTTCTGCGTCGCAGAAGAAGTCGAAGCCGTTCTGCTTGAGAATCTCCTCTCCCTCGGCTGCCTTCTCCTGGAAGGACATACCGAACTGGGGTCCGGAACATGCCATTCCCGCGAGGTAGATCTTGATGCCGTATCCTGTCTTGTTGTTCTTTGCGAGAAGGTCGGTGATGAACTTCTCCGCATCGGCCGTTATTGTTACCATTTTATCACTGCTCCTTGATTTTTACTATTGTATATAAACAGTTACTCATCGAACAATTCCTTGTACTTGCGGAATGCAATCGATTCGGCTCTTGTCATCGCCATATACGCTCCGATTGTCATCGCTTCGAGGATTTCATCCTTCGTGGCGCCCGCATCGATTGCGTGCTGCCCCTGTACCTTTATACAGTATTCCCCGCCTACGGCGGAGGCTGCAGCCACGGAACAGAGGTATGCTGTTTTTCTGTCGATGTTGCGCCCTTCTCCTTCGAAAAGAGCTTTCGAGAAGTTGGACGACGGGATGAAGAGATCCGGTCTTTCCGACATGACTTTACTCACAAGAGGTACTGAACCGTACAATTTTTCGATAGATTTCAGAATCTTGTCTGCAATCTCTTTATCACTCATCGGTTCCCCGCACATGGTTTCTGCGTATACGGGGTTTGATATTAAAGTTAACGGTGTTTATATTTCAAAATCCGCAGTAACCGCTACTAGTATTCTGCCCTTTAAATCAATTCCGACCGGGAATTATGTTTCGGTGGCAAAAAATATGAGCAGCCAAGCAGAAAAAGAGATGACTGAGGTCTTCGAAGACATCGGTAAGAAGCACGGATACGGAATCGTCAGGGCAAGATACATTGCTCTGAGGGACTTCAAAGTCCGCTGGACAAGGGTCGCAAACAGAGACTGGGTTGATTTTGAAGTATCGGACTACATCAAGGGAGCACACCCCGATCTCATCGCAAGTCTCGCGGAAACAATCTTCTCCAAGATGGAGAACAGAACCGTCCCGTACAGTGACGCACTCTCAAAGTGGGCGTTATCGGAGGACTTCGTCGAAGAGAAACAGCCTGTGTATCTTTCAAGATGCAGAAACCTCACAAGGACTCCGGAAGGAAAGTACAAAGATCTTTCCGTATCATTCCAGAGACTCAAAGACATGGGCCTCGTGGACAGAGACAGCAATCCGTACATCACATGGACAACGAACGAGTTCATGAGGAAATGCGGTTATTCATCTTCACTGATGAACGTCCTTGTGATTTCGTCATACTTTGACGGAAAGGAAATTCCCGATTCACTTCTTGACTACGTCGTTTACGGAGAATGGCTCCGTCTGTCCGAAGGAAGGAAATGCTTCGGATACGAGATCGACAACGACTACGTCAACGAAATGATGACAAGATTCCCGGGAGGTGATCAGTCAAAGAGACTTCTCGACAAGTTCAGGATGTATATCTGAGTCATCTTCCTGAAGAAAACACAAAAGGAATCATGCGCAGGGGAGAATTGTTCCCCTGCGCTAACAAATCCCTTCACGGTTACGCCGATGACGGCAATCTCCGGGCACTGACTTACGCAGGGGGTATTTTTCGGACTCTGTGTTGTCTCACGGTCACCGCCACGATGTCACATCGCAAACTCCCGCAAGTTCCCAAATCGGTTTCAGAGTCACTGTGCGCCCGACCGTACACATGGTGTTCACTTATCGCACCCTTCTGTCGTTCGGGTATCATAAGAATGATACGGCACAGTATTTCATTCTTTTCAGTCGTCGGTGATGATTTCTTCGGGAGCACCGCCGAAGTATACCAATGCATACTGCTCCATGAAGTGCAGGTTTCCGGGAAGGATGAGGGTGAACAGAGGTTCTCCGAGATCCTTTTCCATGAGATCTTTCACGTATCCTGCGGTAATCTTTTCATCGGGAGAGCCTACTTTGGATGCAACTACAATCAAAGTATCGTCTTTGATGAGTCCTCTTCCCCATTTCTTTTCTCCTTCGACAAGCCATTCAAGTGCCTGGTGGGCTGTCATGTATCTCATTTCATCCGCGTGAATGTCAAGAAGAATCATTGTGTGGAGTCCTCTCTCTTTGTTCTCGCAGATGTGATCGTACGGAGACTGGGGCTGATATCCGTCGTCGAGGAACGGAAGAGTGACTGTTCTTCCGAATTTGTACGGCTGAAGTCCCGTGGATGAGGGACATGCGGAGAATATCGATATTCCGTGGAAGATTCTTACGGGTATTCCCAGGTCTTTTGCCTGAATCCTGAGGTCGACGTGAGTGGTTGCGGCCATTGTGTCTCCAGCAGTTATGAATCCTACGCGCATCGTGCGTGCGTCGTTGATTACATCCTCTCCTTCCTCGACCTGTCCTCTGTACAGAACTGTAATTTTCTTGCCGATTGCTTTCTCCAAATCGCCGATATCGGTGCCGATAAGTGTAGATGTGTAGAATTCGGCGTAGATTTTGTCACAGGTCTTCAGTGCCTCGAGGGCCTTTACGGTCATACCGTCGGTACCGCTGAGTCCGAGTCCGACGAAAATAAGTTCGGATGTCATCCTTCCGTCGATAACTACTGAAGTAAAAAAAGGTATGTCAGTTCAGGGTCTCGTCGACTATAGTCTTCAGGAGATCCGTGAAATTGTCACCGACGCCTATGGCTCCTGTGATGTAGATATCTACCTCATTACCGAACATAACAGAAGAACCGAATGATGTGTTCTCGGGAATTCCCAGAGATGCGGGGATGTTGCTGTTGACGTGAGCTCCCGTGGAGATTATGAGAGGAACTGCGATGATTTTGTCGATACCCTTCTTAATCATGAATCTCGCACAGTCTCCGATTGAAGGCTCGTTATAATCAAGGAATGCGGTGAAAACGTTCTTGAATCCTCTTCCTGTGAGTTCGTCTGCATTGCTCTGAGCCATTGCGGCACTGTACTTCATCTGGGAGCCGTGGGTTATGAGCATTATTCCCGTGGTGTTGTCGATATCGGTTGCGGATGTGATGTGTTTTTCGATGATATCTGCAATGCGGGGATCCTCGCCGACGGGTCTGACATAATGAACGATCATATCGTTCACGGAGTAACAGTTGTATCTGTCGTCATCCAGCCCTATCTGCCTGGGAATGTACCTGAAGGTCATCTCTCCCGAAGACATCATGAAAGGAATCACAACAATCTCATTCACACTGTCTTCTTTCATCAGTTTCATTGCAGACCTGATGGTAGGTTCTTCCGCACCGATGAATGCGATATATGTCTTCAGACCTGCCTCTCTGAGTCTCCCTGCATTCGCTATGAGGGCATCGTGATTGTAAGGTTTATCGGACCCGTAACCGATGAGAAGAACGCCTTTTGACATAACAACCTAATGAGTAGATACGGTCCCGATTATATATACTTCTACGTCAAAAACACAACTGGCACAGCGTTTTCAGTCATCAAATACATTTATCTATCTGTCAGCATCATCGAGAGAACATGGTCAGATGCATCCGTGTTCCGAAGAGCGAAGGTAACGATGTCAGGATGAAACTGAAGGAACTCGGTATTCTCAATCAGGATGCGAAGATTGGAAAGGAAGATGATTTTCTTCTCATTCCGATAACCGCGGATTCTTTTGAGGAATATGAGACAACGGATGCCGATTTGGAAACAATCGAGCATAAGATTACGGATTACAGGCTTCTTCTTCCCGAAGAAGTAAGGGATACCCTTCCCAATTCTTACGACAATATCGGAGATGTTCTGATTGTGAAGATTGTAGATGAGTTACTTCCTATGAAGCACGAGATAGGAAACGCTCTTCTCAAAACCTCATCGAGCGCACGCTGTGTCCTTTTGGATAACGGAGTGAAAGGAGAACTCCGTGTGAGAGAATTGGAATTAATCGCAGGAACGGGACCTTCGGAAACGAAACACAGGGAATCCGGCGTAGTTATGATGACCGATCCCGCAAAGGTGTACTACAATCCGAGATTGGCTCATGAGAGAGAACATGTCGCTTCGCTTGTAAAAGACGGTGAAATCATAATCGATATGTTTGCAGGTGTGGCACCTTTCCCGCTTACAATCTGCAGATATGCACATCCGAAGATTGTTTACGCAATAGATCTGAATCACGATGCAGTAGAATACGCAAAAATCAACGTGAAACTGAATCATTTCGATAATATTGTGCCTATGGAAGGAGATGCAAGAGAAGTCATCAAAGATTTACCGGATGCGGACAGAGTCGTGATGAATCTCCCTCAGATTGCACAGGATTTCCTTCCCGACGCTTTATCCAAAACAAAGATCGGAGGAACCGTTCACATGCATAAGATCCTGGAACGTGATATTCTGGAGAAATTCTGCAATGAATTGACGGAAGATATGCACGGGAGAGGACTCCCGTGCAGAATCTCCGATGTAAGAGAACTGAAGACATACTCGCCGTCGGCGAGTGTGTATGTCTTCGATATTGTCAGGGAATGAAACTTTTCACTTCTTAATCGGATCGAGTACGATACCCTGGGAACCCTGATAGTGTCCGCTTCTTTTCTCGTAACTCTTAGCACTTGCCGAAGCCATCTGCTCGAAGACAATCTGACAGAATCTCTCTCCGATTGGGTATTCAACTTCGTGATCGTTTGTGTTGTAACATCCGAAGGTGAGTGTTCCTTCGTATCCCGCATCGATTTTTCCGAAGACTCCGATCAATCCCTTTCTCATCCATGTGGTTCTCATCCAAAGCTGACCGCATTTGTCGTCGGGCATTCTTATTTTCTCTTTGGTTGAAACGAATGCCATTGTCCTTCCCGGAATCTTTACGATGCCGTCTTTATGAATTTCATCGTTTCCGTTGATTTTGATTTCGGAGATTGTAAGGTCGTATCCGTTCGGTGTGAGATTTTTCTCGATGAAATCGGAAATTCCGATATCTCCGGTCATGATGCTTTCCATAATGTCTCTGTCTGAAAGGACGGTCATGTCCGCTGTTATTGCGTGATATCGATATAACACTGACCCTTTGATTTCACGGATCGGGCGACGATAGATTTAATACCATATCGCTATGGGAAGTGAGACGGATGAACCCCATGACGGATGAGAACAGAGACCGCGGAGACAGGGCCGGTAAGAGGCCGTATCACAAGAGAGACAGTGCTGACGATAAGCAGAGATACGGCAGGGACGGATACAGGCCGCGTGGGGACAGAGGAAACCGTGACGGTGAGAGAAGGTCATTCAGCCGCGACAGGGATTCCGGTAACGGCAGAGGAAGAGACAGGCACGACCGCAGGGATTCCGATCGTAACGGAGAGAGAAAACCCTTCGGTCACGACCGTCCGAGATACGACAACAGGGGTTCCGACCGTCCCGGACGTGACGGTGAAAGAAAATCATTCGACCGTGACAGACCCAGGTACAATCACAGAGATTCGGAACGTGACGGAGGAAGGAAATCTTTCAGTCATGACGGTGACAGACCCAGGTACAATCACAGAGATTCCGATCGTGACGGAGAAAGGAAACCGTTTAATCACGACCGCCGTGACGGAGACCGTCCGAGATACAACCGCAGAGATTCCCGTGACGGAGAAAGAAAATCATTCAGACCGAGAGACGGTAAGAGAAAATCTTTCAGCCGTGGCGGAGACCGTCCGAGATTCGATAACCGCCGTAATAACGAATCGGAAAGCAATAATTCCGAAGAGTATATTGAAAGGAAACAGGAAGAGTCACGCCCGAGGGATGACAGAAAGATAAGATATCCCTCCGATCCTCAGAAACTTCTCTTCAGGGGAGTAGACTATCAGGCGAACGGAAGGAACGATCTTGCATTGATTATGTACCTTCACGGTGCTGTTTTAATGAGCAAAGGATGTGAAAACAATGCATCGATTATGCTCCGCGACCTCGGAAAAGAGAATTTCACCGACAAGAGAGAACAGATTGCGGACAGATGTTCCGAAGATGCTCTCATCGAATACGATTACATTTGCCGCACACTGAACGAAGATTACGATTGTTCTTTCTTTGAGTCGAAATATTCCGACGGCAATAAACACGCAATTTACTGTAAAATCCGTTTGGAAGAAGTAGAAGGCGAAGATCCGATAATCGATACCTTCGTCCTGAACTGCGACGATAACGATCAGAAAGTCATCGAAGGACTGAAACTTCTGAAGAGAAAGAAAGATTCCGTCAAAGCAACGGAGAATCTCGCACGTATCGACGAGAACAAAAAACTCAGACAGTCGATCCACACAAAATTCGAACACGCAATGAAAGGAAACGTTTCATGTAAGAAAGATTTGGAAAGACTTTCGTCACGTTTCCCGGAAGCCGCATTCTTCCTTGAGTATATGGAAAACAGGGAAAGAGGCACAGGTCTCGAGTGGCTCAAGAGTAAATACGATAATTTCAAGGAACTGATGATTTCGGAAGAATATCATTTGGATATCAAAGACACACCCTTCGGACTGTTCCTGAGAGCGAAGAATCTTCAGGCGAAGAAAGAGGATTGGATTCCACAGATGATAAAAGCCGCCAAAGCGGGTTCGGATGAAGCATTGGATGAACTTAAACCTCTGAAATACAGAGGAGATATCGAAAGATCCATCGCAGAAGTATATCTCGCAAGGAAAGATCTCGACGGTCTTCTTTCAATGTATAAGGAAGGATTCGGGGATACGATGTATCTCGAAAAGTACTGTCAGAGCGACAGATCTCTCATTCTCAAAGTCGGAGAAGAACTCGGTGCGTGGAGTACGGAGAAAGAAATCGACTGGTACAGAGTGAACGCAAGGAACGGTTACACCGAGTGCAGAAACGAATTGATCAACAGGATGCACAACAAAAACTACCGTTCCAAGGCTTTGATTTACGCTCTGCACGACGTAGGTGCGGATCCCGAAGCGGCAAGACTCTACCTTGAGATGGAAGCAAGCGGTGAAGATCAGATCCCGGCACTGAAATGGCTGAGGAAAGTCTGCGACAATGAAGCCGCAAAAGACTTCCTCCATGATCATTACGAAGAGAAGGGCGATCTCGCTACCTTCGAATCGATATTCGTCGACGACGGATACAGAAAGAAGAGTTTCCCCCGCGGACCGAAAGGAAAGGGCCGCCGTAATTCACGCAAGTGATTTCACGACGGACACGATTTTATCCGCTTCCTTATCCCTGTCGTTCCACCAGTTGGTACTCCAAATCCTGTAGATCTTCCATCCTCTCGATTCGAGGTATTTCTGTCTGTGGTAGTCTCTCTCACGTGCGGAATCCGAGCTGTGATAGAGTTTTCCGTCGCATTCGATTCCGAGAATATACTTTCCGTTCTTTCTGACGGCGAGGTCGATACTGTATCCTCCGACTCCTATCTGAGTGTAAACATCCAAACCTCTTTCCTTCAGCGCATCGTAGACCTGTTCCTCGAATTCGCTGTCGAATCTTACGGATTCGGAAGGACTCTGTTCATCATGGAACGAATGGAGAATTCTGAGTGCGGATTCTCTGTCTTTATTGCTTATTGCGTAAGAATATTCGAGATATTTCCTCAGGAAGAACGGTCCTTTCGAAGATATTCCCGAAACGTCGAAATCGGAAGGATTCATCGATGTGACAATCTGAATCTTCTTCTTCGCACGTGTTATCGCAACGTTAAGACGGTTTTCTCCGCCTTCCTGACTTAACATTCCGAAGAAACGTCTGAAACGGCCGTCGCTGTCTTTCGCGTAGCCTATGGAGAATATTATCACATCGCGTTCGTCACCCTGAACGTTTTCGATGCTTCTGATGAATAATCCCACATCTTCGCCGTTCTCTCTGCGGGAGCATTCGGTGTCGTATCTTGCGTCGAATGCAGGGTCTTTCTGACATTCCTCTTCGAGCAATCTTTCAATCAGATCGCGCTGATTGATGTTGAATGTGATTACACCGATTGTTTCGTTGTTCTGTCTTCTGTCGAAGAATTCTCTGATCAGTTTTACGACTGTTTTCGCTTCTTCCATGTTGGTTCTGTCTGCCCATACTCCGTTGACTATGTGCATCTTAATCGGAGGTTCTTCGGGTTCGGCAACGTTGGGTGAAACATACAGTCTGGCTCTGTAAAATGCATAGTTGGAGAAATTGATTAATTCCTCATATTTCGAACGGTAGTGGTAGTCCAAAAGAACGGGTGAATACTTTGATTTGGCGAGATCCAAAAGGCTTGTTTCTTCCACTGCGGCATCCTGATCGTCGTCTTCGTCTTCGGATGTGGGATCGAATCTTCCTTTTCCTATGCTTGAAGGACGTAACTGTTTGTCGTCACCTGCAATGACAACTTTCTTCGCACGGTAGATTGCGGGAATTCCTTTCTCTCTGTACATCTGCGATGCTTCGTCGAAAATCAGGAGATTGAACCTTCCTTTTTCGAGAGGAATAATCTCGGAAACGACTTCGGGAGTCATGAGCCAGATCTTGATTCCGTTGAATAACTGTGCAGTGAACATCTTTACAAACGCATTGACACTCTTCTTACGTTTACTTTCGACTTTACGGCGGAGTTCCTTACAGCCTTTCTTCTCCGGGTCGTTCATGTAAGTGCTGAGATTCTCGTAAAGCAGACAGTCGGTATGTTTGACGGATAGTTTCTTCTTCTCCGATGTGAGGTCGCGTATTTTGGTTACGATGTTGTTGAAATCGTCGATTGTGTTGAACACACGGAGATTGTTTTTCTTGAATTCCTCTATGTGCCAGCCTATGAGCTGTGTGTACAGAAGACTGTTTGCTGTGTTTCCGTCGGGATACATTCCTCTTACGGCGGAGAGAGCATTGAGATACTCTTTCTGAGAGTTGTTTATGTTTTCGTATATGGTGTTGGTTCTCACGAATTCACTGTAATTGTCGATACCGTATCTGATATCGGAAAAACCGTCCGTGATGAGTTCCGATGTAATTGTTTTACCGTCGCCGTGGGGAAGATATCTGTCTACAAACGAACGTACTTCTTTGTTAACGGAACCTTTTCCGAAAATTCTCTTCAAAAAGAAACTGTTCTTCCATTTTTGGATATCATCGTCGATACGTACGGTCTCGTCGGACATCATACGTAAATCGAAATCTCCCAACCCTCTGTCGAATGCAGGTAAAACAGGGCATTCTTTCGTGTATGAGATGTAAGTACACAGATCGTCGGCCGCACGGGTATTGCAGAACATGTCGTACGATCCTTTGAGATCGGAATATTTCATCGAGGTCATATTTCCGAACTGAGGGAGCATTTTGTACACATCGTACTGCCTGTTGTCGTAAACAGGGATTTTATCGCAGCAGTGGAACATCTGATACGGTTCGATGCCGAATTCGCCGGGTGTAAACATCGTGCGTGAAATGCTTTCGAGACGTTCTATCTCGGAATCGATCTGTATCGACACGTTATTGATGTTCACATCCTGCTGCTGTGAAGGGCGCATATTGATGAGTTCGTCCATCTGTCTGTAGAAGCTTTCCTTGTCACCGATATCGTCGATCTGCACGGCATATTTCGATAATATTCCCAAACGTGAGTAAACGACATCCAATGCAGTCTTTTTCTCGGAAACCATAAGCACTGTTTTTCCTTTGTTTACGGAATCGACGATTAAACTGGCGATTGTCTGGGACTTACCTGTTCCCGGGGGACCCTGAATGACGATACCGTCCGTACTGCCGATTGCTTTCAGTACGGCTTCCTGGGAACCGTTCAGGTCGTTTATGTAAACCATGTCCTTCTCGGAAATGCTTTCTTTTTTCTTCTTATCCTTAATTTCGATGTCACCGCAGAACGTATCGTCGTAGGTTTCCGTGTCGTAGGCATCGATCAGTGTATCGAGAAGACCGTTGAGTTCGTTGTTCTCGAGCATCTGCTCGTAATCGCCGTGAATGGAACTTGTACGTACGGTGAATTTTCCCAATACGGAAACGTTTTCGAATTCTAATTCTCCCACACCGTATTTCGGGAATTCTCCCGATTTGTAGTCGGTGAACGTTTTCATTACGGGTTCACCCGGGACATCGGGGATGAGGATTCCCTGTTTTCTGTAATGATTTACAATCTGCGTAAGAAAATCTTCACGCCTGTACTCTTCGAATTCAGGCTCGGGAAGAGGTTTTCTGATGTTGTTATGTTTATGATAGGCAAGAATGAGAATGTTGTTGAAGAGTGTCTCTCTGTCACTGTCAAGAGATATTGTTATTCTGTCGGGAGTCCTGTCTGCTTTTACGGGAATAAGTGCCAGAGGGGCTCTTACTTCGAATCCTTCTCCCAGTAATCTTCCTTTTACGAAGGGATATCCGATGTAGAGGTCGTTTCTTCCTTTTTCACGGATTCCGCGGTTGACTTCTCTTATTACGGATGAGAATGCGGTGTATCTTTTTGTATCATTTGCAGTGCGGGTGCATATTGTGAGTATTCTCTTTTTACCGAAAATCAGGTCTCTGATATCGTATTCGGTACTGTACAGGTCCTGGGCGTATTTCGGTTGTGATTTGGCGAGATACAGTAATTTGTTTCTTCTGTTGATATCCACAAGATTCTTTTCCAATTCTTTCAGAACCGATACCTGATGATCTGTCATTTGGTGACTTGCGAGAGATCTGTCGTTGCTGACAATGTATTTCTTTACGACTGCAAGGAACTGCTCTCCGTACTTATCGACGAACTCTTTGCTGACACTGTCGAGAACTCTCATTTCATCCAAAGTTCTCGGCATATTCCGGGCGATACTTTCCAACGCTTTGTCGGTACAGATTGTTGCGGTTCTTCCGCTTTCCGTAGGTGTGTTTCTTCTGAGTTTTTCCCTGAGTTCGAAGAGTTCTTTGAGAACCTTGTCTTCCATATGCATCCCGTAACCTGCATACAGTTCTGAATATTAAATAGTGAAGAAAGCGAAACGGTTTGATGACAGAATGAAAGGAGGATGATGTGTAAAATATCATTCTTCTTTCTTTTTCTCGGTTACTTCGTCACTGACGGCGTTTTCGATAATTCCGTTTTCATCCCTGGGAGATGGTATCGGAATTTTGCGTTTCTTAACCCTGTTCATGTTTGCAACAGCCAACGCGACAAGAATTATGCCTCCGAAGAAACATACGAAAATCAGGTAGAATTTCTCGAAAATGACTGCTATAGGTACGCTGAAGAATGTTGCGAAGAATGCAATCATGACGGCCGCTATGAAGTATCCCTGACCGCCGGAACGGGTGAGCACTTTGTAGGAGTTCATGTCCTCTTCGGTGAAAACACCTAATGATTTCAGTCTCTTCGCACGTTCGATATCCTTCTTGGCGTTCTTCTGATCGAATACGGCATCCATGTACCAGATATCGGCAATTTCTGTATCTATCTGCATGGCTTTGTTGAGAAGAGCATGTGCGCTCACGAGATCTTCGTCGTACATGGAGTACTTTGCAAGTCTGAGAATGTTTTCGACTTCGGATGCACGGTCGATCTTCACTTTGATATCGCCGACTACGGCTTTATCGTTGATAATCTGACGTCCGCAGTAGGTACAGTATCCCGATGCGAGGGTATCCTCCATCTTCACTTCTCCGCCGCAGTGCGGACATGTGCATGCAATCAATGTCATTTTTACCGTCTCCGATGCAACTTATAATTTGGTGATGATTATCTCATTCAAGTATTTTCTTAATGATATTTGCTGATTGCAGAAATGATGTGCAGGTGTTTTAGAAACTAATTAACCTGACAAAAGGAAAGAGAACACAGAAACCCACTTTGTTCGCGTCTGTATTTTCTCTGTAAAGTTATTCACCTTCTAAAACAAAACTGCTGTATGCGAAGTATTCTGTCAGACGAACACGACAGACAGAATGTATCCGTATTATCTTTCAGATGAGTTCCAATGCCGCAGTAACTGCGGCATTGCGTGCGACACGCATACTGCTTCCGCAGCCGATTATCACAGCATCGTCTTTTTCGAATTCTTTTACCTTACGGATTTCCAATGCGGTCATTGTATCCTGCGAATCCATGTCCCAATCCGGCGGAATCATCAATCTGCCGTCACGATAGACCAGAGTAGTACAGCCTTCGGAACCCATGCGGATTCCTGTATCGCGTTGAAGCTGTCCGTTTGTGATTTTGGAACCTACGTTCTTGACGACCACCGCCTGTCTGTATTCACCTACGACAGATTTCGGGACGTCTATGGTTACAGGTACAATCGGGATTTTTTCCAGGAGTTTGCGCCCTTCTTTGGATATTACGATGCCTGTCTGATATATTTCCACAAATCCGCATTTTCTCAGCATTTCCAAAGGTCTGCGGAGACTTCCCTCACCCAATTCCAGGGATAACGCAAGATTCTTACGTCCGATGCGTTGGCAGCGCGATAATGTATCCAACATCCAGAACAGATCCGCATCGGTAGTCGAAGACACGGGTCCGGAACTGTACGGTGGCATGAATTTCATGATTGTATTATATTAGATACCTATTTTAAGGGATGCAGGTTGGATGGGTAGGTCGGTTGTTTTTACATTAGTGCCTGCCTGCCTGTTTCTTCGGATCGGTTATAATCGGGCACATGTCACCTAAGGATACATCCATCCATCCAATTGTGATGGATTTATATTCCAACTATTGAATTGAACATTCAACTGACAGTTGCAATGTAAATTGGTTGCAACGGAGGTAAGAATATGAAGAAAATTATCACTGCGATAATAATGGCCGTTGTAATGCTGGCGATTCCCTTTGCCGGAATTGCCACAGATGCAACGGATTCAACGTCAGTAACGAGTGGAACATACACAGTGTTTTACAATGACGGAAACGGTTGGAATCACCAGATCGTCACCAACGTTTTTGACGGAGCACAGGCTGTAAAGGCAACAACTGTGTGGCAGACCGGGGATGTCATGGTCGGTAAGAACACAGGCGGAACATGGGCATCACCTGATACGAATTACGGTGACATTACAACATTTATGGGCAAGACAGAAACTTCCGATAAGGTTTGGAATGTTTTCGTATACATCGACGGCGGTTGGGTAGTCGGCAGTGCAAATATAGGATACTATGCTTGTTTTAATGACTATTATGCAGACTGGATGACTGCAAACATTGCGCTCTATTACGGTGCTGTGCAGGAAACAGTTCCAGGTGCTTTAACCACTTATTCGTCTGGATATCTTTCATCTGTCAAAGAAGTGTCGACAGGAAACAATTCATTTGCCGTAACATTCTATCTGAAAAATGAAATGACAAATGTCACCCCCGTCATCACAACGGCAGGAATAACTGCAAATGTGCTTGGAAATGGTATCACTGTGACCGGATACGGTTCTACCGTCTATCTTGCATTGCAGAACGCACTCGGAGGCGATGTTATCGGTATGGATGAATTGCCCGGGGCGTATAACTCTGCGTCGAACTACTGGACATACAATGGGTGGATTGATACCATCTTCGAGCTTGGTACAAGTCAGATTGCAGGTGCAGATACGCCGACTGATTGGACAGACGATACGTATGTTTGGTGGCAGGTACTGAGCGGAACAAGCGGAAGCGGATCGGCTCTGCCATTTGTTCTCGGATATTACAGTCCCCTTTCCTGTTCTGAGGCAAGTCTTAACGGACTTTCCCTTGTGTACGGGCAAGGCAATATGTAATCCTATGCGGAGGATTTAATAAACTATATATGAAACAGAGGGGGCTGGCTGTATGTCGGCCCCCTCAATTTACTATTTGAACAGCATAAGTGTCAGTACATGTTGTCTCTGACACTGCGGTATAAAGGCGGGACATTGAATGAAATCAGAAATTAAATTATCTGTTTTCGCACTGTTCGCTCTTCTGATTTTATCGTTGACCTGTATTGCATCATCTGTTGCAGATCCTGTCGGGGCCGACGATTCAGTCAGTGGAGGTGCGGAAACTGTTTTGAAAAGCAACCCATTAGATCAGTATGAATTGAAAGACCCTATAGATGGCGTATACAGAGTAGTGGAAAAAGGAACGGAGAATACAGTAACATCCTATGAAATCACATTGAACAGCGAAGGAAATAAAATTACCGGGTTGAATTTTAAAGACAACCCTACAGAAAAAATCGTGATTTTCCCCAACTATTCAAACGTTACTTTTACGCCTTCCGATTTTATATCGTATGGGATATGTGGGCTGGATTGTACGGGCATTACGGGCGATAATACAATCAATTCGAATTTTAGTAAATGGAACAGCCTGAAATGGATAAAACTGAAATACAGTTCTGTCAGTTCCAATTGTCTCGCTGTTAGTGCTCAAACTTTTTTTAGAGATTGCTCCACAATGGAATATATTAGCTTTACAGAATTGAATTCAGAGTGCAGTTTCCCAAAATTTTCTAACAAATCTATCAGTTTTTACGTTAATCTGGAATTTAATGTCGATTCAACTCAGAAAATAAGTCTTCCTAGTAATTTTACTTTTACTAGTTCTGCCTCAAATGATAAAAAAGTAACAGTCAGAATTGTTGGACTTTCCGCATCAGCCACATTTAATAAGACTTCGAAAACCCTATCCACATTCATTTTGGATACAGTCCCAACTGGATTTACCAATAAGTTTAGTGCAGCTTACATAAAAACAGTTTATTCCGACTCAAATTATGGTAAATGTGGTATTAATCCCAAATATACTTACTATACAGACAATAAATTTACGACGGAATATGTCGGGCCTGTTTTAAATGCCGAAAAAACATCTCTCACAGGTTTCATCGGAAAAGCTGAAACAGCGGATCTTGGAAGTTATAATTTTGAAACTGTCGGATCGGGTGCATTCAGTAGCGCGAATGTGGGCAATATCATTCTGCCTTCGACAGTAAAGTCAATAGAGGGTAATACATTCACCAGTAGTTACATTAAGAGTGTAAAATTACACCTTAAAAATTTGGAGACATTAGATGGAACAGCTTTTTCCGAAACTATCCTGGAACTTATAGATTTAAGCGGTAACGAGAGTGGCAAGTACGTATTGCAAGGAAGTTGGCTGTTTGAAAATAACGATGGTGTGACAAAAACACTCTGGACAGGCATAGTTACAGAAGAAACCGTAGATTTGTCGGGTTACAATCTCATAGAGTGTCCGGGATTCAGAGGGAGTAAGGATGTGAAGAAAGCAGTTCTCCCATCTACGATTAAAACTATTAAAAACAGTTTCAATGGATGTGAGAATTTAACTGAGGTAGAAATCCGTACGGAAAGTGACTTGGTTGTTGGAGATAAAGCATTCTACGGTTGTACCAGCCTTAAAGAAATAAATCTCAAATCAGCGATATCAATCGGAAATTCTGCTTTTCATAGATGTATCGCATTGGAAAAGGTTGAAATAAGTTCTTCATTAGATTCTGTGGGTACACATGCATTTCAGGATTGTTCCAAATTATATTACGTTGCAGACTCCGATGGAAAATTCGGACCGAAAACAATCGGAGAAGGAGCATTTGAAAAAGCAGCATCCCTGGGTCTGACGAAAGACGGGTATACATTCGATCTCTCCGTCGGTGTCGAAACAATCGGAGCCCGCGCATTTCTCGGTACACAGCTGAAGACAGTGACAATTCCGAGCACAGTCAAGGATATTGCATTGGTTTACGATGAAGGTTATTCAAATTCAAAATACGCTCCGTCGGTATTCTCTGGATGTATAAATCTGACGCAGATCAATGTGGGACAGGGTAACACGTATTTTTCGTCAGTAGACGGCCTTCTTTTGGATGCGGACGGCAAGACTCTGCTTATATGTCCCGAAGGCAAGACCGAGGCGGTGTTACCTGATACAGTAACATCACTGAAAACAGTAAACAGTGACAAGGGAGAGTGTGCAAGGACAGTCTTTGTCAGCAGCAATCTGAAGAAAGTGGATATGAGTAAGACATCCATAACCGTCCTGAATGATTATGAATTCTACAACTGTGTCGGACTGAAAGAAGTGATTCTTTCCCCGGCAACTACCACTGTTTCCAAGTATGCTTTTGCCGAATGTCAGTCACTTGTCACCGTATCTTGCAAGGATTCCAAACTGGAAAGCGTGGGTGAATATGCATTCTTCAAATCAGGTATTGCAGATATTGATTTCCCGGCATCATTGGAGACCATAGGTTCCAATGCTTTCAAAGAGTGTCTGAACCTCCGCACAGTTACATTTGCGGAAGGCAGTAAATTGAAGACAATAGGTTCAATGGCATTTACGGGCTGTTCCTCATTGCAGAGTCTCAGTCTTCCGTCGACACTGGAGTCACTTTGGTATAGCGATGCGGACAAATCTGCAGAATCTTCGTCTGATAAGAGAGTCTCTGCCGATATGGGCGGTCTGTTTAAAGGATGTCCGAGTCTCACCAAGATAACAATAGATTCCGGCAACACCAGATATACAAGTTCTGCTGACGGCAAAGTCGTATTCGGTTTCGGATACAGCGCATCGGAAGCGAAGAAAGTCAGTGATGCGAACATAACGAACGGTACAACCGAAGTTTACGGAGGAACATGGGGAGTCATCTGGATATCTCCGTCTGCTACTGAGATCACAATAGATGCAAAGTCCGTATTCTTCCAGAAGGACTACGACATCTATACTGCGTTGGATGATTGTTCTTCATTGAAATCCATCTCCGTAGATTCCGCAAATACAGTGTATTCTGCATCCGACGGATTGCTTTTGTCAAAGGACGGCAAAATCCTGTACAAGGTTCCTACAGCGGTACAAGATGTAGTCATACCCTCAACGGTTGAACAGATCGGTGACGGAAACAGCAGTCCGTTTGTATCTTCGGCTCAGATCAACAGTATCACTTGGAGCGGTAATACTCTCACGATTTCCGAGAATGCGTTCTCCAAATGCAAATCGATCGGCAGCATAAGCCTGACATCGACCGGAGATATAACATTCAAAGAATCAGAAGATACATACAACGCATCGTTCCGGTCCATTGACATCAACTGCGGCGGTAAACTCACGGCAGAAAAGAATTCGCTGAATTCATCCTACTCGCATTCCGCATATATTGTTTGTAAGGAACTGTCGATGACAGGTATGTTCTCGGAGAACATCGGATCTCTCACAGTTAAGACTGACAATTCACCTGTCTGGAAGAATCTGTTCTCCGACAATACGTACGGAAACGTTTCGCTGAGTCTGAAAGGAGCGGAAGGAGAGGAAGTTACCGATTCGGTCAAACTGCTGACAGGTTATTCGTTAAAACTGAGTGATTCTTCGTCGGATTTCGGTATTTCGATCGTGTCAGTATCCAAGACCGGAGTCAAATTCACTGTTGAATCATCCCAAGGTTACAGGTGGAACGATTTGGTTGTAAAATCCGGAGAAACCGCTCTCGAATTCAAGGACGGTTCGTACAGCTGCGAAATGACGGCAGATGTTGTCATCACTGTTACAGTGAAAGAAACTACAGAGAAGGTCAAACTGACTCTGAAGTTCGGCAACAGTATCGCAGACAAAGAAGTGGATATACCGAAAGGAATGACCCTCAGGAAAGAACAGCTGACGGAATTATCCAAAGAAGTATCGTCAACCGGTTACGAACTCTACGGCTGGTATCTCGACGATAAATTCTCAGAGAGTTACACTCCTAAATCTGCAGATGGAGATATTACACTCTACGCAAAATGGACATTGACCGACGGTTACACAGTAACATGGAATTCCGCATCGAATTCCCTGAGTGCTGTGGTTGACGGCAAATATCTCTTCAACGGAGAGAAGGTTGCGAAGGATTCGAAGATTAAATTCATCTATTCTCCGCACAGCGACATCGAACTGCTGTTATGGAAAGTTGACGGAAAAGAATACAAGACAGACGATGCAGCATTCAAAGGAACCGAATTGGAACTTACCGTTACCGGCAATATCTCCGTCAGTACGGAGGAGAGGTACGTCTCACTGTCCAACATCCTGAACGGAGTGAGTACAAGATCGGTAGATGTCGGCAACATGGTTCTCTCATGGAGTTACAAGTGTATCATCGACGCATCGATGAGCACATGGACGGGATTCCCGAGTGAGCCTCTCATTATCGGAGATCATGTATACTTCCGTACGGGAGATCATCTTGTCAAAGTGAAAATCAGCGACGGAACCGTTGTAAAAGATCTTGAATTCAAGAACACCACGGCAAAATCGTTCTATCTCTATCTCGGATATGGTAACGGTTCGATTCTTGATTTCCAGACAGGCAAAGCATTTGATTTGAATCTTGAGGAACAGTGGACTGTACCGGACGGCATAATTTCCGCGTTCTATAATGGCGGTTACTTCTACGGAATAACATCTGAAGGAAAGCTGTATAAGTTCAATGAAAAAGGACTTGTAGGAAGCGATGGTTGGAGAGACGGAATCGACACCAAATGGTTCGGTCTGTACGGCGGCACATCCGCACCGGTTTTCACTGCTACACACATCTATTTCATCGAAGCTTCGGGAGACGAACGTGCAATTGCCGGAGTCAACCTGACAACCGGTGAGAAGATTACAACCGATCTTTACAGCTACATTGCCGGAAAGTATCTTGACAACGGATGGCTCACTTCATATGAACGTGACGGAATCACATATCTGTTCCTGACATCGTACAGTACCGGTCTGTTTGACGGATCCGCTTCGAAAGGAACAAACAATAATGCTGTTCTCGTGCTTAAAGTCGAAAATGACGGCAGCACGGCTTTGTTTAACAGAATTAATATTGAAGAAAGCATGGGTGCCGGATCTGCATTTATTACATACGGCAACCGCGGATACTTACACTTCGGAGGAACGCTCACAGGAGGTGAAGGAACTCTCTTTGTATTCGATATGAACAAAGTACTGGAGAATACTCCGGGTATGTTGATTACAGTGACCAAGACAAAAGAAGGTGCTGTAACATCATCGAACGGCGCACTCATTTACTGTGAGGATTCGGTTTACACCCACGGTTCAATAGTATTGAGTGTCGGCAAAGACGGTCACCGTACCATAATGCTCGTACCGTACACTTCGGGATACAGTGCAGTCTATTTCTTCGACGATTATGACGGAAAGACTGCAGGCGAGGGTTACACCGCACTCAGCGACAGGTCCGATCAGTTCAGCTCGCAGGCTGTACGTGTCGGCCCGAACGGAGAGATGATTTGGTACACCGATTCCGGAGTTCTCAAATGCTATGCATCCGCAGATAATGTTCCCGTAAGTGTATTCATTCAGGGAAAGAACTGGACCGGATGGGTATCCGAACAGAGAAATGTCACCGAGACCGATTCGAAACTGATTGAGATTCTGAATAAATACGGATACACAATCAAGGGCGAGTATGCGATAACATCCGAACAGAAAGGAAAGATTGTCGCAGTCATCGACGGAAAGGATTATGTCGCAAAGATTTACGTGAAGAACACAGACGGCATGTGGATCGAAGTAGATACCGTCGATATGATTCCCAAACTCTCCAAGGAGATTATGGTGTCCTTTGACGGAATCAACATCGATGAGATTGAGGATGACGATTATCTCTACGATGCCGAGGGTAAGAATCCTGTCAAACTGATAGATGTCATCTACGACAGTTCGAAGACAGGGCAGTACTTTGAGTTCCGCGATGTGTCATACGATTTCGACGGAGGAAAGGGAGACATTATCCCGCCCGGACTTATCGAGAGAGGAAAGACCTACACAATCACCGACAAGAAACCGACGAAAGAAGGATACACATTCGCAGGATGGATGTGTAACGGAAAGGATGTCTCAGGCACTCTGACGGTCGATTCTTCCGATATAATCATCAAAGCGAAATGGGACCTTAACGTCGTATACAACCTCGACGGAGGAACCGGTGCCGAGAACGGCAGCTATCCGATAGGTACAAAGATTACACTTTCCGGAAAATCGGGCGAGGATATCACCGTAACCAAATCCGGATATGTCTTCAAAGGCTGGTTCGACGGAAATACTCTGTACAACGCAGGCGACGAATACATTGTGACAGCACCTGTTGAATTCAAAGCATACTGGGTCGCCGAGGGCGCATCCGAGGGAACCATCCTCGAAGTGACCGATTCTTCGGGAACAATTGTCAACGGTCAGAGTATAACACTCCGTGTTGACAGAACAATGAAATTCAGTTCGCTGATCAAACCTGTCTCAGCCGCACAGGATGTGACATGGTCGAGCAGCGCACCCGGAATCGTTTCCGTCGACCGCGGCGTAATCACGGCGGTCGCTCCCGGTCAGGCAACAATCACCGTGAAAGTTATCAACGGTTACAAGGACCTGTCTACAACGATTACGGTCATTGTTCCCGCATACTCACTGGTATTGGAAAAGACCGTCACGGAACCGATGACTGTCGGCGAATCCGCAGAACTGAAAGCGGTTTACGAAGGCGGCAGAGCTGTCGAAGGACTTGTTTGGTCTTCAGATAACTCATCAATCGTCTCCGTAACCGACGGAAAGATTACCGCAACAGGTGTCGGAAAGGCTGTAATCACGGTCACCGCACCCAACGGAAGTAAGACTGAGTGTACAGTTGCCGTCGCAGAACAGCAGATTGATGTGAACTGCTCCGATATCAACGTCGGTGCATCCGCGGAACCTGCGGTTAAGGTGGACGGTGTTACCGTAACAGACGGATACACATTCGCATCCGGAAGTCCGACAGTAGTAAGTGTCGAAGGAAAGAAACTGAAGGCACAGAGCATAGGTGTTGCGGAAATCACCGTAACATACAACGGATCTGTGTCCAAATTCATTGTCCGTGTGAATTCCGTTCTTGTGGACGAAATCCGTCTCGGCAGCACATCTGCGGAGATGACTGCGGGTGACGTAAAATCACTCACATACACACTGAATCCTGCGAATCCGACTGTCATGACTGTCACATGGTCATCCAGCAACTCAGCCGTTGCTGCGGTGGATCAGAACGGTAATATTACCGCACTCTCCGAAGGAAAAGCAATCATAACCGTGAAATCCAACGATGCCGGAGGTAAATACGCTTCATGCACCGTCACGGTAATCAAAGCGAAACCCGTGATGGAATCTGTATCGATTGACAAAACCAACATCGCTCTCGTAAAAGACGACGACACCAAAGGAAAGTACACACCTGTCCTTACAATCAGTCCCGCCGATGCGGAGTTCACTGTTGTATGGTCATCGGGCGACGCATCCGTTGCAGCTGTCGACAGCGCTTCAGGTATAATCACCGCCAAAGGAGCGGGAACCGCCGTAATCACCGCAACAGTCACATCGGGTAACACGGTCATGACCGTAATCTGCGATGTAACCGTTACGGAGAAGCCCACAGTTACAGATACCAAGGAGAAGTCCAACGACGACGGTACCAAGACCACTGAAGTCAAAGAATCAATCAAGACCGGTAAAGACACATTCGGTGAGAAGACAACCACAACCGTCAAAGACGGGGACGGAAACACGAAGTCCACCAAGACAGAGTATGTCTTCGAATCGGACAAAGTCAAGACGACAGTCACAGTCGCGGAAGATTCCGACGGTAACAGTGAAATTAAAGCTACAACGGAGATAACCGCCAAACCTACTGTCAGCAACGGTAAGAAGAATATATCGGTTGATTTCGACGCCCTCAGTACGGCTCTTACGCAGATTGATTCCGCCAAAGCCGCTACAGGTATCGAAGATCTTGACAGAATCATCACCATCAACGTCGACGACGGCAAGAGTGTGGACGAAGTCAGTATGAATCTCACCGCGGATCAGACCGGAAGGATATCGAGATCAAGCGGCACATCGCTTCTGATTGAATCCGAACTCGGTAAGATCGAAGTCGGCAACGATGTCTTCGCAAGCAATTCTTCGGAAGGAGATATGAAACTCAGTCTGAAGAAGGTCAGCGAAATTGTCAACGTACCGAAGGAACTCGAATCGATGAACAACATGACATTCTTCGAAGCCAATCTCTCTGTCGGAGGCAGCAGCGTCCACCAGTTGGGAGGTACCGTGAAGATGTCGCTTCCGTTCGCTCTCGAATCGGGACAGGATTCCAAGAAGGTCCACGTCTGTTACATCGACGACGAAGGAAAAGTGGAATACATCAACTGCACCTTCGACTCCGAAACGGGTCTTGCGGTGTTCGAGACAACCCACTTCTCAACTTTCGCAGTCGTGTACGGTGACGTCCAGGGAAGCACACCCGCAACACAGACAATAACCGTCAGCAACAGT
Source organism: Candidatus Methanomethylophilaceae archaeon (assembly GCA_963643255.1). GTDB lineage: Archaea > Thermoplasmatota > Thermoplasmata > Methanomassiliicoccales > Methanomethylophilaceae > Methanarcanum. The sequence continues at coordinate 85,489 of CAVIIW010000005.1, forward strand.
GTCGATGCAACGATGGCAGTCGTAACGGCAGTCCTCGCGGCGTTGGTCGGTGCATTCGGTGCAACCACTCTGATGTTCATCCTCAGGGCAAAAGGCAGATTCTGAAAGTCAAAACTTTTTAGGCGGGGTTACCCCGCCGTAAACCTTTTATCCGACACGGTCGGCACTTGTGTACATCTGACAGGCATCCATCCATCCAATTCAATCCTTCTTTTAACCGTAATATGCAATGTTTTCCGACAGTAACACAATGAAGGGAGGAACGGGCTTGAGGAAAACGACCTTTATCATCATCGCCGCAGTAGCGATCATGCTGATGTCGGCATTCACTGTCATGTCTGACGATGCGGATGCAGCGGACAGCTACACTGTAAACGTTCTCATAGAAGAGAACGGAAAAGTCACCAAACTGACCGGAACAGGCTCCACATTCAAAGATGTGATTAAGAATGCCGTCACTTCATCCGGACATACTATCGATATGAAAGCGATAGCCGTCAGCAGTTTCGACGGTAAAACAGCTCCCGACGGTAAGGCGTGGACTGTACAGCAGTGGCTGCCTCCGAGAGAATGGCAGATTGTCAATTTTAAGGATGCAGACAAAACGATTGCAAACGGTACGTCTTATTTCATCTATCTCGCGGATGTCACAACGGAAGAACTGAAGAAGACATATTCGTCCCCGTCATACGAACCCGTATCGACAGGTTATTTCTTCATTCAGATGAAAGAAGACGTGAATGCCAATTCCTATGTCACTTCGGTGCTGACCGAAGAACAGAGACGCACCGGATTCTGGATCTGGGGTGAAGGTTCCTCTATGGCATACGCATTCAAAGATGCCTGCAGCAGATTCGGTATCGAATTGGACATGAGCGACGGTGTGAAAGGTTCCGTCGTGGATCCCGATTATATCGGCTGGCTGAACAGTCTGATGGGTTTGAAGGACGAACTCAAAAACGGAGACATCATGACCGGAAACTGGCTCTATTGGAGTCAGTTCTACTGGGACGGAAATGCGGGAAAATGGGTTTACAGTCAGACATCCGGCCATTACGACCCCGCCGTAAATCCGTACTATGCTCTCGTGAGACAGATTACCACGAAAGACAATGTTTCCGCGGATATTGATCAATCTCCCTCCGATGTGCCGGTATCCGAGATGAAGAACGGCTGTAAAGTCACATTTGTCGACGGCAACGGTAATGAGACTGTCCGGAATGTACCTTATTTCGGAAGTGCGGATGCACCTTCGACTGCATCCAGGAAACCCACGTCCTACGCATCATATGTCTTCAAAGGCTGGGAAGGAAATTATGAACATGTCACAGGCGATGTAACCGTACGTGCGGTGTTTGATGAAATCAGGAATACGAAGGTTACGGGTGTCACGATAACGGATTCCATAGGTTCCCTGACGGTCGGAGAGAGTTTTGTGTTTAAAGCCTCGGTTTCTCCGTCGGGCGCTACTGTCAAGGATGTAAAATGGTCCGTAAGCGACAGCAGTATCGCATCTGTCGATTCCGAAGGTAAAGTGACGGCGAAGAAGACCGGAACCGTAAGAGTAACGGCAACATCTTCCGACGGAGGATATACAGATACGAAAACACTTGTCATCACATCTTCCGCAGACAGCGTATGGTCTGTGTCTATTGACGGAGGAGATGTTTGGCTGGAAGTATCGAAAACCGGGAAATTGACGGCAACAGTCGAACCGTCCGAAGCGAAAGATAAATCGGTAACGTGGAAATCGAATAACGAATCTGTTGCAAAAATCGATTCCGAAGGAAATATTGCTGCAGTTTCCGAAGGAAAAGCAGTTGTCACCGTAACAACAAACGACGGCGGATTCACTGCATCTGTAAACGTTTCCGTGATGAAATCTTCGGACAATGTGTGGACCGTCGGTATCGACGGCGGAGACCGTGAAATCAAGGTGTCGGAAAATATCAAACTCAACGCAACCGTTTTACCCGAAAATGCGAAAAACAGGAACGTCAAATGGTCGGTTTCCGATGATTCCGTTATTACAATCGATCAGGACGGCAGCATCATCGGTAAAAAACTCGGTACCGCAACCGTCACCGTAAAAACCGAAGACGGAGGGATTGAGGACACAATTACAGTAAAAGTCGTACCCCAACCAGGTCAGGCATCATACGTTACAATCCGTTCCGCGGATTTCATTATAGAAGCGGGAAAAACAACCGAACTCACTGCCGATGTCGATCCGGATGCCCTGAAGAAGGATGTCGCATGGTATTCGAGTGATTCTACCGTACTGTCCGTGGATGAGAAAACAGGTAAAGTTACTGCTGTCAAACCCGGTTCGGTGAAGATAACCGTAATCACTCTCGACAGCGGAGCGGAAGGATACTGCTACGTAGGCGTCTATGCAAAAGACGACGTTTCCCACATTAAAGAGAGCACAGTAGAATCCAATAACGGAAAAGCGGAAGCGGGAATAACATCCGAACTGAAAGAAGTACTCGCAGAGAATAACTCCGGTTACACCGTAACCACCGACAGACTCGGATCGGTAACGTTGGATGCGGATATCCTGAAGAGTAACAAGGGAGAGATGGTATTGTCTGTATCTTCCGTTGAAAAATCGGAACTCAGGGACGTTCAGAAGAAGATTGTCGGAAATAATCAGGTATACAGTTACCAGATCAACGGTTCCGATGTTTCGGATCTCGGAGGCAAAGCGACTGTTTCCATCCCGTATATACTCAAAACCGGAGAATCCGCGAAAGATGTCCGTGTTTACTGTATAGATTACAAAGGAAACCTGGAACCGTTCGGCTGTACATATGACAGCAAAACATCGACGGCGGTATTTGAGACAACTCACTTTTCACTGTATTTTGCAACAACAGAGAATCTGCTTCCTTCGGACGACAATCAATCTTCGGACAGTACAGTCTTCATTGCAATCGGCGCCGTAATCGCAATCGCCGCAATCGGAGCAGTCGTATTCGTCATACGCAGGAAGGCCTGAATCGGAGGAGATGCAGATGATGGGTTCCGTGAAGATCAAGCTTCTGTGCTCTGCAATTGTCGCATTGATAGTTGTATCAGCACTTCCGTTTGTAGGTGTCACGGAGTCGTCTGCGGACACACGCGAAGGAGTGGTACTCGATTTCGGTTATTGGGATTCGGAATGGATTGACATGCCTCTGACTGCAGGTACGGACGGAAACGATGTTCTCGACCGCGTCTGCAGTCTGAAAGGGTATGAAGTGACACGTCTCAAAGACGGTTCGGTTTATTCCGTAAACGGTCAGACCAATCTTGTCGGTGTAAAATGGGGAATGTATGTTCTTTCCGACGGTTCATGGAAAGAAACCGATCCTTCGTCGATAGATGCAGGGGACCACCGTGTAATCACATGGGCACGTACTTCGGGTTCCGATTCACTGGTTCCCGGTACGGATTACACAGGATTCGGATATTACGGATATGCATCCGAAGGAAAATCCCTGAAAACAGGACAGCAGTTACGTGTGGTTACACTTGCACCGTCCGTTACGGAGACCGTATGTTCCGTAGGAGGTACGGATCTCATAATCGGTACGGATCTCTACAGCGATTATCCCGAGAAGATAGTGCAGGGTCATAACGACGGAACCATCGCTTTAACCGGAGGATATACGGACCCGAGTTTCGAATGGATAATCAAATTGGCTCCGGATCTTGTGTTCTGCGACGGAAGTGTCGGTCAGCAGGTAACAATTGCGGACAAACTCCGCAAATCGGGAGTAGACTGCGTTGTACTTTACGACGCAACCGATGTTGCCGCGATGTACGACAATCTTTGGATTGCTGCGTCCGCATTGGGAATGTCAGACAATGCTAACCACATCATTCAGGTACTTCGTACAACTCTCAACGATGTCTCCGGTATTGCCGGAGACACCAATAAGAGAGTGTTTGCCGCATTATCTTCGGATCCTTCCCCGTGGACATCCGGTTCGTACACATTCCTTTCGGATCTCATAGCCAATGCGGGCGGGAGGAATATCTTTGATACTCAGTCCTCAGGATGGTTTATGGTTTCCAAGGAGCAGATTTATGCGAAACAGCCTCAGGTTATCATAATAATATCTACGGAAAGAATCACAAGTGACGAAGAATACGATAATTTCCTGAAATCTCTGGATCCGATGTGGCAGAACACACCCGCATTCCGCAACGGCAATGTGTATGTTTTCTGCGGTGAGGCTTCCGATATCTTACAGCGTCCCGGACCGAGATTGGCCGAGGCTGCCGAATTATTATGTAAAATACTGAATCCCGATGCGTTCACGGATTACGACCCGTTGGATATGATTCCGTGGTACATCGGAGACGATTACAGATTGTACCTGAAATATCAGAAGGAGGCGGTTGTATGAGACATACTGCCGTATTTTTGGCATTATTACTTGCAATGCCTCTTGTATGTGTCGGTGTCTCCGCGGAAGAATCCGAAGGTTCGGTTCTTATCGATATGGGAAACGGTACTACCTATTGGTATGATTTCAATACGCAGAAGTCACTGAAAGATCTCACTTCCGATGCCGTATCCGAGTATGGTTTAACTGTCAAGTACAGCGGAGAAAAACCGACCGAAATCGGCGGTATGAAAGAACATTCCGTCGGAACACAGTTGTGCGGATGGATTCTTTACGTTTGGGGCGGAAAAGAATGGATTCCTTCCGAACCTTCGTCTTATGTTTCGGGAAGTTTTGCATGGGGATTCTACCCCGATAATTCAATAATTCCCGCCGAAACTCCCGACAGCCGTACGGCATGGATAATGCACAGGGGAGATTCCGAATCATCCGGTAATTCGGATTCATACGGTACAGTAAATGCTGTTGCACCCATGGAGTGGTACCGTACTTACACCGCAGGTTACGTCGACTCCGCAATCGTAACCGCAGGAGATTATCTCTATCACACTACAGGCGGGGAATACGGTGCATCGGGTTCCGACAGGAACCCGTGGGTTTACTGTCTCAACAGGTTCACCGGAGAGATTGTATGGGAATTCATGATGACATACGGTCAGGGTTACGAAGTGACATCTCCTTTGGTCGTAGGCGATATGCTGATAGTCACCGCCACAAATTGGAATGTATACTGCTTTGACCGTTTCACCGGCGAAGCGCTGTATACACTGTCATTAAAACCGGATTATCCCATGGATTCCGACGGAAACATCGTATGGAAAGGACGTACGTTTTACACCGGAGGGACAACACCGATTTACGACTCAGGCGCCGTTTATTTCGGAACCGCGGACGGACATATTCTCTCATATGCAGTATCCCGTGACAGAGGATTCGAAATTCTCTGGGATTACAATCCCGACGCTTCCGTTACGGACGGGAAATACACAGGAACCAAAGGCTGTTTTTACTATCACGCACCCGTAATAACCGACGTAGACGGAACCAGAGTTCTGTTTATGGGAAGTTACGAAGGTTACATTCACGTATTGGACGCATCCACGGGAAAAGAGCTGTGGACGGAAAGAATGGTGAATTACGGTGATGATAATATTCCGCACAAAGGAACTCCCGGTTCAGTTGCCGGGATATCCGTTGCACCCGGCAACAGACTGATTGTAAGCTGTAACGACGGAGGACTGTCACCGCAGGACGGATTCACGGTATGTGTGGATGCACGTACCGGAAAAGGTCCCGAAGGTTCCGACTGTTATTGGAAATCGGAAACAATTTTAGGAGGGCCTGTCGTCGTAAGCGACGGATTCTATGCTTACGGACAGCAGTCCGAACATTCCGAAGGCACGGTATACAACGCCGTCTGCAAATACGATTTGGACGGGAATGTAATCTGGTCATCATCCGAATACGGTGCGGTCAAAGCGGCACTTACTCTTGCCGACGGTGTTCTCTATACTGTGGATTACTCCGCAGGAAGGTTCTGGCCCGAAGGGGGAGGTGTGACCGCAATATCCGCGGAAGACGGTTCCGAAATCTGGAGACTGCGTCTTTCTCCTTACGCGGATGATTCTTATTCAATGGTATCGGCAACAGTAATCGACGGCAGAATCTACGTCGGAAACGATTACGGAGCCGTATACTGTATATCCGAAATCGCCGGACCCGAATTCGGCGACGGGGGTGAAATAAAACTGGGCAACGGATTCCTCCACTGGTCGTGGATCGTACTGATCCTGGCGGTATTCGCATGTCTTCTGTTCCTGTGGAGGTATTACTGATGTTCATATCCGAAGGTGGTTTCGCTGACTGAAGAAGGGAAAGGATGGATTACGAGAGGATTGCGCGGTCTGAAGAAGGATATGGAATCCTCTCAGGATGACGACAGTGAGATATCGAGAAAGAAGAGGAGATTCACTGCGATAGTGATTTTCGGGACGCTGATGTCCTTTATTGCATTCTTAATTTCAATTTCAATATCTTCGGGAGGTGTTATCCCTGTAAGCGAAGCCGTTACCGCACTGTTTTCGGCGATATCGAAAGCGGGAGCGACACCGGAACAGATTGCAGCAGATCCCGGGCGTTGGCAGATGACTACTGTTGAATTGTACATCTACCAATCAAGACTTCCGAGAACCATTGCGGCAATAGCCGTAGGCGCGGGACTTTCCATTGCGGGCTGTATGTATCAGGCACTCATCAGGAATCCTCTGGTGGATCCGTACATCACGGGAGTTTCATCCGGTTCGGGATGTTTCGCAGTTGCGATTGTTGCGTTGGGAATAACAATTCCTTTCCTTCCGAGCGGAAATCTGTATCTTATTCCCGTTGCCGCAATCGCGGGAGGATTGGTTGCATTCGGCATCACAATGCTTGTGGCCGAAGGCTCCGGCGGTTCGCCTACGAATTATATTCTTGCGGGAGTCATTACGGGATTTGCGTTTTCATCCTTCCAGACGGTATTTCTGTCTATGGCTAAGGACAATTTATCCAATGCAATGTGGTGGCTTTTCGGATCATTTGCGAACATCACATGGGAGAATGCATGGATTGTGTTCATTCCCGCAATGGGAGTTTCCGTCATTGCGATGTTCTGGGCCAGGGAATTCAATCTTTTCATGATGGGAGAAGAACAGGCGAAACAGTTGGGTCTCAACGTAAAGAGATTCAAACGCCTGATGATGATCGTTGCATCCGTATTGACTGCATTATGTGTTGCATTCTGCGGAATTATAGGATTTGTGGGATTGGTTATACCCCACGCATGCAGAATGGCATTGGGCAGCGATCACAGATTGATCATGCCTGCATCAATCGTATTGGGCGCTATGCTGATGCTCTTTGCGGATCTTATCGCAAGAACTGTATTGTCACCTATGGAACTTCCCGTAGGAGCAATCACTGCAATGATCGGCACTCCGATATTCGCTTACATGCTGATGAGAAAAGGACGTGAGTACGATGGATGATCTCCTCACGGTAGAACATCTCTGCAAGGATTTCGGCGATTTCCGTGCATTAAATGATATTTCTTTCTCAATGCCCAGGGGAAAGATGATCGGAGTGATCGGACCCAACGGATGCGGTAAATCCACGATGATGAAATGTATCTGCGGAATTCATGAGATTACATCAGGCAACGTAACTGTTGACGGTAAAAACGTATCCAAATTATCATCATCCGATCTTGCGAAACTGGTTGCAACCGTTCCCGCGGAACCGGGACAGACCTTCGGCATGACGGTAATGGACATGGTTATGCTTGGAAGATATCCTTTCGTAGACCGCATATGGTGGGAAACGAAGGAAGACGAACATGCGGTACGCGAAGCGTTACGCACATTCGGACTGAACAATCTCAGAAGAAAACAGGTGTCGTTATGCTCATCGGGAGAGAGACAGCGTGCGCTGATAGCCAAAGCATACGTTCAGGAACCCGAACTGATGCTGGTAGACGAACCTACTTCGCATCTCGATATGAAGTACAAACTGGATGTTATGGAATATCTTCAGTCGGTGGCACGTTCGGATATGACTGTCATGGTGGCGGAACATGATATTTCCCTCATGGCAAGGTACTGTGACATCTGTATCATCATGAAGAAAGGAAAAATCGTCACCATAGGCGATCCCAAGAAAGTAATCACCGCGGATTTAATCCGCGACGTATACGAAGTGGATGCACGTGTCGGATTGGATGAAGACGGAGAAATCTACGTTTTACCGAAGAGGTATGCCGGAAGGAAGGATGATGGCGGCGACTGAACGGGACAGAGAGCATCATTTCTGTTACAAATGCGGACATTTCTGGTATCCTCTCTCGGATGCATATCCGAAACGCTGTCCGCGCTGCCATTCTTCGAGATGGGACGTACCCGTGAAGAGAGACCGTGTCTGCAAATTCTGCGGATATGCGTGGAGAATAGAGAATGCGGACGAACCCTGTCCGAACTGCGGACGCAGACAGGATGAAAGCGATTCTTCACGCATACTTCACTGCAACCAATGCGATTACGATTGGGTCAGGAAGAAGGAAGAGGATCCCAAACGCTGTCCTCTGTGTCATTCTCCCAAATGGAATGAGCCTAAAGCGAAGATGCTGATGTGTCACAGCTGCAATCACGTTTGGAACAGTCAGGTAGAGATGCCGAAACGCTGTCCGAAATGTCAGTCCGCCCGTTGGAATGAAAGTCTGCGCACTGCGGAATGCAGGAGATGCGGGCATTCATGGACACTCCGCGGAGATAAAGATCCGAAATACTGTCCTTCATGTAAGAGCATCAAATGGAAAGAATCGCCGAAAGCATACGAATGTCCGAAATGCGGACGCGTAACCATTCTGAAATCGGACGATACCGTGGGACACTGTCCGTACTGCGACCGTCTCGGAAGACGTACGATGAAGTGTCAGATATGCGGAAACATATGGACTGACACAGTTAACACACTCAGATGTCCCCGCTGTTACAATCCCGTTTCTCTCGATGAAAATTCCACATCGGTAGTGGTATGGGCGGACAGCCGTTACAGATTGGAATATGTTTCACGTGACGGATTCGGTTTCCTTTATCTTTGGGACGGAAGCGTTCCCGTTGCTACGCATTATATGCATGACGTGTGCAAGCGTTTCGACAAGACTGTGGATCAAATCATTCATTCTTCGGGAAAAGGGGAGATGGAAGACGATTGGAAGGAACTGAAGGATGAGATGGTTGCAAAGGAGAATTCCTATGCCGTCTACATCAATTACTTCAAAATGCGCTTAGGCCTCTCGTACGAGGATGCACGTATTCTTGCGATTCATTTCACCGGCATGGGTCCCGAAGCGATAGCAATCAAGTTCGGATTGGATGTTGATTATGTGAAGAAGTCTTTCGACCGCATTATGGGAGCGTACGCAGACAACGGAATTATTGTAGACGACACAATCTTCACAGACAATCCATTCATGTATTATGGCGGTAAATGAATCGGTGCATCTTTATCAATCTACTGCTTTTGTACAGATTATTACATTTTATTTTATCAAATCACGTGGTTTTTCATAACAATAATTATATTGATTCGTTTCATAATGGATGATACATCCAGAGAGGAACGACCGTGAAAACAGCCTATCCAGATATAGATCACGACGTAATTGCCGTGCGTGATCTGAATATGAAATCCGACAGGGACACAGATACAAGGTGTACATGTCCCCACTGCGGCAGATCATTCAATTACTGCGGAACGGATTTCACGGGAGAAGCAATCATAGAAACATTTGACGATATGTATGAGGATCAGTATTTCTTCTGTACATGTTCGAAATGCGGTCACAGTTGGAACAGTATAAAGGAAGCTCCTAAAAGATGTCCGAGCTGCGGTTCGTACCGTTGGACTGAATCCAAGGTAATTTTGGACTGCAAAAGATGCGGTTACGTTTGGGAAGCACGCGGAAATATGAAACCGGCAAGATGTCCCAGATGCCGTTCGTTATCCTGGATGAAACCTAATTCTCCTCCGCAGATTGCAAAGGGAATTGTTATCGACGCCGTAAGAGAAGACTACGAACGCCGTTTCGCAGAAGCGATGGAGAGATGTTTGCAGGGAGAACCCGTATGGGATGTCTGTGTGGAATTGGATGTTGCGATTATTGAGGTAATGTTGACCCTCAGAGGTTACGGAAAGGGTCAGTCCGATGACGCGTGAATTATCTGCAGTAATTCTGACAATCCTGCTTTCATTATCGATGACAGTTCTGTCTGCAGATGCATCGTCGGATATCCATTCGGATTACACCTCAGTTTATGCATCATATGAGTACATGACGTGGGGTGCGGGAACCGAAGAACAGCCGTACGGTTCCACGATTTACGATATCGAATCGGATGAAGATATTCTGTATGTTCAGGCTGCGATCGAAGGATGTCCAGTAAAAACCGTAGAATCATTGGGAACATGCGGTTCACACATAGTCGTTCTTCCGGATTCCGTTACTTCGGTATCCGACGGAGCATTTGAAGGCTGTACTGATTTGGAGAAAGTATACTTCCTCGGAAACCGCCCTGTGATGACCGAACTGTCTTCAGTTTCTTTCATTCACCTTGACGGAACATCAGGTTGGGACTCAGGGGAATCGATTGCACTGAATGTTCATTCCTGTGATGACTGTTCTTTTGATTATTATGTGATAGAGAATGAAGCAACCGTTCATTCATACGTTTCAGGTAAAAGTGTCAGCATTCCTTCTTCAACGGATTCCGGAATAACTTTCCGTGCGGTAGGGGACTGTGCATTCACGGACACGGAGATAACGTCCGTCAGTATAGCGGAAGGTATCAGGGATATCGGCGCACGTGCATTCTACAAGTGCTGGGAATTGGAGACTGTATCGTTTCCTTCGTCATTAATCACATTTCAGGATGAGTGCTTCCGTGAGTGTATGAAGATGAAAGACGCAAAATTTCCGAATGTTTCATTCATCGGATTCGAAGCCTTCCGCGAATGCAGAACATTCACATCCGTTACAATCCCTGACAGCGTATCGACACTGGGAGACGGGGCGTTTTATCTCTGTCGTAATGTTAATGCCGTCGGCATCGGCGGAACTTCAATCCCGCCGAGGTGTTTCGGTTACTGCGATTCTCTCACCGAAATAACGATGTCTGACTCTGTTAAAACTATAGGTTATTCGTCATTCATTTACTGCAGGTCGCTGAGAACAGCCGATCTTTCAAATGTATCATTCATAAGAGACGATGCCTTCGGCGGATGCACACTGCTTGAAGAGACAGGGGATTTGAAGAATATATGTGAGATAGGAAAGCGTTCGTTCTCAGACTGCAGATCTCTTGTATCGATAACATTCGCGGATACTCTTACAGAAATCGGAAACGGAGCCTTCGAAGGCTGCAAATTCCTTGAATCGCTGACGTTTGAAGGAGATATGCCTGCAATAGGGGCGAATTCTATTCCGGATAACGTAACAGTCAGATATCACAGCAGTCATGCCGATTCATGGACGGAATATTCCGGACATAAGCAGATGATTGAGGACGGAAATAACAGCGAGGATACAGGATTGCTGTTCATAATTCCGATTGCAGTCTGCATATGTATTCTGCTTGCTTTTATTGTCCGCAAGAAGATGCGATCAATGTAATTCACTCTTCAAGCAACCTTCCGTAATCGTTCCAATTGCCGAACATCTTTCCTTTTGCTGTCTCTTCGATAAGATGTTTCAGCACTCTTTCATACGATCCCGGATAACGCTTACGGTAAAACTGCAGATTATACGCTCTGACACGTTGGTACAGCGGAGGGAATGACGTAAATTCAGACCATACTCCCGCTTCTCTGAGAACCGATTCCGTTTCTTCATCAATCGTAAAATCATCCATGGGCGGAAGTACGGCTCTTCCGGCATCCGTCATCAGTCCGAGTCTTTCCAGTCTGCGGACACGTTCTTTGTTCAGTTCCGTCCAATTGCTTTTGTTTTTTCTCGGTGAGAAACGCTGCATTTTTTCTCCGCCGATGATTCTTATTGTGCTGTCGATCCATCCGAAGCACAGTGCTTCTTCTACTGCATCGAGATACCAAAGACATTCGTTATTTACGGGACGTCCTCTGACAGCACACACACAGCATTCTTTCTCGTATTGGGAATGCTGTTCCAACCATTCTCTGAATTCCGATCTTGATGCAATGTCAAGGACGTTACCGTATTCCATTTGTTTTCCGGATTTACGAATGATTACATCATATTTGCGTGAGTTGTGATAAAACCGAGAGCAATCTCCTGTGTGTGTTAGTATATAAACTTTAAATACTCATTCGGCAAAAAGCACTACAGATGACAAAATGCGGAATAGGGTGAATCAGGGAACAGCATGGAAATCAAAAGAGACATCTATCTTCAGAGACTGATTGACAGAGAATGGAACGGTATGGTCAAAGTCGTCACCGGCATCAGAAGATGCGGAAAAACATACTTATTGTTCAGACTGTTCAAAATTTGCTACCATTTTCCACCATTTGCTACCATGGCAGAAAAAATAACAGTATTTTTGCTCTGATTTTACGGTCCGAACAGATTATTCCCTTTGCCGTTTTTGATAATGATTCGGATAATGTGCATAAGATGATGTACAAATCAGTGATGTTCTCACAGTTCCGATTCCATCAGCCAATCCACTAAATTGACGATATTCACTCCTTCGCGGTCTCCGAGTCCGAATCTGTCCAAAGTAAGAATTGTCTTCGGGCGGTTGTCTCCTGTTTTGGAAAGCGGAGTCATTTCTCTTTTTGCAGTTCCTTCGGAAAGAACAGTCTGGCACACCTGATAATATTCAATTTTTCCGTGCTTCTTTGCAATAAAATCAATCTCGGAATCATGGTAGCTCCCGACTCTGAGATCGTATCCTCTTCTGATTAACTCCAAAAATACAATATTTTCAAGCGGACGGCTTATGTCGTCTCCTGCGGAGATACCCAACTCCGCATTTCTCATCCCGAGGTCTGCGGCATAATATTTCCCGTTGGTTTTCAGTAATTTTCTGCCCACCATATCGTATCTGGAACATCTGTAGAACAGGAATGCTTCCGTCATCGATTCAATATATGTATCGACCGTCCTTCCGCCCATGCCGAGGTCTTTGGCAATGTTGTTATCGTTGGTGATGTTGCCGATATTGGACTGAAGGAAATGGGATATTGCCCTGATTTTATTCGGATCGACAACTCCGGTACGTCTCATTACATCTTTTACCACTACGGTATTGAACACTCCCTGAAGATAGTCCCAGCAGTATTCCTGTCCGCGTGACGGGTCTACGCCCGGCAGTCCGCCGTATTCGAGGTAATCTCTGAGTGCGGAATCTCCGTCGGAATATCCGTTCTTTACGGCAAATTCTTTCAGAGACAGCGGAAGAACTTCAATACTTACGTGACGGCCGGAGATGTGGGTGGCAAGGTCGGAAGAAAGCATATCCGAATTGGATCCTGTGATGTACACATCGCAGTTTCCTTTTGAATTCAGAGATGCAAGAGTGAGTTCCCAATCTTTTACGTTCTGTATCTCGTCGAATAAGACATAGTATGTTCTGTTTTCGGGTATTTTCGGTGCAATGAGAATATCCAACTGTTCGGATGTCTTGATTTTACGGCCCTCAAAACTCTCGAAATCCATGTAGAATATATCAGATTCATCAATACCTGAAGATATCAGTTCCCTGCGGTACAGTTTCATCAGAACCGATTTTCCGCAGCGGCGGATTCCTGTAATGACTTTGATTACGTCACAGTCACCGCGGCCTGCATTGATTTTGCTGAGGTATCTTCTGCGTATCAGATAATCCTGCATAATGTGTTATTATCATTATGTTTATTAAATTATTTTCATACATGAAAATTTTTTCTTAATTTGTTAAATTTTTTTCGCGTATGAAAAAATTATTACGAATTAACTATTGTTAAATTGTGATATAATGTCAATTCCCTTTCGAAACACCATTCAAATGTCCCCTTTTATCTTAATCGGCGGCAGTGAATTTTCGACATCGTAACAGACCGTATGAAAACAATCACGGTCCGAGTGAGGTTATCGGTACAACATAGACGCCGTCATCTCTTCTGTACGCCGCGGAAGACATTCCGCAGACAACAGCCAGGAATTCAGGAGGTTTCCCCTTCGGATCATCACGGATCATTGCATCGATTTTCTTCAGATTCTCCGCACCTTCATCTATGCCGTCTTCACCGAGTTTAATCTCGAACGCACCCCATCTTCCGTCCGGCATCTCGACAACTGCATCGATCTTTCTTCTTTTTCCGTCTCTGTAGTGACGGAGATTTCCTCCGTTTACGTAAGCGTATATCTGCAGATCTCTCTCGCACATAGCCTCGAACATAAATCCGAATGTATTCAGATCGTTCAGCAGCATATCTTTGGTCAATCCGAGTGCGGATATCGCAAGAGCGGGATCTGTCAGATGTCTTTTCGGAGTCTTTCCGACGCGTACCGAAGATCTGAGATTGGGATTGAATGCTTCCTGATTCTCAATAAGACACATCCTGTCAAGTACGGAAATGTATTCTCCGACGGTATCGTCTGTTATTGTGTCATCATCGAATTCTTTTATATCTCCGGCGATGACGTTTTTACTTGCAAGGGTCGATTCGTTACGGGACAGTGATCTGAGTACGCGCATCATCCTTGCAGGATCTTTTCTGCTGTCTACTGTGAGAAGATCTTCATAGCATATCTGCCGCGCATACACAGACATAGCTTTAGCTGCCTGTGAAGGATTCAATCCTAAATTTCCGGGCCATCCGCCTCTGACAGTCAGATTGAGAAGTGTATCGAGTGAAATGTCTTTTATCGGAGTGTTGACAAAATTCCCTTCGAACATATCTTTCAGCGAAACCGCACCGTCTGAATCTTTCGATTCGAACAGAGACATAGTTCTCATGTGAACAGGTGCGATTCTCCCCAGTCCGCTGTGGAACGGTCTTGATTCTTTTTTGGGAGTCGATGATCCCGACAGGATGTACATTCCTTTGCGGCCTTCTTCATCGACGGTATTGCGGACCGCATCCCACACCGCAGGAAGAAGCTGCCATTCGTCGATCAGACGCGGATAATCTCCGTTCAGCACATATTTCAGGTCTGTTTTGGCCATTCTCAGATTGCGGTAGTCTCCGTCCGGAAGATCCAATTGATAGAAACTGTTGCAGTGATGCTTCGAAGTCCATGTTTTGCCGCAGTATTTGGGGCCTTTCATATGTACTACGCCGCTGACGGCCAGGGTCTCTTCGACGATACTGTCGACGAGTCTCTGAAGATATCTGTCGTTCTTTATCATTCTGTCGAATGTAATGTGATACTTATATAATAAGGTAGTTTTCACCGATTTCATAAGGTAATTTTCACTGATTATACAAGGTGATTTTCACTGATTTCACAATGTAGTTTTCACTATGGGACAATTACATCTTCACGTACTTTATCGACGAAAACAGTTTTCAGAAGTTTCTGACAGAGGCGTATTTTCAATTAACAATAATAACAGACGAGCGTATTTATTAATCCGAATCGTTGCAGATATGTTATGAGGGAAGATTTGCATACCGAATTTAAACGCGAATGGAAGATTGAACATCTTCGCAACATTGCCGCTTTTGCAAATACCGACGGAGGTGTTCTCCATATCGGGATTGATGATGACGGCAACGTATTCGGTGTAAATGCTCTCGACAAGAATCTGAAACAGATTCCGGATGATATACAGAATGGTTTGGGAATCGTACCGACTGTTGATCATTATGTCAAAGACGGTAAAGACTGCATTTCTATTACGGTGAAAAAGAGTTCTGATCCTGTCTTTTATGCAAGTAAACTTTGGGTTAAATCAGGAAGTACTACGAGGGCGCTTTCCGGTCATGAATTAAGGGACAAAATTCTGAAAAGTTCGAATTTGTCATGGACAGATTTAACAGCCGATAGCGTCGATATTAGTGATCTCTCTAAAGATGCAGTTTTATTTTTTCTGAAAGCATCGAAAAAAGTATCTCCGGATGTCAATGAGATATCCGATTCGGAAGTTGAGAATGTATTATTGAATCTCGGGATGATTGACGCAGAGGGAAGGATTTCCAGGAGTGCAGTAATATTATTCTGTCCTGAACCTTCAAAATACGTGTTGGATGCGTACCTCAAGATTGGTGAATTTGATGACAGAGGGGAATTACTCCGCGAACAGTATGTTAAATGCCCTATGATTATGATGCCTGACACAGCATCTGAAATAATATTTGACAAATTCGTTCCAGGACACTTTGATTACAGCCAAATGCAAAGGAAAATGGTTTATAAATACCCGCCTGAAGCAGTTCGTGAGATATTGATCAATGCTGTAATTCACAACGACTATTCGATAGGATGGCCGATAGAGGTGAGAGTTTACCGCAATAAGATGTCTGTATTCAACTACGGTGAACTTCCGGACGGATGGGACATAGAAACACTCCTGAAGGAACATCCTTCCACACCGCGTAATCGCCGTTTGGCTGAAACTTTTCATGAAGCAGGTTACATTGAGAAATGGGGCAAAGGAATCAGAATGGTGTTGGATCTGTGCGCGGAGAAAAATCTTCCGAAACCTTTGTTTGAGGAATATTTCAAGGGTCTGCGCGTGACGTTCAGAGAAAACGGTGAAGGAACAAATAATGCAGTGAATCTGACAGAGCGTGAATCGTTGGTACTTGATTTGATTCGCAGAGGGGAGTTTACTACGATTGCAGAGGCTGCAAGAATACTTTCTATGACTGATTTCAAAGTGGAGTCAACGTTGAACTCATTGAAAGACAAAGGAAAAATTCATAGAGTTGGTTCTAAAAAGATTGGTTTTTGGGAAATCCTGTGATTGATAGAATAATAGCATACGATTCTTATTTCTGGTTTATTTCTGGTTTATTTCTGGTTTATTTCTGGTTTAATCCTACAATAAGTCAATTCAATTGATTATGTCAAGTTACAACCGATTGGTGAATTTCTAAGATTGGTTGCTATTATCTCGCATCGCTACATATTTTCAGTTGTGTTTACAGTATAATGGCAAAACACAATGTCAACATGAACAATTCACAATGCAGAAAGAAATCTCCGATCGGTCCCGCAACAGTGTCGAAAGAGAATTCTGTTCCGAATGAAGATTGAAGAAAGGAATGGAGCCACCTGAGGAATTCGAATCCCCGACCTGCTGATTACAAGTCAGCCGCACTACCGGGCTATGCAAAGGTGGCCTTTGATAATTCCGTGTATACTGGTATCCTTTTTAATCTTTGTTGTCGACCTCTGCATTTCCGCGGAATGCTCCCTGACGGACAGTTTATAATATTTTCTGTCACTGTCGGAAAAATATTATATATGAAAATCCCAAAAAACAAATCTTTATATTAACAAGCGGAATACTCCCGCCCAATCACAGTACAACCTGTGAAGGTGAGAAAAATGGCATTCAACAAAGGCGACATCGTCCGCATCGATTACAACGCATACATCGCAGACATCGACAGACTCTACGACACAACATCCGAAGCCAAAGCAAAGGAAGCAGGCTTCTACAACGAGAAATACAAGTACGCCCCCATGGCCTACATCGTAGGATCCGGAAGGCTCTTCAAAGCACTCGACGAAGCAATCGCAAACGCAACCGTCGGTAAAGAAGTAGATATTGAAATCGAGTCCAAAGACGCAGCAGGCGCAAGGGACCCCAAGCTCGTTGAAGTTTACCCCATCAGGGAATTCTACAAGATGGAAATCAACCCCTACCCCGGACTCGAAGTCAAACTCGGAAACAGGACAGGAGTCATCATGTCCGCAGGCGCAGGACGTGTAAAGGTCGATTTCAACAACCCCCTCGCAGGCAAAGACCTCAGGTACGAGTTCACTGTCACAGAAGTCATCAAAGACAACGAAGAGAAAGCAAAAGCAATCGTTGAGATGGCATTCGGAACATCCGACGGATTCGCATTCGAGTTCGGCGACAACGAAGTTTCAGTTATCCTTTCGGATCTTGTCAAATTCAGCCAGGACTGGCCCATGATCAAATTCAAGATCGTTTCCCAGATGAGGGAAGCCTTCGGTGTCGACACTGTCAAGCTCGTCGAGGTCTGGTCCAAACAGCCCGCAGCGGAAGCAGAAGACAAGAAAAAGAAGAAGTCTGCAGCGAAGAAAGAGAAAGCAGAGGAGTGATTTCACTCCTCTTCTCCAAACCTTTTTATCTAACCCTCTTATACACTGAAATTACGGACGAGTGGCCTAGCTTGGATATGGCGACAGCCTCCTAAGCTGTAAGCCGGGGGTTCGAATCCCCCCTCGTCCGCCATGGATTTTCTGAGATTTTTTTCGAAACAGCCGATAGGCTTTATGATTGGTTAATGAACCCCAAAATGAACCCCAAAATGAACCCCAAAATTTTTGTAAACAGGAATTTTTGAAAACAAGGTGTCACGAGGTCTCTTTACCATTGGTTTGTAACCAGTTCACACTGATTTGCAGACATCATTGTATCATCTGACACATAAATCGACTGTGAATGATTACAGACAGTGGAGTGAAAGCAATCATAATGTCCGTATTTATGCCGCGCGTGTGCCGGAAAGGACGTTCGATGAAGGGCGTATTTGATGTGCCGGCTCTTACGGAAAAACAGCAATCGGACATATCATAAATGACGGCACCGTAAAGTGAGCGGGCCATCCCGTAAGGGATGACCGCCCATCCTCCCTTCGGGAGGATGGGAATTCAGTTCCTGTGATACATACAGGATGTTTCGTACTTGGGTTCGCACGTTAAATTCACGCCGAGTTTCCTGTACGTCGCTTCGTTGATACCGTTCGGAATGATGGAAAGGTGTACTTCGCACCCTTTCAGTTTAGGTAACTGTTCCAGCGCTCTTTTTGCGTTCTCATCCTTTCCGGCGTAGATCGAGAGAGCGATAAGCACATCGTTGATTGTAAGAGTGACATTCTTCTCGCCCATGATTTTCTTAAGATTCTGAACAGGTTCCACGAATTCAGGTGCAATCAGATGTACATTATCAGGTATTCCTGCGATTACTTTGAGAGCGTTGAGAATCATTGCAGGCGATGCGCCCAAAAGGTCACCGGCTTTGCCGGTGACAATCGTTCCGTCTTCCAACTCTACGGCGGCTACAGGTACTTTTACCGATTCGGCTTTCTTCCTCACGGCTGCGACGACCTTACGGCCGTCTTCTCTGATCTCAAGCTGTTTCATTAAGAGATCGATCTTGGTGACTATCCTGTCGTTTCCGTTACCCTGTTTCCTCTGGCGCAGTGCATTGAAGTAACGGCGGATTATCTCTTCCTTGGCGGCTTTTTGGACTGCGTCATCATCGACAATGCAGTTTCCGGCCATGTTCACACCCATGTCGGTGGGTGATTTGTACGGAGAAATGCCCATAATCTGTCCGAGCATTTCGTTGAGAACAGGGAATACTTCGATGTCTCTGTTGTAGTTAACCGTAGTTTTTCCGTAAGCGGCCAAATGGAACGGATCGATCATGTTTTTATCGTTAAGATCGGCGGTTGCCGCTTCGTATGCGATGTTGACAGGATGCATCAGCGGTAAGTTCCAGATGGGGAAAGTTTCGAATTTGGCGTATCCGGCTTTGGTACCGTTTTTGTTTTCATGATATAACTGAGATAAACACACAGCCATCTTTCCGCTGCCGGGCCCGGGTGCGGTGACTACGACCAAAGGTTTCTCCGTTTTCACGAATTCGTTTCTGCCGTAACCTTTTTCACTTACAATCAGCGGAATATTTGCGGGATATCCTTCGATTTCGTAGTGGTGGTAGACGTCCATTCCCTGATCGATCAGTCTCTGTTCGAAGATCTTTGCAGCACGCTGTTCGGCGTACATTGTCATGACGACACCGCAGACTTTTATTCCGCGGTTCTCAAAGGAATCGATCAGTCTCATGACTTCGAGGTCGTACGTAATTCCCAAATCTCCGCGGATTTTGTTCTTTTCGATGTCGTTTGAATTGATGCAGACGATGGCTTCGGCCTGATCTTTCAGCTGCATGAGCATGGAGATTTTGCTGTCGGGGTGGAAACCGGGTAATACTCTGGACGCGTGGTAATCGTCGAATAACTTGCCGCCGAATTCGAGGTAGAGCTTACCGCCGAACTTCTCGATACGTTCTTTGATGTGTTCTGACTGTGTTTTCAGGTAGAGATCGTTATCGAATCCTGTTTTCATCGGGGCCGTCTCCTGCGGATGTGTTGTTTAGTAGGGAGATAGTATTTAGAATTATCAGGACGGGGATTGTCTGATTTAATTCTGTTACAACGACAATTTGTTAAGTCTGTATGCCAGAACACATCCACCTTCAGTGATTACAATACTTTTCTTACGTTCGTCACCGTCTACATCCTCATAATCAATGAGGCCGTATCCTTTGAGGACTTTGAGCTGATAGCCGATGTTCTGCATACTTGCATCTTTTCCGCCCATAATTTTTACATTATTATTTCTTGAATAATCTACGATTGAGGTGGTTGTCAGAGGTTCGGTTTCCTTTCTGATTTGTTTTGTATCATAAATATACTTCAGAATAGCCTTCGTTTTCGGTTTCAGTTTTGATAAATCCACAGATCCGACAGGATTAATCTGAATTATTTTTTCATCTTCCGTTTTGCCTTCGGTACCTGCATAATAAAGGGTGGCGTGTGTGTAGTATAAACTGTACACCGCGGCAGCAGTCATTACTTTCCTCCCGCCCGTAATGTTTATCGAGAATTTTACTCCCTTCCCGGATTCTTCGTCATATATATCATAAATCGATTCAACAATCTTATTGAAATTCTGCCCGGGAACCTCTATTTTTATAATTTTAGAAATTGAAGATGCATATTTCTTTTCGATGGCATCGGCGGCTTCGCTTGGCGTATCCCATTCCCTGGCGGATTTTTCTTTCTCAGCAGCGGCATTGTTTGTTTCTGTCACACAATTTACGGAACTGTTTTTGGGAGCGGGACGGTTTCCGTTCTCTGCAGACGGAGTCATACTGTCTTTTGAACCGTACAGAAGATACAGTTTATCGATTGCACTTACTTTGTTCAGAACTCTGGTAATCGGAATTTCATTTGTACCGACTGTTGCGATATGTACGTGTATAGTAACAATATTTTTTTGACTATATAAAGAATTTTTGATTAGAATATACAGAATAGAAGGTATTGTAAAGAACGGAGGTCAATGAAATGATAGTCGGAATAGATTTCGGAACTTGTTTTTCATCTGTAGCCATAATGAACGGTCTCATCCCCGTAACGACATGTGTCAAGGATACGACCGGTGTCGGTATACCCACACTCTTCATGTACTCCAGGAGTCAGAACAAAGAACTCTACGGTGAGGAGTGTCTTACCGGAGAGGCGTTCAGGCATGAGGAAGACATCGTCAGGAACATGAAGAGGATTGTCAGAGAAAACTTCGACAACATGGACAAGACGGTTATCAGCGGCGGAAGAGAATATTCAGTGAAAGAAATCATCGAGAAATTCCTCGCATATCTCATATCCGAGGTAAAGAAGGGAGCTGTCAAGAGCGGTGAGTTCAAGAACACCGAGATTGAGGAGATCACGATAACGGCACCTGTCGGTATCGCCCAGGGTCAGATGCTGGCCACAGATTACAACAGATTCATTCAGGAAGCTGTGATGAAGATTACCGGACTCAGCAGAGAACACGTCAGAATTCTTCAGGAGCCGGTGTCTGCAGCGATATCGTACCTTTACGGAGAAGATGTCCGTCAGCACTATGACAAGGAACAGAAAATCATGGTTTTCGATCTCGGCGGAGGAACACTTGATGTCACAATCATGAAGCACGATCCCCGTGCGATGACATATGAAATCCTCGCAAAAGACGGAGATCTGAATTTCGGAGGAAACGATTGGGATCTGGCTCTGGCTGAGGCTGTAAAGGAGAAAACCGGAGTCGGGGAATTCTCTTCCGAGGATGAGAGGGTAGCATTCGAAAGATCCGTGACCAAACTGAAGATCGATCTCACCAATTCGAATGATTCGATGATCTTCTTCACATACGACGGCGAGGACAAGTTTACACGTTTCAGCCGCAAAGAATTCGAGAATGCATCCAAATATCTGATGGATCGTTCGATCGGGGTAATCAACTCCACACTCGAGTCATTCAGCGAAGGTATCGGCGGCATTGATAAGATCGTTCTTGTCGGCGGAAGCTGCAATATGCCCCAGATCAGAGAAGGTATCGTCAACGCATTCAGGAATTTCGATGAAGAATCCATCCTGATATACGAACCCTCAAAAGCAATTGCCAAAGGTGCTGCTGTTTTCTCAAAAATCAACTCATCTGCAGGAAAATCAGGTCGCGGACCCAAGATCATCGATTCGACTACGGTAACCTATGGATTCGAATCCTTTTACAACGGTGAAAGGCCGAGGATATACAACATGATCTTCAGAGACACTCCCTTCGACGAAACCGGGGTAATCAGAGTGAGGTCCGAGGAGTCATTTGTTCCGCTGAGGGACGATCAGACAAATGTGGCCTTCGACATCTACGAATCCAAATCCAGGAGAGGAGACGGACCGGAAGGAGAATGGGCGGACTTCGGCAACGGAGAGGTACAGAACGGACTCCATGTAACCGTACAGGTGCCCCCGGAGTACCTCGGAAGGGCAAGAGGATTCTGCATGTGGGCCGAACTCACATTGGATACCAACGGAATCCTGGAAATCGCAATCCTTGACAGGGTGGGAAAGAAACTCGGTTTCGCATCCTCATCGACGGGATACGACTACAAGGCCGGAGAGTGAATTAACGGGGTTGTGAAAACAACCCTGTATCTTTTTTCACGGTGATTGAATGAAAGGCATCATAGTAACGGCTGAGATAGACTGCAAATGTCACAACCCTTTGACAGTCATATGTTCGGACGGCAAATATTACTGCAATAGATGCAGAACTCCGATAGAATATCTGATCAGGGGAGAGAAAGAAAGTTCCAACGGATTTCTGAAGAAGA
This sequence comes from Candidatus Methanomethylophilaceae archaeon, assembly GCA_963643255.1. Classification (GTDB taxonomy): domain Archaea; phylum Thermoplasmatota; class Thermoplasmata; order Methanomassiliicoccales; family Methanomethylophilaceae; genus Methanarcanum. Next base: position 108,524 of record CAVIIW010000005.1, read on the forward strand.
GCATATATCTTACCGTGGACAACATCACGGGACTTTTCACAGATGTGGCTCCGAAGACTGTCACCAAAAATCCGGATTTGAATAACAGGGATCCGAAATATCCCGGAGATTTCGGAAAAAAGAAGGATTTTTCCGGCGACAGGAAGGATTTACAGTATAATGATCTCGGGAAAAAGGACGGAAAGAAGAATCATACTGCAGAAACTGCAGCGAACATAAGGTTCGGTGACGAAGTTCTCAGGATGAAAAAGGAATATGAGATTTCACTGAGGGAACTTGAATCAAGGAATAAAGAACTTGAGTACAGGAACAGGGAACTCGAATGCAGGAATGAAGAGATAAAGGCTGTAGCCGATGAATATGAATTCAAAGCGAAGGATCTTCAGTCCAAACTTTCGGAGTCGAAGAAAAACGCAGACGATCTTCATTCTCAGTTGGGCAGGTGGAAGAAATCGCATTCGGCGATGGTTCAGAATCTGGAAGTGCTGAAGGACGAGAAAGACAGCCTGGAAGGTACCGTAAGACATTACAGATCGGAAACAGACAGGCTGAAAACTATCTCGGTGAAGGATGTTACTACCTATCTTTTGGACTATATGACGACGGTTTACAACGCATCATTCGACAGTAAATCATACGACGGTCTGAAGAGTACGATACAGGCGCGTACCGAGTATTCGATAATGATGCTGGAGAGCGCCGGTGTGAAAATATCCCATCACGATCGCGATTCAGTACTTCAGTCGGGCAGAGCGGACGTGGAGTTCAGGAAGACGGATGTAAAGGAAGATGACTGTAAAGTAATCAGAACCGAACTCTTCGGATGCGAGTTCAGGAACGATGTATTTTCTTCGATTCCGGAGAAGGTTACAGTCTACAGATACGAAGAGCCCGAAGTTGTTGCCGAGAATACTTCGGATGTTTCCTCGGAGGATTCTGTTACAGTCTGCAGTTGTGGGCGTCCCTGTTTTGTCGACATAAAGCTGCTTGGACCCGGAGAAGTGCAGGAAAATAATACAGGGAAATCACCGTCGGAGACAGTTTCCGACGGCAATTCAACACAGGATGACGTCTGCGACATATCAGGCGGCAAGTCATCCGATGAAGAATCCGGAGGCCAGAATACAGATTGATATCGACCTTGCAGTTTCATTCAAGATAGTAACTGCGGTTGACAATCGGTGCGGAAAAACTCTTTATCTCTCCTTTCCGGAGAGAAGCATGATTCATTCAATTTCAATCTAAGAACCACATTTATTAATCTACAGGAACATTGTGATATTATGATTACACGTGATTATGCCGTTAAAACTCTCCGTAAAGCTCTTGATAACGAAAAGGCAGATTTCCGCGACGGACAATGGGAGGCTATCGATGGCATACTTCACAACAAGAGGATGTTGGTAGTACAACGCACGGGCTGGGGAAAGAGTATGATATATTTCCTGGCCGCAAAATTCCTTCGTGAAGAAAACAGAGGTATGACATTGCTGATTTCACCGTTATTATCGTTGATGAGGAATCAGATAGAGTCTGCAAAGCGTGTCGGCATAAGATGTATGACTATCAATTCAACCAACAACGATTTATGGAAAGAAATCGGGGAGATGATTGTTGCCGACAGGTGCGATCTTTTACTGGTATCTCCGGAACGTCTGTCCAACGTTGATTTCAGTTCCAATGTTCTCGATGTAATAAGCGGCAGGATAGGTCTGCTGGTAGTCGACGAAGCTCACTGCATATCGGATTGGGGGCATGATTTCCGCCCGGATTACAAAAGAATTTCCAGGCTGATAAATCACCTGCCGAAGAATATGCCTGTTCTGGCTACAACCGCAACGGCAAATACCCGTGTGGTAAATGATGTGAAAGACCAACTCGGCCAATCTGTAGAAATAATCCGCGGCGATCTTGTCAGAAAGAGTCTGTTTTTGGAAAATATATGTATGGATACACAGGAGAAACGTCTGGCATGGCTTGTTTCTGCATTAAAAGGACCCCTCATCGGGTCCGGAATCATCTATACACTGACAATACGCGATGCGGAAATCGTTGCCAAATGGTTAAGAGAAAACGGAATTTCCGCATATGCATATTACGGGTCTGTAAAGCCGTGCGAAGACTGTGATGAAAATATCGAGAAAAGAGTTAAGGCCGACCCCAGGTGGAACAAAGACGAGAAAAACCTGATTACGATTTACCGTGAAATTTTAGAGGATATGTTACTCAGTAACGAGATTAAGGCACTGGTTGCAACATCCGCCCTGGGCATGGGTTTCGACAAGCCCGACCTGTCCTTCGTTATACATTACCAGTGTCCGCAGTCTGTTGTGCATTATTATCAGCAGGTCGGACGTGCGGGACGCGGCGTAGACTCGGCATACGGCATATTGCTGTACGGCGGGTGCGATGATGATGCAATTGTCGATTATTTCATAAGAAGTGCGTTCCCGAATGAAAAATATGTCAATTCGGTTTTGAAAGTCATATCCGAAAGCTATGGCGGGATGTCTATTCCCGAAATCACACGCGCATTGAATATGCGCAAATCCGATATTGAAAAAATCATAAAATTTGTCACGAATGAAGAATTTCCGCCTATCGTCAAAGACGGATCGAAATACGTTGCAACAATGAATTTCAGAAAATATGCGATGCCGAGGGAAAGAATAGAGCGCCTTAACGGCATTCGCCATAAAGAACTTGATGCAATGAAAGCGTATTGTTCTTCGAAAAGCTGTCTTATGAATCAGCTCTGCGAAGAACTTGATACTCCGATTACGAATAAGCGCTGTGACAATTGCTGTAACTGCAGTCCGATATCATCGATTCCCGTGAAAGTAGATCCGGATATCGAGATGTCCGCTTCGGATTTCTTTAACAGGACGTACATTCCGATTATTCCCCGTAAAAAATGGGGCGACAGCAATGTCGCAGCATCGATATTCGGACCTTGTAAATACGGCCTCATTCCCGACGGACTCAGGATGAGTGAAGGCAGAGCATTGGTCTCATACAACTCAGGCCCGTTAGGGAGAATGATAAGAGACGGAAAATACCGTAACAAGCATTTTGATGATAAGTTGGTCGATGCCTGTGTGAAAATGTACCGGGAGTGGAATCCTGTTCCGAAGCCTACATGGGTAACTTCCGTTCCGTCATTGAATAACCCGTCTCTTGTAAGTGATTTCGCGGAGCGTTTTGCAGAAGCCGTCGGGCTGAAATATGTCGAATGTATCAGAAAAGTGAAGACAACAGAACCGCAGAAGAATATGGAGAATTCGGTTTACCAACAGAATAACATAATCGGTGCTTTCGAAATTGTCAACCCGCCAGAGGAAGACTGCCTTCTCATTGACGATATGGTTGATTCCAAATGGACGGTTACTGTTATAGCCGCAATGCTGAGGAAGAAAGGTGTTAAAAGCGTTACGCCTATGGCACTCGCAGATTCATCCAATTTAGGTGATTGAATGGGCAGCGAATTCAATATCACAAAAGATACGCAGACAGCATTGCTTTTATGTGCCAAACTGAGCGGAAAGAGTAATGAAAAGCCGTTGACGATACCTCAGTTCGAAGCATTTAATTCGGCAATACTCGCGGAAGGGAAAAAACTGTCCGATCTGCTGGATGATGAATCTCTGATTGAATCCGCAGTTTTCAAAGCGTTGAATGAAAATAAGAGACTGTCACCGTTCACAAAAGAGAATGTTCTCAATCTTCTTCACCGCAGTTTTGCATTGTCGTCCTCACTCAATAAGTGGGCCGGTTACGGGATAAAGGTTGTCGGACGTAACGATGCAAAATATCCGAAAAGAATGAAAAAGTACCTGGATAAAAAAGCGCCGCCGTTTTTATTCTACGCAGGAAACGAATCACTGTTCAGAGGAGGAGGGATGGCATTTGTCGGATCCAGGGACATCGGCGATATTCCGATCAAAGCAATCGGAAAGGTTGTTAAAGAATGTGTGGAGCACGATATGAACATCGTTTCCGGCGGTGCAAGAGGGGCTGATTTGACATCGATGGAAGAAGCTTACAGAAACGGAGGCCGTGTAATCGGCGCATTGTCATGCGATTTATGTAAGGCTGTAATATCTCCGGTTCACCGCGATGCATTATCAGACGGCAGAGCACTGTTCTTTTCGGCAGCAGATCCGGAAGAATCTTTTTCTGTCTCTGCGGCGATGGAACGTAACAAATACATCTATTCGATGGCCGACTGCTCCTTTGTTGCACAATCTGACATTAAAGGCGGTACGTGGTCCGGCGCAACAGAGGAACTGAAAAGATCTAATCACAACCCGTTATTTGTGTATGCATGGGACAATATGCCTGAAGGTAACCTTATGCTGATAGGGATGGGCGGAATTCCGTGGGAAGACGATGCAGAGTTTGTGAATATGGTGAGGCCTTCGGATACCGTGCAGAAACGGGAACAATCGAAGATCGATCAATTCTTCAATTGTTAGGGATGTTATGTTTCTTTTCGGTTTCAGATTGCAGTTGAGTTTCGGAAACCGACGTTGACATTAGGCGTATAAGTACTGTGTTCGGCAATTCTGGTAGGTAACTTCTTTTGATTTGTTCTGCGGGTATTCGGGGCAGCCGTTGATGTTTCCGAAGCCGGAATTTTGATCGGACGGGTTCCAGACTATGCGGATTTCTCACGTAAAAATAAGAAGTGCATTTTGCCATTCCTAAATTTCTAATATTTATTTTTTGCGAAAGTACTTAT
>CAVIIW010000006.1:0-95385 GCA_963643255.1 Candidatus Methanomethylophilaceae archaeon
TTCTCGTAGGGGTTCACCGGTTCGAATCCGGTCTTCGGCACTCATTTATAATTTTATTACATTAAAACGAGAGCTCTAAGCCTCAATTTACTACCGAATTCATCAATGTTTGCACAGCATACGCTGAGAATATGCGGAGAAACCGCATCAAAACACCGTTACCTCGGTTTCGGCCGTGTCTGTCGCAATCGGACGGTCATCTTATTTTCCGTTCATCCGCATACGCGGAGAGCTCCATTTCCGCTCCGACCTCCGTTCGGTACTAGGTCATCTTCTGTACGTCCGGACCGTGTCTGCGACACGGTCGGCACAAAATAGTTCCGACCCTTTTTCTCTCGCGGATGTCCGCTTTCCGGGACACGATATCTTCGGAATCACTCCGTCTCTCCGTCCTCCAGCATTATCTCTGACATCTCCCCGGATTTCCTGAGAAGTTCTTCATCGTTAACATAGGGTCTGCGGTTCTTCAGAACCGACCAGACCACAGTCAGGAGTTTTCTCGCACAGGCGCATTGGACTTCTCTGTGCGCCATACCTCTGCCTTTAAGTCTGTCCCACATTCTCTTGACTACCGAATCGTCCACAGCATTCACGTGAACAAACGCCGCCTGCATCACCAGGCGGCGGACCTCCTCATCGCCGCGGTGGGTCGTCGAACATCTGTGTGACGTTTCCGCCGATTCACGGACCCTCGGAACCACTCCGAAGTACGCCGCGAAACCGTTCTTGTTCTGGAAACGGTCGATATCCATTATCATCGAGGTCAGATACGCCGCCGAAACCAGTCCGAATCCAGGTATGGATTTGATTAACCCACACATCTCGATGTCCTTGAAATAATACTCAATGACTCTGGCTTCTTTGTCCGTTCTCAGCTTAATCTCTTTGGCTTCGGCAACCAATATCCTCAGGACGGGATCCTTCAGTTCATTCATTTCAATCATCGCCGCATTGCAGAAAATGTCGCTGTATTCTCTCTTGAGCTGTATCCCGTGAAGAAGAAGGTGCATCCTGGCTCTCTTTTTGAGATCTCCCAAATGCGCCTTCTCTTTGAACAGTACGCGGCATAGTTCACGCTTTATCATCCATTCTTTCGGCGGCATCGTACACACGGCGAACTCACGTTCGCCGTGAAGGTATCTTCTCAGGTATCCTGCCAATTCGACGGAATCGTTCCTGTCCGTCTTCTTGACGGATTTGGTTATTCTGTACAGGTCCTGCGCCTGAGCCACGACAACACTGCATCCGAGATTTGTCAATACCCAATATATCTCGAATGTTTTTGTCGAATTCTCAATCAGGAACCATACCTCATGCCCGTTGAGAGCCTTAACCAACGGAACCATCTTCTCAGGCGTTGATTCCTGAAAACGGAATTCTCTGTTGAATTTTTCAATGAATTCCTTGTTCTTTTCATTCGGTTCGCCTTCGCCGGCGTAGACGGCGAAGCATACTGCTGTGGATTTGTGAAGATCCATTCCGATTGCTATTCTCATCTCATGCCTCCTTCGGACCGAACAATCCGGAAGCACGGATTTTGCATCAATCAGGATTATATCCTTCTTTTCGATTGCTACTAAACGCTCGTGCGTTTCGTTTTGTTTGGTCACTTAATGAATGCACGAGCTCTCGTTTTAATTGGGCGGTCTTCTGTCAATCCCAGATGTCAAACTGAATTATTGTGTCCTTATCTTTATATCATATGGTTGTTTGAGCTATTCCGAAATCGATATCAATTCGGTACAGGAGGCCGGGCAATGGTCGGCAGCCAAATAGAAATCGTGAACTTAAGGAAAGAATACAAAGGATTCGTTGCGGTCAACGATCTGAATCTTTCGGTAAAGAAGAACAGTTTTACCGGTCTTCTCGGTCCGAACGGTGCAGGTAAGAGTACCACACTGAAGATCCTGACTCATTTGATCAATGCAACTTCGGGAAGTGCATACATCAACGGAATTGATGTTACGGTAAATCCCAAAGAAGCACTTGAAGGCGTCGGTACGGTTGTGGAGACACCCGAATTCTACACATACCTCACTCCGAATCAAACATTCCAGTACATCGGAAGTATATTCGGAATGACCAAAGAATCCATCTCTGCGGAAACCGAAGAGATACTTCAGGACATGAAGATGTCCGAATGGGGCGACAAGAAGATCGGAACATTCTCGAAGGGAATGAAACAGAGGATTGCACTCGGTCTCGCTCTTCTTAATGAACCGAACACAATCATTCTCGACGAACCTACATCGGGATTGGATCCGAGAGGTATGGCGGAGATAAGGGGAATACTCAAAACCGTGAGAGAAAAGAACGATCTTACAATCCTCACAAGTTCGCATATGCTTCACGAAGTCGGAGATATGTGCGACCGTGTAGCGCTTATCAATCACGGAACGATGATCAGAGAAGGAAATCTCAACGATATACTCGGTTCCAACAACAGAAGAACGATCACAGTCAAGGTATTGGGCGAAGTCGGAGAGGGCACAATATCAAAACTCTCCGCTATCGGCAATGTACATGACGTAAGAGCATTCAACGGTAACGGAATAAGGCTGTCCTTCGAAGGAAACGACGAGGATCAGTACCAGTTACTCAGTGAGATGGGCGGCATGGGTCTGAAAGTATACAGCTTCAACGAAGAGGATGCTTTGGAATCCGTGTATCTCAATATGATTAAGGAGTCGAGGTGAAAAGATGGCAGACATTACATCCGTTAACAAACCGGTGTCTGAACCCGTACCTCCGGTATCTGAGCCGAGTGCGAAAAATCCCCTCCGCAAGTCGGGGATTTTCGAAGATATCCGTCAGGCGAGTGTCGTCAGCAAATACGAACAGATCAAACACATCACAGGATTCAAGATGCTGATTTACGGCGTCATCGTGATAGCCACTTTGGCGTTGATAGCAGTGTCCCAGATACTGTTCCTCAAGGATTCGACACACGAGACCGTTGCAAGTCTTTACATTAATTTCGCAAGTACGCTGGTACTTCTCGGTGCGACACTGTTCGCTTCCACGACACTTACATCGGAATTCGAAGAAAGGACAGCACTTATCCTCTTCACAAAACCGATCAAGAAATCGTCTATATTCATCGGAAAGTTCGTCACATCGTTCATGATCAACGTCGCAATCATGGCCGCATACTACATCATTGTGGCGGTACTGTCTCTTGTGCTTTGCGGTGAAGTATCGCCGCATCTCCTGGAGTCGTACGGATACCTCGTGATGTACATATTCGCGGTAACGGGAATAGCGATGATGTTCAGTGCGTTCATGAAGAAATCTTCATCGGCCGCAATCCTGACATTCATATTCCTCCTGCTGGGTCCGACACTGATCCTTTCGGTACTCCTGATTGCACAGGGTGCGACGGATAGCAGCGGATTCTGGTACTTCATCGATGCCGCCAAAGAGGCCATCAGTACGTGTATCTCCGCGCCTGTTGAATCCGGTAAGGTTGTCGGAACCCTGTTCGTATGGGGAATCATTCCTACAATCCTGGCATACATCCGCTTCAACAAGAGAGAATTCTGACGAAACCCATTGTACGGCGGCACACCGCCGCCGTACCCATATTTATATATCATTACTGAATCCCAGTGGTGCCGTAAACTCGACAGCATAGAAACTATGCGTGTACCGAGAGCACAGCACACAGCCTTTATGTCGGGGCATGTGAGGTATGATGCTTGGGTAATTCCTTAACGGAACATTTACGGAGGAAGAACATGGCAGAGAAAAAGAATGCTAAACAGCAGCAGCAGGAAGATGAGGATTTCAACTTCATCGTCCGTATTGCTAACAGCGATATCGACGGTCTCAAGAGGACCGTTATCGGTATCCAGCAGATCAAAGGTGTCGGAAAGAGGGTCGCACAGATCGTCGTTAAGAAAGCCGGTGTAGATCCCTCGGTTAAGATCGGTTCGCTCTCGGACGAAGACGTCGCAAAACTCGAGCAGCTTATCACAACATATGTTGAGTACGCACCCGAGTGGGCAATCAACAGGCAGCTCGACTACGAGACAGGTTCGGACATGCACCTTATCGGAAACGAGCTCGAGCTCACCAAGAAAGACGACATCAACAGGATGAAGATGATCCGCTGCTACCGCGGTATCAGGCACGAGACCCACCACAAGGTAAGGGGTCAGAGGACAAGGTCCAACGGACGTCACGGACTGACAATGGGTGTCAGCAAGAAGTAAATGAGGCGGTAATATGGGAGATCCTAAATTTTCACGCAGGTCATACGATACACCCTCACACCCCTGGCAGGGCGAGAGGATCAAGGCAGAGGTCGTCCTTGTCAACCAGTACGGTCTCAAGAACAAGACAGAGGTCTGGAAAGCCCAGTCCATCCTGAGGAACTTCAGGAAACAGTCCAGGGAACTTCAGGCACGTCTCAGAAGCGGTGACGCACAGGCAAAGATCGAGTCCGATGCACTTATCAACAAGTGCTCCAAGATCGGGGTCCTTCCCGTAGAGGGCGCAACGCTCAACGATATCCTTACACTTTCAGAGGAGAACATCCTCTCACGCAGGCTCCAGACCCTTGTCTTCGAGAAGGGAATGGCAAGCACAGTCGGACAGGCAAGGCAGATGATCGTTCACGGACACATCTTCATGAACGGCCACAGGGTAACAATCCCCGGATACATCGTAACAAGGTACGAGGAATCCTCTATCATGTACGACCCCGCATCGCCTTTCAACGACGAGATGCACCCCATGAGGATTTCTGCTGAACAGGCAGCGGCCAACGCAGAACTCAAAGCAAAGAAGGATGCAGAGGAAGCGGCAAAGAAAGCAGCTGAAGCAAGAGCAGATGCAGAAGAGGCCGGAATCTCGGCAGGCGACGCAGGCAACGAGGAGGGTGACAACTGATGACTGCAAAATGGGGAATCGCGAACATCTACGCGAGTTACAACAACGTTATGATCACGCTCACGGACATCACCGGAGCAGAGACAATCACGAAAGCCACAGGCGGAATGGTCGTCAAGACCGCAAAAGATGAGTCTTCGCCTTACGCAGCACAGAAAGCAGCCGAGAAGGTTGCCGATGTCGCAAAGGAGAAAGAGTTCGTCGGAATCCACGTCAGAGTACGTGCACCCGGAGGAAACGGCTCGACATCACCCGGTCCCGGAGCACAGGCTGCAATCCGTGCACTTGCAAGGGCAGGCCTCAAGATCGGACGCATCGAGGATGTCACTCCCGTACCGCACGACGGTACCAAGAAGAAAGGCGGACGCAGAGGACGCAGGGTCTGAGGAGGCCTGACCATGGAAATCCAGATAGTCGAGATGGCTGAGAGGAAATGCAGGTTCATCCTGAAAGATTCGTCTCCGGCCATGGCGAACGCTCTCAGGAGGACCATGCTGACCGATATACCCAAGATGGCGATCGACAAGGTGGAATTCCACCTCGGTCCCATCGATGTCGACGGCAGGGAATTCGAGAGTATGACTCCCCTGTTCGATGAGATCATCGCACACAGGCTCGGAATGGTCCCCGTACCCACTAAAGACGAGTTCAACTTCAAAGACGAATGTGTCTGCGGCGGAGAGGGATGTCCCAGCTGTGAGATCATGTACAGTCTCAACAAATACGGACCGTGCACTGTTCTCTCAGGCGATCTTCAGCCTCTCGGAAGCCCCGACCTCAAGGTGAAGGATGAAGAGATTCCCATCGTGGATCTCGCAGACGGTCAGTCCGTTCTCATCTACGCACATGCGGTTATGGGAACTGCGAGGAAACACGTGAAGTGGCAGGTCGCAAACGGTGTCGGATACAGTTACAGGCCGATTATCACAATCGGAGATGTGGACTCACCCGATGAGATTGCCGCAGCATGCCCGAAGAAAGTCTTCGAGGTCTCAAACGGAAAACTCACCGTTACCGACAGCGACAAATGCTCACTGTGCATGACATGCGTCGAGAACTTCGACGGTATATCTGTCAAAGGTGACGAGCACAACTTCGTCTTCAAATTCGAGACGGACGGTTCGCTCACAGCCCAGCAGGTACTGGACAAAGCAGCCGAGATTCTTTCCAAAGAAGCCAAAAACTTCGCGGAACAGGTCGCAGCGTTGTAAACTTCAAACAATCGGGGGCATCGGCCCCCACTTATTATCTCCGGAAATATCATTCCGGTTTTACTGCATCGAATCCGATGTACGATGTCGGTCCGAATGCAATTCCGTGCGGAATCTGTGATGAAGAGGAAGAAGTATGAGCTTGTTCGGGAAAAAAGAAAAGAAAAAGAAAATCACGTGGGATCTCAGAAAGGACCTTATGAGAAACAGTTACCTCACAGGGGAAAAAGTGAACGTTACTGTTTCCGATGATGAGTTTACTATCTGCATCGATATCGACGGAACGAAATTCGAACTTACACGCGGACAGGCAGCTTTGATATTTCTTTCACTGAGTGAATTCTATCTGAAGTGAAATCAGAAGAAGTCCGAAAGTTTGCACTTCTTCACTTTGTCGTTGTTAAACAGAGAATCCATGCTCATCGATAGAATCTCGACCCTTTCTCTTGTGTAGTCGGACATTCCGTATTTTTCACAGACTTCCTGAGAAACACCGAGGTATTTTCTTACACTCTTCTCGTGAACCGTAAGATTCAGTGTGTGTCCGCAGTTCGTACAGATTCCGCTGAGAGGGATTCTTCTGTATTTTGCGTTACAGTTGGTACACCTAAACGTCTGAGCGGAGAAACTCCTCAGGTTTCCGGCCATATCGGGCATGAAGTGTTTGTCAATGACTTTACTTGCTTCGTCTTTCACATCGACAGCACGGAGCTTCTTACCCAATTCGAGCTGAGCAATCATCTTATCGCTCATTGATTCCAAGAGTGTATATGCGGACTTGTACGGCCCTTCGTTGATGTCATAGGTGTCATGAGTGAATCCGAATCCTTCATACTGACGTTCGGTACCGATACGGCTTCCTACAAGATCCATGAGACTTTCAACATCTTTTGCATCCTTGAGCTGCATAGCAGCCTCGTAGAGTTCTATCGGATACTCTCTGAGACAGTCGACGTTGTGTGCTTCTTTATCGATCTCGTTAGGATCGAGTTTTGTCGTAAGAACGAGAGGAGTATCCATAAGTCCTCCTCTGCTGCTCGGAATGTAAACTTTCGAGAAGTTGAGAAGACCGTCCAATAAGAGCATAATACAGTCTTCATCACCGTCACAGTTTCTTCTTTTTCCGGCGTGGAAGAACGGATGACCCAGACAACCGCTCATCTTGGTGTATCCGATCAAACGGCAGAGGATACCTCCCGATGTATGCGGTGCCAATCCGACGGTCATGTGACCTATCATATCCGTAGGTGTCTTCACGTTGTAATATCTCGGAAGGCCGTAGAATTTTTCCAAAAGGTCATCGATGAATGTTGCGACTTTTACCAAATGTGTACCGCAGTCTGCGTTCGGAATAACGTCCTGAACCTTCAGTTCGCAGATCTGATCTCCGTCCACGAGAGGATCTCCGTTCCAATCGTGTGTGTATCCTAATTTGTGAGCCTTCTCTATCGGAAGACCGATTTCCCTGGGTTTGAAGTGTGTAATCGGGATATCTGTCATATCGAAACGGATCGTACCGTCTTTGTATGTGATCACGTCGTTCTTCACTCTCAGGATACCTTTCTCGATCGGTTCCGGTGTTTTGAGGATGGAAGTGAAGTTCTCAACACACTTCATATCTCCGATATCGTTGATGCCGAGTAATTCCATAGCATCTCTGTATTCCTGTTTGATATCGACGGGAATAAGAGCTCTGTCGAATTTCGGAGCATCTTTCGATACTGCAGGCGGTGTTGTGTGTACGTTGCATTTCCTGCACCACGAACGGTAAGTCTTTTCACCGCACTTGGGACACATTCTCTCTGCATAATCGATGAGAAGTCCGTACTTGTTCGCCTTTATTCCGACAGATTTGAGCTGATCGGCGGTCATGAATCTCGCGCGTTCCTGAGTTGCCATCGCCTCTTTCAGGGATTTTTTGATACACGGTGCGTCTGTTACGGCGAAGAGACCGTGACCGAATGCAGAATTACCGCTGCTTCTGTCTTTTGCCTTTTCGGGTCTTCCCATTCTGGTTCCGATTCTGGTGCGTGCTCTGGCACGTACCTCGATCCCCATCGCACCGCTTACCGCGGCAAGAGAATTCTCTCCTTCGAAAGGTGCATTTTCAATGATTTTACCGTCTTTTACGGCCAATCCCAAACCTGCAATCAAGGGGATTGCGTACCTTTCGATTATGATGTTTCCTTCACGGACTTTGTGTAAAGCACCGAGATCTTCCAGAATTCTCTTGTTCGTGTGTTCGTTTTTAATCACAAGTTTTCCGTCCGTGAACGAACTGTTTTCGAGAATGTATTTTCTTAAATCCGAAAGTCTCTGAACTTCCACATCCGACCAGAATAAATTGAAGTCCGGATGCAACGGCACATTCATTGTTCTCGACATCTCAAGTGCACGTTCCCACGCGGGGTGTTCCCAATCTTCGGGAAGTTCTCCTGCCTTTCTGAGTTCGAGTTTATGCCACTCGATGGGATATCCCGGAGGTACAAGGAAGTGGTTGTTCTCGCAGAATTCACCGAACGGTACGAGTACTTCACCCGAGTCGGTAATTTCGGAAACTTCTTTCCTCACGGCAAGAGCTTCTTCTTTGGTATTGCACTGAACAAGATCGCCGTTTTTCAGGAGAACGATGGGGCCTTCCAATTTGTCACAGGGTGTGACAACACATGCTTTTCCCGGTCTTTCGATCTTCAGCTGAGTTCCCAATGCGGGGAATTCGTCGAGCATGAACATACTCGCAGGCGAATATGCCAATGATGCCAAACCAGATGTTCTGGCTCTTCCGTATCTGAGCCTGAATGCACCTACTCTTGAAGGATATCCGAATATCGGACGTCCTGCGACTATATCCTTGAGATATTTGTCGGCGGGTTTCAGTACTCTGCCTTCGGAGTTGGAACTTGTCGATGCTCCTTTTCCTTTGAGATATTCGTCAAGGAATTCCCATCCGGTAAGTTTGAGCTTGTCGACGTGTTTCTTAATCTTAGGTGCCTTCTGGCACAGTCCTTCCGCAATAACGAGACAGGCACCTCCTCTGACTCTGTTCGTATCGATCCTGGGGAGATCTCTGAATCCCGAGATTTCCATCTGTTCGGTACCTTCACCGTCGATACATATCGGACAGTTTCCGACAATCAGCTGAATTTCTTTCGGCGACGGCGTATACTGCAGGTGCTGGCACTGTCTGTATAACGGAATTTCTTCGATGAAACGGTCAATCTCGGGTTCGGTCGGAATGTACTTTCCTATGCCTACAACCTGTCTGACGACATCGGCAATGAGAACACTCATAGCCTGTGCCGTACCTCCGGCTGCACGGATCGGACCTGCGAATATCAAATCAATATATTCGCTTCCGTCTGCGTTTTTCTTAATCTTAGTGTCGGCCAATCCTTCGAGAGGTGCGACAAGAACTCCTTCGGTAAGAACGGCAAGACCCACCCTAATCGCTCTGTCAATAGCCAATTCCGGTCTTTCCGCAGGTCTTTTTGCAACCTCTTCGGCAACCTTGAGACACACCAATTCCCTGTTGTGATATTCGTCGGTGAGTCTTCTGATGTCGTCTGCGATTTCGCCCACACCGTAATCGGCGAGAAGTTTCTCACAGCGCGATGCCAAATCATCCGCACGGGGAATCTCAACAAAAGTCTCGGTATCGCGGCCGAGGGATCTTGCTTTCTCGGCAACTTCATAACATTCGTTACAGTTCGCGAGCATATTGCGGAAGTATTCTTCCATCTCCTCACTGTATGCTACCTTGCGTGCGGGCATCTATTCTTCCTCGAACCTGATTTTCCTCAGTTCTTTCATGATGATGTCGCGCAGTTCATCCATATTCTCTCCTGTTTCCGCAGAGAAATGAATGTTGCCGCTGTTTTCTCTTACCAAAATATCGCTTTTACTCTCGGCAACGATAATCGGAACTCCTTCGAATCCTCTTTTAACCGAGTCGAGAAGAGCCAACTGTTTCTCCATGCTGTATCCGCAGGTTTCCGACGGATCGATGACTATAATCATCACATGCGTAAGATACCTCAATGCGAGGATAGCCTGCTTTTCGATATCGTTCCTTTCGTCGATACTCCTGTCCAAAAGACCGGGTGTATCGATGATTTGGTACTTTCTCCAGTCATCGTCCATGTGGCCGATTACGATACCTTTGGTGGTGAACGGGTACGGTGCGATTTCGGGAGTTGCACTCGAGAGTGTGGAAACGAGTTTGCTTTTTCCTACGTTGGGGAATCCCGCTACGACCAATGTAGCGACTTTGGAATCCACTGCGGGAAGTGCTCTGAATTTGTTCTTGCATTCCTGAAGGAAATCAAGCTCATCTTTCACCTGTCTGATGATTGACGATAACCTTCCGTAGAAACTGCTTCTTACGGAATCGATCACAGAACCGTCTTTCGAACGCCTTACGTTTCTGAGAGCTTCCGTTTTCAGTCTTTCCGTCTTTCCCGCAGCCCAATTCATAGCTCCGAGGGATTTTTTGTATTTATCTATCCCAATGACTAGATCTACCAACTCAGGGAAGAAATCGTCATCCTTTTCGATACGCGGGAACTTGTTGACGTATCCCGTGAACGTGTCTTTGACAATATCTCCCGATGCGGTAATCTTTGCCAAGGTTGTTTTCTTCTTGGTGTCGAGGGCATTGGTACCGTTCACGGTAATCTTGGATGCCCTATGGAATGCCTTGTCTGTAAGCTCCTCTGCCGAGAGAACGGTCGGTATTCTGTAGGACTTTGCCATGTCCCTCCCTATATACTGCCTGTTCTTAATGGATTGGGTCGTCTTCATTCCGATTTGCTGAACTGCATCCTGAGGAGCCACATGTCACAGTGTTCTCCTTTCTCTTTGCTGAGTTTCTTTACTGCCAATTCGAAGGGGCAGTCTTCGATTACGACTCCTGCATCGACTTTCCATATTCCTCTTTCGTTACCGCAGACGGTGAACAGTCCGGAGATGTTCACTCCCACCGACAGTCCTACGGTGATTTCCATTCCGTCGATGTTTTTGTTCAGGATCTTGGGTGCGCTCATTCCGGTGTAGACTGTTGTGCGGAAGTATGTGTCGTTGCAGACAATGTCCAAAGGATCGGAGCATTCCGGTGACTTGATGTATGAGCCGAGGAGACCTGTCTGAGCGATGAGCCAGGTGAGTCCTTCTTTGATTAATTCGGAATTCATTTCCAATGAGAGTTTAACTCCTGCGTGCTGTGTTCCCGCAAGATCGGAAAGTTCCATCTGAATGAATACTGCGGCGGATACGAGCATATCCGCGATTTTTTCTATGACGGTTTCAATGAAGATTTCCAGCATCCTCTTGAGGAATTCCGCGACATCTTCCACAGATGTAAGGTGGTTGCCCATCTGGTACAGTGCTTTTTCACCTGCGGTTTTCAGGCTGTCGATGATGAACGTCTGTGCTATTGCGTTTGTCTTGATGACAACGCCGTTACTCTTTCCGGGCGTTCCCTTCTTTAACATCCATGTTTTCGAACCGTCCGAGGATCTCTGCCATGTGCTGTCGTCGTTTGTACTGTCACTCTTCCAGGGAGTGGAATCCACGATGTTTTCGTCTGTGTCGTAGAGTGTAACAGATTCTCCGTTGTGACTTCCCGTCTTTCCGGCATTTTTGAGGGAAAGGCCGTTGAAGTAGAACACTTTCTTTTCCAGGGGCTTGATTGTTCCGGAGAGTTCGATTGCTTTCGATTCGTTGGTCCCGGGAACCAATCTGTATCCCGTGAGATCGATTGTCGAACCTGTTGCGTTGTAGAGTTCGACGAATTCTTTTCCTCTGTCGTCACCTGCGGGGTTTGTTTCGAACTCATTGATCATGAGTCCCGTCTGAATCGGCATGTTGTATCTGAGGTCCACGCCCATGTCGAAGCTTCCTTTCACTCCGGGGATGGGGAGAGGAATGTTCGAGAGAATTTCTCCCACTCCGGGTATGTCGGATACACTTGCTTCGATCTGATCGTACTGAACGATTTCAGGCATTGCCGCCATGAAATCGATTCCTCTTATCGTTCCCGTTGCGTTGAGGATCTTCTTGCTGAATTTCATGAACGGGTCGATTGTGAGATCAACGGCCCAGTCGTCCGCTTCTACTTTTCCGGTTCCTTTGAACATGATTCCGTTCTTTTCGTTGTATTTTACTTCGAATCCCGCTTCAATCGATGTCTCTCCGATTTCTGTCGCGAGTTTAACTTTACACAGTGATTTTGTGTTCTGTGTGAGTGTTGCGGCTCTGAATTCCACTGTAAGAGCCATGCCGTAGAAGCTGAAAGTGAACGACTGATATCCGAGTCCGATATCGAATGTTACGTCGAAGATTGCCATAAGCTGGCTCTCTATGATTTCCTGTATTTTTTCGATAGGTCCCATGATCTTATCGTAGAATTCGGAGATCAATGCGTTCATGTATGAACTGATTTCGACGATTGCGGTGCTGCAGAGATCGGACAGCTGTTTCAGTGCGATGAACACTTCTTTAAGAGGTTCGAACAAAGGTTCGGCTGCTTTCAGGAGAAGTTTGACCGCTTCCGTAATGATGTTGGAGCTTTTGGTGTATTCAACACCTGTCAGTGCCCAACCGCTGACACATGCAATGTCAAATGATGTCGACACCGAGAAGTTTCCTTTCGATGCTGCGTCGGACCATCCGAGTGCGGTGAGGACAGGGGATGCCGAACTTACGGAATAATCGACATCGCCGTTCAGGGAGACTGTGAAAACCGTTGTGTACGGACTGAGGCTGAACTCGGTGATTCCTATGTTGTGGATACATTTCGATTTGTTGGACTTGGGCTGTATGATTTTGATGTCAAGGTCGTAGCTGTCGTCTATTGAGACATACTCAGTAAAGACATTTCCGTCGCCGTCTGTGAGTTTGAAGGAATCGCTGTTTTCAAGATCGATTACCGTTGATTTTGTGTTGAGTTCCTGGTATTCCGAGATATCGGATGCCATGTTCTTCGTAATCGATGTCACTGCATCGCTGACGATGTCTGTCTTCATGACTGCTTTAAGTGTAAGTCCCAGAAGGGTCTTGATGTTCTCGTTGTTTTCGCCGGGAATTTTCGTAAGAACGTTTTTGAGAAGCGATACCGAGTTTTCAATTTCCGTATCGATATCTGCATACACTGTTCTGTATCCGGGAGACATCTCTGCATCGGATGCGAGAGATGAAATTACATCCTGACTGAGAACCGTCATTCCGTTTTTCAGGAGGTGTTCGTGTATTGCGTTTTCGATTCTTTCCGTGTTGCTGTTCTGAACCGCTGTCACATCGTAGATTTCCGAGAGGTTGCTGTCTAACTTATTGAACAGTGCCGTGTATGAAGGATTGTAGAATACTGTGTTCCTGACCGTGGAATTCATTGTGTTTTCGATGCTACTGAGACCGTTCTTCAGTGCCTCATTCATTGCTTCCGAGAGATTCGAGAAGAATGTTGTATCATCGAACGCATCGGCTTTGATTCTGATTGATCCAATGCTCTTTGAGGCGTTGATTGCCGCGCCGTTGAGAATGTTCTTCATGTTTTCTTCCACGGATCTTACGGAGAGCACACCGTCGTCGAGGAAACTTCCCCATCCTCCCCATGAGAAGATGTCGATCCCGGCACTTTCGATTTCTATCTCGAAGGGTTCGATTGTAATCTGTTCGTCTCCGATTATGTAATCTCCGCCGGATACGCTGAGTTTTACGGTCTGTCCGCCGATGTATCTGTAGTCTGATTCACCGTGTCCGTATTTTTCCATGATTTTCGAGATGTAGTGTTTGGAAGATGTCAGATCTTTGCTGAAGATGGTACCTATCGCAAGTCTCAGTCCGTATTCGATGTGGTCGTCGACTTTATTCAAAGCGTCTACCGCATCGTCAATAAAGAACAGTTCAATCCATTTGTTCACGAACTGATCCGAAACAGCTACGAGAGCCTGGGACACTATTGCGGAGATATCCAATTCTATGTACCCGTTCTTTGCTATGAAAAGTTCCGCCGCATCTACGTGTCCGTTTGAGTTCAGTGATCCTGTGTTGTCTCCCGTGCTGCGGAAGCAGAGGGATTCGATGATAGAAAGAGAAGATCTGAAAGATTCTTCGACATCCGTTTTTGTTATGATTGACTCCGTACCTCTTTCGCCTGTGGCGGATGTGGATCCGTACCCGTTCATGATCCTGTGCTGTGCCAGAGATGAAAGCTGATAAGTCATAAGTTCGGTTAATGCGGAAGAACTTCCGGAGGATGAAAGTTCGAACTCGGTGATGCTGTCGATTACGAAAGGAAGGCCTGAGGTACCGTCCGCAGAAATCTGTATCCTTTTCGTTGTGACACTTGAAGCCGATGTGTATTCGATATCCGCATATCCTGTGGCTCTGAGGAAACAGGGCCTTGAACCGTTGATAAGTCCGTCGTCGGAGACTTTGAGATTTTCCATACCCAACTGAACGCTGTAATCGGAAAGTACCGCCGTGACACCCTTATCGCTGAGAGGGAATGCACTCTTAAACCATGCATCCGCTTTTTCTTCGAAGGTTTCTGTTCTTTTTACGAGAGACCCGCCGTTCGGATCGATGCTGATTTCGTTGATGATGTTTCCCAATCCTGCTTCGATGTATCTTTCCGTGTCATCTATCGATTCTTCAACCGACATAATTTCGGATTTGATGTCATCGGTTGTATCCTCGACACTGTCCATGTTTGCATAGACAATGCCGGATACGGAACATGCGAGTAATAACGTGACAGCGACCATTGCGAACGGCATCTGTCCTTTCCTTGAGCTTCTCAGCGATCCTGCGGGTACCATGAATTCTTCATCTCCGAGGACGGGAATATAAGCGGGACGCTACAGTTAGCAGTTAGTGCCTCAGCCAGCCCTTAATTTTACTTATAAAAATAGCGACGGGTTTATATTCCTACACGGGATGGGTGCGCGCATAGAAGTGTGGATGTAATGACCATCACGACGAAAGAATACAGTGCAATGAAAGGGCTTCCGAAGAAGGTGGAGTCCGTCTGTCCCGAGTGCGGCAGGGTCCTTGAGGCCGAGCACTATGAGAAGGACGGCAAGGTGTACTCGAAGAAGACCTGCCCCGAACACGGAGAATTCGATTGCCTTATATGGTCCAGCGTGGAACAGTATCTCAGGGTCGAATCCTATGCTGTCGACGGTATAGGTCTCGAGAACCCCGACGATGCGACTGCGAAGAGCGACAACGTGATTATCAAGATCGGCGAGAAGCCGGTCGCACTGAAGTCGTCAACCTCGTTGGCTAACATCGATCTCACAAACAGATGCAACATGACATGCCCTATCTGTTTCGCGGAAGCGAACAGCGCAGGATATGTGTACGAGCCCTCATTCGATCAGGTTATAGCTATGCTCAAGACCCTCAGGGATGAGAAGCCGATTAAATGTACAGCGGTTCAGTTCTCCGGAGGAGAACCCACGATTTACCCCAAATTCGTTGAGGTAATCAAAGCCGCAAAAGACATGGGATTCGCACAGGTGCAGGTTGCCACGAACGGTATCGAATTTTCGAAGAGTGTGGAATTCTGTCAGAAGGTCAAGGATGCCGGTCTGAATACGATTTATCTCTCATTCGACGGAGTCACCGACGAACCTTACATCCAGGCAAGGAACAGAAAGATGTTCCACGTCAAGCTTAAAGTGCTTGAAAATCTCAGGAAGATTGAGCACCCTCCGTCGGTTGTTCTTGTTCCCACAGTGGTTAAAGGAGTCAACGACCATCAGATCGGCGGAATTATCAAGTTTGCATTCGAGAACTCGGACATCATCCGCGGTGTGAACTTCCAGCCTGTTTCGTTCACGGGAAGGATTACACGTGAGGAACTCGAGAAGGGAAGGTACACAATTCCCGATCTCATGAGGGATGTGCAGGAACAGACAGGATATGCGAAACCCGATGACTGGTTCCCCGTACCTGTTGTTGCGCCTGTTTCGAAGTTTGCATCTGCATACCTCGGCAAGCCTATGGTGACGTTTACGGCTCACCCGCACTGCGGTATGGCCACATACATCCTCAAGGGACAGAACGGAGACTACGTACCTCTTCCGAGATTTATCGATGTGAAGAAGTTCGTCAGCGGTCTCGATGAACTGGCGGATCACATGGAAAAAGCCAGATTCAAGAAATTACAGTTGCTGAAACTTGTCGGTCTTCTTAACGGATGCATCGACGAGAGCAAGATGCCCCAGGGCATGAAGAAGAAGGATTTCGTACGTCTTATTAAGGGTGTCATGAGCGACAGTTCGAAAAAGACGCTTGCGGGATTCTCATGGAATGCGATGTACATCGGTGCAATGCACTTCCAGGATGCTTACAATTACGATATCGAGAGGGTAGAACGCTGTGCAATCCACTACGTCACACCCGATCTCCGTGTTATCCCCTTCTGTGCATACAACGGCGGCCCGTACTACCGTGAGGAAATCGAGAAGAAGTACTCGGTGCCGATTGCCGAATGGAAAGAGAAACACAAAGAAGAGGCCAAATCACTTGAGGATGCGTTAATCGTTCCCGAGGACCAGAGGCCCGACCAATAAGGTGAGACAAATGAAAGTCGATTACAACAAATGCCTCCACTGCGGCGGTTGCGCGGGTTCATGCCCGAAGAATGCGATTTACCTGAACGACTACATCCTTGAATTCAACGATGACTGCAACGGCTGCGGAAGATGCATAAAGATCTGCCCCGTCGGTGCGCTTTCGAAGGAGGCGGCATGATGGTCACAAAATACGAGTGCGATGTCGTTGTCGTAGGTGCTGGTCCCGGCGGAAGCATGGCTGCAAAATACGCAGCCGAGGGCGGTGCAAAGACAATCCTTATCGAAAAGAAAGCAGAAATCGGTGCACCCCTCAGGTGTGCGGAAGGTGTTTCCAAGAAATGGCTCGCCGAATTGGGAATTGACGCGGACCCTGCATGGGCACGTGCGGATATGGCCGGAGCGATTATCAGATCGCCTAACGGAACAGTTTTCCAGCTCGATGAGAGCAAAGCGGGTGCGGAAGTAGGGTATGTGCTTGAGAGACACCTCTTCGACAAACGTCTCGCAGAAGGCGCAGCCGCAGCGGGTGCGAAGATTCTCATGCGCACCGGATGCACCGGAGTCATCAAGGACAAAGACGGAAAACTCATCGGTATCAAAGCGAGATCGATGGGCGATGAAATCGAGATTTACGCAAAATGTGTCATCGCAGCCGACGGTTACGAGTCACAGGTCGGAAGATGGGCAGGTATCGACACTTCGCTGAAGCTCAACGATATCGACACATGCATTCAGTACAGAATGACAAACATTGAGTTCGAGCCCAACTTCTGCGAATTTGTCATCGGTTCCGCAGCTCCCGGAGGATACATTTGGATCTTCCCCAAGAGCAAGACCGAAGCGAACGTCGGTATCGGTGTCATGGCAAGCAAGTGTAAAATCGGTGCAGATCCGAAATACTATCTTGATAAGTTCATCAACACTGACCCGAGATTCAAGAACGGACAGATTATCGAAATCGTCGGAGGAATGGTTTCCACCATCCCTGGATTGGATGAGACTGTTGCAGACAACCTCATGCTTGTCGGAGATGCGGCAAGGATTATCGACCCCATCACCGGCGGAGGTATCGCCCACGCATGCAGATCCGGTAAATACGCCGGAGAAGTTGCGGCAGACTGCCTGAAGAAGGGAGACTTCTCCAAGAAAGCGCTCATGGCTTACGAAAAGAAATGGCGTGACAGGATGGAGGACAAACTTTACAGGAACTGGATGGCCAAAGAGAGGTTTGCAACACTCGACGATAAGACTCTCGATGAATTGATTCAGCTGATCAAAGACTCGGATATCGGAGAGGTTAACGTATACAACCTCCTCAAGATTGTCAAAGAGAAGTACCCCAAGGTCGTAGAAGGCTTTGAGGACCTGATCTGAGAATAAAACTGCGGGGTTCACACCCCCGCATCTTTCTTCAAACGATTCTTACACCGCACACACCGGTTTTCACGGTATATGGGACACCGCCGTGGAGTCTGATGTCTTCGCATACCATTTCGGGTTCGTCGGTAAGAGCTATCATACACCCTCCTCCTCCGGAGCCCGTGAGTTTCGCACCGTATGAATGCCTTTCGGCAGCATTCACAAGTTTGTTGAGTTCATTGCATGAAACTCCCAGGATTGACAGCAATTTATGATTGGAAGTCATCATCTTTCCCAGGGATTCCACATCGTTTTTACGCATATCGCCGATTCCGCGGAGTGTAACATCCTCGATTTCGTCGATAATATCGGAAGCGAACCTGTTGTGTTCTTTGTATTTCCTTACCTTCTCGACCAATGCGCCGGTGGATGCTTTCACGCCTGTATATCCTATGACAAATGTCATTTCGGGAACTGCAATCCTGGAAACGGACCATTTGCTTCCGTTCTTTTCCGCATCCCATAGGTGTGATTCCGTATCGGCTACGTTGATTGCTACGCCTTTTCCGAATGTACACGTAGAAGTATCGAGAGGAGAAGCCCTTCCCTGAGCGAAATATTCCGCTTCGAAAGCATCTTCTGCGATTCTTATAGGATTCATGTCCTCCTTCAGAAGATTTCTTACCGCCGCATCCAAAGAAGATGACAGTGCGGCGGAGGAACCCAATCCCGATCCCGAGGGGATGTCGCTCCAGGTTTTGATGTTGATATTGTTTGCTTTCAGTTTCGACAGGATATACTGTATGTGCGGATGTTTTTCGGGATCCAGGGGCGCACCGTTCAGCGTGTTGCCGTCGCCGTGCGATACCGTACATGAAAAACTCATATCGACGGCCAACGCAACTGCCGGTTTTCCGTATACCACTGCGTGCTCTCCGAGGAGGATAAACTTCCCCGGAGAGACCGCTGTCGAGACTGTATCGGACATGTCATTCGTTGAGCTTGTATTTGGCAAGCATTTCCAGGATGGCATCGTTTGCGTTTCTCATATCGAGCTGAGGCTGACTGATGGACCACCAGTGGTCGTCGATGGCTTCGACGGCCCTCTTGAAGTCGTCATCTGTTTCGTAATCCTCTCTCTTGACAATGGAAACGGCTTTCTTCTCTTCTTCGAGGAGATCGCAGTCGTACTTCTTGTTGACGAGAGCCAACGCAACAGTGTGATCCAATGCGTATGAAACCTCAAGAGCGAGATCCTCGGGAACGCATTCCATGATAAGATCGAGAACGCTGTTCACACTCATCAGGAACGAGAGGTGTTTCCTTCCTTCTTCGTCTTCGGTTCCTTCGCTTACGGCTTTCTGAAGCTCATCGTACCACAGGTCGGCGAGTGCCTGACTCCTGCGGGGGTTCTTCTCCCAAAGCTGTTTTTCGGTGTTGACATCTTCGTCTTCGAACACCTGTTCGATGAGTCCCGTGTTCGGGTCTATCTTTACTTTCGGTTCTGCATTGCCGAAGATTTCGTCAATGCTCTTTCCGTCATCGGTATTTTTCCGGTCTTTTTTGGTATCCGTCATTTGGGCACCTTCATGATTTTGATATTTCGGCAGCTGTCGAGGCAAGGATGTCCATACCTTTCTCGATTTTACTTTCATCCGCTGCGTATGAGAATCTGAGATGTTTTTCTCCGTACGGTCCGAATGCCGAACCGGGTGTGCAGATAAGTCCGTTCTTTATGAGTTTCATCGCGAATTCTTCGGATGTAACATCGTAGTCAAAGGACGGGAATGCGTAGAATGCACCCTTCGGAGGGATGATTTCCATGCCGTCGATTTCGTTGATTCTCTTTACGATGAGATCTCTTCTCTTTCTGAACGTCTCTCTTGCGTTTTTGAGGTAACTGTCGATGTTCGGCAGTGCATTGAGAACACCGTACATCGCAGGCATGTTGGGGCTTGCGCATACGTGATACTGCATTTTGATGAGATCGTCCATAACATCGTCATTTGCCATAAGGAATCCGAGTCTCCAGCCGGTTACGGCCATCATCTTGGAGAATCCTCCGCATACGACCGCTCTGTCGAGTTTTGAGAGGAAAGAAACATGTTCTCCTTCGTAGACGAAGGAATCATACACTTCGTCGGAGAGGATTGTTATGTTCTTATCTTCTGCGATGTCGCATAATGCTTTGAACGATTCTCTGCTGAGTGTTCCTCCCGTAGGGTTGCAGGGGTTGTTAATGACCATCATTGTCGTTTTCTCAGTGATTTTCGACTGAATGTCATCAATATCCGGCTGGAAATCGCCGTCTGTGAGTTTGTAATAGACTGCTTTTCCGCCTGCAAGTTCTGCGTGAGGGCCGTAAATCACGAATCCGGGACTCGGTACAAGTACTTCGTCTCCGGGATCGATCATCGACTGTGTAATTTCCAGCAAAGCAGACGATCCGCTGGGTGTGACCATCACATTCTTTCCTTCCAGAGGAGCATATCTCGAATAATGTTTCGCGATTGCATCCCTGAGAGGCATAATTCCCGCAGTGGGGCCGTATTTGTTCAGACCTTTGTGCGCGGCATCGCACATTCCCTCGATTGCTTCCGCAGGGGGGTTGAGGTCGGGTTCTCCCAGACCCAGATTGATGCTGTCGGGTGTTGCCAAATCAAACATCTTTCTTATTCCGGACATCGGAATCGAACTAAGCCTTTGGGAGATTTTCATGATGCCTCAATACTTTTCTTAATATATAGAAGGAACTAATTTTTTCGGAAGTGTTTTGAGTGCTTCTGCAGAAGTATAAGTGTATCGGAATATCCGATGAATGAGGTATACAACACGTTGTTTTACATACCGTACTTCACTAGACCCAGACTGACTTTTTTGTAGATAATGTTTATAATGTTGTTAAACACATGTACGTAACCGTATCCGCGAAACGGCCGCAGATGTCCGGACGTAAAAATTCCTCAGTCTGTGTTTGGTTCGCTGAGGATATGCGGATGTGCTGCTCTCGGTAACCGTCCGGATGCGTTCCGTAATTGTACGGTGTGTTATCCGGTTTGGGACAGGAAAGAGCTCGCAACCCAAAAGGAGGAATGCAAGTGGGATTAACCGGTAAACTCAAGTCACTCTTCGGGAAGGGTGGCAGGAAACAGAGGGCAGATATGGAGGGCCTCAAACCTTCCGTTCAGTTCAAAGGCGAAGGAAAGGTGGGTGACGCTCTGAGATATGCTGTGAATAAACTTGAAGCGCAGGTCAAGGCAGGCAAGTTTAGCGAGAAAGAAGAGATGACATTCATCGGTCAGCTCAGGGCGTGCGAAGCATCCGAAGCCTCGGATGACGAGAAACTTATCGAAATCGGACAGATTATCGGTGCAATCACATTCATGTGATCCGTACTTCCACCAAACCGTTTATTTTCTCTATTCCTTTTACGGGTCAAAGGTGACCCGATTTGTCTGACATAATGAATATGGATCTTATCTACGCTTTATTCGACGCGGCGAATATGCACAGGTGGAATGACCACCTCCGTCCGATAGATCTTACGGAGATAGACAAACAGGCCCATAAGGCGGCTATTGCGTGGGTTTTGGGAAAATATGAGGAACAGGAGAGGAATACAAAACTCAACTGGAGAAAAATCATCGAAGGCTGTCTGTTTTCTTTCATGAAGAGAACCGTTCTTACGGATCTCAAGCCTCAGCTGTTGCACAGAATGGAAGAAGAAAGATTCGATGAAGTCAATGATTACGTGATGTCCGAAATCTCCCGTACAATGCCCGATTTGGATAAGGATTTCCTGAAGAGATTCGAAAACAGTATCCGCAGCAGGGAGTCTTCCGTTGAGGACAGAATCGTTGCTGCCGCGCACTATCTCGCTACGAATTGGGAGTTCAATCTGATTTACGATATGAACAGGCATTCCTTCGCAATAGATCAGACGAAAGCAACCATCTCTATGGAACTGAGCACATTCTCGGATTTGGCGGGAGTGAAGATGTTAATCGGCTCTCAATCAATGACATTTGTCGATCTTATAGGTCAGCTGAGATTCCAGCAGAGGTGGACACGTATTCCCAGAATTCCCGCTACAACGGTGCTGGGACATTCTCTGATGGTTGCGACCATGATGTATCTGCATGATCTTGAGGTAAATGCGGATGATAAGCAATCTTACAATGATTATTACACAGGATTGTTCCACGATTTACCCGAAGTTCTGACGAAAGATGTCATCTCTCCTGTGAAAGTCAATGTCGAGGGACTTGCGGTTTTACTTGATGAGTATGAGCATGAACTCATAGAATCGAAGATAATGCCTCTGATCCCGGAAGGATGGAGAGACGAACTGAGATTCTTCGTTTACGACCCGTTTGATGTTAAAGATAATGTAACATTCGGAAAGGCTGCGGGAAAAGAACTGAAGATGTGCGATATTCTGTCTGCATACATCGAAGTGAATGTATCGAGACGTTACGGTGTGCACTCGTCGAAAATGAGGGAGGGAGAAGATTCTCTCCGTGAAAGACTGTTAAAAGAAGGAGATTGCATAAACGCCGAATCCCTCATAGAGAGATTCGACGCTATGCGCATCTGAAATCATTTCTTCTTAATGACTTCCTGTCCGCCCATGTAGGGTCTGAGAACTTCCGGAATAGTGACACTGCCGTCCTCGTTCTGGTAGTTTTCGAGGATTGCGACGATTGTCCTGGGAAGTGCGAGACCGGAACCGTTGAGAGTATGTACGAACTCACTCTTAAGGTGGGGTTCGGGACGGTACTTGATTCTTGCCCTGCGTGCCTGGAAATCTGTGAAGTTGGAGCATGAAGAGCATTCCAACCATGCATCTTTTCCGGGGGCGTAGAGTTCAAGATCGTAGCACTTGGAGCATGAGAAGCTCATATCTCCGGTACAGAGAAGTAACACCCTGTAAGGAAGTCCGAGGCCGACGATGATGTCTTCCGCATTCTTTCTGAGTTCTTCCAATCTTGCATAGGAGTTCTCGGGAAGTACGAAGTTAACCATTTCCGTCTTTCTGAACTCGTGGACACGGATGATTCCTTTCGTGTCTGCGTGTTTACCTACTTCGCGCCTGTATGATGTGAGGTTTGCGGTGTAGTAGATGGGGAGCTGATCTTTCTCGAGGATTTCATCCTGGAGGAGGTTTGTGATAGGTACTTCCGCAGTGGGGTTGAGGAACATGTCATCCCTCTCAAGATAGTACATATCGTCCTTGAGGTTGGGGTACTGACCTGTTCCGATGACTGCGTTCTTGTTGATGATTCCGGGAACGACGAGTTCGGTGTATCCCTGTTTCATGTGTGTGTCAAGGAAATAGTTGATGAGAGCACGCTCAAGCCTTGCACCGTCTCCTTTCATGACGTAGAATCCGCTTCCGGCGATTTTGACACCTCTCTCGAATTCGATGATGTCCAAATCTTCTGCGATTTCCCAGTGTTCCTTGGGTTTGAATGTGAATTTCCTTTTCTCTCCGACCTCGTATACAACGACGTTGTCGTGTTCGTCCTTTCCTATAGGGACGGACTCGTGGGGAATGTTGGGGATGTTGAGAATGCAGTCTGTTCTGACTTCGTCGAGCTGAGCCATTCTGTCGTCGTTTGCTTTGATTTTATCGGCGACTTCTCTCATTTCGGCGATCTTTGCATCTTTCTCAGCGCCCTTGGGCATCTTGGAGATGGACATGGAAACTTCGTTCCTCAGTTTCCTGAGGCTGTTGTTCTCATCCGTGAGTTTTCTCCACTCGGAGTCTGCGGTCAGGAGTCTGTCGAGAATGGCATCGTCCTTGTTCCTGTTCTTCAGCATTGCCCTGATCCTCTCGGGATCCTGTCTGATAACGTTAATGTCCAACATTTCGGATCAACTCAGAATTTCTTTTGACAGAGGGATGTCCAGGTCCTTTTGTCGGTGAGCAGTACCACACTTCCGCGGACATCTACGATAACAGAGTCCGTGGCTTCGGAGACTGCATCCGCAATCTCTTTGGTCTCGCTCTCGGCGTTGGACAGTACCTTGACTTTGATGAGGCGGTTTTTCTTCAGCTGGTTTTTGATCTCCTCGAAGAGACCCTCCTTCAGACCGTCCTTTCCGACGTGTACAGTCGGGTTGATCTCGAGCGCTCTGCGCATGAGTTCTTTCTTAGCCTCTCTCTCCGTCATTTTCTTTGCTCCCTGATGTACGGCATACGCATGACAGACCCGCATCTCAGACAGGTGACTTTCACCCTTCCGTCTCCGATTCTCGTTCTGCAGTTTACTCCGACTACGGCGGGAACGCCGCAGTTTTTGCAGAAGGAAAATTCTTCGGGAACAGGTGTGCGTGTCTTCTGTCCTATGCGTCTTGCTAAGGTTACGTATCTCACCGCTCTTTCGACGTTACCGTTTCTCACTGCGGTCACGGAGAGTCTGAAAAGTCTTTCCATGCGCTCGCGTGCGATTCCGGAGGCGATCTTGGGCGGGATGCGCTTCCTTGCCATAGGTATGCTCCTTTATACGGACTCCTCACACATGACGGTGTATAAAAGTTTGTGCGCGTACACGCGACCTCATCTTATGTGAGACAGCAGTGCGGATTTGACTTCGAGTTCTTCTTCGCTCAGACCTTCGTCGCCTGCTTCCGCATAGTGCATCCAAAGGAAAAGGAAGTAGTCATGGAACGATTCGACTGCATTGTCCCAGGTATCTGCGGATTCGTCGATTCCGAGGTCTTCCTCGGAAAGGTTCCATTTTCCGTTTCTGAATGAAACTTTTGCGGTAACGGGTGTTTTGAGTGTGACATCTCCGGTGGGCGAAACAATTCTGCGGAAATCGATGGATTCGATTCCGCACATTTCCTCCGCATCTGAGATTGAAGCAATCTTTCCGTCTTCTGAGTATGTGAGTTTTCCTGCGACAACGACGACGCCTCTGTCTGCGAATCCGGAGGCTTTCGCGAGTTCTCCGTTGTCTCTGAATGAAATTTTGACAACATCGGTTCCCGTGGAGAACACGTATTTCGGTCCTTTTCCGGATTTGGATTTCGATGTGAGAAGCATTCCGATTGCTACGCCGTCACATGTGAGTCCTCTGTTACTGATGAATGCGGAAAGTCTGTCCAAATCGACTTTTCCGAATCTCTTGAGGTTTTCGGATGAACCGTACTCGAGAGCGAATCCTTCGGAAAGTGCCATATCCTGGTGGAGTGCCGCAATGTCGTAGATGATTGCGTTTCTGTAAAGGGCGTCTCTGAAATTGTCCTCCATCCAATAGCTTCCGGTACCGTTACCCATAATGTCAAGGACTTCTTCCATTTTGGAGACTGTATCTTCGACGAGATCTCCCTGTCCTCTTGTTTCGGAATCGGCCGTGGATGCACTGAAAGAAACTCCTCCGTCTCCGTCGAGATATATCCTGAATTTTTCATCGAATTTCTTATCGACAAAACCCTGTGCGCGGAGTTCCCTGGAAACGAGATACTCTCCGATGTGTGTGAACAGGTCCTGAATGTCCACCATTACCTGTCCCGCCAAAGCTATCGGTATTCTCTTATCGTCTTTCTCGGAAACGATGTTGACTGTAAAATTTGTCATCTGCGCACCCTTATTATTCAACGGATATACTGGTCGGTATTAAGTAGATTCGCCTTATTTTCTCCGAATCATTGGAAAGTCTTATATCGGTCGCCATAATCAAGAGTGGCAGGAATGACAATATCGTTAAATACGGAATGGAGATTGTCAGCCCTATTCACTGATAATGATTGGTGGTGCAAATGGCAAGAAAGCCCGCAGTAATGTACAGAGAAATCAAAGGAATGGCTTACACCCGCAGAGAATACATGGGCGGTGTCCCTAACAGCAGGATCAGCCAGTTCGACATGGGTAACCTCAAAGACGAGTTCCCCATCACACTCACACTCAAATGCAAGAACCGTGTCCAGATCAGGCACACATCCCTCGAGGCAGGACGTATCGCAGCCAACAGGGTCCTGACAAAGGATGCCGGTGTCGCAAACTACCACCTGAAACTCAGGGCATTCCCCCATGTTGTTCTCAGGGAAAACAAACTCGCAACAGGCGCAGGAGCTGACCGTGTGTCGAGCGGAATGCGTCTCGCCTTCGGTAAAACCGTCGGTACCGCAGCAAGGCTCGAGTGCAACCAGGCCATTATGACCGTCAGCTGCACACCCGCCGCTTTCAACACAGCGAAGCTCGCCCTCTGGAAAGCTTCCATGAAGTACCCCACACCGTGCTACATCGATGTGGAGAAAGGCAAAGAGTACATCAACTGATGTTCGATCTGAAACTCAGTGAGATTACTGCGTGGATACGCAACGGAGGATACTCCTCCGTTGCACTCCAGTTGCCCGAAGGATTAAAAATCAGGGCGACTGAAATAATCGATATTCTTTCCAAAGAAACCGATTGCGGTTTCGTTATTCTCGGAGACCCGTGCTACGGCGCGTGTGACCTCCACACAAATTACAAAGCAATAGCCGATGCTCTTGTTCATTTCGGTCATTCTCCCATACCGTCACAGGGTGACGATAAGGATGTTCTCTACATTGAGGCACGTTACGATGTCGATATCAGGGAATATGTAGAGAAAATAATCAATGAACTGCCTGAAAGAGTGGGTTTACTTGCAACCGTACAGTATGTCGGATGCATAGAACAGGCTAAGAAAATCTTAGAATCCAAAGGTAAGAAGGTATCCGTGGGTGTCGGGGACAGACGCATCACCTACCCCGGACAGGTACTCGGATGCAACTGTTCCGCTGCGGAATCCGTTGCGGATGATGTTGATATGTTCTTATTCTTCGGCGAAGGAGATTTCCATCCTCTTGCCGCTGCATTCAGAATAGGTGTTCCGATACGTGTACTCAATCCCGTTACGGGAGAATTCAGATCCGTAGATGATGTAAGAGACAGAATCCTGAGAAAGAGATTCGCCGCGATTCAGAGAGCCGTCGATGCCAAGAGTTTTTTGGTGATTGTCTGCAGTAAGATCGGACAGGAACGTGAGTCTGTTGCGGATGATATCATAAAGAAGATTGAATCCAAAGGCAGAAAGGCTTACAGACTGTACATAAACGAACTGTCACCTCAGAGTCTGATGTCCTACAGGGTCGATGCCTTCGTAAGTACGGCATGCCCGAGACTCGCCATGGACGATTATTCAAGATACGACAAACCTATCCTTACGCCCATCGAGGCAGAGGTCGCATTGGGCATACGTACGTGGGACGATTACGCATTTGACGTAATCAGACCCGAATGATTCCGTAAGGGTTTATATTACCGATGGTATCGGTAGGATTATGTTCACAACACAGACACTGTTCGAGGGACACATACCGTCCGGTGTCAGAGTCGGAATCGGATGCAATAACACATCGGAGAAGGTAAAGAACAGTGTCAAAGGGTACGAGAACAATGTTACAGTGTATACGGATCCTGTGAAACTCGTAGATGATTTATGCAACGGAAAGATCGACGCAGCCGTACGCGGAGATATGTCGTCTTCCGTTCTGCTGCCTTTACTGAAGGAAAGACTCGGCGTGGATCATTTGGAAAGAGTCGTATTTCTCGAACCTGCCGGAAAGAAAATGGTCATAACCGCACCTGTCGGAATAGACGAGGGTTGGACCGTACAGCAGAAGCACGATATTGCGGTGAAAGCGGTAGAACTGATGAAACGTATCGGCATGGGAACGAAGATTGCAGTCATGTCCGGCGGAAGAAAGGATGACAAAGGACGCTGCGACGTTGTGGACAGAACAATCGACGATGCATACGAATTGGTGGATATTCTCAACAGAGAAGGATATGACGCATATCACGCGGAAATCTTAATTGAGAATGCAGTCGACGATGCAGACTTGATTATCGCACCTGACGGAATATCGGGTAACTTACTTTTCAGATCATTGCATTTCATAGGCGGGGCATCCGCATTGGGTGCGCCTGTCATCAACATCGATAAGGTGTTCGTTGACACATCCCGCGCGAAGAAGGATTACAGTGATTCCATAATGTTGGCTATGAGACTGACGGAGAGGGTATAATGTTGTTGGAGATAGACGGAGAACATTCAGGTATCAGATTCTCGGCATGTCATTTCATACCGAGGCACGAGAAGTGTTCAAGGCTTCACGGACACTCCTACATCCTCAGACTGAGGATTGAAGGAGATATCGGTGAGAACGGCATGGCCATGGATTTTGTACTGCTCAAGAAAGAGCTCAGGAAATTCGTCGATGAGTTCGATCACAGAACACTTTTACCCGGAAAGTCCGAGATAGTTCACATCAAAGACGAGGGAGAATCTTACGAAGTCATCTGCGACGGAAAGAGATACGTCTTCCCTAAGATGGATGTCGTTATTCTCGATGTTCCCACAACCACAGCCGAAGAAATGACCAAAATGATGGCGGAAAGGATGGTAAAGGACATTGAATTCCCGAAGAACATCCGTTCGGTTTCCGTGGGAATGGATGAAGAAAGAGGACAGACCGCATGGTACACAGCGGAGTTGTGAAAATGTCGAGAGCAGTCGTTCTGTTATCGGGAGGATTGGATTCCACTACCTGCCTCGCACAGGCTGTTGCAGACGGGATGAATCCGATTGCGCTGAGTTTCAGGTACGGTCAGAGGCATACAAGAGAGTTGAAATCAGCTGCGGCCGTTGCGGAATACTTCAAGGTGAAACATATCATCATTGACCTTGATCTGAGTATGTTTCATTCCGCTCTTACGGATATGTCTCTCAATGTTCCGGAGAACAGGGATGAGAGTACGATGGGTTCGGATATACCGATTACGTATGTCCCGGCAAGAAACATCATTATGCTTTCCGTTGCAGCGGGAATATGCGAATCATTCGGTGCAGACAGAATTTACATAGGAGTGAATTCAGTCGATTATTCCGGATATCCCGACTGCCGCCCCGAATTCATCGAAGCTTTCGAGAAAGCTATCAACAAAGGAACGAAAGCAGGTGTCGAAGGACACCCGATTAAGATTGTAACTCCCATTCAGCACGCATCCAAAGCGGACATCGTCAGATTGGGAAAGAAACTCGGTGCGCCTCTGCATCTGACATGGTCATGTTACGAAGGCGGAGAGAAGGCATGCGGTAAATGCGATTCCTGTCAGCTCCGTCTGAAAGGATTCGAGGATGCCGGTTACAAAGATGAAATCGAGTACATGTGATACCATGATGATATCGGAGACCTTCAGATCGATCCAGGGAGAGGGAAAGAGAATAGGCGCTCTTACTTACTTCATAAGAGAAGTCGGGTGCAACCTCGACTGTTCCTGGTGCGATACACAGTACGCTATGCACGGCGGAACGGAGATGTCCGTTGATTCTGTGATTGAATTGGCAAAAGATGACGACGAAATCTGTCTCACAGGCGGAGAACCGATGATTCACAGGGAATCATGTGAATTGATCGAGAGATTAACGGCAATGGGAAAGACCATTGTCGTGGAAACCAACGGTTCCGTAGATTTATCCGATAAACCGAACAACGACCGTGTGATTTACAGTATGGACATCAAATGCCCTTCGTCTCACATGGAAGATAAGATGGTCTTCTCGAATATTGCAATTCTCGCTCCGAAAGATCAGATTAAGTTCGTTATATCCGACAATAAGGATTTGGAGTACGCAATATCTGTTCTGGAGAAATATCAGCCTAAAGCGGAGATAATATTCTCACCCGTAGGCGGAATGGATATTGAACCTCTTACCGAGGAAATTATCGCAAGAAGACTGAAGGTAAGGGTGTTACCCCAATTGCACAAAATAATCTGGGGTAACAAGAAGGGAGTTTAAGCCTCCCTTTCTCTCCTTCTTTTGAATGCTTCTATACATTCTTCGACGGTACCTTCTTCGTCGTAAGCGACTTTGATGCCTGCTTTTGTAAGTATGTCATAACCGTGGGAACCTATCCCGCCGGTTATGACAGCATCTACCTTGATAGACACCAAGGCGTCGGCCATTTTCATGCCCGCACCCTCCGAGTTCATGAAGTCGTTGACTACGACCTCATAATCCAACGTGTCGTAATCAACTATCAGCACGTACGGGGCGTGACCGAAGTCATCGCTCACGTACGATGTCAGTTCTTCTCCTTCGGAGAGTACGCCTATCTTCATCACTCCACCGTCTTGATGATCTTGTCGACAATGGAGTTGAACGCTTTCGCGGATTCGGATTCAGGCGCGTCGATGACTATAGGCATTCCCGAATCTCCGGAAAGGACAATCTTAGGTTCGATCGGAACCTTTCCGAGGAACTGAATATTCATGTTCCTTGCGGTTGCGACCCCTCCGCCCGCTTTGAAGATATCCGTGATTTCACCGCAGTGGGGACATACGAATCCGCTCATGTTCTCAACGAGACCGATGATCGGAATCTCAACCTGTGCGGAGAATGTGACAGTCTTCCTGCAGTCCATGAGTGCGACATCCTGAGGTGTAGTAACCAAAACGATTCCGTCCGCTTTCTTCATGAGCTGTGCGACGGAAATGGCTTCATCTCCGGTTCCCGGAGGCATATCCACAACAAGATAATCCAAATCTCCCCATCTGACATCCTCGATGAACTGTCTGATTGCCGTTCCTTTTACGGGACCTCTCCAAATGATTGCGGAATCCTTGTTGGGAAGAAGGAATTCCATTGAGATGACCTTAAGTGACGGAGGTACGAGCACGGGAATGAGACATTCGTCCTGAACATCCAACTGCTCATCCTCTACGCCGAACATCTTGGGGATGTTCGGACCTGTAATATCCACATCCATGATACCTGTCTGATATCCTTTCATGGACAGTGCCATTGCGATGTTGGAGGATACGGTACTCTTACCGACACCTCCCTTTCCGCTCATAACGATAATAATGTGTTTGATTTTTCCGAGACTCTCCTGGAGTTTGAAATCTTCGGCGTTAATCATAGGTTTCGGCATGATATCGATCCTTCGAAGCCATACATAGGCTTCATCTTATGCGGTAATGGTGAACTCTTTATTAGCCGTTTCCTATCCTGTATTTATGCCGCTGGGAGATCCTCACGGAGGGAATTTCACGTACACCGACGAAGGCTTACCGAAAGGTGTGGCTATGGTGTCGATTCCCGTGAAAAATCTGAAAAGATCGATATCGTTTTACCGTGAATTATTGGGATTCAGAGTCCTTTCCGAAGGAGAGGATGTTGCGATATTGTCCGTAGGAAAGGATATGGTTGTACTGAGAGTAAGCGACAGAACGGGAGTAGATACAGGATTGTTTCTCTCTACAGAGAGTCCTTACGACCTTCACAGAAGACTTGTCGACGAAGGTGTGAAGTTTATTATCGATCCCAAAAGAATCGATATCGGGTTAATCACAACATTCGCCGATATCGACGGAAATATCATCGGTGCGATTGAAATCAGAAAATGATCTCATTGTTATTCCGAAGAATAAAGAAAAAAGAAGGGTAGGGAGGGTCTTGCGACCCTCTCAGTAGAATTTACCTGCAGTTGCTTCGTCGAATTCCTGCTTCATCTCTTCTGTCGGTTCTTCCGTCATAATGCTGACGACGATACCGACGATGAGTGAGAGTAAGAATGCGGGCAGAAGCTCGTACAGACCTGTATCGAATATGAATGTGTTACATCCGAAGATGTTACCGAACACACCGCCCGAGATGAGGAATGTGTTCCACAGAATAACTGTGACGAATCCGATAATCATAGATGCGAGTGCACCGTTCTTGTTCATGCGTTTCCAGAACAGTGAAAGAACCATGACAGGTCCGAAGGATGCACCGAATCCGGCCCATGCGAATGAAACAAGGTCCATGATGCTGTTGTTACCGCTGAGTGAGATGAGAAGACCGACTACTGCAATAATAACAACAAAGATTCTCGACATCCACATAAGTTCGTTGTCACTGCGTTTCTTCTTTGAAACTTTGTCATAAAGATCGTTGGTGACAGCGGATGATGCAACAAGCAACTGTGAATCGGCTGTACTCATAATCGCGGCGAGAATCGCAGCATAAAGGAATCCTGCGATAATCGGTAATGAATTGCCGAAGAGGTTGGAAACCATCTGAATGAACACGTTCTCCGAATCGAATTCCGAGGGGTTGCCGAGGTATACACGTCCGATGACCGCAATGAATCCCACTGCTGCAAGAGCGATGATGACCCAGAGTGTACCTACGCGGCGTGCGACTTTGATTTCTTCGGGGTTTCTGATTGCCATGTATCTGACAAGGATGTGAGGCATACCCACATATCCCAATCCCCATGCGAGACAGGATAACAGTGCAATCGCACCGATCTGCGAACCGCCGGACCAGAGAAGATCCGTTCCGTGTGACACGAAGGAATCGAATGTTGTTGCGACTGTGTCCCATCCTCCGCCGATCTCTCCGAGAGCGACAAGAGGAACGACAACAACGGCAATAATCATCATGATTGCCTGTACGAAGTCAGTCCAACATACCGCTTTGAATCCGCCCGAGAATGTGTAAAGAACGATAATCAGACAGGTGATGAATGCGGCGAGTTCGTAGCTGATTTCGGGGAACACAAGGTGGAAGAGTTTACCTCCCGCGACGAATCCCGATGCGACATAAATCGTAAAGAAGAAAAGGGTCGCGATACCGCTGAACATTCTGATGTATCCTTTGTTCTCTCTGAAACGGTTGGAGAAGAACGTAGGTACGGTCAATGAGTTTTTACATTTTTCCGAATAGTTTCTCAGGCGTCTTGCGATGAACAGCCATGCAAGATAGGAGCCGATTGCGAGGCCGATTCCGATCCAAATCTTACCCATTCCCATAAGATAGATGGATCCCGGAAGTCCCATAAGCAGCCATCCGCTCATATCGGATGCCTGTGCGGACATCGCCGTGACATAGGGATTCATATCCCTTCCGCCCAGAACATAATCGGACATGTTATGTGTCTTGTTGTAGAAGAAGAAGCCTATGCCTAGAACTACGACGAAGTAGATGACGAAGGCCAGAAGAACTAACATATCCATTCTAAAATCTCCAGTATAACAAATGGATATAGATTCATAATATAAATGATAGTATGCCTCATTTTGATATTAGGGATGACTGAATCAGACAAATTTACGTTATTTTTGTTATTTTTCTTAGTAATGTACTAACAAATAATAGAAAAACAGAAGAAGAGATTTGTTAAGAAGTTTGAAAGCAGTTCAATCGAAGATAATGTTTAACTCTGATTTGTCAACAGTATGTTGGAATTTAAGACACTTTATCTACACCGTGACCCATCCGGAAACGGGATTAATTGAACGAAGATATCGACATCGGGAAAGAGGCGGAATCACTGAAGATCATGATCAAAAGGCCTGTGGAAATCTCCGAATTGGAGGAAAGAATCAGCCTTTATCTCAATAGATATTTGATGGACATCGAATCTTCGAAAAGAGCCATTATCAAAGATTACGGCGGAAGCGACCGCGATTATATCGCACCTGTCGAACCCGATACTCCGCTTTCCGACCTCAGTATCAAACGCGGTTCGGTCATCAATTTCACCGCAAAAGTATCCGAAATCGGATGTAAGGTGTCCAAAAACGGCAATCTGAAGTTTACGGCATATGTAGAAGACGAAACTTCCGAATCCAGGATAATTATGTGGAATAAGGAACCGGATTTCGAAGAAGGCAAAGTTTACAGATTCAGAGGGTGGAAGGTAGTCTACGATGATTTTGAGAAATCCATAGTTCTGAACGACAGAGGCGGTTCTTACGAAGAATCCGATGTTGAGATACAATCAAGTGCATATTCCAGGAATCTGAAATTTTCCGTGGATTACGATGAAATCAAAGAAGGAATGAAAAACGTTACCGTTTCCGGAGCAATTTACAGCATACAGAACAGACGTCCCGGCGGAAACGGACCCGCGGTGAAAGGTGTATTCAGATTCTCGGACGGGAACAAAATGGATTTCCTTCTTTGGAACGGAGAAATAAACGCCGAACCCGGTGACGATGTCTGCATTACGGAAGTAAGTGTGGAACACAACAGCTACACAGGACGTTCTCAGCTGAAATTATCAGATTCATCCAAAATTCTGAGGGGTGACTGATACGGATTCGGAAGAATTGAGGGAGACAGCAATCAAATCCTGCGAGGACATGTACGAGCAGATCGAAGCCGTACAGAAAGGAATGGATCTTACCAAGAGCAAACTTGTGTCGATGGTTATCAACGAGGTACGTTCGATTACAAGAAAGAGCGATTACCTCATCATTACGCTGATTTCCAAACTGAACGACACCGACAGTCTGGGCCTCTGCATCGGAGATAAGGATTTTTACTTCGGAGACGGACAGCCCGACGGATATTCGGTGTACTTTGACGAATACGACGAACAGTCGATGACGGTACGTGCGTATCCTTCGGATAAGCTGATGGAGATAATCAACAATCATTCCGATGAAGATATCAAGATTATTGTGGACATGAAATGGCTCATAAAACTGACTTTGGATTGTTTTACAGAATACGGCGACAGGATAGGATATCCCGGAACCAAGCCTTCATTCGTAGAAGATGCCGATTATACATTCCCTGCAGGAAGCACCCCGTCCGAAGAGCAGAGAAAAGCGGTGAAAACGATACTTAATTCCAGATTATCATATATATGGGGAGCACCCGGAACGGGAAAGACCCAGTATGTTCTTGCAACGTCGATTATCGCATACATCAGGAAGGGAGGAAGGGTTGCGATTATCGCACCTACAAACAACTCCGTGGAACAGGTCCTGAACGGAGTCCTGAAAGTTATCGAACAGGACGATCCTGAACACAAGTACATCGATCCCGAGAAAGACATTCTGAGAATGGGTTCCGCGACCGCGGGATTCATAAAAGAACATCCGGGAATGTGCGAAGACAGAGCCAGAATGAAGAGAATCAAACAGCTCAGACAGTCCAACAAGATAATAGCGAATCTTATCTTTGAGCGTAAAGTTGAGAGTCTTAAGCCTAAATTCGAATTGATACAGCGTCTCTACAACGAAGGATATGATGCTGCACCGTACAGTGAGAAGAAAAAGATTGAATCTGAAATCAAGGCTGCATGGGATGAAATCGTTGCAGTAGTCAAACAAAACAACGAGTTAATCGGATTGGTTTCGAATGTAGATCTTACGAATCTCAGATCCAGGGCGGACGGCATATGCAAAACGCTGATGAATCGTAACAGGCCCGAATTGGATATTGTTCAGTATCAGGAAATGACCGATTCGGATCTGAGAGAACTTATTTTCCAAAATAACGAAGAACTCATAGAATTGGAACCGTACGACACCGCAGTCAGAATGAGAAAGGTGAAGGTTATGGCAATGACGCCGTTCATTCTCATGGGTCGCCGCAGATCTATGTTCGACGACGGAGGAATCATCGACGTGGATCATATCTTCATTGACGAAGCAGGATATGCGAATCTTATCCAAACAATGCCTGTTTTCATGTGCGGTCCGCCGATTGCGATGCTCGGAGATCATATGCAGTTACCTCCGGTGTGTGAGTTGGAGAAAGACAACATCAGGACGTGGATCGAACGTGACGATTACATGAAGTATTCCTTCATGTGGGATCAGTCCGCACGTTATGCCGAGAGTTATCTTTTCGGTACGATTGAAGATGCACGTGACGATTATCTCTATGACAGGGAACCGAGATTCGAAGAGACCCAGACAGCGAATTTAACATCTTCACACAGGTTTGCGGACAATCTCGCAAAGATATTGGACGACTGCGTTTACATGAACGGAATCAGCGGCAGCGCAGGTACGTTGGAGATGTACTGTTACGATGTCAAAGGTCTGAATCCCGAGACGAGAGAGAATCTTGCCGAGGCGGAAGCCGTTACTGATTTCGTAAAGAAAAATGAGAGCAACCTCGGCGATTTTGCGATAATTACTCCGTACTCAGATCAGAGAAAATCGATTATGAAGAAACTGAAAGCCCACGAGAGAAAGATAATGACAATCCACGGTTCGCAGGGAAAGGAGTGGGATACTGTTATAATCAGTGTCTCTGACAACGGGACTTCCAGCAAACAGGTTCCTTACCGTTTTACAAGTTCGTTACCTCCTTACGACGGACTGAAAGTTATCAATACAGCGGTTTCACGTGCGAAGAAGAGATTGATTATATTCTGCGATTACGAATTCTGGAAACAGAGGGCCGTAAGAGGAGATCTTCTCGGAAGATTGGTTGCCGATGCAGGAACGAAAGTCATCCCGATCGGAGGGGATGCTTCGGATTACATCGATTTCGTTAAGAAGAGAGAAGACACGGGAGAAAACGATCCCGTCAACATCCGTCTCACGATGGATTCTTCACTGAGAGTTGTGAAACTGAGAAGGGCATTCGAGTACGGCGGAAGAAAACTTTTCAGTGAAGAGAATCACAAACTGAAAGGAATTCTGAAGGATGCAGGTGTTACGCCGAGTGATGCTTTTGTTATCGCCGAGATGACCGATGCCGCTCAGGATGAAATCGAAAGAGCGATTGCGGCGATGGAGATCCTTCCCGAAGATGAGATTAAAGACATCAGTGCCAGGATAGGAATCGATGAAGCTGTAACGGCGCAGTTGGTTTCCGATATTACCGAAGCTTTCAGACTGTATTCGGACAGTATGAAATCCGGAAATCAGCCTTCAAAATCATAAAAAGGAATTAATCTCCGGCCTTAACGGCCGGAGATAAATCCGATCAGTTTCCTAAGTTGGTTTTAGTGACTGCGTTGTCAATTTCGTCTCTGAGGTGTTCGGGGAGTCCGTTGATACCGCCTACGAGGAATCCTCTGACAATCATTCCGATTGCGTCGTCCTCCGTAAGTCCGCGTGACATCAGATATTCGATCTGATCTCTTGCAATCTTACCGACGGCTGCTTCGTGTGTCATCTCGACATCCGCATTCGAGGACATAAGTTCCGGAATTGCATTGGTGCTTCCTCCGTCTGAGAGCATGATGCTCTTACATTCGAGGTGTGCTTTCACTCCGGGTGCGTGCCCTTCGAGACGTCCGCGTGCCGTGATTCTTCCGCCGTGAACGATGTTTCTTGAGATGATTTCCGCAGAAGTGTTCGGTGCGTTGAGGATAACGCTTCCTCCGCTGTCGACATCAGATTCTTCATTTGCAATGCAGATGGTGTTCATTTTACACGAAGCACCTTCTCCGTTAAGCTGACATACGGGGAAACTCTGCAGCGTTCCCACAGGTTTCAGGAGGACGTAGTTGTTCACGTATCTTCCTCCTTTCTCTACGATACATCCGGTTCTCGGACGTACTGCGGTCTTGGTGTCCCAGCTGTGAATCATTGAGAATACGATCGAAGCGTTCTCTTTCACGTAAATCTCCGAAACACCGATGTGTAACGCATCGTTTACATGGTGTCCCGTTGCGCATCCCGTGATGATTTCCAATTCGGCACCCTCATCTACGATGATGATGTTGTGGAGAGTCTGCATCGAGCCTTTCTTTCCGATCATCATGCATGTCTGTATCGGATTCTTTACTTTGTATCCGGGTTTGACGTGGATGAAGTAACCGTCTCCGTCTTCGAGATAGGTCTTTGCGGTGTACTTGTCCTTCTCGGGACTTACGGCTTTCCAATAGTAATCTTTCACCCAGTCGAACTTCTCCAAAGCCTCTTTGGTGGACATTACATCCACTCCTTCTTCGGCTTTGTTTGTACAGTGGCTCATTGCATTGTCAAGGAACATTATCGTTCCGTCACGGCCTTTTTCATCCGCAATGACTCCGATGCCTTCCATGATTCCGAGTGTGTCTTTATCCGCACTCTCAAGATCATTGATCTTTTGAGGTTCGAACGAACCGAGTTCATACTTTTCGATATCTACATCGGGTCCGTATGCACCCTTTTTGTCAAGTGCACTCTTCACTCCATCTTTACCATTCTGCATGATATGCACTCTCCGTAACCTCTTTCCCTGATGTCTTTGAGGATGTCCGTCGGGCGTCCGGTACATCTGATAAGTCCGTCTTTGAGAACGAATGCTTTGTCCGCTCCGATGTAATCTAAA
This sequence comes from Candidatus Methanomethylophilaceae archaeon, assembly GCA_963643255.1. Lineage (GTDB taxonomy): Archaea > Thermoplasmatota > Thermoplasmata > Methanomassiliicoccales > Methanomethylophilaceae > Methanarcanum. Next base: position 38,143 of record CAVIIW010000006.1, read on the forward strand.
ATCTGTCCCGTGTGAGTGATGACCAACGATGAAACATGTCTCTTGGAGCTGGAACTTCTGCATCCTTTGCATCCTTCGGCGTAGAGAAGATCGTGTACTTTCTTTCCGATGAGATCAATACTTTCCAGATCCACTCCCGATTCCGGTTCGTCCAAAAGAACGAATTCGGGACACTGTGCGGTGAGTTGGAGTAATTCGGATCTTTTGATTTCTCCTCCGGAGAATCCTACATTGACTTCTCTTGTAAGGAAATCTTTCATCCTGAAGTCGGTTGCATCGGGAATATTTCCTCCGTGTGCCGTTGCTTTGACCAAATCACCGAGTTTAACACCGACGACGTTCGGGGGCCTCTGCATCATCATGCCTATTCCGAGCCTTGCACGCTCGTCGACAGGCATGTCTGTGATGTCCTTTCCCTTGAACATTATGCTTCCTTTTGTTACCTTGCATGTTCCGTAACCCATAATGGCTGCGAGGAGCGTGGATTTACCGGATCCGTTGGGTCCGAAAAGGACGCATGTCTCTCCTTCCTCCACATTAAGTGTGATGCCCTTCAGGATCTCTCTCCCTCCGGCTTCGACGTGAAGATCGTTGATGTTCAGCATTCTCTCACCTTGTACGGGTTCATGCAGATACCTAATATTAAAATGTGCTTAACAGCGTTAACATTCATTTGACATTGTGTTGGGTATTGTGAATTAACAATTGTGAATATGCCAGATGTGACAGTAATTGATATGATGCTGCAGTAAGGCAGGTAATATGTACGTGAAATGCGGAGATTACTTAATCGATGGCAACCCGCATGGACACATAATCGCAGATATTACCGTAATTGTCGGTTTTTCGGGTGAATTATATAAGGTGCCATCACATCTCCTGATTTATGAAACCACTCCCTGTCGGCATCCAGAATTTTATAACCGTTCGTAACAAGGGTTATTATTTTGTGGATAAGAGTATGCTGATAGGGCAGATTTTGGATCAGTTCCCGGAAGACGGAGTCTTTCTCTACACAAGGCCCCGCCGTTTCGGAAAGTCTCTCAACCTCAGCATGTTGGATGCTTTCTTCAATCTCGAATACAAAGGTAATACGTGGTTCGACGGATTGGAAATATCAAAACATCCTGAATACGACAGTTACAAAAACGCATTTCCTGTCATACACATAAGCCTGAAGTTCGATGACATCAAAAATTACGAAGATTTCATAGAAATGTTCAATTCGAAGCTGAAAGAAGTATTCAAGAAATTTACATATCTCAGAAATTCGCCGGAAATGGATAAAGAAACAAAAAAGGATTTCAACAGATACTATGCCGGAAAGAAATCTCTTACAGACTCCAGGGTGGCATTGAGCAGGCTGTGTTCTATGTTGGAAGATCATCACGGCTCTAAAGTCGTGGTGCTGATTGATGAGTATGATGCCACAGTCAATAATCTGAAAGATGACGAACTCCGCCGTCAGATTGTATCATTCTTAGGGGCCGTAATGTCGCCGTTGCTCAAAGAGAGCACCTCCAGACAATTGGGTGTAGTAACAGGCATTACACAGATAACCAAAGAGAACATCTTCAGCGGAGTGAATAATTTCACACGTAATGACATATTCGATGTCGAATACGACGAGATGTTCGGTTTCACCAATAATGAGGTAAAACAGATCTGCGCCGATTACGGCCATCCGGAAAAATTCGAAGAAGCCAAAGAATGGTACGACGGATACCGTTTCGGAAATGTTGACATTTACAATCCCTGGAGTATTCTGAATTATATTCAGAAGGATTTCAAGCCCGAAACATATTGGGCGAATACCAGCGGTAATGAGGCAATATATGACATGCTGTCGAAAGCAGACAGCAGACTCACCAAGAATCTGAAGATTTTAGGTTCCGGAGGCATCGTATCGGAGGAAGTTTCCAGAACACTGACTTTTGACGATCTCAACAATATCGGGAACGTGTATTCGCTTATGGCTCTTGCAGGCTATCTTAAAGCAATACCGAAAGGACGGAGCTGTGAATTGTCGATACCGAACAAAGAACTGTTCTATGTGTTTTCGGAAATGCTTAACCGCATAGCTTTCAGAGAAGGCGGCAGCAGTAAACTGACAGATTTTACCGATGCGGTGATGACAAACAATACGGATGCAATGAAAAGTGCGCTGTATGATCTCATCACAGTGATAAGTTCCCGTGTCTTGAATGACGAACACTCATATCAGGCATTCATTACGGGAATGCTCATGAATCTCTGCGGAAGTTATGACATAAAAGCCGACTTCGAGAACGGAAAAGGTTACTATGACATCATGTTGGCGAAGAAGAAAGGTATCGGTCCGAACGTTGTTATGGAATTGAAGAAATCGGATGATGACAAGCATCTTGAAAACGATGCAAAAGCAGCTCTTCAGCAGATCAAAGACAGAGATTACGCACACGGTCTCGAAGGAAAAACAATCCTTTACGGAATAGCGTTTTCAGGCAAAGAGCCGTTCATTATTTCAGAAGAAATCTGAATATTCAGTCGTATCTGTATCAGTCTGTCGTCAGACCGCAAAATTCGGGTGAATTATATAAGGTGCCATCTCTTCACTTGATTCATGAAACAACTCCCTGTCGGCGTTCAGAATTTCATAACTGTCCGTAATAAAGGTTATTATTTTGTGGACAAGAGTATGCTGATAGGGCAGATATTGGACCGGAATACGGAGGAAGGCGTTTACCTTTACACAAGGCCGCGCCGTTTCGGAAAGTCTCTGAATCTCAGTATGCTTGATGCCTTCTTCAACATCAAGTATAAAGGAAACACATGGTTTGACGGATTGAAAATATCCAAACATTCTGAATACAACTGTTACAAAAATACATTCCCCGTAATTCACATCGATTTCAAGGAAGCAGTATCATACACTATGGACGGATTCCTCAGAAGGTTCAATAATCTCGTTCTCGAAACCTACAAAGAGCATCTGTACCTCCTGGAATCAAACATTATGACGGATGATGAAAGAGATCTTTACATGCACCTCAGTAAAAAAAACATCATCCCGGAAGACCTTATGGATTCACTTAAAATCCTCAGTAAGATGTTGGAAAGATATCACGGAGTGAAAACGATTGTTCTTATCGACGAATATGACGGTGTCGTCAACAAAATCAATGATGGGGATCTCCGCAGAGACATAATCGCATTCATTGGGGAAGTAATGTCATCGCTGCTCAAAGGAAACGCCTCCCTTCTCTTCGGTGTTGTAACGGGCGTCATGCAGATTGTCAAAGAAAATATCTTCAGCGGAGTGAACAATTTCTCCAAAAACAATATTTTCGATATTGAATTCGACGAAATGTTCGGTTTCACCAATGAAGAAGTGAAACAGATCTGCGCAGATTACGGTCACCCGGAGAAATATGAAGAAGCAAAAGAATGGTACGACGGGTACCGTTTCGGAGATGCCGAAATCTACAATCCGTGGAGCATACTGAATTACGTCAAGAAAGGTTTCAAACCTGACACATACTGGGTGAATACCAGCGGAAATCAGATTATTCCCGAATTATTGGCAAAAGCAGATGAAGAGCTCAGAGAAAATCTGAAGATTCTCGGTTCCGGAGACAGCATAGGTCATGATGTCACTGCGGAACTTACCTTTGACGATCTCGGTGACTCCGATTCGATATATTCGCTTATGGTCATCTCCGGTTATCTCAAAGCAATTCCGGGTGATGAAGAATATGTCCTGTCAATACCGAACAGAGAATTGTTTAGGGTATTCTCACAGGTCGTATCCCGCAATGTGTTCGGCAGCGATAATAACGCCAAAGAACTCAGAAGGTTCTCAAACGCATTGATATCCAACAACACCGAAGCCATGAAAAAATCACTGGAAAATCTCTTCATGGAAAACATCAGCTCCCGCATACTCAAAGATGAAAATTCATATCAGACTTTCATCGTCGCAATGCTGATGTGTCTCTTCGGAAACTACGAAATCAAAGCCGATTTCGAGAACGGAAGAGGATTCTCGGACATCCTGATGAGGAAGAAGAAAGGAATCGGCCCGAATGTTGTGATAGAACTGAAGAAATCTTCCGACGATAAAAATCTTGAACATGATGCACAGGCAGCCATTCGGCAGATTAAGGACAGAGAATATGCGCACGGTCTTGAAGGTAAAACAATCCTTTACGGAATTGCATTTTCAGGCAAAGAGCCCTTCATAATCTCCGAAGAAATCTGATTCACTTCGTTCTGACAGAAAGGAGAAGACATATTCGAAGGTTCCGAGCCGTCGGAGAAACGAAATTTCACCCCTCTGCCTAAGTATCCGATCTGATGAATTCAGAAACTGTCAATCGATTCGTTTAATACGTCCCTTGCTATAAGGCGGATTATGAAAGTCGTCGCACTCAACGGCAGCCCCCGTCTGTTGGGGAACACATCCAACGCACTCAATGTGATACTTGACGAGCTGAACAAGGAAGGTATCGAGACTGAATACATTCAGGTTTACGAGGATCATATGAATCCCTGTAACCACTGCAGTTCATGTGAGATGCGCGGCGACGGCAGATGTGTCGCCGAAGACGACAGTATGAACACTTATTTCGATAAGATGAAAGCCGCAGACGGAATTATTCTTGCATCTCCGACATATTTCGGTTCATGCACTGCACAGCTCAAAATGTTCCTCGAGCGTGCAGGTTTTGCACACATATTTGATAAAACATGCCCTCTCAGAGGGAAAATCGGTGCCGCAATGGTCGTTCAGGAACGCAGCGGAGGAAATGCAGTCTACTCCGAATTGGTGAATTGGATGCTTATGAACGAAATGACCGTTGTAGGTTCATCGCCTCTCTGTATCCTGAATGCCAAAAATCCTTTTGATTTCGAGAAAGACGAAAAGGGAATGAAAGCTCTGAAATCCGTCGCAAGGAACATGATTTCCGAGTTGGAAAAAAGATGAAAGGAGTTTGAGATTCCTGTTCTTCCAATCAGAAGAACAGGAATCCGCATTTCTCTTTTATCGAAACGTTCGCTACGGCTTCCAAACGTTCCAACGGTCCGGAGTACCTTCTGACGTACACTTTTCCTTCTTCGGGAAGTGCCGCCTTCAGGATTTCGACCTCTTTCAAAAGTTCTTCGGCATCTTCGGGTGAGAATCTCTTCTGTTCTTCGGAACTCTTTACTGCGGATGCGATAATCTTACATCCTCTCTTTTCCGCAATCTGCGGAAGCAGACTGTTGTTCGGTCCGAAGGCTCCGATACATCCTCTGCCTTTGTCCCAGGACAAGGGACATTTCGTACAGGTTTCGTTCATTTCATCGAAATCGATAAGATCCCATCCGGTCAGACGGTTGTCGGGATCCGATGAGGATACGGCTTTTTCTTTATCTTCATCACTCAGTCTGTCAAGAATGACCCAGCCTGTGAATTTCTTCTGAATCTCAGGTTTAAGAATTTCAAGATCGTCGGCATTTTTCACTTTAGCGATATAGATTGCATCGGCTTCCTCATTGATTCTGTTTCTCTTGACGAATGCTTCGTAATCGGGGAACAACGAACGTGCATCGTCCAAAGAAACAAACTCATCCACCTCTGCGGCATCGCCGAAGGATGAAGGTTCATTCACCATTACTTTGACGAATTTATTCTTCAGTTCGCGGCAGAGTGCGTTCTCCGCCTCGGTTTCGCATACGCCTATGTTAATTCCCATCCAAGAATCACCTTTTTGACGTAATGACGAAGGATGATATATCGTCATCGAACAATGTTCTCTTTATGCCGGTAAAGAATAATCGCCATCGTTATAATCCACGTCAGTATGTGGTGATATGATGGCAGACATAATGATACGCAAGAGGAAGAGGATGAGAGAGAAAGAGATCAAAGCTCTCGCAGGACAGCTGAAAACACTGTTCGGTATCGATACGTTTACCGAGAAGGATGCTGTCGATATGGCGGAGAGTTCCGATTTCAATCTTGTTTTTGTCAACAACGTCATTCTCGCTATGGTGTATCAGGAAAAACCGTTCCTGACCGTCAGAGGTATTCTGAAGTACAGGCCAGAAACGTGTGCCGTTACGGTGGACATGGGTGCGGTTCCGTACGTTACGAACGGTGCTGATGTTATGGGCCCCGGAATTACGGATGCAGACGACAACATCAAGGAAGGAGATCTTGTCTGGATCAGAGACGTCAAGAACAAAGCTCCGCTTGCGATAGGTGTGGCACTCCGTGACGCATCCGCACTGAAAGGTAAGGAAAAAGGTAAGGCCATACACACGATACACAACGTCGGAGACAAACTCTGGAAATCCGGTGAATGAATATGCCGTTCGGTGTCAGCAGGAAACTGAAAGAGTCGGACGCAGGATGCGATCCTGTGTTCGTGGATTTATCGGAAGCGGAGATTCCGGGAGATTTATCCATACTGAGGGTGAAAATTCTCAGAATTACGAAAGAATCCGACCTCAGCGGGATACCGAATATACTGCTGTCGGGTTGTGTACTGATAGTCAACACAGAAGGATTCGGCGGAGATTCGAATACCGCATTTGAAAGAATAAGGTCTGCAGCCCGTATGTCGGGATGCGAGAGCCTGATAATCAATCACGTAACTGTCATAATTGTCCCGAAGGGTGTGAAAATAGCGAGTCTTGCTTTCAAAGGTGAATGAAATGAGCGACAGGACGAAAACGGTACATGATCCGATTCACGGAAGCATAACCGTAGGTCCTCCGTTCACTGACATCATGGACAGGCACGAGATGCAGAGAATCCGTTCCGTCAAGCAGCTGGGACTCGGTAATCTTGTGTTTCCCGGTGCGAATCATACAAGATTCGAACACTGTCTCGGAGTGTGTCATCTGTCCGGAAGGATGGGCAGGATGATCGGTCTTGACGATGAAGATGTGAATGCACTTATGGCTGCGGGATTGCTGCACGATGTGTGTCACGCACCGTTTTCCCATACATTAGAAAGTACAATGGAAGGAATCACCGGCAAGGATCATATGGACTTAGCCAGAGATCTGATTTTCGGAAAAGTTCCTACATGTCTGAAAAGAGATGAAGACATCCTCGGGGGCACGTGTTCCATTTCCGAAATACTTGAAGATTCGGGGATTTCGGCGGAGACTGTCTGTGATTTGATATCGTATCCGAGGTCGGAATTGGGTTCTTTCAGTGCAGGCGATGAAAAATCATTCTTCCCGTCCCGCGATTATATGCATCAGATCATCCACGGCCCCGTGGATTCGGATCAGATGGATTATCTTCTCAGGGATGCCCATTATACCGGTGTAAAATTGGGAACAATCGATATGGACAGACTGCTGAGCCAGATGGTGAGATTCAACGATCAGTTGGTTCTCAGAAAAGGCGGAATATCCGCAGCGGAAGGACTTGTCGTGTCACGTCTTCTTATGCATTCTTCCGTTTATTTCCACAGAACAGTCCGTACTGCGGAAATGATGATGGTCAAAGCTGTTGAAGAAGCGATTTCACAGGGAGAAGATCTTTCCGAGATGTATCTTATGACCGATTCCGATTTGATACAGAAGCTTATTTCCGCAGGCGGAAAGGCATCGAATCTGACAAGAGACATTATGTTGCGCAGACTTCACAAGAAAGCTTACGCATTATATTTCAACAGTCTCAACGAAGATGTAATCTCGGGATTGGTGAAGTATGCGGATCCGAAGATAAGAAATGATCTGGAAGAACGCATAGCTTCGAGGGCAGGTGTAGACAGGACAGACGTAATCGTTGATATGCCGTCGAAATCTTCACTGTTACTGAAACAGAAGATAGGCAAAACAGATGTCAACATTCTCGACGACGGAAGAGTCAGATCGTTATCTTCATTCTCCGCTTTGGCGAGATCCATGCAGAGCAGAACGGGTCTCGACTGGGCGATAATGGTTTCCGCACCTGCCGGAAAGGAATGCTCCGTAGCCAAGGCTGCCCGTAACGTAATCGGAATAGACGATATCAGCCTTTGATGACACCTATGGGTCTCATCCTTGCGACTTTTCCCGTAAGTCCCGAATTACATACAACGGAAACGACACGGTCAACGTCTTTGTAAGCCTGCGGTGCTTCTTCTACCAATCCGTCATCGGAACCGCTTCTGAGGCAGATGCCGTTACCTGACATCCTGGCTCTTATCGAATCCGCTGTAATCGAACCTACTGCTTTCTTCCTTGACATTACTCTTCCCGCACCGTGGCAGGTGGAACCGAAAGTTTCCTTCATTGCACCCTCTTTTCCTACGAGGATGTATGTTCCGGTGCACATATCTCCGGGAATGATTACGGGCTGTCCCACGTTACGGTATTTCATCGTAATCTCAGGTCTTCCCGCTGCGAATGCCCTCGTCGCACCTTTTCTGTGAACAAGAACATCCGTTGATTTTCCTTCGACATCATGACGTTCCATCTTGGCGATGTTGTGCGCCACATCGTACATCACTTCGATTCCCATGCTTTCCGCGGAGCATCCCATGACGGATTCGAAGGATTCTCTGATCCAATGCGTAATCATCTGACGGTTTGCCCATGCGAAGTTAGCTCCGCAGGACATCGCTTTGAAGTAATCTTCACCCAACTGCGAATCTAAGGGAGCACACGCCAGCTGTCTGTCGGGAAGATCCACGTTGTTATCTCTGACGTATCCTTCCATATTCATGAGATAATCCGTCGCAATCTGATGTCCGCATCCTCTCGAACCGCAGTGAACGGTGAGTGTAATCTGTCCTTCTTCGAGACCGAAGACTTTTGCCGTGTCGGGATCGAATATTTCGTCGACAACATCCAATTCAAGGAAATGATTTCCGGAACCCAAAGATCCCAGCTGGGATATTCCTCTCTTCTTTGCTTTTACGCTTACTTTGGAGGGGTCTGCCGTGAGCATCTTACCTGTTTCTTCGGTTACTCCGAGATCTTCTTCCCATCCGAATCCGTTCCCGACGGCCCATTCGGAACCGTTTGTAAGGATTTCGTCGATAACATCCATGTTAACTCTTGTAAGTCCCTTGGAACCTAATCCCGAAGGAACATTCGCGTAAAGTGCATCCATCAGATCCTGTCTTTTACCTTCAACATCTTTCAGAGTAAGGTTTGTCCTGATTGTACGTACGCCGCAGTTGATATCGAAACCGATGCCTCCGGGCGATATCGATCCGGAATCGGCATCTACGGCGGCTACGCCGCCGATGGGGAATCCGTATCCGAAATGGATGTCGGGCATAGCCATCGCTTTACCTACAATTCCCGGAAGACACGCAACATTCGCAGCCTGCTGGGGGGAATTGTCGCTCATGACAGCATCGAGCATGCTTTCATCAGAGTAGATGACAGCACTTGTCTTCATGCAGGGCATATGATCTGCGGGAATCTCCCATCTGTTGTCGTCAATTTTTACGAGTTTCCCGTTCCATGTCATAGCGTTGCCTCTTTTGAATAATGATTGAGAAGTAGGGGCCGGGACCGAGATTTGAACCCGAGTCAAGGGATCCACAATCCCCTAGGATAACCAAGCTACCCTATCCCGGCCATATTTCAAGTAGTGCATTGAGCAGTCATAGATAAAGTTGTCGAACGGTTTGCAATCCGCAACCTTCATTCAGATGGGTTTATGCCGACGGCAACGTCTGAGGAGATATTACGGAGTCGGGATTGACTGTGTATTGTATCATATTCCGGAAATTTGCGGATAATAAAAATGAAGAAGTTTCAGTCCGGGGCGGATGCGGTTCAAACCGTCTCCGTCCCGGAGATTAAGATGTTTCAGACAGATTTCTTCTTCTGTATGATGAAGAATCCTGCTATTGCGATTACGGCAATAACCGCGATTACCGCAACAATCAGCACCGTTGAAGAATCTCCGGGAGAAGTTTCGGGAGATTCGGCATTGTAAGCTACCGCATAATCCGAGAAGTGATTCGTATTGAAAATCAGATAATTATCGGAATATTCGAATGCGATAGATTCATACTCGGAATCTATGTAGTAAAGGTTGACGTTTTTGATATCGTAGTCCTTCTTCAGAATGAACGGTATCTTGATTGTGACAATTCCGTCTTCTCCGAAATTCTTGTTGTCTCCGAAGGTGATCCTGTAATAGGACGGATCGTTTCCGGGGGCCTTGTTGTTGATTAATTTTACATCGGCCTCCTTGATGTTTCCGATACACAGAGCGGATTCGTTGATAATGAGATTGTTCAGCGCTTTATCGTTGAACGTTATCCTGAAATCATCAACCATCACATTCATCACGGTACCGGACAGAGCCTTATTCTTAATCAGCTGAATCTGATCGGAGGTGAAAAGCGCTCCTTCGGATCCCGAAGATACGTTGATACTGTTGTCCTTTTCATTTTCGTTCAGAATCAGTGTCTTGCTGAATACGGATTCGAATGTCATATCTTCATCAACCATCACGGTATCCGCAGTAAGACCGTCCCATTTCGAGAAAGTGTATGTGTAGTGCGTATCTTCAGCTTTGGTTGCTTTCTTTTCGGTGACAACGATCGATTCTCCGAACTTGTATTGGACTTTGTCGAGTTCACTGCCGTCTCCGTTAAGGAATATTGCATAGTGAGTGTGAGGAGTCAGAGTTGCGGTGAGGGTCACATTCTTTGCCGGAACAATGAACTTTCCGTTATCGATGTCAACATCCTCGGAGGTCCAGTCACTTACATCGTATCCTGTTACAGTATGGGTGTAAACGGTTGCCACGGTCTTGTAAACCGCAGTATCCTCATGGACTTTCTCACCGTTTACTGTGTAAGTAATACTGTAGCTGTTCGCAGTGTATTTGCAGATAATGACATTATCTGCTTCGACCGAACCGACAGTTAATTTCTCACCGGGTGACGATACGGTGTATCCGGTGATTTCGATCAATTCCGCTTCTACGGAAGTGCCGTAACCTGCAGATTTGGTGATGTCATCGGCAATCTTGTTACCGTCGGTGTCCTGGTACTTTACGGTGTAATCATACTGCCTGAGGGTTGAGTCGAACATAGGTGTGAAGGTAACATCCGCATCACCCATGGTCATATCTGCGGTGAAATCTTTCCACCCTGAGAATTCATAGGTATTTGCTTCATCTTCAGCCTTGGTAGGAGTCTTCGTGGAACTCACGATTGACTCTCCGAACTTGTATTGGACTTTGTCGAGTTCACTGCCGTCTCCGTTAAGGAATATTGCATAGTGAGTGTGAGGAGTCAGAGTTGCGGTGAGGGTCACATTCTTTGCCGGAACAATGAACTTTCCGTTATCGATGTCAACATCCTCGGAGGTCCAGTCACTTACATCGTATCCTGTTACAGTATGGGTGTAAACGGTTGCCACGGTCTTGTAAACCGCAGTATCCTCATGGACTTTCTCACCGTTTACTGTGTAAGTAATACTGTAGCTGTTCGCAGTGTATTTGCAGATAATGACATTATCTGCTTCGACCGAACCGACAGTTAATTTCTCACCGGGTGACGATACGGTGTATCCGGTGATTTCGATCAATTCCGCTTCTACGGAAGTGCCGTAACCTGCAGATTTGGTGATGTCGTCGGCAATCTTGTTACCGTCGGTGTCCTGGTACTTTACTGTGTAATTATACTGTCTGGGGGTTGAGTTGAACATAGGTGTGAAGGTAATGTCTGCATCACCCATGGTCATATCTGCGGTGAAATCTTTCCATCCTGAGAATTCATAGATATTTGCTTCATCTTCAGCCTTGGTGGGAGTTTTTGATGTAGGTACTACAGACTCTCCGAATTTGTACGAAATGCTTTCAAGTACACTTCCGTCTCCGTCAAGGAAAATTGCATTGCGGACAGTAAGGGCGGTAAACGTCACATTCTTCTGAGGCATGGTAAATTTACCGTCCTCGCCGACTGCGACATCTTCACTGACCCAGGCTGTTGCATTTTCAATGTTTGCAGCCAAATCGACCGAGGAACCGTACGTATATGATTCGACGGTACCGTATGTCTTTCCGTTGAGTCTGTATGTCACCGTGAAAGATTCGCTCTCCACGACGGCGAACGGAGAGAAGCCGTCTGTCTTAAAGGTGACAGTACCGGCAGTCTCATCCGTTGTGATGTCTTTGTATCCCACTCCGTAATAGTCAACGCCCGTATCGGTGATGTGTGCGAGAAGCATTTTTCCGTCTTTGATTGCTTTAGCGTATTCCGTGCCGACGGTAAGAGTTGCAGTCGCAGTACCGAGGAGTGAATATTTGCTTCCGGTTGAATCACTCAGAGAAATCTCATAGAGTGCTTTGATTTTGTAACCTTCGGTTGCTTTGACGATGGATTTCACATAGGTACTTTCCGTACTTGCCGTGAGATCGATTGTACATACGACAGTGGTAATTCCTTCCGCTTCGCCCTCTCCGGGGACAAAGCCGGTCAGAGGTCCGTTGTTGGTGAATGTAACCGCTTTTTCTTTCGTTTCGCAGGTACATTTTTCAGTGTAAGAGCACGTTTCTTCGGTACATTTTCCGCAGGTAGAGCACAGGTGGATACAGTAGGTCTTGAATATGCCTGACACTGTCATATTCGCAGGATAGCTGTCGCCTTTTCCGCCGCTGCTTCCCGAAATATAGAATCCGCCGCCGGCTGAGCCTGAGTTTATTGCTGTGTTCCCGCCTGTTTCCGTAAGAATCCATTTTTCAAGTTCGCGTCCGTATGCGGGATTTTCAATAACACTCACATAGTTTTCATCGGAAATCCTGATGCTTGATACTGCGATTTTTTCCGGGCCGGAGACGACACGCAGAAGACAGTTCTCCGTACCGATAGTATACCAGTTTGTATGAGGGAGTATTTCGGAAGAACTCCAGATTGCTTTGATGTCAATGCCGCCTATTGGGACAGTTACTGTATAGTCTTTGCTTTCGCATAATAAAGTGCCTCCGTCGACGGTGTACCATCCGAGGAAATACGGATATTGTGTTTCATCATTACATTTTGTTGTCAGCGAAACTACGGTTTTGGCAGTAAACCATTCCCCAGAATACTCTGTTGTTCCGTCTTTTAAAATCGTTCCGTTTTCCGCATAGGCACTCAGATAATATTCTGTTTCTTTGTATTGAGCTGTATATGTGCCGTCTGCCTCACAGATGAAAGTGTAGGACACCGATTCACCGGAGGCATCTGCGAATGTGTAATACTCTTTACCTTCAGGTACCGACAGAGGATCATGTTCGAGAGTAATTCCCGTTCCGTATGCTACGTCCCCTTCTGTGTAATTTACGCCGTTAACTGTATAGTGTCCTCCGATGACCTTGATGTGGCACAATATCGGTTCATAGATGGCACGGATAATTGTCACATCGTTAACGCCCGGAGTATGCGGGTTGCTGGTGCTGAGTTTGCTCCATACCCCCGTCCTGAGATCGAGCTGTTCCCAGTATGCAAATTTCTCTCCTTTTGATGTTCTGTCATAAGCAGTTGCGGTGCGGTATTTCGCTTCGCTGGAACTGTCTGTGATACCGAAATAAGACATGTCGTCGCCGTTATAGGATCCGTCGAGAACGTAGTATCTGTATTCGGTAATCTTGGTTTTGTCCGGTTCAGCTGCCGGGAATGTTTCAAGTGTTTCGAATGTGATCTGATAGGTCTCGCTTCCATGATAGAGTTTGACACAGACATTGTTGGACATATCCACGTAATATGTGTGGGTGTAACTGCTGCTGAAGGGATATGTGTACTGGGACACCTTATTGGGCCATCCGTCGAGAGTATAGTCGCTGTTTATGAGTGTGAGCTTGTCCGCATTCCCTTCATTATACAATGTTTCGTAAGCAGGATATCCGTACAGATTCATGAAATTGGAAGCCATCCGACCGTTGTCATATGTGTATGCGCCGAGATAGTCTATGAGATTGACAAACTCTTCTTTACTGTCGACATAGGAAAATATCGCATAATGTCCGTTTTCATCGTTCCCGTACAGAGATGATGTGCCGGTCTTATTGTATCCCTTGATATATACGGGGCTGTTTTCGCCTCCATTGTACCAAAGAAGGCTGAATTTATAGTTGACATCTCCTCTTTGTACGGTATACAGGTATGCACTGTCGCTGATGTAGTGTTCCTCAATACGACTCTGAGAACTGTATCCGGAAGTGCACTCGTAGGTAAAATGCTGAACATTTCCGGTTGTAGGCAGTGTTGCGACGATGTAATCCGTCGATTCGCCTGCCGTACCGCAGACCCTGCAGGTCAGATGACGTTTGCCGGGGGATGAAGATCCGGGTTCGGTGTCTACAGTGTATGCGGAGCCCCAGGAATGATAGTCCGATTTCGCTATGGTTTCTGTCTTTACGGCACCGCAGGTCTTACAGGTGAAGGTTTTCACCCCTTCTTCACCGCAGGTTGCTTCTTTGGTAACAATTCCGTCATTCCAATAATGGCTGCCAGGTTCGGAGACAGAAGGACACTTCGTACACCTTCCGGTGTGGGTTTCGTCTCCGTCGGAAGTATATTCATAGTTATGGACATAACTCTTTTCACTGGTGAATTCCTTAAGTCCTTTCGCGGTGTCTTCACGTACTTTGATCGTATAATCGGTACAGTAGGTGCCTTTCTTGTAAACTGTCCATTCTCCGAACTCTCCGGTCAGACCGGTGAATGTCGGATAGAATGCAGTATTTCTTTCCACAAGTACTTTGAAAGTTTTGTACGGAATCATCGTTTCGTCATCACAGACCCAACAGTCGAATGTATGGCCGGACCATTTGGTTTCATCCAAAGATACGGTTACAACGGTACCTTCCGGAACGGTTATTTCCGAGGATTGAGAGTTAATGTACCCTCCCCATGCGGTAACACTGAATTTTTCGGTTACCGCAGCGGTCGTATCTTCAGTTTCCGCTGAAACTGAGTTTAAAACAATCATAAAAGATGCAGCCAAGGCTGCAACCAGGATAAGCGCTGTGATTTTCTTCACGGTGTCGACCCTTTTTTTTTCGCTAATGAAAATTTTATGGTATAGGTTCCTATTAAATATATGCCATGGAGCGAGCCGATTTTTCAGGAAGTTAATTTACTTGGGAAAAGGGGATAATTATCGATTCATCAATCTGTTTGCAAAATCAGCGTTTTATTAACAGAATACGCGCGGATTTGGTGACCGTGTATGAGGTTGCCGATTGTGACGAAGTATGACAGCAATTGACTCACGCGGTGGGTAATATCTTACAAATTACAGCTCTGGAACAGAGACTGTAATTATTAACAATGGGCGCGCATTTGTGCAATCACAAACCCGCACATGTCCGCGACCGCGTATCAGGGGATAAGTGAGAGTACGGGCCGCTGTGCACACTTTTTCTGTTTAAATTCAGATTTTTGTATTTCCGATTGATTTCATTCAACCGCAGTAGACATCAAAGCACACCCGATTTCTGTCCGATATTTGTATGCTGTGTCATGAGAATATCATGATGTTCCGTATGTGATGTTCTTATTCCGACTTAGCTTATATACAAGGGGCAGGATAACAACCGGCATGGCAAAACGCAACATCATTTCCGTCCTCGATATGAAGGACGATATGCCTCAGCTCGTAGAGCTTGCAGCAAAGCTCAAGAAAGAACGCGGCAACCACGGCGAACCGCTCAAAGGTAAGACGCTCGCGATGATATTCGAGAAGCCGAGCACAAGGACGAAGATATCATTCGATGTTGCCATGAGCGAACTCGGAGGACACCCTCTGTATCTCTCCGCAAGGGATCTTCAGTTGGATCACGGGGAGACTGTTGAAGATACGGCAAGAGTCATGAGCCGTTTCGTTCACGGTATCATGTACCGCGCATTCGACTACAAGATGATGGACAGACTCGGCGACAGTGCCACCGTACCCGTCATCAGCGGTTTGGATAATCTGGAACATCCCTGTCAGGCACTTGCCGATATGCTTACGATCAAAGAGCACCTCGGTTCGTTCAAGGGAAAGAAACTCGTCTATCTCGGAGACGGAAACAATGTGTGCAACTCACTCCTGTATGCATGTGCCATTATGGGTGTCGACATGATTGCATGCTGCCCTGCGGTAAGAATGCCCAATGCGGAGATTATGCTCGGAGCCGCACGTATTGCGGATCAGAACGGAAGCAAGATTCTCGCTTCGCACGAACCTGCGGAAGCATGTGTGGATGCAGACATTCTTTACACTGACACATGGATTTCAATGGGAGACAGCACTTCCGAGGAAGTCGCAACGAAGATTTTCAGCAAGTATCAGATCAACAACGAACTTCTCGCTCTTGCGAAACCCGACTGTATCGTAATGCACTGTCTGCCGTGTCACCGCGGACAGGAAATTACGGACGAAGTCATCGAAGGTCCGCACAGTGTCGTTTTCGACGAAGCCGAAAACAGGCTCCACGCTCAGAAAGCGATTCTTCTGACACTTCTCAAATGAGCTGAGAGGCGACCATATCCTCGACTATGTCGAGGAAACGGTCTTCCTCTCCCTCGGGGATAGTCGCGCCTGCCGCGACGTTATGCCCTCCGCCGTAACCGCCGACGAGTTCGGCGGCTCTGTTCATTACGACGGAGAGGTCCAATCCTCTTTCGCCCAACGAACGGTCCGCTCTCGCAGAGACTTTTATTCCGTCATCCGCCTTGGCGAATGCTATAATCGGCATTTTGTTATCGAAACCGTCTGTACTGAGAATCATTCCCGCGACGATACCCACGACGGTGTCTCTGATCATGTCTTTTGCGTCGAAGTACTGAATGAACCTTCTCTTTTGGATGAGATTGTTATGTTTCACATACTGTAACGCAGACGAAATGTTCTTTCTGTGTTCCGCACGGTTTTTCTCCGCATCCGCCATTGCGGACTTCTCACCGAAACAGATTCTCACTCCCGTGGGTGCATCGTCGTATCTTCCGCAGGAATTGAGAACGGTGGCGAATTCTTTCGCATCTCTCAGTCCTCCCGTCATCGGGAATTTCGGTAGGCTGTAGACTTCTCCTATGAGTATTCCCAATTCTTTCTCTTCAACCAGAGGAATCAGAGCATTGCGGACTTTCTCTTTCTCTTCCGGAGATAAATCCAGCCATTTTCTGTTCTTTCCGTCCTCGGTTAGAGGAATTCCGAGATTCTCGAAGAATGCGTGACACCCGTGTGCATCATCGGTCAATCCTTTCAGATGGGGGTCGTTGCTGTACTGAACGAACTGTATCAGAGGTCTTGTGGCTCTTCCGAAGAGTCTGAGATCTTTTTCTACGGTAATATCGCCGTTATCAACTGCGTCTTTCAGTACGGTACGGTTCACTCCCAACAGTCCGGAGCCGGTACGGTCCTGAAGATCTCCGCATGCCCCTATCACACCGAGATAAGCCAAATCTGTGTTCGAAGGATCGATTGCTTTGGATACGAGATATGTTGTTGTCGCTCCGCAGGCTTCTACGGAACCGTCCATTTTGTATGTGTGACAGTTCACATGTTCGATTATACGGAAATCATCCAGGCATAACTGTCCTCTTCTCCATCCGGGATCGGGTACGTGATGGTCCGAAACAACGACATTATCTCTCTTGAAATCGGAAAGATAACCGCTTCCGAGGTCTACAATCCAAACTATGTCTGCTTTGGAATCGTTGATTGTGTGTATCGTGTCGCTGTCCATCTTGCTTGCGAACAAAACATCATACTTCTTTCCCAAACGTTCGCAGGTCTTGGATGCTATTGCGGCGGAAGATATTCCGTCGGCATCGATGTGTGCGACGATTAAGACATCTTTTGCCTTCTTAATCATCGATGCGGCGCGTTTTGCATCGGAAATCAAAGAACCGACGGGATCAGAAACCATTCTTTACCACCAGTTTTCTGTATGTTTCGTCGGCAACTCTTGTGAGATTCACCGTATCCGCACGGTTGTATTCCGTCAGTAATTCTCTTGCTCTCGAATCTCCGTTACGCTCCCATGCTTTCCAGAGGCGGACTGCTTCGAAGCCGTCGATATCGACAATATCATCGGATCTCTTCAGACCCAATTCTTTTTCGACCGTTTTCAGTCCTCCTTTGAATCCTGCCTTCTTACATCCGAATCTCAGATCGAAATGGGGCATATCCAAATCGACATTGGGGAAACTGTTTCTCAAAACAGGAACGTCGAAGCATCTTCCGTTGAAAGTGACCAATAACTTCACGCCTTCCAATGCTTTTGACAGTGATTCGGCATCCAAATCGATACCGTGTGTAAGTGTACACGTTTCATCCTTCTTGTGTACGGTGACAACAGTAACAAGAGAATCTCTTTCGAGACCGTCGGTTTCTATGTCAAGATAACCGGCATCGTCGCGGAATCTGCCGTAAAGTCTCCACTGTTCTCCCGGAGTTAACATTTCACCCAAACCGTAACAGTCTCTTTCGTCGAGAAGTGTGTATGCTTCCCTGAACAGAAGATCGCAGTCCGATTTCTTCTTCTCTTTGATCCCGGGAATCTCGGAAGCATCCATAAAATCGTTCCATGTAAGGATGCCCGACTCCCAAAGCTTACATTCCCTGCCCTTCCCGATGCCTTTCGCGATTTGGAATGTATGCTCGATCATCTTATCTTCGGAACAGGAATCCCGCCAAACTATATTTCACTGATGTAGGATACAGGGAATATGGATTCTTTGGAGATTATGCCGGGCGTGAGGGTCACGGAAGAGAGATGTCTTCTTCTCGACGACGGGCCTACCGTTGTGCTCGGAGATCTCCATCTCGGTTACGAGAAGGCATTGGAAGAAGACGGAATGTTTCTTCCCCGTATCAACACGGAATCGATAAGAGAGGAACTCAACCGTATCATCTGCAAATATTCTCCCGCGCGTATTGTTTTACTGGGAGACATCAAACATGATTTCAAGAGAACAAGATACGAAAGCAGGGACGAAGTGCGTAAAATCATAGATCTTCTGATGAACGCCGCCGAAGTTATCGTTGTCAAAGGAAATCATGATAACTTCTTACAGAATATATTACAGGATACGGGTTTAATGGCAGTGGATTACGCGGATCTCTGCGGTTTCAGGATGGAACACGGTCATGTCGATTCCGGAAAACGTCCTGTGATTATCGGACACGAACACCCTTCCGTGAAGATTGCAGGCGCTCTTTCCGGAGGTGTGAAAGTTCAGTGTTTCCTTTACCTGAAAAAAGAAGGGATATTGGTTATCCCTCCGTTTTCTCCGCTTTCTTCCGGAACCGATTTGACATTAGCGGGACCGGAATCGTTCATGTCCCCCGCATGTAAGGGCGCTGATGTGTCGGATGCCGATGTTTACGGCGTGACGGAGTTGGGGATTCTTCCGTTAGGTAAATTGGGGGATATCGAGGACATCGAAATCTGATGCACTAACAACGTTAAGAGGGAAAGTTTTATATACCCTTTTAATATACGCGCGTAATATAGGTTGTGGACATATATTCCATCCATAAAACCCTTTATATCAATTGAAGCGAATCACTAACTCAACATCTTGCAGAAGATGGAGGAATTAGAAATGAGCGCAGAAATGGACGCACTTATCGACATTGTCGTAAAAGGTAAGATCAAAGAAGGAAAGGACGCAACACAGAAGTGCCTCGATGCAGGACACGATGCGAAAGACATCATCTTCAACGGTCTCTCCAAAGCAATGTCCATCGTCGGAGACAAATACGCTGCAAAGCAGTACTTCCTTCCCCAGGTTCTTCTCTCGGCAAACACACTCTACATGGGTCTCAACCTCGTTCTCCCCATGCTCACAGGAGCAGGCGGAGAGACAAAAGGTAAAGTTGTCCTCGCAGTCGTTGAGGGAGATGTCCACGACATCGGAAAGAACATCGTCAAAGCTATGCTCACAGGTCTCGGTCTCACGATCTTCGACCTCGGAAAAGATGTCCCGATCAAGGACCTCGTCGAGAAAGCAAAGGCAGAAGGCGCACAGATCATCGCAGAGTCAACCCTTATGACACCTACACTCGCAGGAATGAAAGAGTGTGAGAAGATCCTCGCAGAAGAGGGCCTCAAGGGCAAGATCAAGACAATGATCGGTGGAGGAGCAACCTCGAAAGAGTTCGCAGACCAGATCGGTGCAGACGGATGGTCCTACGACGCAGTCGAGGCTTCCCACGTCGCATCCGCTTTCCTCGGAATCTGATTTCCGCAGAAAAGCATTCGACTTTCCCTCAAACTTCTTCCCCCCTTTCGGGGATTGTTCTTATAAATTTTCAGTGATTCTTTCGGTATTGGTTCCGCCGTTCCGGTGTATACGGTATGTCCTGAGAAACCGCTCTGTATTATACGGTATACGTCATACAGCATACACATGAAGCAGTCGGAATTCGATCAATGGGTCCAGGATTGGATTAAGAGAGAGAAGGATGCCGGAAGGAAATGCTTCGATGTCAAGAAGTCCGGCAGCAATTATTATGTTTATTTTCAGTCGACGAGATACAACGCCGAAACCAAAAAGAGAGAGAAAGTCTCCGGTTATTTGGGTAAACTCGTCGAAGGACAGGGTCTGATCGAACCGGACACCTATTCTGAGGATGACGAGAAGGCATCCGTCGCAAGATACGGACTCGGTATCGATACCGGAGGTACGTTTACCGATGCGGTGATAATCGATCTCGACGACAACTCCGTTGTCGTGAAGAAGAAATCCCCTACGACACACCACGATCTTTCGATAGGACTGTTCAACGCAGTGGATTCCGTTTTCAGATCCACAGATATTAGACCTTCCGATATCTCTCTGGTGGGAATTTCCACAACATTGGCGACAAACTCCATTCTTGAAGGAAGCGGAGGAGAAGTTGGACTGATTCTTATCGGATGGAATCCCATGGAACCCGTGAGTTTCGGCGAAAAGATGCAGTTCTTCATCAAGGGAGGATACGACAGCAAAGGAAAGCAGATTGCCGCCATGAGTAAAGATGAGGTAATCAAAGCGTTGGATGCCATGAAAGGCGAGGTAGACGCTATCGCAATTTCCGGATTGTTCGCAAATCTCAACCCCACACAGGAGAAGAAAGTCAAAGAACTCGCCAAGAATTACACAGGACTGCCTACGGTCGCAGGTCATGAATTATCGGCGATTATGGGTATCGATCTGAGAGCCGAAACCGCAGTGCTCAATGCGAAACTGATTCCTGTTGTCAGCAAATTCTTCGACGATGTGGAAGCAACATTCAGAAAAATGGGAATCGAAGCGCCGATTATGGCCTACAAGGGCGACGGTTCCGTCATGACTCTCGAACAGGCGAGGATGTATCCCGTGGAAACCATCCTTTCCGGACCTGCGGCGAGTTCGATGGGAGGAAAGGTTCTCTCGGGACTCGAAGACTGCGTAATGGTAGATATCGGAGGTACTTCGACCGATATCGCCATTATGAACGACGGATTCCCCCAGATTCAGTTCGAAGGTGCATCCGTCGGAAGATGGAGAACCCGTGTCAAAGCCGTGGATATGTACACAGTGGCATTGGGCGGAGATTCAAGAATAAGGGTGGACGGTCACAGCATAAAAATCGGACCGGAGAGAGTACAGCCTCTGTGCAGACTTGCCGAGAAACATCCCGAAGCCGTTGCGAAGATTATGCACTCCGATGAATACAACTTCTACGAAGCCGTAGACGGTTACAGCGTTCAGATTCTCACCGAAAAGGAACAGAGGATTTACGATTCACTTGTGGGAAAGGGGCCGCTGTCGGATATGGATGCCAAGAACGAAGTGGAAGGACTTTGGGCTATCGATGATGAGATGCAGTCCCTGGTGACAAAAGGAGCTCTTCAGCTGTCTTCGCTCACTCCCACGGATATAATGGTGTACAACGGATCCTTTAAACTCGGAAACAAAGAAGGTTCCAAAGCAGGTGTCCACGCCGCAGGAGAGATCCTGGGAATGACCGAGAGACAGGCCGCACGTATGATTTTCGACGAAGTATGCGAAAAAGTAGCGGAAGCGGTCATGAGTAAGATGCTCGACGATCAGATGCTCGATTGGAGAGACAGAGGATCGGAACTTCTCCTCAGAAGAATGCTTACTTTGCATCATGAGGAATCGGACATGATGATGAGGCCGAGTTTCAGGATTCCTATCATCGGAATCGGTGCCCCTTCGAAGTATATGATGGCCGATTTAAGCGAAAGGCTGGGTGCAGAAGTGGTATTTCCAGAAAACAACGACGTAGGAAACGCTGTCGGTGCTGTCTGCAGTAAGATAAGTGAATCCCTCTCGGGAAATATCATTCCCACACCGGATTACAAATTCCTGACAACCGTTCCGTTTTTGGGATCTTCGTATCATGTGCATCTCGAAACCGCAATATCGACGGCAAAACGCAGTCTGGAATCTATCCTTGAGAACAAGCTGAAAGCTGCGGGAGCGAGAAATATCGTCACATCCTCGAAAGTCAAGACATATATGGCATCCGAGGGAGGAATCGGAGATTACGCCGACGAAGGTCTCTACGGTACCGTGAATTATGTTGAAATCGTCTCCAGAGCGGTCGGCGATCCGCCTGAGAGGTCGTGAATATCATTCCCTTTTAAGATATCCCTCAGAGATATCAGAAACCCCTTACCCTTTCTTTTTATAATTTGAGTTCTATCACTTTTTCCAGAGGAGACTTATCATGGCAATGACACCAAGAGAGAGAGTACTCGCAGCAATGAAACAGGAGAAGCTGGACAGACCCCCGGTCGCAGTCTTCACACAGTCGGCAACCATCGACCAGATGGATGCTATCAACACCTACTGGCCCGAGGCACACTCAGACGCAAAGTTGATGTGCGAACTCGGAGCAGCACAGGCAACAGTTTTCGGATTCGAAGCAGTCAGGTCCTCATTCTGTCTTACAGCAGAAGCAGAGGCACTCGGATGCAAAGTCGACCCCGGAAAGAAAGACAGGACGCCTATGCTTAAGGCACACCCGTTCAAATTCGACCCCATGGGCGGCGAATACGACGAGCCCAACCTTATGGCACCTGAAGACTTCCTTAAGACAGGAAGGCCCGCAGTCATCCTTGAGGCAACAAAGCTCATGAAGGAGAAATACGGAAAGGAGTACGCAGTTATCGCAGGTAACACCGGTCCGTTCACACTCGCAGGACACCTTGTATCCACCGAGAACCTCGTTTTCGGTATCATGATGGACCCCGATAAGGTCAAAGAGTGGGTCGACGCAGTCAACCCCATCATCAAAACATACTGCCAGGCACTGTCCGACGCAGGAGCAGACATCATTCAGATGTCCGAGCCTTCCGCATCCACGGATCTCCTTTCACCCGACATGTTCACCGAGTACGCCGGTTCATACGTCAAGGCATCACTCGCAGCAACAAAGGGAGCAGACACAGTTCTCCACATCTGCGGAGACACCAAGCCCATCCTCGGTCACATGATTGAGACAGGCGTCACAGGTCTCTCCATCGAGGAGAAAGTCGACTCTGCAGAAGCAGTCAAGATTGTCAACGGCCGTGCAGCACTCGTCGGAAACGTCGGTGTCGTCGCACCGTTGCTCCAGGGAACACCTGAGGACTGTGCAGCAGCAGGTAAGAGGATCGCAGCAGCAGGATTCAACGTAATCTCGCCCGGATGCGGACTCTCCGCTCTGATCCCCGGTGCAAACCTCAAAGCACTTGTCGACTCCGTCAAGTCGCTCTGATTTGGGTAATCCATTTTCTTACTTCCGAGGGGGCTTCGGCCCCCTCACCCGTAACATTCTTCGCAATCTGTTTTTTTGTGAATTTGATATTTGCGCAGGAAACGGTTTTTGTCCCGGTAACACCGCTGTAATTTTAACGTCACTTGAT
This sequence comes from Candidatus Methanomethylophilaceae archaeon, assembly GCA_963643255.1. GTDB lineage: Archaea > Thermoplasmatota > Thermoplasmata > Methanomassiliicoccales > Methanomethylophilaceae > Methanarcanum. The sequence goes on from CAVIIW010000006.1 coordinate 61,961, forward strand.
TGCAAGGTCATTTTATATCCGTCAGTCCGATACTATGCCAGAGGATTCACTATGGCATACGGAATAGCACTCGATCTCGGTACGAGCGGGTTCAGGTCGCATCTTGTCGATTTAGACAAAGGTGCGAAGATTGTCGACACGGCAATAACCGTGAGGCACCCGCTTCCCGGCGCGAACATCATGGACCACATGCACTTTTGGATGAGTTCCGGAAGAGAGATTACACACAACATCATCGCACAGACGATTTACGATCTCGTCAGTCTCTTCGGAAAGGATAAGATTGCGGACGTGAAGAAAATCTCCGTCTGCGGTAACCCGATTCAGCTGTCTCTTTTTGAGGACATCGAAATCAGGGATCTTGCCTTCGCAGGTGAAAACAAGATCAAGAAACTCGGTATTGTCCCTCCTTCAAGGAAAGCCCACACAACAACGGCGGGAGATATCGGCCTCATAGGACTGAATCCCGAGATAGAAATACTCATTCCTCCGGCAATCAGGCACGAAATCGGAGCCGATGCGTTGGCTATGATTATAAAATCCGGAATGCTCGACAGGAAAGAAGTCTGTATGGTTACCGACTACGGTACAAATGCGGAAATGGGACTGTACGTAGACGGAGAACTCTACTCAGGTTCCGCAGCCGCAGGACCTGCGATGGAAGGACAGTCTATCGAACAGGGTGTTCTCGCATCTCCCCGTGCTATTTCGGATTTAAATATTCTCGAAGACGGAACATGGGAAAACGTTGTTCTTGACGACAAATTGGTTCCTATCGTCACCGCAAAAGTGGATCCCGCCACGGGAAGAAGCGTAAAAGTTCTTGATTACAAAGCGAAAGGAGTCACCGGTACCGGTACCGTTTCCGCAATATCCGAAGGTCTCAGAAGCGGAGTCATTCAGTTGCCGGGCGTGAACACACCCGACAACAAGATTCACCTTGCGGACGGAGTATGCATCACCGCACACGATGTCCACGAAGCCGGAAAAGCAATGGGTGCAATCCGTGCGGGTCACAGGACTCTTATGTATGAGGTAGGGCTGTCCGATGCGGATGTCAAGGTCATGTACATGGCGGGTGCATCGGGAACTTACGTGGATCCGATCAAAGCGCAGTACTGCGGAATGATTCCCCGTGTTTTGGACGAAGTTTATCAGTTGGGTAACACCTCGCTTATGATGGCCCACGATCTCCTGAAGTCCGACGGTGCGTTGGATATGATGCAGGATGTTGCAAACTCCATCTCGGCAAACCACGTAATGTTCGCCGGAAACCAGAAGTTCGAAGATATGTACGTTCTCGAGCTTGCATATTGGGACGAGGGTATGCCCTACGAACTGTACAACGACATGATGATTGCATCCGGATTCCCTCCGCTTCCCGAAATCGTTGTGCCTAAGATCTGCAAGAGAATCGTGAAATCCGATATTCCCGAAGTCGGTGCGGGTATTCACACATTGGATCCCGTCGGAATGGTTATGAAGGGAGAGTTCGACGGATGTATCGGCTGTAAGAAATGTCAGCGCGGATGTCCCGAGAAAGCACTCACCGTCAATGATATCGCGGAAGGAAAATACGAAATCAACGTACGTTCCGATCTCTGCCTCGGTACCGCATGCAGAGCATGCGAATTCAACTGTCCCGAGAAAGTCTACCAGTTCACCGATCTGAAGGTAAGCTACAAACTTTAAACCGAATACTTCGACCCGGCCGAAATTCCGTTGCCAAGTTTTATCTTAGGCCGGGTCGATTCTTTTCTTATGACGGACAATATCGAGATTGCTTCCAGACTGAAAACCGTCCTCAGGCTCAGAAGCGAGCCTGTCGCAATCAAGCTCGTGAAGAAAGGCGAGGAGTATCCCGAGGGATACGAATTACCGAAGGAGCAGAGGAGTCACTGTCAGGCTGTCATGGACGCCAGGAACGGCTGTTCATACAAAATGACGGCAGAAATGCAGGGGTGCAACGTAGGAGCATCCACATTGGGAATGATGCCCAAGCCCGAGAAAGTCAAAAGCGGAGAGTTCCACGCAGGTATCGGTATACACGAAAATCCCGCATCCGCGAAAGAGATGAACGACACTGTTATCGATATTCCCTACGAAACAGTCGGTGAAATCGTATGTCCCCTGAAAGATGCGAATTTCACCCCCGATGCCGTAATTGTTGTGGATATTCCCGAGAGAGTGTACTGGTTCGAGGCACTCTATCTCCACAGCGGAGGAGGACGTATCACATACACAACGGCACCTTTCCAGTGCGCATGTGAAGATATTACGGCGGTACCGATTGTTACCGGTAAACCGAATATCTCCATCGGATGCTTCGGATGCAGGCGCAGAACGGACATGAAAGCGGATGAAATGGCGGTAGGCGTTCCGTTTTCACTGATCCCTGACATGATGAAAGTTCTCGACAAATATGAGAACACAGTCCTCGTGAAAGCGAAGAGAGACTGATTATAATTCGGATGCCGCTCCGATACATGCGCATCGGAGCGGTAATCCTTCTATTTTTTCAATACATCGACGTATTAAATACGACTTTGACGTAACAAAGTTTCATGGCAGACTTGATCGACAGGAAAGATGTCGAGATTCTCAAAAGACTCAAAACAGATTCAAGAACTCCTATGGGTGTCATCGGTAATAAGATGAATATCTCCAAAGCAACGGTAAGCCGCCGTGTAGCAAGGATGGAAGAGGAGAAAATCATCAAGAAATACTCCATGGATATCGATCTTACAAGCATGGGAGTGATGAAATCACTCGTTATGATGCAGATTGTCGGTACTCCCACCGCCGTTATTATCGATCAGTTAAAAGGATACGGCGAGATAGGAAACATCTACAAAACATTCGGCGATCACAATATTATCTGTGAAATCTACACCAAAAACGTCGACGAATTATACGAAATGATTCAATCCAAATTACTCAAAATGCCCAGTGTGAGAAACGTCGAAGTGGATGTTCTCATAGGCGAAGAAACACTCAACGAGAATGCGGATCTCGAACTCTACGAACAGAGAATGAGGGAATGATTACATGTCAGGCATAATTCTGAACCGCTGTCCGAAAGTATCCATGTCGGGAATAAGGGTAATTCCTCCCGAAGAAACACTGAAAAGAGTACTTCCTCTTCTTGAAAAGGCGGGAATGGATCCCGTCGAAGACATCACAGACAGGGACAATATCGGTATTCCTGTATATTCTGTATACAGAAAGAATACCGCAAAGGGAACTTTCGGTAACTATAACGGAAAAGGGGCCACTCCGGAACAGGCTAAAGCATCCGCCGTTATGGAAGCTATGGAAAGATACAGCGCCGAACTCCGTGACGATGACGAAATTGTTTTGGGAACCGTTCAGCAGGTCAGGGACAACGGTCCGATGATCGAACCCGCCGATCTTATTCTTCCCGCACGTGTGATGTTCGGAGTTGAGAATGAGAATATAGCATGGACAACAGGTTACGACCTTATTCAGGGAGAGGAAGTATGGGTTCCCGCGTGCGCGGTGTATTATCCGTATTATCCCGACGGAGATTTGCAGTTATTCAGATTCCACACGAACGGTATCGCTTCGGGAAACACAATCGAAGAAGCGATTCTTCACGCAATGTTCGAGGTAATCGAAAGAGACGCATGGTCCATCGCAGAAGCATTCGACAGAACCAATGCAGATATTGTTATCGATGACGAAAACTCCGTTCCCGGAAAATTGCTGAAACAGTTCGAGGAAAACGGAGTGAAAATTCATTTAAAGGATTTGACAAGCGATTTGGGAATTCCCACGATAGGTGCTTCTTCCGACGATATCGCAACAAAAGATCCCGAACTGCTTAACATCGGAGTGGGAACACACCTCGATCCGATGATTGCCGCTACTAGAGCGTTAACCGAAGTCGCACAGAGCAGGACAACACACAAACACGGTCTGAAAGTTAACGCAAATTTAGTCAAAGTAACCAAAGAAATGGGCTATGACAAAATCAAAGCGGTCAACAGACTCTGGTATTCCGACAGCGGAAAGAGTGTAAAACTCTCCGAAATGGAAAACCTCGCGACACCCTACGTGAGAGACGATATTGAGGTAGTTCTCGGAAGACTTGTAGACTGCGGATTCGAGCGTGCAGTCGTTGCGGACCTCACAAGACCGGAGATAAATGTCCCCACCGTCAGGGTGATTATACCCGGAACGGAGGTCTCTACAATGGATTCCGAACGCGAAGGGCCGAGACTCTGGGGAAAATGGCCTAAACAGCGTTAAAAACGGTATTCGCGGATGATTAAAACGAACCATTAAATATCAAATTCAGGGCCGTTTTCGGAGGTTTTCCTTGTGTATTTAAACCTCCGAAAAACGGCGTTTTCTTTCTTAACAATCGATAATTGTCGAAAAAGGTCGACTTTATATGCTAAAATCACATACCCTTGAATTGCAAGGGGAGGCAAAAAGGTTCGCCCTTTTGCTGATTTATGAATAAACGGAGGTATGAAATGCCAAAATACAACGACGTAATAGATCTGTATGACGACAGGGGAAAACGCTTAGCAAAGCAGATTCCTCTCGAGGCAATCAGTCCGTTGCGCAACAATGCAATCAAGAGAATTGCAGGAATGACCGAGAGGACAATCGCAGTCAACCTCGCCGGAATCGAGAAGGCCCTTAAGACCGGATCGATGGGTGGAGACGGTGCGATCATCAAGGGAAAAGAAATCGACATCCCGCTCGTCAAGAACGCAAAGAAGATTGCAGCAGCAATTAAAGAAATGGTCCAGGTAGAAGAGGGCGATGCAATTGCCGAAGTCAAATCCGACGGAAAGAGCATTGTCGTAGTCGTACCTGAGGCAAGGATGCGCGCTGGAATCGAGTACACCACCGGTTTCACAGCAGTCGCAGCAGCTACAGTTCAGGCAATCATCGACGAATTCAAGATCCCGATGTACAAGGCGAACATGGTTAAGGGAGCAGTATGGGGAAGATACCCCCAGACAATGACCTTCACCGGATCCAACGTCAAGTTCATCCTTGAAGTCCCCCAGAACAACGAGGGAGCAGGTTACGCACTCAGGAACATCATGGCAAACCACGTCGTCGCTCTCGTCGGCAGGAACGCAATGCAGGGTGTCGCACTCTCTGCAATCTTCGAGCAGACAGCAGCATTCGAGATGGGAGACGCAATCGGCCCGTTCGAGAGAGGTCACCTCCTCGCACTCGCATACGAAGGTCTCAACGCCAACAACATGCTCTACTCAATCGTTAAGAAGAACGGAAAGACCGGAACAGTCGGTACCGTTATCGAGTCTCTCATGGAGAGGGCAATCGAAGACGGTGTCATCAGGGTAAAAGAGACACTCCCCAGCGGATACAAAGTCTACACAACAGACGATCTCATGCTCTGGAACGCATACGCAGCAGTCGGTCAGGTTGCAGCAGTCATGGTCAACGTCGGAGCAGCAAGGGCAGCACAGGGTGTCCCCTCGACAATCCTGTACTACAACGATCTTCTCGAGCACGAAACCGGTCTGCCTTCAACAGATTACGGACGTTCGATGGGTGTCTGTGTCGGAATGTCATTCTTCTCACACTCGATCTACGGTGGAGGAGGACCCGGTCTGTTCCACGGAAACCACGTCGTCACAAAGCACTCCAAGGGAGTTCTGATCCCCGCAGTCACAGCAGGTAACTGTCTTGACGGTGGTACACAGACATTCTCGGCAGAGGCGACCTCAGGACTCTTCAAAGAAGTCTTCGGAGATGTTCCCGAGTTCAAGACACCGATGCAGATTGTAGCCGCGGAGGCAAAGAAAGTCGCAAAGAAGCTGTGATGTCAAATGTCAGAGAGTATCAATAATTCAGACCCGAACTACGCAGGAGTACCTCTTCCCGAGGTATGGATTCAGAGCCCCCGTCTCCTGAAAGCAGAGAGCACCGAGAGAATTCTGAACGCGTTGGAGGGTGTGGAAAAGATCAGGCAAATCAATCTCAAAGGCGAGAGCCTTCCCGCAACAATCAACAGCGGACCCAACAAAGGAATCGCAAACGACCACTCCGAGCGCAGAATGATTAAATTCTGCGGAAAAGAAGTCGAACTCAAGCACCTTGTAGGGGACTTCTACATAGAATTGGCCGTTGACGATGAAGAGGAACTCAAAGCCAAAGTCAAAGAGATCGAAGACGCCGTCAAAGATGTGATGCCTTTCGGCTACAGCATTCAGATCGGAAGATACTCCAAGTACAGACCGTCACTGCACGATTACAGATAAGGTGTTTAATTATGGCATACAAGAGACAATTCTACCCTGGTGAGTCCATTCCTGCAAAGAACAGGAGAAGATACTTGGACCCCAAACAGAACCTTAAGAAGCTGAGAGACGTCGCAATGGATGACGTCGTCAGGATCATGGGACACAGGAACCCCGGAGAGGAATACAAGTCGATCCACCCCCCGATTGAGGAGGGCAAAGAACCCGACTGTCCTATCAGGGCACTCGTCAAACCCATCGAAGGAGCAAAGCACGGAGACCGTGTCAGGTACATCCAGTTCACGGATTCCGTTTACTTCGCACCCATCTCCCCTTACCAGAGGGCATGGATGTACCTCTCCAGGTACAGAGGTATCGATACCGGTACACTGTCCGGAAGGCAGATCATTGAGATGCGTGAGAGGGATCTCGAGCAGATCGCAAAAGAAATGATCGACAACGAGACCTTCGACCCTGCACTCACAGGAATCAGAGGTGCAACTGTTCACGGACACGCATGCCGTCTCGATGAGAACGGTCTGATGTTCGATGCATGGCAGAGGTACGTCTGGGACGCAAAGAAGAAAGAAGTCGTCTACGTCAAAGACCAGGTCGCACTTCCCCTTGACAGGAGAATCTCCGTCGGAAAGCCCGCAAAGATGGAAGACCTCAAGAAGAGGACCACCATTTTCAGAGCAGACGGTGTAGACATGAGAGACGACAAAGAGGTCACCATGTACGGACTCAGGATTCACAAGCTGAGGACACTCGGTGGCTTCCAGCCCTACAAAGTAAAGGGGATCTGATTTAAATGGCAGCAAAAGAAAGGTTATTCATCGAGGCCTGTAAGAAGAAATTCAAAGAGGAGCCTACCGACATCAACACAAAGTTCTACTGCTACGGCGGATGGAAACAGTCCAAGAGGAAAGTTGAGTTCGTAAAGGAAGCAGACAAGATCGCAAAACAGCGTGGTATCCCCATGATGAACCAGGACATCGGAGTTCCGCTCGGACAGAGGTCCTGGATGCCCTACCAGCTCTCACACACGGATATCTTCGTAGAGCCTGATGATCTTCACTGCATCAACAACTCTGCTATCCAGCAGGCATGGGACGACATCAGGAGGACAGTCCTTGTCGGACTCGACTCCCCTCACCAGACCATCGAGAGAAGGCTCGGTAAGGAAGTCACACCCGAGACAATCAACGAGTACCTCGAGGCAGTCAACCACACAATGCCCGGAGGAGCAGTTGTTCAGGAGCACATGGCTGAGATCAACCCTGCACTCGCATACGACTCATACGTCAAGGTCTTCACCGGAAACGACGAGCTCGCAGACGAGATCGACAAGAGGTTCCTCATCGATATCAACAAGCAGTTCTCCAAGGACCACGCAAAACAGCTCAAAGAGGCAATCGGAAACACCCTCATGCAGGCAGTCCGTGTCCCGACCATCGTCGGACGTGTCATGGACGGAGGAACAATCTCAAGGCACGCAGCCATGCAGATTTCGATGGCTTTCATCACCTCCTACAAACTCGCAGCAGGAGAGGCAGCAATCGCCGACTTCGCATACTCTGCAAAGCACCAGTGTATCAACATGGGTACAATGATGCCCGCAAGGCGTGCAAGAGGACCCAACGAGCCCGGAGGAATACCCTTCGGATTCATGGCAGATATCGCACAGTCCGACCGTGTCCACCCGGACGACCCCGGACGCGCAGCACTTGAAGCAGTCGCACTCGGTGCCATCGTCTTCGACCAGATCTACCTCGGTGGATACATGTCAGGCGGTGTCGGATTCACACAGTACGCATCCGCAGCATACACGGATAACATCCTTGAAGATTACACATACTATGCAATCGACTACATCAAGGACAAATTCGGCGGATTCGGAAAACTGAACCCCGAAGACTTCGACAAGCTGATTCAGCTCGGTGACGACATCAACTCCTACGCACTCGAATCCTACGAGAAGTACCCCGCAATCATGGAGGCACACTTCGGTGGATCACAGAGGGCAACAGTTGCAGCAGCAGCATCTGGTATCGCCGGATCCATGGCAACAGGTGTCGCAGATTGCGGTCTCAACCTCTGGTACCTCTCAATGCTCCAGCACAAGGAGAGGACCGGAAGGCTCGGATTCTACGGATACGACCTTCAGGACCAGTGCGGTTCAGCCAACTCGTTCGCATACAGGTCCGATGAGGGTCTGCCCATGGAACTGAGGGGTCCGAACTACCCCAACTACGCAATGAACGTCGGTCACCTTTCCGGATACACAGGTATCCCCAAGGCAGCCCACGCAGCACGCGGAGACGCATTCACAGCCAACCCCTTCATCAGGATTGCATTCGCAGACCCGAGCCTTGTGTTCGACTTCGCGAACGTCACCAAAGAGGTCGGACGCGGCGGTCTTCGTGAGTTCAAGCCTGCAGGCGAGAGGACAGCGATCATTAAGGCATAAGCGTGATACCGAATGCAGTTGGGCGAGATCTACAAGTACATGCCGACATCGACTGTCGGGAAAGTTACGGACATCCGCGAGAGCGACGGAAGAAGTTGGGCAAGACTCGACTTCACCGGACTCTGGTACGATGTTTCGAAGCTCACTCCCGCGGATGCAGGCGAGTACAAAGAGATCTCATACAAATACAGGGAGAGATCCTTCGACGCCTCCGTCAAGTCCGTAGAGGAATTGGCGAAGGAGATGCAGGATGTCGATATCTCTGAATTTACGCCCAGCGGCGGCGGATGACGCTTAACCTTGCCCAAACCTTTTAATCAAATTTCCCTTCCAGGAAAAGACGGGTTAATTCCCGTTTTTTCCGCTGTTTTTCCTGTGTTTTACGATATATCCGAAGTGCGGGTAGTCCCTAACGAAAGTGACTTATACAATCCCCCCCCCATTAATATCGGGGTAATTTCTACGAGGATAGATTTCAATGATATTCCGGATGTGGTTGTGTCCGAAATGTACGGCGGTACCGGAACGGTGGCAACCAGATCATTTATGAACGGAAAGGGGAGAGCTATTCTCTGTACCATTCATCCCGGCGGTTCTATCGGTATGCATAAACACGATGTCAATAAACACATCAGCTTTGTCGTATCCGGTAAAGGCATTGCAATCTGCGACGATATGATAGAACCTCTCACTCCCGGCGTATGTCACATATGTCATCCGGGTTCGGAACACAGCATTGAAAATGCAGGTACACAGGATCTTGTGCTTGTAATGACAATCGTCTGACCGGTTCGGCGGATTATACTTTATATACAGGTTAACTGTCTGTATGTCAGTCACAAAAGTGACAGGTGGGAAAAAAATGGCATCGCCATTTAACCTTAAAGACCCGGCAACACTGATCGGATTCCTGATCGGTCTTCTCGGTACGATAATTCTGGGATTTGTAGGCGCAGTTGTGTCACTCATTATTGTTGTGCTCGTTTACTACTTCACAAACAAGAAAAACATCGTACCTGCAATTATCGGTGCAGTCGTCGGTCTTCTTGTAGGTATTGTTATCAACTTGGTTTTCGGAGCGATTGTTCAGATCTTCTGAAGACAGTTCTTCTCTGAAGAATTCAAACCTCTTCTTTTTCTTTTACCGTACTTATCTTTTTATCATCCGATATGTTCGGGTGTTGTATGACAGGTAAGAATGAACTTCTTATCGGAAAGAAAGTGATTACCGACGATGCATACATCCTCGGCGACATAATGGATTATTCCTGCGAGACCGTAGGATGGAACATCATAGGCCTTAAGATCAAAACGAACAGTTCCGTCGCACCGATGCTGAACATCGGCAGCGGAAAATCCCTTGTTCTGCTTCAGCCCGGCGATTTCAGGATGAATGATGTTGTTCTTTTGGATGACACAGTCGAAAGTGTCAGATCCAAAATTACACCCGATGAACCCAACCGTATCACGGTGAAAGGAATCATCGGAATGAAGGTTTACGCATCCGACGGGTTGCTTGTCGGAACAGTGGAATCATTGGATATCGATCACATAAAGTGGGAAGTCATCTCAATGAACATCAAACTCGACAAGGCCGCACATCAGGCACTTGAAGTGAAGAAGATGTTATTCGGAAAGAAGATTTCCGGAATTATGATGTCCCAGATAGACGGCATCAAAGATTCCGTAATCCTCTCTCTCGATACCGCAGGCGTCAAGGATCAGATGATTGTGCTTTGACGGTGTTGAACGCCACGAGGATGGATGCATACTTTCCGTTGTCATCCATCCCGTGCCACGCCCTGATCATTTTATCACATGTAGGCGCGGGACTGCAAGATAATACATCATAGCATCCGTTTCCTTCATTCAGTTCGGGGAACGGTACCGGCGGCATAATGAATGCCTCTTTTCCTCCGGGTTTTACTTCTACGTAGGGGAATACAACAAATCCGTCGGAGAGCCAGACTACATCATCTCTGTTCCTGTACTCTGCGGATGTTTCCGGGAATACTTCCGTTCCCAACAACTGACCGTCGCCCGAGAGAAGAATAACAGTAGGCTTCGGCGGAGGTCTGAATCTCGGATCTTTTACAATACAGATGACCTTTTCTCTTTTCAGAGCCTCCATATATCCGAGGTTGCAGACGGTTACTCCTCCCGCTGCCTTGACAGTGTTTTCTTCGGCCTGCACCTGCTTCTTTATGCCGTCGTCAAGATAGAAAGCATCAATGACTCCTCTGAGGCCCTTCAGGAGTTTGATGTACTGGTCATCTTCACACATGATTTCCCGAATCATCTGGCTCTTAGAATAACTTATCGTTTTTTACGTATGCATTATTCGTAAGCATATCTCTGATGTCCACGACACCGATGGCTGCGATTGCTTTTCCGTCAAGTTCTATGGGAGTTACTACAACTCTTATTCCCTTGTACGGTCCGCTGGTTGCTTTCCGTCTGATACATGTCCTCGTGCGGATGACTTCTTCGAGAATTTCTCCGGTGTATACGTTGTCGATGACAACGCCGTTCTCAATTCTTACACCGAGATTGTCCCTGCTTTTCGCACATACAGGCAGTCCTCCGACCAATTCATGTACGGCGAATGCGAGTGAGAGAATCTCTCCGGCGGATGAGTTTGACGAAAGAATGTCTTTGAGATCTTTTCTCAGTCTCAACCCGCCCATGGTGTTCAGTGCGGCGGAGATTGCTCCGCACTCCGCCGCCTCGTATGTGTCGGCGGTACCGATGATGACTGCGTCGTCGTTTTTTATCGAGAAAACGGTTCTGATTGCTTTTTCGGTTTCTTCGTCCAAAGGATAATCCGAACCTGGGAAAATAAGGTGACCGTTACTGCAGATCAGTGTTGTGGCACCTTTCGCACCCGAAATGATTGCGGAATCTCTTTCCTCGCATCCGAATGAGATTCTTCTCGACGCGTGCCTTATTACCACTGCGCAGTTGTATTTTCCTATTGTGAGGTCATGAATCTCCACGGGTTTCACATCCATGAACATCATGCCTCTGAACTCCTCACCGTCTTTGGTGAGGCTGATTCCGCGTCTGTCTATTCTGACAAGACCGTTGTCGAGAAGTATATTGAGGATAGTTCTGACACTTCCCTCTCCGATACCCAGCATCTCCGAGAGTCTTTTTCTTCCTACGGGTTCGTACACGTCCATAGACATTACTGCTTTCCAAATGTGATAGTCGTTGAACTTCGGTGCCGGACCGCAGACCCTCGTATTGTGTGATGGATGCATTAACCATCCATAGCATCAGAAGGAATATAATCATTCTGGTACGTTTTTCGGTACATTGCCAGCATGCTCAACGCGTGTTAAAAACGACCTATTTATCTATCTAGAAGTGATAACGCCGTTTATGTCGAAAGAGTCTGTCGAACTTTTGAAAATCGAGAACGTCTCGAAAGTCTATGACGGAAGAGTAGTACTGAACAATGTCAGCGCAACACTGTCTACGGGGAAGATCCTCGGACTTATCGGGAAGAGTGCGGCAGGAAAGAGTGTCCTGATTCACATGATCAGGGGCTCGGAGGATTATGAGCCTACTTCCGGAAAAGTACTCTATCATGTCAACATCTGTCAGAAATGCGGAGGCATCGATCTTCCGTACGAAGGATGTGCGTGTTCCGCATGCGGAGGAGAGACGAAAACGGAATGGATCGATTACTGGTCGCTTCCCGTCAGGAATCCTGTGAGACAGGAGATCAAATCACGTGTGTCGATCATGCTGCAGAGAACATTCGCTCTCTTCGGTGACAGTACCGTCATGGAGAACATCTTCGAAGCAATCGGCGACAAAGTTTCCGAGAAAGAGAAGATCGAAAAAACAATCGAATTACTTGAATTCGTGAATATGACACACAGGATTACGCACATTGCGCGTGACCTGTCCGGAGGAGAGAAACAGCGTGTGGTTATGGCTAGGCAGTTGGCAAAGAACCCTTTGATTTTCCTTGCGGACGAACCCACAGGTACATTGGATCCGTATACCGCGAATATCGTTCACGAGAGACTTGTGAGTTATGTACGTGAACACAACATCTGTATGATTTTCGCTTCGCATTGGCCTGAAGCTATCAATAAAATGGCGGACGAAGCTATTTGGCTGGATGCGGGAAATGTCGTAATGGATTCCGATCCGAACACTGTCACATCCAAATTCATGGAAGAGTACCACTTCGAAAGAAGAAAAGACACAGATCTCGGAGAGCCTTTCATTGTTTTGGAAAACGTCAAGAAACACTACTTCTCTGTTGTCAGAGGAGTCGTGAAAGCGGTCGACGGAGTATCGTTCAGTATCAGAGAGAACGAAATCTTCGCAATGGTCGGAATTTCGGGTGCAGGTAAAACAACAACATCCCGTATGATTGCGGGAATGACTCCCGTTACATCGGGTGTCGTCAAGATCAAAATCGGTGACGATTGGGTCGACATGAGCGAATCGGGATTCATGGGTAAGGGAAGAGCCACACCCTACATCGGAGTGCTCCATCAGGAGTACACTCTGTATCCCTTCGACACCATTCTCAAGAATCTCACCGTATGTATCGGAATGACTATGCCTGCCGAGATTGCAAAAGTAAAAGCAATTCAGGTTCTGCAGAGCGTAGGATTCCCGAAGAGCGATATCGAAAAGGTGCTGTACTCCTATCCCGACGCATTATCCGTCGGAGAACAGCAGAGAGTAGCCTTTGCACAGGTTTTAATCAAAGAACCGCGTATTGTCATTCTCGACGAACCTACGGGAACGATGGATCCGATTACGAAGGTTACGGTTGCAAAAGCCGTTCTCAACGCAAGAGACAATCTCAGGGAAACATTCGTAGTCGTAAGTCACGATATGGATTTCATCCTCAACTGCTGTGACCGTGCCGTATTGTTCAAGAACGGAAAGATCATAGAAGAAGGCAAGCCCGAAGATATCGTCAAAGGATTCGACGAGATCGAGAAGGAATTGGAACAGAACGGTGAAGAGCAGTGAAGCAGAAGATCGGAAGGCATCTCAGTTTCGTGGAATGCCGTGAATCCATGGGTATGGGTCAGGGAGGCGGTCTCGCTCAGAGAGCAACCATCTCCGAAAGCGGCAGGGATGTCGTAGCAATAGCCATGGGGCCCGGAAGAAGGCATATCACCAAACCTGTCTGTGAGATTACGTATGCATTAAGGGAGGAAGGAATCGATACTTCCGTTCTTGTTCTTAACGCAGGTGCGGGAGTACCTGCGGATGCAGAAGATGTCTCTCACGGACAGTGTATGGGTTTGGATCCCATCGAAGTGGAAAGGATACAGCAGTTCAAGGTCGCATTGATTCATCTGGGTAATGTGAGAAGTCACATCATATGGAAAGCGAGACTTATCCTCAGAAACGTGGATATTCCCGCGATTATAGTGTGTCAGTGTCCCGTGGATTACGAAGACTTTGCGGCAATAGGCGTGAAGACAAAAGATGTCATGCCTCCCGATGACAAGATCAACACCAAAGGTACCATCATCGAAATCGTAAACGGTGTGATCAGAGGAGTTTCCTGCCCTCAGGATAAGTTGGATGAAATCGTCTCCAAGGTTCAGAGTATGTTGCCTAAACAGGGGGAGAAGGAATGATAGTTACCGTAAACGGAAAGGAGAAGAAACTTTCCGCAAAAGCTACACTCAAATCCGCTTTGGAAGGGGAACATTACGTCAAAGGAACATTGGTTTCGATTCATCTTTCCACCGAGAAATTAATCCGTGAGTCTGAAGATTTTGAAATTGTCACCGAAAGAGGAAATATTGTCATTCATTTGGATGACTCCCCCGATGCGGATGTATGGAGATCCAAAGTCTCGGAGATGTCTCAGCTTACTATGAGGTGGAGAACGGAAAGATTGGACGCATTCGGTTCTTTTTCCACCGACATAAAATACGATCCTGCGGACAGGATGTACAGACGTTACGACTGTTTCTTCTCACTGGGCGGTAACGACAATGATACCACATACCTTATGATTGCAAGGAAGGACCACAGAAGATCCTACGGAGCAGGCGGAGGACGTATCGGACACATAACAAGAGGAAGACATATTCTCGATGAATTCCGCGAGGGAGACAGGATTCTGGAAGTGAAGCCTCTTGTTTCCGAGGAAAGTGCGGAGAATGTTGTCGTTACGACTGATTTATCATTCAAACTCGAGGACGGTTATTCCGTTGATACCCACGTAAGAGTAAAACTCGACGAATCTTCGCCGGAAAGTGCGGAGCACGTTCTGATTCTTACAGACAAGGGACATATGCACATCTCCGATGTGACCGGAAGTTACGCTGCATGCAGCGAAGACCAGGACATCACAATGTCTGTCGAAGACAGAAGGGTAAGAGATATCGGCTCCGTAACGGTAAGAAATCAGGGTGTGGGTCTCGGAAGAATAATGATTTACAAGGAGAGAAGACAGCTCTCCGAATCCCATAATTTCGCGGGACAGGTTGTCGGCGGTATGCCCATCGTGAGAATGGCAACCGGTGACAGCAGTATCAGTATTGTCACAGAACCCAAACGTTTACTGACTGTCGGAATGACCCAGAAGGCTGCTTCCGAGTATCTTGAGTCTAGAGGCGTGAAGCAGAACAGGTCCGGAGAAACCGATGACGATGCAATTATCGTGGAACAGAGACCTGAGAGGACAATAGATGCAATCAAAGCCGGGGAAGTAGAAACCTATGCGGTAAAGAGAGACAGAATCTACAGGATATCTCTTGACAGGAAGAAGTCTCCCGTAAGTGTGCATTATTTTGAGAAAGTTACGGGATTGAGTCACAAACCCATAGGTTCTCTGAAAGTTTTCTTCTTATTCGAAGGAATGCCGATGGTTCAGTTCGAGGGAGATCAGTCGAGAGCGCATACTCTCTACCCGAACGATCCTTTCAGGAAATGCAGACGCGGAGATATCGGTGTCACCAATCAGGCAAGACCCAATGCAGGTTTGATAGGTATCAGATTGGAGGACAGCAAAACATACGGTCCGACCGGTGAGGAAGGATACGGAACGAATATCTTCGGAAGATTCGAAGACGATTTGGACGAATTCCTTAAGAAAACCGAGGATGAAGAAATCGTTTACATCACGGAGGAGAAATTATGAGTGAAGAAAGAGAGACGAGACTGCTCATGATCTCGCCTGTATCCGATATTACGCCGGATCAGCTTTCCCGTACGATTCATGCGATGGGCGAGAGGATATCCGTGAAGGAAACATGTTACGGATGTTTAATCGAAGGGCCGAGAGAAACCGTAAGAAGAGTACGTGACAGAGCCAGGGAATTGGATCCCAACGGTATTTTCTCAAAGGTAAGGGCATATCCTCTCGGAGATCCGAGGAGATGCCGTGCGCATCACGGAACGAGACCGGGATATCCTCAGTTGGAAGCGGAATGGGCCGCTCTGACTTATGTGGAAGCGGGTTTGGATGCTTCCGATAAAGGAGAGAAGATTCCGGAACCTCAGCCAAGAAAACAACTTTCAGTTCAGGATTTCAAGAAAATATGTGAGGCGAATCAATGAAAGTGTTCATCGACCCCCCTAACAGTATGATTTTATTCGATTTAGTGGAGAGGTTCGGACACGAACCCCTCAGTACAATGGCAGCGCTCCAGGAGAGAGTGGATAACATCGAGGTGGATATGCCGCCGATGAACGTCACTTTGGACGATGTCGTAAAAGGACTGAAGTATGCGGGTATCGAGGTTCCCTCGGGAATAAGAGGAAGACTCGCCGTATGGGGTCCGCTTATCGAAGAAGCGGATGCCGCAGTGATTATGGAAGAAGCGCCTATGGCGTTCGGATGTGTGGGCTGTGAGCGTTCGAATCTGATGGTGAAATATCTGATTCAGAGGCGCGGAATTCCCGCTGTTACCGTAAGATATCCCGAGAATGAGGAAGAAGGTAAGCAGATTGTCGCGAGAATAAAGGAATTCCTGGATAATCTTGAAAAAAAGGGGGCGGAATGAAATGGCCGCTCTGATTAAGATTGCACAGCTCTCATGCGGTACGGAATACAGCAGCGTTCAGTATGAGATTGAAAAGGCTGCAAGAAGTGTCGGTGCCAAGATTGTTTATCCGGATGTATCCGCAGCGGATGTAGATGAAGCGGTACGCAGATTCGGATTCAGTCCCAGATCTCCTCAGCTCAGGGTGATGATTGCACGTGCGGTTCAGTTGGCCGACGGAATGTATGATGCGGATGCAGTGTTTATCGCAACATGTTTCAGATGTGCGGAAGCTGCGTTGGTAAGGAATGAACTGAGAAGATTCATTCAGGAGAACACAAGACTTCCTGTTGTTACATATTCGTTTACGGAGAGGATGAAAGCTTCTCAGTTGCTTACAAGAATGGAAGCTTTGGTTACCATCGTTGCAAGAAAAGAATTACTTGCGAGGGAGAAGCAGTCCGGTTTAACCGCAGGATTGGATTCCGGATCGTCTACGACAAAAGCCGTAATCATGAAAGACAACGTCATCATCGGTAAGGCATGGATGCCTACCGGAAATGTTATCGAATCGGCTACTGCAGTTCTCGAAGATGCCATGAAACAGGCCGGTGTGAAGTTATCCGATATTGAGGCTATAGGTACAACAGGATACGGACGTTTCACTCTCGGTAAGCACTTTAACGCTAAGTTGGTGCAGGAAGAGTTAACCGTCAACTCAAAAGGTGCTGTCTGGTTGGCTGACAGACAGAGAGGAGAGGCAACAATCATCGATATCGGAGGTATGGATAACAAAGCCATTACCGTCCGCGACGGTGTTCCCGACAACTTCACAATGGGAGGTGTCTGTGCCGGAGCATCCGGACGTTTCCTTGAGATGACCGCAAGAAGGCTGAAGGTTGAAATTTCAGATCTGGGTAAGTATGCGGTGAAAGGAGACTGGAGAAACGCCAAGATGAACTCGTACTGTTCGGTCTTCGGTATTCAGGATTTGGTTACAACACTCGGAGAAGGAAAATCGTTTGAAGATGTTGCAGCCGCGGCATGTCATTCGGTTGCGGAACAGGTCTACGAACAGCAGCTGCAGGAAGTGGATGTAAGACACCCGATTATTCAGGTCGGAGGTACATCGCTCAACGCCGGTCTCGTAAAGGCTGTGGGAGAAGTATTGGGAGAAGCACCCATCGTTCCTCCGGATTCACAGTACATCGGAGCCGTCGGAGGAGCACTCCTGTGCTCGGGATTCCTGTGAGGTGGAATCATGCAGATAGAGGTCGTCGGTACGGATGAATACGCCTGCAATTCGTACAGGGCATTATTCGAAGGCATCATGAACGATGTCGGAAAGGCCGTACTGATCGAAAAAGCATCGATGGTTCTGAAACCCGAGATTCCGCTGTTCATATTCAGCGTACGTTTAATGAACGAGCCGACAAACAGAACAGTGTCAGACGCTGCCGATATGAGGCAGGAAGGTAAGGATACGCATATTTCCATTTCCGATGAAAGATACGCACCGGAGATTATCGCGGCATTGTGGAAAAACTACGGAAGAGACCGTGTGGAACAGCAGACAAGATTCGATCTGATTGTCTACGGCGGAGATATGAATGAAATCGCAGGATATCAGATATCTTCCGGAGAAGAAGCGATGAAGGAGATTATCGGTGCGCTGTGGAGAGTTATGCCTGAGGGTATCAAAAACAGACATAACATCACCGAAGGAAATGTTGTCACCATCGTTGCAACCGAAGAGATAATGCAGCCCGAGATGATCGAAGAAGGAATGAAAGTTCACAAATCCATGACCGGAGGGATCTGATGTTTGAGGTTATGATGTACGACGGCGGAATCTACCGTTCCGATGAACTGTTTGAGGCGATAGAGGATGTCGGAGGTGTCGTTCTTCAGAAAACAAGAAGCGCTCAGTTACTGACGGTCACGATGTCAATCCCGGGAGAGGACAGGGCAATGCTCTCCGAGAAATGCAGAGAAATCGGAGGGGAAGTCAAGAATGTTCCTTTGGCGGGAACCGAGATTGCTGTTGTAGGCTGTACGTTGGGAAGACACCACATGCCCCATCCTATCTGCGATATTGCGGAGATTGTAAGACAGTACGGAGGAATTTCCGTCGTTATGGGTCTTGCGAGAGGAAGAGGAAAAGCCACTTCGCAGATATCCGCTCAGGAGAAGGGAATCATTGAGGAATACGATGCGGCGGTTTTCATGCTGGGTAATTTCAAACAGTGCGTGGAAGCCAAGAAATCACTGTTTGATGATATCGATATTCCCGTTGTATTGGTATGCGGTCCGCATCCCGACGGATTGGATGACGACTGCGAAGCGATTGTTTCCGACGTAGGACGTAAAGCGGAAAGGATGAGAACATCCGAAGAGAGAGCAAAGCTTACGGAAATTGCAGATGCTGTTGATAAAGTAATAAGGAAGAGGAGAGCAATGTTCGAGGAAGATCCTCTCTTTGTTCATCCTGCCGAATTAAAACAGCTGCTGGAAACCTACGAACCTATCGATATGAGTCTCAGGCCCGCACCTATTGTTCTGCATTTGGATGGATTGAGAGTGAAGATCCCGTACAGAGAACATAAGGGATATTTCGATTCCCTTACGGTCTACGGAAGAAAATTATCTGACATAGCCAGAATATCGGAATCCAAGATCGACGACAGCAGTACAATCATCAGGATTAAGACAAGATCCGAAGTCGAAGATGCCGACCGCAGGGCGGGAAGATGATCAGGAAGGGGACTTACGTCCTCTTCCTGACTCTTTCCGAAGACGTGAATCCGGAAATAGGGTCATTGGGTACTGTTTCTCTGGAGAAGGGAAATTACTGCTACGTCGGCAGTGCCATGGGTGGTTTGGACCAGCGTCTGAGAAGACATCTTTCCAAAGAGAAAAAAATCCGCTGGCATATCGACCGTCTTACGGTGATTGCAGACAATATGTACGCTTACGTCTCAGCAGGAGATTTCATTCCGGAATGTGAGTTGGCACATATTACGGAAGAAAACGGCGGACTGCCTGCGGTGAAAGGATTCGGCTGTTCCGACTGTCATTGTAAAACACATTTATTTTCGGTATATCCGGAAAACATCGCCAAGATTCTGCGGGAAAAAGGGCTTACAAAATTCGTAACGAATTCCTGAAAATCCTACGAATATCGAAAGGTCATGTTTTTCATTTATATACTTATGAAGTAAGGGTTATAAACACAGATTGATTTCAGACGGTCAACAAGTCACACTGAGAAGTGGAGGCCTAAAATGAAAAGTGTAGATAACTTATCACGCAAGGTGACCCCCGAGGTCATCGCAAAGCTCATTGAGATCTGCGGAAAAGACGATGTCAACACAGGCGAGATGGACAGACTCCTCTACGCCCACGACCTCGCACCCCTGCCCAAGGAAGCGGGAATTGCATTCAAGCACATCCCCGACGTAGTCGTAAGGCCCGAATCCGCAGAGGAAATCTCCAGGATCGCAGCACTCGCATTCAAGACCGGTGTCGCAGTCACACCCAGGGGAGCATCCACATGGGGACTCGGAGGATCCATGCCCGTTGAGGGAGGAATCCTTTTGGACATGTCTGCAAAGATGAACAGAAACATCACCGTAGACAAAGTTAACATGACCGTCAAAGCACAGGCAGGATGCACATGGAAGCAGGTTATGGATGTCTGTGAGAAAGAAGGCCTCATGGTAGGTTCCACACCTTCCTCATTCCCCTCGGCAACACTCGGCGGATGGGTTTCCACCGGCGGTATCGGTATCGGCGGATACAAGTACGGCGGAGCGAGAGAGAACATCATGAACCTCGAAGTCATTCTCTCCGACGGTACAATCATCAACACCGGTTACGACAATGTCGGAAACAACATGTCCGGTTACAACCTCAACCAGCTCTTCGCAGGTGCAGAGGGTACACTCGGATTCATCGCAACCGTTACACTCAGAGTTTACCCCAAGGGAGAACTCAGATTCCTCGGATACGACTTTGATAAACTCAAAGACATGCACACACCGATTCAGAAGATTGTTTCACACCCGAGCGTCAAGCCTCTGCACATTGCATGGTCCGACAGTTACCACTTCGACAACCAGAGGAAAGCGGGACTTCACGCACCCGACGTATCCAACCTGTTCCTTGTCACACTTCAGGGAGCACCCGAATTCCTCGATCTCGAGGAGAAGACAATCGACACAATCGTAGAAGAGTCCGGCGGAAGGAAAGTTTCCACCGAGATCTGCGAGCACGAGTGGGAAGAGAGGTGCTATGAGTACAGGTGCCGCAAAGCCGGTATCGGTTCGATTCCCGCAGAGGTTGTTGTCGAAGTTCAGCACTGGGGAGAATTCGTTGACGAGTGCTACAAAGGCTTCGAAGTCATGAAGATGGAGCCCGGAGGAATCGTCGGTATGATTTCGGACCGCAGCACTGCAATGTTCATGCCTTATTACTTCAAGGATGACGAGAGCCTTCTCGGAATGCTTGCATTCTCCTACAACTTCTACATGGGAGACAAGGCAATGATGTACGGCGGACGTTCACTCGGACTCGGTGTGTTCTTCGCATCGAACCTCGATGTTGTCCACCCCGGTGACGAGCCTTCGCTCATGAGGGACATCAAGACACTGATGGATCCCCACGACATCGTCAACCCCGGACACCTCGTGTGCGGAAAGACAAGATTCGGTATCAACCTCGACAAGAGCATCATGGGAATCGCTTCGAAACTCATGGTCGGTGTCAAGAAGATCATGCCCAAGGACTCCACATTCGAATCCAACCTCGGAAGGTTCTATTACAACCAGCTCGAGGAGGACAAGATGGAATCCCTCGAAGTCACATACGGTAAAGGTACTGAGTGATTGTGATAAGGGACAGGGGCTCCGCCCCTGTCCCGGAAACATCCTTTTTTTGAAAGAATTTTCAGAAACGTCCGATGAGTTCGGATATGCTTTTTAAGACTTCCACGTCCTCTTTTACGGTGTCCCAGCATCTGCGGTTATGCTCATTCTGAGAAACACCGATAAATCCCGCTCCGGAGTCTCTGGCACATTGGTAGTCTGTCAATGCGTCTCCGACGTAGAGGATGTCCTTTGTTTCGATACCCAAATCTTCTGCAAGATACTCCATTGCAATCGGATTGGGTTTCTGCTCTCCGACGGGATGGTCGTCGTAAGCTTCCACTGCATCGAAATAACCCAGAAGACCGAATTTGTTCATTGTTTCGGTCACATACTTTCTGTGACCTCTTGACAGCAGACCGATAAGATATCCCTTGGATTTCAGCTCCTCAAGTAATTCTTTCACACCGGGATACGGTTTCGAAAGAGATAACGTACTCAATTCGATTTCATTGGATTCTTTGTCGATCATTTCATTCAGTTCCCTGAATCCGATTTCACTGCCGACGGACTGAAGATATGCTGCACCGGCTTCGATCATTCCTCTCTCGGACCGAATGTGTGAGAATACTTTCTCCGGTATTCCCAAGGAGAGCATAACATCTCTTTCCACATTACCCAGTCTTTCGTAATCGATGTCGCTGTCGATGAGAGTCCCGTCCATATCGAATCCGATCGCTCTGAACATATTACGGGGATATGCAGCGTAAGAATATAAGTGTCAGGTGAGGGTAGTAGCCCCCCTTCTGTTTCAGGCAGCATTCAACTTCGCATTCTACCCACGGGTCCCGAGCAGGTCTTCCCCGTTGTATGAACTTGCTCCGATGGGGAGTCGCCGTTTCACCAGATCCCCGGGAATGTCACCGTCGGTACGGATCATCCTGTGTTACCGGGACTGTGTCGTTTCTGAGCCCTTGCCACGACTCTCGCCGTACAGGTTTACGCCTGTCCATCTCGCTCTCGGAGGAGGGAACTTCCTCAGCCGGACCGAAGTCCTACCGTCAGCCGCCCTCCCTCTCCTGACATGAAAGGCTAACGTCTGTGTCTATTTTACAGTAACGCTGACTCTCTGATTACGGAGATGATGGTGTGATGTCCGTCGGAACGGTCCCGATTATTCCTATACGGTTTATTTATCTTCGAATTGTGAGAAAACCGTTGTGTAATATCGTATTTTTATTTAAAAATCGATTAATTTGTGCCATTGGTGACGATTTTAATTTAGGTTTCGTGGTAATGTATATTAATGACAACATATTAGGATAGAAACAGTGTGTTGGGGTGTATGACACTTCTTCATGATGCAGAACACATCCGGAGGAAGGGTTGTAAACACACTGCAGCAGGTATCCCGTCGGATCGGGAAATACTGAATCTTACAGGGAAGTTCGGGTGTGTCTACGGAATCCGGAGAGGGTGCTTTCTGAGGGGTGGGGAGGAACGGTCCCGAATCCTGTCGGATTCGATGACGGATGCGTTCATTCACATTTCCGAAGAAAGAACGGGATACGACACCGTCAATGACGGTATACATGAGAAGCGCCGGGAAGAAACCCCGAAACGTAGGACGAGAGGAGGGACACAGGATATGTCTTACAACCAGAGGACGCGCATGTCGAAGGCGGTCTTAGCGGTAGCTATCCTCCTCGTTACGGCAATACCTCTGGCTACTATTCTTGCGGATGACGGTAACAGCGATGCGTGGAATCCTACGGTGGAGACACACACGGTGGTCTACCATCCGTATTACGGAACGGCTCCGACACCGGTCGGTACATACAATTCTACAACAACCCCGTCCGCTGTTACGGTCACATACAGAGGACATGTTTTCTCCACAGAATACAACCCTCAGTTTTGGAACGGAACGATCAAAGGTACTCCGGCTGCATCCTACAGTAATTGGTACAGCATAAACAGTTATTCAACGGGCAATACTCTCGTTTTTACCGGTTGGGTGTACGGCAGCAGCACAACAACACATTATCCCGGAGAAGTCGTTTCCAGTACGGACGCCGAGAGTGCTAAAGATACCGACGGCAATATTCACATCTATGCTACGTGGAGTACGCTGGTAAATTACGGAACAAGTCTTAACAGCACCATCTCCGGGGGCAGCGTATACTCAAACATCATTGTGCTGAGTTCCGATTTAACATCATTCTCGGTTCCGAATGGAGCCGCAACGATACGCAGTGCAGATACCAGCAGCAGTATTACTATCAGCCTGGGCGGGACTTCCTATAATTTCTCTTACGATACGATAATCGACAACGTTACTTTCTCTGCCAACTCCGGTGCAAATCACGGAGATATTGTAGGCGGATTGCTGGCGAACGGTCATGCACTCGTATTGGGTACAGGCATAGGCCTGAGCTCGAGTGTTACTTCGGTAGGAGGGGCTCCGCAGGTGTACGGAGGAAATTCCAACGGTACTGTGGGATCTACCAATGTGATAATTCACTCAGGCATATACTACAACGTTGTTGCCGGCGGTCACGGCTGCACAGTTAACGGCGATACCAAGCTTGTGATGAGGGGCGGAGTAGTTCTGGATACCGTCATTGGCGGTTGTTCAAGAAACGGTGGCACCCACGGAACAGTCAACGGAAATACCAATGTATATCTTCTCGGCGACGTCAGACTGATCGGAGATTTCTACGAAGAAAAGTCCCTGAACAGCAGTTATGCCGGTGAAAATAACGGGAAAATAACAGAATTAACCGAATCTACGATTCTCACCGGAGGTTCTAACGACGGCAGTATTACCGGAAATACCAATGTGCATATTTCCGGTAACGCATCCGCATGGGATGTTCAGGGCGGAGGAAGAAGAGGCAGTTCATCCGTTGCAGGTACTGCAAATGTTACCGTTTCAGGTGATGCAGCAATCAAGCATACATTATGCGGCAGTATAACAGACGGTTTATACACTGGATTAGGATACTCGGCGAAACAGTGTGTAAAGAATGTCTGTCTGACCGTCAAAGACAACGCATATGTTGCATCGGCCTTCGGAGCGGGATACGATACATTCTATCCTGCGAATTATTCATCGATGTACGGCAGCGATTCATCCATACAGATAAATATCAACGGCGGAACCGTCGGATATGTTTACGGCGGAGGATACAGAGGCGCCATAGGATATACGGGCGCAGATGCCACGACACCGAATGCTTTGAAATCTATAGAAATAAACATCGCAGGCGGAAGAGTATTGTATGATGTTTTCGGCGGCGGAAGAGGCGGTCTGGATAAAACCTGTCATAATGCCACTACCTATGCGGATTCATGGAGTGTGTCGGACTGGGATACCACCGGCCGTTCGCATGTCAGTGTCGGAACAATCAGCATAACCGTCGGAAGCAATGCGACGGTTTACGGAAATGTGTACGGTGGCGGAGAGTCGACACCTGTCATTACATCGTATGATGGCATCACTACGGTGTACGGCGGTACATTGGGAAGCAACGGAAACACGACTGTTGCATCCGTATACTGCGACAGCCTGACGATAAACGTCGACGGTACGGTGAAAGGTTCCGTTTACGGTGCAGGTAAGGGTGTGAATACGACCGATCTCGATTCAACGGGAAGACACAACTCTGCCTACATTTTTGCGTTGAAATACGACAGCACGAGCAAAGAGTACAGCGTAGCGAAAATCCCGTGGATCGGAAACGGTTCCAGTACAGGTACCGTTTTATCCACAGGTACTGAAACTTACAAAAAATACGCATACGTGGAAACAGACAAAGTCACAGTCAACGTCTCCGGTACAGTAGGTTCCGAAATAAACACAGACGGAGTCTACGGTGGCGGAGAAATCGGTCTGCTCGGAAGCGACAGCAGTCCGACGGAAATTTCAGTAACCGTATCGCCGAAGACAGTCGACGGTATAACATCTCCCGCAACCGTAAACGGCAGTGTATACGGTGCAGGTAAAGGAAACACGGGATCCGCATCATACGGTGCCGTATATGCATCGTCTGTTGACGTAAGTATTGATAACGGTAAAGTCATGAAGAGCGTCTACGGCGGAGGAGAACTCGGTTCGCTCGGAAGTGAAACCAATCCTGCGGATGTTTCCGTAACGGTTTCATCGGCAGCGGTCGGTGACAGCGTATACGGTGCAGGTAAAGGAAACGAAAACACTCTCGGATACGGTGCTGTGTATGCTTCGTCGGTCAACGTCGGCATCGACGGCGACAGTACCGTCGCGGACGATGTGTTCGGAGGCGGAGAAGTAGGCCGTCTCGGAAGTTCGGCACACCCTGTAGACAGGATTACTGTCACATTATCTTCCGGAACGGTTAACGGTGAGGTTTACGGTACAGGTAAAGGTAAGACAGGTTCCACGGAATACGGACAGACATATGTCGGCACAGTCAACGTAAAGATCGGAGGTACTTCGTCCGAAGCAACCGTCGGTAACGGCAGTTATGCGGTATTCGGTACCAGTCAGTACGCCTACACCGATGTTTCGGATAAAATTTACATGACACTCGGCAGGAACGCCGTGATTAAAGGTGACGTTCACGCCGGAGGATTCGGCGGAGAGGTCGAGGAGAATTCGGCCGGCACCGTAACAACAAACAACATCGTCGACGCATCGCGTCAGGTCGTACTGAACGGTGCATATGTCACCGGTTCGCTGTACGGCGGAAGCAGGCTCGGCGACGACGGAACAACCGGTAACACCAAAGATCTTTCAATCTATCTTATTGCGGGAACGGTTGAATACGACGTATACGGAGGAGGTTTCCAGGGTAAATCGTACCTGAATGTCGGAATATACTTCGGTACGCCTGCGGTCGAAACTTCCGGAGAATCGCCGTACTACGGAACGGAACAGTATCCTAAACTTACCGTACATTCGATTTACGGCGGAGGACACATGTCCGGAGGAGAGCCGTATGTTCAGTCGCTGCTTTACGGTAACGTTACTCTGAATATCGGTTCTTCATCATCGACATCTGCCGGCTTCGCCGGATACGGTTCGTCTGCATCGGAAAACATCATGATCAAGGGAGATGTCTACGGTGAAGGTAACTACAGTAAGATCGAAGGAACTTCGACCGTAACCTTCAGCGGTTATCAGCAGGACAGCAACACTCCGATTCAGTCGCTTCAGAGGATTACAGATCTTCACATGACATCCACGAGTCTGATTCTTCAGGGTTCTGCGGACGGAGGTTCGCAGGATCTGTCGCACAGACTCTCCATGAGCAGGATCGGTACGCTGACTATGGACGGTGCCGTGACATTGGATCTTCTTTCGGAGACATATCTCCTGGAGAAACTTGTCAGCAGTGTCAAAGGTACCGCACTGCAGGCGAGTGAATGTTCGCAGGCGAAAGTAAGGAACACAATCATACTTTCGTCGGGACCGATTCTGAGGGTCGGACAGACACTGAACGGTTCGACCGTGGAATACGTGACAACTCCCGATCCGATTTCCGGATACACATATCTCAAAGTTCCGGACGGAGAGACATACTGGGGAGCGTTCGTAATAGGTCCGAATGTCACATACACATACGCAGGATTCATGACCGGCGAAGCCGGAAACATTCCCGCGGGAGATATCACCACCGACAAAGAGAGAATATGGTACGTGTCGGGACACAGTACCATGACACGTATGGCCGTGTTGGAATCCGGTAAATCCTGGTCCACGACAATCGATATGTCTATACCCAGAATCGGAAGTTCCATCTCAACCACCAAGATGGTGTTCAGTATGCCCTACATCGATTCCGATCTTCAGGGCGGACTGTACTCCGTGAGCGGTAGTGATTATACAACTTACAAAGCAACGTCTCCCGATATCGGGTCCGCGTCGTATGTCTCAATGGCATATACAAACGGTACCAGCACGGGATATGTGAGCACCCATTCCTATGACAGCGGATGGCAGCCTGTCAGCAGCGGAGGATACGAGGAATTCGACGGTAACGTCACGGTGCATTTGGAATCCTATGATTTATACAACAGCGGAAAAGGTTCCTCGGGTATCGTAGGAAATGTCGTTGTCAGTGTTACCGAAGCGATAAAGCTCACTGTAGGTACTACGGATACCTATATTCCGATTAACTCAATCGATTACATAATCACAATCTATGTCGGTCCGAGGGATGCGACGACAACAAATGTCGAATTGAATTTCAACATGATGGTCGACGATACTGCGGATGTCAGCGGTTCAACCCACATCGACTTCCCCGCAATCGGCAAACTTACCGACTATTACCTCACAAAACTGACATACGCAGGCACAGGTAAAGTGTACCTGCAGGCCGATAAGGATTACTTAGGTTACAACGGGTGGATTACCACCAAATACGATTCCGCAAGGGAAGTGCCTGCCGGCACTTACAACGCTTCATCCGAATACTTCGAATTCGGTGAGGCGGGAATGAAGATTACTTCCGTGGGAATCGACTACAGCGGAGAATATATTTCGCAGATTACCGCCGAATTCCTCGCATCGTATGACACGGATACAGGTTCAGCCGCCGAAGTCGTTTACAAATGTACGATCAATCTGATTAAGAAGCATCAGTCCAACCTGTATGTCTCATATGAGCAGATAAACGGTGAGAAGAAGAGGTTCTGGATAGGGGCGACCGGAAGCGGTACGGAGACCGATCCGTGGGTACTGTCATGGATTGAAAACAAAGACGATACCAATTTCAGAGTCGATTACGGTACAATCATCGACAGGAAGACATATTCATTCAACGACGGCGAAAAGACCATCCTCGAAGCGCTGAAGAGTATGGTTACAAAGATACCCGACGGTTCCGAAAGCGGAAAGACATTCGTCTATTCGGAGAACTTCTTCGGATGGTATATCGACGAGGGAACGATTACGCAGTTCGACACATCCTCGGAGATTACCAACGATACCGCGATATACGGCGGATTCGGAATAAGGATAACATTCAACGGTGTGACGACAACACCGATCGTCATACGCATAGAGCCGAACAAATCACTGACTGAAAACAACATAGGTAATGTGGAATGGGATGAAACCAACGGTTACTATGTGTGGGCAATGCACGAGGATACAAGCGATCCTTCGAAGAATGTCAATTACATCATCAAAAGCAAGAGAGGATACGAACTGAATCCCGTTGCATGGGTAATCGAAGGTACTGCTACCGAGATGTCCTTCACGGAAAAGCTGATTGCGAGTTTCTCTCTCGAACTGAATTGGGAACCGAAGAAATACAGTGCGCAGATAACCGTAAACGGAAGCGAACTGGAAGAATCCTATCTCAACGGACTGAAATTCTACGAAAGAGATGTCAGTACGGGCGAAGATGTTCCTGTCGCAACCAAAGGAAGCGGTACACCCACGGGTACAGATTCCAACGGCGAGAATCTGTATTCTGCGTACACATGGACGATGGATCTGACGTATACAAGAACGTTCAGTGTGAACTTCGGTGACTACTGTGTGGTCAAACACAACGAATGCATATACTACCAGGACGGTGTTACAGGCGGACTGACCCTTACGGTCAGAGGAATAAACACTTCGGCTCTGGGATTCGATATGCCGTTGGCAGACGGCAGCAATACGGGAACGAAGAATGTCGTTGTCGATGTCGATATCAAGACTGCGGTTGCAATGCCGATAACACTCGTCGGCGATACGGATTATTCCCAGGCATTGGCTGACGGTAACAAGGTTGACATATCGGTGGAAACCACGGATGCTTCGACATCCGTTTCGGTCTTCTCGAAGATTACTATCGATGCGGATTCCGATTCGGTGAGCTATGTTGCGATTCCCGGTACGTCGAATCTCAAGTTCAGTGTCTCAGGTACGCAGTACATGGCGGTATCATACCTCAAATCGGACGGTTCGGGCAGATACACCGACACTGCTTACAGCAATGCGGAACATACCGTCGCCGCATTGAAATCGGATTCCGGATTCAATGAATTCGTCAAAGAAGGTGTGAAGATCTATCTCTGTGCGCCGTACACTCTGAGTTACGATACATCGGAGGCTGCGTCATGGTCTGAACTCTACGCAACTGTTACGTATACTCCCTGCAGTCCCGACGGTACCGCAGGTACCGCAGTGTCCGTTTCCGGAACGGAAACGTACACTGTGTACAAAGGATACACAGTATCGGTGACACCCGCGGAAAATTACACCTTCCCGGACGGTTACACCGTATCCGGTACGAAAGCGGTAAGTCTCGGTAATTACAGTATTACGGGAAATGCCGTTGTGAAACCTATGGTTCCGATCGATGTGACGCTGAAGATCAGAGTTACACTGAAAGATACTACAGGTACGGAAGTAAGCGATTACAGTACACTGTATCCGAAGAATTGGACTCTTTCGGTATCCGTCAACGACAGTGTACCTCAGGCGTATACGTTCGATAAACAGGGTAACTATGAAATCAAACTTGCGTCATCGTCCACTTACAGAGTGACGGTGACCATGCCCGGGTTCGATGAATACAACAGTACCGTGACTAAGAGTAAGATTAATGATGTTATCGAATCGACACTCACGGCGATAGAGTATACCGTGAATTACTACGGATACGATAAGGAGACGGCGACGTATTCGGATAAAGCATCTCCCGCTACACATACATCCGCTTCATGGGACGTTATTACGGGTGCGGAGAATCCGTATCTCGATGCTGCCGCTGATTACATACACACCGAGAGCGGAATACAGACATGGATCAAGAATATGCGCGAGTCGCCCGAGATCGTGGAGACACTGACTCCCGAGGCATTCGGTAATTCCACGTCGCTGTATCTGTATCCTCTGCCGGATCCCCACTCGATGAGTGTGGATACCACGGTGAAGAACGCTTCGGCGGCACTGGAGCAGTGGACGGGAGATTCAGTGCTTTGGGTAGGCAAACTGTTCGACGAGAATGTTACGTTTAACGTGAAAGTAGGAGAAAACACATTGGAAGTGTCCTACAATGCGACTACGTACCGTCTTTCGGTTCCCGGGGAACTGAGCGGAACGGGACAGCTGACGTTAACTACGTCGGACGGATTATTCAGACTTAATTTGACGGTCGTACCGTCCCTGACGGGGGCGATCGTTTGATCAACGGATGTGTGTTATACACATGTCTGAAAGAGACCTTTACGGTCTCTGAATGCTTCGGATCTTCCGGGTCCGGAGTACGCTGTTACAATGACAGTGAAAAAATTACGGAGGAAAAAATATGAAATACAAAATGACAGCCGTTTTGGTTGCACTTGCGATGATGTTCGCAGGTGTTTTCGTTATGGCTGACGGAGACGGCACGGATGCCGATGACTTGGCATCGCCTACGACATTTGTACTTGTCGCAGGAGCAACAGAGAGTACTGATACATATCTGATGCTCAACGACAATGCATATCAGAACACAGGTGCAACTAAGGTTGTTACATGGAAGATTAATACCGCTGGAGAACCAACGACAATCAGCGATACTGCAGTGACAGTTGACAATATTCAGTTCAGTATTGCGAAAGTGGATGACACACTAACAGGCGAAAGCAGTGCAAAGTACAAGCTTTCAATGAAAGCGGAATCAGGAGCATCAGTTTCTGATACTCCCGTGGCATACACTCTCACAGCCGAAGTCAAACTGACATTCAATGCAACAACACTGACATTGACCGGAGATGCTTACACATTCAATGTAAAAATTGCACCGTCGGTGGATGTCAAGATCAAAGACATGGTATTTACTTACGGCAAGTCTTTCTCACAGAAGATTGAATTTGATACTGATTCCACTATCACAGATGCTTCTAAGTACGACTGGTACGCAACAGGTCTTCCGGCAGGACTCGGTATGGCTAAGGACGGAACCATTGCAGGTTTCCTGAGTGATTCTTCTGTAACAGGCAGCACAATAAATGTGGTCGCATCTATGAAAGTAAACGGATCTGAGATCCCCGTAGTGTACACAGGCATTTCAATAACTTACACTGTAGCCGGTATCCCGGTCACTGCTAATGTTGAACTTGAATTCACAGGTGCCAAAGTTGTGGACTCCACAGATGATAAAACAAAGATGACTTTCAGCGTGGGTGGAAGTACATCAACACCTACACCTTCTGGAAATGCAGTTGCGAAAAACACCGACACGGTTTCCTTTAAAGTGACTGGTATGACAGTCAGCGGTGTCAAAGCTGTCAACTCATCCGGTACAGTTGCAGATGTATCTGGAGATGGATCCAGCGGTTTCACGGTTGATGTATCCGGTACCGGTGCTTACAGGGTTGTAGTTAAGGGATCTGTCAGCAACTACAGTGATGTCACACTGACATTTGTCCTTAATATCGTCGATGATATGAAAGGCGCCTGGGTTCCCGCAATCATCATCAACGGTAACTGATCGGAGCGGATAGGGTGAAAGGAACAACGGTTACGGTGATGTTACTTGTCGGAGCGGTGTTCCTCACCTCACTCCCTCTCACCGCCGATACCGTCGGCGCTGCCGACGGTACCGAGGACAATGAGGCTGTCGACACTACGTACTACTGTTACGGAAACAGTCCGGAATTGGTATATCCGTACGATGATCTTCCCTCAGGTGTCACCATCACATGGGCCGCAACGGCACTTGCCGACGGCACTGCTGTTACATGTACACCTTCGACGGGAATCAGCACTACGTTGGATCTTACCGACCGTTCCGGAATAATAAGGGTCACACAGACTCTTACTGACGGAACCAGGACCGAACAGATTACGATTAATGTCATACCTATGCACATAGGTGACAAGACGTACACTGTGAGATTCATCGACGGTGCGAAAATCATCGACGAGGAAAAGATCACCAAGCAGACGGTATGTGCCGAAGGAAGTAAATTCTTCATCATACCTTCTGTCGCACCGACCAAAAGCGGTTACACGTTCGAAGGCTGGTACACGAGTGATTCGGTGAAGGCTGAAAGCCTTGACACGAAGCCTGTTACGGATAACATCGACTTCTACGCCAAATGGTCCTCTTCCGGAAGCGGAAGTTCAACGACCGATGTCCCTGTCGGCGATGATATAGTCGTGACCTTCAATGTTGTAACCGGCATAGAGTACAACTTACTCGTAGCCGGAGACCACACGGTTACGTTCACCGTCAACGCAGTCGGCGGATTCGATATGAAGATGGATACACTCAAGGTTACCAGAGGTGCAGACGAAGAACCAATCTACCCCTCCGGAGGAAACTACATCGTGACCAATATCCTCGAGGATACTACAATCACGATTACGTGCGACCGTGAGAATCCCGAACCTCAGCCGGGACCTTCCGAACCGTTTAACGGATTGGAAATTCCCTGGTGGGTGTTCGTACCGGTAGGCCTGATTGCGTTCTCGCTGATAATGATCGGTTGGTACAGGAAGTGAATGCCGAACTCCGAAAGTTAAAATAACTCCGGTGATGCCGACGGATTGTATTTTTACAATCCGTCGGTATCTGAAACCGTTACCTTTTTACTCTGACGCTGCGGGTTTGGAGTTACCGCGCGTCAGGTAAACTCCTTAGTCTTTCTCTCAATTTCTTTGTTTATGAACAGTCCGCCGTTACCGCGGCGGAGCCGCGGTAACGGCTCAGATATATAACAGACACTCATTCACAACAAACTCTGTTGTAATATTTCCGAAATCAGGAACAAATCAAATAAACAAAACAATCAAAACAAACCGATTTTGTCGAGAAATCCATCCGATTATGTACTAACCACAGAGTTTGAGAACACATACCGAACACTCACACGGGTACCCGTG
>CAVIIW010000007.1:0-82802 GCA_963643255.1 Candidatus Methanomethylophilaceae archaeon
AAAATTAT
Source organism: Candidatus Methanomethylophilaceae archaeon (assembly GCA_963643255.1). Classification (GTDB taxonomy): domain Archaea; phylum Thermoplasmatota; class Thermoplasmata; order Methanomassiliicoccales; family Methanomethylophilaceae; genus Methanarcanum. The sequence goes on from CAVIIW010000007.1 coordinate 9, forward strand.
AAATGAGTGCCGAAGACCGGATTCGAACCGGTGAACCCCTACGAGAACAGATCTTGAGTCTGTCGCCTTTGACCAGGCTTGGCAACTTCGGCTTTGTCTGTCCTCATAGGGGAGTCGGTATTAAAGATTTGGGGACACCGGTCAGAAACCGGGGTCGGGAATGGTAAGGACTTCTCCTCTGCCTTCGCCGATGTGTACGGTATGTTCGAACTGTGCCACACATCCTTTCTTCTTTTCAATGAGGATTGCATAGCTTGACAGAATGCCGTGACGTACGAGAGCTTTCACCTTCTGTTCGGCTTTCGGATCGTCACAGCTGCGTGCACAGAACGGGAAGGTTGCGAATTCCTCCTTCAGATAGTCAAAGAACTCCTGAAGTGCCGGATCTGCAATAGGTCCGTCCCTGATGATACGGCAGATGTTTCCGGGTTTTCCTCCTACGATTAAACCCTCACCGTTTGTAGCGAAAGGTTCGCAGGCGATAACCATGTTCCTCTTGAGAACCTGTGTATCTCCGTTATCGTAGTTCGGAATAGACAATCCTGCGTGAAGGTTGTAAGGCTCGATCTGATGACCGGAAAGGTTTCTGATCGGTGTGTATCCGTGGTTTTGAATTGTACCCTCGACGACAGTACCGATCTCGTTAATCGGAACGCCCTCTCCGATGAATTCCATGACTGTGTCTCTTGCGTCACGTGCGGCATCAATCAGATCGGTGAATCTTCTTGTTCCCACTTCGACGGTACCTGCAGTATCTCCTACAAATCCATCCAACTGCGCACCGCAGTCGACTTTTACAACGTCTCCGATTTCGAATTTTGTCTTGTCGGTGGATGAAGGTGTGTAATGTGCCGCAATCTCGTTAACACTGATGTTACAGGGGAATGCCAATTTCATACCCTGGGACCTGATGTATCCTTCGACTTCCTCGGCAACATCGAAGAGTTTCACGCCCTCCTGAACCATACTGAGGCCTTTCTCTCTGGCGTTTGCCGAGACTCTGCCTACTCTGCGCATCTTTTCCAAATCAGCCTGACTAGTCATTGAGAACATCTTCTATCTGTTGTTTTGTGATTGCACCCTGGCGGATGATTTCCACTTCGTCATCCATAATCCAGACGATTGTAGATGGTTTACCGAGAGTACATGCGCCTGCATCGAGATAGTACGGAACAGTATCTCCGAAGTCCTTCACCGCATCCTCAACCTTTACTGCATCGGGATGAGAGTGAAGGTTAGCGGATGTTGCGATAATCGGAGTCTCTGACTGCCTTATCAGCTCCAATGCAATCTTGTTATCGGGAATACGGATTCCGACCTTCTGCGACATTGAAGTGACAATGTTCGGCACGGAAGGATCCTTCTTTGTTATGATTGTCAGCGGACCGGGGAGGAAAGCATCAATCAGCTTCTCCACCTTGCGTGTCATAACCGCAATGTTCTGAACCATCTCTTTGTCTGCGACTGCAACCGAAAGCGGCATGTCAAAAGGCCTGTTTTTCACCAGGTACAGCTCTTTGATGGCTTTCTGGTTGAATGTGTCGGCGGCGATACCGTAAACTGTTTCAGTAGGATACACGACGAGTTTTCCCTCTTTGATGGCTTCGGCAGCGATACCGATGTTGTTCAATGTCTCCTTATCCAGCTGATCGTTGCATTTCAAAATCTGCATCAATATACCCCCACAATCTGTAATGCTTTTCCTACATATTGTTTACCGTCTGACCTGACGGAAGGACCGTGACCCGGATAAAGGCCGTCGAAATCGATACTGCGTAACTTATTCAGCGAATCGATTAATGCATCGGCCGAACCGGTAGGATGAGAATAGTTTCCGACACTTCCGACCATGAATGTATCTCCCGAAAACAGCGATTTTGTTGTTTTATCGAGAATACAGATTGATCCTATTGTGTGACCGGGTGTCTCGATACATGTGAGGATGTGATCTCCGAGATCGATAGAATCTCCTTCATTGAAGTCGATTACATCCATAGGAGAAATTTTCCCTCCGAACTTAGTTCCGAGAGTGGATTCGGAATCACCCTCTCTGAGAGGCTGAGCATCCGATCTTCCCGCATATATCTTAGGTTTGAACCTGGACAGAATACCTGCCATACCGCCTACGTGATCGTAGTGACGGTGAGTAAGTATCACATAATCCAAAGACCTGCCATCCAAAGCGTCGGTAACACGTTTCACAACAGTGTCAGACTCGAATCCGGTGCCTGCATCGATAAGTGCCGTGCTCTTTGATCCGAGAACAAGGTAAATGTTGGAATCGAAGAGCAACGCAGGCTCAATCTGCCGGATAGTCATCAAATTGCTGTACAGACAATTTGTATTTAATCTATTTGATAAAATATAGAAAAATGAATGAAAAGATGAGAAATAATTCATACGCAACCTGTTTAACTGCTAGACCACACCCCAGCGACGTCAAAAGAACTTTAGTGAGTGCGGGCTGAATACCTCGGAAAACCTCGGCACTTACACCCCACTTCTATCAAACTCATCATTTATGAGCGTTCTATGGGTACCTCTTTTTCAAGATGGCTTCGAGCTTAGATGCCTTCAGCTCTTATCCACTACCGCGTGGCTGCTCAGCAGTGCCTTGTCAGACAACTGATCAACTAGAGGCGACGGACCCCTGTTCCTCTCGTACTAAAGGGTCCTTCTCGTCAGGTACCAACACCTCCATCAAAAAGCAACAAAACTGTCTCGCGACGTTTTAAACCCAGCTCACGATCCCTTTTAATGGGCGAACAACCCCACCCTTGGCAGCTGCTGCACCACCAGGATAGGGAGAGCCGACAGCGAAGTAGCAAGCCAGCAGGTCGATATGAACTCTTGCTGCTGACAACTCAATTATCCCCAGGGTAATTTTTCTGACATCAATCACCCCCACTCAGGAGGTTGATTGGTTCGCTAAGCCTTAGTTTCCTATCTCCGAATCCTATTGTCTGATTCCGAGTCAAGCTAGCTTATACCTTTACATTCTTCGTTAGATTTCTGACCTAACTGAGCTAACCTTTGGGCGCCCTTGTTATCTTTTTGAGGGCGTGGCGCCCCACCCGAACTACCTGCCTATAGCTGTCCCTTCGTAAAGGTTAGTGGTACAAATTCGCAAGGGCGGTGTTTCATCGGTGTCTCGGAGAGAAGCTAGCGCTCCTTCCTGGGTAACGGCTCCCGCCTACCCTACACATGCAAATTCATATCACAACAACAGGTTGTAGTGAAACTCCATGGGGTCTTCGCTTTCAGATGGAGGGGTCTGGATTGTGCACCAGACTGATTGTTTTCACTAGCGTCGAGGCGGGGACAGTAGAACTCTCGTTGAGCCTTCATGCAAGTCGCCAATTAAGCGACAAGGTATTACGCTACCTTAAGAGGGTCATAGTTACCCCCGCCGTTTATCGGTCCTTCGTTCCGTTGAAACAGAATTTAAGATACCGACACTGGGCAGGCTTCGGCCGCTATACACATCCTTTCGAACTAGCAGCGACCTATGTTTTTATTAAACAGTCGGAGTTCCCTTGTTACTGCGACCAGTTACTCACGCAACTGGCACCCCTTATCCCGAAGTTACAGGGCTAATTTGCCGAGTTCCCTCGCCTCGATTATGCTAACACGCCTTAGGCTACTCACCTAGGGACACCTGTGTCGGTTCTTGGTACGATTAGTAAAGTTGACCCTATATCCCTTTTCACGGAAACCAGGAATCATCGGAAGGGGGCCTACGCCCCCCTGATCGTGAATTCATCTCCTTCTCACCATTACGGTCCTTCAGAGACTTCGGCACTTCAATATAAAGACAATTATACTCCAACTATCCCGATCTGTCAAGATATAGGCAAAGAAATTACTAGTACAGGAATATTAACCTGTTTCCCATTCGATAGTCTCGATTAAGGACTACCTTAGGATCGACTAACCCTTGGCTGACGAACATTGCCAAGGAACCCTTGCCCCTGCGGCGATACGGATTCTCACCGTACTTTGCTGCTACTCACACCATGATCCTCGTTGGTACACGGTCCACAGGACCTCACGGCCCCACTTCTGCCCATGCACCACGCCCCCTTACCAAATAACATTGCTGTTTTCTAAAGTATCGGTACTCGGCTTAGCCCCGTCCATTTTCTGGGCCCACAATCTCGACCGGTGAGCTGTTACGCTATCTTTGAAGGATGGCTGCTTCTAAGCCCACCTCCCGGTTGTCTAAGACTGCCGACGCCATTTCGTATTACACTTAACCGAAATTTAGGGACCTTAACTTTAGTCTGGGTTGTTTCCCTTATGGCCATCAAGCTTACCCCGGATGGCCTCACACCCGGTGTCTACAGCGAACGCAAGTTCGGAGTTTGACAAGGAACCGAGGAATTTCTTCCCCTAAATCCCCAATCGGTGCTCTACCTCACATTCTACCTCGACCGAGGTCTATCTGCGAATAGTTTCAGGGGGAACCAGCTATTCCCGGCCTAGATTGGCCTTTCACCCCTACACCCAAGTCATCCAAACGATTTGCACATCAGAACTGGTTCGGACCTCCACCCCCCCTTCGAGGGGCTTCATCCTGCTCAGGCATAGATCGACCGGCTTCGGGTATCCGCACCATTGACTCCAGGCGAGCACACCTTGTCCCTCGTTAAAAACTGCGGACAATCGGTTTCCCTTCGGCTTCGTACTTCAGTACTTAACCTCGCCAATGATCAGAACTCCATGGTTCGTTTTTCGAAACGAACAATATAACACTGGTCCACCATTATGGTTTCTTCCCTTTGATGCTATATAAATCTTTAACCGCATGGTTTCAGGTCTTTTAACCTCCCGTAAAGGGTACTTTTCAGTTTTCACTCGCGCTACTACTGCACTATCGGACTAGAGACGTATTTAGGATTGGAAGTGAATGTCTCCCGAATTCACGCGTGATATCCGACACACGTTACTCTGGATACTCAAAAATCTCCATACAACACTTCTTCTAAGGGGCTATCACCCTCTATGGCAGTGCTTTCCAGCACACTTTGAATCTTGTTGCTAAGGAGTAAAAGAGTCCAAAACACCACATCTCCCCATACTTTCATATGGGGATTCAGTTTGTCCTATACCGCGTTCGATCGCCTTTAATAACGGTATCTCTGTTGATTTCTTTTCCTGCGGGTACTAAGATGCTTCAATCCCCCGCGTTCCCAATCATTACTGATTATTCCGAAGAATAGGAAGTCCCATTAGGTAATCGTCGGATCATAGGCTTCATGCACCTACCCGACGCATATCGCAGCTTGACACGACCTTCTTCAGCGCTCTAGCCGAACCATCCCCCATGCGGCGTAGCATCGCCGCTGGCGTATGATCTAGCACACGTCCAGGTTGCGTATGATTGGCAATCATCGGGCTAATTCCGCTCTCATCCTCCATATACGGAGCCCTATGCCACTTCCCCGAACAAGGACCTCTTGTCGGGTGCATGTTTCAATTGATCTTTATCCAGAAGCGTTGTTCTGCTCCCGGCGAAATTCCCGATTATCGGAGTAGTATATAATACTTTCCCGACGACCGGTTTCATCAATCGTGATTCGTAGTCCGATTTACATCGAACCACACGATGGTACACATCGCGCATACCCCTGTACTATCAACTTCTATTTATACCTTTTCTGAGAACAACAAAACTGTTCATCAAATGAAGAGTACTGTTGTGGTTGTGGGCAGTTTTTTCACCAAAACGCGGTAATCTGGATTGTAGAACCTTATCATATCGTCGCGGATCTTCGTTTTTCCGAGAACGGCGGCAATTACTTTCGATTCCACCACACCGTCAACTTCCCACGCGGGAGCATCTCCGGAAACATCCGTTCTGATTGAAATCGGAAGACGGAGCTTCATACTGTCGATGCTGTCGCAGACTGTACCGAGATATTCAATCTCAACCGGATCCATTTCGACGGTATCTCCCGATCTTGTCCTGTAAGATCCGCAGCCTTTCTCCAAACATTCGGAGAGAGTGCACCTGCTCACCGGAACGTGACTGTTGATTCCCGACATGATGTTACCGAGTGCGTCCATATACTCCCATTATTCATCTATACCTATATTATTATAATATAAGAAAAAGGGAAGAAGAGAGTATGATGTTAACAACGTGAATTTATACGATTAACATCATGACTGCTCTTATGCAGCCGGACAGGAAAACAGAAGAACTCATTCTTACGCACCCGTGTTTCTGCGAAGATGCCCATAAGAAGTTCGCAAGAATACACCTTCCTGTCGCACCTGTGTGTAATATTCAATGTAATTACTGCAACAGGAAATACGACTGCTGCAATGAATCGAGACCGGGGGTAACAAGCGGTGTTCTTACTGCAGTCGAGGCTGCAGACAGAATCCGCGAAGTGAAAAAGAAGATTCCGGAATTGAGTGTAATTGCAATAGCAGGTCCCGGAGATCCTCTTGCCAATGAATCTACATTCAATACGATCGCTCTCGTAAAGGATGAATTTCCGGAAATGTCTCTGTGCATCTCGACAAACGGACTTATGCTTCCCGATTCTGTCGACAGATTATACGATCTCGGCGTAAGATTCATCACCGTCACTATGAACGGTGTGGATCCGGATATTACCAAAGACATCTACAGTTTCGTCAGATACAACGGTAAAAACTACACAGGGAGGGAAGCAGCCGAAATACTTCTTGAAAATCAACTGAAAGGAATCGAAGCCTGCGTAGAGAAAGGAATGGTCGTGAAGATCAACACAGTAATGATTCCCGGAATCAACACGGAACATATTCCTTCTGTAGTAAAGAGAGTGAAGGAACTCGGAGCATACATTGTCAACATTCTTCCGCTGATTCCCGTCGAAGGAACAGCATTCAGCAGCCTGAGGGCACCCACTCCCGAAGAGAGAAAATCTCTTATGGACATCTGTTCCGCGGATGTCAGAATGATGCGTCACTGCAGACAGTGCAGAGCCGACGCCGTAGGTTTACTGGATAATGACAGATCTTCCGAATTCATAAGAAAGAATCCCTGCGGTTCCGCATGCGGACCCGGAGGGGATAACGTAATCATTTCTCCTGTCGGAATTACAGAGAAAGTTGCGGTCGCAACGAAAACCGGAGAGAAAGTAGACAGAGGATTCGGAAATACGGAACAGTTCATCGTCTATGACAGAAACGGCATCGTCGATACGATAAAAATCAACACCGACAGCAGTACTTTCGGCCGGTCACATGTAGAACACATCAACGATATCGTCTCAAAACTGAAAGACTGCGATACGGTAATCGTAAGAGAAATCGGTCCCGCACCCCGTTCTTTACTGGAATCCGAGGGAAAGAAAATTATCGTCTCAAACGGCCTCATCAAAGACGAATTATCCGGATTATTTCTCTGATATCGGAAGAAATTCCGCGAAGTGGAATTATATATAAATAAGTACCACATCCGCGGCACTATCAGAGATGAACATATGGATGCCCAAGAGTTGAGAGAAGCATTCGTCAAGTTCTTCGAGGAGAGAGGACACGCACACATCAGTTCCGCATCACTCATTCCGGAGAACGATCCGACGGTATTGTTCACGACCGCAGGTATGCACCCGCTGGTACCGTACCTCCTCGGTGAGAAACATCCGATGGGAAAGAGACTTGTCGATTATCAGAAATGTATCAGAACCGGAGACATTGACGACGTGGGAGATGCAAGTCACCTCACATTCTTCGAGATGCTCGGTAACTGGTCGCTCGGAGACTACTTCAAAGAAGAGTCGATCGATTTCAGTTTCGAATTTTTAACAAAAGTCCTCGGATTCAAAAAGGAACAGCTTGCAGTCACCGCATTCGCAGGTGAAGAGGGCATTCCCAAGGATGAGGAAACAGCCAACATCTGGAAAGCCCACGGAATGAAGGACGAACAGATCTTCTTCTACGGCAGAGCCGACAACTGGTGGGGTCCCGCCGGTACGACAGGACCGTGCGGACCTGACACCGAGATTTTCTACGACAACGGACAGCCTAAATGCGGACCGGACTGCGGACCTTCGTGTCACTGCGGAAAGTATACCGAAATTTGGAACAATGTTTTCATGCAGTACAATAAGGACAAAGACGGCAAGTACACCCCGCTCGTTCAGAAGAACGTCGATACAGGAATGGGACTCGAGAGAGTATGCCGTATCCTTCAGGGCGTCCCCTCTGTTTACGAATCCACTGTTTTCAAGCCTATCATTTCAAAGATTTCTGAAATCTGCGGCAAACCTTACGAAGAACCGTACATCAGAGACTTCAGGATTGTTGCGGATCACATCAGAGCAGCTACATTCATCCTCGCAGACGGAGTGGTTCCCGCAAAAGTCGGACAGGGTTACATTCTCAGGAGACTTATCAGAAGGGCTTCCAGGAATATGAGCAAACTCGGCTACGACGGACTCTTCATGAAAGAGATTGCAAAAGTCGTTGTCGATGAATTCGGCGATGCCTATCCGGAACTTGTGAAGAACAAGGATACGATTTACGAATCACTCACCGCAGAGGAAGAAAAATTCCAGAAGACACTTGTCAAGGGACTCAGAAAGTTCGACGAGATGGTTGCAGAGAACGGCGACTCCAAAGTAATGAAAGGAGACCTTGTTTTCAGGCTGTTCGACACATACGGATTCCCCGTAGAACTTACTGCGGAGCTTGCACAGGAGAAAGGACTTACAGTCGATATGAAAGACTTTGAGGCCAGATTCAAAGAACACCAGGACAAATCCAGGATGGATACAAATCAGACCTTCAAAGGCGGTCTTGCGGACCACAGCGTGGAAACAACAAAGCTCCACACCGCAACACACCTTCTGCATGCAGCGCTGAGGAATATTGTCGATCCCGACATCAGGCAGAAAGGAAGTAACATCACCGCAGAGAGGCTCAGATTCGACTTCAACTTCGACAGGAAACTTACTCCTGAAGAACTCCAGAAGATTACAGACTTCGTCAACGATGCAATCAGACAGGATATCCCCGTTGTCTGCAAAGAGATGCCGAAAGAGGAAGCGAAAGCGTCCGGTGCAATCGGTGTCTTCGACAGCAAGTACGGTGACATCGTCAAGGTGTACATCATCGGCGATATCGACAGCGAACTCTGCGGCGGACCTCACGTCAGCCACACAGGAGAACTTGAAGGATTCAAGATCCTGAAAGAAGAGAGTTCCGCAGCCGGTGTAAGGCGTATCAAAGCAGTCGTCGGTAAATTCTGACGGCTGTTCCCTCAAACCTTTTACCAAACCATCTCTTTTCTGAATTTTCAGAATAATTCACAGAGCTTACGCTTGTCTGAAATAATGTAAAGAATGGTGGACTGGGCGCGATTTGAACGCGCGGCCTCCTGCTTGCAAAGCAGACGATCTTCCAGCTGATCTACCAGCCCAACAATTCTTGTGATAGTAAAACCATATATAAACTTTCTTATCCGTCGGAGAATCGGAGAAATGTGAGCCAGCTCTCTGATTCAAAAATCGGAGAAACCGGAATAATCAGATGCAGCCTACGGCCTAATCTGAATTGATAATATCAATTGAATGTCCCTAAAAAAGGGGGCTAAACGCCCCCAAGGGAATTTGATTTAATGTGTTTACGCGTTGCGGAGGACGATCTCGATGTTCACGCCATCGGGGACCTGGATCCTCATGAGCTGCCTGAGAGCACGCTCGTCGGCATCGAGGTCGATGAGTCTCTTGTGAATCCTCATCTCCCAGCGGTCCCATGTTTCGCTGCCTTCACCGTCGGGTGACTTCCTGCAGGCGACCTTCAGCTTCTTTGTGGGAAGCGGGACCGGTCCACGGATCTGTACGCCGGTCTTCTGGGAGATACCCCTAATCTGTGTACAGACGCTGTCGACTTTCTGCGGGTCTGTTCCGCTCAGTGAAATCCTTGCACGCTGTGACATCGGGATTACCTTCAGGCTTTCTCGACAGAGACGCAAACACCTGCTGCGACTGTCTGTCCCATATCACGGATGGCGAACCTTCCGAGAGGACCGAAGTCTTTGGCGGGCTCGATCACGAGAGGCTTGGTAGGCTTGAACTTGACAATTGCGTTGTCACCGTTCTTGAGGAAGCTGAGATCCTCGAGCTTCTTACCTGCACGCTGTGCGGAAACGATCTCGACGAGCTGACATGCAACCTGTGCTGTGTGGACGTGGAATACAGGTGTGTATCCGACGGTCATGACAGACGGGTGGTTGAGCACAATAATCTGTGCTGTGAATGTCTTTGCGACAGACGGCGGGTTGTCAACAGGTCCTGCGACATCTCCCCTCTTGATCTGGTTCTTGGCGACTCCACCGACGTTGAATCCGACGTTGTCTCCGGGAACTGCCTGGGGCATCTGCTCGTGGTGCATCTCGATTGATTTGACCTCTCCTGTGACGTTGGACGGCATGAAGACGACCTTTGTCTTGGGCTTGAGGACACCTGTCTCGACACGTCCTACGGGAACGGTACCGATACCGGTGATTGTGTAGACATCCTGGACAGGAAGCCTGAGTGCCTTGTCGGTCTCTTTCTTGGGGACTGAAAGGTTGTCAAGTGCCTGGATGAGCGTGGGGCCCTTGTACCAGGGTGTGTTGGCGGATGCTGCCTTAATGTTGTCTCCCATGTATGCGGAGACAGGGATGAAGGGGATGTTCTCGGCTTTGTTACCGATCATTGCGAAGAGCTTCTTCATTCCCTCGACGGCCTCTTTGTATTTGGCTTCGTCGTATTTGACTGCATCCATCTTGTTGATTGCGACGATGATCTGTTTGACACCGAGTGTGGTTGCAAGGAAGATGTGTTCCTTTGTCTGTGCCTGGGGACCCTCGATTGCAGAGCATGTGATGATTGCTGCATCTGCCTGAGATGTACCGGTGATCATGTTCTTAACGAAGTCACGGTGTCCGGGTGCGTCGATGACTGTGAAGTAGTACTTGTCTGTGTAGAACTTCTTGTGTGCGACATCGATGGTAACTCCCCTCTCCCTCTCTTCCTTGAGTCCGTCCATGACCCAGGCGAAGTAGAAGGTACCCTTACCTTTCTCTTCTGCTTCTTTCTTGTATTTCTCGATGATGTGGGGGTCGATTGCACCGGTTTCGAGAAGGATCCTTCCCGTAAGGGTGGATTTTCCGTGGTCGACGTGTCCGATGATGACCAAGTTCATGTGCTCTTTTTCTGCCATGTTTTTGTTCCTCCTTTATAGGATTATTTAAGCCTGAATTGCTCCATATAGTGTTTTGTATTTAAGTTTAAGCCTCAGATACCAGCGTAGTATTTTGAGTCGTAAGGCTCGGGGTTCATTCCTTTCCTTGTCCTGATCTCGGTTACGACCTTCTTCTGAAGCTCCATCGGGATCTGCTGGAATCCTGCGTTCTCAGTGGACCAGATTGCACGTCCCTGTGTGGAACCGCGGACATCTCCTGCGAATCCGAACATTTCTGCGACAGGGCACATTGCGGAAACTGTCGAATCGGAACCGTCTGTTCCGGTGTCGAGGATTGTTCCGCGGCGCTGACTGATGAGGCTGATTGCTCCTCCGATGTAGTCCGGAGGCACTGAGATGAATACTTTCTGCATAGGCTCGAGAAGGATTCTTCCTGCCTCGCACATTGCACCGTAGATACCGTCCCTTACTGCAGGGATAACCTGTGCGGGACCTCTGTGGATTGTATCCTCGTGGAGTTTTGCATCCATGAGTTTTACTTTGAGTCCTGCGACTTTCTCTGCTGCGAGAGGACCTTTCATCATAGCCTCTTCGAAAGACTGCTTGATGAGTTCCATTGTCTCGTGGAGGTACTGGATACCTTTTGTGCAGTCAAGGAGAACGTTGTTTCCTTTGAATGCGACGATTCCTTTGGCCTCTTCTGCATCCATTCCTGCGTCTGTAAGGATCTTGGCCAATGCCTTGGGGTCCTTAATCTTCGCGTCGGGGTCGATGTCACCCTTGCGGATGGCGTCTTTAACACCCTCTTCGAGGGGTTCCACGAGGAAGTAGAACTTGTTGTGCTTGTTGGGCGATTTTCCTTCGAACTCCGAGGGGTTTCTGCCCTTGACAGACTCCTGGTAAACGACGATAGGTGCGGACGAAACGATGTCGACTCCCTGTTCGTTGATAATCCTGTATTCAGTGATCTCAAGGTGGAGCTCACCCATACCGGAAATCAGGTGTTCACCGGTGTCGTTGTTGATCTCGATGTTCAGTGACGGGTCGGCCTTTGCGATGGTCCTGAGAACCTCAATCAGCTTGGGCAGATCCTTCATGTTCTTTGCTTCGATAGCTTTTGTAACGACAGGCTCGGAGTAGTGGGCCATTCTCTCGAAAGGCTCCATGTCTTTGAGTGTCGAAACAGTGGATCCTGCGATTGCATCCTTAAGACCGGTAAGTGCGACAATGTTACCTGCCTCACATTCCTCAATCGGGATACGGTCTGCACCGACCATCAGTGCGACACCCTGAACCCTCTGGGGGTTGGGCTGTCCGGAGATGTACAGTGTCATACCTTTCGTAACTGTTCCTGAGAACAGCCTTCCGATTGCGACTTCTCCTGCGTGGGGGTCCATGATGATCTTGTTAATCATAAGTGAAACCTCACCTTTCGAGTCACATGCGAGCATCTGTTTTCCGATGGTCGAGTTGAGGTCTCCCTTCCAGATGGTGGGGATACGGACCTTCTGTGCGTCGACGGGGTTCGGAATGTGGCTGATAACCATTTCCAGTGCAACTTCGTGAAGCGGAATCTTCTTGGCGAGCTCTTTCTGTCCGCCCTCTTTACCGCAGTACTCGAAGATATCTTTGAACGTGACACCGCTCTTCTTCATGTAAGGTGCGGAGATAGCCCAGTTGTTGTAAGCGGAACCGAATGCGACGGTACCGTCCTGGATGCTGACCTGCCACTCCTTGTTGAGAGGTGCGGGCAGGATGTTCAGAATCTTCTTGTTGAACTCGGCGACGATCTTCGAGAATTTGTCGATCATCATCTCGGGTGTAACCTGCTGCTCGACAATCATCCTGTCGACCTTGTTGATGAACAGCATAGGCTTGACACGCTCTTTGAGTGCCTGCCTGATAACTGTCTCGGTCTGAGGCATGATACCTTCGACTGCACAGCAGAGAATGAAGACACCGTCAAGTGCCCTCATTGCCCTTGTGACATCTCCTCCGAAGTCGACGTGTCCGGGAGTATCAATCAGGTTGATCAGATACTTCTGTCCGTTGATTTCGTGAACCATCGATGCCGATGCTGCGTTGATTGTGATACCACGTGCTGCTTCCTGCTCGTCGTAATCGAGAACACGCTGCTCTCCGGCGAGTTCGGAGGACATCATTCCGGCACCTGCAATCAGGTTGTCCGAGAATGTAGTCTTTCCGTGGTCGATATGTGCTGCAGTACCGATGTTCCTGATGAACTGCTGTGTTTTCATCAGGCCGACTGCGTGCTTAACATTATCCTCTTTTCTGCCCATAATTCCACCTTATTTATCAGAATCAGCGGGCAGACTGTGCAACTCTCTCGATTTCCTCTTTCTTGGCAACCGAGAATGATGTCATGTCACCTTTCGCTGCAAGCATGATTTCATCTGCGATGCAGTTTGCGATAGGTTTCTTGTTCTTTGTCGATGCTTTGACGCATCCGGTACTCATGTTACGGAGTGCGATGTCGAGCCTCCTCTGAGGGGAGATATCGACTGCCTTGGGGACAGAGACACCGCCGAACTGGAGTCTTGTGATCTCCTCACGGGGTGCTGCGTTCTCAAGTCCGTTGACGAGGATCTGAACAGGGTTCTCCTTCGTCCTCTGAGCAATAATATCGAATGCTTCAGATACTGCAGCGTATGCTTTGAGTTTCTTTCCGGTGTATTTCTCGGTCCTCATCACGTTGTTGATGAGCCTCTCTACGATGCAGAGCTTTGATTTGCCGAACCACCTGTTTGCATGCTTTCCGCCCGAGTGAGGAACATTTGTGGGTGTGAGGTCTATGTATTTAGCCAGTCCGCCATCGGCGACTGTAACCTCGGACAGATCGTATTTTCCGAACATAAGTGCTTTCTCTTCCATGAATTCACCTTACCGGCTTGTCAGTCCTTCCCCTGACCATCTCGTTGAGCGAAACATTGTTGACCTTGATGACCTTGTAACGGACTCCGGGAATATCTCCGTATGAACGGCCCATCCTTCCGCCGATACCTTCGACCATAACCTCGTCGTGTTCATCGATGAAGTTGATAGCTCCGTCTCCAACCGCGAATGCTGTGATCTGACGTCCGTTCTTGATGAGCTGGACCTTCACACATTTCCTGATGGCTGAGTTCGGCTGTTTAGCTTCGATTCCGACCTTCTCCAGGACGATTCCGCGTGCCTGAGACGAACCCTCAAGAGGATCCGATTTCTCCCTAAGTTTCAGCACTCTCTTCTTGTATGCCCTGTCCAGCCAGCGGTGTTGCTGTCTGTCAGTCTTGAGTTTCCTTGCGGTATAAAGACCTCTACCCAATTTTTCACCCCATAGTATTATCTGAAGTAACGTCGCGATTATTGTTATCCTATTTAAAGGATATGCAATTCTCGTTTTTACGCTGGTTGTGCTATAGTCAACTGGTATATAACAATAGCCGAAGAAAGAACGCATTAGAATTCAACCATTTTAATAAAATAAATCTCGCGCGCATAATCTTTTAAAATATGAGTGTATAGGCGGGGACAGAGGAGTCCTTATGACAGCAGATGAAGATTATTTCGCATTGCTCGACAGAGCGAAAGAACAGTTACCCGAAGTTGCGGAATCGCACGAGAGATTCGTTTTACCCGAACTCGACGTACTGCAGGAGGGTAAGACAACAGTCATAAGGAATTTCATAGACGTCACCGACAAGCTCAGGAGAGAACCGGAACACGTTCTTCAGTATCTTCTCAGGGAACTCGGTACACCCGGTAACCTCGAAGGCCGCAGGGTTGTCCTCAAGTCGAAGATCAGCCCCGGACACATTACCGATAAGATTCAGTCTTACACGGACACCTTCGTCATCTGTTCCGAATGCGGACGTCCCGATACCAAGATGGTCAAGGAAGGCAGGACCCTCGTTCTCGAATGTGAGGCATGCGGTGCGCACAGACCCGTCAATGTCAAGAAGGGTACCAGAGCCGACACCCACAACCTCAGAGAGGGAGACATCGTTGAAGTTTTCATAAGCGATGTCGGAAAGAAGGGTGACGGTATCGGAAAGATGATGGATTACATCGTCATCGTACCCGGAACCGTTAAAGGTACAACCGTTCACGCGAAGATTACAAACATCTCCGCCAAGACAGCCTTCGGTGCACTGACCACAGAAGCCGCAACACGCTGAGGATCCCGTATGAGATACTTCGTGGAATCGTACGGTTGCACGATGAACTTCGGCGAGGGCGAACAGCTCTCCGAAAAGATGGAGCGTTTAGGTCATACCAGAGTGGATTCTGCAGAAGAAGCGGACATCGTCATCCTGAATACGTGTACAGTAGTGGAAACTACCGAAAAGAAAATGATTCACAGGATGGGTGAACTGAAGAAAGAAGGCAAGGAGGTAATAGTCACAGGCTGTATGGCAAAAGTACAGCCAAAGAGGATTTCCATCCGCCTTCCGGAATCTTTGATTATTCCTCCGGATCAGTACGATCTTTTTACCGGCAAAGTGGAAAGTGCATTCGGATGTTCCGTACCGGTTGCGGATACAAGACAGAAGGCATCCGCCATCCTGCCTATTGCACAGGGATGTTTGGGTAACTGCTCATACTGTATCACACGTTTTGCGAGAGGAGTATTGAGAAGTTATCCCGAAGACGAATTGATTGATCAGTTCAGATCGATGCTTGATGCGGGCGCAAAAGAGATTCTGGTAACAGCCCAGGATACTGCCTGTTACGGCAGAGATACGGGAACGGATCTTCCTTCGTTGCTGAAGAAATTCCTGGAATTCGACGGCGATTATAAGATAAGAATCGGAATGATGAATCCCAACAATCTCGATCCGATATTGGACGATCTCATGGACGTCATGGAAGACGAAAGAGTCTACAGATTCCTTCATATTCCCGTGCAGAGCGGAAGTAACTCCGTATTGGATGACATGAGAAGACACTACACAGTGGACCGTTTCATGGGTATTGTCAACCGTTTAAGAGAAAGATACGAAGACATCAGTATCGCTACCGATCTTATCACAGGATTTCCCGGAGAAACCGACAGGGATCACGAAAAGAGTGTGAAGCTGATAAGAGACCTTCATGCAGATACAGTGAATATCACACGTTTCTCCGTAAGGCCCGGAACTGATGCTGCGACTATGAAGAATCAGATTCAGGGTAACGTTTCCAAGGAACGCTCCACAGAACTCACAGAGATGAAAATGACTGTCGAAGCAGCGGTTAATGAGAAACTTATCGGAAAGAGATACAGAGTACTTGTAACCGAAAAGGGAAGGCCGGGAACTGTCATTGCAAGGAATATCAACTACAGACCTGTGGGTATCGAAGCTGATCTTGAAATCGGCACCTTCGTCGATGTGGAAATTACAGGCAGTGCATCCACACATCTTGTCGGTACATTGATTGACAGTCAATTGTTAAATAATTAAATCCGATAGGGCAGTTAAACAGTCCCGTGGTGTAGTGGTCAATCATGCCGGCCTTTGGAGCCGGCGACCCCGGTTCGAATCCGGACGGGACTACCACATATCATTCTGTCTCGAATGATCTGAATTTTTATCAGTAATCAGGAACAGAGCAAATGCTGCATCTTTGAATGAAAGTCAGAAACAACAACGACACTGTTGAATGATTGATAAAAATGAGAAAAGATGTAAATGGCGTTCGATGCTACGTTTAGTGCGTGATAAACTACCAAGGAATTGCGGGAAGTACTCGTTTGAGACTTCCTTGCAATGTAAATTCGCTTATATATGTTTGAGAGTGGGGTTTGACCCCACTCTGCGTAGGAGGTGATCCATCTGCAGGTTCCCCTACAGATACCTTGTTACGACTTAACCCTCCTTGCTAAATCTCAGTTCGAATACCCCAAAAAGAGATAGCCTCACTGAAACCCAACTCAGGTGGTTTGACGGGCGGTGTGTGCAAGGAGCAGGGGCATATTCACCGCGAGTTGTTGATTCGCGATTACTACGGAATCCAGCTTCATGTGGGTGAGTTACAACCCACAATCCGAACTACGGACGGGTTTCGAGATTACCTTCGCCTTTCGGCGTCGGAGCCCATTGTCCCGCCCTTTGTAACGCGCGTGTAGCCCAGCAGATTCGGGGCATACTGACCTACCGTTGACCTCTCCTTCCTCTGACTTAGCGCCAGCGGTCCCAATAATGTGCCTACATCGCGGACGATGCAGTAGCAATTATTGGTGAGGGTCTCGTTCGTTATCTCACTTAAGAGAACGCCTTACGGTACGAACTGACGACGGCCATGCACCACCTCTCTGAAAATCTAGTAAGGTCATCGGCCTGACTTTCATGTAACAGTCGCTGCTGGTGAGTTTTCCGGTGTTGAATCCAATTAAACCGCACGTTCCTCCCGTTGCGGTGCTCCCCCGCCAATTCCTTTAAGTTTCATCCTTGCGGACGTACTCCCCAAGTAGCAGACTTAACAACTTCTCTCCGGCACTGAACACCCCCGAAGGGTCTCCAACACCAAGTCTGCAGCGTTTACACCCTGGACTACCGGGGTATCTAATCCCGTTTGCGACCCAGGGCTTCGTCCCTCACCGTCGGATCCGTTCTAGCAAGACGCCTTCGCCACCGGTGGTCCTTCTAGGATTACAGGATTTTACCCCTACCCCAGAAGTACCTCTTGCCTCTCCCGGTCCCAAGTTCATCAGTCTCCTCGGAAGTCGGAGAGTTAAGCTTTCCGATTTACCCAAGGATTTAATGAACCGGCTACGAACGTTTTAGACTCAATAAAATCGACCACCACTTGGGCTGCGGGTATTACCGCGGCGGCTGGCACCCGTCTTACCCAGCCCTTATTCCTTTAGCGATCTATACTAAAGAAAAGCTAATACTAATGTACTAGCACTAGGAATTCCCTCATCGGAGTTGCCTCCATTGTGAAGTTTTCGCGACTGCTGCGCCCCGTAGGGCCTGGATTCGTGTCTCAGAATCCATCTCTGGGCTCCCTCTCTCAAGGCCCATACTCGTCACTGGCTAGTGGGTCCGTTACACCCACTACAACCTGATAAGCCGCAGACCAATCCTAAAGCGCCGGAACTTTGAACCATGAATCATTCCAGATTTCATGATCTATGGAGTATTATCCTCAATTTCCCGAGATTATCCTCCACTTTAGGGCATGTTATCCACGTGTTACTGAGCAGTCCGCCGAGTCCATTACGACTCTCGACTCGCATGTCTTAATCGAATTCCTATAGCGGTGGCCGCCGGCAGGATCAACCGGAGTCAAATCAATATTGACTATTCAAACGTCATTTATGATGGATGAAATTGAAACTGGCAGTTTACCACGTTTCACCTATTGTCCCGCTAAACGGCACACTCATTACGATGCTCCGTCTAACGGAACATTCGTAGCATCGAACGTCAGAATACAAGAGAACACGCCGTGATTCCGGCGGAGATCTTGATTCTCCATCTTCGCAGCCCGAGACACTCGGTCTCAGCCGCGCATTTCCGAGTATATCGAAGGAGTATATAATGGTTTTGGGCCATCATACCCGCCGAGATTACTCGTCTGCTCGGTGCCTCGCACCGCGCATTACCCCGTTATGCGCTTCTCTACTTATACTTATCTGTCCGTAAAATTTTCTAGTAGCCGATTTTCCGAAATTTCATTCCAAAACTCCCGAATTTCATATTTTTTCAGCGAAACCGCCGTCGCAGCCGACACCGACAGCGTTCGGCGGATCACCCGCATACATCCTTCCGCAGATCCGGCCGTATTCCGGACCTTTCGTGAGTGTTTAATATGAGGACAACTTACCGTGGTTTACCTTGTGGGGGTGGCCCAGCCTGGTAAGGCGTTAGACTGCTAATCTAATGTCCAATCGGACCCGCGAGTTCGAATCTCGCCCCCCACGCCATTAACATTCTCGAAAATTACAAATCATTCCGAAAAGGCGGAGCCTTTTACCGCAAACAAATCGGAAATTAATACGGAAGAACAGAAACTATACTGTATTCTTCCTTTCTTATTATTATAAGAAGATATAATATGTAAATTGTTTAAAGAAGGCAGCCGGCGTGACTTACGCCGGTCTGCATTCATTCGTTCTGAGGGAC
This sequence comes from Candidatus Methanomethylophilaceae archaeon, assembly GCA_963643255.1. Classification (GTDB taxonomy): domain Archaea; phylum Thermoplasmatota; class Thermoplasmata; order Methanomassiliicoccales; family Methanomethylophilaceae; genus Methanarcanum. The sequence goes on from CAVIIW010000007.1 coordinate 19,307, forward strand.
GATCTCCGGGAACCTGAGCCTCACAAGATCGTCAACCTTGTCGAGAAGTTCGTTGTACCTGATCTCGAGCTTCGCCTCTTCCTTGTTCAGAGAATTAATGTAAACCTTTCCGAACTTCGGCGGCTCCATAGTGTTGACGATACCGACAACAGTCTTCAGATCGGATTTGAGAACATCTTCATCGGAGTTGTCCAACCCCAGGAAAATATCGATGATTCTGATATCGATCTTTGTGAAACGGATGATGTCTTCGCATGCTTCTTCTTTAAAGTTGCCGAAGAGCTCACGTTCGATAAAGAGATCGATCTTGGAATTCTTCATTTCCCTTATCTTCTTAAGATCGGAAATCTCCTCTTCGGACAACACAGAGTCGATTGCATCCTTCTCCTCCGGAATCTCTTCTGCAGGAACATCCTCTTCAACGGCGGGAACATCTTCCGCTGCGGTTTCGACAGCTGCGATTTCCTCAGCCGCAGGTTCCTCCGATGCAATCTCGGATGTGATTTCTTCGGCAGTCTCTTCTGCGATAACCTCGGCAGCATCCGGTGCATCTGCAACACCGTTCCTGAAACCGTCGAGATATTTTTCATCCTCAGTTTCCGACTCGGAAAGTCTTGAAACATAAATCGGACTTCCGATCGGAACGGTCTCCGGCAGAACACCGTCGGAAAGCAGACTTTCAATCAGATCTACATCCCTGTTTATCATCGTCATCAGAGCGAAATACTCATTTCTTCTTCCGATATCGAGGCGGATCATACTTGCGTAGAGAGTAATCTCTCCCAACTTACGCTCCTTAATTGCCTCTAAACGCACATCCCTCATATTTCTCGGTTATACGCATTTTATTTATATATCTGCGGAAAGCAACTGCCAGATTATCGTAAAACGTACCGACGGACTTAATGTCATATAATCGAACGGCAATCATCGGTAACATGAAATTCCTCGTACTTACAGACCTTCACAATCAGTCATCCGCATTCGGGTGGATTAACAAACTGGAAACCGATGATGTAGATGCAGTTCTCTTCCTCGGAGATTTAACCGATTTGGGAACATCCGAAAACGGTTCGGAATTGCTGAAAAAGTTCACGAAGGAAGTTTATCTTATTCCCGGAAACTGCGATCCGAAAGATTTGCCTGAAAAACTCTCCGGACTCTGCCACAGCGTTCACGGAAAGTCATTCACAATCGGAAACATCAGACTCGCCGCATTCGGAGGAAGCAACCCCACAATCTTTGACACACCCTTCGAGACAGCGGAAGATGAGATCGAATCGATTCTCGACAAAATCTGCGATAAGGTCGATGTTCTCATGACCCACGCCCCCTCATACGGAATTCTCGATGAGATTCCTTCCGGACTCCACGTCGGAAGCACCGGAATCAGGAAGATTGTTGATAAATACAAGCCCAAAGTCGCACTTTCGGGCCACATTCACGAGGCCGTGGGAATTAAAGAGATCGACGGAACAATGTTCATCAACCCCGGACCTGCCAAAGAAGGGCACGCAGTCATACTGGACATTGACGGTAAAGACATCAAAGCGGAATTTGTGGGTCCGTCTGACTGATTTGTATATAACACGGATGAAAGTTTTATATACAGTTCGATAATAGAGGGTGTCGGTAATCATGGCAATTTGGCAGGGAAAATCCAACAGAAAGCCCACTGGCGGCAGGCGTGTCCCCAGTGCTAACAAGAGGAAATTCGAAATCGGCAGAGAGAAGCAGTTCACAAAGCTCGGTGCAGAGTCACTGAAGCAGTACCGCGGTGCCGGTGGAAATGTCAAGGTTGGTATGCTTGCAGCAGAATATGCAAATGTCGTTGACAAGAACAGCGGCAAGGTCACAAGGATGAAAATCGTCAATGTCAGTGCAAACCCGGCAGACCCGAACTACATCCAGCGTAACATCCTCAACAAGGGTGCCACCATCGACCTTGAGGGCGGAAGCAAAGCTGTTGTAACATCCAGGCCCGGCCAGGATGGTAGTGTTAACGCGATCCTGCTCGCGTAAGCACACCAAACCTTTTACAATACACTTACTTTCTGATCAATATGGCATACGACGACGACAACGCGATTGTGTTATGGCCTGAGTATTTCGATATAAACAGGTCACGCGCTGAAGGAAGAAGGTTGCCCAAGAACCTCTGCGTTGAGAATCCCGATTTGGATATCATCGCAAAAGGTGCTATGATTCTCGATCTCGAATACAAAATAATCGAGGACAAATCGTATCCGTCCAACCCCACTATGAAGGCAGGATGTGTCCGCGTCGAAAAAGGAAAGATGAAAAAGACGTCTATCCTCGCAGACATCGGAAAGATTCTCGTCGAGAATGCTTGATACATTTATACTGTCAACTGCATTTCCGACCTATGATGTCCCCACTCGATTCCAGGATAATGGATATCAACTCCGAATATCTTGGAGTCAAAACAGATATTCTTATGGAGAATGCAGGCGAACAGCTTGCAAATGTTATCTCCGATTTGTATTCGGGTAAAAGAATACTGTTCATCTGCGGCACAGGTAACAACGGCGGGGACGGGTTTGTTGCTGCGAGATTGCTCTCGGCGGATGTTGCCGTAATCAATCCTCCGAAAAGTGAGCTTGCAAAAGAAATGTTTGCAAAGATTTCCGCTTCAAAATATTCTGAGGATATCATCGGAAATTATGACGTAATCGTCGACTGTCTTCTGGGAACAGGAATTAAAGGAACTGTCAGAGAAGAGTATGCAAAATGCATCAAAGCCATCAATAACTCCGGAAAAACAGTCATTTCATGCGACATTCCTTCAGGATTCGGAACGGAATGTTCGGTAAAACCGGAAGTCACGGTAACATTCCACGACCTCAAAGAAGGAATGAATGAGAATACATGCGGAAAGATCGTGATTGCAGACATCGGAATTCCCGAAGATGCATACACGTATGTCGGACTGGGAGATATGCTCAGATATCCGGTTCCCGAAAAAGAGTCACACAAAGGACAGAACGGAAGACTGCTGATTATCGGCGGCGGACCGTATATCGGTGCACCCGCTATGTCGGGGATGGCAGCATTCCGCATAGGCGCCGATTTGGTACGTATTGCAACTCCCGATTCATCATTCAGTGAGATTTCCTCATTCTGCCCCATGTTCATTATGCACAGAATCCCCGGAAACCATCTTACGGAAGATTCTGTCGATATGTTACTTCAGATTGCGGAAAATACCGATGCTGTTCTTATCGGCCCGGGTTTGGGAACAGATCCCGAAACAATGAATGCAGTACGTTCGTTCACGGCAAAATGCAGTAAGCCCATGGTAATCGATGCGGACGGAATCACCGCAATATCGGAAAAACCGATCGGAAGAGATGCGCCTACAGTCTATACCCCTCATCACGCAGAATTCAGAAGATTGACAGGAGATATGGATCAGTCTGAATTTTCCGCAAAATACAATGCGACAATTGTTCTCAAAGGTGCGGAAGATGTTATAACGGACGGTGTCAGAACACGCCGTAACCGCACAGGAACTCCCGCAATGACATCGGGAGGTACCGGAGATGTTCTTGCGGGAACAATTGCAGGACTTCTCTCAAAAGGAATGAATCCCTTCGATGCAGGATGTCTCGGCGCATACATCTGCGGAAAAGCCGGAGAATATGCATTCAACGTCCACTCATACGGACTTATGGCAACAGACATTATCGACAATATCTCCAGAGTCCTCCGCGACGGACTGAAGTGATTCTATGGCGGAAATCCAACCGATTTACGGTGTGCCTGCATTGAGAGTCGATGACACTTTCGTTATCACGGATCTCCACATTGGTGTGGAAGCACATCTGATGAAGAAAGGTTTCAATCTGATTTCAAGAACGGAAGATATGCTAAACTGCATCCTCGAAAACTCCGAAGGATGCGATCATCTGATTATTTTGGGAGATGTGAAAGATTCCGTACCCGGTTCCTCCAAACAGGAATACAGAGAAATTCCTGAATTTTTCGAACGTTTACGTGAAAGATTCTCAAACATCGATCTGGTAAGAGGAAATCACGACACCAATATCGAAGAATTTCTTCCCATAGGAATAAGAATCGGGCCTTCCACAGGTTTCAGAATTAACGATGTGGGATACATTCACGGACACACATGGCCGAAAGAGGACGTTATGGAATGTGATACTCTCATCATGGCTCACGAACACCCTGCGGTTATGTTCAGGGACGGAGTCGAAAATCAAACCACCGAACCGTGTTGGGTAAGGGGAGATTTCATCTCGGGCGGAGACAGATATTCGCAGTATCCGAAAAAATTCATCATAATGCCTGCGTTCAACAGAATGCTGGGCGGTTCTCCGGTAAATGTTCACAACGGTAAATTCTTAGGGCCGTTGGTCAACGATACTTTCCTTGATCTGAACAATGCACGTATTTTCCTTCTCGACGGAATAGATCTCGGAAGAAGAGAAGACATAATGGTCAAAGACCGCTACGAAATGAGAAATCTCAAACGTGGTCCCAGAGGCCGCTGATTATAATAATAAGAAAAGGGGCTTTCGCCCCTTAGTTTATTCAGTCGCGCGAGACGGTGTCGTAGATCGAACCGTCGCTGTTCCTGATGACTGCTGTCAGAGGCATCTGTCCGGGCAGGCTGTGTGTTGCACAGGAGTTGCACGGGTCGTATGCCCTGAATGCCATCTCAACCATGTTCAGCAGACCGGGTGAGACATCGTAGTTCTTGATGAGTGCTTTCGCAACCCTGCAGACATCTACGTTGATAGGTCCGTTGTTGTTGGTTGTTCCGACGACGAGGTTACATGCGGTAACGATTCCGTTCTCATCGCATGTGTAGTCGTGTGTGAGTGTTCCTCTGGGAGCCTCGACACAGCCGACACCGCGTCCTCCGGGGACGAGATCTGTCTGTTTGATATCGCTGTTGGTAATGTCAGCGTCGTTTGCATCCTCGAGACACTTCTCTGCTGCGTAGATCATTTCGATGATCCTTGCCCAGTGTGTGGCGAGTGTGAAGTTGACGATGGGCTTACCATTCTCGCAGGGGACACCGGCATCCTTGAAGAATCCGCGGTATCTCTCGAGCTCTTCCTGTGCGATAGGCGTGCTGATCTTGTCGCAGACGTTCAGCCTGGACAGAGGTGTTGCACGGTACAGACCGTTGTCGGGTCCGGAGTAAAGTCCCTTGTATCCGATCTTCTTCAGGTACGGGAACTTCTCGAAGGACCAGGGCTCAACAGCCTCGGAGATGTGGTCGAGGTAGTCGAATGCATCGTACCTGTCGTACTCTGCACCCTTCTGGTCGACAACTCTGACAGGTCCGTCGTGGAACTCGAGTGCGTTGTCTTTACCGACAAGTCCCATGTAGTAGGACTCCTGGTAGTACAGGTCTTTGTTCGCGATGATGTCGACGTACTCTTTGTTGCTGAGGACGACATCGTTGAACACTTTCATCGAGGTCTTTGCGAAGTCAACCAGATCCTGAGCGTAGCTCTTGATCTCGTTCTGCTGTTCCTTCGTGATGGTGGTTGTCACTCCTCCGGGAACTCCCATGACGGGGTGTGTTGCCTTACCTCCGATGATTGCCTGAATCCTCTGTGCCTTGGACCTTGCCCTGAGGACTGCTCCTCCGAGTTCGAGTCCGACTGCTCCGACGACACCGAGAACGTTCCTGTTTGCTGCAGGTGATGCAGGTCCGAGGACGAAATCGGGTGCTGCCAATGCGTAGAAGTGCGCAATGTGGCTGTGCACGAAGTGTGCGTTGTAGAACAGATCCCTGAGCTTGAATGCCGTGGGGGTCGGTTTTGCGTTGTAGCATCCGTCGATAGCTTTTGTCGATGCGAGGTGGTGTGCTCCGGGACAGACACCGCAAAGCCTTGCTGTGATCTGGTTGAGCTCTGTTACCTTCCTTCCGATACAGAATCTCTCGAATCCTCTTACCTCGGGAATCTGCCAGTAAGCGTTCTGCACGTTACCGCTGTCGTCGAGGAAGATTTCGATCTTTCCGTGACCTTCGAGACGTGTGATCGGGTCGACAGTGATCCTCTTTCCGGTCGCTTTTGTTTTCTCATCCCAAATGATAGGTCCAGCCATTTTACTGACCTCCTTCTTTGACTTTTGATTTAATCAATGCTTTCGACATTGAGAATGCGTAGAAGTAACCGAGCGGGTCTTTGATGTTGGACATAACGTCTGCGATCTTGTCTTCTCCGCATATGGGGTCGTCCTCAAGCACAGGGTACAGTGATGCAACCGCTGTGAAGATTGAAGCTCCCTGCTCCTGTACTGCCTTTGTCGGTCCGTAGCATCCGCGGCAGGGCTGACCTACCCTTGTACACTTTGCACCGCATCCGGCGACTGTTGCTGCTCCGAGACAGAGAATTCCCTGGTCCATGAGACAGAGATCCGGGTCGACGTTGACCTGATAGGGCTCGTAGATTGCCTCGAGTCTCCTGTTCTCTTTGTGCCTGGGGCACTCTTCGCACAGTGTCTTGTCTTCTACACCGATGACTGTTCCCTTCGGGGGAAGTGCAACGCCGTTGTAGACGAAGCCGACGAGTGCGTCGAGGAGTTTTGCGATTGTCTCCTGTGTCGGAGGGCATCCGGGGACGTAGTAGTCCACATCGATGACCTGGTCGAGCGAGTTGACAACATCGTAGAACACCGGGAGTGTGACCTCACCCTCAGGAACCTGTGTAGTTGTCTGGGGCATGACAGGTGCATCCTTGTGGTACGTTGCCTGGAAGTCCGCTGTTGACGGGGTCTTCTGGTAGACGTAGTCGAGGATTTCCTTTCCGTCACCGACGATGTTAGCGAGAGCGGGTGTTCCTCCGAAGCATGCGCATGATCCGTATGCGATGACGAGCTTGGATTTCTGCCTGAGCAGTTTTACCATGTGCTCGTTCTCGGAGTTCCTGACCGCACCGTTGATGAGTGAGACGGTGATTTCTCCGTCTTCCATCGCTGCGATATCCTTCTCTTTTCCGTCGGCTGCGATAGGCCACATAACGATGTCTGCCATTGCGCCGATGTTGAGGACTTTCTCATCGCTGTCGAGGATCGAAACATCGCATCCTCCGCAGGCTGCTGCCCAGTAGATTGCGATCTTGATCTTTCCGCCCTCAGGTGCACCGAGGCCGGGGACGTATCCCGCAATAGGGGAGTTTGCGATGTATCCGCCTGCTGCTGCGGCGGGTGCTGCTGCAGGAGCGGCAGCGGGTGCTGCCTTCTTCTCTGCTGCAGGTTCTGCTTTGTCCTTCTTCTTGAATAATTTGCTGAAGAGACCCATGTTCAAGCCTCCTTCTTGACGGGTGTGGGTCCGAGGGCCTTGATTGTGTCCACGAACTCGACGATCGTCTTCTGGAATTTCTCTCCTTCAGATGCGGAGACCCATTCCAGTTTCATTCTCTTTGAGTCGAAACCGTACTGCTCGAGGACCATCCTCAGAAGTGCGATTCTTCTCCTTGCCCTGTAGTTACCGCCGATGTAGTGGCAGTCTCCGGGGTGGCATCCGAGGATGATGACTCCGTCAGCACCCTTTGCGAATGTCCTGAGGACCCACTCGGGGTCAACCCTTGCAGAGCACATTGTCCTGATGATACGGAAGTTGGTAGGCATCTGAAGCCTTGCAACTCCTGCACCGTCTGCTCCGGCGTATGAACACCAGTTGCAGCAGAAAGCTACGATTCTTGGTTCGAAATCTGCCATGATAATCACTGTCCTCCAACGGGGTAGTCGAGACATGCATCGATCTCTGCGATGATCTGGTTGGACTTGAATCCTTTCTGTTCCATCGCTCCGGACGGACATGCCGCTACACAGCATCCGCATCCCTTACAGAGACCTGCGTTGACGCTGCTCTTCTTCTTTCCGTCAACCTCGACAATCGAGATTGCCTTGTACTCACAGCATCCCTCACAGACACCGCATCCGTCACAGTAGTTCTCGTTGACCGAGGCGATGATACCTTCGGAGACCAGGTAGGGCTTCGAAATGATTGTGAGTGCTCTTGATGCCGCTCCGGATCCCTGAGCGAGACACTCGTCCATGAATTTGGGCCAGTGTGCGAGACCTGCAACGAAGACACCTTCTGTTGCGAAGTCGACAGGCCTGAGTTTCTGGTGAGCCTCGAAGTAGTATCCGTCTTTGCTGATCGGGACTTTGAGCATCTTTGCGATTTCTTCCTTCTCCTCTCTGTCGGGTTTAATACCGTTCGCGAGAACTACGCAGTCAACGGGGACTTCGACATCTCTGCCGAGGATGGTATCGTATGCCTTGACGACGTTTCCGTCGTATTCGGGGAGGGGATCGGTGTCGCGGTACCTGAGGAACCTGACTCCGACTTCGGATGCCTTTCTGTACATTTCCTCGCGGAATCCATATGTCCTGATATCCTTGTGGAATATGGTGACATTTGCTGTGGGATCTGCGAGTTTGATCTTGATTGCGTTCCTGAGTGAGGTTGCGCAGCAGACACGTGAACAGTATTTCACGTCGTCAGACCTTGAACCGACACACTGAATGAATGCAACGTTCTTTGCGTTGAATTTGCCTTCTGCGATCATCTTCTCTGCTTCGAGGTTGACGATGACCTTGGAGTCCTTTCCGTAGTTGAACTCGGTGGGGACGTAAGGTGTCGCTCCTACTGCGAGAATGACTGCACCGACATCGTACTCTGAGCCGTCTTTGAGCTGGAGTTTGAAGTTTCCGACGAATCCGGGGATGTCTTTGACTTCTGTTCCGAGGTGGACGGTGATGAGCTTGTTGGCGTTGACTTTGTCGATCAGCTCTTTCACGAATGCGGCTGTGTCGACTCCGTCTTCGGAGTGCCTGAACTGGAGAGCGTTTCCTCCGAGCTGTGCGCTCCTCTCGACGATGTGTACGGGGTATCCCTGTGCTGCAATGTCGAGTGCTGTGGTCATACCTGTGATACCTCCGCCGATAACAGCTGCTGCGTTTGTGACGGGGATCTTTGCACCCTCGAGAGGCTCGAGGAGGCATGCCTTTGCGATTGCCATTCTTACGAGGTCCTTGGCCTTCATTGTGGCCTTCTCGGGCTCGTGCATGTGGATCCATGAGCACTGGTCACGGATGTTTGCCATGTTGAAGAGGTACTGGTTGAGACCTCCCTCACGGCATGCGTTCCTGAACAGGGGCTCGTGTGTCCTGGGTGTACATGATGCGACAACGACTCTGTTGAGGTTCTTCTCCTGAATTGCCTGGGAGATTGCCTGGAGTGTGTCCTGTGCGCATGCGTACATTGTCTTGGTGGAGTAAACGACACCGGGGAGTGTTGCTGCGTACTCTGCGACTTCGGGAACATTGACTGTTGCACCGATGTTGATACCGCATTCGCAGACCCAAACACCGATTCTGGGCTCCTGACCTTCGACATCTTTCTCTGCGGGGAACTCTTTGGGTGCGCAGGGCTCGAAGTTTGCATCGACAATGCATGCTCCTGCCTTTGCTGCAGCTCCTGAAGACTCCGCGACTGTTGTCGGGATATCCTTGGGTGCTGCGAATGCACCGGATACATAGATTCCCTCTCTTGAAGTCTCGAGGGGGTGGAAGACGGATGTCTCACAGAATCCGTACTCATTGAGGTTGATACCGAGGATCTTGGAGAATTCCTCCGCTCCTGCGGGCGGGTTGAGACCGACGGAGAGAACAACGAGGTCGAAGACATCGGACTGCGGGTCGCCGTTGGCGTCTGCGTAGTTGACTGTAAGTGTCTTGTCTGCGTTCTCTTCTACGTTTGCGACACGGGACGACCTGTGCATCCTGATGCCGTACTGGTCTTCTCCCCTGTGGATGTATGCCTCGAACTCCTTACCGTAGGACCTGATATCCATGAAGAAGATGTCTTCCTGAACATCTGCGTGCTCTTTGGTAATCATTGCCTGCTTTGTGGCGTACATACAGCAGACGGATGAACAGTATTTCTTCCATCCTTTCTTTTCAGACCTTGAACCGCAGCACTGAACGAATGCGATCTTCTTGGGTGCCTCGTGGTCCTCGGACCTTCTCTTGATGTGTCCGTGGTCGGGTCCCGATGCGCACATCATCCTCTCGAATTCCATCGAGGTGACGACGTTGTCGTACCTGCCGTAGCCGTACTCTGTTGCGATGTTTGCATCCCATACCTGGAATCCTGTTGCGACAACGATGGAACCGACGTCAAGGACTTCGATTGACTCTTTGTCCTCATAGTTGATTGCACCTTTGAGACAGGTCTTCTCGCACACTCCGCACTTTCCTGCAAGAATCTTCTTACAGTGCTCGGGATCGATCAATGCGACCCTGGGAACAGCCTGTGCGTGGGGGATGTAAATTGCTTTCCTTGTCGAGAGTCCGTATTCGAACTCGTCGGGGATGTTCTTGGTAGGACATTTCGCGATACAGTCACCGCATCCGGTACATTTTGTAAGGTCAACGTACCTGGGTTTCTTCTTGACCGTGACTTTGAAATCTCCTGCCTGGCCGTCGACCTTTACAACCTCAGTGTAAGTGAGGGTTGTGATGTTCGGGTGGCCGGCAACATCTGCCATTTTGGGTGAGAGAATACAGGCTGAACAGTCGTTCGTAGGGAATGTCTTGTCAAGACGGCACATCTTTCCACCGGTGGTGGGGTCTTTGTCTACGAGGTAGACGTGGATGTCCCTTCCTGCAAGATCCAACGAAGCCTGGATACCTGCAATTCCTGCACCGATAACCAACGCTGATTTAGTCAAATCTTTGCCTCCGTTACTATTTGTATAGTTTGGAACGGAAGTTGAGTATCCATTAAAGTATTTTAACCGTTTCTACATAACCATTATATAGCATTTTATCTCTCATGACATAACTCTTGAAGCACCGAGACAAAATTCTTCCTACCATTTTTGAGTTAGACCTAAAATTTCAATAGCCAGATAGGATATTTCGAAACTTCGGATTAATTACCCTAGACGGTAATGGTACAAATGAATTGGTAGGATTTTCAAAATTAGTTCGGATTATCCGAAGTAATTTCAGGGTATTAACGGACATTGAATACCGAATTATCGGCGATCGGGGCCGAAGAAACTATATTAACAGATGAGGGCAATCACACGGAACATGGACATCCCGATAAGCACTCTGGCACTGGCGTTTTACGTTCTCTGCGTCACGTTTTTGGCCGTATTCATCGTGACTTACGTGGCGAAGAAGAAGGGTCTGTTGGAGGAGCCTAAGGAGGGCGGTTCGAAGCTCAAACCTACTCATTTTTTGGATGTCAATGAGGTCGACGACAAGTGCGACATCTGCTTCGGGAAGCTCGAAGACGGGGATGTCGTAGAGTGCGTCTGCGGGAAAGTCTTCCATGAAGAATGTGTCGATCTTACCAACGAATGTCCCTACTGCAGATGCGTACCGGAAGAGATGACGGAGCGCAGACTGAGAAGAGGAATCTGCCCCAAATGCGGAAACAGAATCGAAGACAACATCTGTTCCTGCGGAATAGTTATGCCGTGGAAAGACGGAACATTCAAATGCGCCTGCGGACAGACAATGTATATCGGAGACAGCGAATGCCCGAGATGCGGTGCGCAGTTCGTAATCGAAAGGTGAAAAACATGGTCGTAAAAGCAGTCAGAGGGCGCAGGAGATACATCGCATTCACCGTGAATCCGAATCTCACAAGAGAAACACTCATCCCGAAACTCCGCGCACTGAAAGGCGACGATGCACCGTATGTGATTCAGTGTTCCGAAGGCTGGGCGGTCGTAAGGTCCTCCCCGGAAAAGAGAGACAACGACATTGCTCTCATGAAATCCGCAGATCCCGATTCCGTACCTCTCAGAACCTCAGGCACTCTGAGAACACTGAGGGACAGATACGATGTACTGAAGAAAACACGCCTTCCCGCGCGTAAATAAGGTACACGAATGACTTTATACAACGTTGCGATAACGTCCGTCGTAAGGAGTTAAAACAATGCAACCGGGACAAATGGCCTATGACAGAGGCATCACGGTTTTCTCACCTGACGGAAGACTTTTCCAGGTCGAATACGCACGTGAGGCAGTCAAGAAAGGTACGACGACCATCGGTCTGAAGTTCAAAGACGGTGTTGTTCTTTTGGTGGACAAACACGTCTCAAGCAGACTCGTCGAACCCGAGTCCATCGAGAAGATCTACAACATCGATGAGTACATCGGCTGTGCGACCTCCGGTCTCGTCGCCGATGCGAGAGTTCTCGTCGACGAAGCGAGGAAGAACGCACAGAATCACAAGCTCACCTACAACGAGAACATCACCGTTGAAGGGCTTGTGAAGAAAGTCTGCGACTACAAACAGTACTTCACACAGTACGGCGGAGGACGCCCCTTCGGTACGGCACTCCTCGTCGCAGGTACTGACGACCTCGGTATCCACCTCTTCGAGACAGATCCTTCGGGAGCACTCGTCGCATACAAAGCGGGATGCATCGGTTCCGGACGCCCCGTCGTCCTCGATGTCTTTGAGAAGGAGTACAAAGACGGCATGACCCTTGACGAGGCAATGGCCCTCGGACTCAAGGCACTCTCCGCAGCAGTGGAGGAGAAACCCACGCCCCAGACAATGGAAGCGGGAATCGTTACCGTCGATAAGCCGTTCAGAAGATTCACCGAGAGCGAACTCGCAGGATTCATCGAGAAACTCTGAAGGTGTTCCGCATGGTGAATCTCGAAGATGCGATAGTTGCCCGCCTTGAATCGCACGGCGGCACTTTCGAAATACTTCTCGACCCCAAGGTCATGGACCTCATCAAACAGGGGAAGGAAGTAGACCCCGTTGCCTACATGGCAGTGGAAGATGTCTTCGACAACGCCAGAAAAGGAACGAGACCTGCAGAGGAAAAAGTCAAAGAAGCGTTCGGTACGACCGATATCGGCGAGATTGCCGCAAAGATCATCGCAAAAGGCGAAGTTCAGATCACGGCCGAGCAGAGAAAGGAAATGCTCGAAGCCAAGAGAAAACAGGTTATCGCCTATATCGCCGCCAACACAATCAATCCGCAGACCAAACTCCCCCACCCTCCGACAAGAATAGAATTGGCTTTGGAAGAATGCAAATTCCACGCCGATCCGTTCAAATCCGTAGAAAAACAGGTCGAAGAGGCTATGCACCTCCTGAGACCCCTTATCCCGATCAGGTTCGAAAAGAGCAGAATCGCGGTAAGAATCAAAGGCGGCGACTACGCCAAATGCTACGGAGACCTGACGGCATACGGATTGATCGAGAGGGAAGAGTGGACTCAGGACGGTTCGTGGATCGGAGTGATGGAAATCCCCGCAGGGCTCACGACAGAACTTACAGCAAAGCTCAACAGCAGGACCAAGGGACACGCCGAGGTCAAACTGATACAGTGAGCGTTACAGAATTACATTCGAGAAGTGATAAAATGGAAAAAAGAAATGCCAGACCGTCTCGTGAGATAGTGGTCCCCGGTGACATTCTCAGCACAAAAGGCGAGAAGGGCGGAGACAACACCTACGAGAAGGACGGCAAAGTGTATGCCGCAATCCTCGGTGTGAAGAACTATTCACAGAACGGGGTCAGTGTCATACCCATCGGCGGAGTGTACATGCCGTCGACGGGAGATACCGTCATCGGTATCATCAACGACATCGCGGCATCCAATTGGATGGTGGACATCAGTGCACCGTACCCGGCACCCCTTCATGTCAACGAAGTGCCGTGGAAGGTAGAGTTCGGAGACACATCCAGGTACCTGAACGTCGGGGACGCAGTCCTCCTGAAGGTCCTGATGGTCGATGAGAGCAAGAAGATACAGGTGACCATGAACGACTCCGGCCTCAGGAAACTCGAGGGCGGTATGATTGTCGATGTGCCGTACTGCAAAGTGTCAAGAATCATCGGAAAGAGCGGATCCATGATCCAGATGCTCAAGAACATGACAGACTGCCGTATTTTCGTAGGACAGAACGGCAGGATATGGATAGACGGCGACGATGAGAATGCAGAAGTTGCCGTTGAAGCGATAAAGTACATCGAAGCAAACTCACAGAAAGGCAACCTCACGGAGAAAGTCAAAGAACTCATCGAGAGGAAACTCCCCGACGCATCGGAGGAATGATTATGAGCGGACATACCGACATGGTTTTAGTTGATGAAAATGGAATCAGGATCGACGGCAGAACCGCCGATCAACACAGACAGTTCAAAGCAGAAGCCGGCGTCCTCAACAACGCAGACGGATCGGCTTACGTAGAAATCGGAAAAAACAAAGTTCTTGCAGCAGTCTACGGACCCAGGGAATGCCACCCGAGACACCTGCAGAACCCCAACAAGGCGATTATTCAGTGTAAATACAACATGCAGTCGTTCTCGGTCAGCGACCGTAAGAGACCCGGACCCGACAGAAGGTCAATCGAGATCTCAAAGATCACCGCAGAAGCACTGGAAAATGTAGTTCTCACAGAGCTTTACCCCCGTGCATCCATCGATGTTTACATCGAAATCCTGCAGGCAAACGCAGGTACAAGGTGCGCAGGTCTTACCGCGGCATCGGTTGCACTCGCAGATGCAGGTATCCCTATGAGGGACATCGTTCCCGCATGCGCAGCAGGTAAAGCGGACGGAAAAGTTCTGCTCGATCTGAACAAAGAAGAAGACAACTTCGGAGAAGCGGATGTTCCTATCGCAATCGTTCCCTCCACAGATGAAATCGTTCTCCTTCAGATGGACGGTAACATGACGAGAGAAGAGTTCGACAAGGCTATCTCAATGGCAGTCGGCGCATGCCACGAACTCTACGACATTCAGAAAGACGCTCTCAAGAAGAGATACAGCACCAGGAAAGAGGAGGCTGATGACGATGAGTGATATCGTAATTTCCGAAATCAAACGCGACCACATAGTCAAACTCCTCAAAGAAGGAAAGAGAGAGGACGGACGCGGTGTCAAAGACAACAGGAAGATTTCCTACGTCACAAACTGCATCGAGTCCGCAGACGGATCCGCAAGAGTCAAGCTCGGAAAGACGGAAGTCATCGCGGGTGTGAAAATCATCCCCGGTACGCCGTTCCCGGACACTCCCGGAGAAGGAGTCCTCACAACAGGTATGGAATTCCTCCCTATGGCACACCCCTCGTTCGAGGGCGGACCGCCGGGAGAAGACGCAATCGAACTCGCACGTGTCGTGGACCGCGGTATCCGTGAATCCAAGATGGTCGATGTGAGCAAACTCTGCGTAGAGGAAGGTGTGAAAGTATGGATGTGCTTCATCGATATGTACGCACTCGACTACGACGGTAACCTCTTCGATGCAGCCAACCTCGCGGCCGTGCTCGCACTGAAGACTGCAGTCGTTCCCTACGAACAGTACGGACTCGGAGAAGACCAACCTCTCCCCGTAACATGCACACCTATATCGGTGACCGCATGTAAGATAGATAACACTTTAATATTAGACCCGAATTTCGACGAAGAACACATCTCAACTGCTCGCCTGACAATCACGACCGACGACAACGGCAACTTCAGGGCGATGCAGAAGGGCGGAAAGGGCTCAATCACACTCGATGAGCTCAGCCAGTGCCTCGATGCGGCCGTCGCAAAGGGCAAAGAGATCAGAAAGATCATTGGGTGATAAAGATGTCAAAGAGAACAGAGAAAGCCGGTACATCCGGAAGGTTCGGAGCAAGGTACGGTGTCGTCGTCCGCAACAGGGTGAAGACAATCGAAGCCAACCAGAAGAAGAATCATGAGTGCCCTGTGTGCCACCACACCTCCGTCAAGAGGGTCAGCTCAGGCGTTTGGGCATGCAAACACTGCGGTTCCAAGTACGCTGCGGGCGCATACTCACCTGAGCTCAAGAAAGCAACGATCGGTGAGTGATTCCGTCCGAGGTGATTTGATTGTACAGATGTGCTAAATGCAACGAACCTATCAGGAACGTCAATGCGTTGGGACTGCAGTGTGAAAAGTGCGGCTCCAAGATCTTCTTCAAGGAGAGGCCCAACGTAAAGAAAGTCCTGAAGTCCGACTGAGTACGATCATGCTGAGCGCAAACCTGAAGATAGTTTCCGCAAACGCGGAAACTATCATCTCTTCCTTAAAACCGGAGACATGCCGCGAATTACCGCGTACACACGTCGAAATATCCGGTTCCGGAAACGAAGCATACATCAGGATAACCGCTCACGACGCCACGGCTATGAGGGCTGCACTCAATTCTTATCTTGGGTGCATCCGCATAACAGAAGATATCAGCAGAATAGCGAAGGTGAACTGAATGAACAGCATCAGCCCACAGTTACAGAACCAGATCGCACAGTTCCAGCAGCTCCAGCAGCAGCTCCAGGCGGTATCCACACAGAAGCTCCAGATGGACGCACAGATCAAAGAGATCGAGAGGACCATCGCAGAGCTTGACAAATCCACAGGCGACGTCTACAAAAACGTAGGATCCCTGATGATTAAAGTCAACGACAAGGAATCCGTCAAAGCCGAGCTCGAAGAGGGAAAAGAGACCATGGAAGTCCGCGTGAAATCCATGGAACGCCAGGAGAACGCACTCCGCGAGAAGTACAACTCCATGCAGGAATCCCTCAACAAAGCAATGGGCCAGCAGAGAACCGAGTGAAACCCTTTCCGAATTTTTACGACGGAGCCCGAAAGGCTCCTGTCACAGTTTTCACAACAACAGTTTAATCTGCAGATTATCCTGTCGGAATCATCATGTTCAGACCTATGAGGAAGGAAAGAAAAGCGCTCAGTCAGGATACCGTAATTAGTATTCTCCATTCCGCACGCCGCGGAGTTCTTGCAGTGAACGGTGATGACGGCTATCCTTACGCTGTTCCTCTGAACTATGTCTACGATGAAGAAAATCAGAAGATTTACTTCCACGGATCGATGGAAGGACACAAATCCGATGCAATCAAAGCCTGTGACAAAGTCTGTTTTACTGTCTGCGGCGAAGAAATAATCAGAGAAGAGAAATGGGCGCCGTTTATGCAGAGTGTTGTTCTTTTCGGAAGATGTCACATCGTCGAAGACAGACAGAGAGCAATGGCACTGCTGAAACAGCTTGCTATGAAGTATTATCCCAGCGAAACATTGGCAGATGACGGAATAGCCCGTTCCGGCAATGTAACACAGGTGTATGAGATATCAATAGAACACATCACAGGGAAAACCGTACAGGAAAAATGATGTTCTTTTGAATTGCTGGAACATGTGCAGTCAACAAATACTATATACTCTGAACACGAACACATTTTTATGAAATCCTCACAGGGGAAGATGATCGCAATTCTGCTGGTCATCACCATGTTGATTACGTCCGTGCCGCTGGTCGTTTCAGGCGACAGCACGGGTGCAACTGCCGATTACGACAGATGGTACTACAACCAACTGGACGAACCGATGCAGTACGCATACGATGGACTGCTCAAGGCTGACAAAAGCAGCAATACTGTAAAGGTTGCCATTGGAAGTGACGTTTTGGGCGATGCATATACAGACTATGATGCAACCGCAAAGAAGAGCGTAAAACTCGGAACCAGCTTACAAAAGCTGACTGACTGTCTGAAACTCGAGAGACCGGACGTATACTGCACCGGAGTAGAAATCAGCTACAGTATCTCAGGTACGAAGGTCACGAAAGCGACTGTTATTTTCAAACTTGAAGATGAAAACACTGATGCAAAGAATACCGCAATAGAGAATGTCATCAAAAGCATAGGCGTCGATGCAGAAGCAGATGATGCGAGCAAAGTCAAAACTATTCACGACTATCTCGTAAACACTCTGACATATGCATCCGCAGAACTGTCGGACGAAACAAAAAGCACGACCATCCGCAGCCCCTACACCGCATTGGTCGGAGACCACAGGGTTGTCTGCGAGGGATATGCAAAATCATTCAAGATGGCCTGCGATCAGTACGGAATCCCGAACGTTATGATTGTCGGTACCGCATACAATGATGCATCCGGAGTCGGCGAAGGACACATGTGGAATCTTGTTCTTATCGAATCCAATTGGTATGTCGTGGATGCAACATGGGACGATCCCGTAAGCAAAAGCGGCGAGAGCATATACAGCGACGTTTATCTCCTGGCGGGCCAGGAGACTGTAGACACCACACACAAGGGAAAATACACTGTGGCTCAGTCTCACATAAACGACAAGACAATCGATTACGGTTTCACCATCCCGACACCTCTCGCAATCAACAAGTACGGTTCCGATAATATCACCATAACATTCGAAACCAACGGCGGAACTGCTGTTACGCCTATCAATACGAAAAAGGACACAGTACCCACTATCCCGTCTACAGTCAAAGTGAACTACGACCTCGTCGGATGGTACACCGATGCCGCACTTACAAAGGCATGGGACGGGAAAACAGGATTCTCGGTCGATACAATACTCTACGCCAAATGGGTCAGAACACCCGGCACTGAAACTGTATACATCCTTACATACGACACTAACGGCGGAGAAGGTGGGCCCGGCAGCCTGAAGACGGATGACGATGCAAACATCACCGTCTCAGACATAGAACCCACCAGAGACGGATACACGTTCAAAGGATGGAATACAAAAGCCGACGGAACAGGTGAGATTTACGAAGCAGGAAGTAAAAAGGTACTCTCCGGAAATCTCACAATCTACGCTCAGTGGGCCGAGAAACCGTCTTCCGGAATAAGCGGAATTATCGAATCGATAACGAGTGCCGCGGAACAGTTCCTTGACAAGGCTGAGGCATTCCTCGAGAAGGAAAATATCGTCGACGGCGTGAAGAATCTGTATGTCGTCGGAGGCGGTGTGTTGATATTCATCATCATCGCCCTGATAGCCACAAGGCGCAGATAAAAGAGGGAATTCATTCCCTCTCCTTTTCTTTTTCATACTGTTTATTTTATACAATCTAGTCATTCGCCGTCATATGTACGAGGAGATTGCGGAGAAGCTGAAGAACGGCAGGAAAGTCATCATGGTACACGGCAACGCCGACATGGATGCCGTATCATCGGCCTATGCGATCTCAAGATGCTTCCCGGACTGCGACATCTACGCTCCGAACAGCATCGACCGCGTTTCCAGGTTCGTACAGACAAAAATGAACATTCCGATCTTGGAGGAATGCGATATCAACAGCTACGATCTTGTGGTCGTTGTAGACACATCGTCTCCGGAACAGTTCGGATTGGAAGATTTCAAAATCCCGGAGAACTGCATCGTAATCGATCACCATCAACCCACAGGCAGATGGACGTGTGATTTATACTGCGAACCGGACAAATGTGCATGTGCGCAGATTGTTTTGGAAATAATCCGCGACAACTGTCCCGAACTTCCGCGTGATGTGGGATTAATGCTTCTCGGCGGTATGCTTACCGATTCAGGTCACTTCCAATACGGAGATTACGAACTCCTGAAGGATTTTGCCTACATCCTCGAAACAACGGGAATCGAGATGGATGAAGCACTGGCACTTACACGTACGGAAGCAAGTATGTCCGAGCGTGTAGCAACGATGAAGTACATCGGAAGATCGAAATTCGACCGTGTCGGAGATATGATTGTCGCCGTTTCATTCGGCGGAAGCTTCGAAGCATCCGGTTGCAGAGCGTTATTACAGTCAGGCGCGGATGTTGCGTTTGTCGCATCGCAGAGAGACGATAACTTCCGTCTCAGTGCCAGAGCTACACAGGAGATGGTCCGCAGAGGAATCAATCTCGGCTGTATCGTGAAAGACATCGGCTACGAAACAGTCACAGACGGCGGAGGCCACGACGGTGCCGCGGGACTCTCCGGGATAGGCGATGCGGAAGCAATCCTTCATATCTGTATGATGAGAACGATGGATGAATTCAGAAAAATAAAGAAGAACAGGGAGTCCGCCGGCATTAAAGCCGACGAATGACTCCTCAGAGTCTTCCCAGGTCCCTAAGGACTTTCTTCAGTGCTTCGTAGTTCTCAGGGTGCTCCTCAAAGTATTTCTGAACAGGTTCCAATACTTTGATGAGTCCTTCCGCCGCACCGCTCTTGAGGTCCGAGGGGAAAAGTTTACCGGAGAAGTATGCCTCAGAAAGTTCCTCGTAGCTGTTGTACACCGCGGAACCTCCACCGAACTTCTCAGGGAACACAATTTCAATCTTACCCAGCTGAGGGAAAATGATACTCTTGCAGACCATCAGAACAGGGTTGATTGATTCGTCCTCTCTTTCCTGAGGGCAGAATGCTTTCTTCATTTTCCTTCTGATGTCTTCGGGAGTGTCGTGGATCCTGAGACTTGCGTTGGGGTCGCTCTTCGACATCTTGAATGAAGTGTCGATGTCCGCATCCTCTTTCTTCAGCATTGCGGGATCCATCCTCTGTCCGCCTTTAAGTCCGGGAAGAAGAGGAGTGTGCAGCGCAATAGGCTTCTTCCATCCGAGTTTGTCGGCTGCGTCACGTGCAAGCATGTTGGCTCTTCTCTGATCCAATCCCGCATAGGATATGTCTACACCCAGGTGGAAGATATCCGCTGCCTGGAGAATCGGGTAGAACATCTTCGATGTGTCCAAATCCGCATCGCTCTCGGAACGGCCCATGATTGTCATAGCTCTCTTGACTCTTGAAAGCGATGTGACTTTTGCAATCTTGATGACTTTCTCCCAGTAGTCGATGCTGTCAAGCAGCTCGTAAGCGTACCTGAATTCCACTTTGTCTCTCGGAACACCGAGTGCGATGAAACAGTCTTCGAAGTATCTGGCACAGGTACGGATATTCTCGATATCTCCGCCGAGTTTATCGTTGATGTATGCGTGCCAATCCGCCCAGAAGATGATGACTTTGACACCCGCTTCGCAGAGATCTTTGATCTTTGCGGCAACCAAAGCCCAACCGAGGTGGACCAGTCCGGACGGCTCGAATCCGATATACGCAGTGGGCTGATAGTTCTCTTTGGCGAGGAGTGCTTTGAGTTCCTCACCGGTAGTAAGTTCCTGTACATTCCTTGTTATCAGCGCATATCTCTGTTCGACATCCATGATATCTGATACCGCTTATCGCACATGCGTATAAATGAGTTGTTAAATGCTAACTGTATTATCGGCCTTATAATCGGGATGTACCGAATGATGATTTGTGGAGATCGATATCCTCATCATGATCGTCTGTATGGCATCGGTCGGTGCCGCGATCGGTACATTTACAGGCATGGTTCCCGGAATCCATGTGAATACGTTAGCGACGCTTATGCTCGCATCGTATGTTCCGCTGAGTGAAATTATTTCTTTATTCTTCCCACCTGGGTATACTGCGATTGCGATATGCTGCTGCATAACATCTGCGGCGATTGTTCATTCTTCGATTGATTATGTTCCCTCTGTTTTCACGGGTGCACCGAGTCCGGACGATGCGGTTTCGATGCTTCCGGGACACAGACTTCTGAACGACGGAAAAGGTATGTCTGCCGTGAGATCAGCGGCGATAGGAAGCTGCATAGGCTCGTGTGTTTCGATTCTGACTGCGGTTCCGTTGCAGTTCATTCTTATGAACGGTCTCGGAGATTACTTGGACAGTATAACCGCGTTAATTCTCTGTATTGCCGTTTTACTGCTGATAATCAGCGAGAAAGACGTCCGCAGAATGATTTATGCATCGATAGTTCTGATAATTTCCGGAATGCTGGGTCTTGCCTGTATGGATTTGGATATTCCCTGTGACGGAATCTTAGGAAACGGAACATTGCTGTTTCCCATGCTGTCCGGACTGTTCGGAGTTCCGGCGATGTTGGAATCTCTGAAACAAAACAGGATTGTGGAACAGAGTGATGATATCCCGTATCCTGTCGGATCTCTTCCCGGGATCAAAGGTGTTCTGATGGGATGCGTAACAGGATGGTTCCCGGGAATTACGGCAACTGCGGGAACAATCATCGGAACTATGTTCTCACGTGAGAAAGGACCAGAGGGATTCATCGCAATGACTGCATCGATAGGTTCTGCGTCGTCGATTATGATGCTTACCACATTATCCGTATCGGGGACGGGAAGATCGGGTGCGATGATGGTTGTCGAGGAAATAATGGGAGAAGAGATAATCGGACTTCTGAACGAAAACTTCCTGATTCTTCTGATTACCGCCGCAATAGGCGCGTTCCTTGCATACGGTCTGACAATTCAGTGCGGGAAGCTGATGTGTAACATCTCATCGAAAATCAACACTTCCAAAATGAATTCTGCCTGTCTCTTACTGATAGTAATTTTAGTGTATCTTTTTACGGGACCTTTCGGATTGGCTTTACTTGCAGTGTCCGCACTGATCGGATACATCCCGATAATGTTCGGAGTAGGGAGAGTGCACCTCACAGGGTGCCTCCTGATCCCCACCCTTCTCACCTATATCGGCACGAGAGAAATCGTGCTGATGGGTTTGATGTAATTCACTCCAGGAAACGGTCTACCGTTGCACAGAATGCTGCGCCGGGAATCTTACTGCGGTCGTTGACGAAGATATTCTCTGCATCGACTTCCTCTCTGAATCTCTTGGCGATTGCCTCGTCTTTTGTGATTATTCCTGCAGACAGGCCGTATTCAGTACAATTTATGATGTCTATTGCATCGTCTACGCTTGATGCGACCTGAATTGAGAGTATCGGCAGAGCACTGTCCATGTTGTTGAGATCGTGTTCATCGTCAAGTCCCATAACGATTGCGGGAACAACGTAAGGTCCGTTCTCCGTCATGATGTCTTTAACTCTCTTTCCTCCGAATACGACGTTTCCTTTGATGGAATCGAGCATGTCCCCGAATTCCTTCAGTTTCTTCTCGGAGATTATCGGTCCGGTGTATGCTTTGGGATCTGTGGGGTCGGTGATTGTTATGGAATTCGCTTCTTCAAGGAGACATTTCAGGAATTCTTCCTGCTGTCCTTCCACCAATACCACTTTTGAACAGGAATTTATCAGCTGACCGCTGAATCTGAATGCCGCATCGAGAACTGTTTTTGCGGCTTCCTTCATACTTGAGGGCTTGAACACCATAATCGGGTTCATTCCTTTCACTTCGTTGACGAATCTGAGATCTTCGTCTGCCTGAAGGAACATAAGATCCTCAAGCCTCTCTCCGGAACCTGTCGCAACGATACCTGTAATATCAAGATTATTGGCAAGTTCGGATGACATCTTGTTTGTTGAATCTGTTATGATACTCAGCACGCCTCCGGGAACTCCGCAGTCCTCGAAGATGCGGTACACTGTGTACACTGGAAGCGTGGAATGAACGGAAGGCACCATAACAACGGTGTTTCCCGCGATGATTGATGTTGCCGCATAGCCCATAGGCGATGCCAAGGGTGAGTTGAATGCGGAAAGAATTGCCCACACGCCCTGCGGACTTCCTTTTTCCGTTTTGATATCGGCACATGCCTTACGGATGACGTCGATGAGTGTGTCTACTTCGTTTAAAGAACGGACTTTATCCATTCCTACGCTCACGGACACCATTGCGGCGAGTCTGTATCTCTGCTGTTCGATCTTTGAGAGAATTTTTTCAAAGACTGCAATCCTCTCATCGGCAGATGTCTCGGACCATGTGATGAATGCTTCCTTGGCTACCGTAACCGCTCTGTCGGCAAGACCTTCTTCGGGTTCCTGATAGGTTCCGAAAATAATTGTCTTATCTATAGGGCTGTAAATATCTGCGGACATACCCGATGCCACTTTCAGTCCTCCGATATAACTCGGATAATCGGATTTTCCTGTTGAAAGGACAACTTCGATTGCTTTCGTGAATGCTGCATCGTCATCCGCTTTTCTGTCACCGGACATGTCTGTCATACTTTCGCGTATGTGAATCATGCCTTAAAGATTATCTTGATTTTTAGACTAACCTAAATTTTATATACTATTTAGCCTATCCTAAATTCATGGTCGAAAAGCGCGTAGTGGAACAATGCGCTCCTACACTCGCGGGGATAAAATGCGGCAGCCTATTCAGGGTTGGCTGCTCCTACAACGATATTGCCTTCGAAACCAAACGCCTTAGTGACATTCTGAGTCCCCGCGGTGTGACCATATCTTGCTTCGAAACCGAATGCGGTACGATTGTGTACGTCTACAGAGACAATCTGCTCGACCGCATTGATGAGGAATCGAAAGCATACCTCGCAGAGAGATCATATGATATTTCTTCGACAGAGAATCTCGTAGCTTCTCTCAGGAAAAGAATCGAAGAACTCGGCTGTCTCCCCCATGATATCGGTATTTTCCTCGGATATCCTCTCGAAGATGTAAGAGGATTCATCGAAAACGACGGAAAATGCCCCAAATGCATCGGATGCTGGAAAGTGTACGGTTCCGAAGATGTCGCGAAGAAACAGTTCGTGAAGATTCACAAATGCAGGAAAGTTTACAGCAGATGCTACTCCGCGGGAACGCCTATCAGCAAACTCACCGTCTGTGCATGAATCTGTTCTTCTGACACCTAAATAAGAATTAAATACGGATTATACTTAGTCCGCCTTAAGGACTCGTGGTCTAGGGGTTATGACGTCGCCTTCACACGGCGGAGGTCGCCGGTTCAAATCCGGCCGGGTCCACCATCTTGTAATCGGTTTGTTTCGTCAGAGCATATGCTGTGAAATTCTTCGGACAATATGCGGATGTTATCTAGAGATGTACCTGTCTGAAGAGAACATGAACATGAGAAAATGTACCTGCTGTCCGAGAATATCTTCATGAAATAACCGACAGAATCTCTTATTTCCCGTTCTGTACCGCTGTACAGTACGGGAACAATGTCCGTTCCTCCCATGATCGTACATTTTTTACCGATTAAATCATGAATTATCACCGGATTGTTATTTTCCGCGAATTGGAAACAGTCGATACCTGTTTTGACTGATTTTTCAATGAGATTTCCTTCGGTGTAGTCGCCGTGAGGATGGAAAGTGACCGCGGAACCGATTTTATGCACTTTGGATACGGCATCTTTCAGATACGGGAATGTGAACTCATCGAGTGCATCGTCACCGAACAGATCGTTGTTATCCGATGCGGATGCAATGAATGTGCCGTCGACGGAATTGTCACGGTACATCGATTCAAGAGCGGAGTACGTGAATTCGGTTCCGATGTCGATAACATCCCTTACGTAGTCTTTATCGGAAAGTATCGCAAAGGACAGCTGTTCCATGCCCATCATGACACTTGCTTTGGTCAAAGGGCCTGTTATGTTAGCTACGATTGCAACATCCGGCAATTTCTCCCTTGTGAGTCTGTAGGATTCGATTGCATCGAGTGCTTTTCCTTTGGGAACAGTACACACATTTTCCAGAGAATCGGGAGACGATATCGGTGCTTTCGTAACGGCAGGGATTCCGTGTTCGGGATACTTCATCTTCCCGCCGAACTGTTCGGTTATGAATGCGGGGGAATGAATGCAGCCTACAACCGCATCCTGTCCCGTGATCTTCCGAAATGCGACAATCGAATCGGATGCTTTCTCTGCGTTGTATTTTTCTGAAAACACATCCGTTGTTCTCAGATTCAATGCATCCAAAGAAATTGTAAAATTCCTCAGGAACAGGGAGCGCATTCCGGATTCTCCGGACATGACTGCTGTAAACCTGTCCCTCGGTGTCAAAAACTCACCCCTTGATTGCTTCTCTGATACTGTCAAGAAGTTCGTCCATAGGAACGGTGTTGTTGGGCCAATCCGCACGCCATGCGTACCTGATCTTCATATCGGGATCGATAAGGAAGAGCCCTCTGTTGGTGTATCCCAGGATCTTGTCGTTTTTGGCTTTGGTTACGATACAGTCGAACATTTTGCTGACTTTCTGCTCTCTGTCCGAAAGATGCGTAAACTGTGCATCGGTGTGTTCCATCCATGCCCTGTGATTTTCGATTGTCTCGGGATTCACGTGGTACATCGTAACATTCAGTTTTCTGAAATCTTCGACTCTTTCGTTCATCAGTGCCATGTAGTCCGTACATGTCTTTCCGTAGTTTACCACGTAGAAATACAGCAGAACGTAACCGTCCTTGACACGTTCGGAAAGTGTGAATTTTCCGTCTGTGGAATCCAATGTGAAATCGTCAACAGTATCTCCTACCGACAGCATGTTATCAATCCTCGCAATATTTTGGAAATAAATAAAACATACAATCTTCTTGTCCGTCATATGAATCCGAAGGATGTTTTCCTCTCAGTGCTGACAGACGGAGAATGCAGTAAAGTACCGTTTCTGCCTAGGGATCTCACCCTCGGAATGGATGAATTGAATGTAACAACATCCGAAGTATTCGGTGACGAATACAACAGTGAATTGTCCGCGGAATGTGTTCTCGCACTGCAGAAACGTCTCGGTCACGATGTCACCGTCGGATGTATTTTCTCATACGGACTCGACGGAATCGGCGGAAAAATGTCACATAGCCAGTACGGAATTCCGTTCATGTCGGAGTATGCGTTTGCGGATCCGGATTCACTGGATAAGTACGAACCGTCGGATGTTATCGGGAAACTTCAAAAGGGAATGAGAAAATCCTGTGAGATTGTAAAAGAAAAGAGACCCGATCTCGCATTGGCGGTAAACGTTCCCGGACCTATGACTATGGCAGGATTCGCGAGAGGTGTCGAACCGCTGATGATGGATCTTGTCTCAGACAGTGATTTTGCGGAAAGATTGCTGAAATTCTCAAAAGAAATGGTGTCTGAAGAGATAAAATACATTTCGGAAGATATCGCAGATGCAGTATTCTTCGCATCCGCAACGGACAATCCCGATATGGTCGGGATTGACGAATATGTTGAATATTCGGTAAAACACGTGAAAAGTCTCGTTTCCGAGTGTCATAATATGAATTTGCCGACAGTATATCACCCTCACGGAGTGTTCTCGACGGATGACAGAAGAGATATTCTTCTTGCATCATTGGAAACAGGTACCGACGGATTCCAATTCTCCGAAGGAAATGAGCCGGAAGATATGCTCGAAACATGCAGAGGAAAATGCTGTATCCTCGGCGGAGTGAATGCTTATTCCACATTGCTTCTCGGACCGGATGAAAGAATCGTCAGAGACACTGAGAAGTATCTTGACACGTTCAGAAACGAAAGATACATCATGACCTGCTCATGCTCCGTTAACAGAGGACTTCCGCTGAACAATCTCGATGTTATGGCAAGAACCGTACACTCATTCAACGAAGGGACATTATGATCAGAACTGTCGTTGTCGCGGGACTCCCGGGATCGGGGAAAACTTCGGTGATTGAATCTTCCTGTAAAAATCTGAAATTCACATTTATCGGAAACAACGCCGAATCATCCGAAAAAATGTCTTCGGTTGCGGAACATGCAGATCACTATCCTATGAAATCACCCTGTGCCAGAGTAAGACAGTTTGAATACAGGGTGGAACAGAATTCTTCGGAAGATGTGAATCTTATCATTTCGGAACCTCCGGGAAACTGTATGGAAATATCGTCTCCGATGCTGAATCCGTTCTATGTTTTCAGAAAAGATTCGTATGAAATCGGTCCGCTGATAACCGTAATCGATGGAAATTCTCTCTTGAAAACAGGTGTTTCGAGAAAAGATACAAACGGTCTCAGATACCGCAGTATGATCAACGAATCCGATGTTATCGTCATTACATTTTCTGAAGATGAAAAAATAACGGAAATGATCCGCGATATCAACGCCGATGCGGAAATCCTTCACTTCCCGAAAGATACGGAACGTATCGGGGAACTGATCGGCGGAGATGCCCGTTATACGAGAGCGTTACAGATCTGATCAATATATTCTCTATAGCCACAGTACCGAAATATAACCTATCGGAGTGAGTTATTAATACACGTACGTGGGTTTACCGCTCATGTCTGCGGTCTCGGTCAAGGAACTTCGCAAATCATATGCGGATGTCGAGGCTGTCAAAGGGATATCGTTCGATGTAAAGGAAGGAAGTTTCTTTGCCTTCCTCGGACCGAACGGTGCCGGCAAGAGCACAACGATATCGATGATCTGCTCACTTCTGAAGCAGGATTCCGGAAAGATAGAGCTTTTCGGTAAAACTCCCGAAGATGCGAAGAAAGACATCGGAGTGGTCTTCCAGGACCATATGCTGGATCCGAATCTCACGGTTTACGAGAATGTGTCTCTGAAAGGCGCAATGTACGGACTGAAAGGAGATGTTCTGAAAGAATCCGTAGACCGTGCGCTGAAAGTCATGGGTGCAGACGGTCTCCGCGACCGCGCATACGGAAAACTTTCGGGCGGACAGAAAAGAAGAGCGGACATAGCCAGAGCATTGGTTCACAATCCGAGGTTGCTGATTCTTGACGAACCTACTTCGGGATTGGATCCTCAAAGCAGAAAGGCTCTGTGGAATGCGGTATTCGAACTGAACAGGAATTCGGGTACGACGATTTTCCTGACAACACATTACATGGAGGAGGCTGCGGAAGCCGATGACATTGTAATCATGAATAAGGGAGACGTCGTCGCACACGGTACGTCGGATGAACTGAAAGCGATGTACTGCACCGATTTCATCAGGGCCGTTCCGAAAGATCATACTGTATTGAAGGAGAAATTGGATTCAACGAATATCGGGTACACAGACGACAAGGATGCGTTCATTATCCCTGTCGCCGACTCCCTTGAATCGCTGCCGGTGTTGGATTTAATTAAGAACGATCTTCAGTCATTTGAAGTAAGAACAGGAACGTTAGACGATGCATTCATCAGAATCACAGGGGATGTTTCCGATGAATGAGATATTTGCGTTTGCAAAGAGAAACTGTCTGATTTATTTCAGAGACAGATCATCCGTGTTCTTTTCTCTTTTAGGTGCGTTGATTGTCATACTCCTGTACCTCATATTCCTGAGGAACAATCTTGTCGATTCGATAGCGGCGGCACTGCCTGCATCCTTCCCTTACGACATGGATTCGGTAAGAGGCATGGTCGATGCCTGGGTTCTGTCGGGCGTAATAGCAATAGTTTCCGTGACAACGACGGTCGGTGCATTCCAGACCATGATTCAGGATAAAGTCGACGGAAGATACAGGGACGCTCTTATGACGACGATGTCGCCTGTGATGATTTCCGCATCGTATGTTTTCAGCACATTCATTGTCGGACTGATCATGAGCGTCATAACGTTCGTTATTTCCGTAATATTCCTGATGATAACAGGTACGTCGCTTTCGATCCAGGGAACTTTGCTGACACTTGTTCTTACAGTTCCCGCTTCATTATCGTCGTCGATAATACTCTATGCGATTGTTTCAGGAATCAAAAGTGCGGGAGCCTTCTCGGGATTATGCACAATACTGAGTGTATTAATCGGATTCCTTACGGGAACATACATGCCGTTGGGAACGATGGACGGATGGATGCAGAATGTAAGCGCACTCGTTCCAGCCACACATATCGCAACGGTTATGCGTAACATATTCGGAAAGGATTCTTTCAATGCAGTGTTTTCAACGGCACCGACGGATGTTGCAGACAACATCTGGAATATGATGGGATATGACATCACACTCTTCGGATTCGATTTCACACCTCTGATGAGTATGCTTTATGTCATCGGCGTAACGGCCGTATTCTTCGTTATCGCCGTGGCTGTAAGCCGCAGAAATGTGTGATTCTGTAACATCATCTTATTATCCTTGTCCGCATACATCGGAACATGGAGAATCTCGAGGTCATAAAGATCACCTACAACGACGGCATTTATGTCGGACAGTACACCGAGAAAGACGGAGTACCCGTTGAGAACGGTGTCGGCGTGTTCACCTGGAGTAACGGAGACGTTTACGAAGGAGAATACTCCGACGGATGCAGAAACGGGAACGGTCTGTTCATCTGGGCCGACGGTAAAAGATACGAAGGAGATTTCGTAGAAGACAGAAGAGAAGGCCGCGGGAAACTCACATGGTCGGACGGAACATTCTACGAGGGAGAATTCATCAACGGCAGGATGCACGGTAAGGGAAGACTTGTCTGGTCCAACGGCGAAGTGTACGTAGGATGGTTTGCCAATGACAAAATGGAAGGTCGCGGAATCCATTATGCAAAAGACGGCTCCGTAATCTACGACGGAGAATGGATTGAGAGCTGCCCGATTAATTTGATTTGAGAACTATATTGATTATTTTACTAAATTATTAAATAATCACACGGCCGTCTGCAATCGCAGATACCGCTCTCAGACAAATCGCATTCATTGTCATAGGAATAGCAGAAACTCACTGTGATCCCTACCTCCTTTCGGTATTTGCCATCCGGCCAGGGTTGTTAGGAACCAAGACCGGATGATAATGTATCTGCATTTACATTGATATGTATCAATAAGTCTTTATCAGAAGTCTGGATAATGTAGGTTATGTGTGACACGGTCGTGATGCTGAAAGCCCTCGCGGATGAAAACCGCCTCCGCATCTTCAGAATGCTGACAGGCGGCGAGATCTGCGCCTGCAAGATATTGGAACAACTGAACATCACACAGCCTACACTCTCACACCACATGAGAATACTTGTGAAGAGCGGCCTTGTGAATTCAAGGAAAGACGCTCAGTGGATGAGATATTCCGTTAACGAAGAGGGCATCAAAGCACTCAGAGAATTTTTCAGAGACCTCGTTCCCGAGAAAATACCGTTAATCAACCCTATGTGCGACTGTAATTGATATTGATGAGTTTCTATATTGAGAAGTATCTATATAATAGTTCATCGATATAATCAATCATGGCAGCGGACAACATTGTTGCAATAGTGAAAGCACTCGGTGAGGCAGACAACCTCGAGATCTTCGAAATGGTCTCGAAAGGCGAAGTCTGCGGATGTAAAATCGGAGAGAGATTCGGACTCGACAAGGAAGGAGTCGGCAAAAAGATGTCTTCCCTCGTAATCTCTGGACTCGTGGAAGTCGTTATCGGCGACGACTGGGATCACTACAAACTCGAAGAGACCCAGATGTGCCTCCTGAACAAATACTTCAACGACCGCATCAACGAGTGCAGAGCAACCGGCTGCAAGTGCAAGTGCAAAGACGGTTGCTGCTAAACCTGACGGCGGGTGAAACCGCCGTCATTCCCTCTTACTTCCGTACTGTGTTTTGGTAACCAAATCGTATCCTGCATCCAGGAACATTTTCTTTATATCGTCGTGTCTGTGAATCCATTCCGAAAGATTGTCACTGTCGAGACGCGGCGTAGCACCGATTTCCGCAGCGGCATTGTTCGCACCGAATTCTATCGATTTCTTATTGGCGGGATGGACAGCAAGATTTCCTTTGAAAGCCAAACGGACAACGGCAACGATCTGTGCCAGCCTGTCATCCGAAATCTCTTCCATATTACCCAGCGGTGTTCCCGGGACACTCTCACGTCTCATCACACAGATACCGGCGGGAGTCTCGTTCCTGAGTTCGATGATCTTGTCTGCCAATTCCTCGTTTGTAAATTCGATTCCTATGGGATCCAATCCAGTAGAAAGCATCAGTCCGCCCTTCTTAGCGTTCCTCATCGTCTCTTTACGTTCTTCGAGAGAGAACGGTGTGTATTTTCCTTCGCCGAGTCTCGGCACGTGATACACCGCAGTGTAACCGCATTCTTTCAGATGCTTTGCATCCTCAAGTGTCAGTTCACCTGTGTTCGCAGTAAGATAATAATCTCCCGGAACATTTTCCCTTATCTTCTTTCCGAGGGAAGCCAATCTCTCCAAATCGTAATATTCGGTGGTTCTGAGCGTAAACTGATAGTATCCTTCGGCATTTTTCTCACGGATTATTTTCATTACAGTCTCATCGGACAGTTCCGTACAGCCTTTGACAAGACCCCATTTCTCTCCGAGAGAACAGAATTCGCAGCTTGCGGCACAGGGGCGGAGATCCAATCCGATGGATGTTCCTACTTTGGCCTGATTCAGTACCAACAGTTTGGATACATCTCTCGCAACAGTTCCGAGATACTCGAATTCCTCCGAACCTGTTTCAATCGACAGCAATCCGATGATTGTTTCTCTGTCAAGACTCTCGGGTCCGAGAACCGTTCTTTTCGCACCATCTATCAATGCTTTGATTTTACTGTCCATGTGCTTCATCCTCCGTTGATTGTAATTTTATGCCTCGGGTGAGAAAGGACATCTTTCTCCGATGCATTTGTCATTCGCATCCTGATGCATACACTGAACCTCATGCCATTCCATTTCAACACCGAAGAGTCTCTTCACTGTTTTCACGGCATTTCCCATTGAAACATTCGCACCTCTGTTACAGCATCTGGGGCCTCCGATTTTACCCAAATCGTAAAGACAGGAACCTGTAAGCATATGCAGTTCGCCCCAGTTCTCTTCCTTGAGAGGATGGGTGTCCGCAATCACACTGAAGAATATCCCCGCGGATACAGCGGAACCGCAGTCTCCCGCATGACCGCATGCTTTGGGAGGAATAAATGCGCCTCTGCGCATAATCTCGTCCAATGCCGTACCGAGATCGATTTTTCCTCCGGAATTCCTGTATGCGGAAGCCAATGCCGACCCCACAACGATGTGGAATCTCAACGGACGTGCGGCGATAAGATCGTCTGCAATCAGCATATCAAGAATTTCACGCGGATTCTTTGATGAGGATGCTTCGCAGATCTGTTTTACTCTTTCCCTGATGTACGGTTCCGCACATCCGTTACAGATCGGTCCGTTTTCATCCGCATAATTCATATCTCCCGCTTTTCCGCAGGACGTACATTCTCCGGCGAATACCGCAATCGTCTTCACCGCCATCTCAGTTCCCTCCGACGTCGTATCCGCATTCTGCGAACATTTTCTTTACGGCATCGTGATCGGATCTCCACTTTCCTATTGTGGACGGATCGTGAACGCTGTCACGCGGATTCGCACCCGTTCCCACGGATGTTCCGTTCGCACCCCATTCCATTGCCTTCCTGTTCGGAGGTACCGCAGACACGTTATGTCCCGAAGCGAATCTTATCACCGCGGCAATCTGAGCGATTCTCAGATCGCTTGCCTCCGGAATGTCTCCGACGGGCGTTCCTTTGGGATTGATACGTTTCATGGAACAAATCGACATGGGATCGAATTCTCTTATCGTTACGAGAACATCCGCAATCTCTTCGTCTGTATGTTCGCTGCCTATCGGGTCGATTCCCGATGATAATTTCATCTCGGAATCTGCAATATTTTTCATCGTCCTGAGTCTTACGGAAGGAGAGAACGGAGTGTCGATTCCTTCCCTCAGATGAAGTGTATGATATGCACTGTTGTATCCTGCATTGTGAAGTTTTACAAGATCTTCGGGAGATAATTCTCCGGTGTTGACACCGAGCATGAACTTACCCTTAACCTTCGAACGGATCGTTTCCGCAAGTCTGCATAATTTCTCCACAGGATAGTATTCGGTGGTTCTTATCGTGAACTTTCTGTAACCCCTCGACATCTGCGATTCCATCAGCTCGATGATTTCTTCGGGCGACATTTCGATATCGAACCCGTCCATAAGTCCCCATCTCTCGCCGAAGGAACAGTATGTGCAGCTTGCCTTACACGCACGGTAATCCAAACCGAATGCTGTGCCTACGGATGCTTTGTTACCGGATCTCTCTCTTGCCAATTCACGGGCTTTCTTTCCCATGTATTCGCATTCTTCCGATTCGGGATCCAATGAAAGCATACGGATGATGTCATCCTTTGTTATGCTCATGTGATCCTTCATGCTTCTCTCGAATGCATCGTCAAGAAATCTTACGGTATCGGCGTCCATATAACAGTGTAATCTGCAATTTGATAGATAAAAATTCTATTTGTTTATTCAGAACTCAAATAATACAGTATAAATATCTTACATCCCCATCGAATCCGTGGTTAACATGACCATCGAAGAAGATATCGCAAAAGGTTTCGGTGAAGGCTTCGACTGTTCCATGGCAGTCTTCTCGAGACTCGCCCCCGAAGTGGGCCTCACAGAGGAGCAGGGAAAGAAACTGTCATCGTGTTTCGGCGTCGGTATGATGCAGGGTACAATCTGCGGTGCGGTCAGCGGCGCATTCCTTGCAATCGGTGCAAAATACGGAAACGTTGAAGCAGGAGACATGGCCCAGAAAGGACTGTGTATGCAGAAGAGGCAGGAATTCATCGACAAATTCACTGCAGAATTCGGTTCCCTTACATGCCCCGGGCTTCTCAACCTCGATCTCAGAAAAGATGAGGACATGAAGAAGGCACAGGAGCAGGGCGTTCTCACACAGATCTGCCCCAAATACTGCAAGAGAGCAATCGAAATAGCAAAAGAAATTATCTGAGCTTCACTATGCTCCGACGTCCGTCCGAAGAATATTATATTCTCTCACGGACGTCGTAAACCCTTATTGGTGACTGTATGCCGAAAGAAGAGTTCATCTCAGCAGTGAAGTGCGAAGGTAACGGGAACATACCCACATACCTGTTCGATGTCACGCTCGGCATGGAAATAGCGGGATATGATACAAACGAATTATTTGTGTCAGGTCTTGACGGTGAAAAATCAGCAAAATCACTGCTGGCACTGCAGAAATACACAGGAATCGATGCAGTGAACGGTTCGGTTGTATGGATTGATACGAGAGAACTCGGAAACAAAGTTGAGTGCCCCCCGCATGGCATAATGTACACAACAAGGAACGTCCTGAAGGATGATCCCGATTTCATTTACAGAAAAAGAGCGTTCAACGTCTCCGAGGAATCGATAAGACAGGTCGTTCTTTCCCACAATTTGGTACGTGAAGGCACGGATGCAGCACTCGTACAGCACATCCCGTCGCCCATGACTGTTGCAATCTCTATGAGGGGATTTGAGCAATTTCTGATGGATACTGTCAGCGAACCTGATTATGTCAGAGATTTAATGAAGTTTGCATTCAGAGTAGACTGGCACGTTGCAGATGCGGTCCTGAAAGGAGCATCTCCCGACATGTGTCTTATTTCAGGTGCATATGATAACATAGATGTAATCGGCACGGATCTGTTCGAGAACATCTCCATTCCTGCAATAGAGAAGCTCGTCGGAAAAATAAGAAAATACGATACATGCGTGTGTCTGCATCCTCACGGAAAACTCTCCGACAGCGGTACCGCACAGAAAGCATTACGTGATATCAAATTGGACTGTCTCTACTACGGAGAATACAACGACCCCGCAATCCTGAGGAGAAAATTCCCCAAATTCTCACTTATGGGCGGAATCGACACGTTCACGACTATCGCACTCGGCGATATGAACAGGGTTATCAAAGATACGGGCGATTACGTTGATAAAATGTCGAAAATCGGCAATATGATTTTCACATGTTCGTGCTCTGTCGACAGAGGACTTCCGAGAGAGAAAATCAAGACGATGATCGACACCGTGAAGCATTACTCTTCATCTTTCTGATGTCTAAAAGATGAGAACAGTTTCTTCAGACCTTTTTTCTGCACCGGCTCTTCCGTGTGCACAGGAATTTCTTCCTTATCGACAAGCCACATCCCGTTAGGACTTACGCCCAATCTGATTGTTTCTCCGGTGTGTCTGAGAGTGTTTGTGTCAAGAGATACATTGAGAATATGTCCGTTGCTGTCTATGACGTAATCCATCCTGACTCCCATAAAACATGCTTCCGTGATCTTTCCTTCGATTGCTCCGTCATCGCTCTCGAAGAACGCTTCCGGCCTTATCACCAGCATTTTCTCCCCTGGCTCGGATGAATAACCGTCGATTGTGAATTCTCCTATTGCGGAATCGATATTTCCGTTTCCGTCGTAACTGCAGGGAACGATATTCTTCCATCCGAAGAATTTCGCAACCGTTGCGGACTTGGGACGGGAATAGAATTCCTCAGGCGAAGAGAACTGCTCTATGTGACCGTTGTTCATCAATGCGATACGGTCTCCGACTGCGACGGCTTCTTCCTGATCATGTGTAACGAAGATAACAGTCTGTCCCAGATCCTTGCATATCTTCCTAACGGCCGTACGCATTTCGACCCTCAGGCCTGCATCCAACGCACTGAGCGGTTCATCCAGAAGAAGTAATTTCGGTTTGACAATCAAAGCTCTTGCGAGAGATACTCTCTGTTCCTGTCCCCCTGATAACTGCGTAGCGGGGCGGTGTTCGAAACCTGTGAGTTTTACAATGTCGATGTACTTCTGGGTCTCCGAGTTCATCTCTTCTTTGCTTGTAAATCTTCCCGTGACTTTCGGTGCAAATGAGATATTTCCGAAAACATCCATATTCTTGAACAGGAACGGCTTCTGGAAAACCATCGAAATAGGTCTCTTCTCAGTAAGCATTCCGTCGACGGATTCTCCGTCGATAAGAATCGTACCGGAATCCTGTTCCTCCAATCCGGCTATAAGCTTCAGCAGAGTTGTTTTACCGCAGCCTGACGGCCCGAGCATAACAACAATCTCCCCTTCTTCAACCTCGAGATCGAGATTGTCGATACACGGAGATGCAGCGCCTTTGTATGTCTTTGTAATGCCTTTGATTGTAAGGAAACTCATTTCAGACCCTCTGATTGTTGACCTTATCGGTACCCATAATCCATGTTGATATCAACAGGAACAGTACCGAAGGAATGAAGAATATTATCGTTAACGCAGCAAGCATGCTCTGCGATACCTGGCCGTATTTAATGGCGGGATACATTATAAGTCCCATCGTATTGAAATTAATCGGCGCATACATGCTGACGGCAAGGAATGTTGCCCATGAACTGATGAATACATACATACAGGCAACCGCAAGACCGGATTTAATAGAAGGTAATGTGATGTTCATCAACACAGACAGTCTTCCGATACCCAATGTAGCAGCCTGATCCTCCACACCCACCTCATAATTCTTGAATACGGGTACGAGAACCATAATCATATACGGAATCAGGAAGACAACTTCGGACAGTATCAGTGATGCATATGTTCTGTATATATCTAATTTTGCGAACACACTGCCGATACCGAAGAGAACGATTATTCCGGGTGCCATAACAGGCATCATCGTGAATACCTGCACCCAGGTTTTTCCTTTGAAATCTTTGGTACCGATGAATTTGGCGGGGAATATAGCCAGTATCAATGAAACCAATGTCACTACACCCGATACGATAATGCTGTTCAGTGTAGTCTTCGGTATTTTGTAAGTATCGATGATTGCAGTGTAATTATCCCATGTGAAACTGCTCGGCAGGAGATTTTTGTAATCCCACGGGCCGGCAATGGATTGAATGAACAGAGGAATTACCGGGTATACAATCACAATGATTGTGAAAAGAATTATGATTTTCTTCATCGGATTCTTCACAATCATTCGTTCTTCCTCCCGGAAACAAGTGAATAGTACATCAGAACCGATGAAACGGCTACGGTTATAACGAACAGAATGATTGATATGGTGTATGACTGCATGTGTTCAGGCATGAACATTGGCACACCTGTGAAGTAGTAGTAAGCAAGAGTGACCAGTGTGTGTTCCCTTCCCACCAGAGACGGCAGTTCGAATGAACCGAACACACATGCGAAACACAGTACCGCTGTGTATGCGATAGATGATTTGAGTGACGGGAGTGTTATGTAAATGAAACGTTTGATTTTTCCTACACCCAATGTAGCAGCCTGATCCTCCTGATCCGATGACAGAGAATGCAGTACTGCAAGGAATGACAATGCAATATACGGAACGAACATCCATACAACTGACAATATCAGTCCGCGCCCCTGAGGGTCGCTGAAGATATTCGGGAACTCCGTATAAGATGTTATGAGTCCCAGATTGTAGAACAGTGAGCTTGTGAAACCTGCCTGGGAAAGAACGATAATCATCATCGATGCGCAGGTTATCGTAGGCATAGAAATGTCAAACTGAAGAAGAAACAGCGTCAGCTTCTTCCCGACGAACGTTTTGCGTATAGCCATCGCCAATATCACGGCTGAGACCATTGTTATAACGATGGAAATGAGCGTTATCTTCAGTGTATAAACGAAAGCATCCTGGAAATAGACGTTGTTAATCGCATTGATATAATTGTCAAAACCGACGAATGTTCCGTCATACAGGGAGAAACTCTTCTGTATCGAATTGATAACAGGGACAAAGAACAATAAAAGAATGACCAGTGAAGAGACGGCCACAGGGATCAGTTCTACCTTATCCCTACGATTCATCTCTTCACCGGTGCTGTTTTATGTTTAAGCTTATGCCGCCTTTATGTATGCGTTGGCGTACTCCGAGAGTTTGCTCTCGAGGTAACCGATCGCAGGCATGACCATGTTAGACTGAATCGCTTCGGGCGAAACGTAAGGCTTGCCGTATGCATCCCAGTCAATCCATCTGCTATCGAAGAGCTGTTTCTGCTCTGCAGAGAGTGTGTCGAGGTCGACGTTGTAACCGTTACCTGCGATACTGTAGTACGATGCCTGGTTTGCAGGGTCGTTGAACAGATTCGCGACAACGATTGCTCCGTAGGGGTTGGGGCTGTTCTCCATGAGGAAGAGTCCACACCTGTTGGAGCATACGGTATCGGGTGCATATACGCCGATGTCTGCTTCATACATGTATGTCCTGTTGGCAAGTGACTCAGTAGAGTTCAGAGCAATCATGATTGTAGAGCTGCTGAAGTCCTTCTGTGTCGTATCATTGTTACCGACAAGTGTCCGATTAGGTGCTGTAACAGCATCTGCTGTTCCGGTCAGTGCCTTGTTCCAGTAGGGTGCTGCATCCTCGAGGTATGCCTTCAGGTAGGGTACCTGCTCGCCGTATTTGGCGGAATCCGTACCGTTCTTGAGGATCTTCTCGTTGATATATGCCATGTATGTTGCTTTGTTTTTTGCGTTGTCACCGGGGACGTATTTGCCTTTGAGGTCTCCGCTCCATACATCTGCAGTCTCATCAGTGCATGCAATCCACGATTCTCCCTTGGATGCGAGTTCGTAAATCATTGCCTCGAGAATCAGCTGAACGTGGAAGTTCGAACCACCTGTTGGCGAGGGAAGATAGAACTGCTCCTGATATACTTTGGACCAGTTGTAAAGCTCGGTGTAGTTGTGGGGGAGTCCGTAGTAGACTTTTGCACTTGTATCCTGGTTTGCAACACGGTATGCTCTGACACTGTCGAATGTGTATGTCTTTGCAGTATCGATATCCGCAACAGGTGTGGTCGTTTCAAGTACAGTACCAGTAGATTCGGTTGTGATTGTAACAGTCTTCACAGTCTTTCCGTCAGTACTGGTAATCTTAACCTCATTCCATTTAATGTCAGGGTCGTTGAATGCAGTGTTGTAGACAAACGATGTTGTGCTTCCAGAGAACGGAGCAACTGAAGAAATGTCTCTGCTGTATTTGCCTTCACCGTACATCGACTCGTATGTGGCTTTCCAGGACTCGTCTGCAAGTCCGTCGGAGTACTTCATGTTGGGCATCTTGGATTCCCAGTCGCCCTGAAGCAACATGTTTCCGCCTTTACCGTCATAGTTGACGAGTTGTGCGTAATCAGATGCTCTTCCCCAGAGGAAGTCATATGTAATTTTTCCTGTGTTCGTGTATTCGGTGACTGCCATTGATGCAGTCTTGTAACCGATACATTCCAGGTTGATATCGTACAGTTCTTTGGCCTGTTTTTTCATAACATCGTTGAACCAGTTCATACAGGGCTGATCGAAATAGAATCCGATGTTAACATCAGTTCCCCTTGCTTTCTCTACAATCTCGTCCCATGTCATATCTGCTAAATTGTCGTGGCTCTTGTTGCCGCCGTTGTTATTGTTGCTTACAACAACTGCGACTCCTGCAATCACGAGGATTGCGACTACGGCAACTGCAATGAGTGCCTTTGGATCCTTAATCATAATAATCCCGAGCCGAAGACGTTTGTGTAATTATTTAATTATTTCAGTTTTACCTACAATAATA
The DNA here is from genome assembly GCA_963643255.1 of Candidatus Methanomethylophilaceae archaeon. Lineage (GTDB taxonomy): Archaea > Thermoplasmatota > Thermoplasmata > Methanomassiliicoccales > Methanomethylophilaceae > Methanarcanum. The sequence continues at coordinate 59,249 of CAVIIW010000007.1, forward strand.
ACCTTGACAATCAAGCAAATATGTGTATTGAATGCAACATAGTTGCATTTTTAATAACAAAAATTATTGTTTTAATCTTTGTATACTTTAATCGTATTGAACACTCAAAACAGATTCCGAAAAACAGAATCTGTATTTTAACAAACTTCGAAATCCGATTTCCGTGCAGAATGTCATTGTTTATATCAAACGAAAGTATGCAGACGTTCATGAACGGAACCGGCAGGACAAGGATGCTCGTCCTCGGAGGATACCTCGGAGCGGGCAAGACAACATTGGCGGTCAACATTGCAAGATCACTCAAAGAAAGAAGGGACAAATCCGTCTCGATTATCATGAACGATCAGGGCGATGTACTGGTCGACACAGAATATTCCAAAGACGCCGGATTCGACACACGTGACATCATGGGCGGATGTTTCTGTACCAATTTCGATAAATTCGTATCGAGCGCAAGAACATTGGTCACAACCGGAAAACCCGATGTCATCATCGCCGAACCCATCGGTACATCCACGAACATCATGAGTTCCGTCGTGGCACCCATGAGATCTTTACATCCGGATGAATTCAGTATCGCGCCGTTTACGGTCGTTGTGGACTGTGTCAGGGCATTAGACATTCTCTCCGAAAAAGAGAAAAAAACAGAAGAGGCCGTAGACATTATTCCCGCACATCAGATCAGAGAAGCGGAAATCATCATTCTCTCCAAAGCCGATTTGGTTAATGAAGATACTGTTAAGAAAGTAAAGGAAGCCGTCCTGAAAGTACTGCCCGGAATAAGAATCATCGAATCGTCATCCGTCGACCTCAGGAATATGGATGAAATTATGGACCTGATTCTTTCCGACGAAGTCAGCACCAAAGCGCCTACGGGCGAACAGAACAAAGGATTCGCATTCGAAAAAGCGAAATTGGGATGGTATTCCGGTACATTCGACCTTACTCCGAAAGACGATGTCGATATGTATTCTTTAGAAACCGACATCATGCGCGGCATAGCGAAAGAATACGGTTCCAAATCCATCGTTCACGTTAAGGTGTTGGTGGAATCTCCTGAATCGGCGGCAAAGATGTCTCTTGTCGAGGAAACCATGCAGGTCGACGGAATCTACGGTTCCAGATACATCAAAACCCCCGGAAAACTCGTACTCAACGCAAGAGTAGTTTCCCCTCCGAAGAGACTTGAGAGCACTATGAGGGCCTTGATCGATGACATGGTCAAAAAATACCCCATGGAACTGAAGATTACAGGTGAAAAGTGTTTCACACCGAAACCCGAATCTCCGTCGCATTTCTTCTTCGAATGAATTTACCTTTCCGGACCGTGTGAAACACGGTCCGGAACATCTTATTCCCTGACAGGGAAAATATAATATCGTCTGTTGTCTCTGGCTCATCCGTGAAGAGAAAGGAGTTGGAGATGAAACTGCAGCGCGTGGCACCCTTCAGGGAACCCGTTGCTTCGCTGGAACAGTATCCCACCCCTTCAACAATCGCATCCGACATTCTCTTTTCCGCATACGCATCCGGAGATGTTCTTGACAAATCAATAAACGATTTGGGATGCGGAACCGGAATATTCGCAATCGGTGCGAAATTATTGGGCGCAGAAACGGTAAGAGGATACGACATCTCATCTTCCGCACTGAAAACCGCAGAAGAAAATGCAGAAAATCTCAATGTGGATATCGAACTCACCGAATGCGATATTTCGAAAGTGAACGAAAAAGCAGACACGACGTTCATGAACCCTCCGTTCGGATGTCAGAACAAACGTGCCGACAGACCCTTCCTCGACAAAGCGATGGAACTTTCGGATTCTGTATATTCCATTCACATGGCCGAGACGGTAGACTTCCTGAAAGAGTATGTCGAAGCATCGGGAAGGGAAATCGTCGCGTGCGCGACCTATAAGTATAATATCCCGCACACGTTCACCTTTCACAGGAAAGAAAAAAAAGAGGTTGACATAATCGTTGTCAACGTAAGATAAGAGTGATTCTATGAGTGAAAACAAAGAAGTGTTCCCCGGAGACGAAGTCGCAATTGAAGAAGAATACATGGCATCCGAAGGGACATTCGCAAAGGACGGAGTCGTCTATGCCGCACAGATCGGTACACTCGTCCTCGACGATGAAGAATGCATCGCCAAAGTCATATCTCCCAACCCCCCGAACGTACTGAAAGTCGGGGACATCGTATACGCTTCAATCGGAGACATAAGAAAAACCATGGCAACCGCCAATGTACTTGCAAAAGACGGAACATGCAGAAGGATCGGAAGCGAAACATACGGAACAATCCACGTATCGAAAATATCGCCTGATTACACAGACGATGTCTCAAAAGAACTCAGAAAGGGAGACCTCGTAAGAGCAATGGTCACGGGTGTGAAACCCTCACTTCAGCTTACAACCAAGGATGCACACCTCGGCGTAATCCGCTCATACTGCGGAAAATGCAAGACAGAGCTTGACAGAAAGGGAAAACAGCTCTACTGCCCCAAGTGCAACCGCAGCTCATACAGAAAACTCGCCGATGATTACGGCGATGTTGTGATCGAATGACCTCCGAGGACGACCTCCAGAGACAGATAGACTCCCTCAAAAAGGAAGTTGCGGGACTGAAAGAATTCGTCAGGGCACTCTACGGCATGATTACCGAAGAAGAGGAAGACGACGAATACACAGGCGGAATAGAGGTCGGAAGGTACAACACATGAAGCTTGTCTCACTCTTATCCGGAGGAATCGACTCCCCTGCTGCGTCATATGTCATGGCGAAGCAGGGCGCGGAGATTATCCTTCTGCATATGGACAACGGATGTTATGCAGATGAGAAAGAATTGGATAAAGTGAAAAAAATCGCGTCCCGTCTGTCCGAAGTGACAGGACAGGAAATGCCGCTTTATTCTTTCGATCATGAGACAAATCAAACTGTCATTCACAAAAACTGTGAAAATTCCTATCAGTGTGTTTTCTGCAAAAGAACAATGCAGCACGTAGCGAGAGAATTCGCCAAACTGCACGGTTGCTCCGGCATAGTTATGGGAGACTCTCTGGGACAGGTAGCCTCACAGACACTGAGAAACATCACGGCTGAAGGCCATGACCTTAATTTTCCGATAGTCCGTCCGTTCATTGGAGTGGATAAACTGGAAATCATAGACATAGCGCAGAAGATCGGAACCTACGATCTTTCCATCATACCCACATCGGGATGCGGAATCGTTCCGGTAAGACCTATTACAGAAGCTTCAATCGAGAAAGTTATGGCTATGCAGTCGAAATTCGATTTCGATAAAATGGTAAACGACTGTGTAGCATCCGCGAAACGCATTCAGTAATATCTTCCGCGGTTAAATGCGTAACAGGTGGCAATTTCTTCGTCGCTGTACAGCATATCCATCGTTACTCTGTTGATATACATTGCCTGAACTGCGGAAATATACAGAACATAATCGCCGATCGGAATCATACGGTCGTTCTTCTTCGGCGGCTTGACGGTTATAGGTACGAGTGCGGGTCCCGAACATGCGGTGCAGACACGGAAATCCTGTTTCTGTTCAAGGATGTATTTCTTAACGTCCTCATCGACCTCTATATTCCAAGCCATGTTCGGACGATACAACAGTATGATAAATAATCTGGCATTCCGCAGTATGAAAATGAGCCAGAATTACCGTTGATTTGTCAATTTTACGGTTTAGTTATGACAAACACTTTAATACCTGTCACGTCAGTGTAGTTAACGGCCATAATATATGGTCAGAAGGGTAAAACAATGGCAAACGACATTAAAGTAGGGCCGTTCTCACTCGGCACCGTTATTGCATTGGTCGGAGCATTGTTGGGAATCATCGCAGTATTCCTGGCATGGTTTGACTACTCAGAAACAACAATCATTGGAACATTCAAATACAGCATTACCGGAATGGGCTTCCTTTCAGAGGAAGGCATCGCAGACGGATTTTACAAGTACTGCCCCCTGATTGCATTCATCCTTGCAATCGCTGTAGCTGTCCTTAACGTCCTCCCTGTCCTCAACGTCAAGATTGAAGGCAAAGTCGTGAACATCGCTTCGATTGTTCTCGGTGTTGTGATGATTGTTCTTATCGTCGTCTGGGGTACAGCAAAGATCATTTCCGGACTCGACATGACAGGATTTGACCACACCGGTATCGGTGCATGGCTCATGATTGCCGGCGGTGTGCTTGCAGCAGCAGGCGGCGCGGCCAACATATTCATCAAAAACTGATTCTAACTAATGCGGGGCTTTGCCCCCGCATCACATTTATTATCATTATCTCCATTGTCCCAAGTGATGATTATCGTCTTGGACAGCTCTGCAATCTTCTCTATGGAAAACCTTCCGGACGGCGAGTGCGTCTGCCCTCCCGGCGTGATAAATGAGCTCAGAAAGTACAAAGATCCGAGATTGGATCTCTGGGGCGATATGCTCCGCACATCTGATTGTACACAGTCTTCTCTGAAGAAAGTAGAGGAAGAGGCAAGAAAAAGCGGAGATTTGGGAAGATTATCTCCCGTGGATATGACTGTCATCGCACTCGGACTCGACCTCAACGGCATCGTATACTCAGACGATTTCTCCATAGAGAATGTCTGTGCCAGGATGGGCATACAGTACAAAGCTGTCGGTACTAGTGGCATCAAAAAAGTAGAAAAGTGGAACTATCAGTGCATCGGATGCAAAAGATGGTACAAAGAAAAAATGGACGAATGTCCCATCTGCGGTTCGCAGATGAAATCCCACAGGAAGAGATAATCACGGGAAGATGCGCTTGCATCTGATCAGATTGTTCATGCGCCTCTTACCGAGGATTCCCATGCACATCGTGACCATCCACTCAGGTCCGCTGAATGCGAATGTGTCTGCAAGTTTCTTGTTGAATGCTGCAGTCTTGAGAGGTTTCTCCATGACTCTGCGCCATTCTGTTTCATAATCGGTCAGAGGACGTCCCGAAAGGATGTTGTCTGCCGCAATGTTTCCGCAGATACGTCCCGCAATACGTGCCAGAGGAATGCCTCCGCCGTTGACGGAAATTACGTGACCTGCCGCATCTCCCACGACCATTCCGTTGCCTGAAACAGTCTTCGGAATGGGTCCTTCGGAAGGAACATACTTACCTTCCATCTTGCCGATAATGTCAAACTGGTTCTTCTTCACGAAGATATCGAAATACTCTCCGAGAGTACCGTCTGCAAATTTGGGTGAGAATCCCACACCTACGTTGGCCTGTCCCTTCTTCGGAATAATCCAACTGTATGCTCCGGGAGCGATTCCTCCGAAGTACATTACAACTACAGGTTCGAAATCTCCCTTCGCCTGTGCCGTAACAGCAGGATACGGACGGTGGTTTTTCTGAAGACCCAGAGACCTTGCGACACGCGAACCGGGTCCGTCGGCGCCGATAATCACTTTGTATTCAATCTCGCCCTGACTTGTTACAGCCTTACCGTCTTTGATTTCCTTGAAAAGACAGTTCTTAATAAGTGTTGCACCTGCTTTTTCAGCCTCGGATGCAAGATACTGATCGTAAGCGTCACGGTTTATGGTGTAACCGAGCATAGGGATGTCCGTTGCCTTATTCTTAGGATTGATAAGCCTTATTCTGTCGGTTTCCGCCAACTTCATCTCGTTGGGAAGTTCGAACGTTCCTTCGAGATCTTCCGCAAGAGGGAACATTGTTTTAATCTCTTCAACCGCAGGAAGATATTCACCGCATCTTACGGGAACACCTACTTCCGGTCTTCTCTCGATAAATGTGACTTGAATTCCTTTCTCGGCGGCATATCTTGCGACTGTTGAACCTGCGGGGCCTGAGCCGACAACAAGAATATCAGTCGTAAGTTTATCCATCCGATCACCTGTCACGCGCAACGACATATTTGGCTAACAAAACAAACGAGTCTCTGTAGACCGACTCGGGAAGTGTCATTATTCTGTCGATAGCTTTCTTTGCGATATCTTCCGCTTTGGAGAGACATCTCTCAATCGCCGATGTCTTCTTGATAAGTTCCAATGCCTCGGCGACGTGTTCTTCGGAGGGTTCGATTTCCGTGAAAACTTCGGCAATCCTTTTTCCGTATTCGGAATCCTCCATAGCCAGAATCGTAGGAAGTGTGGGTTTTCCTTCGATGATGTCAAGTCCCACTTTCTTTCCTGTATTGTGAACATCTCCGACGACATCCAATGTATCGTCTACAATCTGGAAAGCCATTCCGATGCCGTGTGCGTAATCACCGATTGCTTCGATGGTGTCTCTGTCGGCACCTGCAAGATAAGCACCTGATTTTGCACTCGCTTCAATGAGCTTTGAAGTCTTTCCGCTGATAATCTGATAATAATCGGCTTCGGTGACCTTTGTAATGTGTTCAAAGTCCTTCTGAACGAATTCTCCTTCGCTCATACTTGAAGCCGCGTCTACGATCACATCGACAATATCGTTGCTTGTGGCCCCCAGTGCCTGGAAACCTTTCGCCATCATATAATCGCCGGCAACGATCGCTTTGCTGACGGAGAATTCTTTGTGCAGTGTTCTTCTTCCGCGCCTGATCTCACTCTTATCGTTGATATCGTCGTGAATCAGAGATGCGGTGTGAACAATCTCATACGCAGAACCCAGGGATACGGCTTCGGAAACTTTCTTTCCTCCGCATGCCAAGTATGCCAGAATGCACATTGCGGGCCTTATCCTCTTGCCGCCTGAATTGACAGTATAAAGGCACATCTCATTGAGTTCGCTGTTCTCGGAACGGATTACAGAGTGAATCTCGTCCTCGACCATAGCGAGCTCTTTGGATATAGTATCGTACCAGGCTGGCTCCATCAAGCGAGGATAGATATAATGTACTTAAATTCTTTTCCGAAAGAATTCTCTCGGAAGATACCGACAGCATATCGATTTACATTATCTGGCTGATAAGAAAAGATAAGGGATAAAAAGGTTTGAAAATCGGGCCGTTTCCGGCCCGATGTTTATACCGTTCAGAGTCCGAGCAGTGCGGTAGCCGCAGTGCTGCAGGCATCGATCATTGCTGTCGGGAAGATACCGAGGTAGATCACGAATGCAACACAGATCAGCATAGCGATCATGTGTGTGTTCTTGATCTTGATCTTCTCAGTGCTCTCTCCTGCATCCACGTACATAGCCTTGACGACTCTTGCGTAGTAGTACAGCGAGATAGCGGAGTTCAGGACAGCGATGAGGCCGAGCCAGAGCCACTGTGTGACAACTGCACCGTCAACGAAGATTGCACTCGAGAAGAGAACAAACTTCGATGTGAAACCGGCAAGCGGAGGAATACCTGCGAGTGAGAACAGGAATAACAGCATACATGCCGATACCAACGGTGCTCTCTTTGCAAGTCCCTTGTAATCGGAGATGTTCTCTCCGAGGCCTGCGGTAATCAGTGCGGCTACGATGATGAATGCTCCTCCCTTCATGAACACGTGTGTGAACATGTGGAACAGACCGCCTGTGAGTGCGTACTGACTCATGACGGCGAGAGCAATCAGGATGTAACCTGCCTGGGCGATACTCGAGTATGCGAGCATCCTCTTGATGTTGTCCTGCGAGATGGCTACGATGTTACCGACAGTCATCGTGATTGCCGCGATGAATGCGAAGATGTACTGCATCTCCTGTGTTCCGAACTTTGTTGCGTTTGCAACAACGAACAGAATGAGGAAGATCTTGAAGAGCACAACGAATCCCATCTTCTTCGAACCTGTTGCCAGGAATGTCGAGACAGGGGTTGATGCTCCCTCATACACATCGGGTGCCCACATGTGGAACGGAACCGCAGCGATCTTGAATCCGTAACCTGCGATCATCGCAACGAGACCGATCAGGAAGGGATAGTTCCACTGGGTCATTCCGCTGATGTAAACACCGATCTCTGCGAGATTGATGGTACCGGAAAGACCATAGATCATGGAGATACCGTAGAGTGTAAGTCCTGAGGAGAGACCTCCGATAATCAGGTACTTGACACCCGCTTCTGCAGCCCTGGGGTCGTTCTTCTTCATTGCAGCGAGTGCATATGAGGAGATACTGACAGTCTCGACACCGACGAAGATACACATGAGGTTGTTGGAGCTTGCTACGAAGAGCATACCCGCAAGAGCCACGAGGAGCAGTGAGTAGTACTCGGCTGCGGAGCGTTTCGTCGTCTCAGCGGACTGAGGCGAGATTAGTATTGTAAGTCCGACCACTGCGAAGAACAGGAGCATCATCAACGCTGAGAACGAATCCAGCGAGAAGAGGTTCATGTACACGCCCTGGATGCTTGTTTCCATGAGTGCGATTGCTGCGATTGCAGCCGCCAGGATAATTGCGATTTCCGCAATTACTGCGCACCATTTGCCGTCCTTTGTGAGGTACCAAATCAGAGGTACAATCAATGCACCGACGAGAATGATGATCTCAGGTGCAATCGGAAGCACGTCTTTGAATATGTTAGTAAGGAACGATACGTCCATCAGAACACCCCCGTGAACATTGAGGTGTAGGTCTCAATGAAACTTGTTGCATAGTCAGGCATGATACCGAAGAATGCGATCATGACGATCATAATTCCCATTGCCACGAATTCGAATTTGCTGATGTCGTGGATCGGTCCGCCGTGTACACCGTGCTCGAAGTCGAGCTTAAGCGAGAGGTTGCCGAAGAGCGTCCTCTGCATTGCCCAGAGGTAGTAACCTGCGGTGAGCATCATCGAGAGCATACCGAAGACAATCATCCACATGTACTGTGTATTCGCGATGAATCCCCAGAATGCATAGAGAATACCGAACTCAGCGACGAATCCCACAAGACCGGGGAGACCGAGCGATGCCATGAAACCGAACATCATGAAGAATGCCCATTTCGGCAGCTTTCCGGCCAATCCTCCGAGGAGAGGGATTTCTCTTGTACCGATGTTGTGACCGGCAAGACCGCAGACCATGAAGAGGACAGCGGTGATGAGTCCGTGTGCGAACATCTGGAAGATAGCGAATTCGATTCCGATGTCTGAGAGACATCCGATACCGAGCAGAACCATTCCCATGTGGCTGATAGATGAGTATGCAACCATCTTCTTGAGATCTGTCTGTCCGATACATGCGTATGCACCGTAAATCATCGAGACGATACCGAGGATGATCATTACCCACTGCCATTCGACCGCACCGATCTTGAAGTTCTCAAGACAGACCCTTATGATACCGTAGGAACCCATCTTAAGCATCACACCGGCCAGAAGGACTGAACCTCCGGTAGGTGCCTCGACGTGTGCATCGGGAAGCCATGTGTGGAACGGAACGATAGGCATCTTGACGATGAATCCGAAGAACAGCAGTCCGAAGACGGCGGTCTGGAACCATTTGTCGGTGTTGGTGCTCATGTATGCTGTCACAGCGTCAAAGTCGAAGTTGCCTCCGGCAGTGAAGACCATGATGAAGATACCGAGCAGCATCACGAGCGATGCCACGTGCGTGTAGATGAAGAACTTGATTGCAGAGTAGTGTCTGCGGGGTCCTCCGTACCAGGAGATCATGAAGAACATCGGAATCAGCGTAACTTCCCACATGATGTAGAAGAGGAAGTAATCGGCTGCGAGATAGACTCCCATGAGTCCGAGCTCCATCAGAAGGAGCAGTGTGTGGTAGTAGTTCGGCCTGTCGCCTTCTTCGAATGAGAAGAGACAGACAACGAACACGAGGAGTGCCGTAAGGAACACCATCAGGATGCTGAGACCGTCAATTGCCAGTTTGAAGTTAAACTGGAAGAAGTCTGTCTTAATCCAAACCTCGTTAATTCCCATTGAGGTGTAGTCGCCCTGAATGAAGAGGATTGCGACTGCAACCATTGTCGCTGCGGAGAATACCAAAGCGACGAATTTTGCGTATTTTGCCCTCTCATTGCCCATCAGAAGAGTCAGAATGGCTCCGATGAAGGGAATTGCGAGCAGGAATAACAACATATCCATCTTACAAACCTCCTGCGAACACTATGGCGAACACGAGGATCAGGACCACCACACCTGCGATAACGACTGTTGCGTAATCGCGGACGTGACCTGTTTCCATCCTGCTGACAACATCTCCGCTTCCGATAACGGCGTTGGAGAGACCGTTGACTGTTCCATCAATTATGTTCCTGTCGAATGCATCGACAATCTTTGCAATGCCCGCACCGAGTTTCCAGGAGATCTGGTTGTAGAGCTCGGGGAAGAAGTATCTCCTTGTGAGGAGCTTGTAGAGTGCAGACTGTCCGTTCTTGTTGAAGATACCGGGGTTGACGGCTTTCTTCGCGTACATGAAGTAAGCGATGACGATACCGATCAATGCAAGTGCAATCGAAACATATGTCCATATATTCTTGAAAATCGTTTCTGCGATTTCCATTCCGGACTCCATTTCTATTCCGGTGAATCCCATTGAAAGGAGTGCGTTCTCGACAAGTGAACCGAGCCCTACAAAGATGAGAAGTCCCGAGAACAGTGCGAACACTGCGAGTACGACGAGAGGAGCCACCATAATCTTGGATTCGTGGTGGCAGTGCTGTGCATTCTTTCCGGGTGTACCGGTGAATGTCATGAACCACATACGGAACATGTAGAACGCTGTCATGAAGGCTGTGACGACTCCGAGCGCGAAGAGCACAACGAAGAAGACCTGACCGTTCGAACCTGCGTTCATTGCAGCCTCGAGAACCATATCCTTTGACCAGAATCCGCTGAAGATAGGAACTCCGGCAATTGAGATACAACCGCAGAGCATTGTCCATCCTGTGACCGGGATCTTCTTGATCAGTCCGCCCATGAGGCGCATATCCTCCGTTCCGGTGCAGTGGATAACCGAACCCGAACAAAGGAACAGGAGACCTTTGAAGAACGCGTGGTTCAACATGTGGAAGATACCTGCGAGGTAACCGAGTGCTCCGAGTGCGATGAGGTGGTGGTCGCCGGTGGAATATCCTTCCGCCATAAGCCATCCTCCCGCTCCGAGAGCGAGGATCATGTAACCGAGCTGTGAAAGTGTCGAGTATGCGAGTACTTTCTTGATGTTGAAGTTGTTGAGAGCCATCGAGGCAGCGAAAATCGCTGTGAATCCGCCGATGAAACCGATGAACAGGAGCACATTCTGTCCGTACTCTGCGTTGAACACGTAGAGAGGCATTGCCCTTGCCGTGAGGTAGACACCGGCCTTGACCATTGTGGCTGCGTGGATAAGTGCGGAGACTGTCGTAGGACCTGCCATCGCATCCGGAAGCCAGTCGTGAAGCGGGAACTGCGCACTCTTACCGATCACACCGCCGAAGACCAGAAGGCCTGCGAGTGTGAGGAGTTCGGGGTTGGCCGCACCGATTGTAGCGATTGCTGCGGGGTCGAAGATGCTCACGTAATCCAACGATCCGAAGAGGTAGAGCAGAATGAACAGTCCGCCCATAAGCGAAACATCACCGGCACGTGTGACAAGGAATGCCTTCTTTGCCGCGGATGATTTGTCTTTTGCCTCAGGATGGTCGAAGCTCCAGAATCCGATCAGGAGGTAGGAACAAAGTCCCATAATCTCCCAGAAGATGAACATCTGGAGGAAGTTGCTCGAAACGATGAGACCGAGCATTCCTGTAAGGAAGAGTGAAACCTCACCGTAGTATCTTGTCTTCTTTGCGCCCTGGTCGTCCATGTATCCGATTGAATACACGAAGATCATGGTCGAAATGAATGACGAGAACAACATCATAATACATGTCAGACCGTCAATGTAGACTCCGAAGTTAATCTGGAAGTCTCCGATGAGCAGCCATTTCATGTCATATGTGTAACTGCTGTAGTCGCCTGTGATGAATTCATAGGCTACGAGTACCGACAGCACGCAAGATGCCGCTGCGCCGAGGATGGCCACATAACCTCCGCCCTCACGCATTTTCCAGCCGAGAAGTCCGACTATGACGAAGCACAGGACCGGAAGGCAGGGAATGAGCCATGCATAATCCATTATCATGTTTACCACCTCATAGTTGTGAGATCATCCGTGCTGGACGAACCTCTTGTCTTGTAGGCGTTGAGGATCAGTGCGATACCGACTGCAACCTCAGCTGCCGCTATTGCTATAGACATAATCACGAAGACGTTACCGATTGTTGCGTCGGCGCCGACGTGGTATGCCGCGAATGTGATGAAGTTGATGTTTGCTGCGTTGAGCATAAGTTCAACACTCATCAGTGCTACGAGCGCTCTGCTCGTGGTCATCATACCGTAGAGACCGAGACAGAAGAGTATTCCTGCGAATACAAGGAAGAATTCCATCGGAATCATTCTTTCGCCTCCTCTTCTGCATCTTCGTCTTCTTTGGACAGGGTAACTCCTGCAATAATCGCTCCGAACATAACTGCACCGAGGATCAGCATAATCGGACCCCATTCCTCAAAGAGGACATAGTTAATGCTGTTTTCAGGCACATTTCCTGTGTCGTCAGGTGCAAACGGTACGCTTGCGGGTTCTTCGTTCTTATCGAATTCCCAGTCGACCGACAGAACACCGACAATGATTATGGCGGCCATTGCGACTGCGAAAATACCGCCCAATACTGCCTTCTTACTCATCTGCTTCATCCCCCTTGATTGTCCTTCTTGTAAGCATTATACTGAATGCATACAGGATGGTGATGGCTCCGACGTAGACGACAACCTGAACCGCACCGATGAACTCGGCGTTCAGGAAGTAGTATGTCGCAGCTACACAGACGAACACGAATGCCAGGTAGAATGCACTGTGCATGATCTCTTTCGATGTTACGACATGAATTGCGGCGAGTACTGCCAGAGCGGCCAATACGAGGAATGCGACTGCATCCCAGTTTCCGTTGATCCATGCCCATGTGTCGACGAGTCCGTTCCAGACTCCGTCAATAATGTCATTTGCTGTAACCATCACAGCACCTCCTCAATCTTGAGTGCCTGTTTCGGGCATGCGATAACACAATTCTCACATGCAATGCATTTCGAATTGTCGACTTTCGGGTGTTTGATGTCCCTGCCCTTGTCGTTCTTTCCGACGACTTCCATCTCGATAGCGTTGACAGGACAGACTTTTGCGCACTTCTGACAGCTGATACACTTTGCACCGTCGAGGACGGGTCTGTCGGTCTCGTAGAAGGCTGTGGGCTTATCCGTCACACCCTTTGCGAGGTTGGACAGCAGGTGCTCTTCGAGGTGGACTTCCATCATCTCGTTTGTTCCCTCGAAGGCAAGCCTCCTGGGGTCGTAGATGAGATCCATTCTCGTGAACTCTGCGAGTTCGTAGTCTGTTGTTGTAGTCATTGCGTTGACCGGACAGTATTCTGCACAGTATCCGCACATCATGCATCTTCCGACGTTGACCTGAGGCCTCTTGACAGGCTTTCCTTCATCGTCTGGCACTTCAACAAGTTCGATACATGTGGTCGGGCATGCCCTGACACAGATTCCGCATCCGAGACATTTGTCAAAGACGAGTCCGGGGCGTCCGCGGTAGTTGTCCGGCACCCATTCCTTCTCATAAGGATACATGATGGTGACGGGTCTCTGGAACGTGGATTTGAACATCCTCCTGATGGATGCAACCATCGGAACGATGATTCCTTCGCCCTTGAACTTCTTGTTTGCATATTTATCCAACATTTTCATCGGCATTACATCCACCCTACCATCTTAATCGCGATAACTACTGCCAGGTTGATGACTGCCAGAGGCATGAGGATTCTCCAACCGAGGTTGACGATCTGATCGGTCCTGACACGGGGCATAGCACCTCTTGCGATTGCAAAGAATGCGAAGACAAAGCAGACCTTGAGGACGAACATAATCTCAGCACCCCACCAGTCTGTGGGAAGTGTGGGACAGGCCCATCCGCCGAGGAAGAGGATAACGATGAAGGCACATGCTGCGTAGCCTCTGAAATAGTCTCCCAACATGATGAGACCCCATTTCATACCGGCGTACTCTGTCTGCCATCCTTCGACAAGCTCAGCCTCTGCTTCCGACAGATCGAACGGAACACGCTCCGACTCTGCGATTGCGCAGATGAAGAAGGTGAAGAAACCGATGATCTCAGGAATGATGAACCAAACGTGTTCGTTCTGGTAGCTGATAATATCGTTGATTCCGTAGCTTCCCGCAAGGAGACATGATGAGGCAAGGATAATGAGCATCGGGACTTCGTATGAAATCATAAGCTCTGCAGCCCTCATACCTCCGATAAGGGAGTACTTGTTGTTCTGTGACCATCCTGCACACAGGATGAGGAAAGGTGCCAATGCAAAGATACCGAAGAGAATCAGGAGACCCACTTTGTAATCTGCGATGAACCACCTTTCGGAGAGAGGCACCATACATGCCAGAAGAACGGACGTACCGATAACGAGCGAAACTCCCCACCAGTAAATCTTCTTATCAACGGCTTTAGGTGCGATGTTCTCCTTCATGAATGTCTTAAGACCGTCTGCGACACACTGGAAGTATCCGAGAGGTCCGATACGTGTTGCACGCCTGTCCATGACCCTTCCGAGAATCTTACGCTCTTCCCAGATCATTGTCAGGTTGATGATGAAACCGATTGCGAAGATGACAACGGCCAAAAGAACCAATGACAGTCCGTTCATCATTCCGTCATCGATAAGGAACTGCGACACGCAGTTGCCGGGTATGATCAGATTGATCAGCCACGCGATGAGACCGAGGATAACCTCGCTCAGCTTGTAGCTGATGTCATACGGCAGGTTGTACACATCGCCGAAGGGATAGTGCACGTTCTTGAGAGGATCGTTGTAGACAATCCATTCCAAAATACCACTGTATGCCATCAAATCACCTGTCTGTCTCTCCGAGACACATATCGATCATAGCCATGATTGACGGAATATCCGCAATCCTGACGCCCTGTACCATGTGTTTGGATGCCGAAACGTTGACGAAGATCGGACTGCGGACCTTGAGCCTGTAGGGCTTCTCGGTACCGTCGGATACGAGGTACATGATACTCTCTCCACGGGGATCTTCGATCTTTGCTACGTGTGTTCCTGCGGGAACGCACCTGGGCACCTTGACACGTGACGGAGCCTCCTTCGGGAGACTCTGGAGCTTCTTGAACGACTGCCTGATCATCTCGCATGACTGGTACATCTCCTCGATCCTTACGAGGAACCTGTCGTATGCGTCTCCTCCTTTCGTGCTGTTCTTGTTGAGCACGGGGACTTCGAACTCGAGTTCGCCGTATGCATCATACGGATCATCCCTGCGGACATCGTAATCGACACCGCAGCCTCTCATTGCGGGACCTGTGAGACCCCAGTTGGCTGCGTCTTTTGCCGTGATGTAACCGATACCTTTCATACGTCCGACGAAAGGCGATGAATCCGTTGAAAGCTTGAGAATTTCGGGAAGACCGACTTCTTCGAACCTCTCGACACATCTCATACAGTCTCTCTCGAAGTAGTAAGGCATGTCGTTCCTGACACCTCCGATACGGGGGTAGTTGGTGGTAAGCCTCTGTCCGCAGAGCCTGACGTTGAGATCGAGGAAGAACTCCCTCTCCCTGAGTGCCCAAAGGAACACTGTCAGGTTACCGAGATCGGTACCGACTGCCGCGAGCCACATCAGATGTGACTGAATACGGCAGATTTCATCTGCGATGACACGGAGGTACTGTGCCCTCTCGGGGACCTCAATGTCGAGTGCTTCTTCGACGACCTTACAGTAAACGTGCGACCATGTCATGGATGCAGAATAACAGAGACGGTCGGCCATAGGAATAATCTTGGCGTATGTCCTGTTCTCGCATTCTTTCTCCCATCCGCGGTGCAGATATCCGATCTCTGGCTCAGCATCTGTGACGATTTCTCCGTCAGCTTTGATTCTGAGTGTCCAAAGTCCGTGGGAGAACGGGTGCTGCGGACCCATTGTGATCCACATCTTGTCCGTTTCCATACGATTTTCGAGCTGTTTCTCGGCCATTTTACTCCTGCCCCCTCAGTTTGTATGATTTCCTGAACGGATAGAACTCGTAGGAAGTGGGTGTGAGAAGCCTCTCGAGCTTGGGGTGACCGTCGAAGATGACTCCGAAGAGTTCGTAGGTCTCCCTCTCGTGGAAGTTGGCTCCTTCCCAGATGAGTGCAACGGACGGGATGTGAAGGTCTCCGTCGGGGAGATCCACTGTAATCTCGACCATAACGCCCGTGAGGTAGTTCGTAATGTGGTAGACGACCTGGACTGTGTCGATGTAATCGACAGCACAGACGCTGGTTGCCTGTTCGTAGTTGAGACTGTCGTGGAGAAGAACACAGAGATCGTAGATTGTGTCTCTGTCGGTGGACATGTAAATCCTCCTCTTCTCGTTAATCGCTTTGACATTCTTCTTTGTGGGCTCTTTGAAAACAACTTTGTTTCCGAATTTGCCCTTGATCATTGCGATTGTCTCATTGTAACCTGCTTCTGAATCCATGATCAATCATCCACCAGGAATGCGCCTCTCTTGAAGTAGGCATCAATCTTCTTCTGCAGCAGCATGAATCCGTCGATCATCGCATCGGGCTTGATCGGGCATCCGGGGATGTAGACATCCACAGGCACGATCTGGTCAAGACCCTGTACGATGTTGTACGAATCATACCAGGGACCTCCAGAGATTGCGCATTCTCCCATAGCGACGACCCACTTAGGTGCGGGAATCGCTTCATACAGACGCCTGATGTCCGGACGGAGTTTCTTGGAAATCCATCCGTTGATAAGCAGGATATCTGTCTGCCTAGGGGAAGAACGGTAAATCATACCGACACGCTCTGCGTCGTATTTCGGTGCGGATGCTGCTGCCATCTCGATAGCACAGCACGCCAATCCGAAGTGCAGAGGGTGCATAGAGTTCCTCATTGCCCATGCCCAAACGGGACCGGTCAGTTTGTCGATGGTCCTCTTGGTACCGGCGCTCAACATTTCGTTGATCATCGCCGATGACCAGGTCATGAACTCATCTGCGCTCATTGCAACGGCATGCGGGTAAAGGCTCATATCCATATGGTTTCCTCCTTTTTGAGAGCATAAGCCACTCCTATCAGAAGCATACCGAGGAACAGGATAACCCAGAACTTTCCGGAGTCTGTAAGACTCGAGAAGGCCACGGACCAAATCATAAGGAAGGTAGCAACCAGGTCGAAAACGACGAAGATGATACCGAACGAATAATACTGGAACCTGAACTGAACACGGGCCTGACCGATAGGTTCGGAACCGCATTCATAGGTCTTATCCTGCCACGCAGTCTTCTTCTTAGGTCTAATGAACCTCGAAACGAACCATGCCAATGGTGCGAACCCGAACGACAGAATCGCCAGGACCAACCATGGTAGATAATTCACAACTAGTGACATTGGTCGTCTGGGAGGCTTTATGCCTATTAAAACCCTCTTACGCGTACGTATATATTCCTAAGGAAAAAGAGGGGTTTTTCCTAGAAGGACAGACAACGATAAATAACAATGACACGGATTGGCACACGATAGAATGACTGCTGAGATCGGTTTCATCGGCGCAGGTAAGATGGCTTCCGCAATGATCGGGGGACTCATCAAAAAAGGGCTGTTTTCCGAAAAGGAGATTGTCGCATGCTGCAGATCGGAGTCCACAAAGGACAGGATTGAAAAGGAATTCGGAATCGTCTGTTATCTCGATCCGAAGGATGTTATCGAACAGGCGGACACATTGGTCGTGGCGGTGAAGCCGGATCAGGTGAAAGACATTCTCACTACGAATGTCGCAGCCAATTCTGCGAAAAAGCTCATCATAAGTGTCGCCGCAGGAGTATCAATCGACACTTTGGAAAAGTATGTGCCAGACAGTAAAGTGGTACGTGTTATGCCCAACGTCTGCAGCTTAGTTCTCGAAGGAGCTTCGAGTTTCACTTTGGGAACGAAAGCAACGGAAGAGGACGGAGCGTTTGTGAAGAAAATTCTCGATTCATTCGGCATGTCCTTCGAGATTGCGGAGAGTAAAATCGATGCCGTCACGGGCCTCAGCGGAAGTTCTCCCGCCTACATGTTCATGGTCTTGGATGCTCTTGCGGACGGAGGAGTTCTCATGGGACTTCCGAGAGATCTTGCTCTCGAACTTGCGGCGCAGACCATGCTCGGTTCCGCGAAAACATATCTTGAAACAAAACGTCATCCCGACGAACTTAAGGACAGTGTTTGTTCACCCGGAGGAACAACCATAGAAGGCGTGAAAGTTCTCGAGGAATCGAATCTCAGATCCGCCCTCATAAACGCAGTCGCGGCAAGTGCAAACAAATCGAAAGAGATGGGGAAGAAGGACTGAGTCCTTCCCCCTTCTTCTTCCTTATAATATAGATATATATGGATATGCACGGCAGCACAGTTTACTGCTGTGTCATACGCCTCTTTCCTCTGTTGAGAGGAAGGTAGGATTTCACAAGACCTTTCACCACACGCGGTCCGTTGGCCCAAATCGATCCCGTGTTCCAATCGAGATCCTTCTTATTGTTGATCGTCGAGTTCATGAGTTCTTCTCCTTCCCTCTTGATACTCCAGAGTTTCTCGTTACGTTCGGCTTCGTCTTTGATGAGCATGAACTGATCGATTCTTCTCATGACATCACGTGCGTATTCCGTCCTCTCCACACGGGATTTGTACATCTCTTCGGGAATACGTCCGGCCTCGAATTCCATCTTCGCAAGCTCATTGGCGCAGTCATAGGATGTTTCGGCAATCTGATCTCTGTTCATCCATTCCGTTTCGTATGAAAGTACCAGCTTCCATGAAGGATTCTCGGAAATCTTCCTGTGTTCTTCCAATGTCCTTGCGAAGAATCTGTATCCCCATTTCTCCGGGTTCTCGAATGCTCTGCTTCCGGGATCGACGAAAGGTGCAAACGGCGCATTATAGATGAAGAGTCCGTCGTCTTTCTTTACGAGATCCCACAGTCCCTTCGATGCTCTGACACTGTCCAGAGCGGATTCCCTTGTCTGTGAGGGAAGTCCCGTCATGTAGAACAGATCGAAACGTACACATCCGTTTGCGAACGAAGATGTGATTGTTTTCTCGATTGAATGGTTGTCGTAACCCTTGCCCATGGCCAATCTTACCACTTCATCGTGCGAATCGGGCGAAAATTCCATGGAATATTCTCCGACGTTGTGATTGACCATACTGAAGAATTCCTCTCCGGCGGGAAGGAATAGTTCAAACGCAATGTGATTGTCGACACCAGAATCGTGAATACCTTTGAACAGACGCTCTGCGTAATCCTTTCCGCCCTGTCTCGGATCTCCGATGATGAAGATAGGTGTCTTGAGATATTCGCTTACGGATGCAATATCCTCTGCGAGTTTCTCGGGACTCCTGAATGCAGCCTTTCCCCTGCATAACAATCTCTTATTTGCTTCGTGGGAACCTCCGCACTCGGCACAGTTGAGAGAACAGCCTCTTACCGTGAACACCGAAAGCATCGGGAGCTTATCCCAACCCAACCAGGGGAGTGCTCCTTTGATATCCATGTGCCTTATCGTGTTCTTGATCATCGTTCCGTAATCGAACTTGACCCAGTCGATGTCATCGGGAACAAATGATATCTCATTGTAGTGGGGTTTTCCTTCTTTGTCTTTCCACGCAAGATTCGGCACATCGGAGAAGTCTGTTGCACCTTTCTCGATGGCCTGCATCAACTTTACGTGGGGAATTTCAGTGGAATCGCCGCGCATGACCATGTCGATCCACGGCATAGCCATCAGTTCCTCGCAGAAATAAGATGAAGAAAATCCTCCGAATTCGACTATGGCATCGGGATGGTATTTTTTGACTATTTTGGCCAATTCCACCGCACCGTGGCAGTGGGGCATCCAATGCAGATCTATGGCGTAAACTTTCGCGTGAAGGGATTTGATACGTTTCTCCACATCGAAGTTCTTATTCTGGAGCATCTGCACGGCGATGTTGACAATCCTTGTCCTGAATCCCGCCGCTTCGAGATGCGACGACATAGTCATGAACCCGATCGGGTACATCTCGAACACAGGTGACGACGGTACCACGTCGCTCACAGGCCCGTAGAATATCGGTTTCTTTCTGAAATCATACACGCTCGGTGCGTGTAAGAATATAATATCGTCTGCCATGTCTTTTCCTCCTCTCTCTTCATGTACCGAAGCGTCTGTTACGCTGTTGGTACGATCTTATCGCCCTCAGGAAATCTATGTACCTGAAACCGGGCCAGTATACATCCGCAAAATATAATTCAGAATAGGCAAGCTGCCATATCAGGAAGTTTGACAGTCTCAGTTCTCCCGATGTTCTCAGTATGAGGTCGGGGTCGGGATCGTCGGAAGTGTAAAGATGACCGGAAATGCTGTCTTCGTCTATTTCCGAGATATCCATTGTTCCGTCCTTTACCTTACGTGCGACTTCCTTCACCGCACTGACAATTTCCTGCCTTCCGCCGTATGCAACGGCTATATTGAAACGGTAGCTGTCATAGTCACAGGTGCGTTCCTCCACGCACCTTACCGCTTCCATCAGTCTTTCGGGTGCCAACTCACGGTCGCCGATCATTCTCACGCGTATCTTGTTTTTATGAACACGTTCGTCATCGGCGAGTTCGTACATCGTGTCAATCAGCAGCTGTATGAGATAATCCACTTCGGAATCTTCTCTTGAGAAGTTCTCCGTGGAAAGTGCATATATTGTGAGCACACGGATATTCAGCTTAAGGCACCAGTTCAGTACCTCTTCCACTTTGTCCTTTCCGAGTCTGTGACCCTCGTTGGCATCATTGGTTTTGAGGACTTCTTTGGCGTACCTGCGGTTCCCGTCCATGATGATAGCCACATGTCTGGGCATCTGCCCGTTTATGACCTCTTTTTCAAGCTTGGTCTCATAGAGGCCGTATGTGGTTTCGGAGACGAGATTGGTTAATCCCATTATTCGAAATCCTCCGGAACTCCGGCCGATTTTACGCCGAGATCGAAACAGCCTATGGCTGCGACGGCACCGATTACACCTTTCTTACCTGTAATGTAATGAATTTCAACATCATTCTCCTCCGCAATCCTGATTGCTTCTTCGGGAGTGTACAGTATCGACTTCGCTTTCCAGCTCCAGTCTACGAGTGCCTCGGGCTGTTTCAGACCTTTGAAAACGGTCATTACGGTATCGTCGGAATACGATTCTTTGGCGATGAATTCTTTGCAGTATTCGATGAGTTCATCGACTTTGGAAGGAAGCACCGCGAAAGATACGGCTGTGGAACAGCAGTTTGTTGTCTTGTTCGGTGCTTTCGGGTTGAGCTGAATAATCTTGTGCTCAAGGAACTTACCGTGGGGACAGGACATTCCCATCTTCAGGGATGCGACCCATGAAGCTCCTTTCTGAGGAGTGTCTGTGTCATCCACTCCGATGATAACTCTTACCATTTTCGGAGTGACGATTTCTGTGGATGCAATGTACGCACCGCCCATTTTGAAATCGTCGGGATAGATTGTTCTGATTACACCGTCGGCCTGAGGAAGACATGCACCTACACCGACTCCGGCTCCGGCGATTCCTCTCCACACTGTGTGAACTTCATCCCCCTTGATTTCAAGGGATTCGATTCCCTGTCCGCCGATATCCGCGGATGCGGGTCCGAACTTCAGTTCTTTCTTACCGACGACTGTATCCATGATAACAGTGTGTCCGTCGAGAACGATATCGGAGATGATTCCTCCGGTACGTTTCCTGTTGACAACATCCCATTCGACGGGACCTCTTGCGGAGCAGGTCTCGATGACCTTTGCAACACCGTTTTTCTCGTCGACGATTGTGTAAAGTCCCTTGCAGAACATGGGTCCGAACTTTGCGCGGACCTCTTCCGGAGTAAGTGTATTAGGCATTCACTCCAGCTCCTCTTCGTAAATGATTCTCATGCAGTCTGCGGGCACATGTTTACACAGGAAGACAGTCTTGGCTGCTCTTCCGATGTCGTAACCTTCGTCGAAACATGCGTTCGTGTCGATTGCGAGAATCACGGGGTTCTCGGTACGTACGGAACCTGCGGCGAATGCATCGTCGTATGTCAGGGACAGGTGTACCATAGATCTGTCCGAAGGCATAAGGCCTGCTTCGAGAATAATATCCGCTTCATCCTCGGTTGTGGGGTAATAAAGCGTATCGGGAATGTTATCTGTATCCAGTTTAAGGTCGAGTTTTACTGTGTGACCGTATGTTGCCCTTACTTCGTCACCGGATATCTGGTATCTGCCCTTCGGATCTGTGTCCGCAAGAGCGATTATATGATGCGGTCTGAGCCAGTGCATACGCGGGTTGTTCTCTTTCACCCTGGAAACGATGTCTTTGATTCTTACGAATCCCTGATCGTCCATCCTGAGGTCGAACCTTCCGTGTCTGAGTATGCCGGCCATGGTCCTTCCGAGCTTCTCCAACTCGTAATCGTTCATGATGAATTTTCCTTCTTCACCGCAAACAGGGCAATATTCGTCACGGAAATAACCGTGTTCTTCACATTCTCTCATCATATTATCACTTCTGAGCCTGAATCGAAAGTTCTGCAGCCTTGACTACGTTGTCCATCAGGGTGCATATGGTCATAGGTCCCACGCCTCCGGGTACCGGAGTAATGGCGGATACGATGTCTTTTACGTCATCGAAATCCACATCTCCGACGAGTCTTGTACCCTTGGGAGATGACGGATCTTCTATCCTGTTGATGCCTACGTCTATAACTACGGCACCCTCTTTGACCATATCCTTTTTTACGTAAAGCGGTTTGCCGATGCTCACAATCAGGACATCTGCCTGACGTGTCATCTTTTCGAGATCGCGGGATTTAGAGTGTACGACGGTTACGGTCGCATCTCCTCCGAGGCCTCTCTGCATCATGAGTGCAGCCATAGGTTTCCCGACGATGTTGCTCCTTCCCACAACGACAATGTGTTTTCCTTCCGTTTCTATTCCGGAACGGATGAGCATCTGCTGTACACCTCCGGGTGTCGCAGGCAGGAAGATGTGGTCTCCTACGAGCATTCTTCCTACGTTTTCGGGGTGGAAACAATCGATATCCTTCTTCGGATCGATTGCGTTGATAATTCTGTCCGTATCGATGTGATCGGGCAGAGGCAGCTGTATAAGGTATCCGTGAATCATCGGATCTGCGTTCAGCTGCTTTATCTTGGAGATTAAGTGTTCTTCGGTGATGTTGTCCGAGAGATAGATCATTTCAGACCTTATTCCCAATTCGGCGCATTTTTTCTCCTTGGCTTTGACATAAACCTGCGATGCGGGATCGCTTCCCACCATCACCGCGGCCAATCCGGGAACAACGCCGTGTTCTTTCAGTTTCGCGATTCTTTCCTTGATTTCGCCGTAGATATCGGCGGAAATATCCGCACCTTTGATGAGAGAACATGTCACCTAGATAGCCTCCTTACCACTGAATATACCTGCAATATATAACCTAGTCGCACGCGTATACTATGTTCGATAATTATTTCGCATGACATCCG
>CAVIIW010000008.1:0-73373 GCA_963643255.1 Candidatus Methanomethylophilaceae archaeon
GAATTGTGGGATATGTTTATCATTTGTACCGACCTTAACCGCAGCATATGAAGAAGGAAATGAGTTCTTTCGATGTCCGCTCGGTTGTCAACGAAATGACAGCGTTAAAAGGCGCACACATGGACAAGATATTCCAGTGGGGAAACAACGTCCTCCTGCGCATCAACGTACAGGGACAGGGAAAGAAGGATGTCTTCTTCAAAGACAGAAAATGGCTGTATCTTCCGGAAAGAAAACCCGAAACTCCGGTCACACCGCAGTCTTTCGCTACATTCTTAAGAAAATATCTCGACAATGCACGTATCGGAGACGTACGTCAGGCTGGATTCGACCGTGTCGTGATAATGGATGTTCTGAAAGCGGACCGCGATTATCAGTTGATTTTCGAATTATTCGGCGGAGGAAACGTATTACTTGTTTTGGACGGAAAGATCGAGAACTGTCTCATTCACAAAACAATGAGAGACAGAAGTGTCAGACCGGGCGAAGAATACGTTATGCCCAAGCGCAGATTCGATCCCACTTCGTCGTCATTTGAGGAATTCTCGGAAATAATGAAAGAATCTTCTTCGGATGCGGTAAGAACACTTGCAACCGGAATCAATCTCGGTGGGCAGTACGCAGAGGAAACCTGCAGCGTAGCAGGTATTGGGAAAAATACACCTACCTCAGAGCTCAGTGAAGATAACATCAAATCTCTCTACGATTCGATGAAAGATGTTGTCGGAAGGATGATGGAGGGCGGAAACACCGTTCTTTACAGATCCGGAGACGAAATTATCGATATTTCTCCCGTGGAAATGTCAATTTATTCACAATACGCCGCAGAGAAATACGATACCGTTTCCAAAGCAATCGATACTCTCGTTGCGGAAACGGAAAAAAACGAAGCTGAAGAATACGTAGATCCAGAAGTCGTAAAACTCAGGAAAAGGATTGAAAAACAGACCGATACCGTCGAACAGTACAGAGAGGAATCCGACAGTCTGAAACTCAGAGCGGACACAATCTACGCAAACTACCAGCCCGTAGACGAATTATTGAAAGTTCTGAACGAACAGTCCAAAAAGCTCACATGGGAAAAACTCAGAGAAGGTGCATTGAAGATTCCTTACGTTCCCGAGATCGATCCTTCCAAAAACAAAGTAATCGCGGAATTCAACGGAGTGAGAATCACTTTGGACTACACGGAAAGCATCGACTCCAATGCTTCCATGATTTACCAACAGAGTAAAGAAATCAACGAGAAAGCGAAGAGAGCGAAAGATGCACTCGACATCAGCCTTCAGGAACTCGAAAAGAAGGAAGCAGGTATTGCAAAATCCAAGGCTGCGATGGCAAACAAGATCCATCCTACGAAACAGTTCTGGTTTGAGAGATACAAATGGTTCATCGCACCCTCGGGAAGACTGATTATCGCCGGAAAGGATGCACACACCAACGACAACATCGTGAAGAAGCATCTGAAAGAAGACGATCTTTACGCCCACGCGGATCTCCACGGTGCTCCGTCTACCGTTATCAAGAAAGGAAAGGATGCCCCCGAAGAAGATCTCAGGGAAGCCTGCATTTATGCTTTGGCTCAGTCCAAAGGATGGGTTGCAGCCCTTACCGACGGAAGCGCATATTGGGTTTACACCGATCAGGTCAGTAAAACACCTCAGGCAGGTGAATTCGTACCGAGAGGTGCATTCATCATCCGCGGTAAGAGAAATTATGAGTATCATCTTCCGATGGAATTGGCTGTAGGTGAGATTACTTTTGAAAACACAAGAAAAGTGATGTGTTCTCCTCTCGAATCTATGAAGAAATTATCAAACAAATACTTCGTCATACACCCGGGAAGGGGTAAAGCGGGAAAGACCGCAGCACTCATGGCCAAAGAACTGATGGTTCCGGAAGAAGAAGTATCAAGAATCTTACCTCCGGGAGATGCAGAGATAGTCTCTAAAGTATGGCCTGAAGAGACACCTCAGGAATGAAAACTTACGTTATCTGAAACAAATCTGAGGTAAAAACGGCTGCGGACGTACCTCAGGTATGACACGATGGTGTAAGATGGCGCTCGCGCCGGGATTCGAACCCGGGTCGTAAGATCCGCAATCTCAAAGGATATCCAAGCTACCCCACGCGAGCTTTCACCGTAATGCGGAATTAGGGTTTGAAAAGGAGTGAAAGCGTTTAGATCTCTGCGTGCTCAACGTAGCGTGTAATGTAGCCCGCGATTCTGTTCCTCATTGTGACAGAGGAAACATCGGTAAGGCTGCCTACCATAGCTTTGTTGTTCTCGAAGTCATTGTTGAATGCCTTCGGGTACTTGCTGACGAGATCAATCGCTACTCTCTTGATGTATGTGGGTCTGATTCTTCCCATGTATCTTCACCGAGTAAAGCGGATTAAGAGAATTCCTTATATAAAGGTATCCTAGGGGCATATTATATGCCCAAAGGACAGCATGGCACTGATAAATCAGTCCCTGAATTCGACCCTTGGCTTACCGCAGGTGAGTTTGCCTTCGGGGCATGCTCCTCTTACACAGGGAGGTCCCGCTCCTTTGAAAATAACGGGATAAACTTCCTTGCAGAGTTTCAGCATCTGATCCGCAAGATCCCTTATCTCCCACTGTGCGCGGTTACAGCATCTGAGTGAAAAGAAATGAATCAATTCCCTTGCGTTCATTGTAATTGTGATATTTGTGGTACATGCGTTGGGGAGAACGTATCTTGCATCTTCCGGAGGAATCTTTTCCGCCAGTTTGTTATAAGATTTCCAGATTTCGTCCATAATCCTGTCGAACTCTTCTTTCAGTTCGGGATCGTTTTCAACAGTCTTGGGTACGACGTATGTGGGCTTGTCCATGGAGACATATCTCTGACTCTGCTGTGAGAACGAAGCGACACGGTGTCTCACCAACTGATGTGTCAGAGATCTCGAAACACCTTCCACCGAGAACGTAAACACTGCGTGCTCTATCACGGAATGGTGTCCCATTCCCACAATCTTTCCCAATACTTTCTCCGGATTCGGTGCATCCACGAGTTCCATGGACGATTTCTCGGAATAGCACGATTTACCTGCGGCGGCACATACCGCCTCAGCGTTCTGTGTGTACGCCAGCAACTTGACCCTCATTCTTCTCCCCTCTGTTCCACAGGGACGATCTTACTTTATCCAATCTGTCCTTGTCCAATATGTCTGCGAGTCTTATCTTCCTTACTTCCAGGTCGGATAACAACTCAGATATACCTTCAACGTGGGCGTCTCCCACCACGACTACCATGTTAGTAAACCTTTCTGAGTACTCTCTGATCTGCTTTGCCATCTTTTCATTACGTTCGTCTACGAGTACTCTCACGAAGTTCGGATATCTGCGGCGGACATCCGCCATTGCCTGATCGGCGTATTTGGCATCGTCGATCATTCTTTGGACATCTTTCTGTCCTTTGAACTTATCACGAATCGATGATAATCTGTATCTTAACTTTTCACCGAAGGTCATCGCTTCCCATGCCCTTCTTATTGTATCCGCTGCATCATCATCGATAAACCCTATTTCCGCACCGACGAGTCTTCCGGTCTGTACTGCGGTTAACATTTCGTTACCGACGGTGGAACGGTTTCCTTCCGCGATTTTCTGCTGATATTTGGCGGCCTGTTTCAGCATTTTATCCTGGCCTTCGATATCTTTGTTCTCTGCAGCCGTTCCCTGCAGTGCATTGTAACGCGTAAGATCCAATTCTACAAGAACGGCATCGGGCCAAATCTGCTTGATGAAAAACATAATCGGCTCTGCAATGTTGACAACATGAATTGTGCCTATTATCGTTATCATCGTCTGCCGTGATACACTTGGTGATAGATAAACGTCAAGATTATTATCGATAAACCTATCCGAGCGGATATGGGAAGACAGTACGACCTCGTCATCTTCGACATGGACGGAACACTTACGCTGCCGAGAAGCAGTTGGGGTTATGTCCATGATGCGATGGGTGTCAGCAATGATGATTCACTTGCATTGTTCGAGAAGAATGAGATCGACGAGGATGAATTCATCAGAAGAGATATTGCTCTCTGGTTTAACGTAGATCCGGAAATCAATGAATCGAGAATCATACACATTCTCAGAGACATGCCCTGGATCGGAGGAATTCAGGAAACGGTTGCGTGTCTTCACTACAATAACATCAAATGCGTAATCTGCAGCGGAGGTCTTGAATTGGCATCAAGAATGATTTCCGAAGAATACGGATTCGACGGTTATTCCGGTGTCAGATTACTGACGGACAAAACAGGAAAACTCACCGGGGAATACGTCAAAGGATGCAATCTCAGTGATAAGGGAATACGCACAAAGATGTTCATCGAAGAATTCAATGTCGATCCGAAAAGAGTTGTTTCGATAGGAAACAGCTACACAGACATCAGAATGTTCGAGGAAACGGGTTTGGGAATTGCGTTCAATCCTTCGGATGATCTTGTATCGAAAGCTGCGGATCATGTCATCAGAAGCGACAACATCTCCGATGTTTTGGATATTATTTTGGAAAATGAAAGATGTTAAAGAAGAAGACATCAGAATTCGATGTCTTCTTCTTCATCTTCTTCGAATTCGATGATTGGAACGACTCTTCTCTTCATCTTTCCGTAGATTCTGACAACTTCTCTTGCCTCTACGGAGCCTTTTGAATGAAGACGGTCACGCGCTTTGATTGCGTGAATATAACATTCCATGTCGGGCAGCGTAAGAACATGTCCGATTGTGAATTCGTCATCAGGCTCAGCCTCAATACGTCTCGAATAACTCTTGCGGTTGTCGTTGACGGTAACCTTCACATTGAGAATATCGAACTGCTGCGCCCATATGGTTTTGACATCCTGGGTCTGTGCTCTCTTCTTTCTCTGACCGTTGCCGAGATCGATGGAACAGACTCTCAGACGCCTTCCGTCCTCGAGGAAGAATTCGTCGTCAATCCTGATTGTCTCTCCTTCTTCCAATTCCGTTTCGGTTTTCTCGGAAACAGGGCCGTCGCTGATAATGACGGACACTTTGTGTAACTTGGGAATCTTAATCGTACCGGAGAACACATTTCCGCATTCCTCACAGCGGAATGTTCCCTCAAGAGACGATTTTCCGATTCTTCCCTTGAGCACTTCGTGTGTGGTGTAATCATCGCATTTGACGCATTCGCAATAGATCTCTTCAGGAATCTCTCTCGACATTATGACTTCACCTCAGATTTTGAACGGGGCACCGTGTCCCGGTATTATGACGTCGGCGTAGTCGCAGATTGTCTTAATACTTTTCATGGCAACATCCTTACACACACATATTCCGGGAGGGACACCTTTGATTATGTTGTCCTGAAGAGGCACTGCATCCCCTGTAATTGCATATTTCCTGTCAATGCCGTCGACGAACACACTCATGGAATCCCATGTATGTCCCGGTGTGTAAACCAACTCGACACCCGGCGCGATACTCACATCTCCTTCGATTATTTCCGCACCTTTGGGTACATCGTCACCGCCGCTGTGTACGTACAGTTTGGCATTCTGGAACATATCGACATTTCCTTTATGGTCGGAATGATTGTGCGTAAGAACCACTGTGTCGACATCCTTGGCGAATACTCCGATCTGTCTGAGACTCATCTTGAGAGCGGGCCTCATGTCCTTACCGCCGGTATCCACTACGATTAATCTCCCGTCCGCTTTGATGAGAGTAGACGTGGAACTCGCCCAGAGTATCTTCCCGGTTTCGTCACGGGTGAGACCCCCTATTGCCAGAATGTCCAGGGTGTTGTTCATAGGCGTTCATCACTTTTGTGATAGATAACCTGTTCGTATACCGTACCAAACATTACTATCTGTGATGAACAATACACAGGCAATGAGATACAATCCCGATATCGACATCAGAGTTACCGACGAAGTCTATCCTCCGTCGGAGGATTCGATTCTGCTGATAGAATCGCTTGATGTCAAAGAAGGGGAGAAAGTATTGGAAATCGGCCCGGGATCGGGCGTTGTGTCGATACACTGTGCGAAGAACGGATGCATTGTAACTTCCGCAGACATCAATCCGTATGCCGCGGAATGTACAAAGAACAATGCAAAAGCGAATGGTGTCGATATCACTGTTGTTGAATCGGATCTTTATGAGAATGTTGACGGAATTTTCGATACAATTGTCTTCAATCTGCCGTATCTTCCCGTGGATGATGACGGTGAGTTGGCAAAAGCATGGTCCGGAGGAGAAGACGGAATAGGTCCGCTGCCGGGATTGTTGGAAGGTTCGGAAAAATATCTCACTCCCGGGGGAAGAATCGTCATTGTTGTTTCATCGCTTATGGATGAGAAGAGACTGAACAGTCTCCTCTCACCATATGACGTAAAGGTTTTGGGGGAGCTTCCGTTATTTTTCGAGAAGCTCCGTGTTTTGGAAATCAAATCTTCACTCTAAGAAAGGTTTTGCCTGTAAGCAGCCGTGTTCAACTGCTTTCGAAAACCATTCTCTGGCACGTTCGGGCGATTTTTCAGTACCGCAACCATTGAGGCATAAGACTCCCAAATTGTACTCGGAATCGGCGTGTCCATGTTCTGCGGCCTTTTCAAACCATTTGAAAGCTTCTTCGTATGATACTTCCGATGCCTCATATGCATAGTGATACGCAAGGTCGAATTGCGCAACTGCATATCCTACCGCAGCGAAAGCTGTCACCGTATCCAAAAGCTCCCCTTCCAAATCGGATTCTTCCGGCATTTCGATATCGTCCGGAGGCAACACATCCTCCATCGATTCTATATAAATGTCATCCAGCAGTTCTTCCGCACCGTCGATTCCGCATTTCACGCCTTTCATACACCATTGCGCCGCACCGATGTAGTCGTGATTTTCAATACAGACAATTGACATGAATTTGACAGCATTCAGGTTTCCCTGTTCGAGAGCATCCATCATCATGTCGTTGACTTTGTCATAGGAATCGTCGGACAGCATGCTCCCGCTGTCTGAAAAAACGACGCGGTAAAGAACAGTCTGTGACAATAAGTCTCCGTCCAACGCATTCTTTACGATCCAACCTGCATTGTCATCCCAATGCTCTACAGTCAGTCCTGTTGTATACTTCCCCAGGAGCACAGACTGCGGGTACGAATATCCTTTGTTGGCCTCTTCGGTAAGCTCTTCCACGGTCATATCGGATATTTTTTTCTTCTTAGCCATGCGTCCACGGACATCTATCCTGTTGGGAGAATATAACCGTTCCCTATACTTCAGAATTATACGAATCTGAATATCGGTATCGGAAAAATATGAAAAATGAGAATACGGGAATGGGTTTGTTTTCGGGAACAGATGAATGCACCTGCCCGTTTTACGGGCAGATGTATTCATTCATCCCGATCAGGAGCTCATAAGCTTCTCAATCTCTTTCTTAAGAAGCTCATTTGCTTTCTGACCGTCGATCTTTCCTCTGAGAGCACCCATAACAGGCCCCATAAGAGGTCCGATTGCTCCGAGTCCGCCTTTACTCCTGATGAAGTCTTCGCGTTCCTTCACAATCTGTGCGATTATTGCGGATGCTTCGTCTGTATCGACAACACCGAGTCCGAGTTTTTCTATTGCTTTCTCGGCATCCGTACCGTTGCACATTTCCTTCAGCAGTGCAGGTAATGCTTCTTTGGCGAAACGTCCTTCTTTCAGAAGTCCGAATGCCTGCATAACTCTCCCATCTGTAAGCTGGCTCATATCGGAACCGTCGTGTTCCAATTCACCGTATGTGTTCAGGAATGTCGTTGCCGCAACCGAAGCCATGTCATATTCCTTTGCAATTCTCTCGAATAAGTCATTATTATCCTGACGTACGATCTGTCTCGCCTGCTGTGCGTTGATTCCGTACTGCGAAACGAGACGTCCTTCGATTGCTTCGGGAAGTTCGGGAAGGTTTTCACGGATCTGCGCCATTCTTTCCCTTGTAATCTCGGTGGGAGGAACATCCGTCTCGGGATACATCCTCGCCGCTCCGGGCAGAGGCCTCGAATACTTCGAAGTACCGTCGGGAAGAGGATCTCTTGTCTCTTCGGGAACTTCTTTCAGTGCAATGTTCGCTCTTTCGACTGCAACTTCCAATGCATCCTTCGCTTTCTTCTCTTTTGCCGCACAGATTACAAATGCGTCGTATGTTCCCGTCATGCCGAGGAATTCACGTAATGAATCCACATACTTCTGCTCGATACCGTAGTTAGGAAGCTCATCGGAGTGGAATATCCCTTTAACTCCTTTGGTTCTGGCTCTCTGAGCCATTTCCGCTCCCAGACGGAGTTTTCCCGAATCTCCGTTCATGACACCGGAGAATCCGGGAAGACGTACCGCGATAATCTTTCCTTTGTCTTTCAATGCGCCCTGAATGACTTTCGAACCGCAGTCTTTGAAAATTTCCGTTGCATCGACGGGTTCGAATGCAGCTTCTTTTACATTTCTTTCATTGAGGATATCTCTGATTCTCAGTAGCATCTTCTGCCTGTTGACTTCGTTCTCGACATACAGCGGAAGAAGCCTGAGCTCCTGAACACCTTTGATTTCAATACGTGCTCCGCCGGGAATCGAGATGTTCAGATCTTCTCTGATTGTACCGATTCCTCTCTTGACTCTCTTCGTAGCTCTGAGAAGAGTACCGATTCTCAATGCGACTTCCATACACTCTTCGGGAGTGCGGATATCCGGCCCTGTCGCAACCTCAATCAGAGGAATACCCAGTCTGTCCAAACGGTATGTAATCTCGGCATCCGTTGTTTCAACCTTACGGCAGGCATCTTCTTCAAGACAGACAGAAAGAATCGAAATTTTCTTTCCGTTGACATCAATCGAACCGTCTGTTGCAACCAACGCAGTCCTCTGGAATCCCGATGTGTTGGAACCGTCGACGACAATCTTCCTCATGAAGTGAACTTCGTCTACAGCACGTGCACCCATCATTTCCGAGAAAATCAGAGTGGTTTCCATTGCATCCCTGTTGATTCCGTGGGGAGGTTCTTCATCCAATTCCACAAGACATGACGCTCCTTCCGCGGACTGATACCTGTATCCGAGGTTCCTCTGGAACTGTACCAATGCGGCCCTGTCGATTTCTCCCGTTTCCGAGGTTGTAGGTCTGAGTCTTCTGTAAACAGAACCGTGCCCTTCTTCACAGAGGTGTGATTCGCAGTCGCAGAAGAGTTTCTTTGTATCCAACTGCTGGTGGATTTCGATTCCGCAGATCATTTCGGGTTCTGCCATCAGAACACCCTCCTTTCGCTCATCTCTCCGACGAGAGGAGTTCTCATAATCTCCTTCACTTCGGATTTATCGTAATTAGCCAACGCCCATGATAATTTTACATAGGCTGTCTCGGGGAGCATATCGAACACGGAAATAACTCCCGCCGTAATCAGATCACGGCCTGTGTTGTAGACGTTCATGTTAGTCTGACCGTTGATACACTGAGAAGTCATCACAACGACGGTTCCCTTCTTCACGGCTTTCTCAATCATCGGGATCATGTTTTCATTCACATGACCCAATCCGGAACCTGCGATGACCACTCCGTCGCTCTTCATGAAAATATCCTCGAAGAGTGCGGGATCCATTCCGGGATAGTACTGTAACAGTACGGTCTTCTGATCCATATCCGCTTTCACGGATGCTTTTCCGTTGCCGACGGAAGGAAGATCCATGTTCAGCGTAATCTTCCAGTCTTTGTCGATGTTTGCTGCGGGCATTACGTTGATACTCTTGAAGGCATCACGCTTGGAAGTATGCATCTTTCTTACTCTGGATCCGATGTGAACAGCGAACGAATCGTCTCCGGAAGTGTCATGCATTACCACATAAACACCTGCTTTCTTTGCTTTTGTACAGAACTGTGCGCATGCCATAAGATTCGTGGATGCATCGGATGAAGGTCTGTCCGAAGACCTCTGTGCTCCCACCAAAATAACAGGCTTGGGAACATCTCCCAACATAAACGACAACGCAGCCGCGGTGTAACCCATGGTATCCGTACCGTGGGGGATGATAACTCCGTCTGCACCGTTGTTTATCTCTTCGGCAACGGCTTTTGCCAATTCCTGCCAGTGACAGATATCCATGTTCTCCGAGAATATCGAGAACAGTACCTTCGCACGAACGTTCGCAATCTCTCTGATTTCGGGTACTGCGTTGACCATGTCCGATGTGGATAATGCGGGATGTACCGCACCCGTTCTGTAGTCGACATACGAAGCAATCGTACCGCCGGTACCGATGAGAACCAAGGTCGGAAGATCTTTTCTTTCCTCGACAACTGTTTCCTTTCTTTCCCTTACGACGGGCTTGTCGAGAATTTCGATACGTGTTTCGGGTGTAATTCTCACGCCTACGTTGTATCCGCTCTTCATCTTCAACACAATAATATCCGAAGCGCTGAACTCGTGGTGGGGCATCAGTACTCCGACGTACGTCTTACCGTCGGTCTCGACGGATATCCTGTAACCCTCGGAAATTCCAAGGGATTCAAGTCTCTCGGTTAACTCGGCTGAATATGTCATGCTGTTCGGATGACTGTATCTTCTCCTTGTTTATAAGGAAGATTACATACACTTACATGATGAAAACTGGCACATCCTTACATACGGATTCGGAACGAACGTTCATATTATAACCGCCCTCGCCATTCGGAAAAACATGCATATGATCACCGACGTCGGAATGGAATTCGATGTCCTCAAAGAGAACAGCAGGATAGCTCATGAGAACTATCACATGCTTAAGGAACATGACATACTGTCGGTGGACTTCATGGGGTCCATCGGTGCCGGGAAGACGGCGATGATAATCAAACTGGCGGAAAAGCTCAGGGCGAAAGGTCTCAGAGTCGGTGCAATCGCAGGAGATGTGACAGGTGCGGATGATTTCACAAGAATGGAAGTCTCCGGAATCAAAACCGTCAACTGCAACACGGGAAAAGACTGTCACCTCACCGCGAATATGATTCACAAGAGATTACACACAATGAATCTCGATGAAATCGATGTGCTGTTCATAGAAAATGTCGGAAATCTCGTATGTCCTGCGGATTTCCCGTTGGGAACGGATTACAGGATTGTTGTCATCTCCACGACCGAAGGCGATGACATGGTGAGAAAACACCCCGATATTTTCATTCACTCCGATATTGCAATTCTCAACAAGATCGATATCGCGGATGCAGTGGATGTAAATCCCGACGTAATCGTGAAAGATTATGAAAAACTCACAGGCGGAAACAAACAAATGTTCAAAGCAAGTGTGAAGAAGGATATCGGATTGGATGAAATCCTGAAAGCCATGGAGCTGTGATTATTATGAAGATTCTCACAATCGGAGGCGGAGGAAGAGAACACGCCGCAGTCGAAGCACTGTACAGATCAGGCGCGGAAATCTATGCGGTAATGAAAAACGCAAATCCCGGAATCATTGCAAGATCAAAGAAACATCTCCTGTGCGATGAGAAAGATACCGCAAAAGTATGCGCGTTCGCAAAAGAAAATGATGTAAAACTCGCATTCGTCGGTCCCGAAGCTCCGTTGGAAATCGGAATCGTAGATGCTCTTGAGAAGGAAGGTGTGTTATGTGCGTCTCCTACCGCTGCGGCGGCAAGAATCGAAACTTCGAAATCGTTCATGAGGGATCTTGTCAACAGACATAAAATCAAAGGAAATCTTGCGTACGCTTCATTTGATAATGCAAAAGATGCCGAGAGGTACATCAAAAGCATTGATCACGAGATTGTCGTGAAACCCGTCGGACTTACAGGCGGAAAAGGTGTAAAAGTACAGGGAGAGCACCTGCATTCATTCGAAGACATAATGGAATACATCAACGAAATCTTCGATATGAACATCGGCGGAGCCGGTGTAATCATTGAAGAGAAGGCCGTAGGAGAAGAATTCACTCAGATGGTCTTCTGCGACGGAAAGAACATCAAACCCATGCCTTTGGTACAGGATCACAAGAGAGCATACGAAGGAGATGTCGGTCCGAACACAGGCGGAATGGGTTCGTACACAGATTCCAATCACCTTTTACCGTTCATTACCGAATCCGAAAGGAAAGAAGCGATGAAGATTATTCAGGACATCGTAGATGCAATGGCCGAGGAAGGCTGTCCCTACCGCGGTCCGATGTACGGTCAGTTTATGCTTACGGTAGACGGTCCGAAGATTATCGAAATCAACGCAAGATTCGGAGATCCCGAAGCGATGAACGTTCTGACACTTCTGAAGAGTGATTTCGTTGACATCTGTTACAGAATGGCAACGGGAACACTCACGAACGACGTTGAATTCTACGACATGGCAACAGTCTGCAAATATGTCGTACCGGAAGGATACGGTGTGAAATCCGTATCTGGAAAAGAAATCACCGTAGATGTTGACAGTATCGAAAGATGCGGCGCGAAAGTCTACTTCGCAAATGTAGACCAAAAAGACGGAAAACTCCTCACGGGAACTTCAAGATCCGTAGGAGTCGTCGGATTGGCACCTACAATGGAAGAAGCGGAAAGAAACTGTGAAAACGCATTGAAATATGTGAAATGCGACCACATCTTCGTACGCCACGACATCGGAACGAAAGCATTGGTCCAGAAGAGAGTGGACCACATGAAACAGCTCCGTTCATGAGAAGAGTTGCGATAAGAATCGCCTACATGGGCGGAGGATTCTGCGGTTCGCAGTATCAACCCGGTCTGAGGACGGTTGTAGGGGACATTTTGGATGACCTTATGACCGTCCATCCCGGGAAGGATGCGGATTGGTTTGATATCAAACCTTCAAGCAGAACGGATGCAGGCGTGAATGCATTAGGCAATGTTATCGCTGTGAATACGGAATTTGAAGACGGAATTATTCTTCTGAGAGCATTGAATTCCGTATCCGAAGATATCTACTACCGTGAAATTGCTTATGTGAACGAAGATTTCAATCCCCGTTTTGCCGATAAAAGATCATACAGATACATTCTGCCTGCGGAAGGATTGGATGTAAATCTTGCAAAGAAATGTGCGGAATTATTTGTCGGGGAGCACGATTTCATCAGATTCTGTAAAATCTACGAAGACAAACCCACGGTAACGGCAATAGATTCCATCGATGTGAAAGAACATGACGGAATCATCGAACTTACGTTCAATTCGAGATATTTCCTCTGGAACATGATAAGAAAAATCTCCGCTGCGATTGATTCCGTTGCGAGAGGGAAACGTACCTTGGACGATGTACACAGGGCGTTGGATAATCTGGAAGAAATACAGTTCGGTATCGCAAGACCCGACGCACTCACATTGTTGGATGTTGAATACAAAGATCTGAAATTCATTTCTCCCGAAGAAGATGCATACAGACTCCGTGTAAACGATAAACTCTTTTCCAACGCTCTCAAAAAAGATTTTCTGTCATCCCTGTGAATGACGATATTTATCAGTCTGTCCGTAAATATACGGAATATGAAGAAACTGTCCGAGAACATCGATGCCGTAAACAAAAGGATGTCGGCAATAGAGGCAAAACGTGAGTCTGCGCTTGCGATGTCACGCATAATCATCAGAAAAACGAAGAATATGATTCACGCCATCCATACGGACGAAGAATTCATGTCGATTCAGGGTGAATTGAAAGCGCTCATACGTGACATGATAACCAAACTCAAAGACGAACCGTCCGTTCTGTATTCCGCAGCGGTGGAAGATGCCTGTATGGAGTATTCCGAAGCACTGATTCTTTCTTCGATTGTCAGAAAGAAAGACATTCCTTCGTTCACTGCGTTGAAAATTTCTCCACAGTCGTGGATGATGGGGCTTGCGGATGTTATCGGGGAACTGAGAAGACTTGTTCTTACGGCCCTGATGAACGGAGATATGGACAAAGCAACGTATTACTTCGAATCAATGGAAGAAGTGGGAAACGAAGTAATGGGCTTCGACATTCCGGATGCGATTGTTCCCATCAGAAGAAAACAGGACATTGCAAGAGGAGTTCTCGAACGCACACGTTCCGATATGGCCAATGCCAAAATCATGTCTTCTCTGGAACGTCTCAAAGAATGAAAATTTTTTAAAATAAATTTATGACAGGGGCAAAACCCCTGTCGTTAAAGTTTATCAGCGCCTGGCTTTGGGCTTACCTGTGTTGACTACAGGCTTGCGGGCGATCCAGATTACGACTGCGAGCATTATGATTACGACAATCGCGAGGAATACCGTAATGGCTGTGTAGTCGTTATCGGAGCTGTACACTGTCTTCCACGAATCGAGACCGGAAACGGCTCCTTTGCTTGTGTCACCCGCTGTGACACAAAACTCGATATCGGAAACGTCTTTGACAACGTATTCGCAGGTGACATCTTTGGATTTGCCTGCTTCGACATCGATGAGCTGTTCGCTTCCGTCAACCTTTGTTGCGGCACCGTCCTTCTTCACAAGGAAGTGAACGTACATGCTGACAGTTGTGTCTCCGTCATTCTTGACGGTAGCCTTCAGTGTAATAGCTTTGACAGCTTTGATTGATACCGAATCGCTCCACTTCTTCTCATCGTCGAGGATGTAGTCGATGTAGTAGGTGTAACTTCCCTCATCGCTGGGGAGAGTGATCTCCTTCTCAGCGGTGAATGCTTCATCAAGGACACCTGTCACCTTATCCTTTACAGTCTCGCCGTCCATCCAGTAGATTTCGTAGCTGTATGCTTTATCACCGACGAGATTGAATGTGATATCGGTACTGACCTTTCCGTAATCGGCGCTGATCTTGACGGAGTTTGTTGTCGCTGCGTCGGAGTCCTCTCCGACGAAACAGCAACAGACTGCCGCAACAGCGACGATCATCGCAACCATTGTGAATGCGCTTACTTTCTGCGTGTGAACACCCCCCTTCTGATTCCGAGCCAAATGATGAGGATGAGCATCACCAGAATGGCTGCTATGAGTACCCAAACGTATGAAGGCATGGGCGACTTCTCGTTGATGATACCTCTTCCCTCAGCGTAAAGCGATACCGAGGCGAACGAATCGGTGTGACTCGAGACAACTGTGACCTTCGAACCGTCTACCGAGATGTCTTTGCCGTCTGCCGTGATTGTAAGGGCGGCATCGTCGAAGACAATCTGAGTGTTGATCTTCATATCTGCGATCTCCGAAGACTCACCGTTGATCAGTGTGAACTTGACGTACACAGTGAGTGTGGAGTAACCGTCGACTGTCATCGGTACGTCAACCGCAGCACCTGCGCCGTCCGTTGCAACTACAACCTTGTTTCCGTAGAGGTAGGTGACAACATACTTGTCCTCGTCGACTGTATCGAGCAGCTTGATCTTGAATGACTTCCTGTAGTTGTCATCGTTGACCACGTTGATTGCATACATGTACTCGGCTTCGTTGGTCCTGTCGCTTCCGTGTGCAACCTTCGTAGTACCCTCGGCAGGCGTGGTCTTCTTCCATCCTGTCTCATCTTCGAAGACGCCTGTGCAGACTTCTTCTCCGCTGAGATCCGAAAGGATGACCGAGAGATTCTCGGAACATGATGCAACACTGCCGACCTTAATCATTCCCTCACCGTAGATTGTAGCCGTTCCGTTGACGGATGTAATCTGCTTTGTGAGTCCTTCGTCGGAGTAGAAGGTTACGTCGAACCAGTCGGAACCTCCGCTGAGAAGATATGTAACTGCATCCGTGTAACTGATTTCCGCCTTGAATTTGATCTTGACTCTCTGCTTGTCGGTAACATCGCCCATTTCTGTCAGTGTGAGCTTGGCCGTAACATCCTTTGTTTCGGCTTTCAGATCTCCGCCGAGAACTGCTATGTTGTAGGTGTTGTCGCCTGCTGTGAGTGTCACTCCCGAAAGGGTACAGCTGTAGACATGATCGTCATCGTCTGTAACATTGACTTCAACAGCGTATTTTCCGTCATCCGTTGCGGGAATGACAACGTCATACCTTCCGGACTCGACTTCGAACTCGAGTTTCTTGTCGCTGTTGAACTTGATTGTTCCGTCTCCGTCGATACCGACGTATCCCTTTACATTCACTGCATCGGAAAGCTCTACGGGGATTCCTTCCGCAGAATATGTTGCGGTACCCTCGATGCTGTAGTATGCAATCTTCTCCTTGTCGGCGTCTGTTATCTTGACAAGGAAGTTCTTGCCTTTCTCGAAGTAATACTCGGCTTTGTTATCCGCCTGTGACTCCTTGTGGTACTTGCCTTCGTCTTCCGCTGTGACGGTGATTGTGCAGTCCGAAGAAACGCTGCTGAATACAACCTTGACGTATTCAACGGCATCCACATTCAGATCGTACTTAAAGTCAGCAGTCATCTGAGTGGGGAGGATGTACACATTTCCGCTGTAGTAGTATCCTGTACTGTAAGCGGAAGATACAGAGTATGATGTGGGCTTGTAATCAAATTCAAGCTCTGCGCCTTTCTCGATTTCTTTACCTTCGACAGTAATCTTGAACTCGTTGACGTTCTTAATCGTGATCTTCTCGACACTTGCCGTAAAGTCTCCCGATTCGTTTTCACCCAACGATTTCTCATAAGCCTTGGCGTCATCAACTGTGTAGTAGAACGGTCCGCCCGCATTGAGTACGGATGTTACCTTGTATTTCGCATCCGAGGGAACTACAAGACTGTATTTTCCTTCTGCATCGGTTGCGAGTGTGTATGTTGCGGTATTCTCGCCGACTGTAACATCGACTTTCACTGTTGCGTATTTGAGTGTGTAGCTTGAAGAGTACCAGTACACATTACCCGATACAGTCGTACCGTCTGCGACAACGATATCCTTCGTATCCGAAGCAGATACAGTGATAGTTTCCATTGCGACCTTAGTTGAGCTTACTGCGTATGCAGTGTAGCTGCCTGCGGGGAGAACTGCAGTGTAACCGTTGTCTGAGTCTGCATAGACTGAAACGATTTCACCCGAATCTTTGATGAATGTTATCTTACCGGCAACCGCACTGTCTCCGGACTTGAGCTTACCTGTGATGACATATCCGGTTTCCGCAGTAAGTGTAACATCCGCACTTCCGTCAGTGGTTGCCCAAGAAACGGTTGCACCCTCTCCGATCTTGTCGACGGAGTAGATGGTGTACGTTGCACTGCCCGTGAGTCCTTCGGGGATCTTTGCGACTGAGTTCTCAACGGCTCCGGTGTAAGACATACCGTAGATTGTTCCGGATGTTGCGCCTGTAACATTGACCTTCTTTGCGGATATGACAGAGAATGAACCGGATTTGGCTGTACTCTTTGAAACTTCAAGAGTGCTGCTGTCGTTTGTTATGTATGCGTCGGAGAACACGGCGTATGTGTATGTTCCTGCGGATGCGTAGAACGTTGCGACACCTTTCGAATCCGTGGTTCCCTTGAACACTGTCGTACCGGATTTGATACCGACTTCGACATCCTTGATCAGGTTGCCTGCTTCATCCTTGACTGTAAGTGTAATCTCGGATTCGTCAAGACTGATCGAGAGTCCGCTGTTGACTCCGATTGCAGTCAGATATGTGTTTGTGGCATATGTGATCTTGCCGTCAAGCGATTTGACGGTAATATCGTATGTATCGGGAACGATGTTGGTGAACTCAAACGCAGTTCCCGTTACGGATTTGTTGTAGAGTTTTCCGCTTGCCTGACCGATCATTTCGATGAGATACTCATCGATGCTGACCTTGTCTGTGACAATCTTTCCGGAAAGCGATGTTTCGGTTGATACTGTTACATTGCACTCCTTGGTCCCCGCCATCGTCGTGTCATATTCCTGAGACCATACCTGAGTACCGCCCGTGACACTTGACGTTCCCGTGGAGAACACAATCTTACATCCGGATCCGACTTCGAAGTTCTTGGTCGGAAGGATAATTGTGTATTTTCCGTCTGCGTCTGTGAATGTTGTGTAGCGCTGTACACCGTCGGAGTCAATTGCCGCGACACGTACACCGCTTACGTTTTCTCCCGCAATGCTGACTGTTCCGCTGACTTTCTCGGAGTTGGATGAGATGTATTTCAGCATGATGGGGTAGCCTGCGAGATAGTTGATCAGTCCGCCTTCTTTCTCCTGGAGTGCGATTGCATCGTTGTAGAGCATCTTCTCCCATGTTCCGGTTCCGTCGTCTTCTGCGTTGTAGCTTACGTAGTATGTGTCGTAATCGACTTCGAAGTTGGCGAGACCGTATCCGGGAACTGCCTTGTATGTTCCGTCGGAATTAGTCAGTGCCGAAATGTAAGAGATCGAAGCGAATGATCCTGTGACACCTGCTTCTTCGGGCGACATACCGATGTATGCTCTCCAGAGGAAGCTGTTGGTGAGTGAATCCTCGTAGTCATAGACTCCGTAGTATGAGAAGAGCGAACCTGCGGAGTAGAACTCAGGTACTGAAACGTAACTGTAGTTCGTCTCGGTGACAACCTTGTACGCATAGCCGTTGAGAATTGCCAACTCGATGAATGTGTTCTCGTTTCCGTATGAAATCGGAATCAGTTCTCCGGAAGTCATGATGTATGAGATGTCCTTTCCGCACTGTGCGGCGACTTTGTCGTACATCTCGGAAATCTCGAATGATGTGTTGTTATCCTTGAGGTATGCGACAGCTGCGAGGTACGAAATGTTGTCGTTTGAAATGTCCGTAGATACTATTCCGTATTTGTCGGAGTTCTTGACGACTTCGT
Source organism: Candidatus Methanomethylophilaceae archaeon (assembly GCA_963643255.1). GTDB lineage: Archaea > Thermoplasmatota > Thermoplasmata > Methanomassiliicoccales > Methanomethylophilaceae > Methanarcanum. Next base: position 18,715 of record CAVIIW010000008.1, read on the forward strand.
CCCTGTAGTTGCCGGGGTTCTCTGTGATATCTTTGATTTTATCGTAGTTGCTGCCGAGTATTGTCTTGCATGAGTCTACACCTGCGTATGTCACAAGGTAGTAGAGCATGACCGCAACGGTAGAACCATCGGAACCGTTGGACAGCATGATATTCGCCATAGCGGTGGTACCGTTACCCCTGTTGTCGGTAATTACGTTGAAGTTACCGAAGGTGGCGGCATCTGACGAATAATCGAGCCAGGAAACCAATGCTCCCTTGCCCTCGACATCGCTGTACTTCGAGAAGAACTCGTTGTATGTGTAGTCCTTGTCGGCCATAACATAATAGTTGACCGATCCCTGATAGGCGGGGTTGGACGAATTGTTGTTCGAAATTCCTGCGTCAAGTGCGTACATGCAGTTGGGGAGGAGTATGAGTACGACAGCACCGACAACCGCGAGGAACGGTACGGGCTTGATGATTTTCTTCCACATACCTTTGAAGCCCGCTGTCTTAATCGATAACCAGTATGCCTTGAAGTCAATCTTTGAACAAATCCAAAGAACGACTGCTGCGAAACCGACACCGAATGTGCATGCAAAGATCGCTGCATTAGCTCTCGTTGTAATTGCGAAGAGCATGCCGACGATCATCCATACAAGGACGGCGGCATACATGCGGGAATCCGTGTTTTTCGGAAGGGCGTAGATTCTGTAGAGAACCATGCACAGACCGAACCACATTGTGATGAATCCGAAGTATGTGGCGACCATCGAGAATCCGATGGATGAGGATGTGAATGTTGCGTAGATTCCGGAGTATTCCGTAATGCTTCCGACGATGCTGTTGTAAAAGTCGGGGACTGCAAGGAACAGTGCGACGAAGAGTACGATAGAAACAATAACGAATCCGGGAATAGTAAGAACCCAGGGTGTTTTCTTCATTGCTGCGAAGAGAACACAGAAGACAACTCCGATGACAGCCATCAGGCATGTTCCGAGGTAAACCGAAACAAAGAGTCCCGATGCTGCGTAGTATGCCGCTGCAACAACTGTACCTACAATAACAGGCACGGAATAGTAGATTGCAACAGGCATGAGTTCCTTACCCTTGAAGCGGTCGATGACAAGCTGTACAGCCATCATGAGAATCATGACTGTGTACAGTGAACGTGCTCCGATCCATGAGAAGGAAACAACCGCCATGAAGACAGCTGTCAGAATCATGTATTTGTTCGAAGGTTCTCCGGCATCGATTGCTTTGATTCCTTTGAAGAGGAAGCAGAACATGAAGAGCGTGAAGAACATGACGAAACCGATTTCGGTTCCGTTGGAGAACACTGTCTGCGAAATCGCGATAGGACAGAGTGCGATGAAAATCGCAGTCAGGCATCCTGCGGCTTTGCTGTTCAGGATTTCCTTACCGAGGATGTATGCAGGGATAACGGCCAATGTACCGAAAATCACTGCGCCCCATGCAAGTGATGCTCCTGCCGCAGCTGTTGTGCCGAGGCCGCATGCTTTGAAAATGAATGCGAACGCCCCTATGATTAAATCCATGAGCGGGGGGTTCGCATCTGCCGACCCGAAGGGATAGTACAAAGCACCGTCGAGTCCGAAGATGGCTCCGCCGGTGAGCATGTTTGTAATTCTGTGCAGATGTTCTGAAGCACCCGTTCCCCCGGACAGCGCATAGTTGTTACCCATGCAAAGTCCTGCGGCGTCGATAAACCTGATCAGGAATGCGATCAGTACGATGACGCCGATGGCAACGATGTGCCGGTTCTTAGCGAACCAATTCCCGTTCCCGGTCTTCTTGGGGACGGTTACATCCTCAGTTGCCTGAGGATCACTCGTTTTTTTGCCGATTTTTAGCATTCTAAATTCTCCGCTATGTGGAATACGGCGACGATTGACTACTCTATATAATAGTTTTACGTCGCGCGTTAGATTATATAAATATAATAAAGAGAAAGAGAGGCCGTCAGATGACGGACCTGATTTCTTCCGCTATGGTTTTTGCAACGGATTTCGGATCTTCTGCCTTGTAGATTGCACGTCCTACGATGACATAATCCGCGCCTGCGAGTATTGCTGATGAGGCCGAACCTCCCTGTGCGCCTACTCCGGGCGAGAGAATCTTCCTGTCGCCGATGATTTTCCTTACCGCCGCAATACGTTCGGGACGTGTCGCAGGTGCGATAAATCCGGCCACATTGCATCTGACACCCATTTCCGCCATTTCCTCTGCGTGAAGTGCGGTGAAGGTCTTTCCTCCCGGGTGGCTCATTTCGGTTACGGCGTAAATCTCCACATCTCCCGCGGCTTTGACTGCTTCCTGAAGGGAATCCTCTCCGGGGAATGCGTGAACGATTACCGCAGATGCGCCTCTCTTAACTGCGTTGCTTACAATCAGAGATACAGTGTTGGGTATGTCTGCGACTTTGAAATCGCAGATAACATCCGTAATCTCGGAAAGTTTCGTGATCATTTCCGGACCCTCCGTAAGTACCAGAGGCCAGTTTATCTTCACGGCATCGATGTATTCCGACACGCTGTCGACTACCGCCAATGCCTTCTTTCCGTCGGTCTCATCCAATGCCAAGACAATCCTGCTGTCTTTCTTCATATGATCGCCTGACGTATCATCCGCACGTTATTAAAAGAAGGTGCCTATGGGGAATGCATGGGCATCATACGTCAGGAGTACGGTTCCGCCTGCAACGGAGAATTGGCGGAAGGCTGTAAACACTGCATGCAGGGAAGCAAAATGGTTCTCTTCATTTCCGGAAGGTGCAACACGGGATGTTTCTACTGTCCCGTGTCGTTCGAAAAGAAAGGAAAGGACGTAATCTACGCCGACGAGATGAAAGCCGAATGTAAGGAAGACATTATTTCCGAGGCCGAATCGATGGACGCGACCGGAACGGGAATCACCGGAGGAGATCCGCTACTGTGTGTCGACCGTACTGTCAGAGCGATTAAGATGCTCAGGGAACACTTCGGAAAGGAGCATCATATCCACCTGTATACTTCCACCGTAGACCCCGAAAAAGTGAAGATGCTCATCGACGCGGGATTGGACGAAATACGCTTCCATCCTCCTCTGGAACAGTGGAATTCGATGGAAGGAAGCGGATTGGAAGAAATCGTTAAAATGCCCATAGACGTAGGAATCGAAGTACCGGCACTCCCCGATGAAGAAGAAAAATTATCCGCGCTTCTGGGTTATGCCGAATCTATAGGGATTAAGTTTGTCAATCTCAACGAGTTGGAATTCTCAGAGAGCAACTGGGACATGATGAGTTCGAAGAACTATGAGCTGAAGGATGAATTCTCTTCGGCGATACTCGGTTCGGAACAGACGGCAATGAAAATGCTTGAAAAATATCCGAATCTTCCGATTCATTTCTGCTCCTCCTCATTCAAAGACGGAGTCCAATTACGCAACAGACTCATCAGACGTGCGAATCATATCGCTTCGGAATATGATGTGGTAACGGAAGACGGAACGATTCTCAAAGGCCTTGTTTATGCCGACGATATCGATGCCGCCGCGTCTCTTCTCAGAAACGAATACGATGTGCCAGATGAACTTATGTTCATTGACCGTGAGAAAAAAAGGATCGAAACCGCATCATGGATTCTTGAAGAAATTTCGGAAGAATTACCGTTTAAATGTTACATAACGGAAGAATATCCCACCGCAGACAGGCTGGAAGTTGAGAGAACTCCTCTGAACTGAAGAAAATGAAAGGTTTGGGTAAAAGGTTTGGATTCCCTGATCGGGGATGAGGATCAGTTAACGCTGATACTCTGGATTTCGTGGTGTCTGTTTACGATATCCCTTGCGATGCGGAGGTTCTTACCGGCCTTGCCGATTGCCCTTCCTTTGAGCTTGGGGTCCACCGTAACGGTCGCATGTGTGATGTTGCCGCGCTGTTCAATCTCGACCTTCTGAGGTTCGTAGATGTGGAACACGTTCTTCACGAACTGTGCCGGATCATCTGAGTATTCCACGACCTGGATATTCTTGCCCGTAAGATCTTTGAGCTTTATGACGTGCTCTCCTTTCTTACCGACGGCGGTGTTTCCCTGTCCTTTTTCCACTACATAGACGAGCTTGTCCTCTGTTTCCATGCAGTCAATTACGTTCGTTCTGGTCAGCGACTCAAATAACGAGATGTATCTGAGTGTGTCCTCCGTAAGTACGATATCGGCAGACATGATCTCACAGCGTTAAGATGTTGGAAGTACCTTTGTCGATGACCGCGAGAGCGGATACCGAGAAGGGCTTACCGCAGAGGGCGCCCAACTCCATGTTGTTGCCCTCGTAGACGTGTACTTTCACGCCTACATCGGCTGCCGTCAGCATTGCGCTGGGGCAGTTTTTCGATACGATGATCATCTGTGCCTTGCCGGCTTTTACTGCTTTCTCTGTCTGGTCCACTCCGAACGCGACTTCTCCTGTCGTGATCGCAGCTTTCAATGCTTTGCTTATGTCTATCATTGTTCATCCCCCGTTTCGGGTATTTCGTTAACTGGTTTGTTCTGTCTTTCACTCTTTTTGGGAGTGTATTCCAGGTTGACGGCTCCGGTACCGAGTGTTACCGGCTGACCGACGATGATGTTTTCGGCCACTCCTTCAAGGTGATCCACCTCTCCGTTCATGGCTGCGCGCAGCAGGTGCGGTGTCGTAATTTCGAAAGCCGCCCTTGCCAATACACTCGATTTCTTACCGGAAATTCCGTGCCTTCCGATGGCTTTGATGCAGCCGTCGTTGGTCATCAGATCCGCTACGAGCATAATGTGTCTGATATCGACTGTACCTGCCGCGGACAGTGTGTCACGGGCCTCGTTGATAAGCGAGTTCCTTGCGGCTTCGATACCGAGAACGTCAGCCACTTCCAGCACACTGTTGGTCATGACCTTCTCTCTGTCGACACCTTCCACCTTCATAACTTCCTTCAGGTTCGACCCTTCGGTCACGAGGAAGTATCTGCCGGTGTTCTTGTCCTTGTCTATGATTGCCCTTGTAATGCCGTCGATTCCTTTGATCTTGGCCTGCTTGGTGGCATCGTAGATCTGCTGGAGCTTCTTGTACGAAGGTTCGTCGGATTTGATGATCAGATCGAATCCTTCGATTGTGATCAGTCCGCGGAGAACCTTGATCTTGTTGAGTCTGTCGTAGATGTCTTCGACTGTAACACCGCGGTCGTCCATCTTACGGACATCGGGCCTGATGATGAGCCTCATATTGTTGATATCCGTGTCGATTTCTGCGACGTTGTTGAGGGCCGTAATCTCAATGTTGTATGAGACGTGTTTTGCGACATTCTCATCTTCCGCTGCAAGACCTGTGAGAGGAATTCTCATCGAAGGTGTACTGGGTACACGCCTTGCATCCACAATCTCGATAAGCCTCGGAAGACCCGTTGTAACGTTGACGTTCGCAACTCCCGCATAGTGGAAAGTACGCATGTTCATCTGTGTACCCGGCTCACCGATCGAATGTGCTGCCATGATACCCACTGACTCATTGGGATCCATGCGGCGCCTGTCGTAGAGTTCGAAAGCTTTCCCGAGAAGCTTTTCGATGTCTTCATCGGTGATTTCGTGTCCCTCGATACGTGCCGCAATGTCGACTATGACTTTCAGCGGAAGTTCGATTCCGAGTGATGCGCACATTCCGAGGAGTTTGTTCTCTGTCTCGGAGTTCTCACGCTTCTTGGAAACAGGTTCCATGTGGATTTCTTCAACGGCTTCCTCTGCGGATGCTTTGGCTTTTGTTGAGGAAGACCTGCTGCTGCGTCTGCCGATCTTTGTGATGACATCCGCTGCTTCGGCTTCTTCGATTCCCAGAGAAACAAGCTCGGAAACGCCCGCATCTGCGATGGATTTCAGTGTGCTGAATTTGGCGATAAGGATATCCGCGGTAGCTTCGCTGATTTCCCTTGCAATCAATGCATTGTATGTGTCTTTCTTAGCCATTTCACTCACCGTCGCTGTAGTCGTTTTCCATCATGTCGTCGTCGATGTTTTCCTCGTCGTCAGACTCGTACTCCATCTCGTCTTTCTCACGTGTACCGTAGTCTTCTTTGTTGTCCACTCTGTCGAGTTTGATGAAGTCCTTGGCGGCATCCTCACCCAATGCTTCGATGAACAGATCGTCGTAATCGATGACTTTACCGCTCACCGCTCTTGCGGGGTCGGTTCCGTCCTCTCCGTATTTGAACTGAATAATCGTACCTGCGGTGTTCCTGACGGAGCCGTCGCCGGTAAGTTTCAGATCTTCCAGTGCCGAAATTAGCCTTCTCTGCATGTATCCCGACCTGGATGTACGGACAGCTGTATCGACCAGTCCTTCCCTTCCTCCCATTGCGTGGAAGAAGAACTCTGTGGCCGTAAGTCCCGATTTGTATGAGTTGCTGACGAATCCCCTTGCGTATGCTCCGAGATCCTCTTTCTTGAAGTGCGGGAGTGTCCTGTCTTCGTATCCTCTTGCGAGCCTGTCACCACGGACAGTCTGCTGTCCGACACAACCGGCCATCTGCGAAAGGTTGAGCATCGAACCACGTGCACCGGATTTTGCCATGATAACCGCAGGGTTGCTCATGTCGACGTTTCCGTTCTTGCTTGCGGCGACGATACGTCCTGCTTCGGTACGTGCTTCTTCGAGTTTTGCCTTGACTTTCACTTCGAGTGTCTCTTTCAGCGAACGTCCGGGGTCCTGGTGGAGTGTTCCGTCGTTGTATGACTGAACATACTCATCCACGGCGTCGATACATTCCTGGTTGAAGTTCTCGATCTCAAGTCTTGATTCTTCGGAAATATCCTCATCATCGATACCGGTACTGAATCCGTGGTTCATGATCGAACCCAATGCGACCCTTGTAACCTGGTTGATGAACTGACATGCCCTGTCCGCTCCGTAGTCACGTGCAATACGGTCGAGGATCTTTCCTTTGCTGTTTCCGATACCTGCCTCATCGACGGTACCGCAGACAAGCTCACCTCCACTGATCTTAACAAATGCATCGTACTCACAGTTCTCTTTCTTACAGACTGCACATCCGCGGCAGATCTTTGCCTTGTACTGAATGTTGAGATCCTTGGGGAGAACGATTGAGAACAGCTGCCTTCCGGTCCAGTATTCCCTGCCGTCTTCATCTTTGAAAGGCTCGGGAATCTCGATGTTGTCGAGCTTCATGATGATGTTCATCGCCTGAAGCCTGTCGAATCTGGGGTTGTAGTTGGTCAGGAAGTATGCTCCTGTGATATGATCGTGGATTGCTCCGATGATAGGTCCGCCGTACCTGGGTGACAGGATGTTCTCCTGAACCTGCATAAGGATACGTGCTTCCGCACGTGCTTCCTCGCTCTGGAGAACGTGGAGGTTCATCTCATCACCGTCGAAATCGGCGTTGTACGGAGGACAGACACAGAGGTTGAACCTGAATGTACGGCCTTCCATGACCTTTACACGGTGGGCCATCATCGACATTCTGTGCAGAGACGGCTGCCTGTTGAAGAGAACGACATCTCCGTCGATGAGCTGTCTCTCTACTGTGTAGTCTCTTCCGAGATTCTCTGCGACTTCGATCGAGTTACGGTCGGAGACTTTGATCCTTCTTTCATCCGATCTGATGACGTAGTTCACACCGGGAACGTATTTCCACTTGAGGTTGTCAAGAAGATCTTTGTCTGCTTTGGTCTCGAAGGCACTCATCCTGTAGACGAATCTGTTCTGCTCGTCGAGACTGCAGAGGTGGTCGTAATCGAACTCAAGTTCCTTATCTCTGATGTTGTCTTCCCACTCTTCGAAAATCGATTTGATTCCTCTTTTTCTGAGAATATCGTTCTTCTCTGTGATGAGAATAGGTGTGATACCTCTCCTTACGATTGCCTTGACTTCGGGCATGTTCTCGCCGTAGATACGGACGGGGACAGTAAGCTCTCTCGCCGCGGGAATCGGGACTCCTACGTCGTTGATTGACAGCAGGGGATCCGGCGAAATGACCGTACGGGCCGAGAAGTTGACACGCTTACCTGACAGGTTGGATCTGAAACGTCCTTCCTTACCCTTGAGCCTCTGTGTCAGAGTCTTCAGCGGACGTCCGGATCTGTGCCTTGCGGGAGGTATTCCGGAAGTCTGATTGTCGAAGTATGTCGTAACATGATACTGAAGCAGTTCCCACAGATCGTCGATAATCAGCTGGGGTGCACCTGCATCACGGTTCTCTCTGAGCCTCTGGTTGATCCTGAGAACATCGACGAGCTTGTGTGTAAGATCGTCTTCGGACCTGTCACTCGAATCAAGTGTAATCGAAGGCCTTACTGTTACGGGAGGTACTGCCAATGCAGTCAGAACCATCCACTCGGGCCTGCAGGTCTCGGGATCCATTCCCAATGTAATCAGATCCTCGTCGGGAATTCTCTCCAACCTCTCACGAACGTCTTCGGGTGTGAGTTTGTGGTTCTCGGGACCCTCACGGAATGTGGTAGGCTTGTCGAGTTTGATCTTAAGCTGTTCCGCACCGCAGTGGGGACAGATTTCTCTCGCAGCGTCTTTTGCAGTACCTTTCGAAAAGAGCTTGATATCGGCGGAATCTCCTCCGAGTTCCTCCATCTGCTCCATTTTGCTCCTGGTCTGCTCAACCTGTTCCGCAGTAAGCATGAGCCTTCCGCATTTCCTGCATGTCGATTCCAGAAGGGATTTGATATCCTTGATGAAACCGACGTGGATTACGGGCCTTGCCAATTCGATGTGTCCGAAGTGTCCGGGACAGTCATTGACCTTGCATCCGCATGTCTTACATGAGAGACCGGGTTCGATGACACCCATGTGGAGATCCATCAGACCCATCTCGATCGGATAGCCTTCATCGTCGTAAGTATCGGCGGTGAGGACTTTTGTCGCCGACATTCTCCTGATCTCGTCGGGAGATACGCAGGAGAATTTGATCGATCCGATCCTCTTTGATATTCCGTGCATCATATTCATCTCAAATCCTCCAGCTGGAGCCTCATGGCGACACCGAGGGACAGAAGTTCGTCCATCAGCAGTTTGAATGCATAGGATGTCTGCACGAGGTAGATGTTGGTGTTCTCTTTACATACAGGACAGTAGAGCGATCCGCGCTTGTCCATGATTGCGATATGTCCGCACTTGGGGTTTCCGCAGACGTACTGCTGCGTACCGTCCGATTCGTCGAGGAGACGGTCTTTGATGACCATTGCCGCTCCGTGTCCGATAAGACAGTCACGCTCCATCTCTCCGAACCTGAGACCTCCCTGCCTGGAACGTCCCTCGGTCGGCTGACGTGTGAGTATCTGCACAGGTCCTCTCGACCTGAAGTGCATCTTTCCGCTGACCATGTGGTGAAGCTTCTCGTAGAAGATCACTCCTGTGTAAACGTCTGTCTGAATCTTACGTCCGGTCCTTCCGTCGTACATGACCTCCTTACCGGTGCGCTTGAATCCGTTTCTGACGAGTCCGTCACGGATTGAATCTTCCCTCTCTCCGGAGAAAACAGTACCGTCGATGGTGCGTCCCTCCATTGCTCCGACCTTACCGCCGATCATCTCAAGGACGTGGGCGATGGTCATACGCGAAGGAATACCGTGGGGGTTGACGACGAGATCGGGTGTGATTCCGTCTGCGGTGAAGGGCATGTTCTCCTGGCTGACGAGCCTTCCGACAACTCCCTTCTGTCCGTGCCTTGAACAGAACTTGTCTCCGAGTTCGGGGATTCTCTGATCCCTTACTTTCACACGGACAAGCCTCGAACCGTTTTCGGATTCTGTGATCATAACTGAATCGACGTATCCGAGTTCTCCGGGCCTGACGGTGACGGATGTTTCCCTCCTCTTCTGAGGTGTGAGGAAGTCTGTACCTTCCTCGTGGAACCTGGGGGGCGATGTCTTACCGATCAGAACATCCGAACCGTGGATTTCGGACTCGGGTGAAATGAGACCGTCCTCACCGAGTGAGGCATATGCAAGATCCGCACGTGCACCCATTACGTCGGGCGAGGGGATTTCGAAGTGATCCTCTTCTCCTCCGGGGTAACGGCGCTCTTCCGCGCGGTATGTCCTCATGAAGGTAGATCTTCCCAATCCTCTCTGAACGGAGGATTTGTTCATAACGAGAGCATCTTCGATGTTGTATCCGTGGTATGAAAGAACGGCGATACAGAAGTTCTGACCTGCCGGCCTGTGGTTGTATCCCATGAATTCCATGGTCTGTGTCTGTACCATGGGCTTCTGCGGGTAGTGGAGCAGGTGACCGCGTGTATCGGGTCTGATACGGTAGTTCGCTGCGGGTACTCCGAGTGCCTGTTTGGCCATTGCCGCACCCAAAGTCACACGAGGTGATGAGTTGTGCTCGGGGTACGGAACGAGACCTGCTGCGACACCGAGGATGACCATCGGGTCGATTTCCATGTGGGTGTGCTCTTCCGTGAGTTTGCAGGGAACGGTGAATTCTTCGTTGCAGTGACAGCATTTGAGAACTGCATCTCCCTCTTTACCGGGGTTCATCCAGTCGACGTCTGTAGGTGACAGAGCGGCACCGCAGTGCTCGCATCTTCTGGGGACGTCGTATGCATCGACGGCGATGAAAGTGTCTTCCTCTTCCTCTGCGTCAATCCATTCCATGATTCCCTCTCTGAAGAGATCTTCCCATCTGACTCTGTGGTCCCTGATTCCTTCGAGGTGTTTTCTCGTAAGGACGGTCTTTCCGTCTTTGACAACGAGGAGAGGCCTTCTGAGACGTCCTTCGTCGCAGTTGATGTATGCCTCTTTCATGTTCTCATTGTAACGGATGTTGATCTCATCGGAGAGAATTCCGCATCTTCTCCTCTCACGTACTTCGGAGACGAGTTTCTTGGGATCCTCGTGGCTTCCGACGAGGTCTCCGTTCACGAAGATACGTGCGCCCTGCTGTGAAACAGGTGTAAGTCCCAGATCCCTGAGCATCCACTTGGCATCGGTCTCGGGGAATCCTTTGGAGACGTTGATAATCAGTGCCGCGTTCTTGACCAGACCGCAGTTCTGACCTTCGGGTGTCTCCGACGGACAGAGTCTTCCCCACTGTGTGGGGTGAAGATCACGGGCCTCGAAGTGAGGCTGGCTTCTTGTAAGTGACGATGTGATTCTTCTCAGGTGCGACATAGCGGACATGTTGGATGTCCTGTCGAGCAGCTGAGATACACCTGCGCGTCCTCCGACCCAGTTTCCTGTGGCCAATGCGTGCAGAAGCTTGTGTGTCAGAAGGTCGGGACGGATTGACGAAGAAATTCTGATTTCCTCTCTCTTTCTTCCCCAGTTCCTCTCAAGCTGGTACTTCAGGTCTTTCATGAGACCGTTGAGGCTTGTTCTGAAGAGGTCTTCCATAAGATCTCCGGAAAGTTTGAGCCTCTTGTTGGCGTAGTGATCCTTATCGTCCTCTTTCCTGATTCCGAGCGAAAGCTCCAGGACGGAACGTGCGATACGGCCGAGGAAGATTGCCTTCTTAAGACGGTCTTCTTCTGTATCTCCGAGGTGCGGGAGCAATGAACGGTCGAGAATACTCTCGACTTTCTTGGTCCTGTACTCTTTTGCCTGACCTGCAGCGAAGTTCCTCTCGAGGAATGCGATTGCGTCATCCCTTGTGTGGAATCCGTTGGGTGCGTAGGTCTTCTTGTCGTAACTGTTCTCGATGTTGGCGTAGATGATGTTCGCCATCTCGGGTGTGGAAGCGATGGATTCGAAGATTTCCTGATCCGATTCCATTCCGAGTGCTTTCATGAGTGCGACGAGCGGGATTGAACCCGAAACGACGGGAACGGAAACCATGACCATTCCGTCTTTCTTCTTTTCGACAAGTGTCAGTGCACGGTAACCTTCCCTCTGTGAGAAGACTTTTGCAACTTCCACTGCCGCACCGTATTTCTCGCTGTACTCGACCATAACTCTGTTAGGTGCGAGATCTTCGAGTGTGATGAGAGCCCTCTCGGTACCTCCGATGATGAAGTATCCTCCGGGATCTCTTGTATCTTCTTTGTTTTCAATAAGGAACTGCTGATATTCCTCTTCCGAAATTTCACGTTCCGAGGATGCCTGGAAGACTTCCCTGTTAAGGTTGCATCCGTTTGATTTGACCATCATGGGGAGGTCTCCGACGTGGACCCTCTCCGTTTCCTTGTCGATACCGTCTTCCATAAGTGTGAAGTCGATATAGACAGGCGCCATGTAGTTGAGGTTCCTGAGCCTCGCTTCCATGGGTGTGAGGTCGTGGCTGTAACCGTTTGCTTCCATGACCTTAGGACGCTCGACGGAAATGGTAGGTTTGGCGTGGATATCGATGTTACCCTCGTCGTTTCTCTTCCTTCCGATACGGATTGCGATGTTCCTTCCGCCGACATGCTCCGGGTCCAGTTTGATGATTCCGCGGTAGGCATCATCGGTGGGGACCCTCATGTCATCCACAATCTTCTGCATCCTGCTGTTGGGATTGTCCTTAGTCGCAAGGAAATCGTTGAAAGATGCGATATGGTGGTTGACGATGGTACGTTCCTCGAAGTATAATTTTACTAAATCCCTCATCAGTAGTCAGCCCCTTATAATACAACCAGCCTGTAAGCGACGAATTCCTCCGCCGTGCTGCTCTTCCTAATGACCTTGATAACACGTCCTGCTTCGATCGGACCGTTAATGTTTTCCAGAACTCTGATTGCCGCATCGCTCTTCTTGATTTTCGGAAGCTGGTCGCGGGTGATTTTCAGTTCGCTGAAAATCACTTCCGTTTCTTCCTCGGTCAATAGAACATGCTCGGGAACCAGGTCATGCTGGAGAACATTGAATGAGATATTCTCTGCTGCCAAGTTTTCACCTACATTTTGCCCCACTGAAGGTCAGTGGGAAACCATTGAGAAAATTCAAAAGACCATTCATTCGATTTTCCTCATACTTGATCCGCTTTCGATCGCTCATGAAGACCACCGGCGGGCCTGAAGGGATTCGAACCCTTGACCACCTGATTAAAAGTCAGATGCTCTACCTAGCTGAGCTACAGGCCCTTTGGATAGCTTAAGCTTCGTAAACGCTCCGATTACATCCCCCTATATAATACTTTCCAGGCGCCCGAACACACTGTTTCCGGAAATCGTACCTAAACGGGTTCCGGAAGGCATATTCGCACGCCGACGGCGGGACATCCGGCGCCGGTTACGTTCTTACGCAATACCGTGCATTACAATCAATCAAATAAACGTATCCCTTTACCGCAGGTATGGTTGACTCGGTAGAGCTGAAAGTCGCAACCGCATTGATGAAATCCGAGGCCGGTTTCGGAAGGGTCAGGATAGATTCCGCATCGTTCAGGAAACTCGGTGTGCAGATGGGTGATGTCGTCGAAATTGTGGGAAAACGCTCCGCCGTAGCCAAAGTCATGAAAGGCGCCATCGACGATGAGGGAAAAGGACTCATCCGTATGGACGGAATCACAAGATCCAACGCCGGTGCGGCGGTGGATGAAAACGTACGCGTGAGAAAAGCAGAAGCGGTTCCCGCGGAAAAAGTTGTGATTTCTCCCACGGGAATACCTGCGGGAAAGAAAATTACGTTCAGAGAAGGTACGGATGAAATCTTCAAAAACGGTCTGATGAACAGGCCCGTTCTGAAGGATAATGAAATTGTTGTTCCCAACATCGCACTTATGGGCGCATTGGTTCAGTTCAAAGTTATCACCACTGTTCCCACGGGAATAGTTTATGTCGACGGCAGTACCGAACTTACAATCAAAGAAACGGCAGCCGGAGAAAAGACGGAAGAAGAATTCACGAGTCAGGTATCTTACGAAGATATCGGAGGTCTTGAAGACGAATTGAGAAGAATAAGGGAAATGATCGAACTTCCGATTAAACATCCCGAACTTTTCGACCGTCTGGGTATTTCCGCACCGAAAGGAGTTCTGCTTTACGGCCCTCCGGGTACAGGTAAGACATTGATTGCCAAAGCCGTGGCGAAAGAATCGGGTGCGTCGTTCTTCTCGATTCAGGGCCCGGAAATTATGGGAAGTTACTACGGTCAGTCCGAGGAACGTTTAAGAAAAGTGTTCGAAAAAGCCGAAGAGGCTGCACCGAGTATTGTGTTCATCGATGAAATCGATTCAATCGCACCGAACAGGAACGACGTGAGCGGCGAAGTCGAAAGACGTGTCGTGGCTCAGTTACTGACATTGATGGACGGTCTGTCCGGAAGAGGAGACGTTATCGTTATCGCGGCAACAAACAGAGAAGAATCCATCGATCCCGCACTGAGAAGGCCGGGAAGATTCGACCGTGAGATTGAGATAGGTATTCCGGGAAGGGAAGGAAGAAAGGATATTCTTGCCGTTCACCTGAGATCCATGCCTTTGGATGAAGACGTTTCAACGGAAAAATTGGCTAATCTGACACAGGGATTCGTAGGCGCGGATCTTGCGGCATTGGCAAGAGAAGCGGCGATGAAATGTCTTACGAGAAACCTCATGAGCCTCGATTTGGATAAACCGATTCCTCACAACACGCTTATGGCTATGCGTGTGAACATGAACGATTTCATGAACGCTTTAACCGAAGTGGAACCCAGCGGAATGAGAGAAGTTATTGTGGATATTCCCAAAGTCGAATGGTCCGACGTAGGCGGATTGGACAGCGTAAGGAAAGAAATCTGCGAATCGTTCATTCCGACCGAAGGAAGGAGAGCTTACGAACATCTGGGAATCAAACCTCCGAGAGGAGTTCTGCTTTACGGCCCTCCCGGAACGGGAAAGACACTGATTGCGAAAGCTGTAGCCAACGAATCGGGATCCAATTTCATATGTGTGAACGGACCGGAACTCACCAGCAAATGGATGGGTGAAAGCGAGAAAGCAGTAAGACAGATATTCAAACGTGCCAAACAGATGGCTCCGTGCATCATATTCTTCGACGAAATCGATTCGATAGCTCCGAGAAGAGGTTCGAAGACGGACAGTTCTTCGATTGAGAGAATGGTCAATCAGATTCTGACATCCATGGACGGGGTGGAAGGATTGGAAAATGTTACCGTTATGGCGGCAACCAACAGGCCGGATATGCTTGATCCCGCATTACTCAGACCGGGAAGATTCGATAAGATGATCCTTATCGGAAAGCCGGATTTGGAAGGACGTCTCAGGATTCTTGAGATTCACACAAGAGATATGCCTCTGATGAATGTCGATTTGATTGACATTGCGGAAGCAACCGACGGATACGTCGGTGCGGATTTACAGGCATTATGCAGGGAAGCGGGAATGGCGGCATACCGTGAGAATCCCGATGCGAGATATGTCGAAAAGAGGCATTTCAATACTGCATTGAGTCTCATAAAACCGTCAGTGGACCCGAAAGTTATGGATGAATATGCAGCAATGGCGCAGGAAATGAAAAAAAGGAAAACATCCAATGACAGTATACCGTTCTGGACGGTGATGTAATGTCGTCTGAAATATTTTCATCCGAAATAATAGGAAAAGTGGCAATGACAAACGGGGGATACCCCGTCGGAACGATAGTCGATGTAGTGTTCGACACCGCAACCGGAGAAATGAAGTATCTGCTTGTCAACGCCTCATCGATACCGAAGGATTCGTACGATCTCGACGAACGCGGACGTGCGATTATTTCATTCAACAAAATCAAAATTACAGACAAGAATGTAGTCTTCTCAAAGTGAGAGATTCTTGACCATGTACGGTTTTTCAAGAGAATAACCGAGCATTCTGTAGTATCCTCTGACACCTACACCTGCGGTTATTCTGATTCTGTTTTTGCTGTTTGACAATGCGATGCGCTCGGCTTCCGCAACAAGTTCGCGTCCGAAACCGCGGTGCTGCCAATCCTCACCGTCCGTTCCGATTTCCGCCATCTTACCGAAAACTTTGAGTTCTCTCACTGTGGCACAATCCGTATCATCGATTCTGAGACGGATGTAACCTATGAGGGAATCTTCGCACGTAAGATTGATGAAATGTTCCCTTCCGTTCGATGCATCGTATTCGAGATCGTTCATCTTTATTTCCGATCTTTCCGTAAGAGAAATGTCGTTATGGCCGACTTCTCTGCATCTGATACATCTGCACTGTCTTCCCGTAGCCTGAAGCCTGTCGTGTACAAGCTGACGGATGTTGCTCTTGAGAATGCCTGCTGCAATCTGATCCGCAGGAATATCACGCTGAATTCTCTGAATTCTGACGTATTCCGGAACAATAGATTTCATGTCGGCGAGGAGTTCCGTTGCTTTTTCCACATCGTACGGTTCGTATTCTCCGTTCTTCCACATGTCGTAGAGTTTTGTTCCTCCGACGACCAATGTAGTATAGAATTTCAGCATATCGGGTCTGAATCTCGGATCGTCGAACACTTTCCTGAAACATTTCATATCATTCTCGGGATTAGAACCGGGAAGACCGGGCATCATGTGATAGCATATCTTCAGTCCGTGGTCTTTGCATCTCTGTGTGCATTCCACGGTTTCTTTCACACCGTGACCGCGTTCTACGGCTTTGAGAATATCATCGTCGAGAATCTGCACTCCCAGTTCCACCCTCGTCGCTCCCAGTGAAAGGGAACGATCTATCTGTATGTCGTCAAAAACATCGGGACGTGTTTCTACGGTAAGACCCACACATCTGTGTTCCGCTGTTTCATTCCACTCGTGTGCCGTATCGATATCGGGCGCATCACGTCCGTTCATGGCATCGAAACATCTCTTCACGAACCATGTCTGATAATCCTCTTCGCGGGACGTAAACGTCCCGCCCATGATTATCAAGTCGATTTTATCTGTAATGTGACCGATTGCTTCCAGCTGGGTTATCCTGTCGGTAACCTGCATATACGGATCGAATTCGTTCCTTGCGGCACGTCTCGCCGCAGGTTCTTTACCTGTATAGGATTGAGGAGAATTGTTCTCCACTCCCCCGGGACAGTACATACATTTTCCGTGAGGGCAAGGGTGCGGAGAAGTCATCACCGCAACAACGGCGACACCGCTGAGAGTCCTCATCGGTTTCTTCAGAAGGAAAGGAACGACTTTCTTCTTCTCTTCCTCTCTGACATATTTCAGAATCTCGGAATTCGGAAGGACTGTGTCCAATCCGAATTTCTTACAGGCTTTCACCTTGACATCCTGGAACTTATCCCTGTCGGTGACAGAACCGTCGAGTATCTTCCCGATGAGATACCTGCTGAATTCTTCTGTAGGATTCATCCGTAGTTCACATCGGATCTGACACGTTTACCGGCATCCGTTACACCGGGTTCGAGAACGTCTATCATGACAATCTGGGGAACGGGTATGAATCTCATCATACCTCCTTCCAATTCCATAACAACGGCGGAATCGCCGCCTATGGCACAGTATCCCCTGAAAATACCTTCGGTATCATCCTCATCGGGTACTTTGACCCTGTATCTGCCGCCTACATTGAGTGTGAATTCACTGTCTGACACTGCATCATCCCTTCTTTTCGGAATCGACCAACGCCTGGAAATGCGCTACGGTTTTGCGGTAGTTTTCCATTGCCATGTTGACATTCGCTTCCGTAAAATTCCATGCTTTGGAGAGATCTCCGTATCTTATACGGTATCCCTTGCGGACCTGCCCGTCGAACTCCACATCCATACTCTCCAGGAGGTCCAATGACTTCAGTTTGTTCACATGTCTGTAGACCGTGGGTTTTGTCGTTGATAACAACGCAGCCAATTCCTCCACCGTCCATGCTTTGCTCATGTTCCTCATGAAATAATCCATGAAGAGACGGTAGGGGACACTGTCCCTGATCTCGGTAGCAGACGTTTTCGGATCGTATCCTTTGGGGATATATCCGATCTGAATGAGGAAGGTCTCGGCGACGATATCGATATCGTCCACTGAACTCAGGGGAGTATTACTAACAACTTGGAGTTCGAACATTGAGTATCCTTTCCTTGTTACCCTGTGATAAGTAAAGGTGACTATTTAATTTATCATAAAAGAAGAAGGTTCGGAAGGATACTCCGCACGGAATTATCATCCGTACAGGTCCTTCTTGACCTCTTCCACCGCACGCAGAATACTCTGCGAAGGTATTGCGGGTTTTACGGGAATCGATACAATCTTTTCGACAGTAGGTGTAACGATAGGTGCGCATACGATTGCCAATGCACCGTCGCGTTCCGCCCTTACCGCTGCGATGATTGCGTCTTCCACCGTAGCGACGGGGTAATCCCTCAGAACCACGGGACGTCCGTCGACATCTACGCTTCTGTCGAGATTCTGTAAAACTTCGTGCGAAGCGATGATTGCGATGTAATCGTCCGAATTTGGTTCCATCAGACTTTTTACGGCTTTGAAGACAGCCCTTACGGTACGGAGATTGGGTTCTCTCTTGTCTTCAAGCATCTTGTACATCGTACTCTGGGATATGCCTGCGACGTGACAGAATTCGTTCACCGTAATTTCCAATTCGTTCTCGAGCATCTCTCTGAGGGCTTTCTGGAAACCGCCCTCTTCTTTGAGCATTCCCGAGATAAGATCGTTTATCGGCATCTTACAGACCTCTTACGTAATCGGCTGCAGATATTCCCGCCACTGCACCTTCTCCTACGGCTTTTGCAACCTGCCACGGTTTTCCCGTGACATCGCCGCATGCAAACACGCCTTTTTCGGATGTGGCACAGTTGCGGTCTACCTTTATCGTGTCGTCGATTTCGGGCATGACATCCAAATCCATTGCCAAATCAACCGAAGATTTTGCACCCAATTCGATAAAAACACCGTCTGTGGAAATCTTCCTTCCCGATGAAAGAGTAATTCCTGTAACTCTGCTTTCTCCGTCTATTGTTGCGACTGAATCTTCGATATCTTCGACACCTGCGGATACGGCTTTTTTAACGACGGTTTCGGAAGCTTTCAAGCTTCCGTGTACCCAATATGTCTTCGAGGCGTAGCGTGTCATGAGTTCCGCGGAGACTGCGGCCTCAGTATCGTCACCGACAATGGTTACGACACGTCCTTTGTAGAAGTTGCAGTCGCATGATGCGCAGTAGCTCACGCCTTTTCCGAAGAATTCCTTCTCCCCGGGAACATTCAGTTTCTTTCTGCTGATTCCCGTGGCGATGATTACAGCAGACGTATCGATTACGTCTCCGTTTTCAGTGGTAATTCTGAATCCGTTTCCGGTTTTTTCGGTTGCTGTGACGTTGCAGTTCATATGCACACAGCCGAAAGACTTTGCCTGTTCCAGGCCGTCCTTCAGCATCTGCAGTCCGTCCGTTTTTCCGGGAACGCCGAAATAATTTTCGATATGGGTTCCGTCCATCGCGCTTCCGTCGGGTCTTCCGATCATTATCACGGAGACTTTCTTCCTCGAAGCGTGAATCGCAGCCTGTATTCCCGCAGGACCTGCACCCATGATGACTACGTCTGCATTCATCTCATGCACCGAGAATCATGTCTCTCAGGACTTCCGCGGTACGTTCCTGGTTGTAACCGACGATTGTACCGACCTGTTTCCCGTTCTTGAACACAAGGAGTGCGGGAATGGATTGGATGTTGAAACTCAGGGAGACTCCGGGGTTCTGATCCACGTTGAGTTTTCCCACTGCGATATCGTCCTGAGAAATCTCCGCCAGTTTTTCGATGACGGGGCCCATTCTGAGACAGGGTTTGCACCAGGGCGCCCAGCAGTCGACGAGAGCGTAGTCTTTGCTTTTGACGAATTCATTGAATGTTGCATCCGTCACAGTTGCGGCGAAGTGTACTTCCTCTTCCTTCTTTGCCGCACCTTCGATCATTCCGCAGTCTGCGAGAATTGCGAGAATATCTTCCTTGGGTCTGAGACCGACAAGGGGATCCATCAGAATTTTGTCTTTGAAAATCAGAAGTGTGGGAATTGCCTCAATACCGAATCTTGCCGAGATTCCGGGTGATTCGTCGGTGTTGAGCTTGGCTACAGCTACCTTTCCTTCCAATTCTTTGGACAGATCTTCTATTATCGGACCCATTCTTCTGCACGGGCCGCACCAGGGCGCCCAGCAGTCGATGAGTACGAATTTGTTGTTCTCTACGAAGCTGTCGAAATCGGATTCATTCAATTCGGTGACCATAGGATACCTCTCTGCTATCGGGGACAGTGATTATACTATTAGGATAAAATGATAATGCGGTTACGGATACATCCGTTGCCGACGGTACGGAATTGAAAAGACTGTCGTGAGACACACGTTACAGGATAATGTTTTATCATCGTCTGTCTCTATGCAGTAAACGGTAATATGCTGGATACGGTCGAGGAAATCAAAGGGCTCAGTGTCTACGGTCCGGACGGAGTTTACATCGGAAAAGTAGAGGATGTAATCATCGATCCGTCCATAAGAGCGCTGACGGGACTGTATATTGTGAATCCGAGTCCCGTAAAAGCAGCCAACAATGTTCTTCTGAAAGTACCTTACAGATGGGTACAGTCGGTCGGAGATATTGTAATTCTGAAAACATTCCCGAAGTATGTGGACTCGGCGGGAAAGATAGTCATTTGATTATCTTGCCGCAGGGTCCTTTCAGAACAGGATGTCTTCCGAGTTCGAGAACAATCGAATCCAAATCTTCACCGTAAAGTTCGGAAAGTTCGTTATGAAGTTTTTCGATTCTGTCTGCGCCGCGTAAAGCGCCTTTCATAACAAGTTTATCCACGGAATGAGCGTGCATGATGACTTCGTCATCGCTCACCATGTTATCGGAATGAGCGACGATTTTCTCTTCGATTGTCGAAGGCATATAGTCTCCGGGAGGAAGGCCCATTTCCTTCACGTCTTCGTCATCCAATCCGGCACCGGTGTGTTTTCTTATAATTTCGACAATTTCCTGAGGTAATCCGCGTTCCTCGGCGATACGTGCGCCTATGGTCGCATGCATTATCGAATGTTCCACGGAACGGCCTACGTCATGCAGAAGAGCACCTGCGATAACGAGGTCTCTGTCACAGTCGATACGGTCCGCCATGCGTTCCGCCACAGCCCTTACGGTGCAGCAGTGGATGATAACTCTCTTGGAACATCCCGCGTTCCTGAGAATTTTTACACATTCGGAATCACTTGGGTATTTCGGCAACTCTCTTACCCCTGACGGTCGGTATGACTTTGATTTCACAGCCTTCGCGGTCGCTGTACAGTGCTTTTCCTTCGGTATAACGGTCAAGGAAAATTGCCAATGCAGCTATCTCCGAATGAGGCTGATTTCCTACGGATACATTGAAATCGGCGTGCTGATAGACTTCGATCGGAACCTTCTCGGCACCGACGATGATCATGATGTCTTCATCCTTCGGAATCTGGGGAAGAACTTCGTCCACCCTCTCACCGTACATCGTAAGGTGTACGATTTTTCCTTTGAAGTCTTTGGTCGCCTGTCTCCAGGTGACACCTGTTTTAATGGAATAATCTCCGCCGAAACGTTCCACTACACTCCTGATGTTTTCCTCGAGTTTCGGATCTTCGGTATCGACGTAGATGCCTTTGGCTCCCAACGCCCTCGAGGATAATGCCACGTGAGTGGTAACGCGCTTGTCCCTCTCGGGACGGTGGCCTATCCTCATTATCCAAATGTCGGACATCTGCACACGCCTACTCTTCACGGATCAGTTCTATCCTGTGACCGCGGAAGTCCATTTTGACGGATCTGCGGACGAGACTCTTGAGCATCGTGGATGTCAGTCCCAGACTCTCCGCGACATCTCCTGAGAAGACACCGTCCTTTCCTACCGCATCGAGAATCTTCTGTTCGATAACGGAGTACTCTTCCTCGCTCATCATGGCAGCAGAGAGAACATCGCTGATCTCGTATACCGGCCACTGTGCATTAATGTGGAAAGATGTGTAGGATGTGTGGAACGATTTCTCGGGGTAATTACCGCCGGTCGATATCCAGCGACTCTCGACGAGTTTCATTTTCTCGAAGAATATGATGGCGTCCCTTCCTTCGGGGCCGTATTTCTTCTCGATCTCGTCGGCTGTCCTCCATTCCAAGGTCACTTCTTTCAACACATCTCTCTTCACCGGCGTGTCCACGGACCTTAACATAGGCACGAGTTCCGATGGTTCGTTGATGACCTTGATTTTATTCATAACTGTTAACCCTACGTTCAAGAAAATATATAAATGTTCCAAAAAATCCGAAACGTTCCGAACGTCTGGATGACGGCCGTGGGGATATGGGTGCAATCAGTGAGGTTTATTTACTACCGTACCAATCAAGGTGACATGACCGGCAAAGCAAAGGCCCCCGAGATGAGGTACCAGTGCCTTAAGTGCTACAAGACCCACAAGACGGAAGAGCAGGCGCTCAACTGCTGCGGTTCTATGATTCAGGCATGGGCCATCAACTACAACAAATGGGGAAGAGGCCACTGGTACGGAAGGTAAATCCGTACTCAATTCAAACTTCTCTTCAGGCCTTATGCGACCTGAAATTTTATTATCTTCAGTCGGCGGTATGTAAACATGGCTTCGGACAGCATGATTGAAAAACTAATCGACGAATTGGATCTTTTGGAAAGACACATTCTGATGCTGAAAGTGACAAAAGAAAACCAACCTATCGGAATTATCCGTCTGTCTGAAATTCTCGATATACCGAAACATAAGGTAAGATATTCTCTCAGACTGTTGGAACAGGAAGGTCTGATCGCTCCTTCCGCGGAAGGCGCTACCGTTACGGATAAGTACGAACAGTATCTTAAAGACGTTTCCGAGAGTCTTGAAGATATTGTCGATATGGTCAACAGGCTGAAAAGAGAACTGCCGTAAGCATAATGCTTTAATACCTGTCCTCCATTGCGAGAAATACTGCCGTTGTAGCTCAGTAGGTAGAGCGTGTGACTGTTAATCACAAGGTCCAAGGTTCGATCCCTTGCAACGGCGCCATACTTCTGTCATTTTGTTTCCGGAGAGCGTAAGCTTTCGGTTTATTTTCCGATATTAAGTGCCATCGGTATGTGCGGAATGCCGTCTTCCTGAAATTCATCACCGATCTGTACGAAACCTGAGTTTTCGTAGAGTTTACGTGCGTAAGTCTGCGCGTCCAATGTAATGCGTTTTGCGTTGAGTTTTTCTTTTGAAAATTTAACTGCGGATCTGAGGATTTCCGTGCCTAATCCGCAGTGACGTTTCACTGAGGTTACTCTTCCGAATGATACTTCGTCACTGTCTTTCGGAAGAATTCTCAAATATGCTTCGATTCCGTTTTCATCCTGCAGCCACATGTGATAACAGTGTGTGTCGATGTCGTCCACTTCCTGATATGCGCACTTCTGTTCCACAACGAAGACCGAAACTCTTAATCTGTAGATTCCGAAGAGTTCTTCGGCTGTGAGTTCTGTGAAGTGTTTTACGCATAGTTCCATGGTATCTTTTCCCGGGATCGGACGGTTTTGATTCGAAAATATAAACACAGCGATATCACAACTTCGGCTACCTCATCCCGTTAAATACGCTAAAGTTAATAGCATTCATATGGAGGCAGAACACAGGGATTTGACAATTGACGAAATTCGCCACATAGTTAAACCAATCGCTGAAGAATACGGTATGAAGAAAGTATTCCTTTTTGGTTCTCGCGCCCGCGGAGATTACCGTCCGGATAGTGATTATGATTTTTTGATAGTGGCGCCGAGTGACTGCACAT
Source organism: Candidatus Methanomethylophilaceae archaeon (assembly GCA_963643255.1). Taxonomy (GTDB): domain Archaea; phylum Thermoplasmatota; class Thermoplasmata; order Methanomassiliicoccales; family Methanomethylophilaceae; genus Methanarcanum. The sequence continues at coordinate 42,404 of CAVIIW010000008.1, forward strand.
TATTCACACTTGGCGGATTTTTTACGGATCTTAAAGAGGCATTAGGTTCAGAGATTGATGTCGTTTGCAAAAACGGATTACACAAAGATTTTGCTGATACAATTTCGAAGGATGTGAGGGTCGTTTATGAATCCTAATGCCGCCACAGATTTGAGAAAACTAACAATAATGCTGGAAAACTGCGACATTATTGCAGACATCATTGAACGTACTGGTGGTGATGAAGATGCTTTTCTTGAAGACAAAGTATATCAAGCCTCAGCAGCATTTTGTCTTCAGCGTATCGGACAAATGGCCAAAGAGCTGTCTCCTGAGCTTACGTCTGCGTATATGGACCACAAATATTGGAAAAATATCAAAGGAACACGCGACATTATGGCACACCAATATCATAATGTACAGCAAGAATTCCAATGGAATACAATCACCGATGACATCCCTCCGCTTAGAGAACTCCTCGTTACGATGATTGCAGATGTTAAATCGAAAGAATAGGGCAGATACTTTCGAAGAGATATCTGCGCCTAATTTCCCATATCAAGAACCGCTCCCGTTTTGAAAGAACCTCTTTCTTCTCTCTTACGGGCATTTTCTTTCAGAAGATCGTCTCTGGTATAACCGAGATACTCTGCGAATGAAAACAATACTTCCATTACATCCGCCAATTCCTCAAGGTTACGTGCATCCTTGAATTCGGCAACTTCTTCATCCAATTTGTCAGTGAGAAGTTTCGTGTACTCCGAACCGTCCGCAATTCTGTATTTACATTCTTTCCCGCTGGATTTGATAATCTCAGGTATTCTATCGCGAACGAGTTTTTCTGCCATATTCCGAACGTACGGGCAGAACGGATAAACAATTTACTGTTTCGAAATGTAGCGGGATCTTCTGAATTCCGCCACACGGTAGTTTACCGCGTCAAGCACATGATTTGAGAAAACTTTCATCGGAATGAACTGTTTCATCTCTTCCGATAATAAGAATTCTCCACCCCTGTAACTGAAGAACTTTTCTCCGCCGGATTTCATGATAAAATGAATGGGATTGTCTCTTGCGAGTTTCAGCCATTTGCTGTCCGATATCTTATCATACGGCCCCAATCCCTTCAGTCCCGATATATCCGGGCGGTTGGAAGGATTGGAATAGAATGTTTTGAATGACTGAATAATGTCGTCATCCGATGCCGCGGGATGCATTACTCCGTTTCTGAAAAACGACAGAAGCAGAGGCATCTTGTAAAGTCTGTTCATCGCAGTTGTTTCTACAAAATGTATGAACTCCCCTGCAATTCCCGATGCAAACGCGGTTTCTATCGGTGTAGCGAGTTCATTCTTACTCAGATATCCCAGATAATCTCTGAATACTCTGTCCCTTACTGTGTTCATACGTCCGCACAGCATTTCATCGAGGTTTGTGAAAAACTCCATCCTGGTCGGCACGTGTCCGAGTTCGACCGTTATGCGTTTGAATTCCGAATCAATCGTATCTTTAATTGCTCTGTTTCTCTCCGCGACACGTTCCATAATGTCGATGGATTCGAGATCGAAATCTATGACACACCCGCACGGAGCATGGGCGGATATTGCCCTGGAATCCAGGGAAATATTCTCCACTCCCGTGAGAAGAGACGGAATCATATCCGCTCTGCGGTAATTTCCGATGAAATCCAATACCGTAAGGTGTGTTTTGTCTTCGGACTTTCTCAGTCCCCTGCCCAACTGCTGAATGAAAACCGTACGCGATTCGGTGGGACGGAGGAACATGACTGTATCTATGGAAGGAATATCGACCCCTTCATTGAACATATCCACGGTGAACAATACAGACACTTTTCCGTCCTCGAAATCCGAAACCGAGAGAGATCTGTCGTCATCGCCTCCGGAAACAACTGCACGTGATTCTATTCCCCTGCGCATGAAGAAAGATTTCATGAATTCGGCGTGACGTATTCCCGAACAGAAACCGACGGCACGCTCGGAAGGATGTTTCATGTAGTGTCTGTAGATCAATTCGGCACGTGACTCGTTTATCAGTGCGGCATCGAGATCGTTGTCATTGTAACGTCCGTTGGAATACCTCAGTTCTGTGTAATCCGTATTATCGGCAATTCCGTAGTAATAAAACGGAACGAGACGTCCGAAACGGATTGCATCGGACACCCCGATTTCATACACTACATTGTAGTCGCAGAGTACGAAAACATCTCTTGCATCCATCCTTTCGGGCGTTGCCGTGAGTCCCAACATGAATTTCGGCTTAAAATGCTCCAGTATCCTGCTGTAACTGCCCGCGGCGGCATGATGGAATTCGTCGATTACAATGTAATCAAAACGGTCGGATGCGATTTTATCGAGAATATTTTCCTGACGAAGTGACTGCACGCTCGCAAACAGCAAATCCGCATCCGTATCCCTGTGACCGCTGTACAGAAAACCTGTGGTTTTTCCGGGATGGAACTGTCTGAATGTCTTCTCCGCCTGTTCAAGTATTTCGCGGCGGTGTGCGACAAAAAGAATCCTTTCGAATGATTGGGAATCGTATGCGGCGATGAATGTTTTCCCGACGCCTGTCGCAGCCACAATAAGTGCCTTGTCCATACCTTCTCGCGGGTATGTTTCAATGCAAACAGAGCGGGAATCTGAGGCCCTTCAGGAGCCATAGTCTCAGAATGTTTCGGAACTATGCGGGCGGAAGGTTTCACCCATGAATCTCTGTACTCTTTGACAATTTCCGGAGTCAGTAAAACGGAATGTTCTCCGTAAAGATATTCGAATTCACGTTCGAATGAGGAAAACGATGCAGGATCCATGCTGCGTTTCAGATTGTAATTCCATTCCACACCGTCCGTAAGAGCGGAACGGGAAAGATTCGAAGAACCGATCAGTATACGGTCGCCGTCGGGATCCGCCGTATGGATAATGTACGCCTTGGGATGGAATGATATGCCTTCATCTGAGAAAAGACGCACTTCGGCATTCTCTCCGAGAGTAAGCATTTCCTCCAATGCGAAAGGAGACGTTATCCCGAGATATGTTCCCGTGAGAATACGTACTTTGACTCCGCGTTTCAATGCCGAAATCAAAGAATCATGTATAATCGAAAGACCTGAATCTTTCAGGAAGGAGACGATAATATCAACGGATTCCGCCTCGGAAAATGCGTAATCTATAGCCTTTCCCATAGACGAATCACGATTCGTTATTGCGCCCGTACTGCCCTCCATACCGTTCTGACTATCGTGTAGAACGTATTTAATAAGGGCCTTTGAATCGGAATAATGCTGTTTGCAATGTTACAGTCAGCCGTCGGATTCAATCGATTCGGTTCGAAATTGCAATATTCTGGGCAAAAAATCGAAACGACGTTATATTTATATCAGTGTTGAATTTAACCCTAACTTACGGGCCTGTAGCTTAGTATGGTGGAGCGTCCGGCTCATAACCGGATGGCCGTCGGTTCAAATCCGGCTAGGCCCACTTCTCGTTTTTGTGATTTTGTTCTGTTTAACAGCCGATTCTTTCGTGTTTTCTCTGCGGTCCGGTAAAACTTCTTTGAAATTTCGGTAATTTTTATAAGAATTTCAACGTTATGTGCACTTATGCCTTCGGAGAAAATCATAACCCGCAGAAAATACCTGGAGAGAATCAGGCCGTATTATGAATCCGATTTGATCAAAGTCCTGACAGGGCCGAGAGGTTCAGGCAAAACGACAATTCTCACTGCGATTATGAATGAGATTGGTGCCGATAACGATCATAAAATCATGATAAATTTTGAAGACATGGACTATTTTCACATCAAAAATGCATCCAATCTGAATGATTTGATCAAAGAGAAAATTAAAGACGGCAGATACTATCTTTTCTTCGACGAAATCCAACATGTGAAAGATTTCGAAAGAGCATTGGCATCATTCAGAGTGAAATACGACTGTTCGATATTCGTGACCGGCAGCAACAGCACTCTGCTTTCAGGCGAATTGGCAAGTCTTCTCGTAGGGAGAACAAAAGAATTTCTGATAATGCCGTTCAGTTACTCCGAAGCCAAGGAATACATTAAATTCCTCGGAAAAGAACCGAATGATGATTTCTTCACGGATTATCTCCGTATGGGGGGATATCCGCAGCGTTTTCAGTATGATGACGAAACGGCAGTTAGAGAATATCTCGAAGAACTGTATGAGTCGATTATCACATCTGACATCCTGAAAAGAAACAATGAAAACGAAAAAGAGAAACTGAAAAACGTCGCATCATTCGTCCTTTCCAACAGCGGTTCAAGGTTTTCGGCACAGACTGTTGCCGATTATCTCAATAAAATACACAGATCGGAGAAATACATCTCGCTGCAGACTGTGTACAACTATCTGGAAAGGATGGAAAAAGCATTCCTGATCAAACGTGCGAGAAAGTACAGCATATCCGGAAAGGCAATTATGGATTCTTTCGTGAAGAATTACGTCCTGGATAACGGACTTTCTTTCATAAATTCAAATTCAATGGATATGAGGGACACATACTTTCTGGAGACATTGGTCTATGACGAACTGATTTCCAGAGGATATGAGGTGTATGTCGGCGAGACATACAAGGCGGAAGTCGATTTCGTTGTCATCAAAAACGGAAAGAAATGCTTCATTCAGGTAGCTTACCTTTTGGCGGATGAGAAAACAATCGAACGTGAATTCGGAGCGTTCTCGCCGATCAGAAGTGCGAATCCGAAATACGTTATGTCCCTGGATAAGCTGAATATGTCGAGAGACGGGATCGTTCACTGCAATATAGTGGATTTCCTGGACGGAAAAACGGATTTGTATCTTACGTGAAATGATATACCATTTTGATTTCTATTCCGTTTTCAGTCTACATGTAGACTTAATTCGGATTATTGCCGTTGTTTTCTGTGAAGAAATTTTGTTAGACAGTCGGTTTTTCCTGTGTTTTCTCTGCGGTTTGATAAAACTTCTTTGAAATTTCGATAATTTTTTTGATAATTTCAAAGATAATGTTTCAGTGTACGTCTGTCTATTCCGTTTTCAGTCTACGTGTAGACTGAATTCAGATTAATGTTGCTGCAAAATAATGGAGGATGTATCGGACATGGCCGGTTTCACCGTAATTGCACCGAAATCATCAAAAAGACGGTTTCAACATAGAATTATATGTCCTGTTTTTAATCTACATGTAGACTGAATTCGGACTGGTACTGCTATGGAAATAAAGAGAGACAGGTATCTCAACAGATTAATCTCCAGAAAAAGGAACGGTATGACCAAAGTCGTAACGGGTATGAGGAGATGCGGTAAATCGTATCTTCTGTTCAATCTGTTCAAAAACCACCTTTTGAGTTCTGGAGTCGGAGACGATCACATAATATGCATAGCATTGGACAGTCTTGAAGACGAACCGCTGTTGGATGCGAATAAGCTCTATTCCGCAATTAAAGACTCGATAACCGACAGCGATCAGTACTACGTCCTCTTGGATGAGATACAGCTCGTAGACAGGTTCGAGAAAGTCATCAACAGTCTGATGCGCATGAGTAATGTGGACATCTACGTAACAGGCAGTAATTCCAAAATGCTTTCTTCCGACATAATAACCGAATTCAGAGGAAGAGCCGATGAAGTCAGAGTAATGCCTCTGTCTTTTTCGGAATTTATCGCGGCATACGACGGCACCGACAAAGAAGCATGGGATCAATACATCGAATACGGCGGCCTGCCTGAAATTTTAATGCTGGACGGTGACGAACAGAAGAGCGGATATCTTATGGGCGTACTGAACAAAACCTATCTGAAAGATATCAAAGACAGATACAGTATCCGGATTCCTTCCGCTTTGGACGGCATATTCGATGTGCTGTCATCTTCCGTAGGATCCCTGACCAATCCGAAAAGAGTGAAAGATATTCTCAGAACCAAAGGTTTCAGCACTATCGACGATTCAACCGTCAATAATTACATCGGATACCTTGAAGATGCATTTCTTTTCGAGAAAAGCAGCAGATATGACGTAAAAGGAAGATCTTACTTCGACACTCCTTCCAAATATTACGCAACAGACATCGGAATAAGAAATGTGAGACTGAATTTCAGGCAGGTCGAGGAAACACATCTGATGGAAAATGTGATTTACAACGAACTGAGATCGAGAGGATTCACCGTAGATGTGGGAGTGGTTGATTTTACCGAAACATCGGACGGAAAACGTGTGATGAAACGTACTGAGATTGATTTCGTTGCCAATAAAGGGAAAATCAGATACTACATCCAATCGGCGTACATGATGGATGACAGTAAGAGAAAAACGGAAATCAGACCGTTCCTGAAGGTGAATGATTCGTTCGGGAAGTTCATCATTGTAGACGGATCGATGCGCCCCCGTGTCGATGACAACGGAATAATCACGATGGGAATCATAGATTTTCTGAAAAACGATAAGAGTCTGGAAAATCCGTTTTGATTTTATCACAAAATACTGTGACCTTCGATCTCAAGCATTCTTTGCTTTCTTTCCATTCCGCCTGCGTATCCCGTAAGACTTCCGTCTTTCCCGATTACGCGGTGACACGGAACAATAACCGCAACGGGATTGCGACCTACGGCCTGACCGACTGCCTGTGCGGACATGCGCGAACCTCTCTTTTCGGAGATTTTCGATGAAATTTCTCCGTATGTGACAGTACTTCCGTACGGTATCATACGGAGGATTTCCCACACTTCTTTTTGGAAATCCGTTCCGATTAAGTGAATACAGACTTCTTCCTGCGGAATCTTTCCCGAAAAATATTCATCAAGCCATTTCACAGCCGAAGAGATGTACTTTTCATTTCCTTCGGAATCGGATACTTTCGGAGAACATTTCTGATCTTCGAACCATAATCCTGTGAGACCTTCATCATCCGCTGTGAGAATTATTCTTCCCAACGGAGAATCATAATATTCCATATCCTCCGCCTCACGGTTTCCCGGACATGTGTTCCGCTTTGAATCTCTCGAATTTCTTCTTTTCCGATGAGAGATACATCTTTTTCACAAACGGGAATATTGTGAATAACACCATAGCGAAACGGAACAGTCTGCAGGGAAACACCCTCTTTTTCCCTTTCTCCATACCTTTTATCATAGCTTCCGCAACATGTTCCGGAGTCTGAACGGGATATGGTTTCTCGAAATCTCTGTCGTTTGCGGCTTTGAAGAATCCTGTATCCGTAGCTACGGGGTACAGAACGGTTAACTGAACATTGTCTCCTTTTTCAAGACGTACGGCATCCTGAAAACCGTCGAGTGCGAATTTTGTAGCAGTGTATAAGGTGTAACCGGGCATTCCCATGAGCCCCATGGCGGATGCGGTCAGTGCAAAGATTCCTTTTCTTCCGTTGAGGTGTTTCACGAATTTCTGATAGGAGTAAATCGGAGAGTACACATTGGTGCGGAATATTCTGTCAATTCTGTCCCAATCGGCGTAATCCATCGATTCGTAATACGGAAAACCTGCGTTTGCGATGAACACATCGATTTTATCAAAATGCTTCAGAGCTTCTTCGAATATTCTGTCGACGTTTTCTTCCGTCGATACGTCGCATTCGAATGCTGTAACATCCTCATTGACTAAATTGTCTGTGTGAATATCCGCGGCGAATATCCTGTTGCCTTTGGATAAGAGCATCTTCATCATACGGTTCCCGATGCCGCTGTTCGCACCGGTGATGATTATGTTCTTACCTTCGATAGCTTCCATGATATCGTGACGGCATCATAACCTCGGGTTATGATACCTTCTCCTCCCTTTGGTGAGATGTCCGAATTCGATTGCTTTCGAAGGACACCTGTTGATGCAGGAACAGCAGCGGAGACACCTCTTTTCCGTCCATACGGGAACTCCTTCGGACATTTCTATAATACCCGGAGGGCAGAGATTTACGCACTTTCCGCACCCTGTGCAGCTGCCGTTTACGTGGAATCCTCTTGTTTTTCTGCCGTAAACGTGTAAAGGCCTTCCGATATGTCCGAAAATACTCTTGAAGATACTGTGTTTTGAAAGATTGTCTTCTTTCTTTCCGTTTTTGATTTCATTACAGATCTTTTCCATTTTTACATCGGCTTCGTCTAAAATCTTCTGCGCATCGTCTTCCGTCGGAGGTTCGAAAAGAAGAACATAATTCTCAGGCATTCTGATTTCATAACGGCTTCCTGTTTCGAATCCTTTCGATTCGATCTCTTTGACAAAACCGTTCATAGCATCTCCGGGGAATGTTCCGAAGTTGATCATTACGTTAAACACAGGTTTTCTGTCAAAAGTTACATGGTCGATGAATTCCTTCACATTCAGCGGCATTCCGTAGAAGTAGACGGGAGATACGATGTAAACTTCCTCGTTTTCCTTCAGATTGTAACCGCATTTTCCTCTCAGCTCCGCTGCGATATCATACATTTCGTAACCTGTCGCTTCCGCAAGTTTACGTGCGAGATATTCCGAATTACCGGTGGCCGAGAAGTAGAAAATCATATGATCACAATTCCGTCATGACTTCTTTGAGATACTGCACATCGTCTTCGGTGTTGTATCTTGACAGTGAAATTCTCAGTGCGGAAAGACATTCCGCAGGAGACAATCCCAATGCGGATAACACATACGACGGTTCCGAAGAACCTGCGGAACATGCGGATGCCGCAGAGACTGCAATACCTTTCTTACTGAGTTTGATAACAGTGTCCGTTCCTTTTTCGATGTCATCGAATCTGAAGTGGGCGTTGTTGCATAATCTCCTTGCACCTGTCGGACCGTTGAGATGTGCGCCTTTGATTGAAAGAGTGTTGTCAATGATTTCGTCTCTGAGTTTGGTCATCATTTTGATGTCTTCATCCATTGTAATCATTGCCAATTCCGCAGCCTTTCCCAATCCGACTATTCCGGGGACGTTTTCTGTTGAAGATCTCAACCCTCTTTCCTGTCCTCCGCCGAATCCTATCGGATGTACGGGAATTCCTGTTTTAATGTAAACCGCTCCGATTCCTTTCGGTGCGTGTACTTTATGTCCCGACAGAGATAACAGATCGATACCGTCTTTTTTGGTGTCTATTTTCATTTTTGTGTATCCCTGCACCGCATCCGTATGGAAATATGCGCCGTGTTCGTGGGAAACTTTCGCCAATTCTCCGATATCCTGAATGGTACCGACGACATTGTTTGCAGCCATGACGGATACCAAACGTACGTCGTCTCCCATTGCATCATCCAAAACGGAAGGATCGAGGTATCCTTCCCTATCGACTTTGAGAACAGTCAGTTCATATCCTCTTGATTCCAACTCATGACATGCTTCGAGAACGGCTTCGTGTTCGATTACTGTGGTAACGATTCTCTTTCTCTTTTCATCTCCGGGAGCGGTCATCACACCCATCAGTGCAAGATTATCCGATTCCGTTCCTCCCGATGTAAACGTAATTTCCGAAGGAAGACATCCCAGTGAATCGGCTACCCTTTTTCTTGCGATACGCAGTCCTTTGGCTGCCGCATCGCCCATGAAATGAATGCTGCTGGGGTTGCCGTATTCCTCTGTGAGGAAGGGCATCATCTCTCCGAGGACCTCCGGAGCGATCCTCGTAGTCGCACTGTTGTCCAGGTAGACTCTTTTGGAGGTCATATCCTCCCGATACAACTGGTATAAGATAAAGAATGTCATTTAGGTAAAAACGATATTCGCTGTATTTCTACGCATTTCGAAGTTTGGATGTGTGGCTATGTGAAATTTCTACGAAACTACTTATACTCTCAGATTATCCAAGCCCTCATTAGTCGGACCTCTCCGTGTACGGATGTCCTAGAAACAATCGAAGGTGAAATCCAAATGAGCAATGATGGACCTACACTCATCAAGATGCCCCGCATCCAGAAGGAACTTGCCCAATGTCAGATGTGCGGTTACTGCATAGACGTTTGCGAAGCGCACAGACAGACCCCCTGGGAGTCGGTCACTGCGAGAGGTAAAATCTACTACCTCAACCAGCTCGACAAAGCAGGCGCGGGAAAGATGGACAAACTCCTCGGAAGGAAGGTCACACTCAGCCCCGAGTTCGTAGATGCAATGTACAAATGTACAGGCTGCGGAAACTGCGAAGAAATCTGTCACGCAAAGATCGAACTCGTTGCACTGTGGGAAAAGATCAGGACATGGATGGCAAGGTACGGTGTCGCACCCCTGCCCGTCCACAAAAAACTCGAAGCAAGCATCGCAAAGAACGGAAACCCGTACGGCGAACCCAAATCCAAGAGGGATGCATGGTGGCCCGAGGAAGTCAAGAGAGTTACACCTCCGGACGCGGTCTTCTTCGCAGGATGTACCGGTTCATACAGGATGCAGCAGATCCCCAAGGCGGCTGTCAAGGTCCTTGACAGAGCAGGCGTTAAGCTGAACTGCCTCGGTGAAAGCGAAATCTGCTGTACATCTCCTCTTCTCAGGACAGGTCTCGACCTCCAGACACTGGAAGCCGCAAAAGAGACTGTCACCAAAGCCGACGGAATCGGTGCGAAAGATATGGTCATGTCATGCTCCGGATGTTACAAGACGGTTTCAAGCAACTTCGTCGAGTACTACGGTAAACCCGGACAGAACGTCTACCACATCACACAGTACGTAGACAAGCTCATTTCAACAAGGAAGCTCGCACTTCCCAACGAATTCAAAGCAAAGGTCACATACCACGACCCCTGCCACCTCGGAAGGCACTCGAAAGTCTTCGAGGAACCCCGTAACATCCTGAAGAAGATCAAAGGAATCGACTTCGTCGAGATGGAAAGGAACAGAGAGAACTCCAGGTGCTGCGGTGCCGGAGGAGGATACAAGTCCGCATTCAATGATTTCGCAGTAAACATCGCTGCAGAGAGGATCAGAGATGCAGAGGCAGTCGGAGCGGAAATTATCGCAACAGCATGTCCGTTCTGTGTTCTCAACCTCAGGGCAGGAGCAAAGAAGATCGGATCCAAAGTCAAGGTAATGGATATTACCGAAATCCTTGTGCAGGTCACAGATCCCGAAGGTCCCAAGGAAATCTACCCCTGCGGTGCACCCCCTGCGCCTGTAGAGGCACCTAAGGAAGAAGTTAAAGCCGAGGGCCCCAAGGAGGGAGCCCCCGCCCCTTTAGCTGAATCTGAGGCACCGAAAGCAGCAGCTGCGGTTCCTCAGGAAGCACCTAAGGAAGAAGTCAAAGCCGAAGCTCCCAAAGAGGAACCCAAGGCAGAAGAAGCACCGAAAGCGGAAGAGCCGAAGACCGAAGAGGTCAAAGCAGAAGAACCCAAAGCTGAAGAAGCTCCCAAAGAGGAGATAAAAGCAGAGGAAACACCCGCTGAGGAAGCGAAAGCCGAAGAAGCAGCGGCAGAGCCTGCAGCAGAGGAAACTCCTGCAGAAGAAGCAGTTGCCGAAGAACCCAAGACAGAAGAGCCTGTTGCCGAAACAGCAGAGGAAGCACCTGTCGCAGAAGAAGCGACAGAACCTGTTGCCGAGGAAGCACCTGCAGAGGAAGTCAAAGCGGAAGAATCCGTCGAGGAAACTCCTACCGAAGAGCCTGTCGCAGAAGAGGCGGCAGAACCTGTTGCCGAGGAAGCACCTGCAGAAGAAGCAGTTGCCGAAGAACCCAAGGCAGAAGAGCCTGTTGCTGAAGTAGCGGAAGAAGTTCCCGCCGAAGAGCCTGCAGCCGAAGAAGTCGCAGAAGAGATTCCCGAAGAATCCGTCGAGGAAGATGTTGCAGACGTACCCGCAGATGATGTATCTGCCGAGGGAGTCGTTGCAGCAGGTGCGGTCGCAGCAGTTGCCACAGCCGCGGCCATCGGTGACGACGATGAGGAATATGATGAAGAATTCGCCCGCGAATACGAAATCAAACCCGAAGGAGTCATCAGAAGAGCTGCCTGGAACAAAGGTCTCAGATGCAGAAGAAACTACGGTGAGGAAAACATCCCCTTCGCATTCGTCAAGAGCAAGGTCGCAGTCGGTGTCGGCGATGAAAAGATCGGCGATGAATCGAAAGCAAAACTCGAGGCAGCCGGATGGATCGTTCTCTGGTTCGACGAGGCTGACATCACGGACGGAGCTGAGCAGGCAACTGTTATCAAGAGCGCCGTGAAAGAGAACCTTCGTGCCATGAAGAAAAAGAAGGCAAAGAAGAAGAAATGAAACCTATGACCGGGCCTTCAGGCCCGGTCCATTCTGTTTTTTTATATGCCGTTCGAAGTTCTTTCTCCAGCCATAGTAGAAGTTCTTCGGCAGCACGGTATAACCGAGCCTACCGAACCTCAGAAAGATGCCATCCCCAGGATCTCAAGAGGAGAAAATATCCTGCTTGTAGCACCGACAGGTATCGGTAAAACCGAAGCCGCAATACTGCCTATTCTCAACTCCATCTACAATGACGGAAAGAAAGGCGGAATCAGATGTATTTATGTCACACCCCTCAGAGCGTTAAACCGCGATATGCTGAAGAGGATGGAAGATTACGGCGAAGCTTTGGATATTTCCGTAGGAGTAAGACACGGAGATACACCCGCCGCCGAACGTAACAGACAGTCATTACACCCGCCGGAAATTCTGATTACGACTCCTGAAACACTTCAGGTACTTTTCACAGGAAAAAGACTGATTGAACACCTGAAGCACGTAGAATGGTTCGTTGTCGATGAGATTCATGAATTAGCAACAACCGAAAGAGGCGCTCAGATGAGTGTCGCCATGGAAAGACTGACCGCTTTGGCGGGAGAATATCAGAGAATCGGACTGTCTGCAACAGTGGGAGACGTAAACGAAGTGGCGGGATTCCTCTCCGGAGTGGGAAGGAAAGTAACAATCTGCAAGCACGATACGTTCAGAAGTTATGAGATTGACGTAGAATGCCCTCAGGCCTGCGAAGATTCCGTTCTTTTGGATAAGTTACAGTGCGATCCCGATATGCTTGCGGTGATGATAAGAGCAAGAGAACTCGTGGAAAAAGGAAGATCCACGTTGTTTTTCGTGAACACAAGAGAAACAGCCGAATGGATGGCTGCGAGATACCATCTTTGGGATCAGGATTTATCAATCGATGTCCACCACGGTTCTTTATCGAAAGAGAACAGGACGGACATGGAAGACAGATTCAAGAGAGGAGAGGTCAAAGCGTTGATCTGTACGTCTTCTCTGGAACTGGGAATCGATGTCGGAAGTACCGATTTGGTGATACAGTACAACTCACCGAGACAGATTTCAAGGATGATTCAGCGTGCGGGACGTGCGGGACACCGTGTAGGCGGACTGATACGTGCGAAGATTATCGCAACATCTCCCGACGAAGTCTCGGAAGCATTGGTTGTTGCGAGAAAAACCGATGCGAAAGAACTTGAAATCAAGAAAGGGAGGCCGTGTCCTCTCACTGTTGTCGCCAATCAGCTTATAGCGATGACAATGAGCGGTCGTGTAACACGCGAAACTGCTTTTTCAATGTTCAGAAAATCCTATGTTTTCAAAGATCTCGAAAGAAAAGACATGGATGCCGTTCTCGAACAGCTGAAATCAATCAAGATGATATTCGAGGACGATGACGGATTCAAACGTTCCAAGAAAGGAATGAACTACTTCTACAGCAACATCTCGATGATTCCCGATGAAAGAAACTACATGATAAGAGACATCGGAACAAGAGCGGTTATCGGTACTTTGGATGAGAGTTTTGTTGCTACTTTTGCCGAACCCTATGCGATGTTCATCGCGAAAGGAAGGACATGGCGTATAGTTGAGATGAGAGAAGAAGAAATTCTTGTCGAAGAAACAGGAGAAATCGGTTCGGTTCCTTCATGGGCAGGTTCTGACATTCCCGTTCCGTTCGAAGTCGCTATGGAAGTCGGAAGACTGAGAAGATTGAGAAATCTCGACGATTATCCCGGAGATGAGGGGGCAAAACAGCGCGTACGTAATTTCCTCGATGAACAGAAAGGCCATATTGTTCCCACCGACAAAACAGTAACAATAGAAATCGGAGACCGCCTTGCAATCGTGAACGCATGTTTCGGTACACGTGTGAACGAAACTTTGGGAAAAATCTACGCAGCACTGCTTACGGCACGTCTCGGAGAGAGTGTGGGGGTATCCGCGGATCCGTACCGCATTATGATTGAACTTCCGAGAAACATTGACAAAAAGATTCTCATGAGTTCCGTCACATCCGTGAAGCCCGGAACCGTTGAAGGATTAATCAGACTCACAATAAACAACTCCACATTCCTGAAATGGAGATTCGTCTACGTTGCGAAGAAATTCGGAATTATAGAAAAAGACGCAGACCACCGTTTCATGAACTTCGGAAGACTTTTCGATATGCACAAAGACACCCCTGCATACACCGAAGCGCTGAATAAAGTGCTGTGGGAGGATTTGGATATCGAGAATACCGAAAAGGTTGTGTCGATGATAGCCGACGGAAGGATTTCCGTTGAACTTACAACTATTTCTCCGATCGGAATGGAAGGAATAACAAGATCCAAGGAACTTATGCAGCCGTTACGTGCAGATCATTCGATTCTCATGGCGCTGAAGAAGAGACTCGAAGGCGAACTCATGTTCGCTTCATGTCTCAGATGCAGAACTCAGTGGAGAGTGAGAGTCGCAGACGCTCCGAAACGTTTCATCTGTCCGAAGTGCGGCGGAAACATGGTTGCCGTTCTGAAAGAATACGACAGAGATAAGATCAAGCTCTTCGCGAAAGAGGAACTTACAGACGAAGAGAAGAAAGAAACCGCGCGTGTTGTCAGGATTGCCAACTTAGTCAATGAAAACGGCAGGAAAGCCTGTATGGCATTGGCGGGAAGGGGAATAGGTCCGGATTCCGCATCGAGGATCTTACGCACAATGCACATCGACGAAGACGATTTCTTAAGAGACATCCTCGGAGCCGAAGTTCTGTATGCGAAAAACAAGAGATTCTGGGACTGATCAGAGAAGGTCGCCTTTCTTGGTGAATTCCTTCTTCTTCTCGGGAGCTTCGATAGGTCTCAGTTCGACAACGGTTTTTGCCAAAAATCCTCTTGATATGACGTAAACTTCCGAGGATGTGGGTCTTGACGCATCGGGAGAATGGACTTTCACGCTTCTGAAACGTTTCTCGAGTTCTTTCTTCAGTTCGGGGAACATGTCACCCATGAAGACCTTCATGACCATCTTACCGTCTTTCTTCAGAATCCTGTCGCAGACATCGACTGCAAACATACACAGATGAATCGATCTTGCGTGATCCGTTGCGTACGCACCGGCGATGTTCGGAGCCATATCGGAAAGAACAACGTCTGCTTTTCCTCCGAATTTTTCCAGAAGTTCCAGCATGGTTTTGTCGTCGGTGATGTCACCGATGATTGTAGTGACTCCTTCCATAGGTTTGATAGGTCTGAGATCTACGCCGATGACTTTTCCCGTCTCACCGACACGTTCCTTGGCTACCTGCAGCCACCCTCCGGGAGCTGCACCCAAATCCACGACGGAATCCCCTTCTTTGAAAATGTTGAAACGGTCGTCTATCTGCATTATCTTGAACGATGCCCTCGAACGGTAGTCGAGCTTCTTTGCGAGCTTGTAATAATGCTCATGATGCCTCTCGTCGAGCCATCTCTCATGCAGGGACATGATTCCACCTTACGTACGTCTATGCTTTATCGGTTTCGTCGGTATCTTCGGGATGAATGTACTGACCGTGGCCTTGTGTGCTCCTGTTGTAGTCGATTGCATTCACAGGACAGCGGTGGTAGCAGCCCAAACACATTATGCACTGCTCGGCATCCCACAGAGGTTTTCCGTCGACCATTTTTATGATTTTCAGAGGACATCTCTTCACACATAATTTGCATCCGATGCATGCGTCGGAAACAGTGAACTTGTCCGTTTCTCTGGCTCTGTCGTATACGCGGTAGCTGAATTTGGCAAGGAATTTCGGTTTTCTGCTCTTGATGAAGTTACCTTTGTCCTTGTTCCGGATGTGTTCGATTATCCCGTCTATCATCCTGTCGGCAATCTCGTTGGTGGCTTCCATCCTTGATTTGTCGTTATAATCCATCACGGGGGCCCATGAATCGGGCATTTTCACACCGAATTTCGCATCGATCCTGAGTCCGCGCTGTTTCATGATGTCTTCCACCATTTCCGCAGACATTCCCGCGTTTCCGCCGTATGTGGAAACGAAATAGAAGTATGTGTCCTCGCCGATGAACATCTTCACGGATTTCAGGAAATTATCCATTATCGTGGGAATTCCGTAGAAATATGTGGGACATACAATGCCGAATCTTCCTCCGGAACGTGCCTCCACAGTCCTGTCTGTTTTCAGTTCCTCTATGGAACGGGCCCAGTCGTCGGTCGCTTCCGCGATTCTGTGTGCCACGTGTTTGGAATTGCCTGTTGCTGAGAAGTATATTATCATCGGACGGTGCCTCCTTCGGTTTGATATCATCGTCAGCATAACCTATAAAGGCATTGGCCACATTCCTTTCACAAGGATACCATGGCGGACAGTTGGACCTATGCCAAAGCGGGCGTCGACATAGACGCGAAATCAAGTGCCATCGAATCATTGGTCAAAGAACTCAGCTTCAAGAGAGAAGGCATCGGTCAGATGGTTCGCATGAAGGGGCTTTTTGCGAGTCTTATCGATTTCGGAGATAATTATCTCACATTGGCTACGGACGGCGTGGGAACGAAGTTACTCATAGCCGAGGAACTCAACAAATGGGATACCGTCGGTATCGACTGTATCGCGATGAATGTCAACGATACGATCTGTGTCGGTGCGGAACCGATATCGTTTGTCGACTATATTGCAATCAACAAACCCGATGATGCTATCACCGAAGCGATAGGAAAAGGTCTCCGCGACGGTGCCGAAATGTCCAATATGGAGATTGTCGGCGGAGAAATTGCGGTTCTTCCCGAAATGGTGAACGGCGTGGATCTTTCGGGAACATGTCTCGGTTTTGTTCCCAAAGACAAGGTGATTACAGGTCAGACCTGTAAGAAAGGAGATCTGATTGTCACACTGAAGTCTTCGGGAATCCACTCCAACGGACTTACTCTTGCGAGGAAAGTCTTCGAGAACGCAGGATACTCCATGAAAGACAAAGTATCCGGACTGAAAGGAACGGTGGGAGAGGAATTACTTACGCCCACCAAGATTTACGTTAAAGACGTTCTCAAAATTATCAGGGAACATGAAGTCCACGGTCTTGTCGATATCACGGGAGGAGGCCTCAGGAACATCCTGCGCATGAATCCTTCCTGTAAGTACGTAATTGACGATCCTCTCGAACCTGCACCGATTTTCAAGAAGATCCAGGAACTCGGAAACGTTACCACAGAGGAAATCTATCAGACTCTCAACATGAGCATGGGATTCGACATCATTGCACCTGCGGACGAAGCGGAAGCGATTGCAAAGGAATTCGATGACGCTTACGTTGTGGGACGTGTCGAAGAAGGCAAAGGCGTTCTTTATCAGCCTGACAACATCCTCTACGAGCATTACTGATCGAGGATCGCATGTAATGCGCCCGTAACGGCGCCTACGGCAGTACAGGTTTCCAGTGAATACCTTCCGTCGGTAATGTCGAGATTGTACTTCGGAATCGATGCCGGAGCTTTCGGAACACCGTGGGGGCCGAGACCGAAGAGTAAGAGAATACTCTGTCCGTGCGATACCATATCGGCCGTCTGACGTAATGTAATGGATTTCTTGGAATCGGGTTTGCTTGTAGTGAGAATTACCTCTCCCAACTGCGGAGGGAATCCTTTCTCGGGGTACGGGAAACTGAGGAATCTGCCCATTTCCGCAAGATCCATGAAATAATCTCCGTGGGAGCCGATACTTGTAGTCCCTGCAACCCATTCCGCCAATTCCTTGGGCTGTTTAATGTCTTCAGGGAACGGGAAACCGAAGAGCGCAAGATTCATGTCAAACGCCATCGCAAGCCCTCCTGCCCTGGCTATGGCCCTTCTGTGGGGCTCGCGGAATTTCTGCGGATCGTATGAGTTGTAAAGGCCCAACGTAATTCTTCCTCTTCCCATCGTTTACACTTCCTGTATGTCGACCAACGGCCTCGCCATTATGGCTCTTGCATCTCCGTCGATGTAGATTTCCATCCCGGGATTTTCTTCGCGGTACCTCTCCATAATGTGCATAATCTGCGAAAGTGTCAGATCGGGGTCGCTCACATCCATCAGGAACTCGTCCATGGTACCATCTGTGTGAATATATCAAGAAGATAAAAGGAGATTGGTGCCGCGAGCCGGGATCGAACCAGCGACTTCATGATCTTCAGTCATGCACTCGTACCTGCTGAGTTACCGCGGCGTAAACCTCCCAATGGTGAATCCATATTTAAAATTTGATGATATGCAGGCGGGTGAAACCGCCTGCATCAATGTGTTTTCGGTGATTTTCTGCGTCCGCCGAATCTGCGTTTCTTCTTCGTACCGCCCGGAATGTATCTGATGTATCCGTCGGTATCGGGAGAGGATCTGAAGACTGCGTACAGTAAAATCACCGAAATTACGGCCAATATTGCACAGCTGCAGAGCAGGGATATCCTGAAGGCACCTGAGGCGTCTGAGAGCAGTATCAGTACAAGGACGGCCGCGACTGCAGCCGTCTGTACCGATGCGACGATCTCAAGCGTCCTCTTCGTTTTCATCCCCGTTCACCGCCGAGATGGGCTGAAGTGCGATGATCTTGTCGTCGTTACGCATATCCATGATCTTCACGCCTGCGGCGTTACGGCCGGTGACACGGATTTCCGAAACTTTGATACGGATCATCTTTCCCTGTCTGCTGGTGACCATGAGCTCGTCGTCAAGGGAGACCTTGGCAATAGCAACAACGGAACCGTTCCTCTCGGTTGTCTTCATTGTGATGACACCTTTCGAACCGCGGTGGGTCTTACGGTATTCATCTACAACGGAGATCTTTCCGAATCCGTTTTCGGAGACGGAGAGAATCATATCCTGAGGTTCGACAACGGTCATTCCCACGACTTCGTCGCCGTCACCGAGTGTGATACCTTTGACACCCATTGTGTCCCTTCCGGTTGCTCTTACTTCGGATTCATCGAATCTTGCGGCCTGTCCGTCTTTTGTCGCGATGATTATCTCATGCGAACCGTTGGTAATCTCCGTGCCGATCAACTCGTCGTTATCGTCGAGCTTAATCGCTTTGATTCCTTTGTTCCTGATGTTTCCGTATGCGCTGAGGGCGGTCTTCTTGATGATTCCCTGTTTGGTGCAGAAGACAAGCGACTTATCCTCGGTGAATTCGGTTACGCTTATGGTGTTCACGACTTTCTCTCCCTCTTCGAGGTCGGGGAGCATGTTCACAATAGGCCTTCCCTTGGACTGTCTGCTGCCTTCGGGTATTCTGTAGCCCTTGAGCCAGTGGAGGCGTCCTCTGTCGGTTATGAACATGATGTAATCGTGAGTGCAGGTGACGAACATACTTGCAACGTCATCCTCTTCCTTGGTCTGCATTCCGATGAGACCCACACCTCCGCGTCCCTGCTGTTTGTATGTTCTCAGCGGGATACGCTTGATGTAGTTGTCTTTGGTGATGGTGATAACAACATCCTCTTTCGGAATGAGATCTTCCTCATCGCTGTCGATGGCGTTGGGATCGATTTCGGTACGGCGGTCGTCTCCGTAGCCTTCTTTCATTTCGGTGAGTTCATCTTTGATGATCTGCAGGATTCTTCCCTCATGAGCCAGAATGTCTTCCAGGTCAATCATGAGCTTCTTGATGTCGTTGTACTCGCCGACAACACCGTCGATCTCGAGACCTGTGAGTTTCTGAAGTTTCATGTCAAGAATTGCCTTGGCCTGTTCCGCATCGATTGTAAGCAGATTCTGCAGTCCCTCGGATGCTTCGTCCGCGTTCTTGGATGCACGGATAAGCTCGATAACCTCATCCATGCGATTGATGGCGGCCATAAGACCTTCCAGGATGTGATATCTCTTCTTTGCGACCTCAAGATCGAATGAAGTCCTTCTCGTAACGACTTCTTTCCTGTGCTTGATGTACTGAACGATGAGTTCTTTCAGTGTGAGAAGCATGGGTTTGTTGTTAACAAGTGCCAAGTTGATGATACCGAACGTAATCTCCATCTGAGTGTGTTTGAACAGATTCTCGAGAACAACGGTTTCCATTGCGTCTTTGTGTAACTCGATAACAATACGCATACCGTCTTTGTCCGATTCATCGTTGACGTTGGTGATACCTTCAATCTCTTTGTTTCTGACACTGTCCGCAATCTGTTCGATGAGTCTCTCTTTGTTGACCTGATACGGAATCTCGTCGACAATGATCATCATCTTTCCGTTGGATTTTTCTTCGAAGTGGGTCTTGGATCTTACCTTGATCTTTCCGCGCCCTGTCTTGTATGCGGACACGATTCCTCCGATTCCGTGGATTGTACCTCCGGTAGGGAAATCGGGACCTTTGATGTACTGCATTAACTCCGGAACATCCGCATCGGGGTTGTCGATTGCAAATTTAATCGCATCTACGACTTCGCCCAGATTGTGGGGAGGCATATTTGTAGCCATACCCACGGCGATACCTGCGGAACCGTTGACAAGAAGGTTCGGGACTTTCGAAGGAAGCACAACGGGTTCTTTCAGCGAACCGTCAAAATTGTCTGCAAAGTCGATAGTGTCTTTGTCGATATCCGCAAGCATATCCGCGGACATCTTGGTGAGACGCGCTTCGGTGTAACGCATCGCAGCTGCGGAATCACCGTCCACCGAACCGAAGTTACCCTGACCGTCAACCAATGTGTATCTCAGGGAGAACGGCTGTGCCATCCTCACCATTGCGTCGTAAACGGCTGTGTCTCCGTGGGGGTGGTACTTACCTAACACTTCTCCGACAATCCTTGCGGATTTCTTGTGCGGTCTGTTGTACGGAATACCCAGATCGTTCATTGCATAGAGAATCCTTCTGTGAACGGGCTTCAGTCCGTCTCTTACATCCGGGAGCGCACGTCCGACGATGACACTCATTGAGTAATCGACGTACGAACGGGACATTTCCCTCTCGATGGGCTGTGTTATAATCTGATCCCTGACGGGTGTGTCGTTTTCAAATTCTTCCGCCATGTTATCACACATCCAGGTTGACTACCTCGTGGGCATGTTCGATGATGTATTCTCTCCTGGGTTCTACGGCATCACCCATGAGTGTAGAGAACAGAGTATCTGCAAGCTGCGCATCCGTTATCTCTACTTTCTTCATCAGTCTCCTTGCAGGATCCATTGTGGTCTCCCACAGCTGATGGGGATTCATTTCTCCCAGACCCTTGTACCTGCTGACGTTGCATCCCTGTCCCATTTCCGCCGTGGCTTTTGCCAATTCCGCGTCGTTGTAACAGTAGATTTCTTTCTTTCCTTTGGCGACCCTGTAAAGCGGGGGCATTGCGAGATAAACGTGACCCGTTTCGATGAGAGGCCTCATCTGCCTGTAGAACAGCGTAAGCAACAGTGTTGCGATATGCGCACCGTCGACATCGGCATCGGTCATGATGATGATTCTGTTGTATCTTATCTTTGAAACGTCGAAATCGTTTCCGACACCGCCTCCGATGGCGGTGACGAGATTCTTGATTTCCATGGATTCGAGGATTTTGTCAGGTCTTACTTTCTCGACGTTCAGAATCTTACCTCTGATCGGAAGAATTGCCTGGAACGTCCTGTCACGGCCCTGTTTCGCGGATCCTCCTGCCGAGTCTCCCTCCACGATGTACAGTTCACATTTGCTCGGATCTTTGTCGGAACAGTCCGCAAGCTTTCCGGGAAGTGCGTTGGAATCGAAGACACTCTTTCTCCTTGCCGTTTCCTTGGCTTTACGGGCGGCTTCCCTTGCGGTGTAGGCATCTACGCTCCTTCTTACGATGATATCTCCGACTTTCGGGTTTTCAAGTAAAAATTCCGAGAGTTTCGATGTCATGAAGCTTGCGACTGCAGTCTGAGCGATACTGTTACCGAGTTTTGATTTGGTCTGTCCCTCGAACTGAGGTTCGGGAATCTTGATACTTACGACTGCGGTCAGTCCCTCACGTATATCGGAACCTTCGAATGAGATTCCTTTTGCAAACGGTTTGTCCTTGGCGAAATCATTGAAACATTTCGTCAGTGCGGTTCTGAATCCCGCAAGATGTGTTCCTCCCTCGGGAGTGCTGATCGTGTTGACAAACGAGGTGATACTTTCGGAATAATCTCCGGTCCACTGCATTGCAATGTCGATATCGATCTGATTGTCTCCGGAGGAGTCTTTGTACTCGTATTTTCCGTGAAGATAGATGGGTGTGGGGTGGATAGGTGTCTTCGTCCTGTTGATGTATTGGACAAACTCGGAAACTCCTCCGTCGTAGTGGAATGTTTCTTTGTTTCCGGACCTCTTATCTTCGAAATTAATCGTAACTTCCTTGTTCAGGAAAGCCTGGTTGCGGAACCTGTTCTGAAGTGTGTTGTAATCAAACTCAACTGTTTCGAATATCTCGGGATCGGGGAGGAATGTGATTGTTGTTCCCCTTCTCTCGGATTCTCCGACAATCTCGACGGGTCCGTCGGGAATTCCTCTGTGGTAGGACTGTCTCCACTTCTTGCCTTCTCTTTCAACCTCGGCAACCAGCCAAACGGAAAGACCGTTTACGACGGAAACTCCCACTCCGTGGAGACCTCCGGATACTTTGTAGCTGTTCTTGTTGAACTTTCCTCCGGCGTGAAGTTCGGTGAGAGCCAATTCCAATGCGGATTTACCTTTCTCGTGCATTCCCGTAGGGATACCGCGTCCGTCGTCCTGTACGGTACAGGAACCGTCTTCGTTAATCCATACGTAAATCTGATCGGCGTAACCTGCCATTGCCTCATCGATACTGTTGTCGACGACCTCGTAAACCAAATGGTGAAGACCGCGGGTATCGGTACTTCCGATGTACATACCCGGCCTCTTCCTCACTGCTTCGAGACCTTCGAGAACCACTATACTGTCCGCGCCGTATGCGGATGCATTGTCATTCCCATCCATTTGAATCATCCTGATGTCGATAGGACATCCTATTGCCATCCCCTATAGCCTGTTGTTATATAATATTACGCGCGCACGTATACGCGCGTTTCTTATTTATTTAGTGAATGATAAACTCAATCGGTAAAATTTTTAGTACCGCCTAATTTATATATTATTTAGTCATCACTAAAATTTATGGTAACAGGTATTCATCAGAATTCCGGGAGTGGAGCTACCACCCTCAAAGATATCAGAGTCGGGGAAACCGTTAAAGTTGTGAGACTTAACGGCAGCGGCCCTGTAAGGAGACACATTATGGACATGGGCATCACAAAGGGATGCAGCGTCTACGTCAGAAAAGTAGCGCCTCTGGGAGATCCTATTCAGATTTCCCTCAGAGGATATGAACTGAGTCTGAGAAAGGCGGAAGCCGAGATGGTAGAAGTCGCTTGACAGAAAGGTGAAAATAATGGGTCTAAGAGTAGCGCTGGCGGGTAACCCGAACAGCGGAAAAACAACACTGTTTAACAAACTCACGGGCGCAAAACAGCACGTGGGTAACTGGCCCGGTGTCACTATTGAGAGGAAAACCGGTACCATCCGCGGAACAGACGCGGAATTGGTCGATACACCCGGTATCTATTCTCTCTCGCCGTACACACCGGAAGAGATTGTAACAAGGAACTATATCATCGGAGACTCACCCGATGTTATCATCGACATCGTCGATGCATCGAACATCGAGAGAAATCTTTACCTGACACTTCAGCTTCTCGATCTGAACACACCCGTCGTGGTCGCACTGAACATGATGGATGCAGTCGAGAAGAACGGTGTGAAGATCGATGCGAAAGCACTGTCTGACACACTGGGATGTTCGGTTATTCCGATTTCCGCTCTCAAGAGCGAAGGTCTCGAAGAACTTATCGCAGCGGTTGTCGAAGCCGGAGGAAAGAGTGCCCCCGCTCCGATGAAAATGAGCGATAACATCGAGAAATTGGTTTCTCTTGCCGAGAAGCAGATTGCTCCGAAGGTTCCCGAGAAATATTCAAGATGGTTCGCCATCAAAGTAGTCGAAAACGACGAAATTGTTCTGGACGGACTTAACGAAGAAAGAGCTGCCATTGAGAGCGAAGTCAAAACTCTGGAAACGGAACGCGACGACGACATGGCCGCAATTATCTGCGACGCAAGATACAGCGCGATTGAAAACATCGTCACAAAATGCGTCAAAAAGAACACCGCGGAAGGTACTGAAACACTTTCCGAACGTGTCGACAAAATTATCACCAACAGGATTCTGGGTCTTCCGATTTTCATTGCAATTATCGGTGCCCTCTTCATGGCAATTATCGGTTTCGGAGACTACCCCGGTATCGGTACATATTTCACGGATCTGCTCAACGGATGGATTGAGGAAACACTTCAGCCCGGCGTAGCCGATTGGTGTGCAAGTATGGAGGTCAGCGGTGAGCTCACATCGTTGCTTGTCGACGGTGTCGTAGGCGGTGTAGGTGCCGTTATCGGTTTCCTTCCCCAGATGCTCATACTGTTCCTTGCATTGTGTATCCTTGAAGATATCGGATACATGGCAAGGGCCGCATTCATCATGGACCGTGTCTTCAGGTTCTTCGGTCTCTCCGGTAAATCATTCATCCCTCTCCTCGTCGGAATCGGATGCGGTGTTCCCGGAATTATGTCCACAAGGACAATCGAGAGCGAAAGGGACAGAAAGATCACAGCCATGACTGTCACATTCATGCCCTGCGGAGCAAAAGTTCCTGTCATCGCAATGATTGCAGGTGCACTGTTCCACAACAACGGTCTCGTCGCACTGTTTGCATACGTTATGGGTATCGTCGCAGTGCTCATCTCAGGTATCATCCTCAAGAAATTCAAGAAGCTTTCAGGAAAGCCCGTTCCCTTCATCATGGAACTCCCGCCCTACCACGTACCCAGCTGGATTAACGTCCTCAAGGGAACACTCGACAGAGGCTGGGCATTCGTGAAGAAGGCAGGTACACTGATCCTCTTCTCGTCGATCATTATCTGGGTTCTTTCAAGTTACGACCTCAGCTTCCACTACATCGACAGCAGCGCAACGTCAGGTTCGATTCTCGAATCCTTCGGACGTGCAGTCTGTATCCTCTTCCAGCCCCTCGGATGGGCCGACAACTGGCAGTTCACAGTAGGTTCGATTACAGGTCTTATGGCCAAAGAGAACCTCATCAGCACACTTGCCGTGTTGGTTTCCGAAGGAGACGAAGAAGAAGGACTGTTTGCAATGCTTCAGCTTATGACAACACCCGCAGCGGGTCTGTCCTTCATGATGTTCAACCTCCTCTGCGCTCCCTGCTTCGCAGCAATGGGTGCAATGCACAGAGAACTCGGAACGTGGAAGGCAACAGGTGCAGCCGTTGCATACCAGTGCATATTCGCTTACGCCGTGGCGTCAATCGTATATGTTATTGCGGCAGTCTGCATGAATGAGACAACGGGAGTCTCAAGTTGGATCGTAGCGTTGCTCGCGATTGCGGCAATCGGTGCGCTCTTACTGCTTAAGGATCCCTACAAGGAGGAAGCCGCATGAGTATAGGGGACATCATCGTTGTAGTCGGGATTTCCATCGCCGTCATAGCGGCGATGTATGTCCTGATACGCGGTAAGAAGAAGGGAAGTTCGTGCTGCAACTGCGGAGGCGGTTGTACAGGATGCACGGGTCAGTCTCTTCTGAAACTCGTCAACGAATCTGAGAATAAGAAAGATTGAAGCAACGAAACAAACGCCTTAACAGGGCCGGATACTCTCAACGTCGGGTGTCCGGTCCGACCCTTCTTTTATTTTTCCGACACAATAAGAATAATAACAATACAGCCGATGGGGTGTATCGATGTCCACCATAATGCAGGATGCCCAAAACGGTATCGTGACCGAGCAGTTCAAAGCTATAGCCAAGAAGGAAAAAGTTACCGAGAGATTCGTCATGGACGGAATCGCATCGGGACGTATTGTCGCTCCGTGTAACCCTGCACACAATCCGGTACCTGCAGCAATAGGCGAAGGAATGTCCGTCAAAGTGAACGTAAACCTCGGTACGTCGAGGGATATGGTCTGCATTGACGATGAATTAAAGAAACTTGATATTGCGTTGGAATACGGTGCGGATGCCGTCATGGATTTAAGCACCGGAGGGGACATCGATGCAATCCGCGCTACAATTCTGAAGAAATGCCCTGTGATGACAGGTTCCGTCCCTATCTATCAGATCGGACTGACTGCGGCGAGAAAAAATGCCGTTGTCGAGATGACTGAAGACGATATGTTCAACGGTATCGAAAAACACGCCAAAGACGGAATGGACTTCATGACCGTTCACTGCGGAATAACCAAAGAGAACGTAGATTGGCTGAAGAAATCCGGAAGAAAGATGGATGTTGTCTCACGCGGAGGCTCGTTCCTCACTGCGTGGATCCTTCACAACGGAGAAGAAAATCCTCTGTACAAAAACTTCGACTATCTTCTCGAAATTGCAAAGAAGTATGAAGTCACACTTTCACTCGGAGACGGATTCAGACCCGGATGCATCGACGATGCATCCGATGCAGCCCAGATCTCGGAATTAAGAACGCTGGGTCATCTTGTGAAAAGATCCCGTGAGGCGGGAGTTCAGGCCATGGTGGAAGGTCCCGGACACATGCCCATGGATCAGATCGAAGGCAACATGATGCTGGAAAAACACCTCTGTTACGGCGCACCGTTCTACGTACTCGGTCCGTTGGTAACGGATATCGCGCCTGGTTACGATCACATCGTGGGAGCAATCGGCGGAGCGGTAGCGGCAAAAGCGGGAGCGGATTTCTTATGTTATCTGACACCTGCGGAGCACCTGTCGTTACCGAATGTAGATGATGTCAAAGAAGGACTGATTGCTTCGAAGATTGCGGCACACGTCGGAGACATGATGCGCGGAAAGGGACACGAAGCCGACACAAGGATGGCAGTCGCAAGGAAAAACCTTGACTGGGACACTATGTTCGACGTATGTCTCGATCCTGTCAAAGCGAAAGCATACAGAGAGCGCGGCTGCACTAAGAAGGAAGACGGCTGCTCCATGTGCGGAGACGTCTGCGCAATCAAGATTGTAAATCAGTACCTGAAGTGAATCATTCCTTCACGTCAGGCTCGATGTCAATCGTGTCGGGCAAACCGAAGATGATATCGGAGATGCTCTCCGCAGATCTGATAACATCCATCGATTTATCATAAGGTCTTGCGAATATTCCGGGAATGCTGCTTTCCCCGTAAACCTCACGGGGAATGAATGCCAAATCAGGTTCGATCTTGCAGAATGTGGTATCTCTGGCACCTAAGCGTCCGCTTGCATCGACTTTGATCCATTTTCCGTCGAGGTATACTGCGTTGTAACAGTGCAGATAGTATCCTTCGCTGTCGTCATCCACAACGGTAAGACGCTGATAACAGAATCCTGCGGGAATTCCCAATGCACGCACCATTGCGGCGAAAACCAACGCTTTCGCATCATCCGTACCGACCATCGCTCTGATTGTGGTGGATGCGGTCCAGGGAAGTGCAATGGAATCGATGTTCATTGCGTTGGATATGCTGTCGCGGACAAATTCGAACACCGCTTTGACTTTATCTTCATCGGTTTTGCATCCAATGATTGTCTGCGATGTTTCTCTCGTAATGAGCATGTCTTTCCAATCAACGTACTCCGTTTCTTCCAGAAATCTGTCCGTCGGCTCTGCCATATCCGCCGTAATAGAAACACACATATTCAAACTGTCGCAATGAAAAAATACGGTAAAAATGAAAGAAAATATACTATGCCAACGGAAAAATAATTTTTTTCAAGCGTATTTATCGATGTATATGGAATTATGTTTAAATACTGATGTGTGAAATCACTTTTTATGTCACTTTTCAAGGACAATAAAATGATGGGTCTCGCAGTAATCATTATTGCGTTGGTCTTCGCAGTTACAGCTGTAGTCAGTATCGTCACGACACTGACCGGAGACGCTGAGGGCGATGAGAAACTTGCAGGCATCCTCGCAGGAGTCGGAAGCATTATCGTTGCGTTGATTTACTTCGCATTCGGTTCGAAAGTACGCAAGGGCGACATCACCGGCAACATGAACCTCCTCGCAAAATTCGTTCAGGTCGTTGCAATCGTTACAATCGTTCAGGCAATCTTCAGCATCCCCGTATGGATTGATGTTGTCATCGGAATCATCATCGGTGCAGTCATCTACTGGTGCTACACGAAGATCGCAGACGGACAGACAACAACAGCAGACAAGATCATCTGGATCGTTCTCCTGGTTCTGTTCATCCTCGCACTCATCATGTCGGTCATTTCGATCTTTACATTCACAATCGCCGCAATCCTCACCGGAGTCTGCGGAATCATCCTCTACGGATTCATGGTCACTCTTCTCTTCGACTCCGAGGTCAAGAGCAACATGGGAATGTAAACCCGATAAAACATCTTTCAAAAAGAAAGGTGACAGCCCCTCCCCTTCGGGGAGGGGGTGCCTGCCTTATTGTGTATTATTTTCTGTTACTGGCTCTGATTCTTTTACGATGATATTTCAGACACAGAGACAGCGTACGCTGAACAAATTACAATGCAACAATTGGAGCCGCTGACGAGATTTGAACTCGCGACACTTCTGATTACGAATCAGACGCTGTACCGGGCTTAGCCACAGCGGCTTCTGATGGCTACAATGATGTCAGGCATTTAAAGATAATGCTTAAAACATCGATTTGAAAACAACCGCATCTTTCTCCTGAAGAGGGGACTCGCAGATGAACGTGCATTCCTGCTTCGTATCCCTGAGAACATTTGCCAGAAGCTGTAAATCCGGATCTTTTGCTTCCAAAGGAAGATGGGAAATCTCTCCCTTGTCGCCGTACTTTATGCAGCTGATATGGAAGTGCGCAATATCTCCGGAAAGAGAGAAGAACTCATCCGTAAGGGATTTCATATCATCCTCGGTCTTCAGCCAACCCATGTCACGTGCGTGTACGTGCGCCACATCCAAAACAGGATGTGCTCCGTCGACGGAATCCATCACCTGGGATATTTCTTTCAGTGTACCCCACTGACCTTTTTTACCCATAGTCTCGACACCTAAGACTACGTCTTTTATGCCTTCGTCGTCCATGATGTCCTTACATCTTGACAATCCGTCGATAACAGACTGTGTTGCGGCATCGGGTGTTTTTCCGTAGGATGCTGCATGAATGACGATAAGATACGCTCCGAGATTATGAGCGGCACGTACGGTATCCATAACCCATGCGACACTCTTATCCCTGGTCTCCTGGCTCTCCGAGTTGAATGAGATATAATACGGGGCGTGACAGCTCAGCCTGATGTCTCTTTCTTTAGCCATACGGCCGACATCCTGTGCTTTTTCTACAGATATTCTTGCGCCTCTTACGAACTCTACTTCCAATGCGTCAAGACCGAGGGATTTGGTTGTGTCCAATCCGTCCTTCGGTGTCTTTGAACCCTGGGGGTATCCTGCGGGACCGAATCTCAGCATATGCATTCCGCATATGCACGAAGATATTTGATGTTCGTCATCGATGCATCGGTTATGAGGGTCAGGATGAAGATCTCCGTGGATGCCACTCTGGGATGCGGACAGGCACACAGGTGGATAAAGAAAGGAGATTCGTGGGAAGGCGTGATTGATAACAATATAGTTACAATAACACAGACCGAAGACGGATTCGAGTGTACCGGGTGTAATGATACAAAAACAATTCTCGGTTACTTCCGTTCCGATGATGACTTGGATGAAATCTACAGGGAATGTTCCGCATCCGATTCTTATGTTTCCTCTCTTGCCGAAAGATGTCCCGGACTGAGATTGTTAAGACAGGATCCGTGGGAATGTATTGCTACATATCTTCTTGCAACCAATGCAAACGTCAGACGTATCGGTATGATGGTTGAAAACGTCTGCAGAACATTCGGAAGAGATCTCGGAGGAAGATATTCATTCCCGAGACCTGAAGAGATCACCGAAACCGAAGAGCGTATCGGCGAATGTAAACTCGGATACAGAGCGGACAGATTTACTGAGCTGGCACACCTTGTCACCGACGGTGAACTGAATCCTTATGAAATAAGGAAAATGAGTTATGAGGAGTGCATTGAAACTTTACTTACAGTCAACGGCATAGGTCCGAAAGTAGCCGACTGCATAGCATTGTTTTCCATGAATCATCTCAATGCGTTTCCCATAGACGCACGTATCGGGAGAGTCCTGAAAGAGAAGTACAACCAGACAGGAAGCTACAGAAAGCTCTCGGAATTCGCAAGAAACAGATTCGGAAGATACGCGGGATATGCGCAGGAACTCCTCTATCACAGCGATTTCATTGATCTTTGAACACGATGTTGTTATCGCAGGCGCACGCCGGAGGTTTGCAGCCGGTCTGTACTTCGTAGATTTTTGCGAGAAGGCCCGTACTCTTGACAACAGTACAGATTCTGCACATTTCGGTGCTGAATTCCGATGTATTCTCAGCAATACGGTCTGCAGCCGCTTTGATCTCATCAAGGAAGATTTCATACTGCGGAGATTCCTCGATTAACTGATTCTCTCCCCTCTTCTTCTTGAGATATTGGGATATTGCGGCATCGGTGACACCGAATTTCTTCGCTACCTGTGCCTGAGTCATCCCGTGGGTTTTCACCAGTTCTCTGGCAACTTCCCTTCTGATGGTCGGGAGCACATACCAGACCACTAGTTCGCACGGTATCTTCATAATCAGTGCGCAACAATCACACAGATATAAAATTAAGGGCGTTAAGACACCGAAAAGACGGTAAATTCCATTTATTGTTCGGAATAGATAATCGGGTAAATC
>CAVIIW010000009.1:0-59676 GCA_963643255.1 Candidatus Methanomethylophilaceae archaeon
CTGACCTTCATATTTATATATAGGGTACTTTTAATCACCCACTTATAAGGAGTCATAGAAATGAGTGCCGATTTGCCGATGGAGAGCCCGGATGAGGATGTAACACGTGTACGTCTTCCCAACATCAAAGAAGGGGAAATGTTCGGTATCGCAGACCAACTGCTCGGAGCATCCAAAATAAGGGTTATGTGCGAAGACGGCACGTCCAGGGTCGGAAGGATTCCTGGAAAAATCAAGAAGAGGATGTGGATCAGAGAGGGAGATCTTCTGATCATATCCGTTTGGGACTTCCAGCCCGATAAGTGTGACGTAAGATTCCGTTACACCAAAACACAGGCAGTCAACCTCAGTAAGAGAGGAAAGGTCCCGAAGAACCTCGATATATTCTGAAACGGTGTGATCGCATGCCGTCGTATGATGAGATTTATGCTCACTTAGAACGTCATGTCGACGAGCTGAAGACAAACAGAACCGGAGACGAGAGACATACCGAAGGAGAAGTCTTCGACAAACAGACTCTCCTGGTCATCTACGACTTCATGACCGCCGGTTATATCGACTCCGTACACTACACAATATCCACCGGAAAAGAAGGAAACGTTTTCTACGTAACTGACGAAGACGGAGATCCTTTTGCATTGAAAATCTTCAGAACTTCCACTTCTACATTCAAGCGTGTATCGAAGTACATCGAAGGAGATCCCAGATTCAAAGGTCTGTGCGGAAACAGGAGAAAACTGATTTACGCCTGGACAAATAAAGAATTCAAGAATCTCAGAAGGTATCACATAAACAATATACGTGTGCCGGAACCGATAGAATTCGAGAAAAACTGTCTTCTTATGGAATACATCGGAGACAGCAACGGTCCCGCTCCGCAGCTCAAAGATGCGGAATTAAAGAGACCGAATATGACATACAAAGAATGCATCTCATTCATAGTCGACGGATACAGAAAAGCACATCTCATACACGGCGATCTGAGTGAGTACAATATCCTCATGTGGAAAGACAAACCCGTACTGATCGACTGCGGACAGGCACTCACATCAGATCACTTCAACGCAAAGGACTTCCTTATGAGAGATATCACCAACCTGAACAGGTTCTTTAAGAACAAAGATGTTGACATCATGGATCCCGATGAGATCCTCGAAAAAGCAATGAGCGGAGATGAGAAAGAATGAGATCCATAAGGATACCTCAGGACAGAGTGGGTACCATAATCGGTACCAAAGGAGAGACGAAGAAGATGATTCAGAATATTTCCGGTATCAACTTCGATGTGGATACGGAAGGAGAAGTCATCATACACGACGAAGTCGAGACTGCCGATCCTCTCATGGCTCTGAAAATCATCGATGTAGTCAAAGCAATCGGAAGAGGATTCGCTCCGGACAGAGCGACAAGACTCTTCGACGACGATGAATATCTTGAAGTTGTCGATCTCAAAGAATTCGTGGGAGGAAGGAACAACCAACTCTCGAGAATCAGAGGAAGACTCATCGGTACCGGCGGTAAGACAAGACAGATTATCGAAGATCTTACCGGCTGTTATGTTACAATTTACGGCAACACAGTTGCGCTTATCGGAAATTCCATAAGTCTTCCTGTTGCGAAACATGCCGTTGAACTTATCCTCAACGGAAGCGAACACGCCACAGTGTACCACTACCTTGAAAGTCAGAGACCCAGACTCAGAATAGCCGAAATGGGATTCGATCTGTGAGGTGTCAGACATGGAAGAATGGATCACAGAAGATCTCCTTGACAAAGCGGCGGAAGTCGTTAAAGAAGGAGTGTGCGACAGATGTCTCGGAAGAATGTTCGGAAAAGTAAGTACGGGCATGACCAATGATGTCAGGGGAGCATTCATACGCGAAGCACTGAAAGAAACAGGACGTGAAGGAGAAATACAGAATCCCTGTCCGATGTGCGATGATGTCTTCGAAATGATGGATCGTTTCGCGGATGCCGTTGCGGAAAGTGTGAATTCCGTTGAATCTGATAATTTCCTCGTAGGCAGCAGAGTCGACCCCTCGCTTCTCAAGAAAGAGAAAGAAATGGTTGAAAAACTCAGTCTTGAGGAAAGCGAAAGCATCAAGACCGAACTCAACAGGGAGATCGGAAAACTGGCACTGCCTATGATTCACCGCCCCGTGGAATTCAAGACACCGCAGGTTGTCGCATGTATCGACACACGTTTCGCCGAAGTGTCACTTGATATTTCACCGATATTCATCTACGGACGTTACAACAAACTCAGCAGGGAAATCCCGCAGACGATATGGCCGTGCAGAGTATGTCACGGAAAGGGATGTCCCAGATGCAACGGCACAGGTAAGATGTACCAGACATCTGTGCAGGAAGTAATCGGAGATATAGCGCTCGAGATGTCGGGCGGAGAAGAACACTTCTTCCACGGAATGGGAAGGGAGGATATCGATGCACTCTGCCTCGGAGAAGGCAGACCGTTCGTCCTCGAAATCAGCAGCCCCCGTATCCGCGACATCGATCTCGACGAACTCGAGATGAGAGCAAACCAATCCGATCTGGCTAATTATCACAATCTCCGCTTTGTACCCAGGGAAGAAGTCCAGAGGGTAAAGACAGCCACACCTACTAAGACATATAGGGTTAAAGTAAAGGCAAATGGCAAAGTTAATAAAGAAGCAGTAGATAACACGGCCTTATCGTTCAAGAATATATGCTTGGACCAGAGGACCCCCCAGCGTGTCGAGCACAGGCGTGCCGACCTCGTGAGGAACAGAACAATCCTTTGGGTAAAGGCAGATAATATCGGCGACGACACTTTCGAGCTCACACTCGAGACCGAATCCGGGACTTATGTCAAGGAATTCGTGTCCGGTGACGACGGAAGAACGCAGCCGAACTTCTCGGACGCATTGGGTATCCAATGCAAGGTCGAGGAATTGGACGTAATAGCGATCAACGATCAATGAGGGATTCAAATGCAAGCATCCAGAGGATTAAGGACAAAGACCCGCACGCTTCTCCAGAAAAAGCCGAGGGCACGCGGACTCTCACCAATCACGAAAGGATTCCAGACATTCGAGAATGGAGAGAAAGTCAACATCATCATCGACCCCAGCGTACACAAGGGAATGCCGTTCTCCAGGTTCCACGGTCTC
The DNA here is from genome assembly GCA_963643255.1 of Candidatus Methanomethylophilaceae archaeon. Taxonomy (GTDB): domain Archaea; phylum Thermoplasmatota; class Thermoplasmata; order Methanomassiliicoccales; family Methanomethylophilaceae; genus Methanarcanum. Next base: position 3,153 of record CAVIIW010000009.1, read on the forward strand.
ACAGGAGTCATCGTCGGACAGAGGGGTTCCGCGTACGAAGTAAATGTCAAATCGGGCAACAAGACCAAAATGGTCGTAGCACGTCCCGAGCACCTTGTTAAGAACTGAGGTGAATGAAATGTCTGAGCAATATGTTACGTTGGCAGAAGTCAGAGACCTCCTCACCGAAGCGAATGAGAAGAGAGGGGAACTCAGCACGATTCAGAAATCTGCGATGGCACATGCTCAGACCATCGCCAAGATCACGAAAGAAGAAGCAGAGCAGATTGTCGAAAGAACACAGGCTCTCGATTTCGTGACCGAAACGACCTCATACAAGATCGCAGACATCCTTCCGAAGTATCCTGAGGACGTTCGCGCAATATTCGCGAAAGAAAGGATTACTCTCGAACCCGATGACATCCAGAAGGTTTTGGACATCGTAGCAGAATATCTCTGAACATCCGAGGGATACTATGGAAGAATACGCTTACATTCTTGATTACTTGGCACAGGGCATGAACCTCTCCAAAAAAGAGGCACTGTGCTACGCAGTCGGCGAGGAGGAGTTCAAACTTTTCGAACTCGTTCCCAAAGCCGGTGCGATTATTCAGTTGGATGAAAGGGTCTACATCGGTAAAGACCCCAAACTCAGGACACACATCGACCACGTGAAGAGACGTGTCGGATACACCGACCTTACGGCAACGGCTACATCCGAATTGGAATATGTTGTCAAAGACATAGTCGATGCGAATCCTCAGAAATACATCAAATTCTACAACGAGGCAGGACCCATATCGATCAGGAAGCACCTTCTCGAAGAGCTTCCCGGACTCGGTAAGAAAACTGTTACGGAAATTCTCAACGCACGTAAGGCAGGTCCCTTCAAGGACTTCGAAGACCTGAAAGCAAGAGTACCCGTACTCAAGGATCCCGCCAAGCTCATCGTCGACAGGATTGTCCTCGAGATTTCCGACCGCGACAGAAGACACTACATCTTCATCCAGAGATGAACCCAGAAGAGACTTCCCGGCTCATCCAGCAGACTGGTGTCGTTCCGAAAAAGAGCAAAGGTCAGAATTTTCTCACGGATGCACGTGTCGCTCAGAGACATGTCGAGCATGCTGAAATAGAGAAAAACGACAGAGTACTCGAAGTAGGTCCCGGCCTGGGAATTCTTACCGATATCCTGGTTCAGAAATCCGATGATGTCACATGCATCGAATTGGATGAAATTCTCGCAAATTATATCGAGGGAACGTACGGCGATAAAGTAAAACTCATCAGAGGAGACGCGATGAAAATCGATTTCCCTCCTTTCGATGTGTTTGTAAGCAATCTTCCGTACAGTATCTCCACACCTGTAATATTCAAACTTCTGAAATATGACTTCAGAAAAGCAGTGGTCATGGTACAGAAAGAATTCGCAGACCGTATGGTCGCGGATGTCGGCACCGATGATTACTCAAGACTTACCGTCGGACTATACTACAGAGCGGAATGTCATATTCTTGAGACTGTTCCGGCATCGAGATTCAATCCGAGACCGAAAGTCGATTCCGCCATCGTCGAAATAATTCCCAGGAAAGCACCTTTCGATGTAAAAGATGTGAACCTGTTCTTCAGAATCACCGAAATAACATTCAACCACAGAAGGAAGAAGATCGGAACTTCTCTCAAATCCGCAGGACTCATTCCGAAAGATGCCGATCTTCCCTATCTGGATATGCGTGTCGAAACCCTCACCCCCGAACAGATCGGCGAACTCTCAGATGCCGTTTACGCACTGAGGTCTGTCTGAGAGTAACCCTTTTTAAGATAAATTAAAAGGTCTGAGAATCATACACCGACCGATCGCATGCAGATAGGTATTGTCGGGAAACCGAACGTAGGCAAATCAACATTCTTCGGCGCTGCCACAATGGCGCCCGTAGAGATAGCAAACTACCCATTCACGACTATCGCCGCCAACAAGGGTGTGGGATATGTCAGGTCGAAATGTCCCTGTAAGGAACTCGGAGTGAAATGTACTCCCCACAACTCGGGATGTGTCGACGGAATCAGGATGATTCCCGTGGAATTATTGGATGTTGCAGGCCTCGTACCCGACGCATGGCAGGGAAAGGGACTCGGAAATCAGTTCCTCGACGATCTGAGACAGGCTGACGCATTGATCAATGTGATCGATGTCAGCGGTTCCACCAATATAGAAGGAATTCCCGGAAAGCCCGGAGAGAACGATCCCCGCGAGGATATCGAATTTCTGAGAAGGGAAATCGATCTCTGGATCAGAGAGATTCTCAAAGACGGATTCGGAAAGATGGCCCGTACCGCGAAGATGACAGGCGCAAAACCCGAATCACTGATTTACGAGAGACTTGCCGGACTGAAGATTACGGAAGCACAGGTCAAGAAAGCACTGCTTGAAATCAATCCTCCTGCGGATCCCACAAAATGGGACGACGAGATGATGCTTAAAATCGCCATGAAAGTCAGGGAATACGGCAAACCTATGATTGTTGCAATGAACAAGGCAGATATCGCTCCCGACGGAAACGTAGAATTGGTTCAGAGTATCAATGACATGAACGTCGTCACTATGGCTGAAACGGAGTTGGCACTCAAGAAGGCTGCAGAGAAAGGCGTTGTCGACTACGTTCCGGGTGACAAATCATTCACAATCAAAGAGGGAGTAAAACTCAACGAACCACAGAAGAAAGCCCTCGATTATATGAAGGAAAACATGGACAAATACGGCGGAACGGGCGTACAGGCATGTCTTGAGAAAGCCGCATTCGAAATGCTCGATCTGATTACGGTATATCCTGTAGAAGACGAGAATAAATACACCGACCACTTCGGACGTGTCCTTCCCGATGCGTATCTCCTTCCCAGAGGATCCACCGCGAGAGATCTTGCGTACAAGGTTCACACGGAACTCGGAGAGAAATTCATCCGTGCCGTAAACGCAAAGACCAAACGTACCGTCGGCGCAGATTATGTGTTACTTGACGGCGATGTAATAAGGATTGTAGCCAACAAATGAGGATCGAATATGGAAGAATGGGACGTAAGGATACTGAGTGCCTCATACCGCAGGGACAATGACGAAGCAGTCATCGAACTCTTCGGTAAAACAAGGAATAAAGAATCCATCGTCCTGCTCTTCCGCGGTTTTCATACATATTTTCACATAATCAATCCGCGCAAGAGTCTCGCTTCGGAACTTGCAAGGGATGACAACATCATCTCAACGGAAGAGGACACTCTCCTGTACAGAGGAGAAAACACGAATGTTCTGAAGGTTGTACTGAAGTACCCGTGGATGATGTCCGAATACAGGAACAGATTCAGAGGTTCGTACCACCTTCTCGCTGCGGATATCGGCTATACTGACAGATTCATCTACGACATGGACATGGGTTCGTGTATCCGTGTCAAAGGAGAAAGAACAGAAGGAGAATATGCGACGGATATCGTTGCAGAAATGAAATCCTTTGAAAACATCGATTCCTTCGACCCCGGACTTAAGATTTTATCGTTTGATATCGAAAACAGCGTCCTGCATGATTTTCTTTTAACGATTTGTTCATGTGTTTACGAGAACGGTGAAATCCGCAACTGTGAAGCAGCGACGGGTTCCGAGAAAGAAATCATTGAAAAATTCAGCGAAATCATCCTGAAAGAAGATCCTGATGTGATTACAGGATACAACATCGACAATTATGATATTTCGAAGATTACGGAACGTGCGAAGATTGCCAAAGCCGAGGATAAGATCAGATGGGGACGTGACTACGGTCACCCGAAGAGATTCTCCGAGAAGTTCTGGAAAGTCAAAGGAAGACTTATCGTCGACGCATGGTGGGCTGTAAGAAGAGAATTAAGACCCAAACAGGAAACTCTGAATGCAGTTTCGATGCAATTATTCGGCGAATCCAAATTGGATGTCAACCCGATGTACATGGATGAAGAATGGGCCAAAGACAGTAAAAAGGTCATAGAATACTGCTTCAAAGATGCCGAGCTGGCACTGAAGATTCTTCTGCATGTGGGGACAATAAGGAAAGGAATGGATCTCGCCGCCGTTTCATTACTGCCGGTGGAAGATGTGCTTACTTCCGGAACCTCTACACTTGCCGATTCTTTACTCATAAGAAAAGCCGACAGAGAGAAAATCGCAGTTCCCATGACGGGAAAGATGACAAGAACGGATCAGATTGAAGGAGGTTACGTTCACACAATGAATCCGGGACTCTACCACTGGGTCTGTGTGTTGGATTTCAAATCGATGTATCCTTCGCTGATTATCGCGAAGAACATCTGTTTCACCACACTCTCACCCGACGGAGAGATTGTAAGTCCCGACGGTTCTACGAGATATCTCTCGAAAGAGAAACGTGTCGGACTCCTTCCCAGAATTCTCGAAGGTCTGATGAGACAGAGGGATGAAATCAAAGCCAAGATGAAGACAACCGAAGACAGAGACGAATATCACTATCTCGACGGTCTTCAGGCTGCGGTGAAAGTTCTCATGAACACTTTCTACGGTGTGTTCGCATCATCATTCTACAGATTCACCGATAAGAGTATCGGTTCGTCGATTACCGCATTTGCGAGACAGACGGTCAAGAGTATCATAAACGAAGTGGAATCGGAAGGAATCGGTGTGATTTATTCGGATACCGACTCGGTATTTATGCAGTCTCCCGAGAAAAACATGGAAGGTGCCGTTGATTTCGGAAAGAAAATGGCAGACCGCTTCTCAAAAGACGGAGGAACATTGGAGTTTGAGAAGATTCTCGAACCGCTGTTTACGCACGGCGTGAAGAAGAGATACGTCGGAAGAATAGTCTATCCGAAGAAAGAAGAAGAACTGCTTGTAAGAGGATATGAAGTAAGACGTTCGGACTCGTTCGATCTTCAGTCCGAAGTACTGATGAAACTCTTCGAATACGTTTTGGATGAGAAGGATGACGAAGCACTGTCTCTGGCACGTGACACAGTCCGCGATCTTCTCGCGGAGAAAGTTCCTGCAGACAAGCTCGTAATATCCAAAGGATGCAAAGGATTGGATGCGTACGAAAATCCCGAAAGAATGGCCAACGTTCAGGCTGCAAAGAAACTCATCGCTCTCGGTTACGATTTCATCCCGGGAATGAAAGTGTCATGGATTGTGACTGATTCCAAAACATCTCCGCAGACGGTGGAACCTTATGTGAGCGGTACCGAGTTCAAAGGAAAACCCGATTACAGATATTATGCGGAAAGAATCGCTACAACTGCATCGAGAATCACGGAAGTATTCGGTTGGAGTGAGAAAGATATGATGATGGGTTCGCAGCAGTCCACGTTATTCGACGGATTCGAAGACAGGAAACCTGTCAGAAAGACTGTTCCGAAGGAAGCACCTAAGAAACCTGCTGCGCCGAAAGCGAAGAACACTAAGCTTTCGGATTTCTTCTGATTGATTCCGGTTTGCGATAAAATCGGTGCTCTTTAACTCCGTGGTTTTCTATGACACCATTGCGATACAGGAACGACATTGATATATCATTAGAAATCAGCACCCTCTGCAATTTTTCACCAACCGCAAATTTGTTTCCGTCTCTCAGAACACTTTCAGCATCACAGAATACACGTATACGATGCCGTATCGACCTCATATTCAAACCGATACCTTCGGAAATTGATGAAACGGCAACTGCGGAGTCATCATCATTTCAACATCGTCAATCGTTACAACCGGCAATTTATCGGTAATTGTTTCTTAATCTCTGGTTTGAATACAGTTGTAAGAATTCCTCCGCGGAAGTCTTGAAATTCCGGCTCGGGATTTCCGTTCAAAATACATTCGTTTCTGACCTTGGCTATTCCCACACCCCATAAACACGCAAATCCCGCAAGACGAAACACCAAGGCCAAATTAGGATTACGGAGCACAGAAGTATGTTTCTGTGTCAGATGTTCTGCTGTTATACCTCCCGGAAGATCTCCTGCAGAAAATATCTCCAACCTGTTCGGATAAACGGCAATTGTAACAGGACACTGAGACCCGTAGTCTTTGTGCATAATCGCATTCAGTATCAGCTCCGCAACTGCTGCTTTGGAATAATCATACTTCTGACATTCCGACTTATCGTCACAGTTATGCACATCTGTCGGCAGAATGTATTCATCGTACAACTTTTCAATTGCAATATTGGGTAAACGAATAAGTGGCCCTTCGATACAGGTTTCACATATCAGCGTTTCATTTGCATCGAACTGGCATATCCTAAGATATGCACCGTCGCTGATTTTTCTGGGATTGTCGGAGAACAGAAGTGCTCCCGCAAACGTTACTTCACCTGCAGTCAGTAAATTGAATCTGTCAAGTATCTCCGTCAGGTTCAATGATGAACTGTTTTTTGGTATATGTCCGGCATTCTGTCCCCTGCATATGAAGAATGACAATGCATCGGCAGACAAATCTTCAATTGTCAACCCAGACGGTTGATTGAGCCATTGAATATTGATTTCCCTCCAGCAATAATGCCTTAAATTCCGATTCCGAAATTGTTTCTGTCATATTTCCCACCGCGACAGAATGTATGCCGTTGCAGATGACGGCAATTTTCCATCTTGATGTATCTGATGAAATGCAATGATTTTAATTGTTCGTAATTGTTCTTTTGGCTTCCGAATTCTTCCCGAATGACAAAAGTGAATGCACAGTCTGCAACAAAGGGGCCGTTTCGGACAGTACCAATTTATATACCATCATGCTTACAACCATCTGCGCAAGTTTGATTGCGACGGAAATGTACCCTAACGGGCGAATCCGAACAGGTGATTAAAATGTCCGATGAGACAACACAGGAAGTTAAGTCTGTGAGCGGTAAGAGCATGTACTCTTACATCGCAGACGCATGGAAGAACCCCTCGAAATCCTACCTCAAGGATCTCAACAAAGAGCGCCGTGTAGCATGGAGAAGAGAGGAGAACTTCGTCCGCATTGACAAACCGACAAGACTCGACAAGGCAAGAAACGTTGGATACAAAGCCAAACAGGGTTACGTCCTCGTCAGAGGAAGGGTCAGAAAAGGATCCTTCGGAAAGAGGAAGATCAAAGCAGGAAGGAGAGCCAAGAGAAAGGGTATCCTTCAGATCACAGTCGGTAAGAGTATGCAGAGAATTGCAGAGGAAAGGGCTCAGAAGAGATTCCCCAACCTTGAGGTTCTCAACTCATACTGGGTCGGTGCAGACGGACAGTACGAGTGGTACGAGATTATCCTCGTCGACCCCGCACACCCCGTCATCCAGGCGGACCCCAAGATCAACTGGATCTGCTACAACACCCAGAAAGGCCGTGTATACCGCGGTAAGACCTCTGCCGGACAGAAAGGTCGCGGTATGAGCGTCAAAGGAAAGGGTGCTGAGAAGGTCAGACCTTCAGTCAGAGCAAACGGCAGAAGAGCCAAGTGATCTCAGCTTCAAACTTCTTCCCTCCCGTTCATTCGGGAGGGTTCACGTTATTCCCCGATTCATTCACTGTATTCCGGCAGATTGTTCCGCTTCGGATGTCAGTAACACGATTTACAAATTATTAATAACAACAATACCCATATTCAGACTGTCAGTGAAGTGAAACAGTGAAGGCATTGATCTTCGACATTATCCACGGCGGCGGAATAATCGCCGAGAAGTTGATCAAAACTGGTTACGAAGTGTACTGTGTCGATGTGTACAAATCCGCAAAACATGAAATCAAAAACAAAGTAACCGAAACGGGCGCGCACTTATCGGAAACCGCACCCGCAGGGCATTATGATGTTCTCATAGCGCCTTCACACTGTCCCTCGGAAGCATTTCTTAACGACGGAGTAACATTCGATGAGAAGATGACTTTTCATCAGGCCGTCGGAAAACTGATTGACGACAGCAGATTCCGCATCGAAGTAACCGGAGTCAAAGGAAAAACCACGTTGTGTTACATACTGGCACATATCCTTGACAGGGCTGGAAAGAAGGTTTTTCTTCACACTTCGCGCGGACAGGGACCATACATTTCGGGAAAACATCGCATCGAGAAAACACTGAGTATCGCACCCACCTCACTCCTCACACTTCCCGAAGGAGATTATGATGTTGTAATTGCAGAAGTATCCCTCGGAGGTTCCGGAAAAGCCGATATTGCCGTGATAACCAATCTGCTCGAGGATTACGGCATAGCAGGAAACACAGAAAAAGCATCAACATCCAAAGCCTCCGTGCTTACAGACAATATCAATATTGTCGAATCATCCGAACTCACATTCTGGGAAAAATACGGAAAGAAAGTGATTCCGTACGGCGGAAATGTAAAATCCGATTCAAACCCCGCATTGGGTAAACCGTTGGATCTCACAATAACTTACGGCGGAGAACATCACATAGAATTCGGAAGAGGATTTCTCGGACCTGAATACATACATGCAATCGATGCCGCCCTTACTGTATGTGAAAACATGTCCGTTCCTGTCGGAACCGTCATCGATGCCCTGGAATCGTTCGGAGGAATACCGGGGAGAGGCGAAATAAAGAAAGACGGGAACAAAGCGATTGTCATTGAAAGAAATCCCGGCATTTCCCACATATCGATCGACTCCACATTATCGACACTCGGAAAAATGAATGCTCTTGACGGACTGACTGTCATTCTAGACCCTGTGAACAAAAGAGTCTGCGATAAATTGGATACCGAACGTATCAGAGACGTTGTCTCAAAATACAATGTCCCGCTGAAAATACTGAATGCAGGCGAAGAAATGCCGGAGATGACATCCGACATTACACTTGTACTGATTAAAGAAGGATATCAGTGACTGTGCATCATCCGATGTGATGCATATGGCCGTTCACAGGAGACACCATCGTCAGTTTACCTCTGAGGACACCTTTCATCGATGCAATTTCACCGGAAATCTTCTTCAGATCTTTCAGTTTCCCTCTTATGAAAAATGACACCATGTATTTCTTCTCGTCAAGAGAAATGTATGTGGAAGAAAGCACATCGCCGCCGAGTGTACGCTGAGTGTTCATGAGTTTCTCGGTAATTCCCGTAACCGAAGAATCGAAAACTGCGGTGATCAAACCGACCATGACCTGGTTCTCATCCTTCCATTCATTCTCCGAAAGATTGTCTCTGATTAAATCGCGTATCGCTTCGCTGCGGCTTACGTACCCTCTTTCGGAAATATGACGGTCGAAGAGTTCAAGAAGTTCCGGGTCAAGTGAAACACCGATACGGGATACGCTGTCCATGAAGACAGTACCTGTTTTCCGGAGTTATAATCTTTCAGTAATACGAAATAGAAAATTTGATGCAATTTGTATGATGAAATCTGTGTTTTTTATGATATCCGCAGAAATTCCGCACATCCCGTTCAACTCATAGAGGATATTATCCCTATGCGCCGTCGGACGGTGTTTCCGTTCATTCATTCAGTATATACCGTATACCGTGTACCCATAATGTCATAATATCTAATACAATTCCTTTTTATTAGACATTTGTCTAATTCAATCGGAAAAATACAAACATACATCCGTCAAATCAGAAATCTTTATATTTAACGTGTATATACGAAACATCCATGACTAACGGCAGACTCGATGCAGTCGAAAGTGCATGCAGAAAAGAGCCCCTGGTAGCCGAACCTCCGGCGAAGATGACATCGGAATACTTCGGTTGCAAGGTGTTCAACAGATCGGCAATGAGGAGATATCTCTCATCCGATACCAGGAGGATGGTCTACGAATCCATCGAACAGGGCGTGACACTCGACAAATCCGTTGCCGAATATGTCGCGGCGGGAATGAAACAGTGGGCAATGGACCTCGGTGCGACACACTACACACACTGGTTCCAGCCTCTGACCGGCGGTACCGCCGAGAAACACGATTCTTTTGCGGAACCTTATGGGCGCGACGGTTCCCTGGAAACATTCAGCGGAAAACTTCTCTGTCAGCAGGAACCCGATGCATCCTCGTTCCCGAACGGAGGTCTCAGGAACACATTCGAAGCAAGAGGTTACACGGCATGGGATCCTTCGTCACCGGCATTCGTTCTCGACGACTGTCTCTGTATACCCACAGTATTCATTTCATACACAGGCGAAGCGTTGGATTACAAAACGCCGCTGCTCAAATCCATCTCCGCAGTGACAAAAGCAACCAAAGATATTCTCGGTTACTTCGGACTCGGAGACGAAATGGTACAGTCCTATCTGGGATGGGAACAGGAATACTTCCTTGTGGACAGGGATTTATTCTCCACACGTCCCGATCTTGTGATGACCGGACGTACCCTTCAGGGACACAACAGCTCCAAAAACCAGCAATTGGACGACCACTACTTCGGCGCTATCCCCTCAAGAGTATTCGAATTCATGAGAGAACTTGAATTCGAAGCATACAAACTCGGAATTCCTATCAAAACAAGACACAACGAGGTCGCTCCGAACCAGTTTGAGATTGCTCCCGTATATGAGGAAGCAAACCTTGCGGTGGATCACAACCTCCTGCTGATGTCTTTGATGAAAGATGTCGCAGAGAAACACGGATTCGAAGTGTTACTTCACGAGAAGCCCTACGAAGGCGTAAACGGTTCCGGCAAACACTGCAACTGGTCACTCGGTACCGTCAGCGGAATAGGATTGCTCTCACCCGGTAAGACAAGCGAAGAGAACCTCAGATTCCTTGTGTTCATGAGCAACATTCTGAAAGCAGTCTACGACAACAACGCACTGCTCAAAGCATCGATCATGACCGCAACGAACGCACACAGGCTCGGTGCGAACGAAGCACCCCCCGCAATCATCTCATCATTCCTCGGAAAGACCGTAAGCGAAGCCTTCACCGAACTGCTCAACAGCAAAGAAATGGTCAAGATCAAAGGCAAGAAGACACACCGTCTCGGAATCCCTCAGATTCCCGAACTCCTCGTGGACAACACGGACAGGAACAGAACGTCCCCGTTCGCATTCACGGGAAACAGGTTCGAATTCAGAGCCGCAGGTTCGTCCGCAAACTGCGCCGCACCCGTTACCGTTCTGAACACAATAGTTGCAAGTCAGCTCATTGAGTTCAAGAAGGCAGTGGATGCAAGAATCGAAAAGGGAGAGGATGTCATGGCGGCACTGCTCAACGAAACACGTGAAACATACAGAGCATGTCAGAAGATCTGCTTCGACGGAAACGGTTACTCTGACGAGTGGAAGAAGGAAGCGTCAGAACGCGGTCTCGACTGCGAATCGTCCGCACCTGTAACATTCGATGCGTTCACCTCCGAAAGATCAATCAAAGTCTTCACCGAATCCAACGTCCTTACGGAAGTCGAACTCAGGGCAAGGAACGAAGTTTACTGGGAAACATACAGTAAGAAGGTCGAGATCGAAGCAAGGACACTCAGGGACATGGCTCTCAACCACCTGCTCCCTGTCGCAGTCAGCTACAAAGCGGATCTGCTCGACATCGCGTACAAGGCCAAGATGATTTACGGCGACGGATACACCGAGTACACCAAGTACGAAATGTCTCAGATTACCGAGATTTCGAAGAACATCTGCGAAGTATACAGATACTGCGGACTCATCGAAAAGGAATGCGATACTCTCGATAAACTCGAAAGCCGCGAACAGGCAGTCGGATTCCACGATAAGATCGTACCTATGATGTCCGAGATCAGATCTCAGCTCGATTCGCTCGAGATGATTATCGACGATCAGAAGTGGCCTATGCCCAAGTACAGAGAACTCCTGTTCATAAGCTGAAGATGGTTGCATGCCGGGAAGGACAGGTCTCTACGACCCGATGTATGAGAGGGACTCATGCGGTGTCGGTCTTGCACTGAACATCGACGGTACCAAGAGCCACCGTATTGTGGAATACGGTCTGAGAATTCTCGACAACATGGAGCACCGCGGTGCCGAGAACGCAGACGGCAGGACCGGAGACGGTACGGGAATTACCGTGCAGGTTCCTCACTCATTCTTCGTTTCGCTGGGGATTCATGTTCCCGAAGCCGGAAGGTACGGCGTCGGGAACATCTTCCTCCCCAAAGATGAAAATGACCGTGAAAAATGTCTTTCCGTTCTGAGAGAAGAATGCGGAAGGTACGGCGCATATGAGATTCTCTGCAGAGAAATGCCTGTGAACCATGAAGCTCAGGGGCCTATGGCGGAGAAAAGCGAACCGTATATTGCGCAGATTTTTCTGACAAGTTACGACAGTCAGGAGACTCTCGAACGCAAGTTGTATTCAATAAAACTCAGGACTGCGAACAGAATAGCTTCATCGGATATTGTCAGTAAAGAAGACTTCTACATCTGCAGTCTTTCCACCCGTACCGTAACATACAAAGGTATGCTCACACCCGGGCAGATAAGTGAATATTATCTCGATTTGTCAGATCCGAAATTCGAAAGTGCAATCGCAATGGTTCACTCGAGATTCAGCACCAATACCTTCCCGATGTGGAAGCTGGCACAGCCGTTCAGAATGCTCTGTCACAACGGTGAAATCAATACTATCAGAGCAAACAGATCGTGGATGGGCGCAAGGGAAAGCGTGTTGGAATCGGATTTGTTACCGGATCTGAAAGAACTCTTCCCGATAGTACAGCCCGGAATGAGCGACAGTGCATCGTTGGATAATGTATTCGAATTCCTCACCATGGCAGGGAAAAGCATTCCGAATGCATTGTCTATGTTAATACCGGAATCATGGAACAACAAGAACCCTATTCCCGATTCGTTAAGAGCGTATTACGAATACAATTCAATCCTTATGGAACCGTGGGACGGTCCCGCCGCAGTATTGTTTACTGACGGAAGATACGCAGGCGGAATGCTCGACAGGAACGGACTCCGTCCCGCAAGATACACCGTAACAACAGACGGACTGTTCATTCTTGCATCCGAAGCAGGTGTGATTCAATTCCCCGAATCGGAAATCAAAGAATCGGGACGTCTCAAACCCGGAAAGATGATGATGATCGATACCTATGAAGGAAAAATCCTCCGTGATAAAGAAATCAAATCGTCATTATCCTCCGCATACCCGTACAGAGATTGGCTCGACAGAAACCGTCTCAATCTCGATGAAGTCTCATCGGGAAGAACGGTAGGGCGTTCCGTAGAAGATTACGATTTCAGAAAAGCAGAGTTCGGATACACCGATGAAGATGTTAACAAAGTAATAGTCCCCATGATGCTTCAGGCAAAGGAACCTATAAGTTCCGCAGGGAATGATACAGCAATTCCGATTTTATCCGATACGCATCACAGACTGTTCGATTATTTCAGACAGTCATTCGCACAGGTCACAAATCCTCCTATCGATCCTATAAGAGAGGAATTGGTGATGTCTCTGACAGGTTACATCGGCTCGATTCACAGAAACATGCTGATGCCGTCACCTGAGAACTGCAGGATTGTCAAAGTAAAACATCCCGTAATCACAAACAGGGAATTGGATCTCCTGATGAATCTCAGGTACAGAGGATTCAGAACCGTTGTGATTCCCACACTGTTCACCGAAGAGGAAGGATTGGAAAAAGCATTGGAACGCATATGCTCCATGGCAGACGATGCCGTAAAGAGCGGCGGTTCGTATATTGTGCTTTCGGACAGAAAATCGGATGACAAGCACATACCGATTCCTTCCGTACTTGCAGTGTCTGCGGTGCATCAGCACCTTACCGAAGAAAGACTGAGACTTCAGACCGATATAATCGTAGAATCCGGAGAACCCAGAGAGGTAATGCACTTCGCATCCCTGTTCGGATACGGTGCGAACGTTGTCAACCCGTACATGGCGTATGCGGTGATTGAAAAGACACTTTCCGAAAACACGGATATGAGGGTCGATGTCGGAACTGCGGAACGCAATTACATCACGGCGGTAGAAAAAGGCATACTGAAGATAATGTCGAAAATGGGTATCGCCACACTGCGTTCGTACAGAGGATGTATCCTTTTCGAGGCTCTGGGTATTTCGGAAAACGTCTGTAAAAAATATCTCGGAAACACCGTTTCCGGAATAGACGGTCTGACTTTGGATGATGTCGAAAAGGAAGCGAAAGCATTCCATGAGGATGCCGTGATTAATGGGCATTCCGAGAATAATAAGGAAAGACATTCATGGACTCCGTCTGCGGTTAAATCGTTACGTGAAGCTGCAACGAATAACGATGCCGATGCATATGACAGATTCAGAAATACGATTGATTCCGAGAAGATTTTCATCCGCGATGTTATGGACTTTGCATCATCCGGCGCAGTGTCATTAGACGAAGTCGAATCCGCGGATTCGATAATGAAACACTTCGTTGCCGAAGGAATATCATTCGGTGCAATCAGCAGGGAAGCCCATGAAACAATTGCGGAAGCGATGAATGGCATCGGGGCACGCAGTAACACCGGAGAGGGCGGAGAAGGATCTTACAGGTTCAGACCTGTCAACGGAAAGGATATTTCTTCAAAAATCAAGCAGATTGCTTCGGGAAGATTCGGTGTAACTGCGGAATATCTCGTCAATGCCGAAGAGATTCAGATTAAGATTGCACAGGGTGCAAAACCCGGTGAAGGCGGACAGCTTCTTTCGCATAAAGTCGATGCAGTAATCGCTGCGACAAGACACTGTATTCCCGGAATCACACTCATCTCGCCTCCTCCGCATCATGATATTTACTCGATTGAAGATCTCAAACAGCTGATCTACGATCTCAAATGCATCAACCCGAGTACCAGAATAAGCGTAAAGCTTGTTGCGGAAGCAGGTGTCGGAACGGTTGCGGCAGGTGTCGTCAAGGCCGGTGCAGACGCGATATTGATTTCCGGTGCAGACGGAGGTACGGGAGCAAGCCCCGTTTCTTCGATGAAATATGCGGGAATGCCCTGGGAGTTAGGTTTATCAGAAGTGCAGCAGACGCTCATTCTGAACGATCTCAGAAAGAAAGTCATCCTTCAGGTGGACGGACAGCTGAAAACTGGAAGAGATATTGTTATCGCATCCTTACTCGGAGCGGAAGAATTCGGTTTCGCCACATCGCTTATGGTATCTATGGGATGTATCATGTGCCGTAAGTGCCAGACCAATATGTGTCCTGCCGGAATAGCGACACAGGATCCCGAAAGAAGAACCGGATTCAAAGGCTGTGCAGAGGACATACAGAACTATCTGCGCATGGTTGCGGAGGATGTCAGAAGAATTCTTGCATCTCTCGGGCTCAAATCCGTTTCGGAAGCCGTGGGACGTTGTGATTTGCTTGTACGCAGACCCGATGACGGTACAAGAGGCGACAGAGTCGATCTCTCACGCATACTCACAAGAATCGACGGAATACTGTCGTGTACCGACGAACAGGGAGACATCGTCAAAGATGTCATTGATAAGAGAATCATCGCCAATGTAAAGGATCAGATTCAGACGGGAAAAAGTGTAGAGCTTTCATACAGTCTGACTAACGTCGACAGATCGGTCGGTACGATGCTTTCGGGATCTGTCATAAAGAACGGTATCGATCTTGAGGATGATTCCGTAAAGATAAGATTCACCGGGACGGCGGGACAGAGTTTCGGTGCATTCCTCTGCAAAGGAATAACATTCACACTCGAAGGTCAGGCGAACGATTTCGTCGGGAAAGGTCTCTCGGGCGGACGTATTGCGATACGCCGCGGAAATCATAATCCGAAGGAAAACGTCATCGCAGGAAACACTGTGCTTTACGGTGCAACTTCCGGAGAATTGTATATTGCAGGCTCCGTAGGTGAAAGATTCTGTGTCAGAAACAGCGGTGCGGTTGCCGTTGCGGAAGGCGCCGGAGATCACTGCTGTGAGTACATGACAGGCGGACGTACCGTAATAATCGGAGATGTAGGAAGGAACTTCGCCGCAGGTATGTCTGCGGGTATCGCCTACGTACTCAACGATTCCGGAGATTTGGACCGTCACTGCAACATGGACATGGTGGAACTTTCACCGGTGGAATCGAAAGAGGACACGGATGAATTGGAAGGAATACTCCGCAATCATTTCAGATACACCGGAAGCAAAAAAGCGGAAGAACTTCTGAAAGATTGGAATCATAACGTAACAAGATTCCTGAAGGTCATGCCTATCGGATACAAACGTATCCTGGAATCTTCGTGAAAAATGTTTCACGAACGGACGGGTTTCCCCGCCCGTTTCGGTTTGTGTTTATTTCGTCTGAAATCAGGAACCTGACATGTAACTGATATGGACGTTTGCGTTGTTACAGGTGATTATCATTTCTACGTGACCGTCAATCACTTTGTACTCAGGAGCATAATCTTCGCCGTCGAATTCCACAACAATCATGTGCTTCCGGAGCTTGCTGTCAAGATTGTACTGTATCATCTGAAACAGGGTGCCGTCATCGTCCGTTTCGGGCACATATTCGAGGTCCGTCGCCCCCTCAGGTACATTGATAGTGACGGTTATCTTCCCGGTGTTGGGTATTTCCGCACTTGTGTAGTCGTTGAGCTCCTTGCCATTGTAATAAAATTCGAGGCCACCCAATGACGTTCCCATTGTGATTGTTTTTCCTGCGACACTCCACTGAGCGTAGAGATCTATAACCTCTCTCGTTTTGTAATCGATGTTGTCATTCTCGGCATACGGTGTACCGGAACCGTCGGCTGCGGTGTTCCATCCGGTGAACTTGTATCCGTCTTTCACAAACAGGTTGGACATTACGATATGCTCCGAAGCGGGAACAACATCCTTCCCGTCGATAGTTTTACCTCCGTTTCCGTGGTAATTCACACCTTCGGCGATACTGTCATCGTTGATGTTTCCTAATACCATAGCTGCGCCTGCAACTATGCAGACGACTGCGACTACGGCAACAACTGCTACAGCAATCTTATTCATGATATACTGTCAGAATCGGTTCTTATAAAAAGACTGCCGTAAATCCATACTGAAAAATTTGTGAATTGTCAGAGAATCCGAAAAATATCCGGCGGACGGGTTTCCCCGTCCGTTCGGTTTTAAGATTATGCCTTCGACATCGATCCGTAAGAGATGGATATGTCTGTATTGTTACATTCAATCGTCATCTCTACGCCGTCACTGACAGTGGCAAACGTCGGAGTGTAACTTTCATCACCGCGGTGCGCATACATAATGTGAGTGTAATGTACGGTGGAGCCGTCTTTCTCAAGATCATACTGAACCGTGTTACAGTTGCTTCCTGAAGAAAGAGTCGTAAGTTTATATTCAACATTCTTCGCTCCTTCAGGTGCTTTGATTTTGACAGTTATCGTTCCCGAATCGGGAATGTCAAGTCCGAAGAAACCAATCGCCTCATCATCATAGTAGAAAGAGAGATTTCCCCAAGATGACAGCGTTATGCTGTGTCCGATTACTTTCCATGTTGCGTAAAGGTTCACTACCTGTCCCGATTTGAAATCGATGGTGTCTCCTTCGTTGTATTCCGTACCTTTACCGTCACTCGATGTGTTCCATGACACAAACTTGTAACCGTCCCAGGTGAAGAGAGACTGCATTACTTTGTGTTCCGTTACGGAGAAAGTAGTCTTTCCGTCGTTGGTTCCTCCGTTTCCGTGATAAATCACACCTTCCGTAATCTCACTGTCATTCGAATTATTGCCGATCATCACCGCAGCGCCTATCCCTACGCAAATAACAACAACAGCGATAACTGCAATTGCAACTTTGTTCATGAAAATCAATCGGCCGGGTAGCTATAAGAACATTGTCCCGCCTTCGAAGATATTAATTCAAGATTTCACTGAAGTGTATATCTGCATGTTTTCAAAAACCGGGGTCGTAAACACAGACATCCGTTTCTCCCCGCGGATGCCAGGTTATAGTTATTAATAATGAGTCTGATTTGCCGGCATGACATCCGGTGAGGACATCCTCAGGATAAATACGGCGATTATCAGCCGCGGAAAACAGGTTTACGATGAAACCGTAGAATTCTCAAAGAGCCCGAAAACAAGCGAAGAATTGCTTTTCACAATCCTCAGAGACAATCAGGACACAGAATACGGCAGATTACACAATTTCGCCGACGTTCATACCCTGGACGATTACAGAAAGAAAGTTCCTCTCTCGACATTTGACGAATATGCGGAATACGTCGCACGTGAAATAATGAACGGTGAAAAGAAATTACACTGTGCGTACGA
Organism: Candidatus Methanomethylophilaceae archaeon; assembly: GCA_963643255.1. Classification (GTDB taxonomy): domain Archaea; phylum Thermoplasmatota; class Thermoplasmata; order Methanomassiliicoccales; family Methanomethylophilaceae; genus Methanarcanum. The sequence continues at coordinate 21,341 of CAVIIW010000009.1, forward strand.
ACTCAAGCAGTACAACAGATCCTCCGGAACCATGGGAAATCCGAAGAAGATTCCCATGTCGAAGAAATCCATGGAAATGTTCCTCGACCGCTCCGTCATTCTTCCGTTCGGTGTCGCTGCAAAGGAACTCGGAGATGATTTCGCAGACGGGAAGATTCTCTCCGTTATGGAAGCATCCGCATTGGCGTATATCGGAGACATCAGATACTGCGGCGTGTCAGCACAGCAGGTTTTGGATGTTTTGGATAAATATTCGGAAATATTCACTTCTCCGAGGGAAGCATCCTGTCCCGACAAGAGCACAGACAGCAGATATCTTCACGCAAGATACGGTCTTGCGGAAAAGAATGTCGTATGTCTGCATTCTTCGTTCTCCACATTCATTCTCGATCTGTTCCATTACATCGGAAACAACTGGGAGATGCTCTGTAATGACATTGAGAGCGGAAAGATCGATCCGTCCGTGAAAATGACAGACGAAATACGCTCCAAGTTGGAATCGGAACTTGTTCCCATGCCGGAACGTGCACAGGAACTCAGAAAAATCTTCTCCGAAGGTATTGACAGTAAAATCGCAAAGAAGATTTGGCCGAATCTTGCTTTCATGAATGCAGTCTGTACGGGAGCATTCTCCGCATACCTGAAGAATCTCCGTGAGAACTACACAGGAGACGTTCCCGTATGTTATGAGAGTGTATGCGCATCGGAAGGTGCGTTCTGCGGACCTCTTTCAATGAACTGTTCCGATTTCGTTCCCTACGGAAACACAATGTTCTTCGAATTCTTACCGTTGGGAGAAGAAGATCAGGAAAAAACACTCACATTGGATTCTCTCAAAATCGGGGAAGAATACGAAATGATTGTAACCACCTGTTCAGGTCTTTACCGTTACAGAACACGCGATGCGTACCGTGTAACGGGAAAATTCAACGAAGTTCCAACATTGGAGTATCTGTACCGTATGGATATGTGTGTCAATCTCAACGGAGAAAAAACATACGAACCTGCATTGAGAAAAGCTGTGGATCTCACCGCGGAAGAAATCGGATTCAAGTATCTCGACTTCTGCGTTTATCCCGATACGGATATGGTCCCCTCATGTTACCGTTTCTTCATCGAGATGACAGAACGTCCGAAAAAAACAGATCTGAATGAGATTGCAAAATCCCTGCAGAAGAACCTCTGCATCGCAAATCCCATGCTTATCTACAAATTCGAAAGGTCCCTGTGCGGACCTGTCGTCGCACACATATTACAGGATGAAACCTATCTCCTGTACAGAGACAAACTTATCATGAAAGGCGGTGCCTCGACACAGGTCAAGCCCGTCAAGATAATTATGAACGAAGCACAGCTTCGTTTCTTCAGAATACTGATTGACAAGGAGGCGGAATGATATGATAGAGAAAACCGGTGACACAGTAACCGCTAAAATCGAGGGAAAACTTGACAGAACATCTTCTCCCGAATTCGAGAAAAAGATGGGTGAAGTACTTACAGACGACGTCAGAAATATCGTGATAGATCTGTCGTCGTGCATTTACATCTCAAGTGCGGGACTCAGAGTCATACTTGCATTGGAAAAGAAGATGTCAAAGGTCGGAGGTAAGCTCTCGATAAAGAACATCCCGGAACTCATAATGGAAGTATTCACCGAGACAGGTCTTGATGAAATCCTCACATTGGACTGATCTCCGATGGATACGAACACCTACCTCATAGAGAAGGTTCTCAACGGAAATCTTCTGGTTACCGTTCTCGTTACGCTCACGGCTACGTTAAGCACCGTCATCAACGGACTGATTGTGGGAAGAGAATTGGGATCGGATGCATTGGTCGCATTCGGTCTCGCTTCGCCTATGCTTATTCTCTTATCTGCGTTGGCTGGAGTCTTCGGTAACGGAGGTACGATAAGGTGTGCAAAACACATCGGTGCCGGGGATAAAGCAAAAGTTACCGCAAATTTCACGGTAACTCTTGTCACAACACTTTTGGTAGGTATCATCTACACATTATTCTGCATCGTATGTTCCGACTTCATTGCGGATTTGTTCGGAGCAACGGGAAACATCAAAGAAATGACATCGTCGTACATCAGAGGTGTGGGATTGTCCACGATTCCGTTCCTCCTTCTGCAGAATCTGATGCTTTATCTCAGAATGGATGACGGTCAGAAACTTACGATGGCTGCAATGATTGTTACCGTGGCGGTAAGTGCTGTCAGTGCGTATCTCAGCAGTACTCAGACTTCCCTCGGTTTGTTCGGAATCAGTCTTTCGGTGATGATAGGTTCGATTGCAGGACTTATCGTTACGTTACCTCATTTCGGAAAGAAAGACCGTATGCTCGGATTCGGAAGCATACGCGGAACAGGTAAAGAACTGAAAGAAGTCTGCATAGCGGGACTTCCCACAGCAATCAACAGAGGTTCTCAGACACTGAAGAACTTCGCATTAAACTCATTCTTATTGTCATTCAGCGGAACGGCTGCCGTTTTAGCGTTATCCGTTCAGACCAATGTGTATCAGTTCCTTATCGCAATATCCACAGGATACGGGTTAATGGTTGCAATGATGTGCGGTATCTTCTACGGTGAGAAAGATAGGCGTGCTATTGTCGATACAATCAAAGTGACAATGAAATCCGGCCTCATCATATCGACGATTGTAGGAATTGCATTGTTCATATTGGCGGAACCCGTCGCTTCGCTGTTCATCTGCGACGGAGGAGATCTTTCCATGGCGGCGGACTGTCTCCGTATGTTCGCTTTATCACAGCCTACATCCACGTTATGTCTGATTCTTCTGTACATGTACCAGAGTATGGGAAACATCGTTCTTTCCACGGTGATATCAATCACACGCGGAGTGGGGTATGTGGTGTTATTCTCCTTTGTACTGGCACCTGTTATCGGCGTGAACGCCGTATGGATATCGTTCGTATTGGCCGATATCTTCTCGATATTCACGATAATGGCTGTCATCAGGATAAAAACAGGAACATTCCCGTTACACTGTAAGGACTACATCCTTGTGCCGGAATCGGATTTCGATGCAAAAATCATCTGCGACATATCTCTCAGAAACGATATGTCCGAAGTGATGAAACTCAGCGACAGGATTTCAGGAATGTGTCTTGAGAACGGTGTCGATGAAGACAAAGCAAACCGCATCGCATTATGCATCGAAGAAATGGCCGGAAATGTCGTCGAACACGCATTCACCGATAACAAAGAACACTTCATGGACATACGCATAGTCTTAAAGGGACAGGACCTGATATTCAGAATGAGGGATAACGGTACCCGCTTCAATCCTCTGACCGCAGATACGGAAGGACATTTCGGTCTGAAGGTTATCAAAGCAACGGCAAAATCGATCGATTACCGTTACTCCGTCAAACTGAACAATCTCACGGTGACTGTATGAACTTCAGGATGAACTTCAGAATCGGCAACATTCTGGGTATTGCGGGACTGACCGCAATACTTGCATCATTCATGGTGTTCACATACCTCTCATACGCAGGATACCTCGGCGAGGATCTTACGTCGACCCTTGTAATGCTTTCCAATGAATTCGCATGGATTGTTGTCCTGATGTTTCTGCTGTTTTTGGTGATGAACACGGATACATACCGTGCAGTCGCCAATCGCACTGCAAGCAGTAAAGACAGTGACAGATTCGCTGCATTTGCCGCAACACTTACCTGTTTTGCATCAGTCACGGGTACGGTATACGACCCTCTGCTCTTCGATCCGAGTTACATAATGCTGATGACTGTCGCCCTCATCGGAGGTCCGAGAATCGCAGCAACGATTACTGCGGTAATCTGTATCTTCGTTACCGTAACCACTGCACCCGAATACAGCAAACACATAATCTATGCAGTCATCTGTCTCATCATCACGGGTGCCGCATCATGTATCATCGGCCGCAAGGGATATCCGAAACTGAACACCGCGATGATTCTTCCGGTGATTCTGGGTCTGTCTCTCGGAATAGCTTCATCCGTATTCCTGATCGGCAACCCCGATGCACTGCATTACGAAGGAGAATTCATAACATCCACCGCATCTCAGTTCTTCTTCTGTATCATGGCACTCCTGCTCTTCAGACTGTTCAGAGGAATAATAGAAAACAACGACACTCTGATGAAAAATAAGGAGGATCTCAGTCTTGCGCATGATATTCAGCTTACTTCGTTACCTCATGTGTTCCCTGTGTCCCACTCCATGGACATACACGCGTATATGGAACCTGCGATAGAAGTGGGAGGGGATTTCTACGATTGTTTCCAAACCGGAAGAAATCTCACCGTATTCACGGTCGGAGACGTTTCCGACAAAGGACTGCCTGCATCGTTACTGATGATGAGAATGATGGGTTCGATCAAAGCTGCTGCATTATCTGATAACGATCCGGGAAGAATTCTTACCACGGTAAACAGAGAATTCTGTTCCAGCAATTCCGCAGAACAGTTCGTTACGATGTGGATAGGAATATATGACTCAGATACAGGAATACTCTGTTATGCCAATGCAGGTCACACCCCTCCGTACATTCGCAGAAAATCAGGAGAATTCGAAAAACTTCCCGTAAAGAAAGGACTGATGATGGGTGTAAACGATATGATCCGTTACAAAACGGACAGTATCGTCATGGATGACGGGGATGTACTGTTCGTATACACAGACGGTGTAAATGAAGCGTTCAACACCGAAGAAGAGATGTTCGGACAGGAAAGACTCCGCAATGCGCTGAACTCGTCCGATATGTCCTCTGCGGAAAATATTACAGAATCGGTGAAATCAAATCTCTGTAAATTCACGGAAGGAAGAGACAGATCGGATGACATTACAATGATGTGTGTCATGATCGACCGCAGTTGGTACAATACACTCACGGTACCGGGAAAGGCCGAAAGACTCGATGAAGTCAACGATTTCGTCATGGATGTACTTTCAGAAGCGGGATGTCCTGTAAAGGATATCATGAAAATGCAGATAGTTTCCGAGGAAATCTTCGTGAACATCAGCGACCACGCTTACGTTGAACGTGAGGGAAACGTGACAGTCTACTGCGGATTCCATGACAATGAGATTAAACTCACATTCGCGGACGACGCACCGTTCTTCGACCCCGTCAGTAAAGACGATATCGAGATAGACTCAGATATAGGATCGTGGCCCATCGGAGGGTTCGGAATCCATATGGTGAAGAAACTTGTGACTTATGTCGATTACAAATACTTCAACGGAAAGAATATTTTCACCGTTTGGAAGAAGATTGATTCTCAGGAATAGAGTCTCGACCGAATTATCAAAATGATTTAGTCTGACGGCTACAGGATTTACATCCCGCACACTCTCTTTTTACATAATTATACACAGAAGGTAACTGGTGGGCCCGTCCAGATTTGAACTGGAGTTACTTACACCCCAAGCAAGAAGGATACCAAGCTACCCCACGGGCCCATTTTGTAAAAGGTTTGGTAAAAAGTTTGGGCTGAATCGAAGTATGCAGACCTCATCCGAGAGTGGATATCTCGTCAATAAGGTTGGCATGTGAGATGATCATCCTGCGGCAACAGTATCTCTCGAGACCGAGGTCATCGAGAACCTTCTGAGGGTCCTCGCCCATTCCGACACGTCTTACATACTCCGGATAGGCCGAACCGACGACCTTACCGCATGTGAAACACCTTACGGGAATGATCATGTTATCAAATCACCTGTATGACTTCTGCTTCTTGGCACGTGCACCGGGACCCATGGGGTTCTTAGGCAGTTTCCTCCTGTCATCGTTGATGATGAGGGATCTGTCGTATGTCCTGTAGGTCTCTTCGAGCTCGTCGTCCTTGAAGTATTCGCACATACCCCTTGCGATAGCTGTCCTTACAGCTGTCGCCTGACCCATGACTCCACCGCCCTGAACTGTAACGGCGATATCGACTTTTGACGATTTGTCGCCTGCGAGTCCGAGGGGTTCCTGGATCTTGAGCCTTGCAAGCTCGGGTGTGTACAATGCGATCGGGATCTTGTTGACGGTAACCTTACCGGTACCCTCTTTCACGACTGCCCTTGCAACTGCTGTTTTCCTTTTTCCGCTTGTGTTGACGCAATCCATGGGAATCACCTAACTTTGGAGCCGAGGAATTTCGAGATAGCACCGAGTGTTGTGTACTTACCGGTGACTTTCTTCATTGCGAATTCCACTTTCTCCTTGTCAACTTCCTCAAACTGCTTGGGGGTTCCGACGAATACGTGGAGTCTCCTGTATGCATCCCTTCCGGATGTTGTCATCCAGGGGATCATTCCGCGGACACTCCTCTTGAAAAGGAGATCTGCCCTGCGGGGGTAGAACGGTCCTTTCCTCTTTGTTGTGTCTCCGCGGTCGACTCTTGCTTTGTAGTCTGCGAAAACCATATCCCTCTCACCGGTAACAACGATTGCTTCGGAGTTAACGACAACGATTTCCTCGCCGTCCATAATCCTCTGCGCTACGATGCTTCCGAGCCTTCCGAGCACTGCGTTCCTTCCGTCAATGACTGTAACCATCCAAATCACCTCATGATCCTGACGTTAGAGCCCTTGGGGTTCTCCGCTACCAGATCGGAGATCGTGATGACCTTTCCGCCTGCTGCTACGATGGCTTCCTTTGCTGCTGCTGAGAAAGCATATGCTGCAACTGTGATCTTCTTGCTGATGCTGCCTGCCGCGAGGACCTTACCGGCGACTACAATCGTCTGTCCGTCCTCGGCATATCTGTCAAGTTTGCTAAGATTGGTCTCGGCCCAGTTTCTCCTGGGTTTTTCGAGCCTCTTAGCAATGTCTCGCCAGATAGCAGCCCCGTTTTCCCTCTCCTTTGCTTTGAGCTCATCGATCAATGCAATGAGCGAGGGGTCTGTCTTGTTGAAACTCTGTGGCTTCATTTTACTGACTCTCCCGACATTGGGTGTCCGTTCGAATGGGGATGTCCTTAATAAAGGTTCGCCCCGTTTTATATGCGCGCAATAGGCATAAGATACAAAATAACACGTGAACACACCTTCATTGTTCTCGACATGGATTTATACGGGTAAGCATTAGGGCTGTCTTACGGTGTATCGCAGATGATCAGATTCGGACCGGCAGGAATACCGCTATCTTGTAAAGGACGCACATTGAGGGACGGCATTGAAGACGTCCACAACCTCAGTCTTACCGCTCTTGAAATTCAATTGGTCAGGTCGGGAACTGTCGACTATTATCCCGATGAGGATGATGTCGGCAAAGCCGCAAAGGATCTGCCCGGTCACGTCGTATTGGAAATCATCCGTGACGACGAATCCATCATCGATCTCGACACTCCCGTCGAAGAAGACGATATTCTCGTTCAGATGTCTTCCGGACTTACCGATACATTCGGCGAATTCTACGAAGTAGGAGACATAGCCAGAAGGCTCGATGTGAATGTTTCCATTCACGCACCGAATTACATCGATCTGAGCACGGATTCCCCTCTTGCGGAGAACTGTCTCAACAGCATAAGGCACGCTGCGCTTATCGAGAATGCAATCGGCGGAGATATCGTTGTAACGAATCTCGGTCTTTACGGCGATCTCGATGACATCGAGGGTGCGGAAGGCTGCATTTACGACAATGTTGCAGCCCTGATGGGCTGGTGGAACGACGTAGGACTCAAACCCAAGCTCGGTATCGAGATTACGGGACAGCAGGAAGTCTTCGGTTCCCTGGATCAGGTACTTGACATCTGCGATCAGATTGATGGTTTGGTACCTGTCATCAACTGGCCCCACTACCACTCACGTACCGGAGGAGCTCTTCTCGAAACGGAAGATTTCCAGTACGTTATCGATCAGGTCGCACCCTACTGCAACGGTCACATGCACACACTCTTCGCCGGTGCGGAACACTCCGACGGCAACGAACTCAGACTCACACCTATCAAGAAAGGAGATCTGAAATTCGAAACTCTTGCGGAATGTCTTGTCGAGAACAGACCGGACATGACAATCATTTCGTCATCGCCTCTGCTGGAACATGATGCGATGTACATGAGAATCATCCACGAGAGGTTCCTCAGCAAGAAGGTCGCCAAAGCTCTCAGACTCAAAAAGAAGGAAGAGCTTGCAGGCGCAGAGGAATGAGATGACCGACGATCATCTTGAATATCTTCTCGACCGCATCAGAAAGACGGTTCTTTCGGTTGATGCGGAATCCGAAAAGAGACTGATAGATGAAATTGTTTCGGCGAAAACGGTGTTCATCTACGGTGCGGGAAGATCCGGGCTTGTAGGACAGCTGTTTGCAGTACGTTTGGTGCAGATGGGTTTGGATGTCCATTTCGTCGGAGACATGACCACGCCGATTATCGGTAAAGAGGATCTCACAATTCTTATCTCCAATACGGGAGAAACAATGTCTGCGGTACAGACTGCGAATATTGCGAGACGTATCGGATGTTCCGTTGCCTGTATAACAAGCAGCAGCAATAACAAGCTGGCTCATGCATCTAACTTCGCAGTTGTGATGAAGTCCGCAGCCGATACGGACAGCAACATAGCTCCGCTGGGAACACTGTTCGAGGACAGCGTAAGTATTTTCTTCGACAGCCTCGTGCCTTCGATTATGAAGAAATTGGGAATCAACGAAGACGATATGCGCAGAAGACACGCGATCTGGGTCTAATCGGCTTCCATTATTATCATGTCCGCCGGAGACGGATTGTCGGGCGTACTGTCGAATACTCTGAGTTCCTGTCTGACGGGATCGATAACGATTGCGAAACCGCATTCACCGGAGAATAAACCGTTCTGGGTCTTTATGTCGGTAGGGGACATGAAACATCCTATGTCCAAATGGGAATGATACCACCCGATGACACGTTCGCCTTCTTTGAACACAAGAGAGGAAAACATCTCTTCGATGTGTTCCTTATCGAATCTCACACCGACTCTGTCCGCGATTAATGCGGAAGTTGAGATTCTGTCTGCCACAGCATATTTTCCTCTGTCATCGACGTAGACTTTTCCTATGATTAATCCCATAATCTCCGAATCCGCTTCCAATCCTTCCTGTGCGTGATCTGTCATCTCCGACAGCACATGCTCCGGAACAAAAATATCGGCGGAAGGAACGATTCTCTTCCTGTATTCGATTTCTCCGTCGTCAGATGAAAGAACTTTAGGCATACTCATCCCACACTTGCGCTCATTTTCGCTTTTCCTTTGTTTGCGAAGAACTCCGCAGCTTCTCTGCACGAATCCGTCCCGAAGGGACTTGACACGTTAGGTTCAACCAACAATGTCATAATACCATTTAGGAATGATGCAAGTTTCGTACCGTATGTCCACTCATTGAGCATCTTGAGACATACCAAACCGCCGTCTTTGGGACTCATTATGTTCGGATGGAATATCTCCGATTTCCATCTTACTTCGGGTTTGCACTGACCGTAATCTTCGGTTATTTTCACTGAAAATTCGTGTTCCGACACAACTTTGTCTTTGGTAGCGTATGCGAGAATATCCGTCACTCTCATGTCGATTACCAAGGGCAACGTGACTGTGTTCGGATCCAATTCGATATCCCCGCCGAGGAAATCCGAGCATTCTTTCAGTTCGTTAATAAGTCTGCGGATAACAATCTCCTTGGGGTAACTCATGCGCCACCTTCCGGATCGGGAATCATTTCGAGGACATCGTCTGTCACAACACCTGCGTCACGCATATTCATTGACGATGACAGCAGACTCCTTCCTTTCCTGAGCACGTATGCTCCGGCATCCTTCTTCCAGTATTCGGCGGCGGATTCGATGACTTCACCGACTCTGTCCGTGTATTCGACTTCCATCCTTACGGTGGAACCGTTTGCGACGTTCTTTATCGTAATTACCATACTCATGTTATTACCTCAGTGATTGTGACATTCTTCCGATATTCTCAGTTCGCAGTTGATTGTCTCTCCGGAATCTCCGAAATAGTAGGTTATCCCTTTAACGCACATATCTTCGGCTCCGGATGCGATTTTCATGGCTTCTCTGACCTGCATCGCTGCGATTATCGACGTGGTGGTGATATCCGATGCCGTCTTGGGGACGAATGCGGTTCCGTTTCCGGTGCATGTGAATCTTTTTTCCGCGATTTTCACATGCGTACGGTTCAGATTGCATTCGAAGCACGGTCCCGGAGGTATGATTACCTGTAATTTTCCGATTGTTCCGTCCGTTGCTCCGTCTATGTACGGAATTTTGCGATAATACGCGTGTGCGTTCACGTGCATTCTCGCCTCGATGTTATCAAGACATCCGAGTATGATGTCGTAATCATTGATCTCAACATCCTGGATTCTGGAAACAATCGGTTTTATCCTGCATGCGGAATCCAATTCCATTCCTCTTTCGGCGACGATTTCCGCTTTGTAACCCGATTTTATATCGGATTCCCTGAAGAACAGACATCTGCTGAGATTTGAGAGAACTATGTCATCCATGTCTACAAGAGTCATGTTTCTGAATCCTGCGAGAACAAGATTCTTGATTACTTCGTTCCCCAACGCTCCCGCACCTACAATCAGACAGCGTGCTTCGTGGATTCTTTCCACATCCATCCATTCGATACGCTTCATACGGTCGAATCTGTCGGAGTCGGCGAAACCGATGAATATCATCGGCTGAAATATAATCTCTAAATATTTATGAATACGTACTATAAAACAACGTATTATTTCATTACAGATGAGAGATTTTCATTCAGCGATATCTTTGAGATAGATGTCGGCATCTTTTCTGAGATCGCTGAGAGTTGTGTTTCTCAGTTCGTCAGTCATTGTTTTCTCAAGATGATTCAGTCTTTTGCCGAGAACTTCATGAATACTTCTTCCCACGGGGCATGCAGGATTCGGCTGTTCGTGGAAATGAAACAACGGTTCGTCACCTTCGACGGCCGTAAAAACATCCGCGAGTGTGATTTCGGAAGGATCTCTTGCCAAATCGGTACCTCCGACTCCCGCTTCCGTAGTTACGAGGCCTGCTTTCTTCAGCTGTCCTATTATTCTTCTTATAATAACAGGATTCACATTTACGCTGCCGGCTATGAAATCGGATGTCAGTTTGTAGTCATTTCTGAAGCGTTCGATACACAGCAAAGTGTGGACTGCGATTGTGAATCTTGACGAATACATCGTTCTCCCTTTCTGTCGGTTATGTTTTCATGGTTTATAGTTGTAGTTGTAACTGTTACAGTTACAATTAAATAGTTGTAACAACATTGGTTACAACAACGGGAAAAGAAAACAGGATTCCCAAGGAGAAATGAAAATGAACGCAGAAGTAACAAAGAAGGATCTTGAGCACGGAACCATGACGACATACTCTTTCGGAGATGTTGAAGTAAAATCATACAACACAAAGGATGCAATCGACGACCAGGTCATCATGCTCGTGAAGAACGGAAAAGCGGTTGTAATTGAACTCCCCTGCTTTAAAAACAGCATCGAAGAACTGACCCGGTACCTTAAAGACGAGAAGATCGAAGCAGTCGGAAAGCTGGTTTCGTACCACGCAGCCGGAAAGACATTCCTTCCCGATGTGAAATCCTATCTCACCGAATCTGCAGAAGTCTACAACACAACCGGCGGAGGCGCAGGACTGATTAAGAATTTCAACGGCATCTTCGGAGAAAGTTTCGATGCATCCACCGTCAGCAAAGGCGAGAGAATCACAGGAGGAAAATTCACTCTTGCGGGAATCGAGATGGAAATCCTTCCCGACTCGGATGCGTTCGAAGTTGCGATACCTTCGATCAAGACAGTCTATATGCACATGCTGGGACATGACTGCCACTCAATAGTCGCAGGTCCCGGACACGCGGATGCAATCATCGCAAATCTGAAAAAATATCTCGACGGAGGTTACGAACTCTTCCTCTCCTCACATTATGTCCCCGAGACGGCGGAAGATGTACGCACAAAGATCGCATACATCGAAGATCTGAAACAGATTGCTTCGAAATGCTCCTCGGCGGAAGAATTCACGGAGAAAGTGAACGGTAAGTATCCGAAATACAGCGGTGCAAACTACCTCGGAATGACTGCGGGATTCTTCTTCCCCGCGAAACAGTAAATCCGAACGGGAACGGGGGCCGTAAATCGGCCCCCGTTCCGACAGTACACGATAAATATCATACAGTCATTCTCTCAAACGATGTTGCTTCCTGAGCATGAACACTGCAAATACTGCGGAGATCCCGTTCCTGTCGGAGAAGAATACTGCGACGAGAACTGTAAAGAACTCTTCATCGAATCCGAAAAAGCCGAGAAGAGAAAAGACTGCAGATTCTACATTCTCATCGGCGCATCATTGGTTGCGATTCTTCTTGTCGGAATTATGATGAGATCCTATCTCTGAAGTGCTTTCGACAAAAGAGCCACATTGTGCACTCTTACTATATCCGCACCCGATTTCACCGCACGTAATGATACATCTGCCGTGGCTTCGTCTGCATCGATATCTTTGTAATATTCTTTCAGAAATCTCTTCCTCGACGCTCCTATTAACACAGGATATCCGAGGGAATATTCTGATACGTTGTCTATAATATGCATATTCAGTTCGGAAGTTTTTCCGAAACCTATCCCGGGATCGAGAATGATGTCTTTGATTCCGCAGTTTAATGCATAATCCGCTCTTTCTTTCAGGAAAGAAATTATCTCCTGGTTACGGTCGATTCCCATAGGATTGTTCTGCATTGTCGAAGGCATTCCGTTCATGTGCATTATCACAACGGGAACGCCCGCGGATGCTATCAGTTCCGCCATTCCTTCGGAACGGAGGCCGTTCACATCGTTGATTATGTCCGCACCGGCATCCAATGCCTTTGCGGCGACTTCGGTCTTCATAGTGTCAACAGAAATCTCAACATCCGATGTGGAAGAAAGATCTTTCACAATCTGAATGATTCTTTGAATCTCGGCGTCCGCCGGCACCGGAACGGCGCTGGGGCGCGTAGATTCGCCTCCTATGTCGACGATGTCCGCACCGGCATCAATCATGCCGTATGCGAACTCCAATGCGTCATCCTTATGCATCCCCCCGTCCGAAAAGGAATCGGGAGTCATGTTGAGGATGCCCATTATCTTCGTCATAAGAGTTTATCGATAATTTCCATCAGATCGACGACTTTGATGTCCTTGCCTTCGGAACCGAATGTCAGGTTGCTGACACAGAACGGACATGCGGTGATGATTGTCTTTGCACCGATATCCGCTGCCTCATCGATCCTTGTCGAAGCAATCCTCTTAGATTCCTCGGGGTAAGCGGAACGTACTCCTCCGCCACCGCCGCAGCAGTGACTTGTGGATTTGTTGAAAGCCATCTCTTTGAATTCGATACCGGGAATCATCGAAATGACTTTTCTCGGTGCATCGTAAACGCCTGCATGTCTTCCCAGGTGACAGGGATCGTGGTATGTTACGACACCTTCCATAGGCTTGAGCTTAAGATCCTGTTCCGCAAGGAATTCCGTCATGTGCTGTACTTTGAACGGTACGTCGACGTATTTCGGATACTCTTCCTTGAACATCCTATAACATCCTGCGCAGGAAAGAACCAGTGTCTTGATTCCCATTGCTTTGATGGCATCGACGTTCTTCTGCATGTATTTCTTTACGTCTTCGATATCCCATCCGACTCTCTGCAGAACGGAACCGCAGCAGATTTCGTCGACTGTGGTGTAGTCCGCTCCGATTTTGTCAAGAATGGACATTGTGGCACGTGATGTTTCTTTGGATCTGTATGTTGCCGTACAGCCTGCGAAGTAACCGATTTCCGCTTTCCTGGGCTTCTTTCCGAGAGTCTCGACAACCGATTTTTCCTCTCCGTACGGGTTGTTGTATTTGAGGATGTTATCGCACATCGCTTTGTGCTTCGGGAGCATGTGTCCGTTTTTCACAAGGTCTGCTCTGCACAGTTCGATAATATCCACAACCTTCACTTTGGAAGGACATCTGCGGACACAGTCCGCACATGTTGTGCATGTGTACATATTTTCAACAATCGAATCGTCCGGTTCGATTTCTCCGTTCAGAAGTCCGTATGTGAGTACGATACGTCCTCTGGACAATGCGGAGTCCCAGCCGATCGCCTTGAACGAGGGGCATACGCTCTTGCAGAACCCGCACATCGTACAGACGTTGACTGCATTCCTGACTTCTTCCAATCTGTCTGTTTCGAATGTCATCTCAGTTCACCATCGGTATTGTGACGCTACCGTCCATGAGTATTATGACTTTTGCGTCCGGTTTTTCTTCCAGTGCCTTCTTAACCGCGTCTCCGACAGTCTTGAAGGGAGTAATGTTTGCGTTTTTCAGCAAACCGTCATCCAAATCGGTGACCGCCCAGATATCCGCCCATGTAGCGATTTCGGCCATTTTGGCGGCTTTGTGATATCCGAGTTTGTACTCTTTGTAAAGGTTTTCAAGAACAACCTTCGGATCTTTGGATGAAGACAGCTGCTGAAGGAATGTTTCGTGACCGATTCCTTCCCTGCATTTGGATACCATTACGATCTTTCCGCCTTCCTTCAGAGCCCATTTTCCGTTGTCGAGGGCTTTCTGGGATTGGTAAAGATCTACGTCCATGGGATAAGGTGCTACGGAAATCACAAGATCCGCTTTTTCGGGAATGGGGACACAGAATACTTCCTCCGCCCATCCGACTGCCTTGTCGAATGCTTTGAATAAGTCTCCGGATGCGCATTTGTAGATGTCCTGATGCCTGTCCATTACAATCTGAATCGAGAAGATTTTCTTTCCTTTGACCTGTTCCAGAGCATCGATCATGTCTTCGTGTACAGGATTTCCTTCCAGAGCCAGTGCCTGTGCTTCGGGTTTCATCGCAAGCCTGTGGTTCGCTTCGATTGTTCTGAATGAAGCGACTCCGGGAAGGAACGATTTTCTTCCTCCGGTGTATCCTGCGAAGTAGTGGGGTTCAACACTTGTGATTATAACCAATCTGTCGGAATCCACGGCGATTTTGTTGACTTCCATGGGAGTTCCGTTCTTCGAATCTCCGAGATAAACACATTCGGATTTCTTTGCGTTATGCGAGATAATCCTGTCTTTAAGTTCCTGGTAGTGACTGCCGAATACGAAATCGTACTCTTCCTGAGTCATATCCCTGTGGTTACCGGTGGCGATAAGATATCTTGCTTTTCTGAGGTCCATTCTCTTCGAAAGCGCATCCAATACCTTCGCCGTAGGGGTGGGTCTTGTACCGTCGTTGACAATGAACACGATATCCTCTCCGCCCTCGAGGAAATCATCCAATGAATCGTAGCCGATAGGGTTGTCGATCGATTCGTTTATTATCTTATCCGGGGCGCCGCATTCGACATCCTTCGGACAGAAGATACCGATCATGTTCTTATCTGGAATCTCGACGGACTGTACTCCGTCTTTTCCGTATTTGACATCTACCTTCATCTCGAAACACCTGCCTAGGTACTATCCTGGAAAAAGTATATAATGCGTGCGCGCGGGAATATTCTTTACTGAATATCGGAATCGCTTACAGCATCATCCGAAGGCACATCTTCCTGTGTATCTGTGGATTCTTCGGGATTTTTCTTTCTGCGGAAGACAGATACTGCGGAACCGGGAATGCCCATTATTCTTTCCTTCATATCGTTTATTCCTTTGATTCCCAAGAGTTCCTTCCAGAATCCTTTTGTGAATACCACTAAAATCGTAACGATTTCGACACGTCCCAGGATCATGAGCATACATGCGAATAATTTCATTTCGGCGGACATGACCGAATAGTTTCCGAACAATACACCCATTCCGGGACCCGTACCGGAAACCAAAGCGCATGATGCGAACAGTGCTTCATCTGTTCCCATTTCCATGTCGAGAACCATAGTTCCCACGAACACCGTTATCATGAACATCAAAACAACAACGGTCGAACTGCGTACGAGAGACTCATCGATTCCTTTGCCGTCCAATTTCACACTGTAGACGGCATTCGGATGTACGGTCTGCCTGACCTCATTGAGCATCGACTTGAAGACGATTATCGCTCTTGAAATCTTGATACCTCCCGCAGTGGATCCCGTGGAACCTCCGATGAACATCACAACCAGCAGCAGCGACATTCCGATGAACGGCCAACCTGTGGTGTAATCCACTGTGGTGAAACCTGTGGTCGTAACCATCGCAACTACGGAGAACACAACGTTTACGATTGAATTGATTATGTCATCGGTACCGCTTCCGTTAAGGAACATGGCGGCAAGAACCAATGCACTCACGCCGAGGATAAAGAACAGCATGAAACGGAGTTCTTCGTTTTTCTTAACTGCGGAAAACTCACGTTTCATGATTATTTTGTACTGCAGATAGAAGTTTGTGGCACTGATGATCATGAACAGTAACACAGCAATCTTCACGGCGATTCCGTAGGATGCGAAACTGTCGTTTGTAACCATGAATCCGCCCGTACATATGACACACATGGAAATCGTGGAAGCTTCCAGCCATGTCAGTCCGAGCATCGTCAGAATGACAAAGAAGATGAGTGTCAGTATGATATAAACGGCAACATACTGCTTGGCAGCGCTTCCCATTTTGAGATACAGATTTCCGGAACCGGAACCGGACATCTCATTCTGCAGAAGACTGCGTCCTCCGGAGACAACCATGGGAATGATGAACATGAACATGATGACAATGATCATACCTCCGACCCATTGGGTGGAGGCTCTCCACAGCAGCATACTCTTCGGGAGCGAAGCGATATCCTGAATGATTGTCGCACCTGCCGTGGTGAATCCGCTGACGGATTCAAACAGTGCATCTATCGGAGATAATCCGTAGATGAGATACGGAACCGTACCCACAATGAACAGTCCCGCCCACAGCGTGATGACCATTACGACACCGTCTGCGGGACGCATAACCTTCGGATTTCTGAAATAATACATCAGAGCCGCCGAGATGATGAAACACGGAATGACGGGAATAACAAACGGCAGTATCGATTCTTCCTGCCATATCGCAACTGCCAACGCAGGTATCATCAGTATCGACGTGAACATAAGGATGATACCCAAGACGTGAAGCGATCTGCTTTCGATCTTTCCGAACGAACGGCCTGCGGGCCGACGGATGCCCATCATATGTTTGGGAAATATCCGTCATCCGTTATTATAGTTGAGAGAAAAACAGGGAATCACTTATTAATCGGAAAAAGAGATTATTCCGACGATGGCATCGCTGAAAGAGGTCGGAGAACGCCGGCTCGTGAGCAATATAATGAGCATACTCAGGAAATCTCCTGATGTCGACGGTACGGAAGATGACGCTGCAATTGTCAAAACAGACGAAAACACCGTCGTGTG
The DNA here is from genome assembly GCA_963643255.1 of Candidatus Methanomethylophilaceae archaeon. GTDB lineage: Archaea > Thermoplasmatota > Thermoplasmata > Methanomassiliicoccales > Methanomethylophilaceae > Methanarcanum. Next base: position 38,744 of record CAVIIW010000009.1, read on the forward strand.
TTCCGATCTCGTCACATTCGAAAGACACATGCCGAAAGGAATGAGTTATGAGAAATTCGGATGGACTGCCGCCGCAGTAACAATAAGCGATCTTGCGGCGATGGGTGCGAAACCGATCGGATTGCTTGTATCATTGGCGATGCCGGGTGAAATGGACGAGAGAGACTTCTACGATATCGTAAGCGGAATCGATCAGTGCACCGAATTTGTGGAAACAACGGTAATCGGAGGAGATACGAAACCCGGCCCCGGAGTTATTTCATGTACCGCATTGGGTACGATGGAAAACCGTACTCCTATGATGCGTAACGGTGCAAAGAAAGGAGATGTTGTCGCAGTTACTGGAGGATTGGGAGGTCCCGCAGCCGGATTCAAAGCGTTGGAAAACGGAATCGAGGCCGAAGAAGCGATATTCAGACTCATGACTCCGATACCGATGGTTTACGAAGGAATCGCTCTCTCGGGATGCGGCAAAGTCACATCCTGCATGGATTTATCGGACGGTCTTGCAACCGCGGTGAATACGATATGCGAACAGAGCCACGTGGGCATTGAGATTGTTTCCGAATTCTTACCTGCAGACCCAGACGTAAAAGAAGTAAGCGAAAAACTGAACATTCCCAAGAAAGATTTAATGCTCTACTGGGGCGGAGAATACGAATTGTTATTCACATTCCCGAAGGATGCTTTGAAAATATTGCAGAATACAGGTGTTGCATTTTCGATTATAGGTCACGTAACAGATGACGGCGGCGCATATCTCCTTGAAGGAGACAAACGTACGAGGTTGGAACATGGGTGCTACTAGTCCCGTCAGAATCGAGGCGCAGTACTACGAGCGCGAGGGAGATAAATTCAGATGTCACCTCTGTCCGCATGAGTGCCTCATATCCGACGGAGGATACGGATTATGCGGTGCAAGAAGAGGAGGAAACGATTTCCTTGAAGCATACAGCTACGGAAGAGTATCGTCGATATGTGTGGACCCGATTGAAAAGAAACCTCTGAATCATTACTGTCCGAAAAGCAGAATATTCTCCGTCGGAGGAATCGGATGCAGCATGACCTGCAAACACTGTCAGAATTATTCGATATCTCAGAGAGAAACAGGAAAGAAACGTACTACGTATGTTTCTCCGCAGGCTTTGGTCGATATGTGCAGATCCGAAGGAACGGATTCGATTGCATTCACATACAACGAACCGATGATTTGGATCGAGTACATCGAAGATGTCAAAAGATGCGATCCCGACCTCAGAATTGTGTTGGTTACAAACGGATACGTCAGCGAAGAACCGCTGAAAGCACTGTGTAAGATAACGGATGCGATGAACATCGATATCAAAGCGTTCAGAGAAGAATTCTACAAAGAGATATGTCACGCGGATCTTGAAAATGTCCTGAAGACAACGAAATATGTGTACAGATCGGGAGTTCATCTTGAAATCACATATCTTTTGATCCCGGGACACAACGATTCTCCCGACGAACTGAAAGATTTCTCGGAATGGGTTGTCAATGAGTTGTCGCCGAATGTTCCCGTTCACTTCACAAGATTCCATCCCGATAACGGAATGGATGATGTTCCGTGGACACCGATCGAAACGATGACGGATGCAAGAGAGATTGCATTGAAAGCCAGACTGAAGTATGTCTATCTCGGAAACATTATGGTCGAAGGCGGCAATGATACGGTATGTCCCGAATGCGGTTCGGAAGTCATCAGGAGAATGGGCTACACCGTGGATTTGGAAGGTCTCGACGGTTCGAAATGCGGATGTTGCGGTGCGAACCTCAACATCAGACGCTGAACGGAAGATACAGAAGGTTTCCGACGGTTATCATAAAGATGAACGCCAACGCAATCGGAATCATAAACGGTATCATCGGCGTGACCCAGACTTTCTCTTCTCCTGCGGTTCTGAGTCTGTCATAAACTCCGTCGTCGGGGATGCCGCGGACGAAGACTTTCTTTCCTTTCTCGATGTCCTGTTTCGGCCATGTGAATGATTTTTCGGCATCGTCGATATTCATCAGACGCCACGGACGGAATCCGACTTCTCCGTGTGTTATTACCGCTGTTCTGAGACAGCGGAACAGCATGTAAATCAGTGTGATTAATGCAGCGTGGAACAGTAACGACAGCGGGAATAACGGAAAAGATTCCATACGTGCAGGTGCCGAAATCAGTGTATCGATAACCGCAGGCGCTGTAAGAAACATCATTGCCGACACAATCATACATTTCGCATCCGCACCGCCTCTGAGTATGCCTGTAATATACAGGATGTAAAACAGCACATAATACACAGGAACCGCAAGATATCCTTCCGAGACATCTTTCGCAATCAGTATCGGAATCAGGAACATTGCCGCTTCCGCGATGTGAAGTATCACATAGAACGAAGCGGGTTTTTCGGATTGTGATAAAATATCGTAAACAATCAGAAGACATCCGATCGCTGCCGTAACAGTTGTAACGGAAATTCCTCCGTCGATTACAATCAATACAGCGCCGGACACTCCGATAATCCACCAATGAATGTCCGATACCTCACGGTACAGACGGTCGCTGCGGCATGCGGACAGCATAATGACAATGAAAATCACAACTCTTATCCACGCCGCGGCCTCCATGCAGGACCATCAGGTTCTACGTATTTAATATTAGTAAGTTAGAATTCTTCCGACTGTCGGGACAGTGTCCTTATTATCTTGGTTCAGTTATGGGGCAGTTATGAACCGGGCCCCGCTCGCAGCATCAGCAGCAGTTGCCGTCATGCTTCTGATATTATTCGTCCCGTCAGCGTCCGCAGACAGTTCCGTAAGCACAGTCTGCGACGGCGTGACCGTGATGACATTTGCCGACGGAATGAATATCGACGTCTTGGATGAGACGAATATCAGCATCTACATTCACAATGCAAATTCCGTACCTGTGATGATCAAACTCACGCAGAAAGATTCAGGACCTATCAGGGCCACTATGCCAGACGACACAATTATCGATGCCGGTGCGACAGTCACACTGACCAGCATGTTGGCGCCGGATGATTTCATCAAAGAAGACGAATACGGCATCACACTTACCGTCGAAGTCATAAAAGACGGTTCCGGGACCGGAAAAAGTGAAATGACATTTACCGTAAACACATCCAACAGACTCTCAAGCAACGGATATTACATGACTGTCATGGGATTGTTTACTCTTCCCGAACCGTTTAACAACGAATATATGTACATCGCACTCACGATAATCGGATGGCTTGCGGTGGCAACAGCGGCTTCGACAGTCGGATATATCGTAGTGAGGGCACTCGGAAGACTCGTAAAAGAAGAAGATACGACAATTAACGGCAAAATGTTCGCATCAGGTATTTTCATAATGATTCTTGCCACAGGCACCATGAATCTCGCACGCGTAATGGGTGCGAGCTACAAATTCCTGGCGAGTTTGGAAATGATAATGGATTTCATCTACATCTTCGCAGGCGCAATGGTTGCGTTTGATGTTTACAAGGCAGTGGTTGCATTCCTTCTGAAGAGAGCGGACAAATACAACACGGAAGTGAATTCGTCACTGATCCCGCTTACACATCTTCTCGGAAAAATTCTGATTATTCTTGTTGCGGTGACATATATCCTTTCCAAGTTGGGTATCAACCTTGCAGGTATTCTTGCGGGTGCCGGTGTCGCGACACTGGGTATTACTTTGGGTGCAAAACCTGTAATCAACCAGTTCTTCTCAGGATTTATTCTGTTGGTTACACGTCCTTTTGTTAAAGATGACATCATAAAAGTAAACGGAAGCGGAGCGCTGACTGTCGATAAAATAGGAATAATGAATACTACATTCGTCACGGGATATTCCAACGATAAAATTGTCATACCGAACAGTACGCTCACATCCAACACAATCAACAATATCAGCTGGACCAACAAGAACTACCGCAGTACGCTGAAAGTCAGAGTACCTATCGACTGCGACGTGGTGTTGGCCAAGAAACTCATAAAAGAAGCGGCGGAGGAGAATCCCAATGTGTTGGGGCGTGACGGAGATATTCACGACCCTGCCGTAGTGATTTCCGATACAAACGACCACGGAGCCATAGTCCTGACGCTTGCGTGTTATTTCATAAACTACGGAGATTCATTCGACGACATGGGTATCATCCGCGAAACAATACTGAAGAAATTCGCCGAGAACGGAATACACATACCCAGTCACAGAACAATCGCCAATGTCATGGGGGACGACAGACATGAAGAGTAAGAATGTAATGATCGTGCTCGCTGTACTCTTTATTCTCTGCTCCTGCACGGTACAGAGTTCGGATGCGACTGCGAACATGACGGTCAACGGCGCTGCCGTCACCACTTTCGACGACAGCCTGAGCATAGCCGCCGGTGAAACCGAGACGGCAAGTATAATGATCACGAACATCGACACCGATTACATCACGGTGTCGGTGAATGTCAAATCGCAGGGAATCGCAAGTACCGTGGACAAAGAAGAATCGGTAATTGCGAAAGGAAATGCAGTAAAATACACAGTGACGGCGGAAAGTACGAGATTCACCGAACACGGCAATTACAATATAACCGTGGACGTGACCGTCTTCAGTTTCAGTGCAAATAAGACCGAAACGGCAACGATGACTGTCAACCTTGAAGTCAGGCCCGAATACTCCGATGCAGGTGAATTCAACAAAATCTTCGGTGTCTTCGGCACTCTGCCGAGTCCGATGGATACACCTCTCGTATCCGCATTGGTAACATTCGCCATTTGGTGCTGTATCGCTGCGTTTGCTCCGATAATTCTGAGGCCTATCTGGGCGGTAATTTTCAGGAACGATGCAGACGACCGTAAAGATATCACAAGAACCACCGGAAGAATGGCCCTCCTGATCATAATTATCTACGGAATAAGGAAATCGTTGGTTGTCTACGGAGCACACGATGTCATCGTCAATTTGTTCGAAGACATCTCGAATTTTATTTTCATCGCCCTTGCGGCGATAATCGTGTGGAGTATCTACAAGAATATGATTTCCACGTTATTCCACAGATCTGAAAGAAGAGGCAACCTTTCCGGAGTGGATACGACACTGATTCCTCTGTTCCGTATGATCGGTAAAATTGTTATCGCAGTGAGTGCAACTTCCGCAATTCTCTCGGTACTCGGAGTCGATCTTGTCGCTATCCTTACAGGAGCGGGAATCGTCGGTATTGCCATCTCATTGGGTGCCCAGGGCATCCTCACGGAATTCTTCGGAGGAGTTTTCCTTCTTACCGCACGTCCGTTCAAAGTCGGAGACATGGTGCAGATCGGAGCTGAAACCGAAATTTACGAAGTCAAACGTATCGGCCTCCTGAACTGTGAGTTCAAAAACTGGGCAAACCATGAGCATTACGTTCTTCCGAACAGCAAAGTTTCCACATCTTCCGTAATCAACGTTACGGGACGTACGAATGCCTACAGAATTTACCTCTACTTCGACGTGGATTACGATGCGCCGATTGAGAAGACCAAAGAAATCATTCTCAAGCACGCATACGCAAACAAGGATGTCGTTACGGACGATCCGAGATATCTGCCGTCCACAAGGTTGGATTCATTCGATTATTCGTACATGACCTTCCGTCTCGCCGTATACATCAAGGACTTCAGAGACAACGTCAGACTCACCGGCGAGCTTAACGAAGCAATCTATGAGGAACTTGTCAGAGAAGGCATCGACTGTCCCTTCGAGATATACGACGTATACCTCAAGGACGGAGAAAAAGAGGCATAAAACCCATTCTTCTGTCTGAATCGACCCGAAAGGGTCGGTTTAGACAGATATCTATTATTTTTATCAAACATTAGACATTTGTACATTTTCAACACTGTTTCATTAAAAGAGTGTCTCGGCAATCGGGGCTATATTCAAATATAGAATACGCCGTCGAAATTCTCAACCAACAAAATAGGTGGTCAAATGGCAATTAAGAACAGCTATCTCAAAGGGGTCTTCGAAGACCTCAAGAAGCGCAATGCCGACGAACCGGAATTCCTTCAGGCAGTAGAAGAAGTCCTCGAATCTCTGGAACCTGTCGTGGAAGCAAGGCCCGAAATTCAGGCAAACGGTGTCATTGAAAGACTCGTCGAACCTGAGAGAATCGTCATGTTCCGCGTCTCATGGGTTGACGACAACGGCAAAGTCCAGGTCAATCGCGGATACCGCGTACAGTTCAACTCCGCCATCGGTCCGTACAAGGGCGGACTCAGGCTTCACCCCTCAGTCAACCTTTCGATTCTGAAATTCCTCGGATTCGAGCAGATCTTCAAGAACAGCCTCACAACACTCCCCATCGGAGGAGGTAAGGGAGGATCCGATTTCGATCCCAAAGGCAAATCGGACAACGAGGTCATGAGATTCTGTCAGTCGTTTATGACTGAACTCGCAAAACACATCGGACCCGACACAGATGTCCCCGCAGGAGATATCGGAGTCGGCGGAAGAGAGATCGGTTACATGTTCGGCCAGTACAAGAGACTCCAGAACGAGTACACCGGAGTCCTCACAGGTAAAGCAATCCCCTGCGGCGGTTCGCTCGCAAGGACAGAGGCAACCGGATACGGTCTCTGCTACTTCACAGACGAAATGCTCAAAGAGGCAGGTAAATCCTTCGAGGGTAAGACTGTCGTCATCTCAGGTTCCGGCAACGTTGCAACATATGCCGTACAGAAAGCAACACAGCTCGGTGCAAAGGTTGTCGCTGTTTCCGATTCGAACGGTTACATCTACGATGAAGCGGGAATCGACTACAAGATCATGAAAGAGATCAAGGAAGTCAAGAGAGACAGGATCAAGACATACGTCAACTACTCCAAGACCGCAAAGTACACAGAAGGCTGCAAAGGAATCTGGACCATCCCCTGTGACATTGCACTCCCCTGTGCAACACAGAACGAGATTGATAAAGAATCCGCAGAGATTCTCGTCAAGAACGGCGTAATGGCAGTCGCAGAAGGAGCAAACATGCCCAGCACCCCTGAGGCAATCGCAACCTTCCAGAAGGCAGGTGTCCTCTTCGGTCCCGCAAAGGCAGCTAACGCCGGAGGTGTCGCAACATCCGCTCTCGAGATGTCCCAGAACAGCCTCAGGATGTCCTGGACCTTCGATGAAGTCGACGGTAAACTCCACGACATCATGAAGAGCATCTACAAACAGGCTTCCGATGCGGCAAAGAAATACGGCATGGAAGGCAACCTTGTAGCAGGTGCAAACATCGCCGGATTCGAGAAAGTCGCAAACGCGATGATCTGGCAGGGAATTTCCTACTGAAACTCTTACAGCAGGGGTGCGGAAGCATCCCTGCACATTATTTTCTCTTTATTCCGAACGGATTGCGTAAATCAAGAGCATCCGCTGTTCTCTGAAATACCGTAAAAACAGGCATGGTGCAAGGGATGGGATTTGAACCCACGAACCACTAAGGACTAGACCCTGAATCTAGCACCTTTGGCCAAGCTCGGTAACCCTTGCAGTATCGGTGCCAATCACATTTTCATATTTAAACAATATGAAACATTAAAAATATGAAAAACCGCAGGAGCGTAAGGTGTTTGTCCGTCCGGCACCGTATAAGTGCCAGACTCGGTTAGACAACCTCGGACCGATCAGGCCTTCATTATCTTCATCCAGCCGCCGCTTTCGAAGATAGCGAGACCTCTCTTGTCAAGAGCCTCTTTGAACTCTTCCCAGGAGATAACGTCAAGTCTGTTGTTGTTTCCTTTTGTGAACTGTACACCTTCAGTGCCTTTCACTTTGCCGGGTTTGAGACCTTTTGTCACAGCGATCTTTTTCGCTTTGGCAAAATCAATCTTTTCCATAACCATTTCTTTCCCTCTGGCCCTATCGGACCAGTATTCTAATCCTAATAATCAGTATATAAACATTGTCTAATTCCCAGCGTTCTGGAAACATACATCCGGGAAACATTGCGACGGAAGATTTCCGTCATGCAGATGTAAAAATGTGCCACGTATCGGAATAGATCCTGTGCGGCCGTCAGCCTGTATAGACAGGTGCAAACAGAAGCATCCACAGGTAAACACTCAGAATTACGGAAACCAATGCCCCCATTCCCGCCATCTTTCCGCATTTAGGCTTTTTGTCAACCCACAGGAACCACAGAAGAAGTCCGAGAATCGGAATTAAAAATCCGAATACCGCCCAGAGTCTGCTTCCGCTGTCTTTAACGGGGTTACCGTTCGGGGGAACGGTAACATCCTGATACGAACCGCAGTTCGGACAGCAGAGCTGACCTCTGCTCACTTCCGTACCGCACCTTTCGCATTCACCCATGTCATCCGCCCCGCTGAAACGTATTGCTACGTCAATTAATCCACTATACACATCATAGATATAAAAACCGCAGATTCAACGGAACGGATGTGCAGAAATAAACTTAACATGAAAAAACAGAACACAGACATCCGGTTCTGTTCCTCAGGTCAGTCAAACGGCATTCTTACAGAGACTGCGTATACACGTTACGCAGTGTAAACCAATACAAAGAATAATACCCAGAAAAGAATCCCTGCGATAACGGATGCCAACGCACCCAATCCGGCCATCTTGGAGCATTTCGGCCTGTTGTCCATCCACACAAGCCACAGAATAAGTCCTATCAACGGGATTAAAAATCCCAGAATCGCCCATCCGATGCTTCCGCTGTCGTCAACGGCAGGCTGTCTGTATACCTGCTGTACGTTGTTCTGACGGGATCCGCATCCGGGGCAGTAAAGCGAATCTTCTCCGATCTCCATCCCGCAGTTTCTGCAAAATGCCATGTCTGTGCCTCCGATCGATTGTACAGTACAATCAGCAAAAATGTATCGGACAGCACGCATATAATAACCGCCGATACTGAGACTGAGAACAATACGCTTATATCGGGCAATGTGTTGAAAGCCGTCATGCAGATCAGGAACACTGCTAGCATCCAGGGTATGCAGGACGGAGAACTCACTCCGGAAGGCATGGTAAACCTCGGTAAGGCCGTAGGTACGCTGTACAGCCGTATTGCGGTCGGAAGGAGTTTTGCCCCCAACAGCCTCATGATGCAGAACTGTTTCAAAGCAGGTGCCAGATCTGTAGGTGCCGATATCCTCGATATGGGTGCGGTTCCGGCTATGGTTATGCCGTTCTGCAACGGCGAAACAAAATGCAACGTAATGATCGGCAATCCCGAAGACAGAAACCGTATCGCAGGTGCGGTTTTCTTCAATCCCGACGGAGGATTGTTCACCGAGAATCAGATGAAAATCCTTCTCGAAAGACTTCAGAACGTGGATATTGTTACCAACGAGAACAAAATCGGAACATACGATTCCGTTTCGGGAATTAACGAAGATTACATCAGAACAATCGTAAACAATTCCGAATCCATCGACTGCGGTGTATCGATCGACTGCGCATCGAGCCCGTGTTCCGTGATTGCGCCTTCCGTTCTGACCGATTTGGGCGCGGATGTTACCACGATTAACTGTCAGACCGACGGAAGATTCCCCGGGAGAGATCTGTCGCCGGATGAGGTGAATCTGAGATCTCTGATCAAAAACGTCAAAACAGGAGATGCGGGCAGTATCGGTGTCGCTCTGAACGGCGACGGAACACGTATCGCCGCTGTGGACGAAGACGGAAGATACATCTCCGGAGGTAATCTTCTGGCTCTTATTCTGAAATATCTCAACCCGAAGGATGTCGTCGTTCCCGTAAACACCCCTATGGTGGTCAGAGACACCCTCAGATGCAACATCATCTACTGTCCTCTCAGCAAACAGAGTATTGCGGAAACGATGAAAGAAAAAGACTCCGGATTCGGCGGAATGGAAGACGGAACGGTCATTTTCAAATCGTTATCCTATTGTTCCGACGGGATAATGTCTGCCGTAACACTTGCGAAAATGGCATCCGAAATCGCATTAAGTGATGTAATCGACGAAATACCCAGATACTACGATGCGAAAGGATTCGTAAGACACTACGAAAGCAGAGAACACCTTACCAAGAAACTCTCCGAGAATCTTTATGCACTTGAGTATGACAGAATCACGGACTGCGACGGATGGAGAGTCGATTTCAACGACGGTTGGCTGTTCGTGAGATTCAACGATTACGACCGTGCCGTCGATATCTTCGCGGAAGGAAGAGATAAGGCATACACAATCAGTCTTCTCGAAATGGGTAAAGATCTGGTTACGTCAAGTCTCATGACTATCGGCAGATGATTTCGAGATTTACAATCTCACCTTTTGAATTGTAGGCTTTCCAACTGTTCCTGTCATAGGGCTGACATGTGATGAAATGAATTCCTCCCATGTTGGAAAACAATGCCTTATCTTCATCGGAAGCTTCGTTACTGTATCCCGGGTGTGAATGTGCCGTGCCTGCGAGACTGTAATCTATCGGCGACATCCATTCGCTGAGGAAACTGTGTTCGTCACCGAATACCGTTCCGGGAAGAAGAACCAATTCGTTCACTACGCCGTCTTCCTGTCTTACCATACAGAGAAATTCGTCAGGATAACACGCCTTTGCAGACTCGTTGAAACTGTCTATCATTGCGATATCGACGGCATAGATTTTCTTCATATCGTACTCACCAGCTTCTTCCTCACACGTGAGTAGAAATCGTTCTCGAAAACAATGAACGAAGCTGTTCTCTGGGACCTTACCATCTCGACTTTCGATCCGCCGGGAATGTTGATTTCATTCTGTCCGTCGATGACGAGAAGACATCCTTTGTCAAGAACGGCTTCTATGGTTATTTTTACGGAAGAAGGAACAATCATCTCCTTGAATGCGAACTGGAACGCAGCCATGGGAACCATGAGCCAGGCATCCACTCTGTGATCCATGACGGGACCTCCGAGACTCATTGTGTATGCCGTTGATCCTATGGGTGTCGACAGTACAACTCCGTCCGCACGGATATCCGTGGTGAGAGAATCATTGACATAGATTTTGAAACGTCTTATCTTTGCAACCGAATCCGAGTGGAATACAGCTTCGTTTACCGCCTCGCCGACTATCTCTCCGTTGTAGGAAACCGCAATTTTGGGTCTGTTCTGTATTGTGTAATCTCCTCTCAGAAGTCTTGCGATTCCTTCTTCGATTCCGTCTAAGGGAATCTCTGTAAGGAATCCTACGCCGCCTGCATTGATTCCGATAACGGGTGCATCCGTGTTGTGTAATGCACGTAAGATTGTACCGTCACCGCCGATGGTTATGATGACATCGGCATCCATCTGTTTCAGAGGAATACCTTTCATTCCCATCGCTTTCGCGATGGGTTCGTCGAGAATGTATTCTTCGTCACCCAAAGCGGCGATTACTCTCTCGGTAACATCTACGGCATCTTTGAGCTTCATGTTCGCGTATATTCCGTACCTGAGTTTTCCGCCTCCGGAACTGAGAATCATGTTTCCGTTCATGACGAAATCAAACACCATCCTGTTCGCAACGGCAAGGAAATTGCATCTGGTCGAAAGATCGAAGGGCATATCCAAGGGAACACCGTTCAGATCGAACAGTTCCCCTCCCGCTTCGCGGAGGATAAGCGTACTTGCGGCAATATCCACAACACGCATCGACCTGTTGTAACAGTCGGACTGCATCAGGTATCCGTCTGTAGAACCGTTTGCGACGTAAGCCATTTCCAATGAAGAACAGCCGAAAGACCTTGTCGATTTTATCCTCTTGGCCAATGAAAACGCAAAAGGATTCGCGCCTTTTCCGAGATAAATCGACATTCTTATCTTTTCGGGAAAGAAATCCTTTCTGACACTGATTCTCTTTCCGTCCTGGAACGCTCCTTTTCCTTTGACTGCGGTGAATTCGTCACCCGTCGCAAGATTCGTTATCAGTGCGGTGTGGATATCACTGAGACTTTTCTTTCCGACTGCCATTGATACGGTGTACATCGGAATTCCGAGTATCGAATTGGTTGTTCCGTCAATCGGATCCAAAACCAATGTTTCCTCGGCACCGTTATCCACATATCCTATTTCCTCCGAAAGAACGTTCAGAGGAATGTTGTTTGCGGCGATATATCTCAGGACGGCATTCTCGGCCACTTTGTCAATCTCTTCCGTAGGAGTGCCGTCGGCACCCATGCAGATATTCTTTCCCTTCTCGTCATCGGGAATCAACGACACGGCCCTTTTGACCTCCGCGGCCATGGCCCTGAGCATATCGATCATAATCCTGCGTACATCCGAGCGTGATAATAGTTTTATCGTAAAGTACCCATGGCGATGTACATGGAACCCCTGGAACAGATGTGCGGAGTCTTCACCGAGAGAAGGAATATCTACACAGTATCCCGCAATCCCGGCGTCAGAGTGTACGGAGAACGTCTTCTGAAGATTCACGACACGGAATACAGGGAATGGATACCCAGAAGAAGCAAACTGTCTGCGTACGTCATGTGCGGAGGAAAGACGTTTCCGTTCCGTAAGGACTCCCATGTTCTTTACTTAGGGGCCGCAAGCGGTACGACATGTTCGCATGTCTCCGATATTGTTTCCGGGGGAAGGGTTTACTGCGTTGAATTTTCACCCAGATCTTTCAGGGATTTGGTGAGAACTTCCGAAGGAAGAGACAACATGATGCCTATTCTCGGAGATGCCACAAAACCCGATGAGTATGCATTTGCGGTGGAACACGTTGACATAGTTTACGAAGACGTGGCACAGAAGAGACAGGCGGACATTCTCATCGACAATATGGAACGCTTCAATGCAAGATACGGGATGGTGAGCGTGAAGGCGCGTTCCGAAGATGTTACGGCAGATCCGAAAGACATTTTCGATGCTTCCGTGAAGCGTATCAAAGAAAGAGGTTGCAAAGTTCTGGAAGTTGTGGATCTCGCACCGTATGAGAAAGATCATGCGATGATTGTCATCGAGAAGCAGAAGACTGTTTACAGCGTTGCAATATCGGAAGGAAAATTCATGATGGTCTTCAATCCCAAGAGGAAAGGATGGGAGATGCCCGGCGGAAGAATCGAAACGGGAGAAACCGCAGAAGAAGCCGCAAAACGTGAATTTCTCGAAGAATCAGGATACGAAGTCGATATTGTTTCAAGAATGAGTATCGGCTACTGCGATGTCTGTGCGGTAACACTCGGAAAGAAAATATCCGACGGTGAAATGGAAAGTAAGCTCTTCGACACCCTCCCTTCCGATTTGTCTTTCGATACCGACGAGTACGAACAGGTTATAGAGTGGGCCCGGAAGGCTGTTGATTCCCTCCTATAAGAACGCACATTCCCTTTATATACACGAATGAGATAAAGGAAACTCAGCCTCGCCGCCTGAATTATTCAGAGGAATAAAAATGGCAAGAATGCACGCAAGAAGAAAGGGCAAGTCATGTTCGAAACGCCCCCTGATCACCGAGAACCCCACATGGGTCACGATCTCTGCCACCGAGATTGAAGACATCATTGTGAAAATGGCAAAAGACGGTAACGGATCTGCAAAGATCGGTCTTGTGCTGAGGGATCAGTACGGAGTTCCGGACGTAAAGCTTGCAACAGGAAAGACGGTCACACAGATTATGAAGGAGAAAGGAGTCGCACCGGCACTTCCGGAAGACATCGCAAACCTCATGAGAAGGGCCATCGATCTTAACGTCCACCTCAAAGAAAACCGCGGAGACGTCTCCAACAAGAGAGGTCTTATGTTGATCGAGGCCAGGATCAGAAGGCTTGAACGCTACTACAAAAAGAACGGCGTTCTCCCCACAGACTGGAAATACTCACTCAACACAGCGGAGCTTATGCTTAAGTGAGGATTCATGGGCGGTAACGTCCTTCCTTCCAAACTCCTTTCAGATTTATCCAAAGCTGCGGACATCGTCCGCAGCCACGGATTTATCCAGGTTTACACACATTATGATGCAGACGGCCTTTCGTCTGCAGGTATTTTAGCCAACACTCTTCTCAGAGCAGGCAAGGAATTCAGGATTACTACATTCAAAACTCTGAATGCGGACAATATGGAGATTATCAGAAACTGCGATGCCGAATGTATCGTCATTGCGGATTTGGGCGCTTCATATATCCGCGAGTTAGATGAAATGTCCTGTGACGTTGTTGTTTTGGATCACCACACGGTACGTGACGAGGCAACGAGAATAACGTACGTCAACCCGATTCTTTACGGCACGGACGGAGGAACAGGTGCGTGCGGCGCAACCATGTCTCTGTTATTTGCGGTAACGATGAACGAAGACAACTGGGACTTGGTTCAGATTGCCTTCGGAGGTATTGTGGGAGACAAACAGCACCTCAAAGGACTGAGCGGATTCAACCCCTATCTTCTCGAAGAAGGTGTGAAGAGAGGCTACATCAGAGAAATTCCCGGTTCGATTATTCCGTCGGGACCTCTCGTACAGTCTCTGTATAAGGGTACGGAACCGTACATCAGAGGAATCACCGGAAACCACGAAGCCGTTTCAAAATTACTGAAAGATGCGGGTATCGGCGAAGACATGAGCCTTATCACTCTGACGGACGATGAAAGAAGAAAACTTTCGTCGATGATTGCAGTCAGACTCATTCAGCAGGGCGTTACCACACCCGTAATGAAAGAATTGACCAACACCCGTTACTATCTCACAGGATGGAGCATGGATGCCGAATCCTTAGCTGAGATTCTCGATGCATGCGGACGTATGCTCTTCCAGGGACTGGGTATCGCGTTATGTCTCAGTGATAAAGATGCTCTTGCGGAAGCTATGGCACTCCGTGATGAATATGATAAAAAAATTCTCGAAGCCGTTCTTGCGCTTGATAAGAAAGGTCTCACAGATATGGATAATATTCAGTACTTCGACTCCTCCGAAAGCGGATACGGCGGCGTTATCGCGGGAATTACGATGCGTTACATCGCAGACAGAAACAGACCCGTGATCTCGGTAAACAGTTCCGAAGAGAAAGTGAGTGTTTCGTCAAGAGGAACAACCGCACTTCTCGATAAAGGATTGGATTTGTCAAAAGTAATGTTCGACGCATGCTCCGCAGCGGGCGGAGAAGGCGGAGGACACAGAGTCGCAAGCGGCGGTTCGTTCCCCTGCGGAAACGAAAAGATATTTCTTACCGAAGCGGACAGAATCGTCGGAGAGCAGTTCAGCTCCTCCAGGTGACGTTTACTTCGTCCGTCCTGAATCTCTGTTCCACCGTAGTATCTTCTATCGTCATTCTCACTCCGGAAGAGTACATCAGATTTCCCAACCACGCGATCATAGCGCCGTTATCCACACACAGTCTCCTGTCAGGTACGAACATCTTCGCTCCGCGTTCTTTGGCCATCTCTTCGATCATACCTCTGAGACGTGAGTTCTGGGAAACTCCTCCTCCGAGTAATACTTCATCTTTGCCTACGTGGGCCATCGCTCTTTCGGTGACTTCGGCAAGCATTCCGAAGCATGTTTCCTGTACTGAAAATGCAATATCTTCCAGACGGTAACCCTTCTTGTAGAGACTTATCGCAGCTGTCATAATTCCCGAAAATGAAATATCCATTCCTTTGACGGAATACGGCAACTCAAGAAGTTTATCTCCTTCTTTCGCAAGCTTTTCGATAGTCGGTCCTGCATAATAACCGAGGCCGAGTTCTCTTCCGAGTTTATCGAACATATTTCCTATGCCGACATCGAGAGTTTCGCCGAAAATACGGTATTTGCCGTCTGCGAATGCGATAATCTGAGTGTTTCCTCCGGACGCATACAGAAGGGCTGGATCGTGACATCCTGTTGTCGCTCTTCCTATTTCCACGTGTGCAACACAGTGATTCACACCGACAATCGGTTTCTTCAGCGAAACGGATAATGATCTTGCGGCTGTCGCCGCCACCCTCAGACACGGACCCAATCCCGGACCTTTGGAGAATGCTACGACATCGATATCCTTCATCGTCACTCCTGCTTCTTCCAAAGCTTTGACGATAAGTCCGGGGACCACGTCCGCATGGTGATTGGCGGCCTCTCTCGGATGCAGCCCTCCCTCCGGAGGTCTGTACATATCCAAAACGTTGGCTAACACCTTTCTTTCGCTGTCTACGATACCTACGCCGAGCGTGTGGGCGGTCCCTTCAATGCCTAAGGTTATCATCGCACCTCTCCGGATTACATGCTCGGATATAAGCGTCTTCTATGTGATTAAATACGAATGATGCATTCAATGGTACGATGCAGTTAGACGGCGACGATATCAGCGGACCCGTTACGGGATATTTTCTTTCAACGATACTGCTGATTCTCTACGGAATCAACGTTCTTACGAATGAGTTCGGAATGTTTATTCTCGGAGACTGTACGTTCGTCTATGCGGTTCTGGGAATTCTGATACTCGTAGTCGCGGGACTGTGTCTGAAAAACTGGTACCTTATGTGCGGTTACATGTTCCTGCTTATCTCGATTGCAACAATCTGTCTTTCCATAGGAAAGAATGTGTGGTCGTATGAGTTCGGAGATGCGGCAAATGTCGTGCTTTGCATTGCTACAGTAATGGTTGCATGCATGTGCTACAGAGCGGGAGAAGATGTACAGGTAGCCGTGAATGTTCTTCTTGCGGCAATGGTTGTACTTTCAATGAGTCTGTTCGACCATATGTCCGTGGTTCTCGGTCTGATCGGAGTTGTTGCGGGATGTCTTATGGCGTACCTGTGCTACGACAGATGGTCTGTGATACAGGACATGGATGTTGAATATGAAGGCAGACTTCCGCCTCTGAAGAAGGGCTGAAAGGGTTTTCGTAACAGTTTCGGAAGTCTGACTACCCATCACCTTTATTAATAAGGATTGTATCAAGGGGAATATCGGGCCCATGGTCTAGGGGTTATGACGTCACATTGACATTGTGGAGGTCGCCGGTTCAAATCCGGCTGGGCCCACCATCCTAGAATCCGACTGTCGGTTTTCGGCGGCCGGGGTTTTTATCAATTGTTTGTGAAAAGAGTATGCTTTGTGTACATTGTACGGACAGCTCTTCGGAGAAATTACATACATAATCCGAAGGCGGAGGCAACCTCTTACGGGATTGCAGCCTGAAAAAGAAACTGTTCATCATCTCCGAAGAAATCTGAAAAACAATCGGAATACGGCATCCGGAGCCGGGGAGCTCCGGATACCTCTCCTTAGGGTGAAAGGAGCGTCAATGGAGGAAGAAGGGCCCGAAGGCCCGGTTTGTTAATGAGTTTATTCAGACCAGGAATGACATAATCGTTAGTTCACTGTCCGCGGATGACGAAACCGCTGTTTCCGCTGCCGTCCCAACCGTTCTTGCTGCAGCAGATGCTGTTCCATGTCAGGTAGACTTTGCCTTCGGTCGATCTGCCTTTCACATCTATGTTATCGGGATTGTCAGACAGATCCTGTGTGATGTTGACATTCTTAACTTCACAGTTCGTGATTGTGAGAGATTTATCCGATGCACCTGCAATACCTCCGACATCGCGGTATGCGGCAAGTTCCGTGATGGATACGGTGCATCTGTCGACTGTACCCGCTGCACATCCGACAATACCTCCGACGTAATCTTCACTGCCGGAAACAGCCGATCTGTAAACGTTGCACTTTTCGATTGTTCCGTCGATGTATCCTGCGATACCTCCGACGTACTGAGTTCCGGAGATTTCCGCATACTCGATACTGAAGTCTTTTACGGTGCCTTCGGTCTTTCCGAAGAATCCTGCGTATGCGCCTGCGGTTACTTTGAAGTTCGACACAGTCTTTCCGTTTCCGTCGAAGGTTCCTTTGAAGTTACTGACAGGTATCCAATTCTTTCCGTTAAGGTCGAGATCGTTACGGAGAATGACCTTCTCTCCGGCGAATGTTCTTCCTTTGAGAACTTCATTTGCAAAGCTGTACAGTCCGCCTGCGGTGCTGATATAGAGCACATCGCTGACGAGTGTGCATACTTCGTTATCCTTGGATTCGAGGACAATCTTTCCGGTTTCTCCGAGTACCGCTTTTGCTTTGGCGCCGGATGCTACTGTAATCGATGTAATCTTGACACTGTCTTCGCAGACAGTGTCGCCGACGATACAGCCGTCGGCACTGTTCCATGTAACCGTTCCTTCCGATTCGGAACCGCCGACGATTATTTCCGCACCGGCAGGCTGGTTGTCACCGCTGTATCTGAATATGTTATCGGATACGGCGACGTAAGATACGGAGTTGTTTCCGACAGCTGCGGTGCGGATTGCACATGCAGATTTTTCATTGTATTCTTCGGAAAGTTTGACTGTTCCGCAGTCTGCGAATCTGCATCCTTTGACTGTGATATCCTGCGAACCGCAGTTCTCTGCGTTCACGGCAATGACGTAGCCGGAGAACTCGGTGTCTTTGATTGTAATCTTTCCGGATGAATCGGAATCAACCGCAATGATACTGTCCTGTTTTACGAAAGAACAGCCGCTGATGTTAATGTTGATGTTCTTCTCGGAAACACCGTTTACGGTGAATCCGCCGATTCCGATACAGTCGGAGAGAGATACTGTAATACTATTCTCCGCTGCAGATGCGTCTACGGTGAATACTCCGCCGATCTCGGCGTTGTTTCCGTATACGGTAACGCTGTTCTGTATTTTGCATGCAGTTCCGATATCCGCACCGGGTTTGCAGTAAAGCACTGTACTTCCTGCGGAGATTGCTTCCGAGAGTGTTTTGTAATATGATTTTCCGTCGTAAACTGTATTACCGTCAGTGAAACCCGATTCGGTGATTCCTTCGGGAAGTGTAATGGCTGCTGCGGATGCCACTTCGGCAATCTGAAGTTTGTAATCTGAATATTTTGTATCACTGCTGTCCCCGACCGTTGCTGTTTCTTCCGCGTTAAGGGATCTCACATATGCGGCCCCCGATACTGCAGCAAACGCAAGTGCGATAACGACCAGGGATGCGATCACCATTTTCGTCTGAATTCTCATTGTATTTCCTCCCCCGGATTCTTCCGGGAATATCCCCATTACCGGGGGCACGGGTGAAGATCCGTCCTTGCGGCGGATGGTTTCGGAATCAGGATCCGCGGAGAGCGGATCACCCCCTTCCGACAAATTACGAAATTCGTAGGAAGGGAGTTGTTTTGTTCTTTCCGTCTTCAAATTAAAAATGCATTAATCTCTATTTAATACATACGACTAATTGATTGAAATAAGACAAACTTGTTTGAGTGTATACACGGTTGATATTAAGTCTACATATCTATGAATCGATATCGGTGAATATAACACCATTTTTAGGTAAAATTGCAATAAAGATATCAAATTATTATATTACAAAATTTAATGAATATTCTTTTTCAATGCGAAATTCGAAAAATATGAAAATACAATGAATTTTCTGTGTGATTTTTGTATTGAATTATGAAAATCGACCTGTTTTCCCCGTTATTTCCGCCCTTTATATGAAAGACCGGAGAATCAATTATTAGAGAAAAGAATATACAGTGACTGAAGGAGACGCTGTTGATGAACGCCCGCCAGAATGCAATTTCATGTCTTGAGAGACAGCCGTACGAACGTGTACCTACATTTCTCTTTGACACATCGTTATGCTCCGCAGTCACGGGAATATCGATGGCGGAAATATTCGGAAACAATGGCTACAACCCCGAACTCGCCGCAAAAGCCGTAATCGGTTCCAGAAAATTCATAGGGCACGACATGACGATGGGCGCACTGAAGAGTATGGACTACCGTGTATTCGGTGCCGAAATGAGATATTCGGATAATGCCCCCATGATGACAGTGAAAAGAGCATTCGGAGATCCTGAGGAACTCTTTAAACATGAGCCGGAAGAAATCGATTCGCCGTCGATTCATGCATATGCGGAAGGATTTTCGATAATCAGAAAAACGGATAAAGAAGCAACACTCGGCGGAACGGTTCCCGCACCGTTCTCCGTCGGGTGTATGTTACGCGGTTTGGAACCGATGCTTATGGATGCGGTTGCCGAAAAAGAATACACCGAAAAACTGCTAAGATTTACGATGAAAGTAGGAGATATCGTCGGAGACATATTCCTCAGAGAAGGCAACCCCGATTTCGGTGTGATTACAGGCGCATTCGACAATCCCGATATTTTGTCATTGGAAGATATCAGAACACTCTGTCTTCCCGGTATTGAAAAACATCTCAGGACGATAAAGGAATACGGAATACCTTCGGTGTACCATCCCCACGGACAGTTCACAAAAGAACCCGGAACAAATCTTGTAGACGATTACCGCAAAATGAGCATAGACTGCCTCTACTACGGCGAGAATAACGCCCACAGCACAATGAGAGAGATATCAAAAGGAGATTTCTCCCTGATGGGCGGAATAGATACGTTCACTACAATCTATCTCGGAGACGATAACAGAATAAAGATGGATACCGAAGATGTCCTGAAGCCGATGGAAGATTTCCCGTTCGTATTCACGTGTTCATGTTCGGTAGACGGAGATTTGGATATACACAAAATGAAACTAATGATCGATACCGTCAGTCATCGGAATGAATCGAAAATCAGTCATCCTTCCTGATAACGCATATTCTGCTTTCGTCAATATCGAATGATATTTCATCCCCGACCAAATGCATGTACCTCGATTCGGTATCGATTGAAAGCTGTGTGTTTCCGGATTCGATTACGTACTGAGATCTCATTCCCATGTACGAAGCTTTCAGGATTTTTCCTTTGAATCTTCCGCCGTCTTTGATTATAACCGCATCCGGACGTACGGCAAGATATGAATCTCCGATTATGTCTGATTTTACGGAAAACTCACCTAATTCCGCGGATACTTTCTCTCCGTCTGATTTTGCAGGCAGAATGTTCTTCCATCCGAAGAACACGGCAACTTCCTTCGAGTTCGGTTTCTCATA
>CAVIIW010000010.1:0-38574 GCA_963643255.1 Candidatus Methanomethylophilaceae archaeon
CATTTTTGTATCTGTCATATTCAGGATGTTTTGATATTTCCAATCCGTCGAACCACGTATTGCCTTTATATTCAAGATTGAAGAAAGCATCCAACATACTGAGATTCAGAGACTTTCCGAAACGGCGGGGCCTTGTTATCGAATACACGCCCAAATCATTCATACTCAGTATCTGCCCTATCAGCATACTCTTGTCCACAAAGTAATAGTCCTTATCGCGAACCATTTTGAAATCTTGGATGCCCACAGGGAGTTGTTTCATGAAATAAACAAGTTAAAGTGTCCTTTATAAAATTCACCCGAAATCGGGATTTCCGCGACAAAAAACAGCCACAGTTCGCATGAGCCAAACACCCGAGTTCATAACACAAACCGATATCCGAATCATCCGCACATCAAAGATATCCGTATGCCGTAATCACGTGCATTCTCAACAGAAAATCACATCGTCCGATACACAGCATTCAGACTTTTTCCCGAAAAACCCATCGTCCCCGACGATGTTTCCGCTTTCATATTATATAAAGGAATTACCCACCCTTTTTATATAACAACGGTTGTTCGGTTGGACAGCAACACTTTAGGAGTCAACTAAAATGATTGAGTTTACCATGGACAACCTGTTGTGGATGGTACCTGTCGCTGCAGTCGTCGCCTTGGTGATCGCCGCTGTGTTCTTCAAGCAGATTTTCTCGAAGGACAAGGGAACACCCGAAATGCAGGCGATCTCGGACAAGATTGAGGAGGGTGCAATGGCATACCTCGCAAGACAGTACAAAACCATCGTCATCATCGCACTTGTTGTCGCTGTCATCATCTTCGCAGTAGGATTCTGCGAGGATTTCAAAGACTACCTCAACGGTAAGGTAGCAGTTGCCTTCATCATCGGTGCCGGATGTTCAATCCTTTCCGGTTACATCGGTATGAAGGTTTCCGTCAATTCGAACATCAGGACGGCAGCAGCCGCAACACGCTCTCTCGACGAAGCATTCAAAACATCGTTCCGCGGAGGAGCAATCTCCGGTATCGCAGTTTCCGTCCTTTCTCTTGCAGGTCTTTTCGCAGTCTTCTACGTGTACAACATCTGGTGCGACGGCGACATGACCGCAACACTCCACTCAGTCGTCGGATACGCATTCGGTGCATCGATGGCCGCTCTCTTCGCTCAGCTCGGAGGAGGTATCTACACCAAAGCAGCCGATGTCGGTGCGGATCTCGTCGGAAAAGTCGAAGCAGGTATCCCCGAGGACGACCCCAGGAACCCCGCTGTTATCGCAGACCTTGTCGGTGACAACGTCGGTGACTGCGCAGGACGCGGTGCGGATATCTTCGAATCAACAGCAGCCGAAATCATCGGTTCGATGGTCATCGGTCTCGCAGTCGTAAAGCTTTCAGCACTCGGAGCATTCAACAACAACTTCATCTACCTCCCGTTGGTCATCATGGCCTTCGGACTCATCGCATCCCTGATCGGTATCTTCTGTGTCCGTCTCAAGGATGACGAAGCAGACGTAATCAAGTCACTCAACCTCGGTTACTATGTGACAATGGTTCTCGTCATCATCACGATGATCTTCTCGTGTTATTGGCTTCTCAACGGCGATAAAGGTCTTACACAGATCGGAGCACTCGCATACACAGTCAACTGGTGGATGTTCGCCATCGCCGGTGTCATCGGTATCGCATTGGGTCTCGTCGTTGTGTACGTCACACAGTACTACACCGGAGACCACAAGCCCGTCAAGACAATCGCGGAGCAGTCCGAATCCGGACCCGCAACAAACGTCATCATGGGTCTCTCCGTGGGTATGGAATCGACAGTCATCCCTGTCGTCTGCATCGGTATCGCAATCATTGCAACATTCCTCCTCGGATACTTCGCTATCGAGGGAGCAATCGTCGACGGAACATACAGGATGACCATGGGTCTTTACGGAACAGCCATCGCAACCGTTTCGATGCTTGCATCGTCTGCTTTCATTCTTGCAGAGGATACCTTCGGACCTATCACAGACAACGCAGGCGGTATCGCGGAAATGTCCAACCAGCCTGAGGAAGTCAGGAACAGGACAGACAAGCTCGACTCCGTCGGTAACACCACAAAAGCACTCACGAAAGGTTACGCAATGTCTTCCGCTGCACTCGCAGCATTCCTTCTGTTCGCAGCATTCTTCGAGATTGTCGCAGAACACAACGGATCAACCATCATCTTTGAGATGAACCGCGTCATTCTCGGTAACCCGCTGATCTTCGTCGGCGGTCTTATCGGAGCGGCACTTGTGTTCTTCTTCGCATCCCTTGCAATCCGCGCAGTCGGTACCGCAGCGGGTGAGATGGTTCAGGAAGTCCGTGAGCAGTTCAAAGACGGAAAGATCATGGCCGGCGAGAAACAGCCCGAATACGGAAGATGTGTCGATATCGCAACCAAATCCGCTCTCAGGCAGATGGTTGTTCCCGCACTTCTGCCTATCTTGGTTCCTGTCGTCTTCGGTCTTCTGTACAGATACTGTCTCCCCGAAGAGTTCCGTATACTCGCACCTTACGCAGTCGGCGGTCTGATCATGGTTGCAACCATTGTCGGTATCCTTATGGCAAACTTCCTCAACAACGGAGGAGGAGCATGGGACAACGCCAAGAAGTACATCGAGACCGGTGCACACGGAGGAAAGAAGTCACCCGCACACGCAGCAGCAGTTGTCGGTGACACCATCGGTGATCCTTTCAAGGACACAGCCGGACCTTCGATCCACGTTCTCGTCAAACTGCTCTCGACCATCTGTCTGGTCACTGCAATTCTGTACCTCTGAGAACAGTAAACAGGGGGCTCAAAAACCCCCTTTCCTTTATTCTATTATACTGACACGCGTGTGCGTGTAATCACTTTTATATAAGAGGGGTTTAATCTCCGACATTATTCAAGAGGATATCCTATGTACATGATAACACAGGCCGAGAGGGTAGTGCGCATACCTCCAGCAGATCTTGGCGAAGACATCGACAAGGTCATAGACTCCCTTACATGGGAATCGTTCGAAGGACAGATCGGACCCAACAAGGAAATCACAATTCTCGTTCAGGATGTCGAGACTTTGGGACCCGGACGTATTGTTCACGGCGACGGTGCAGTATATCAGACCGTAAAGTTCAACCAGCTCGTATTCAAACCCAAAGAGAACGAAATCATAGAGGGAGAGGTTGTTGAGATTGTAAAATTCGGTGCTTTCGTAAGATTCGGTCCCCTTGACGGACTGCTCCACGTGAGTCAGGTCCTCGACGACCGTGTGGATATCGATGCGGAAAATCAGAGACTTGTCGGTAAAGATACCGGAAGGACACTCAACATCGGTGACATCGTAAGAGCGAGAATCGTAAGTATCGACCTCAACGAGAAGAATCCTCAGGACAGTAAGATCGGACTCACCATGCGCCAGCCCGGTCTCGGAAGACTCGATTGGATCGAGGAAGACAGAAGAAAGAAGGAGGCTGAGGCCTGATGGTCGGACCCGTCTACAAAGCATGCAAACAGTGTAGCTTCATCTCGGAAGACGACAAATGTCCCCGCTGCGGCGGACAGACCTCCAAAGAATGGCAGGGTTACCTCGTAATCATCGACTACGAGAAATCCGATATCGCCAGACAGATGGGCATTTCCGCAAACGGAAAATACGCTCTCAGGGTCCGCTGATCGGAATGTCCGGCCGCAGGATTCCCGAAGGAAAAATACAGGCCTTCAAGGAACCTATAGGCACGGATATCGAAGAAGCGGAACTCAAACACATTGACGCTCAAAAAATGATCACCGTCGGCGATGTGGTATCGCTGACAGTGAGGAGGAACGGCATAGTGCCCCTCCTGTCCGTCTACGACGGATACACGGAGAGACATGAGATGACCGGGTTCGCCGCCTATGTCGAAAGTCATGGGTCGGAAGAGAAGGTCGTCGTCAATCCTGCGGGTACGGTAACCCGCGAGCTTGAAGATGCCGTAAAAAACGCGATTACCGGAGGGCCGGGGATAATCCGTGTCGAAGGGGAAGAGGATCTGGCGCTGATGCCGTGTATTCTCTTTGCTCCCGACGGATACGAGATAATCTACGGTTGGCCGGGCAAAGGGATGATGCGTGTCACCACGGACAGTAACATTCGCACCAGAGTAAAACAGCTCTGGGACATGATGGAGGACTTCGAATGAAGATGGAAATCAACGAAAAGAAAGAGAACCTTCTCCTTAAGAGGACAGAGGTTCGTTTCACAATCGACCACAAGGGCGAATCCACACCCAGCAAAGGAGCAGTTGTGGATGAGCTCGCAAAGAAACTGGATGCAAAGAGAGACACAGTTGTCCTCAACAACATCGACACCGTCTACGGCAGCGGACTCTCAAAGGGTTACGCAAAAGTATACGCAACGAAAGAGGACGCACAGGCAATCGAGCCCGAGTACATCCTCAAGAGGAACGGCATCCAGAAGCCCGCATACAAGGCACCCGAGGCCGAAGAGGGACAGTGATTTAAATGGCAGCGAAAGCAGCACCCAAGAAAGGTTCAGTTAAGAAGGGAGATGCATACAAGGACGGAGCGAGGACAAAACCCGTCTGCCCCAAGTGCGGACCCGGTGTGTTCATGGCAACACACGGTGACCGTGTATCCTGCGGAAAATGCGGATACACTGAGTTCACGAAGAAAGAGTAAGGAAGGAAAATCTTCATTCGGTCTCCTCCCTCTCAAGCGGAGACTCAGGATCGCCCGGTTCATCGACGGGCTAAACCCCTTACCTTCCCAACTCCTTCTGTTCTTCTTATTTATCAACGGACCTGTAGTATAGCCTGGATAGCATCGGAGCCTCCGGAGCTCTAGACCCGGGTTCGAATCCCGGCAGGTCCGCCAAACGGATATTTTTGTCACATCGCAGTTGATTTAGATAAATCATCATTATTTCAATTGTATTTACGCCCCTAGTTTTACCCTAGTTTTACCCTAGCTCTTTCTACAACCCTGTTCGTTCTCACTTTGTTCCAGTATGTTAAAAAATTTATAAAACTCAGAGAATCAACATAATCATCATCAAACGAGGCATCTGTATGAAGATCAAACAGACGGCAGGAAGAGAAGCATTAGGTGATTTCGCACCAAAATTCGCGGAAATCAACGATGACGTGTTATTCGGAGAGGTATGGTCGGATGATATTCTGAATCCGAAAATCCGTTCTATGCTGACGGTTACGACACTCGTCGCAAAAGGAATGATCGATTCTTCTTTCGAATATCATCTTCGTTCCGCAAAGGAAAACGGTGTCACAAAGGATGAAATGGCAGGTATTCTGACACATGTCGCATTCTACGCCGGATGGCCGAATGCATGGGCTGCTTTCAGGAAAGCAGTCGAAGTCTATTCCGACGGTGACGGAAAATGCGGAGGTATGTTCGGTCTCGGAGAACCGAATACGGCATATGCAAAATACTTCACAGGAAATTCCTATCTGAAACCTCTCACGGATCCGCAGAAAACCGTTTTCATGGCAAATGTCACCTTCGAACCGGGATGCCGTAACAACTGGCACATTCATCACGCAAAATCTGGCGGAGGACAGATTTTACTGTGTACCGACGGACGCGGATGGTACGCAGAAAAGGAAAAAGAACCCCGTGAACTCCATCCCGGAGATGTTGTAACTATTCCCGCGAATGTAAAGCATTGGCACGGGGCGGCGAAGGACAGTTGGTTCTCGCACATTGCAGTGGAATGCCCCGGAGAAGAAACCGGCAACGAATGGTGCGAACCTGTTTCCGATGAGGAATACGGTAAGCTGAATTAAACAGAAAACAGAGGTGTGTTCGGGAATCCGAACACACCTTCATCTTTTCCCTTAATCAAAATGTTTGATTAAGGTGATATTATTCATCTCTTTTCTGTTTTCATTTTTACAATTTTTTTTACAACAGAAGCTATTCAAAGTACATCATTCTGAAGAAATCAGTTTATCTGACATTGCAGATACAGTCATCATATGGGCGAATTCCTCGATACAGAGTTGCTGAATCTTTCAATTTCTGATACAATAATGAATGCTAAAACAAGGCTAATCATCATTAGTCCATTCCTGAAGACTTGTGATAAAATCAGGAAGTGCATCGAGGAAGCTGACAGGAAAGGTGTGAATTCCATTTTCGTTTAAGGTAAAAATGAACTGAATGATGATGAGATAATTTGGCTGAAATCATTGGAGAATGTATATGTCGGTCACATCAACAATCTTCATGCAAAATATTACAGCAACGAGGAGATGGGAATAACCACTTCCATGAATCTTTATGAGTATTCTCAGGTAAATAACTACGAACTAGGTGTTGTGTTTTATGAAAACAGAGATCGTGTATTATATGACGATGCACTGGGGTATGCTTATTCTCTGATATCAAAATCTGATGTTGATTATTCAACAATCAGTGTCAAAAATAAAGATAGGAGCGTTTTACGCAGAAGACCGTCACTAGTTATTAATAAATTGTCGGTGCCTATCGATAACACCAATATCAAATCAGAATCTGAATCGAGCAACAGCATTGGATTCTGTATAAGGTGTGGTAAGAAGATTTCTGTTGTTGATGACACTTTATTCTGTAAATCCTGTCATGATAGATGGGCTCAATACAAGAATATGAATTATGAGGAAAAGTATTGTTATTTCTGTGGTAAACCAACGTCAACTTCAGCATACAAACCTTCATGCAGAGACTGTTTCATGGATAATCGCGACGTTATCGATGTGAAGCGTGCTGAAATGCTCAAGATTGCTGAGAAATGATTTTTCCTTGAATCACGACGTTTCATCGTCTTTCTTGGAAGGACGGCGGTATTCTCTGCTTGTCCTGATGTTTTCCACTCTGAGCAGACAGCAGAATGCAATGATGCAGAGAAGTGTACAGAACATAATATCGCCTGCGAAACCGAAGCCTGCCGCTACGACTATCAGAAATGCGCCCATCAGCATCAATACGGTCATCTTCGTTTTCTTCATTCTGTTCCTCCTTCTTTCTATAGGATGACCCTGTCTGCACCTCGGATCTCCTAACGCCGAATACAACGGTTGCGAATATCGAATTCACAGTTTCCGTTCGGATATCGCAGCCGTAGGACGAAATACACCCATTATGCGAGGTCAAAATACTGTTTATCGAAAAATTACCCTCCAACAGTTCGGATAAACAGCAATATTTCTCTCGTTCTTCCTACAGCCGTATTGATATCCCGGCTTTATTTTTACGAGTATCGTAACATCTGGGATATAATACATTCTACGAATCTACTGAATGTAGACCTTAGAATCAGCATCTTCACAGTTCCGATCAAAGCATATCGGATAACGGGAAGAGATTATCATCTTTGAGTGTGTACGCTGTGTCATGTGCGGAACCGATTTTTCGGAATTAATCAGACAGAGATATTCTGTCAGAAAATACAGCGACAGACCCGTCGAAGATGACAAAATCAAAATGATTCTGGAGGCTGCAAGGGTCGCACCAACGGCAAGAGACACCCAGCCGTTCAGAATATATGTTCTCAGAAGCAAGGATGCTCTTGCACGTATCAGAAAGATCACGGACATGACATTCGATGCACCTCTTGTTTTCATGATCGGTGCCGTCTTTGATGAATGCTGTACCAGCCCCTTCAGCGGAAAAGATTACTCATATACCGATACTTCAATTGTTACGGATCACATGATGCTTCAGGCACAGGCACTGGGTCTCGGATCCTGTTGGGTCGGTTATTTCGAACCGAAGGACATCGCAAAGGAATTCGGTATACCCGAAGGCATAGAAATCAAACATCTCCTTCCGGTAGGATATCCTGCAGAAGATGCAAAACCCGGTCCGATGCATTCAAAGAGAAAATCTTTGGACGAGATAGCAATTGAACTGTAATCCTTAAACCGTCAGTCCGTGATATGGAAAATATGTGCGGATACAATGGCATAGAGGAATCATGCACATGCCCCAAAGCGGACTGCCCCAGACACGGGAAGTGCCGCGACTGCGTCGCATTCCACAGGGAGAAGAAAAACAAACTCCCGTTCTGTCTCAGGAACATCGAGTGGACCGACCAGTGAATGTGCAATATCTTTAACCGTACGGGGGAGAAATCCCCCGTATACAGATTTTCAGGATGATATGTTCTTATCTACTTACCGAACATACTCTCATGCATGCTGACTTCCAACGTTGTTACAGAATTCACGCCGGAGATCTCCGAATTGTATTCATCATCATTCTCGGAGATTGAGAAGGTACCCGAAGAAAACATCAGAAGAACGTTCGGAAGAGGCGGAAGGCTCACGGAATACCGTGACGACGGAGAATTCATCGGTTTTACGTACACCTTTACGTTAAACGGTTGTACTTTCTGGGTCTATATGGCAACTGTTCCGCAGGTTCGCTGTAAAGGATACGGTTCCAAATTGATCAACTGCATAAGAGAAGCACATTCCGACAGCAGAGTATTCCTTGTCGTGGAACCCAAAGACAGAGATGCGGAAGATTACGAAATGAGAGTCAGACGTCAGGATTTCTATGAAAGGAACAACTGCATTAATCCCGGCATTACACTCATTTCAGACGATGCACCTTTCGATTCCATGTACGTCCTGGGAAAACTCACCGCAGACGAGATGCGTAACACTGTGGAAGCCTACGAAGACATTCACAACGGCAGACGCTGAACATTAACACTATTTATCAGTAAGATGTTCGCGGCAGTATGGATCTTACGAGAGAGGAGCAGGCAATCCTCGACGGTGAAAACGGAGAGGGTGCCCAGAAGGCCATGGAACTGATCGTGGCACTTGGGAAGATATACGGCGCAGACGGTCTTGTTGATATTACATCCGCACATCTTTCCGGTGCATCTTACAAGACTATCGGTGACGGGGGATTGCTTTATCTCGAAGATATGGTAAAAGGCGGTGCGAAGGTCAGAGTTCCTTCTACGTTGAATCCTGTCGGAATGGACAGGAAGAGATGGAAGGAAATGCACATTTCCGAAGCATTTGCCGAAAAACAGCAGCGTATTATCGATTTGTACGGTGCGATGGGTATCAAAACAACCTGTTCCTGTACTCCGTACGACGGAGTGAATGTTCCCAAACTCGGAGATCACGTCGCATGGGCGGAATCTTCCGCTTTATCGTACGTGAATTCATTCGTAGGAGCGAGAACAAACAGAGAAGGAGGTCCCGGTGCACTTGCAGCCGCAATCTTGGGAAAAACGGCATGTTACGGGTTGCATATCAAAGAAAACAGAGCACCCACCGTCGTTATCGATGCAGACATCCCGAATACACTGTTCTCTCATTCTCTCTTAGGTCAGGCAGTCGGTTCCGTCATCGGAGGGGGTATTCCCTACTACAGAGGAATAAAACCCGGAATGGAAGAAGGCAAGACCATGGCGGCTGCTATGGCAGCCGCAGGTGCTGTCGCAATGTTCCACGTCGAAGGTGTAACTCCGGAAGCGAAAGATTTCGATGTTTCCGATTTGGAAGTGATTCACATCGGAGAGAAAGAACTTAAAGACGCCCACGAAAAGATGAACACAACCGATGACATTCAGCTGATTGCAATAGGATGTCCCCATCTCACCGAGAAGGAAATGCATGAGATTGCATCTTTACTGAAGGGCAAAAAGAAGAAAAGATCCGACGTAGAGATATGGTTCTGTACTTCCGAAGCGGTAAGAGCCAGATGCCCCGAAGACGTAAAAATCATGGAAGAATTCGGCCCTGTTCTCGCAGATACATGTATGGTCGTTTCACCTATCGAAGGAACATTCTCCAGGACAGGTACAAACTCATGCAAAGCAGGTAACTATCTTCCCACATTATGTTCGCAGAAGGTTATGTGCGAAGATATCGCACAGCTGCTGAAGGTGATAGAATGATTTTCAGAGGACGTTCGATCTGCAAAGGAAAAGCGGAGGGTACCGTTCTTAAAATCGACGAACCGCTGAGTTTCCTCGGCGGAGTGGAAGCTTCCACGGGCGAAGTGAAAGTAGGCCGCGGAGGAAATCTTGCAGGAAAGATTGTTGTCTTCCCGAGAGGAAAGGGAAGTACTGTGGGATCTTTTGTAATGTACGATCTCAAAGCCCACGGCAAAGCACCCGCAGCCGTAATCAACCAATCCGCAGAGACAATCGTTGCGACAGGAGCCGTAATATCATCGATTCCGATGATTGACGGCATAGATGTCACTCTCATCTCCGACGGAGATAAAGTAACAATCGACGCAGACTCGGGAACAGCGGAACTTCATGACGTAACCGTAAAAACAACCGCATCTTCCGTTGTTCTCATCGACGGAAAGATTCTGATGCTTCACCGCCCCGATACTTCAAGATCGTATCCCGGACGTTGGTCTCTTGTTTCCGGTAAGAAAGAAGACGGCGAAGATATTCTTGCCACAGCGAAAAGAGAAATCAAGGAAGAAACGGGAATCGATGTCGGCGAACCGAAAGCTTCTCTCAAGCCTGTGTACGTCAGAGAAGGAAACATCATTTGGGAAGTCTATCCGTTCATGTTCGATGCATCGGGAAAGACGCCTGTACTCAATTACGAAAACACTGAGTACAGATTGGTCACACCCGAAGAGATGAAAGAACTGAATCTTGTAGACCTTACACCCAAGATGGTCGACGAACTGATGAAATCCGCTTAAAACCAGGCATCGAGAGATTTCTGCTGCCTCTTGGCCTTATTGGCCTTCCTGGCACTCTCGATCTTGTTCAGTGCGGACGATACACGTTCTTTCGAGAAGTCGTGGTCTGTGAGGAATTCGATTACGGCTTCTCTGTCGATTTCCCTCGGAGACAGATCATAACTGTCGGAGTACGTTCCTTTCAGGAAGATATCTCTTACCTGTTGGTATTCGGGAATCTCTTTTCCCAAATGTTCCAGAGCACCTTCGATGTCTCCGTAATCTCTGATAAGCTTGAGACCTTTCTTCGGACCTATTCCGGAGATTCCCGCATTGAAATCCGTACCCATTAAGATACAGACATCGACCAACTGTTCTCTGCTGATATCCAACGCAGCAAGGAACTGTTCGGAATCGATTATTTCAGTTTTCACATCTCTGTAAATGTCTTTTCCGGGAACTTTTCTCCTGCCTGTGATTGTCATGTTTCTCACGAGCGTTGGTGCACCGAATAAGAGCGAATCGAAATCCTGCGATGCGGATGCATAAACATCGCCCTTCGCACACATGTATGCTCCCTGTGCCTCTCCGTCGCTGTATGCGAGGACTACAGGCAACCCGAGATATCCCAAAAGTTCTTTCGATGATTCTAAAATTTCGGGAGTCATCCTCGAAGTCTGCTGAGCTTTGGAGAATGCTTTCTTTGTATCTCCTTCTCTGACAGCCTCTTCCCATTCTTTTTCGGCTTTTTCCCTTCTTTCTCTGCGTTCGGAAAGAGTTCCTGCTTTGAGTTCGTTGGGTTTTCCGTCGAAAATAAACGAAGGTTCTATTCCCGCTTCAATCAGGTTTGCAGTTCTGTATAGCAGTCCGGAAAGATGCGAAGTAACTCTTCCTTTCCTGTCCTCCAACGGATATCCGTCCGGTTGTCTTATGATTGATAAGAACTGATAGATTGTGTTGTAAGCATCAATCGCAACACGTTTGCCGTTGAGTTCACTTAATTCAATCTGTACCGGTTCAGTGAGACCCGAGAGATTTACACCCATAATCACACCTCAGAAAGTATGCCAAAGTGCGATTTCTTCGGACATATCCTGTTTTTTGAAGAGATATGAACCTGCCGCAAGTACCGTCGCGCCTGCATCAGCACATCTTTTTCCCGTTTCGCGGTTGATTCCTCCGTCTACGGAGATATCATAGTGGAGGCCGTGTTCTTTTGCGTAATCTCTGAGGAATTCTATCTTCGGGATTCCGTTTTCACGGAAGGTCTGTCCTCCGAATCCGGGCTGTACCGTCATAACCAATACCAAATCCACTTTGTCAAGATATTTCACGATATCTTCGACCGGTGTTCCGGGGTTGAGTGAAATTCCGGGTCTGACACCGCAGTCGCGGATCTTCCTGATTGCACCTGCGATATCCCCTTCGGCTTCCGTGTGTACCGTAAGATAATCCGCACCCGCTTTCACGAAATCATCTACGTAGCGGATGGGATCCTGAATCATAAGGTGAACATCGAACGGAAGTTTGCTGTTCTTTCTCACGGCTTTCACAATAGGCGCTCCGATTGTGATGTTCGGAACGAACATTCCGTCCATTACGTCGAGGTGTATCCAATCCGCACCTGCTTTGTCAACTCTTTCCACTTCTTCGCCGAATCTGGAGAAATCTGCCGAGAGCATGGACGGGGATACTTTGACCATATTCTGCAGATAGGGGGACGGATATATTATTGCTTTGAGAAGAAGGATGCCGATAACATACTTCAGTCAAATGACCTGTATAAGTGCCAGATTTCAAATCTCAAGTTTAGTGAGTATACATTTCCGATACGGAAGTACGTTCTCCGCCGGAGACGGGAACGTACTGTAATTCTGAAGAAAAATGTCCCTAAATTAATATTATCGATGTGCGATAGGCGTGATATGTCACATGTAACTAAAGTGGACGTCTGCGACGTGGAAGGATGCGACAAAACCGCAGAGAGATCCATCAACATCAAAAAAGTCAGCGAGACATCCCTTTCTCTCAAGAACCCGGATGCGAAAAGCATTCACCTCTGCAAAGAGCACTACAAGATCCTCAAGAAGGAAACGAAGGACGACATCCCCGATTATCTCGGATGATCTGTTCACATGTTCGAAATCCTATTCGCGGGGACAGGCGCTTCTGTCCCGTCAAGGGACAGATCGCTGCCCTGCATAGCCGTGAAACAGGGGAGATCTCTTTCACTGTTCGACTGCGGCGAAGGCTCCCAACGTCAGCTGATGATATCGAAATTCTCATTCATGAGAGTGGACAGAATATTCATCACGCATATGCACGGAGACCACATACTGGGTCTTCCCGGTCTGCTGATGACCATGGGTCTTTCCGGAAGGACCGAACCCGTTTCTTTATTCGGCCCGGAAGGGATAGAATTCACGGTAAATTCCATGCTTGATGCGTGCGAAGGCGAATTGGAGTTCGAATTGATTATCAAAGAAGTCAAACCCGGAGATGCCGTCGATTTCGGTGAATTCTCCGTAACCGCATTCGGCACGGAACACAACTGTCCTTCAATCGGTTATGTTTACAGAGAACACGACCGCCCCGGTGCATTTAACAGGGAAAAGGCGGAAAAACTCGGACTGAAACCCGGTCCCGATTTCGCTGCGATACAGAGAGGAGAGACTGTAAGAGGTATCACTCCCGATATGATACTCGGAAGTGCCAGACCGGGATTGTCAATGGCTTATCCCGGAGATACATTACTTTGTAATTCGGTTACCGAAGCAGTGAAGGGCGTGAACGTTCTCATTCACGAAGGAACATATCTCGATGATGATTCCGAACTTGCCAAAGCACACTTTCATTCCACTGTGAAAGGTGTTGCCGAAATGGCGAAAAGTGTCGGAGTACACAATCTCATGATTGTTCACATCAGCAACCGCTACGGAGACGGAGCGGATGCCGAAACAGAAGCCAAGGCTTACTTCGAAAAGACTTACGTCCCGAAGGATCAGGACATCTACGAAATAACGAAGAACGGCGTCAGATTAGTTTCAGAAGATCCGCATTCGTAATCATTCCAACAATCTTTCCGTTCTTGTGAACCAATACCGCGTCACAGTCTGTCATAATCTTCGTAACGGTAGTCATAGGGATATTCTCGGGAACCACAGGATAGGAATCGCTCATTATTCTGCAGACAGGCATATTAGCCAGTTCATTCATTGTCGTTCCTTTCAGAATAAGCTTCGAAATCATCCTTTCCGAGATACTTCCGACGGGAGTATCACCTTTCAGAACGGGTAACTGAGAATATCCCGTTGATTTCATGAGTTCCGACGCGTCATGTACGGTCGTGTTGCTCTGAATTGTTATTACGTCTTTCGAAGACACATCCTTCGCGAGCAGTCCTCTTTTGTCGTCATTACCGATTTTGTCAAGAGTCTCAAAAAGTTTCACTACCGTAGCGTAACTCGCGGAAATCGATCCTTTCTCGATTTTCGCAATTGTACTCTGACTCACACCGGATTCCGCAGACAGTCTCGACTGTGTGATATCCAAAGTCTTCCTCATTTTCCGGATTTCTGTGACCTGCGGGAACCTCATGGCACTGATATCTTATTATTCATATAAGAATATTAATGTCACTCTTTATTATATAGGATGAGAATATCGAATTCATAATTATCCCTAAGGGAGTTCAAAGTTATGGCAAACAAGAACATCTATGTCGAGGGC
Source organism: Candidatus Methanomethylophilaceae archaeon (assembly GCA_963643255.1). Taxonomy (GTDB): domain Archaea; phylum Thermoplasmatota; class Thermoplasmata; order Methanomassiliicoccales; family Methanomethylophilaceae; genus Methanarcanum. The sequence continues at coordinate 14,414 of CAVIIW010000010.1, forward strand.
ATCAGCGAAGTGCCCGTGCCCATGAGAAAGATCGAACTTGTCGAGAGGAAAGGTATCGGACACCCCGATTCCGTCGCAGATGCATTGGCCGAGGAAGTCAGCAAAGCCCTCTGTAAAATGTACAAGAAGGAGTTCGGAACAGTCCTTCACCACAACACCGATGAAACACAGATCGCCGCAGGACAGGCAAACCCCAAGTTCGGCGGAGGAAACATCGTCGACCCGTCGTACATCCTCCTCGTAGGACGTGCGACCACAAACATCACGGACCTGAAGAGCAAAGAAATGCGCTCGCTTCCCTGCAAACCCGTTGCACTCGCAGCGGCAAGGAACTATCTCAGGAAAACATTCCCCAACCTCGATGTCGATTCCGAGGTTGTTCTCGATGCAAGACTCGGACAGGGTTCGGACGATCTGAGAGGTGTATACAAATCATCGAAGGTTCTCGCAAACGATACCTCGTTCGGTGTCGGTTACGCACCCTACTCAATCACAGACCGTCTCGTTCTTACAACCGAAGAGTACATCAACGGAAAGATGAAAGACATCCTTCCCGAGACAGGACAGGATGTAAAAGTCATGGCATCAAGGGTCGGAAACGATATCACCATGACAGTTGCCTGCGCAATGGTCGACAAATACATCGACGATTTGGATCACTACAAATCCGCAATCGAGCAGATGTACGACAAAGTCAACGAGCACGCATTGGATGTTATCGGCGACGAAAAGATCAATTTCAAGCTTGAAATCAACACCGGTGACGACTACGAGAGAGGAGTTCTCTACCTCACATGTACCGGTCTTTCACAGGAAATGGGTGACGACGGTTCCGTCGGAAGGGGTAACAGATGCAACGGTCTGATTACACCTTACAGGCCTATGTCCATGGAAGCAACATCGGGAAAGAACCCTATCACACACATCGGAAAGATCTACAACGTTATGTCAAAGCTTATTGCCGAAGATGTTGCGCAGAAAGTTTCACCCGAAGTCGAAGTAAGGGTAAGGATTCTCTCACAGATCGGAAAGCCCGTTTCGGAGCCTCTCAACTGTAACGTACAGTTGGTCTCCGCCACCGAGGACAAGAAACTCGCTCAGTGGAAACAGGAAGCGGAATCCATCGCTTACGATTGGCTCGACAACGTCGACAAGGTTACAGACCTCATCATCAACGGAAAGGTCAGGACATTCTGATGAAGATAATCGAGACACCCCAGTACGGACCGATGTTCCGTTTCACCGATGCCAACGTCTATTGGGCGCTTCACACCCTGTCAAGCGGTAAACGCATGGGAAGGAAGAAGCTCGCCGATGAGATCGGTGTCGGAGAGGGAAGTATGAGACGTATCATCGAAACACTCCGCGAGTGGGACATGATACAGATCAAACAGACCGGAATCACGATAACACGTGCCGGACTGGGATTCCTCGAGGAAATTCCGATTAAGGTTGTCGATGTCAGCCTCGGAGATTCCGTCGTCGGAGAGTACAGTCAGTCCGTTCTCGTGCTCGGTGTTGCAGATAAGATTCAAAACGGAATGCAGCAGAGAGATGCGGGAATCAGGGTCGGAGCCACCGGATGTACCACTGTCGTGATACGTGACGGAAAGCTCATCATCCCTCCCGACTGGAACATCGATGAGGAACGCCCCGAAATCGCGAAGAACGTCCGCGCTACGGGTATGACTGACAAAGATGTGCTGATCGTCGGAAGCGGAAACGAAAGTCATATCGCAATGATGGCTGCCCTCACGGCGGCCTTCGAGCTGTTCTGATGAAACATCTGATCTGCGATTCGGTTTACGCTGAAGATTTCAGTATTGCATCTATGATTCCGTCCGAAGACGGAGTCGAACTTCTTACGGGGCACGGACCCGTTCCGTCGGCATTCGCCGACGGAACAGTATCCGTACACTTACCTTATTCTACGGATTGGTACGGCATTTGGTCCGGAAAGAGAAAAGTTTCTTCCGATGTAGACGAAGGAAGCATTCCCTTCATGTACTACGGTTCCGACAGAAAGGAAATTGTAGACAATATTGTGGAGATGATCCGTATTGCGGATGAACTGCATCCTCCTTACGGTGTATTCCATGCGTGCAGTGCGAATTTCGATGAACTGATGGAAAGAAATTACTCCGAAACGGATTCGGAAGTTCTTACTGTTCTTGCCGAGATTCTGAATGAAGTGTCTTCATCATTCGGAGGGGAGATTCCCATTCAGCTGGCACTTGAGAATCTCTGGTGGCCCGGTATGAGGATGACCGATCCATCGGGATACAGATTCCTTGAGAATCATCTCGAATTCGATAACTGGTGTATCTGTCTCGATACGGGACATTTACTGTTATCCGCAGGCGGATCCTACGATGAAGAGGGTTCGATAGAACTTCTCAACAAAGTGATTGATTCCTATCCGAAGGATATGATTGACAGAATCCGTGCGATGCACCTTCATAACAATACGTCGAAATCTGTATTGGAATCACACATACCGCCGGAAGGATTCCGTGAATTGGGTCATATGAAACGCTATTCCGCAGCATATTCATACGTCTGCAGTATAGATCAGCACAGACCGTTTACAAATCCTGAGATAGTGGATTTTGTCGAAAGACTGTCTCCCGATTATGTCAATCATGAGATGGGTGCTCCCGATCCTGCGAAGAGAGTATCCGATTACATGATTCAACGTTCTCTTTTCAGACGTTCCTGAAACTGCAATTCTTTGTCACAGAAGTTCACTTTTTGAGTGAATTCTATAAAGAACTCATTAACTTGTTAAATTTATGAAACAGCCCTCTGTCGGTGTTCAGGACTTCGCGTAACTCCGCAAATCAGACAAGTATTACGTGGACAAAGTATGCTGATAGGGCAGATACCGGGTATGAATTCCAATGGTGTGTATTCGATTACAAGACCTCGCTGTTTCGGAAAATCATTGAATCTGAGTATGTTGGACGCTTTCTTCAACATCAAATACAAAGGCAATACATGGTTCGACGGATTGGAAATATCAAAACATCCGGAATACGACAGTTACAAAAACGCATTCCCTGTCATATCATTCAGTCTGAATCTGGGTAATCCCTGTGATTTCGTAAGCAGATTCAACTCGATGCTGACAGGTGTATTCGATGAATTCGTACATCTCAGAGAATCGCCTGAATTGGATGAGTATGCTAAAAAATCATTCGAAAAATATCGTTCGGGGGAGGAAATCTGCTGTTGATTCCAAAGTATCTTTGAGTAAACTGTGTCGTATATCGGAAAAGCACTACGGCTCCAAGGTTGTAGTGCTGATTGATGATTATGATTCCACGATTAAACACACAGAAGATGAAAAGCTCCGTCGCAGAATTATATCATTCCTCGGATCTGTTCCGGAAATGCTGCTTAAACAGAGTGGACACTGTCAACTCGGCGTTATAACAGGTGTCACACAAGTGATGGTGGCTGATGATTTCGGCGGATACAACAATGTCATCAGAGACGACATACTCAATACCCATTTCGGAGAGATGTATGGTTTTACTGAAGATGAAGTAAAACAAATCTGTGCGGATTACGGTCATCCCGAGAAGTTTGAGGAAGCAAAAGAGTGGTACGGCAATTATCATTTCCGTAATACAGATGTCTGCAATCCCCGGAGCATACTGAATTATGTTCAGAAAAACTTCAGAACAGATTCCTATTGGGCAGAAACAGTCGGTGATCGGGAGATTCATGACATCATTTTGAATGCAGATAATGAATTGATTAAGAATCTGAAGACTCTGATTTCCGGAGGCACTGTCAAAAGAAGAGTTGATACAATAATGACTTCCGACGGTTACCGCAGCGTGTATTCACTTATGGCTGTCACAGGTTATCTCAAAGCAATATCTGCAGGGGAATTTGTAGGACGGATGTGCGAATTATCGATACCGAACAGAGAATTACTCAATATGTTCTCGAAAATGATTGAGTGCTCTCATTCTCAGACATAATATCCGAGACATCCCCTGAAACATAGGGTCTCTTCTGAGAAGGATTATATTTAAGTCAAATCGTATGCACCGATGAGGTGTATACGGATGGCGATGGATAAGGAAAATGCACTCACTTTGATTCTGATTCAGCTCATATTGCTGTTGATTGCAGTCGTAATTATCGTGATTGTAGCATTCATATTCGGTTTGCTGTTGGATGTCGAGAAAATCGGGGGCGGATTGTACTGTGCGGTACTTCTTACCTGTGCGATGCTGATAGCGGGCGCTATTTATTTCAAGAAAAACTGACCGCGGTGCCGGTGTTTCACCGGCACCCGGTAAAATCCCTTTCACAGAATTTTCTCAAGAATATTCACGACATTCATACACAGACGCGGACAGAATTCGGTGTAGATTCCGCTCTTGTATGCTTTGAGATTTTCTTCGTCGATACGTACGTCGAATCCCGTGAGTTCCGGACAGGTCGTACCTTTGTACAGTTTTCTGAATTCGGTCATGAACTGTTCTCTTTTGATAATCGCCATGCCTTTATCTGCAAGGCTCGGAGACGAATTTCCGTACTTCAGCCCGATGACGGTAAAAGCACCCAACAGAGCGCCGCAGATACTTCCTTCGAGAAGCCCCATACTCATAAGAGACGTACATTTCATTACCGTCTCGGGATCCGCATTCAGCGAGCCTTCGAAGGCACGTATGATACACTGGGCGCAGTCATAACCCTGATCATACAGTCTGAGGATCTCTTCGAATTCCATGCTTCAGTAACCGTCTCCGCAGATGATAAAGATGTACGTATCTTCCGTGATACTTACAGCTTCATACGGTGTTTCTTTCTATATTTTATAATATAGGAGAGAAAGTCGGCGGCAATGCAATAAGAGTTAAATATATGGGCAATATTGGGTTGCCCAGAGGAAATCATATGGCACGCTTCAAAGAGGCTGAGGGCAGATTATTGGACAAGACTGTCTGCATGAACTGCTACGCTACCAACCCCAAGAACGCGACAAAATGTCGCAAATGTGGATACAGCAACCTCAGGCCTAAAGCAAAAGAGAGCAGGAAGCAGTGATCTTCCTGTTTTTCCGGCCTTTCGGCCTTTATTCTTAGACCGTCAGCCTGTGCGGTGAAAACCGCACAGATTGACGTCGGATTACAATTTCTTTCCGACCTAGGTCATAGATTTTATACTTAGACATAATGGGTCGGTTAATGACTTTTCATCCCGGGGGGAGAACTGGATGAAGGCGCTGATAGTCGACGATAACATAGCGATTCAAGAGATACTTTCCGAGATCCTGTCTTCGGAGGGATGGACCACCGAACAGACAGGGGATATCGACGATGCAATCGCAAAACTCGATTCTTTCAGTCCCGATCTGTTAGTCCTTGATTCAAGGGTCAACGGTCTGAGAACATTCAGAATGCTGGATGAGATTGACGAAGGAAGCGAAATCCGCGTAATCATTCTCTGTAAGAACGGAGAAATGATTCCCAAAGACAATCCGAACGTCATCGGCATCATAACCAAACCCTTCAGAAGTTCGGATATTCTGTCCTGTGTACGCGAAGCGGGTCTGAAAGGAACGGATAAGAGTGTTTCTAAAGGCTTTATACGCAAACTCTTCCCCAAGAGCAATTCCGACAGTCAGGAAAACACATCCGGACAGAAACAGGATGTCAGGTTCGGTCATTCGTATTATGTCATCGAAGATGAACCCGAACTCGTTTACGAAGCGGGACGCAGTCTTTCGGGAACGTGTCAGTTGCTTGTAGTTACATCGGGAAGGACAAAAGCGGTTAACGACAGATTCAAAGATCTCAACGTCAAAGTTATCGGTCTTTCCACGAAAGCGAAGGTAGGATATCTCGAGATGTCGAAACTCGGCACTCTGATGAATACCGTAATGAAATTCATCGATGAGAATGACAGGCCTGTCGTAATGATCGACGGAATGGCCCAGTTGATTAACGTCAACGGTGTGAATGCCGTTATGACGATGATACACCAGTTAATTTCCTCAAAAGTAACTGTTATAGTTTCCGTTGAGGAAGATTTCATGTCCGAGAAGGACACAGAGGTCATGCGCAGCATGATGGAAGAATACACTAAATGCGGTGAGACAAATGGCGAAAATTGAGGCAGTATGGGCAAGAGAAGTCCTTGACTCAAGGGGCAACCCCACAGTTGAGGCGGAAATTACGGTCGCAGGCCACAAGATAAGGGCGATTGCACCTTCCGGTGCATCTACCGGTTCCTGGGAGGCACACGAACTCCGTGACGGTGACGGAAGGTTCGGAGGCAAAGGTGTTCTGAAAGCTGTCTCCAACGTACGTAACGACATCGCCAAAGCAATCATCGGAATGGATCCCACGGATCAGCGTGCAGTCGATACCGCAATGATCGAAGCCGACGGTACCGAGAATAAGAAAAGACTCGGTGCAAACGCAATCATCGCAACGTCCCTCGCAGTTGCCAAAGCAGGTGCGGCAGTGGAAGGCGTGCCTCTCTATCAGCACATCGGCGACAACGGAGTAACACTTCCGGTTCCTATGCTGAACATCATCAACGGCGGTAAACACGCCGGAGGTAACCTGAAGATTCAGGAATTCATGATTATTCCCGCAGGAGCGAAATCGTTCTCCGAGTGTCTGAGAATGTCCTCGGAAGTCTACATGTCGCTCAAATCCATCCTTAAGAAGAAATACGGCGTAGGAGCAATCAACCTCGGAGACGAGGGAGGATTCGCACCCCCGCTCAACACTTCGGCGGAAGCGTTGGAAACAATCATGAGCGCAGTGTCCGCAGCAGGATACACACCCGGCAAGGATGTCTTTATGGCTCTCGACGCAGCATCGAGCGAATTCTACGACAACGGAATCTACGACGTAGACGGAATGAAACTCAGCGCAGGCGAGTTGGCAGACCATTACAGAAAACTCACGGAAACATATCCTCTCATCAGTATCGAGGATCCGTTCTTCGAGGATGATTTCGAGACCACAGCGGAACTTACAAAGAAGATCGGTTCCGATGTGCAGATTGTCGGAGACGATCTCTTCGTTACCAACACCAAGAGACTTTCCAAAGGAATCGCAGCAGGTGCCGCAAACGCCCTTCTCCTGAAGGTCAATCAGATCGGTACCGTCACGGAAGCGGGAGATGCGGCTCAGATGAGTTTCGACAACGGTTACTCCGTTGTTGTTTCACACCGTTCCGGAGAGTCCGAGGATGTCAGCATCGCAGACCTCTCTGTAGGATGGGGATCCGGTCAGATTAAGACCGGTGCACCCGCACGCGGTGAGCGTACCTCAAAGTACAACCAGCTCCTCAGAATCGAAGAAGAACTCGGTTCCAAGGCAGTTTTCCTCGGTAAAAAAGCCTTCACATTGTGAGTTTAAAAGGGGTTATAAACCCCTTTTTAAACCCGTTTTTTCAGTATTTATACGACCGTTTTCAACCCCTGCATTTCCACTGGAAAACGTCGCATATAGACACACTCCGATATACACATCTATGATGTTATTCACGTGATTGATTTACGATTTCTGGAGTAAAAATCCGATTATCGGATTTCCGGAAAAAAAGAGTAATTTGTGTCAAAAATACCCATTTTTTGGTACTTTTTCGTTGATTTTCGGCTATTTATATAGGGTTTCGACGTAAAATCAACCGTTTTACGGCTTAACGATGTTATCTTAACCCGGGTTATTAAGGGCGTTATGGATACCCTTATATGCTGTATACAGAATGGGGAAGGCTGTGTGTGGGATTGGCTTTATGACAGTCCAATCTCTGCAGTGGAATAAAGGGTTGTATCATGGACACGAAGAGAACTTTCCGTCAAATTTCCGGTGATACGGCCACAGTCTTTTCAGTGCCCGGAATCGGCCGCACCAAATCCATCTACTGCAAATGCGGAAACATCATCAGGATGGACTCCGCACAGGTAAACATCAAGCTAGCACTGGGCAAAGAATTGGAATGCCCCAGGTGCCGCAACGAGCGTATCTCAAAAGATATCGATGAGATTGAGATGCACTTCAGAGGCGAAGAACAGATAGAAGAGTGCTGAAAGCACTCATTTCTTGGATCTGCTCGGGCATGATGTGTTTATGCATTCTTCGTAGTCACCGAACGCAATAATCGGTGCACCGCAGAGTTCGCATTCTTTACCCGTAGAACTTACGACTCCCTTAGGCCTGAGAGGATACGTCTGATTGCATTCGGGCCATGAGGAACATCCCGCAAAGCGCTTTCCCGCTTTGGAATACATTACTCTTATCGTACCTTTACCGCAGGTCGGACATTTTCCGAGATTGGTCTTGGATGTGTTGCTCTCACACTTCGGATCGATACAGACAATCTGCGGAGGAACTCCTTTTCTGATAACCTTCAGCTGAGGAAGTCCGCATACCTCACATTTGGTTTCCACTGTCTGAATAAGAGCACTTCTCGGAAGAGGATACGCACATTTACATTCGGGGTAACCGTCGCATCCGATGAAGTTGCCGTTTCTTGATCTTTTGATAGTCATATTGTTTCCGCAGTGAGGGCAGACACCAATGAACTGCTGAGATCTCAATGCCGTTCTGATCTCTTCTCCGATGGCATCTTTCTGTTTCTCAATTGTCGATGCCGCAGTGTACAGCATCTTCTGCGATTCTTCCACCACATCGGACAGCATCTTCTCTCCGCTGCTGATTTTCAGCATATCGGCTTCGAGCTTCGATGTCATATCGGGTTCCGCAATACCTCCGCCGTGCTTTTCCAATGACTTGGTAAGCGCAATACCGCTTGCGGTAGGCATCATGTAGTTGCCCTGAACGTAATTCCTTGAGTACAGCTTACCGATGATGTCGTGTCTTGTGGATTTCGTACCGAGTCCCAGTCTGTCCATTTCCTGGATAAGCGAACCCTGGTTGTATCTGTACGGGGGTTTGGTTTCCCCTTCGTCCATCGCCATGGATCTTATGTCTATTTCATCACCGACATTCAGCTTGGGGATGTGCGTATTGGCGACTGTCATGTACTTCTTCCAATACTTCTTCCATCCTTCTTTCTTTAGAACGTAACCTTCTGCGTTGAATTTCTCACCGTTTACGTCAACGATGCATTTCGTAATCTCCGCTTCCGCATTCGGCCCGAGTGTTGCCAAAAATCTCCTTACGATGAGTTCGTAAAGTTTCCATTTGTCGCCCTTCATCTTATCCGATGTAGCCGCAGCCGTAGGGTAGATAGGAGGATGGTCCGTGGTTCTTCTCTTACCTCTTGAGGGAACAATCGTTTCCTGTGCGAGAATTTCTTCGACTTCTTTCTTGAAATCGGATTCTTTCAGTTTTTCGAGAACACTCCTTATTCCCAAGCTTCTGGGATATTCCGTGTTCTCGGTACGGGGGTATGAGATGTATCCTCCTGTGTAGAGGTCTTCGGCCAATTTCATTGCCGTAGCCGGAGGGATACCGATCTTGTTTGCCTCAACCTGCATCGCAGTCGTATCGAAAGGTGCGGGTCTGAATTCTTCTTTTACGGAGCAGTCGAAGGAACTTACCGTTCCGGTTTTTGCGTCTTTGCATTTCGCAAGTACTGCATCCGCTTTCTCTTTCTCCCAGAAAGGATCTTCCTCATGTGTTCCTTTGAATGCAAGCATTCCGAACTTTCCGATCACTTTCCAATACGGAACAGGTACAAACTTTGAGATTTCCTCGTTCCTGTCAACCAATAACTTAAGAGTAGGGCTCTGAACCCTTCCTACGGACATGAAGTTCTTACCGACCTGTCCCGCAGACAGGGAAATCAATCTTGTAAGAACGGCACCCCAGGACAGATCGACAATCTGTCTTGCTTCTGCGGCATTCGCGAGGCGCTCGTCGGGAAGTACAAGATTTGCAAACGCATTTTCGACTTCCAATTTAGTCAGAGCACTGAATTTCGCCCTCTTTACTTTGGACATGTCTGCGCCTGCGGCGACAACAGTCTCCATACCGATGAGCTCTCCTTCCCTGTCAAAATCGGTAGCGATAATAATCTCATCCGCAGAATCCATGAGGCTTTTGATTGTATTCAGAATGCTCTTGACACGTATCGTCTTAACCTGAGGCGCATACACCAAATCGACGGGAGAACTTGCGCCCCAGTCGTTGTATTTCTCAGGATAATCCAATTCGATGATGTGACCTCTGAGACTGACCACGTCGTATTCGTCTCCGTTGTTTACGAAGGAAATAACGGTCACTCCGCCGTTGCTTTTGGAGTGCGATTTGCCGTCTGAAAGTATAGTGGATATCCTCCTTGCGGCATTGGCCTTCTCGGTGATCACAAGTTTCTTCATTGAGCCAGATATTTATATTATAATTATAAATAATATGTGGGAACGGAATTCGTGTATATTCCCATGTCAAATCTTATTTAGAGAATATTCATTCCGCAGATTGATGACCGTCACCGACGATGCGATCGAATACCTCAGAGGAAAGGAAGGAATTCTCGAAGCATTCCTTATGGATGACTGTATGTCGGAGATAATTCTCAATGAAGAGAGAAGTACCGAATCAATGACTCAGATGGATGTCATCAACGAAGCATATGACGATGTCATGACTAAAAATCACAGAATTGCAATCATTGTCGACAATCACACGTTCAGACTCGATAAGAAAGATTACACAGTGGTTCTCATGGTCAACACCAAAGGCGATGTAGTCGGAAGATCCCTGAGAGAGGATGAAATCGAAGAATTCCGTCCGAGAGATGACGTAGTGTGGATGTCGAAAGACTTCGTTATGTTCATCGGCAGTGAATTCGACGGAGGGGAGAAATTCATCATTCCCGCAACGCCCACACCTATCCTAAATCAGGTAAAAGGATGTAAGAACGCAGTGATGGCACATCCGTGCACCACATCGGATATGATTCTCAAAAACTCCGTCAATTTCGATTTAAGAAGAGAAGCGTCGACCGTTATAATCGGTTTCGATGAAGAATGATTAATCGGAAACATTTCCACCGTGCTTTCGGTGATTCGGATGGATAGTTGTATATCCGATACCTTCGTACGACGGATTATGGATGCATCTTCGGAACTCGGAAGAGCTTTGACGGAAGTCATAAGGGAAATGGTTGAAGGTAAGGATATCGCAGTTGCTTTCTCGGGAGGGCTCGACTGCGGTATTGTGGCCGCTATAGCCAAAGACTACGCCAAATCCATTCATCTCTACACCGCAGGTGTTCAGGATGCATACGATGTAAACGAATCTTCGGGATTGTCCGAAATCCTGGGAATCGACTGGAGTCACATTCTAATTTCCGATGAAGATCTGGAAGACAACATCAAAGAAATGATAAAAATCACCGGTACGGTGAATCCAATCACATTATCATTCGAGATTCCTTTGTTCTATGTATCTAAAAACGTCCCCGAAGAAATCATAATCGGAGGACAGGGTGCCGATGAATTATTCGCAGGATATTCCAAGTACATCGGATTATCCGAAGAAGAATTCAGGGATCAGAGAGACGCAGACATGGCTTCTCTTCTTACAAGAACGTTAAAACATGAATCTCTCGTAGGAAAACACTTCGGGAAGACGGTATTGTATCCTTATTTGGATTCACGTGTCACCGATGTAGTGGGTAAAATGGACATGAAGGACCTTATGCCCGGAGATGTCAGAAAACGCTGTCTCAGGGAAGTAGCGGAAGAGATAGGTCAGCCTGAAGTCGCCGCCAAGAAAAAGAAGGCTGCTCAGTACGGTTCGGGTGCAATGAATCTTTTCAGAAAGATCGCAAAGAAGAAGGGAGTCACCGTCAATCAGATGATAGCGGGTTGGTCGGATGAATAAGGATGAAATGATGTCCTGGTTCTACGGCCTGGGTATGCACGGTATCAGACTGGGATTGGATACAACCTCGGAATTAATGAACAGGTTGGGAAACCCTCAGAACGATATCAGGACAATACACATTGCAGGTACAGACGGAAAAGGTTCCACGTCTGCGATGATTGAATCGATTTTAAGACAGTCGGGTCTGAAAACCGGACTGTATACATCTCCGCATATTCTGGAATTCAACGAAAGGATAAGAGTAAACGGCGTACCGATTCCGGATGACGTATTGGAAGGATATGTGAAAACTGTAAGAAAACACATCGAAGACATGAAATCCGAAGGGATTCAGTGTACATTCTTCGAGGCTGCAACGGCGATAGCGTTCCTTTACTTCAGAGACGTGAAAGCAGATTATGCAGTAACAGAAGTGGGAATGGGAGGAAGATTCGATGCAACAAACATCATCATTCCCGAAGTTTCCGTTATCACGAACATAAGTCTCGAACACAGAGAATATCTCGGTGACACAATAGAAAAAATAGCCTTCGAGAAGGCGGGAATAATCAAGAAAGGTGTTCCTGTTATCACTGTAAACAAATCCCCTGCGATAGACGTTATCGGAAAAACCGCGGAAGATGTCGGTGCCGAAGTCATCATACCGAATACGGCGGAAATAATCTCAATGGACAGAACATCTACGGTAATCTCTTACAACAACGAAACATACACAGTCGGATTGGTCGGAGAACATCAGGCCCGTAACGCAGTATCCGCAATTGAGGCGGTACGTCACATTAAACACAGGATTACTGAAGAGGATATACACACAGGTCTCGAGAAAGTATATTGGCCGTGCAGACTGCAGTGGTTCCCCGAAGAGAATCTGATTATCGATGTTTCCCACACGGCGGAAGGAAGTAAAGTTTCATTCGAAACCGTGAAAAAACTCTACGGAAAGGTTACCGTTGTATTCGGAATCCTCGGTGACAAAGACATAGAAACGATTGCACACAACCTTTCGGAGATTGCATCGAAAGTTATTGTAACTGTACCGGAATCGGAAAGAGCGGCATCCCTGGATACTGTTATCAACGCAGTAAAAAAATACACTTCCGATGTATCTTTCGTAAGGAACGTCGGTGACGCAGTATCGGAAGCGGTGAAAGTCCGTAATGACGGCACAGTACTGATCACGGGATCCTTATTCATGGCGGAAGGAGCGATGAGATGGCTGAAAAGGACATCTGTTGGATATTAGATACACTTTCAAAAGAATACGGTGACGGAGCGTATCCGGGACGTTCGTCCGAAGGACTCAATCCCGAATGGCTTGCCGATCCGTTTCATGTATTGATAGCAACAATACTGTCCCAGAGAACCCGTGACGATAACACAAGAAAAGCATCCGACAGTCTTTTCAGATTATACAATTCAATCGACGAACTCGCCGAAGCCGACGTAGACAAAGTAATCGACGCAATCAAACCCGCAGGATTTCCGAAACAGAAGGGAGAAGCCATAGTGAAATGCTGTAAGGTACTCCGCGACGAATACAACGGAAAAATACCCGAAGACACCGACGAATTACTCAAATTACCGATGGTCGGAAGGAAAACCGCAGCATGTGTCAGATCCTACGCAATGAACATTCCTTCGGTCTGTGTGGATACGCATGTTCACAGAATCTCCAATCTCATGGGATTGGTTCATACCGAAAATCCCACGGAAACCGAATTCGAATTGATGCGTATCACTCCCGAAAACAGATGGAACGACATCAACCGCTACATCGTACGCCACGGTCAGAAGGTCTGTCTTCCTGTAAGACACAAATGCTCCGAATGCTCTGTCAGGTCGATGTGCGACTCCTGCACGATACCTTATTAACGGCGATTCCGTTGTCCGTCCCGATGCATGAAGTGTCTGTCGTGTCGGATATCGTCTCTGCGATTCTGAATGAATTGGAGAGATACAATGCGAGCAGTGTGGAGGAAGTCACTCTCGTGATCGGTGACATGACGAGTCTCGGCGAAGAGCAGATGCAGTTCGCCTACGAGATAGTCACCAAGGACACGTTACTCGAAGGTTCTAAGTTAATCATCGAGAAGGAAGCGGTAGCCGTTGAATGTACTGAATGCGGTTACAAAGGTCCCGTAAACAATATCCAAAGCGATTACGACGGACACTCGATACCGATTCTTTCCTGCCCCGAATGCGGAGGCAGAGTGAAAGTCACGGCGGGACAGACATGCAGTGTCAGAAATCTGAGAATAGTGGAGGCGGACGATGTTCAGATACAGGGATGAAGCAACGGCAAAGAAAATCTTGGATAAGATACGCGATATGAATGTAGATTACACATTCATGCACGTCTGCGGTACCCATCAGGACACCATCGTACGTTTCGGTCTCGAAGAAATGCTCAACGAAGTGGGTGTCGAAATCCGTCAGGGTCCCGGATGTCCCGTCTGCGTAACAACAAGCAGTGAGATTGCCGATGCAATTACATTGGCGAGGAACGGTGTAACAATCTGCGCATTCGGAGATATGATGAGAGTTCCCACAACAATCGGAACACTCAACGATACAAGATCCGAAGGTGCGGATGTAAGAATCGTCTATTCTATTGAAGATGCGGTAAGAATGGCCAAAGAGCAGACGAAGCCTTTGGTATTCGTCGCCGTAGGTTTCGAAACAACGGCACCTTCCACCTGTGTTCCTCTTCAGAAAGAACTTCCCGATAACTTCAGCATTTACAGCTGCCACAGGATCTGCCCTCCGATTCTGAAGGCTATCTTCGATATGGGTGAGACAAAAGTTCAAGGACTTATCGATCCCGGACACGTTGCCGTTATCACGGGAACGAAGATGTTCGAACCCTTCGCGGAACAGTATCACATGCCTCAGGTAGTCGCAGGTTTCGAGCCTTTGGATATTCTCATGTCGACTTACATGCTCTGCAAGCAGCTCAAAGAAGGAAGATGCGAAGTCGAAAACGAATACACAAGACTCGTAAGGCCCGAAGGAAACCCCAAGGCAATGAAGCTCATGGAAGATACTTTCGATCCTGTCGACAGAGCGTGGAGAGGATTCCCGGTCATTAAAAAGAGTGCGCTGGCACTCAAGAAGAAGTATGAGGCTTACGACGCAACCAAAGTGCACGAAGATATTCTCAAGACCACGCCGTACGTCGAACCCGAAGCGAAAGGATGCAGATGCGGAGAAGTTCTGAGAGGTCTCATCCGTTCCGAAGAATGTCCTATGTTCGGAAGAGCCTGCAAACCCACAAGTCCTTCCGGACCGTGTATGGTTTCCGCCGAAGGTAACTGTAACATAGCGTACCGCTTAGGAAGCAAGAGGGTGTGAAACGATGGGAGTCGCAGGTCCAAGCGGATTGCTCAGGCCGGATACGGTTAACGGTACCGACAAGAAAGTATTGGTTATCACTAACGATTCCACCGTTTTCCTCAGCAACGGATTCGTCAGCGCATACGATATGTTCGGCGGAAGATGTACCGAAGTAAAGAATCTCTACGACCGTCTGTCCCAGATCACGGGAACATCGTTCGGAATCATTTCAGGTAAATTCGGATTTATTCCTTCAAATTACGTGGTAATGAAGTACGGTTTTGTGCCTTCATGCAAAGCGGATTACGAGAAACTTCAGGAAGAGAAAGACTTCGTAGGAAGTATCCGTCTTCTTGTGCAGCCTTTCGATAAAATCATTGTATGCGTTCCGAAGGATATGTTCGCAATGCTCATGCCCGTACTTCCGGCAGAGAGAGTTATCGCTGTCACCAATGAAGTCTACAGAAAAGACTGCGAGATGCGCGGATGGTCGTTCTATCTCAGAAACGGTGCACGTGTCGGTAACGAGAATGCGGACGCTATCGTTGAAGAGATTAAGAAATTGGTTGCCTGATCATCTCTTCAGTGCTTTCGCCTTAATCTTCATTTCATCCGATACACGGTATGAATCTCTGATCTTTCCGATGAGCATATTGAATGTTTCATCGTCAAGATGATTCTCTCCGCACATGTATGCGTAAGTCTTCTCGGGATATTTCGCAAAACATACAGACAGAGTCCATGCGGCACCCATTTTGTAGTAGTATCCTTCATGATGATGGGAATCCAATAATCCGATGATTTCGTCGATGTGCTCATCGTCAATGAAATGTGTCAGCATCATGACTGCGGAATAACGCATCTTGAATTCCTCGCCTGTTTCGAGATACGGAAGTATGAAGTTCCAGACTCTCTGTTTTTCGTCTTTCTCAGGTTTCCACGTATTCGAGAATGAATCGCAGACAGACCAGTTTTCAATCAGAGGGATAAACAATCTGAATTGTTCCAGACGTTCGTCGATATCCGTTTTCGCATAGGATATAACAAATCCTCTGAGAAGATAATCCTCGAAATAATGAGGCTTCCATGTTTCGACGTATTTTCTCCAATCGTATTCGGAACAGATTCTTTTGGCAATCTGTCTGAGTTTCGGCAGTCTTACGCCGAGAACATTTTCCTCCCCGGGGATGAGTTTTGCGGAGAATTCCGCATATTTCCTCTCGGCGGATTCTTCTAACTCTTTCCTTACGTCGAACATAATATCTTCAGAAAACAGAAGATGTATAATTGAAGAACGGAGAGGGAAGTTCCCTCTCCGGTTGATGTTTACTTTTTCTTTCTGCGGCTTGTGACGGAATCTTTCTGATCGATAACCATCTCGGTAATCTTTCCCATAAGATCGTCAATGGTCTTGATCAGATCCCAATCGACCTGTTTGGCACTGTACGCACGGCCGTCGGCGATAAGCCTCGCGGTGATGCTGTACTTGTTCTTCTCACCCTTCTCGTTGTACTTTGCAACGTGGATTGAAAGAGACTCGGGAGTGACAATCTTGGTGATCTTTTCCATTTCGTCCCTTATGCTGTCGTAGATTGCAGACGAGTATGCTTTGTCCTCATCGTCCAATCCGCTGAGCTGAATGAACAGATACTGTCTCTCCCTGCATGCGGAGATGAGTTCGATGATATCGTACTGCGTAACTATTCCGGCCAATTTACCTTCGTCAAGGACGGGGATGGTTGAGATACCGTTTTCGGACATCATCTCGACTGCCGTCTCGATGTCATCGTCCCAGTCCACTGTTTTTACCGCGGACATGCATATAGACTCGATTGTCGTGGAAGTCTTCTTCGTCTTACCGTAGATATCTCCCACAGTCTTACTGGTGGATTTCCAGTTGTTCTCGATGACTTCCTTCATTCCGACGATACCGGTAATTCCGCCCTTGCTGTCCGTAACGGGAACGGTTCTGATGTCCAATTCCCTCATGATCTCAAGTGCATCGTCGAGGAGCTGGTTCTCTCTGACACTTTCGACAGGCGTGTTCATGATTTCGAACACCTGAATGTCTTTGAAGACTTTGATGCCGATCACAAGATCGATCATCTGTTTCCTTCCGATACATCCGATGACCTTCTTCCTGTTCGTTCCTACGACAGGAATCTGTCTCAGGTTGTTGAGGATCATCATCTCAGCGACCTTAGTAAGGCCCATGTCCTTCGTAATTACGGGTGATGAGCTGATGAGGTTCCTTACCTTGGAATCGAGTGCTATGCTCTTCTTTTTGAGAACGGAGCCGTAGCTTATCATTCCGATATATTCGCCGTCATCAATGACAGGGATGTCTTGGTATCCGCTGCCTTTCATCAGCATAAGGGCGTTGTTGAGCTTCTCATCAGGCCCGATGCTGGGGTATTCGGTGTCCATTATATCTTCGACCGTTTTGCTTTCGATTTGAGATCTGAGCATTGCGATCTTTTTCAGATCCTGCAGGTCTTTAACTCCCACTTTTTACACCTCGGAATTAAGACGGGGTTGTTGGGATATAAGTATTGCCAGAAAGAATAAAATTCGGCGTGAAAGATTCTTCACGGAATATCGGAAAAACAGTAAAACCGCAGACGTACTGGAAAAACCGACGTCTGCGGTACAAATGTTTATTTATCAGATTGATGCGAAGGGCTTTCCGGCGAGGAGTTCGTCGATAATTTTTCTGATATCTTCGATCTTCACACGCTTCTGTTCCTTCGAATCACGGTCTCTGATGGTGACTGTTCCCTTGTTTGCGCCGTCTTCTACGGATTCGTAGTCAACGGTAATACACCAGGGAGTACCGATTTCATCCATCCTTGCGTATCTCTTTCCGATGGTTCCCGATCCGTCGTAATATGCTTCCGCATCGGATCTGTGAACGTCTTCGTAGATCTCTTTTGCAACGGTGTCGAGGCCGTCTTTCTCCATAAGAGGGAACACTCCCACTTTGATAGGCGCGACTGCGGGTGCGAGGTGAAGCACTGTGTAGTCTTCCTTCTCGTCGTGCTCGTATGCGTGCTCGAGAACAGAGTAGAATATCCTGTCAAGTCCGTGTGAAGGCTCAATAACGTGAGGGATAACACGCTCACCGGAGATTTTCTCTTT
Source organism: Candidatus Methanomethylophilaceae archaeon (assembly GCA_963643255.1). Classification (GTDB taxonomy): domain Archaea; phylum Thermoplasmatota; class Thermoplasmata; order Methanomassiliicoccales; family Methanomethylophilaceae; genus Methanarcanum. Next base: position 32,725 of record CAVIIW010000010.1, read on the forward strand.
TACGTGTACCACTTCGAAGCATTCTCCGTCCAATTCAACAGACTCTCCGTTGACTGTAACGGTAAGTTTTCCGTCTTTCACGTCTTCGGGTTTGGATGCTTCGATTGCGGCGGCGACATCCTTTGCCTGTCCTTTGAACCTGGGTCCGAGGGCTTTGTTTTTAGCCTTAATTTTGTCAATCTCGATTTCCTTGGGAACATCGAACTTCTTGAAGTGCGTCATGTCCTGTCCGGAGAACTGTGCGTGCCTCGTAAGATCCCATGAACCTCTGTCCGCAATACCGACAATCTCTGTCCAACCGTAGGAAAGCAGAACTTCCGCATCCCAGCAGTCTGCGGCGTAGTGGGCCATCTCGTCCTTCTCGTGTTCTCTGAATCTGAGCCTCTTGGGATCGATTCCCACGGAAACAAGTAACTGTTTCGTGGTGTACACGAAGTAAGCGAGGACACGGTTCGCAATTACGCCTTTCTCGACTGCTTCTTTGACAGTCATGGTGGTGAGTTTGAGTGTAGTGTTCGGAATAAGGTCCAAAACTTCGTTCTCAATCTCGGAGAATCTGCTCCAGTCCTTATCCTCGGGATCTACAAACAGTTCAACCTCCATCTGGTTGAACTCTCTCATACGGATCATACCCTGACGGGGTGCAATCTCGTTCCTGTAGCTTCTTCCCGTCTGCATTACACCGAGAGGAAGTTTCTCTCTGTTGTATCTGTAGAGGTTGGGATAGTTAACGAAGATACCCTGTGCGGTTTCCGGCCTCATGTATCCGACACGTGCGGAACCGGGTCCGATGTATGTCTTGAACATAAGGTTGAACTCATCTACGGGACCGAGTTCGCCGCCGCATTCGGGACATTTCACGTTGAATTTAACGAATGCTTCTTCGAGCTGTTTCGGAGAAAGCACATCGGGGTTGTCAACGAATCCTTTCACAAGGTGGTCTGCTCTGAACGGTGCGTCGCACTCTTTGCAGTATGTGATCAAATCGGAGAAATTATCCAGGTGACCCGATGCTTTGAACACGTCACGGGGATTGACGGTTTCACTGTCAATCTCGATGAATCCTTCTCTTCCTTTGTAGATGTGTCTCCATGATTCCACAATGTTGTTTTTGAGGATGCATCCCAGGGGTCCGTAGTCGTACATCCCTGCGACACCTCCGTATACCTCGAATGACGGATAGATGAATCCTCTGCGCTTGCAGAGGGCCATCAGCTCGGCGGCGTTGTCAGACATATAATCATCTCAGGAGTGCCGAAAGCACATCCACATCATAAATCATTCCAAGGAGTTCGTCCTTGTTACCGCGTACGGGTATCTGTCCGAAGTTGTATTGTTTCATCAGTTTCGCGACTTCCGATAATGATGTTTTCTTGAAGACTGTCGTGGGTTCCTTTATCATGTAGTCCTTGACCTTACGGTCTTCGGAGATATCCTTGTTCATTGCCATGTAGAACAGAGGAAGCACGTTGCGGTAGCCTGCGAGCTGTTGGTTTGCTTCGTCAAGACCCATTTCCTTGAGTGCGTTGACATCTTTACTCTGATCGAGGAACATATCACGGTCGGTGATGATTCCTACGAGTTTTCCGTGTGCGTCGAGTACGGGGAATGATGTGATCTTACTGACTCTCATAGCCGCTATGACATACGACAGAGGATCTTCTTCGTATGTTGTAACGCATGTCGTAGTGATTACATCCTCCGCAGTCATCGAAGTTTTGAGTTTTCTGACATCGTCGAGGAGATCCGTAGGTGTCACGAGACCGATGAGTTTGCCGTCCTCTACGACAGGAAGTCTGTGGATTCTCTTTTCTACAAAAATCCTCGCAACTTCTTCGATTGTCGTTTCGGGACCGACTGTGATGATGTTCTTCTTCATTATGAGCGAAAGCTGTTCCTCATCCATATTGTTGAAGACATCTTTTCTTGAAATGATGCCCACGAGCTGACCGTCTTTCGAACGGACAACGGGTGCACCTGTGACATTGTTTCTTACCATCACATTGATTGCATCGCTGCGGCTTCCGGGTACCTCTACAACTATGGGTACCTTGACCATGATCTCCTCTACCGTTTTCATTTCTTCTCTCCTTCCTTTGACCTTACTACCATTACGGGGCATTCGGAGTACCTGACGACACGTTCCGCGACGCTTCCCATCATTAACTTGGAGAAACCCGTCCTTCCGAGGGTTCCCATTACGATGATATCGAAATCTTTCGATGCATCTACGATACATTTGACGGGTGCACCTTCGACAATCTTCGATTCGTATTCGATACCGTTGTTTTTACAGAGGTCTGAGACATAACTTACCGCATTCTCTCCCTCTTTCTTCAGCAGTGTGTAAGTGTTCATCACTGCGGAGTCGAGCGGCATGTTGACGAAAACCGTCTGATCGATTACATACAGCGCGGTTATCTTCGCGTCGTATTTCTTTGCCATCTCAACAGCGTTGTTGATGGCAGCTTTGGTGTATTCGCTCCCATCTGTAGGGACGAGGATATTTTTGAATGTCATATTCTTTCCTCCGTTGTTCCGGAAGCATCAGCGGAGCATCGTTCCGTCGAGAATCCTGTCGGGTGAGGACGGCACGATGATGGGTTCCGTGTCATTTCCGGGTTGTATCTCTATCGGAAACTGACGATATAATAACTTGCCTCCGTGCGCGATAAGGCACTTAAAAGCATCATCTTCGGTCCCTCCCTGGGCGGAAAGTATCTTCCAAAATACATTGAATTCACGGAAAATGTCTGCGGAAGGACAGAGCATTGCGTTGTCTGTACCTAATGAAACCGATGTTCCTGTGTCAATCATCATCTTTATGTTCGGAGTCATACCGAAATATTGATTGGAAGAGGCACACACTACAATAGGTACGTCGGAGTCGGCACATTTCTTCATGTCTTCCTTTACGGCCTGAACCATATGGACGACGAAGTCCGGATTTAGGGATAAAACATAATCGATATCTTCACGTATCCTTTCGGAAACGTGCAGTGCCAGCAATTTATTTTTCCTGTGAACTGCATCCGCTATTTTGTCGATGTAATTGTGATCCATGTCGGTAATACTCGATATTCCGATGCCGTCTGCGACATCCAATATTGCATCTATTTCGTTGATATCGAATTCGGGAGAAACGGGGCGTCCCAGAATCACGGCATCCGGAGATGCTTCCCTGAGCATTTCCGCTCCTTCAAGACCCCCTTCCCTGAAGTCTATGAATTTCGATACGCCGTTCGATTTCAGCTTTGCCGTGTATTCTCTCATATCGTTTATGAGAACATCTTTCGGTGTTTCGGAGAGGTATCTGTGTTTGAGTCCGTTAGGAGGTGCGACCAATTCCTCTAAGGAATATTTTTCGGTCAGTTTCAATCCTGCATCGGCTGTGTGGGTATGTCCGTCGACGATCCCGGGAATGAATGTGTGTGTCTTCTCTCCCGAAGGTATTCTGCAGCATTCGGTATCGGTGATTTTACCGTCCGTGAATGTTACAAATCCTTCTTCGAAACGGTCTCCGTTCCAAAAGTATCCGTACATAATTCAGACTCCCGTCGGTCATCGGTATCGCTACTAATAAAACCGATGAATACTTCCCTGCGTTCGGTGTAAAAATGCCGACAGTGAATGCTGAGGAATGTACCGCCTGCGGCGCATGCGCAGATGCATGCCCCGTAGATGCAATAAAAATCGAAGATATCGCAGTGATTGACGGCTCGAAATGCGTAGAGTGTCTCGCATGTGTCGACGAGTGTCCCTGCGGTGCGATGAAAGAGTAAAACCGTTTATGTTCCCGTACGGGAATGTTTTCCGGGAAGCTTTGGGATTTCGATCCCGGGGCTTCTCAGATATTTTTTGATTCAGTGTTTTTCTGAACTTCTTCTTCGGCTCTGACGGCTATCTTTATCATAATTTCAGCCAGAGATCTCATGTCCTCTTCGCTGAGACCGTACTTTTGGCCTTCGGAGATGTATCTTGAGATAACTTTCTCTTCGACAGCCTTGTTTTGGATATCCAAACCCGACTGTATTTTTATTTTACCGATTTCTTCGGCAATCGCCGTACGTTCGGAAATCAATCTGATTATTTCGTAATCTTTCTCGCAGATTTTCCCGCGGAGTCCGTCTAAATCCATATTATCGCCGATCTGACCGCATACCGAATCCCCCGTCCTTCGGACGGGGGAAAAGATATGCTCAGGATATGTCGTTGATACCCGTCTGCGTTTCTTTTCTGTCTTCCTCGATAGTATCGTCGATGTCTTTCAGCTGATCCTTGATCTCTTCTGCCGAAGGTATCGGGCCGAGAATATCATCTGCCTTACCGACTGCTTCTTCAATCGATTTTGTATCCGCAACTTCTCTGTCCGGTACAGATGTTCCGCTTCCGACGTATTCCGAGATACCGTCGACGAGTTTGGTGAGCTCGATCGGGAAGTAAATCTTGGATGCCTGTCCGTTGCTGACGGTTTTCAGCATATCGAGTGACATCACGGAAAGTGCTTTCGAATCCATTGCGGATGCACCCACGGACATAATGCGGAGTTTCTGTGCTTCTCCCTGACTCTCGAGGATTGTTGCAGTTCTCTTACCTTCGGCTTCGAGAATCATGGACTGTCTGCTTCCCTCCGCTTCGAGAATCATCGACTGCCTCTTACCTTCGGCCTGAAGGATTGCAGCTCTCTTTTCTCCGTCTGCCGCGAGAATCGCCGCACGTCTTCTCCTCTCCGCAGAGGTCTGCTCTTCCATCGATGCCTTAACTTTCGCTGCGGGTTCGACTTCTCTTATCTCCACAGCCTCAATTTTGACACCCCACTTATCGGTCGACACATCGAGCACGTCTCTCAGCTGAATGTTGATTTTTTCTCTGCTGGAGAGGATTTCATCGAGTTCCATTTCACCGACAATCGATCTTAAAGATGTCTGTGCCAGATAAACCGTAGCCGTACGGTAGTCGGTAACCTCGAAGAATGCATTCTTCGGGTCTGTAACTTTGATGTAAATGATTGCATCGACGTTTACAGGCGAGTTATCTTTTGTGATAACTTCCTGACGGGGAACATCCAAAACCTGTGTACGTAAATCGAGTTTGACAACCACATTAATCAACGGACAGACGAAGTTGAGACCCTGGTTGAGGACTCTGATATACTTACCGAGTCTCATGTACACGGCCTGTTCGTAGGGCTGAACGATTTTGACTCCGCTGAGTATTGAAATTATCGCAGCTATGAGTACAATGAAAAGTAAACTGACTATTATTCCGTTCATTCTGTCGCATCTCCTATGATTCTGACTGTAACATGGACTCCTTCCGTTGAGACTACTTCGACGCGTTCACCCTTCTCGATCGGTTTCTCCGAATCCGCACTCCAGATTTCCATTCCCAATCTGACTTTTCCTTTCAGACTGTTGGGTTCCGTTGCAACGACGACCTCTCCCTTCTTTCCTATGAGAGAATCGGATGCCTGCGTCGTCGGAGGTATCGGTTTCGCAAGGATGCGGTAGAATTTGATTGTGATTAACGTGATAGGTATCGCAATTACCACTGCCGTTATCGGCGAATATATGCTGAACAGGAAACCCTGTGCCGCATATCCGATTATACCTATGATTATCAGCACCGTACCCGGAATTACCATAAAGGCTCCGGGGCTCAGGGCCTCGATGATCAGGAAAATCGCCCCGATCATTATGATGATGAGAGAAACTGCCACTGCATCCATCGTTATCTGCCGTCCGTTAAGAGTGATTCCCGTTCCGTAACCGCGGGTTATCAGTCCGATAATAATTCTGTCTGCATATTATTTAATGATATATCCTCCCTCTGAAAAACGGAACAGACGGG
>CAVIIW010000010.1:38598-50038 GCA_963643255.1 Candidatus Methanomethylophilaceae archaeon
GACGGGATGACCGCACAGTATGCGGTAAAGATAATTATCAGATCTCAGACGAAGGCAGAGTCCCGCTGAGGTACTGCTCATATCCGTACAGATCCAGCAATCCGTGTCCTGACAGGCAGAAGACAATTGTCTTTTCCTCATTCTTTTCCTTGCATTCAAGAGCGAGATCCATCGCAGCTTTCAGTGCATGACAGGATTCCGGAGCGGGAATGATTCCTTCCGTTCTCGCCATTGTTATGCCGGCTTCGAATGTCTGTGTCTGATCGTATGATCTTGCGGAAAGGAGTCCTGTATCATATGCAGCGGATACCAACGGTGACATTCCGTGATATCTCAGCCCTCCTGCGTGTATTGCCGAAGGTACAAACTCGCTTCCGAGGGTGTACATCATGAGCAGAGGTGTGAATCCTGCAGTGTCTCCGTAATCGTACTTGAATTCACCTTTCGTAAGCGAAGGCGCAGCCTTCGGTTCTACGGCGATGAATTGGGTGTCCCTGAATCCTTTGCCTCTGATCTTCTCTCCGATCATCGGGAACGTGAGTCCGGCGAAGTTCGAACCTCCTCCGGTACATGCTACGACGTAGTCGGGAGTGATCTCTCCGATCTCCATCTGCTGCATTGTTTCAAGTCCGATCACGGTCTGATGTAACATCACATGATTCAGCACACTTCCGAGTGAGTAGCATATGTGTTCGTCTTTTGCCGCGATTTCACATGCTTCGGAGATTGCGATACCCAAAGATCCCGATGTTTCGGGGTGTTCCTTCAGGATTTTTCTTCCGAATTCAGTGTATTCACTTGGCGAAGCGTATATCGTTGCACCGTAGGTGTTGATGATTGTCTTTCTCAGAGGTTTCGCCATATAGCTTCCCTTGACCATGAACACCGTTGTGTCGATGTCATAGAGATTCGATACCATAGCGAGAGCAGTTCCCCACTGACCAGCACCCGTTTCCGTGGTGAGAGTGTGTACGCCCGCTTCCGCATTGTAGTATGCCTGAGCGATTGCGGTATTTCCCTTATGACTTCCGAGAGGACTCATATCTTCTCTTTTGAAGTAAATCTTCGCTGGTGTTTTCAGATACTTTTCCAGCCTGTATGCTCTCTGAAGAGGTGCGGGTCTGTTCAGGTAGATCAGATTGTCACGTACTTCTTCGGGTATGTCGATGTATCTCTCCTTGGAACCTTCCTGCCTTATGATTTCTTTGCAGAAGATCGGGCTGAAGTCCTCGGGTTTCGCGACCTTCCCGGTGCCCGGATTAAGCGGGGGTTTGAGGTCGGGAAGTTCGGCTGCGAGGTTGTACCATTTTTTGGGTATGTCCTCCGGTGAGAGGTTGATTCTTGCATCTTTTGGGATTGCCATGATTGAGGTTTATATCTATTCATTATATAACATTTCTGTACAACAATGTACAACTTTATGCAATGAAAGACAATAATTACATGTTAATTATGCCTAAAAATTGCAAAAAACCGATAAAAAATTAAGGAAATCCAAAAAATTCATCCCTTAACGTTATATACGAAATGCTCGGTTCACTATTCAGAGGTAATTCAAATGCCGACAGTTAACGGAAGTGAATGTGTTGGATGCGGAGCATGCGCAGACGTATGCCCCCAGGGAGCAATCGCAGTAGATGATATCGCAGTCATTGACGCAGGAAAATGCGTGGACTGCGGTGCATGCATCGACGAGTGCCCTTCATCCGCAATCGTAGAGTGAATTTCCTGATAAAGGAACCAAACCTTTTCCCCTTAAACCCTTATTTTCTGAGTTTCTGTTCCGATTAAGTCACAGTGCAACTATCGGCATAATCTTCTGAGAGAAATTATCTGTAAAAAAGAAAGGATGCCGCATCCGTCCGGAATAATCGCCGAACGGATGAAGGCACATTCATGCCCAATAGGGCTTCTTAACAAACTTATATGCCGAAAGTACGGCAGTACCAGCTTCGCCGCATCCCGTGATAATCTGTTTGTATTTTCCGGGATAATCGACAACATCTCCGCATGCGAAGATTCCGTGTCTTGAGGTAGTCATATCGAAACCTACCTTGATCAAACCGCTCTCGGTAAGTTCGAGGTTCCATTTCTTCAGATCGTCGAGATCCGAAGAAATTCCGATGTTGATGACAACGAGGTCCGCAGGTACGTCGAATTCTTTCTCACCCTGAATGAGCGTTACCGATTCAACCTTATCTTTACCGTTCACGGATTTGAGATTTGCACTCATTATCGCTTTCACTTTACTGGAAGCGAGTTCTTTCACATTTGACTCATCCGCCCTGAATTCAGGTCTTCTGTGAACCAATGTTGTATCCGTAACCGTGGAAGACATCATAGCCATCTCGATGGCACTGTTGCCTCCGCCGAAGACGACTACTTTCTTTCCGACAATCTCCTCTTTCAGAGGAAGGATGTAAGACAGTCCTTTGCCTTCAAGTTCCGTCTCACCCTCGCAGCCCATCCTCCTGGGTTTGAACATACCCATTCCGATCGCTACAATCACGGATTTTGTGTGATATTCGTTCTTCGTCGTCTTGACGATGAGTTCTTCCTCACCGTCATCGATTTCCATGACCTTCTCTTTCTCACGGATCTCGCATCCCAGCGATTCCGCCTGTGCGTAGAGCTTGTCGGAAAGTTTCCTGGCCTGAATAGTCTCGTAACCGGGGTAGTTATGAATTCCTTTCTCCGGGTAGAGGCTCACCAACTGCCCTCCGATGACACCTGCATCTAGAACGACTGTTTCCATCATCTTCGTTCTGGCGTAGATGCCTGCCGTCAATCCTGCGGGTCCGGCTCCGACAACAACTAAATCGTAGGTCATGTAGGTGACAGTAAACCGATAAATGTATAAAAATGTAGAGAAGGCTAAAATTCCTATCGGAATAACGACCCAGAATAAGAATAACAACGATTGTTTTTATACTCATATCAGGATTCTTTAAACGATGTCCGCTAATGAGAATGAATATGCAGAAACGCTGTTGAATATCGTGTTGGATGAGATAGATGACATCATAATCATTCTCGACACAGACCATACCATCGTTTGGATCAACCGTGCGGGTGCGAATGCGTTCGGCGTGAAGGCAGACGAAACCATCGGAACGAGATGTTACAAATTATTCGGAAGGACATCTCCGTGTGACGATTGCGACATACAGACCGAAAGTAACATTGCAACCAAATCCAAGAGAATCAAGATTATTCCCAAAACAGGAAAGGAATATGTCTGCACATCATCGCCGCTTTACCGTCACGGTAAGATTGCAATGTATGTACAGCACCTCTCCGAGGTCAAGGACGGCTTACTGAAGTGATTTATACCATTTCAGCAATCCAGGAAACGATGGCAACGGAATTGATGTATGCATGTGTAGTTGAAGCCGGACTTATCTACCTCGTGGCGCTTCTCGTCTACAATTACGTGAAGAAGCCCAGGGAATACGTCTACGACGACTGAATCCGCTGTAAACACTCCGGCGGCACCTGCCTGAAACAGACGGTCAGTGGTATCTGTCGCTGTTATCGGACGGTTCTGCCGAATTCACTTTTTTCCGAGGTATTCCGATGTGGTATGATGCACGTTCGATGAGGATGCTCTTCTACGTCGGTGTAATGTTATTCTGTATAGGTCTCGGACTGCATCTGATGGATTACGGAATGATTTCCGCATTACCGCTTTGTTTCGGCGTTGCGTGTATAATTATAGGATTCAGCGGTCTGCTGCTGAATATGGCTGTAAAAAAGAATATCTCAAAGAGAAAGTAGTTTTTTTGGGGTTTGGATCCCTTTCGGGATCAGAATCTTCTGCGTCTGTCCTCTCTCGGAGGTGCGTGGATCGCATAGCATTCTTTGCAGTAAACGGGCTTGCCTTCGGTAGGTTTGAAGGGCACTTCACACTCTTTTCCGCAGGCTGTGCACGTTGTCTTTGTATACTCGCGCGGCGGCCTGTTTCTGTCAAATTTGTTGCCGTATGCCATACTTTTCATTCCCTGTGCATCGGATTGTTATATCGCCGTATGCACAGGACTAGTATGAATGGAACAAATAGATAAGCTCTACCATACGGATGTATTCGAACGACAAAACGGATATTGTTCGCAGTACGGGAATCGGATGATTCCGACGGCAATATTATGCTCTGAAAGTCTATCTTAAATTATACGTACATGTACGTGAAATTTGACTAGAATTCGGACATCATTCTCCGCTGTTTGCCTGTGTTGTGCACGTATTCTGCAAAACGATTATCTATTGAATCGAAAGATTGTGTTTCAATGTCGGACATCGGTCAGAGGACACAGATACTCATCGGAGAGGACGGGGTGAAGGCTCTGAAGGATTCATATGTTGTATTGGCAGGCGTCGGTGCCGTCGGAGGATATGTATTGGAAGGCCTTGTCAGAGCGGGCGTAGGTCATATCAAGGTAATCGACGGAGATGTGTTTGATAAGACCAATCTCAACAGGCAGATTCTCGCTACAACAGATACGATCGGACGTCCCAAAGCCGAGGTTGCAATCGAACGTGCCAGATCGATAAATCCCGACATAGATATCATTGCAGATGTAACCTTAATTTCCGAGGAAACGGTGCCGAAGATCCTGGAAAAAAGACCCGATGTTCTTGTGGATGCAATCGACACAATTCAGCATAAAGCGGCACTTCTGAGATATGCCGCAGACAGCGGACTGACTGTATTTTCCTCAATGGGTGCTGCGATGCATTTGGATTCTCAGAAAATCCGCATTGCGACTCTGAAGAAAACGAACACCTGTCCTCTCGCTGCAGGTCTGAGATCGAAATTAAGGGATATCGATACAAAAAACATTATCTGTGTTTATTCCGAAGAAAAACCTCTTTCAGTTCCTATGGACCGTGACGAACACGGAAAGAGTATCTTAGGTTCTCTTCCAACGATCCCGGCGATATTCGGTATGACTCTTGCAAACGAGACAATAAAATATCTCATCAGTCGGAGATGAAAAAAATAAAGAATTTTGAATCGGAGGATCAACTCCTCCGATTCGGATTTCAGAGTTTGACGATACCGATGGTAATGTCTTTACCGGTAACGTCCCAGTTCTTGACTTCGTCACCTTTCGGACTGTCCGTGAAGGTCATGGATTTGGCTCTTACTTCGTTTATAACGAAGTCTTTCCATGTTCCGAAGTATCCCAGGAGAGTTTCTTCTGCGTTAACCTGAATCTCAATGTAATCTTCGACGTTGAGTTTCATGTCCTTACGCATCTGCTGAATCCTTCTGATGAGTTCTCTGGTGTATCCTTCCGCTTCGATCTCGGGCGTGATATCGAAGTCGATGACAATCTGACCGTCGGTGTACTTCACGGCTTCCTTGTCACAGGGGAGCTTGTCGGGTGTGATGTACTCAACACTCTTCACGTTACCCTGCTGCTTCAGGACATCTTCAAACATCCTTACGGCATCCGAGGAAGCGGGAGTCTTTCCTACGATTGAGACTTTCTTGAGCGGCCATCTGAGTTTACTGCCCATCTTCGCACGTTCCGTTGCGATAATCTCCACAAGCTCCTGAATCATGCTCATGTTGTTCTCAATGTCATCTCTCATGAACGATTCGTTGGGAAGAGGCCAATCCTCCATGTGCACAGTAGCTTTCTTTCCGCCCATGTGACGGTAGACTTCTTCGCTGATGTGCGGAGCAATCGGAGCCATTGTCATCGCGGTCTGCATAATCGCATAGTACAGAGTGCAGTACGATGCCAGCTTATCGTTCTGGGAATCTTCATCCTCGGTCCAACTGCGGTCCCTGATGAGTTTGACGTACCATTTGGAAAGGTCTTCCATGATGAAGTCTTCAATCGCACGTGCGGCCTTGTGAAGTTCTCTCGACTCGATACCTTCGCGGACTGCTGCTTTCATCCTCTCCGTACGGGAGAACATCCACATGTCCTCATACCTGAGATATTTCTCCATTGTGGCTCTTGTGTACTTCTCGGGATCGAATCCGTCGATTTCCATGTACATGGATGCGAATTTAACAACATTCCAATAGGTGTTGAGAATCTTCCATGCGTTCTTCGGACCTTCCTTCATCGGCGGGTTCTTCTTGACATCCCACTGGAAGCAGGTATCGTCCCAGGGAGCGTTTGCTCTTACCGAATACAGCCTCATGGCATCCGCACCGAACTCCGATGCGACTTCCTTGGGTTCTACAACGTTACCCAGAGACTTGGACATCTTCTGACCTTTGGTGTCCAGCATCCATGCGTGCATCATGACTTCGTCGTAAGGTGCCCTGTCAAATGACATAACACCCGCTCCGAGCTGTGAGTAGAACCATCCTCTGGTCTGATCGTGTGCTTCCACAATGAAATTACACGGCCACCATTTGTCGAATTCCTCTTTCTTTGCAGGATATCCGAGCGAAGCCCATGCCGCAACTCCGGAATCGAACCATACGTCGAGGATATCGGGTGTTCTCGACATTGTCTTTCCGCACTTGGGACATTTGAATGTAACTTTGTCGATCCACGGTCTGTGGAGATCCATTCCTTCTGTGTAACCGTCGCCGTCTTTGAGTTCGGAGATCTGTCCGATGACTTTCCTTTCACCGCATTCGCATTCCCATACAGGAAGCGGGATTCCCCAGTATCTCTGCCTTGAAATACACCAATCCCTTGCGCCGTCGACCCAGTTCTTTTCTCTTGTCGAACCTGCCCAGTCGGGAACCCATTTCACTCTCTCGATCTCGTCAAGCATCTTCTGTTTGACTTTGGGAACGGAAAGGAACCACTGCCTCGTGTTCCTGTAGATAATCGGAGTCTTGCATCTCCAGCAGTGACCGTATCTGTGTTTGATCTTCTCTGCGTTGAGAAGCAGTCCTTTTTCTTTGAGATATTTCGCGACATCGTCGTTGACCGTCCTTACTTTACGGCCTTCCATCATCGGGAATTCTTTCGTGTATCTTCCTGCCTCTCCGACGGGACAGAATGCGGGAATTCCGAATCTTTTACCTGTTTCAAAATCGTCCGGACCGAATCCGGGTGCGGTGTGGACGAGACCTGTGTTGTCCTGTTCTACGTAATCCGCGGTAACGACGGTGAATGTGTTTTCAGTCTTTTTCAGATACTGAGGTTCGATCTCAAAGGGCGGGATGTATCTCATACCCACCATGTCTTTTCCGATGTAACGCTCCAATACGGTGAAGCTGTCGAATCCTCCTTTCTGTCTGATGTAATCTGCCTGAGATTCCATGCAGATGAGCTTATCCGAACCGTTCTCGCCTTTGAATTCGGCTTTGACGTAAGTCATGTCGGGGTGTACCGCAACAGCCATGTTCGCAGGAAGTGTCCACGGTGTTGTTGTCCAAATGAGAAGCGATACCGAAGGATCGTCGGCAAGAGGGAATTTAACCATTACAGACGGGTCTGTCTCATCCCAATACTCAATCTCGGCTTCCGCAAGAGCGGTTTCGCATCTGGGACACCAGGTAACGACTCTGCTTGAAGAATCAAGTAATTTCTTCTCATCCGCTTTCTGGATGGTCCACCATGCGGATTCGATGTAGTCGTTTTTGATTGTCTGATAGGGGTGTTCCCAATCCATCCATACACCGAGTTCTTTGAATTCCTCAGTCATGTCTTTCTGCAGCGATAATGCGTGCTCTTTGCAGGTGTTTACGAAACCGTCGATACCGATGATATCTTCGATTTCTTTCTTAGATCTGATACCGATCTCATCCGGCTTTCCGTCTCTGTTGACTCTTCCCGGAACGGTGATTTTCTTTTCAACCTGTACCTCAATCGGTAAACCGTGCATATCGAATCCGGGCTGGTCGCGGACGTTGTATCCGTTCATTCTCCAGTACCTGATCAGGATATCTTTGATTGTCTTGTTCAGGGCCGTTCCCATGTGAACGTGACCGGAAGTGTACGGCGGACCGTCAACGAAATAGAATCTCTCGCCGTTTTCGCGTGCTTTCTTTGTCTGATGGTACGCGTCGACGGATTCCCAATAGTCGCGGATTTCTTTTTCAATCACTGGCGCTGCATAATTGTCGCGGACTTGTTTTATCATCACGAGTCTCTCCATGGTCGGAACTATCTTGTCCGACAGGAGCCGGTTACGTTTGGATATTATAAAAAATCACGTCAGGACGTTCCGCCGCAGATGGGACATTTCCAGCCGTCTTTACCGTAAGTCATCCTGTTCCCGCAGCGGGAACAGTCCGGAGCTTCTCTTTCGGATTCCGATTTTTCTTTCAGAACCTTCTTTGTTTTCAGATCTCTCGAAGCCCATACATATAATTCATTCAGTTCGTCGAACATCGATTTCGATTCCTTGGAATAGTAAATCATGTTCGCTTCTTCGTTGAAGAGTCTGATCTGTATTTTATTCAGAGCTTTGGCAACGTTGTTGTATGTTACGGAAGAAACAGAGTCCTTTTCGCTTACGTTGTCCCTGTATCTGATGTCGAGATAGACTGTAGTTTTATCGGCGAATTCCCTGAATTTATCTTCATCAGGAAATACAGGCACGGAAAGTAACATCCTTCTTTTCTTACTCAGCACGGGGCTGCGTGTAATTATTCCGTCGAGACAGTCTCTCATCTGTTCGCGCATTTCTCCGTCCACACGTCCGTAAATCTTGCGTAATTCGGAAACATCCTCATCTCTTCCGACTGCACGCATTCTTAACGCCGCATTTCTGAATTCCGAACCGCGTTTGTGTTTCAGGATGTCAATCAAATCGGGAATGTGACTGTCATCTACATCGAGAGAATAGAGATATCCCACACACGCATTGCTTACGTTCTCGCCGGCTTCCGCACGTAATTTTTTGATATCTCCGAGAGCCTGTCTTTCTCTCAGCGCAGTAAGTAATGAAATAACTTCAACGGTAACACGCTGATCTTTACCGCTGAGATATCTTCTGAGTATGTCATAATATGAAGGGTCGTAATCGGAAATCAGTCTTCTGTTCTCCGATACCGCACCTTTCTTTCCGGACGACACAAGCATAATGCTGTCCAAAAGTTCCTGGAGATAACCCATTCTTGTTGTCATAGCCGAAGCTGGAGAATATCGACCCGGAAGGGGTTTTTTACAACCCCTGTCCGATCATATGAAAATAAAATCAGATGTCGCTTCTGGAGTCGAGAGCCTTCTTGAGGACGGCTGTCTCTTCAGGTGTAAGCGTAATACCTTTGCTCATCTTGCTTCTGTCGGGAGACCACTCTCTGATATCGAATTTGGGTTCCTTGTCGTTCCAGCTGATGAGATTGAGCTCTTTTGTCCAGCCTTTGCTGGATTCCGAAAGGACGGCAATCATCTCTACGACTTCATACTTGAATTGGTCGGCCATGTTAATCTGCTCTCATCATGTCCTCTCTCTTATTAAAAATATTGTAATTATAATACAGGAGATACCAATCTGTCGTGAGTTACGTCGGGCCAGCAGACAATATTTATAAATATGTTAACTCATAGAACGACCGATACGGTTTAATATCGACCGACGGAAAACAAAACCGTTTTCCGGTATGGCAGGGATTGGATAGATGGATGATCAGACGTGGATGTTCGCGCTTTATGCGGCCGTCCTGATAATATTGGTGCTCTTATCCGCCTTGTTCTCGGCTTCCGAGACAGCTTTTACAAGTGCGAATAAGATCAGACTCAAGAATATGGCTAACGAAGGGGATAAGAGAGCCAAAAGGGCACTCACTCTCCTCGAAGATTACGACAAGCTTCTTACGACGATTCTCGTAGGAAACAACCTCGTGAACATCCTTTCGTCATCGATTTGTACGTGGTTATTCACGGTTGTGTTCGGTGCTATGGGTGTTATTTTCGCGACGGTGTTTATGTTCATCGTCATCCTGTTATGCGGTGAAATCACACCCAAGAAACTCGCGAAGATGAACGCAGAGAAGTATTCTCTCAAGCTCGGAGGATTCCTCCATTTCATGACTGTGGTACTGTCGCCTATTGTCTTCTTCTTCAAGATTGTCAACAAGGTTACTCACACCAACGTGGATGAGAGCGATGTCACTCTTACCGAAGACGAATTGGTTGTAATGATCGATCAGATCAAGGACGAAGGAACTCTCGAGAAGACCGAGAGCGAACTGATCAAATCGGCTATCGAATTCGATGACAAGGAAGTCACCGAAATCCTCACGCCCCGTGTAGACGTCGTAGGTATCGATAAGAGCGAATCGATGGATGCACTGAAGGATGTGTTCATCACTTCGGGATTCTCGCGTATTCCTGTGTATGACGGCACTATAGACAGTATTCTCGGTGTGGTTTACGCCAAGGACTTCTACAATGCGTACTTCAAAAACAGGAACGCAAAAATCGAGGAAATAATGCGCCCGGTGAAGTTCATTCCCGAGAACACCACGGTAGCCAAAGCTTTGACTGAAATCCAGAAATCAATGGTTCAGATGGTTGTTGTCGTAGACTCCTACGGAGGAACAATGGGTATTGTGTCTCTTGAGGATGTTCTCGAAGAACTTGTGGGAGAAATATGGGATGAGAGCGATGAAGTACAGCACTTCATCATGCGCGAAACCGACGGTTCGTTTACCGTTCTCGGCGACACAAACATCAGCGACCTGATGCAGGAAATCGGCGTGGAATTCGATCTCGGAGATTACGACGAACCTACCGTCAGCGGATACATTCAGTACATACTGAACCGTGTTCCCGTAAAGGGCGACAGAATCGAGAACGATCAGGTGAAAATGATCGTAAGGTCTGTCAAGAACCGCCGTGTAAAGATGGTGCAGGTCACTGTGAAGCCGCAGGTCCGTGAGGAGGAGAGCTGAGGTCTGTGAGGTAATTCCTCATCAGACCTACGGCAATCTCTTTCTTAGCGGGATGCGCAGCGATTTTGGCGGTAATCGAGATAACGTCTCCGCCGTGGGATAGTCTGTATTCTCCCTTCACTGCACTCTGCTTGTCGAGTCTCATGTAGAAGAGATCGTCTTCGTCGATACGTTCGTCCAATTCATCGAGAAGTGTCGTAATAATATCCGAGCCGAGGTTTCTGAAGAGTCTGTCACAGTCCTTTTTGTGGGAGACGTTCACATCGATCACGGTAATCGGATTTCCGTGCATTCCTTCCGATATGTCAACATCGTATGCCTCATCGTCTTCGATGCCTGTGAGTCCGACCGCAACGTCGTGGAGTAATTCTTCGTCTTCTGTGGCGTAACAGACGACCTTGACCTTCACCCAGTGGAAAACATGAGCCATGCGGTTCGTATCGGCGACGTTCATATTAATCTTTCACACCCCCAGCAGACAGAAGGCCGACCAAAACCTATTTATTATACATGTATCTATCCGACTTCACCGAGTGGTCCCATAGCTTAGCTTGGTTCGAGCGTCCGGCTGATAACCGGAAGGTCTTGTGTTCAAATCACAATGGGACCACCACT
>CAVIIW010000011.1:0-42963 GCA_963643255.1 Candidatus Methanomethylophilaceae archaeon
TGTTTACAAAATGGGTTGCAGCAGCATCTGGATGCAATATCCATCATGCCGTATACGGGGCATAGAACAGTTTATTATCTGTGATAACATCCTCACTGACGATGCCAGATATCCTCATAATTATGGGAAGCAAGAGCGATCTCCCCGTTGCCGAGAAGGCAACGGCATTGCTGAAGAAATTCGATGTCAGTTACAAAGTTGTGATCGCTTCCGCTCACAGGACACCCCACAGGGTGGAGGAATTGGTCGCATCCTCGGATGCATCCGTATTCATCGCAATAGCCGGATTGGCTGCAGCTCTTCCGGGAGTGGTTGCCTCGTTTACTGTCAAACCGGTCATAGGCGTGCCGGTCAGCGGTAAGATGAATCTCGATGCATTGTTATCGATAGTTCAGATGCCCCCGGGAATACCTGTTGCTACGGTAGGTCTTGACAGAGGAGACAATGCCGCGGTATTGGCAATGCAGATGCTGAGCATATCGGATGAAGGATTATCCAAAAAGCTGGCGGATTACAGGAAAGAGATGGCTGACAAAGTCGTCGCGGATTCAGAAGGTGTAGCCGATGTTTAAAGCAGACAGATTCGTCGAAGAGCATGTGAAATCCGTCGCGGAACAGATTAAAGGTAAAGCGATTATCGCATGTTCCGGCGGCGTAGACAGTATGGTGGCAGCGGTCATCGCAAGCAAAGCGATAGGCGACAGGTTGCTGGCGGTTTACGTCGACACGGGAATGATGAGAAAAGGCGAGACCGATGAGGTCCGCGGTATGCTGCAGGACATGGGCGTCAACTTCAAGATTATCGATGCAAGCGCAGAATATTTCGAGGCACTGAAAGGTGTGACAGATCCCGAAGCCAAGAGGAAGATTATCGGAGAGAAATTCATCCGTGTCTTCGAGAGGGAAGCAAAAGTCTTCGAAGCGAAATATCTCGTACAGGGTACGATTGCACCCGATTGGATCGAATCCGGTGACGGTGTCCGTGATACCATCAAGTCTCACCACAATGTAGGCGGACTTCCCAAGGACATGGGAATGGAACTCTGCGAACCTCTCCGTGATTTGTACAAAGACGAAGTAAGGGCGGTCGCAAGGCTTCTGGGTGTGAAAGCATCCGAGAGACAGCCGTTCCCGGGACCCGGACTTGCCGTAAGATGTTTGGGAGAAGTCACTCCCGAAAACATTGCGATTGTCCGCGAGGCATGTTTCATTGTAGAAGATGAAATTCAGAAAGCAGTCGCAGACGGTAAGATGGAAATGCCCTGGCAGTACTTCGCTGCACTTCTCCCTTCCAAATCGGTCGGAGTGCAGGGAGACAGGAGAGCATACGGAAGGACTATTGTCGTACGTGCGGTGTCATCTCTCGATGCGATGACTGCCGAGTTCTCGATGATTCCTCTTGCGATTCTCGATAAAATTTCAAGGCGTATCACCAACACGATGAAGGATCAGGTCAACCGTGTTGTCTACGATATCACCAACAAACCCCCGGCGACTATCGAGTGGGAATGATTTTTTTCATTTCGCCGTCACGCGTGCTTTATGCCCGTGACGGCGGAGATTTCTTCATTTACTGTACATAAATCATCAAGACCCAGATCATGGATGTCGTTGTTACCTGTGACCCTTGCGAACGTTCTCAGCTGTTCCGATAATGCACTGAGGAAATTGGCTACGCGCTTGGCACCTGTATTGATATCAAGACGTTTTTCCAATTCCGGATCCTGTGTTGCTATTCCCATAGGACATCTTCCGGAATCGCAGATTCTGTATCTCTGACATCCCAACGCCATCAGCGGTGCTGATGCCATTGCAACTGCATCCGCACCCATTGCAATCGCTTTCACTATATCTCCGCCGGTACGGAATCCTCCCGTGATGACAAGATCCTGTTTCATTTTGTGTTCATCCATATACCTTCTGGCTCTTGCCAATGCGTATACTGTGGGTACGGAACTATTATCCTTCAGAAATTTGGGAGATGAGCCCGTAGCTCCTCCGCGCCCGTCGATTGTTATGAAATCACAGCCTGATTTCGAAATAAATTCCAAATCATCCTCAATATGTCCTGCGGCAATCTTCACGCCTATCGGTTTTCCTCCGGTTCTTTCACGCAGAGTATCAATCAGTTCCCTCAGATTCTTAGGTGTCTCGATCCCGGGGAAGGATGCAGGGCTCAGGATATCTTCTCCTTCTTTCTTCCCTCTCATTTTCGCTATCGCTTCCGTGACTTTCTTTCCGGGAAGATGTCCGCCCATGCCCGGTTTGGTTCCCTGACCTATTTTGATTTCAACTGCATCGCACCCTTCGAATGTAGAATCATTCACACTGTATCTGTTCGGGACGTATTCGAAGATGTATCTGTACGAACTTACCATCTCATCTGCGAGTACGCCACCTTCTCCGCTGCACATTGCGGTTTTTGCCGCTGCACTTCCTTTCGCAAGAGCAATCTTTGCACTCATTGACAGTGCACCGAAACTCATGTGCGAGATGTACACAGGCATTTCGATAATCATCGGATGTTTTGCTTTTTTACCGATGATTGTCCGTAAAGAGACAGTATCGCTCTCTTCCAACGGTTTCACGGCCAATTGAGAACCCAGAATCAGAATTTCGGAGAAATCAGGTACGGGCAGAAGAGTTTCCATAGCTTCTGTGATATTTTTTCCGCCGTACGACATCTGTCTGATTTCATCGAGAATACTGTCGCCTTCTCTTATCAGATCGGGATTAAGTTCCAAACCGATGTTCGGTGACGGAGTACATCTGTCCGCAGGGCGGTATTTTTCCTTGGGCATATTACATAACGGACAGACCCAATCCTCGGGAAGTTCGGTGAAAGGTATACCTTCCTTCTCTTCGTCATATACTTCTCCGCATACGGTGCAGATATACTTCGCCATGGTGTTAACATTCGGTTATGTCTATTTAAGAGGTGTTAAGTATATTGTATTCTTCGTTTTTTATTCAGAAAAATGATAATTTCCGATAACCAACGATTATATCGTCATCTGTAATTACCGTGACAGAGGATTCAATGTTCGAATTGGTACAGGTGTCGGAGAATTGTTACTACATTCAGAATCCGGCAAAGATCGGATTGGTAAAATTGGGTGATAACAACGTGTGCCTGATAGACAGCGGTAACGACAAAGAGGCCGGACGCAAGGTCAGACAGATTCTGGATAAGAACGGATGGCATCTGACTGCGATATACAACACGCATTTCCATGCCGATCATGTAGGCGGAAACAAGTATCTTCAGTCGCAGACCGGCTGTAAAGCATATCTTCCCGAAATTGAGTGCGGATTCGCACGTCATACGATATTGGAACCTTCTTTCCTGTACGGAGGATTCCCGATGGAAAGTCTCTGTCACAAATTCCTGATGGCACAGGACAGCGACTGTGATTATCTTACCGATGATGTTCTTCCGAAGAATCTCTCTTCGATACCTCTTCCCGGACATTCGCCCGGGATGGTGGGATACAGAACATCCGATGATGTCGTATTCCTTGCGGACTGTCTGTCGAGTATCGAAACTCTGAAGAAATACACTATCGGGTACGTCTATGACATTGAGTCTTATCTTTCCACGCTGAAAACCGTGAAGGACATGAAAGCTTCCATGTTCATACCCGCACACGTGGAAGCCACCGAAGATATTTCGGAGCTGGCACAGTACAACATAGACGCAACTTTGGAAGTTGCAGAACACATCGAAGAAATATGCAAAACACAGATTTCCACGGAATCCGTTGTGAAGAGAATCTTTGACGATTACAATCTCAGGATGACGATGGAAGAGTATGTTCTGATAAGCAGTACCGTGCGTTCGTATCTTTCGTGGCTTGAAAGTAAAGGCAGAATCGCTCACGATACCGCAGACAATATGCTCACATGGTGCGCAAAACCCTGATTTGTTACGCATCGGTCGGGATGATATATTTATACGAAACCTCGGATTGGGCATAACAATGAGGATCTACGTAGTGGATAACGGAGGCCAATGGACACACCGCGAGTGGCGTGTGCTCAGATATCTAGATGTCGAGACCAAGATAATCCCCAATACCACTCCGTTCGATGAAATCAAAGACGAAGTCGACGGACTCGTGCTTTCGGGAGGTTCCCCTTCCGTAGCTACCGAAGCGGATGCTATGGGTAACAACGGAGAATATCTCGACAAAGCGGATTTCCCTGTCTTCGGTATCTGTGCGGGAATGCAGTTTACATGTGAGCACTTCGGTTCCACACTGGGCCCCGCACAGAATCCTGAGTTCAGCAAAGTAGATCTTAAAATTCTCGACAACAGCGATATTTTCAGAGGAATTCCTTCGGAAATAACCGCATGGGCTTCCCACAACGATGAAGTGAAAGCCGTTCCCGAAGGATTCGATTTGATTGCGACATCTCCCACATGTCCTGTGGAAGCGGTCCGCTGTAAAACAAGACCTATCTACGCGGTACAGTTCCATCCCGAGGTAGAACATACCGAATACGGAGAACAGATGTTCCAGAATTTCGTGGACATCTGCCGCGAGTGGAAGGAATCTCACTGATCCTTCGTCGCGACGTAGATGTTCACGGCACCCATGGATTTGACGTAGAATTTTGCGTCGTTGAATCCCGCTTTTTTGAAGATAGCGACCATGTCGTTTCCGTGGGGGAATCCTTCGAGTGAAGATGTCAGCCAATCGTACGCAGGCTGTTTTCCGTCGATCTTCTTTCCCTTGTCGTATCTTCTTCCGAAGAACGGCACGATGTGGAACACATAGATGTTGTATCCGAACAGGAGTAACTTGTTCTTGGGTTTGGAAAGTTCGGCAACAACGCATTTTCCTCCGGGCCTGAGGATTCTGTGCATTTCACATACCGCTTTCTGAATATCGGTGACGTTCCTGAGCATATATCCCGATGTGACAAGATCGAAGGAATTGTCTTCAAATTCCATGTCGAGAGCATCTCCCACACGGAAATCCACATCTTTGGGAAGATCCATGTCGGCCATTTTCTTCTTAGCCATTGCAAGCATTCCGGGTGTGATATCGACACCGATAACTTCTCCGTCTTTGCCGACTCTTTCCGCTGCCATGAATGAAATTTCACCGGTACCGCATCCGACATCGCATACTCTTTTACCTGTGATGTCTCCGGCTTTCTTGAACATGAATTTGTGCCATCCCTTGACCATGCCGATGGACATTATGCCGTTCATTTTGTCGTAGTATTCGGCGATTTCCTCGAAAACGTCTACGACGTATTCGCCCTTGCCTTCGAATTGGTTGCCCTTCAGTTCTTCTGCCACGGTGCCACCTCAAATCACGGAATGAGAATCCATATCAAATAACCTGCGACCGTCAGAACGCCGAAATGCCAATTCAGTTTGAAACATAACGGCACAAGCATGAAATTTGCGTGTTTGTCGACAGGCGCTTTCTTCGAATTTGTGTAAAGAATGTATGCATCATACAGGGACAGTAACGCCAGCAGACACAGGAGCGGTGCTTTTCCGATTATTACCAAAATTATCAGAATCGGGAATGAGATTAACGATTCGGTAAGATACATTTTCATTCCGCTTTCATAGGACATATGTCCGATGAGGGTGCCTACGCCTGCTTCTTTATCGTCTTTGTAGTCACGGACTTCGTTACCTGCCAAGACCGCTGTAATCATAAACGCATTGGGAAGACTGAGTAACAGAACATCCCATGAGAAGAAATCTCCTGTCATTACGTAATATGTTCCCATCGGCATGAGAATACCGAAGTTGATGAAGACGGATAACTGACCCAGACCGAGGTATTTGTAGGATGCTCCGGTGGTGTACATCGTGACTCCGAGTAAGCCGATCACTCCGTAGATCATCAGTCCCCAGCCTACATGGAACATCAGAATGATTCCGATGATACAGATTGCTGCAATACAGATAATTCCCGCTTTGAGAACATCTTTCGGTTTCAGTACTCCGGTTACCAATTCGGGAGATCTTGTTTCGTTCTCTGCGGTGTCCGTTCCCTTTACAAAATCCCCGTATGTGTTCAGAATGTTGGCCGCAATCTGAAAGAGACACGATCCTATCACAATCAGTATGAAGACCAATGCATCCGTCAGGCTGCGGTCGATGTATTGGAATGCCACCGCACCGCCTATCAGCGCGGGTACGACAGCTCCGTGTAATGTCCACGGTCTGAGTACATTCCACCATCCGGCTTTGACCGGTTTTACAGTCGGGGTTTGCATGCAATCGCATTGGACAACACGATATAAATAAATTATTTATCGAAAAACGATAAATATCAATCATACGATTGACCGAATATGAGCATAAAGGGCGCACTGAGCAGCAGTGCCTTCATGATGATGGCCGCGATGATTGTCGCGCTCATTACGAATTTTGCCGGTTGGTTCCCGGATTCTCTTACTGCAGGTATCCGTTCCGAACTGACGATATGGACATTGGTGGTGATGCTGACACTGTCCCTGTCCAGGATTTCGTATAAGAATCTGAATCCTCTTGCGTACGGAAAATCGTCGTTGAGAGCGGTTCTTTTGGGACTTGTTATTTCATCGGTTATCCCATTGGTAGGATATTTCTTACTGAAAGATTCGGAATTCGGCAATCAATCTATGGGGCTGATCTTCATTGCGGCGACACCGTTTGCAGGTTCGGTTGTTCCGTTGTCATACATTCTCAGGGGAGATATGGAACATGCCGCAAGAGGTACGATTGTTACGTATGTGGTTGCATTGGTATGGATTCCGTTCATCATATGGGCTACATTGGGCGAAACGGTGAACATGACGGATGTTGTCATAACCGTCCTGAAGCTTTTGGGTATCCCGCTGATTGCTTCGAGGCTTCTTACCAAAGTGAAGATAGACAAGGATGTCATGGCGATATTCCTCAATCTATGTATCTTCTTCATGGTCTGGCTCTCTGTAGGCGCAACCAACTTTGCGGGAATTCCCGTGTGGGTGTTCGTTGCCTTTGCACTGATAGCATTCTTCAGATCCTTCGGTCTCGGATTCGCTGTCGAGGGTGTTGAAAAGAAAGCGGGAATCGGATGGTCTCAGAGAGTTACTGATATTCTGATGGCATCCTACAAGAACAAAGGAATTGCGATTGCATTATGTACGTCGGGAATTCTCGGTCCGCTTACAGGCGATGCGATGGTCGCAATTGCTACGTCTATTCTCGTTGAGATTACGTGGGTCGCGTTCATGGATTCCGTTCTCTTCAGCAGGAAGAGAATGGAGAGAGAAATCGGTTCGGAGGCCTGAATCCCTGCCCAAAAGGGCGGGGATCACTCCTCCTCATCTTCCACATATTCCAGAATATCTCCGGGCTGACATTTCAGCGCTTTACAGATTCCGTTTAACGTTGAGAATCTTATGGCGCAGATCTTTCCTGTTTTGATTTTGGAAAGATTCACATTGGATATTCCTACGAGTTCGGTCAGCTGATTAAGTGACATCTTTCTGTCGGCCATCACTCTGTCCAATCTCAGGATTATCGCCATATCATCGCCTCAGAGTGTTTCATCGGATTCTTTCTGCAGCAGTGAACCGTACTGGCACATAAGTGCGATACAGTACATCACAACGGATACCAAAAGCGAACCGAGGAAGAGGAATGCCGTTCCGGCCAATCCCCTGTTCATGAAGTATCCGAGTATCAGGAGCAGGAATGCCGATACGAGATAGATTACTGAAATCATTCTCATTCTGTCCGCATTCTTCTCGGTGAAGGGACTGTCTTCTTTCGATATCGACTGCATTACTTTTCCGACGGTCATGACCGTAATCGACCCCATGGAGAAAATCAGTATGTTCTCCAATGCCGCGGCGGTGAGTATTTTCATGCTCTCGTCTTCGCCGTGACCGATCCAATCGATCATCATGTTGAATGCATCGTCCGAAAACGACGATGCTATGCCGAGGCAGACCGTGATTATGACGCAAACCGCCAAAATCCATCCGGCGACCGTCATTACGGTCGATGCGTACCTGCAGATTTTTTTCAGTCTAGAGAGTCCGTGCCTCATAATGTCGGACATATCATAATTGTTTTAGAATAAGATTTCGAGACGGTCGTGAGACCGTCTCCGAAGTTAAACCGATTATGCAATCTCTTTCAGCATAATCTCGAGATCCGAGAGGATCTGCATGATTGTGCTCCAGGACTCCATGGGTATGTTGGGGTCGTTGGAGAGATCCGCGAGAATGTTGATAGCGTTGGAGATGCGGAGGTCCATCGGTTTCTTTGTATCCTGAAGGTAAGCTACAGCGTCCGTCGCACCCTTCCTTATGTTCCTGGGGACCCCGTTGTCGTTGGCGAGACGTCCCTCGAGTTCATTCGTAATCTGTTTCAGTTTTGCGTCGATTGCTGCCATGCTGTCTTCCTCCACTCACATCGATTCGAATTCTTCCTGGAGATCCATGACGAACTGCTCAAGGACATCTTCGAAAAGCTGGGATCTGTATTCCCTGCTTCCGCCGAGATCGCTCTGAATCTTGGCGACGAAATCGTTGTTTTCTTTAATAATCTCAATGCTACAGAGAACTTCTTCCATACAATCACCTGCTGTGTGGTCACGCCACAATCTGCGTTTTATATTTAAGATTATTCGCTCGGTGATTTTCCGGAATCGGCGCAGTGTACGTTATAAATAAAGAAAACCGCGCAGCCGTCAAAGCTGCGCGGTGAAAAAGAATCGATTTCAGGCGTTTACCGCGAAGGCCTGTTCGCCTTCGAAGTAGACAGACACGACTTTACCTTCGTGGATCTTGTCGGCATCGCATGTTGTAATATCCTTATCGAGGAAAAGGAAATCAGCGTACTTTCCGACTTCGACGGAACCGCGGGTATCGTCAATCTGAAGCTGTTTCGCTCCGTTGATTGTCATGATGTCGATGGCCTGTTCGACGGTAACTCTTTCTTTCGGATCAAGCTGCCATACATCTTTGACGTTGCCATCTGAGTCGACGCAGGTATCGTTGACGGCTACCTCAATGATTCCGCACACGGAAGTAGGTGCTCCTGCGGCTGCGGGAACATCCGTGGACGATGTGACTACGATGCCCTTATCGAGGAGGGACTTGATCGGGTATCCTGCCTTTGCAATTTCCAGGGAAAGAACTTTTTCGACCTGATCTGCATCTTTCTCTGCAATAAGCGTTCTCCAGTTGATGTTGATAGCTGCGTAGAAGTTGTGCTCGCCCAATTTTGTTTTGGTATCTTCGGTTATGTTACGGCCGTGGCAGATTCCGTTATAGACACCGTCTTTTGCAACGCTTTCGGCTGCGATGTATGCGTTGACGACCTGTTCGGATGCTGCATCTCCCTGTGCGTGTACGTGTACCGAGAGACCTTTCTTGTTTGCGGCCTTCACGATTGCATTCATCTGTTCGTCGGTCCAGACCTGAGTACCGTGACCTCCGGTCTTGTACTCTTCTTTCAGCCATCCGGATTTGCTTTCGACAGCTTCTCCGTCGGCGAACAGTTTGATCGTCTTGTATGTGAAGTGGTCTGTGGCGTATTTTGACATGTATTCTTCTGCGATATCGAGTTCTTTATTGTAATCATCGTACGAATCAATCTTGTATGAACCGCTTACATAGATTGTGAGGCCTGTGGACCTGTCGTATGCAGCGAGACAGTCCATGGCTTCGGATCCGTAGTAGTTGAGCCAACCGTCCTGGTAGTATGTGTATCCGTTCTCGTGCAGTTCGTTCTGAGTTGTTTCGCAGATTTTGGCGTAGTCTTCTTCACTGAGTTTGAATTTGTCCATGATGCCGTATTTCAGGACGTAGTTGTATGACATATCCGAAACGAGACCGAGGAGTTCTCCTGTTTCCGCATCTTTACTGAAGAAACCGCCATTGATGCTGTCGGCGTTGTCTTTGTTGATTCCCGCAAGCTCGAGGGCTTTGCTGTTGACGAATCCGTTGTGACCGCTGTCGTCTCCGATCAGCATAGGTTTGTCTTTGCAGATTCCGTCGAGTTCGGAACGCATATCGATGTCGGCTTTGGTAGCTGTCATTTTGACGTTGTCCCAGCCGAATGTGTAGTATACTTCCTTATCGGGGTTGGCTTCGACGTATTTCCTGACGTTTTCGACAATCTGTTCTTTTGTTTCGCCGGTTAAAGAGAGACCTGTGGCTTTGAGTATGCCGCTCTGGGTGTAGTGCCCGTGACCTTCTGTGGCTCCGGAAATGATAAGACCTTTGCCTTTGTAGTCGATGACATCTGTTTTACCGTCTTTGATGTATGATTTAACACCGTCTTCAGTTCCGACGTAAACATATTTGCCGTCTTTGATGGCAATTGCTTCCGCATAATCTCCTGCTGCGTTGGAAGTGTAGATCTTTCCGTAGACAACAGTATCTGCCGTAACAGTGTCATTGTTGTTTATTGCGCTGCCGCAGCAGACGAATGCACCCGCGACAACCAAAGCGACACATGCTATGGCGACAAACGTATTTTTGTTCATTTGACTCACCTGTCTTAAAGTCAATAATTTACGGTGAGAACAATAAGGTTCTTAACATAAAAAGACAGCCGCACTTTGATTCGCTGTTTTCCAATCAATTGAGGCAGACGGTTTTTATCCGAAAGATTTGCCTAGCAAATCAAAAATATCGTCCGTCGGAATTGTCAAACACGGTATTCGGTGATTTTCCGGAATCGGCGCAGTGTACGTTATAAATAAAGAAATCCGCGCAGCCGTCAAAGCTGCGCGGTGAAAAAGAATTGATTTCAGGCTTCGAGTCTGTAGGATTCTTTACCTTCGAAGTAGACAGACACGACTTTACCTTCGTGGATCTTGTCGGCATCGCATGTTGTAATATCCTTATCGAGGAAAAGGAAATCAGCGTACTTTCCGACTTCGACGGAACCGCGGGTATCGTCAATCTGAAGCTGTTTCGCTCCGTTGATTGTCATGATGTCGATGGCCTGTTCGACGGTAACTCTTTCTTTCGGATCAAGCTGCCATACATCTTTGACGTTGCCATCTGAGTCGACGCAGGTATCGTTGACGGCTACCTCAATGATTCCGCACACGGAAGTAGGTGCTCCTGCGGCTGCGGGAACATCGGTTGAGGATGTTACGTTAACTCCCTTGTCAAGGAGAGATTTAACCGGGTATCCTGCCTTCGCAACGTCTTCACTGAGGAGTTGCAGGAACTGTTCGCTGTTTTCCTCGGCAATCAGTGTTCTCCAGTTGATGTTGATGGCTGCGTAGATGTGGTGTTCGCCCATCTTCTCTTTGGTTTCTTCCGTTATATTGCGTCCGTGGCATATTCCGTTGTAAATGCCGTCTTTTGCCGTACTCTCGGCGTTGATGAATGCGTTGACAACCTGTTCGGATGCCGCATCTCCCTGTGCGTGCACGTGTACGGAGATACCTTTGGAGTTTGCGGCTTTCACGATTGTATTCATTTTTTCATCGGTCCATACCTGGGTGCCGTAACCGTATTTTTCAGCAACGTATTTTTCTTTCATCCAACCGCTTCCGCTTTCGACGGCTTCTCCGTCCGCGAACAGTTTGAGTGTGTTATATGCGAAGTGGGCGGTTGCGTATTTCTTCATGTATTTCTCGGCGGTATCGACTTCCTTTTCCAAGTCTTCTTCGTAGGAATCGATTTTGTATGAACCGCTGACGTAGATTGTGAGACCTTCGGTTTTGTCGTATGTAGTAATACAGTCCATGGCTTCGGTTCCGAAGTAGTTCAGCCAGCCGTCCTGAAGATAGGTGTAACCGTCCTTGTGCAGGTTCTTTTCCATTGCCTGGCATATTGCGGCGTAGTCTTTTTCGCTGATCTTGAATTTGTCGGCGATGGCATTCTTCAGAACGTAGTTGAAAGCCATATCCGAGACAAGACCGAGCAGTTCGCCCGTCGTTGCGTCTTTGATAAACTCTCCGCCTGTGATTGTTGTATTCTTCGTTACATTGGCGAGTTCGAATGCTTTGCTGTTGCAGAATCCGTTGTGACCGCTGTCATCGGTGATCAGCATAGGTTTGTCACTGCAGATTTTGTCGAGTTCGCTGCGCATATCGATGGTGGCTTTGGTAGCTGTCATTTTGACGTTGTTCCAGCCGAATGTGTAGTAAACTTCATTATCGGGATGATCGGCGACGTACTTTGTGACATTAGTGATAATGTCTTCCTTTGTATCGCCGGTTACGGTGAAACCTACTGCCTGAAGTACGCCCTGCATGGCGTAGTGTCCGTGACCTTCGGTGGCTCCGGCCATAATGAGGCCTTTGTCCCTGTAATCGATGATTTTCGTCTTGCCGTCTTTGATGTAGGACTTGACTCCGTCTTCGTCTCCGACGTAGACGTATTTACCGTCTTTGACAGCTATTGCTTCGGCATAATCTCCCGTTGCGTTGGAAGTGTATATTTTTCCGTAAACAACGGTGTCTGCCGCGGATGCGTCACTGTTGATTATGCTGCCGCAGCACACGAATGCACCCGCAACAACCAAAGCGACACAGGCTATGGCAATAATCGCATTTTTCTTCATAGAACTCACCTGTTTCAGAAAGTGAACGTTTCCGTAATGTGATGATTTTTATCGTAGAAAAACACAGCCGTATATACTGGCTTTAGGACGG
Organism: Candidatus Methanomethylophilaceae archaeon; assembly: GCA_963643255.1. GTDB lineage: Archaea > Thermoplasmatota > Thermoplasmata > Methanomassiliicoccales > Methanomethylophilaceae > Methanarcanum. Next base: position 12,633 of record CAVIIW010000011.1, read on the forward strand.
GAGATTCGCAGGTTTATAGATTTCAGTCTGCTGTCACACTGTTTTCGGAGAGTTTCGGTTTTAGGGTTATTCCTTAAAGAACGACCGAAAGTTTTAAAATAACTACGTATAGTAACGGGTATCTCAATCGTTACCATATCAGTGGCAACGAGGAAGGTAAAACGCGATCGTCATCCGGACGAGAGGGAGATAATATGGACACAGAGACATCAAAAGCCTCAGAGTATCAGAAGAAAGCGGAATCGAAATTCCGCAATCTCGGTAAGGGAAAGTACGGAAGGATCATGAAAATGGCCCGTACGCCTACACGCGAGGAGTACAAGAAGACTATTGCCATCACAGGAATCGGTATTGTCATTCTCGGAGCCCTCGGTTTCCTTATCATGTGGCTCATGAACTACCTCCCCGATCTTTTCTGAAGTGTTAGCATGTTAACGATTATAGGAGACAACGAACCCAGGGATGTACACGCAGGCTCACCTGTGAAATGGCCTTTCAGTGTATCGTCCGATGCTCCGAAGCTTACGTTTACTTTCTCAATAACCACAGGTCCCGACGGGACCGATGCACCCGAGTGGACGGTCGCTCTTAGCGATGCGTCCCACGAGGAGATATGGAGCAATTACGGCAACAAGACCGAAGTGAAGACCGACGGTCCCGCAAACGGACAGAAGGAATTCGCACTGGAGGTCATCTGTCCTAAAGGGGCCAGGTACGGCGACACTGTGTCCGTCACCGTGAATGTGTCCGCGGAAGGAGAGAAGACCAGCAAGACTTTCGATGCACGCGCATCGCAGTCCATTATGGTTCTTAAGACCCAGATCGATCAGGAGAAGGTCGTTTGCGACAGTCTCGCCGCTAAAGCGAGTATCGGAGAGAAAGATATCTATGCTATACTGAGCCCCGCAACCCTCAGAGGTTACGTGTTCGTCGAAGGTATGAACACAGACCGTATGCACGAAAAGACAAGGGACATCAAGAAAGCGAGGTCGTTCGTCGACGGAGAAACATCCATCGATGAAATCAGTTCGTACCTCGTACCGCTCTCGACAGTCGTAGGAATTGTCGAAGGCGATTTGGTTGAACTTGTCAGCGGACCGTTCAAGGGTGAGAAGGCAAGAGTACAGCAGATTGATCAGACTAAAGAGGAGATCACCGTGGAACTCATCGAAGCGATGGTCCCGATACCTGTCACTGTCAAGGGTGACAGCGTCAGAGTCATTGAAAAGGAGAAGTGAAACAATGGTAGATACTGTTGAGGCATTGGTAGATGGAGGCAGAGCCTCCGCAGGTCCGCCCCTCGGTCCCGCACTCGGACCCAAAGGGGTTAACATCGGTCAGATTATCGCAGCAATCAACGAGAAGACGAAAGCCTACTCTGGAATGAAAGTCCCTGTGAAGATTCTGATTAAAGAAGACAAATCATTCGAAATCAAAGTCGGTACACCCCCCATGTCCGCTCTCATCAAGGGAGAGCTCGGAGTGGAGAGCGGAGCACACAACGCGAGGACGGAGAAGGTAGGAAACCTCACCATCGAGCAGGCGAAGAAGATTGTCGAAATGAAAGGCGACGATCTCCTCGGTGCAACTTTGGAAGCACGCCTTCTTGAAGTCGCAGGAAACTGTGTGTCTGTCGGTGTCACCATCGACGGAAAGGACCCCAGGGTCTTCTCCAAGGACATCAAAGCCGGCGTTTACGCAGGCAAACTCTGAAACCCGGGCGGCTTAAAGCCGCCTGCGGTCATTCAGACCTTTTTTTTACTGAAATTTCATTCTCATTATTAAAATATTGAATAGACATACTCCGTGACGGCATTATGAAAGCAATCGATAATTTCAGGAGTATGCCTGCAGACAGACAGTTCAGGGTGTTTGCAATCGCATTGGGCATTGTGCTGATTATCGATGTGCTTGCAGTAGGTTTGGTAAGCTTCTACGAGCCTATGTTCGACATATCGAACTATTACGGAAACATCAACGACGTTGTCAACAATCACCTGATGCCGTACAGCGGATTTACTTTCGAATATCCTCCGCTGGCTCTGTTGGTTTTCATTATTCCGAGAATATTCTCGTGGGATCTGTGTTCCTTCCATATGTCCTACGCAATCTTCGCAGCTCTGGCATATGTTCTCTTTGCGTTCTGTCTCCTGAAGATTACGGATTATTTCAAAATCCAGCGTGCGAATGTGTATCTTTCATTAATCGTACTTGCAATAGTAGGAAATCAGTTCATTACGGCAAGAAACGATATTTTCGCTGTTGCTGCGGTAACCGCTGCATTCATGTTCTTCGCAAAGGAAAGATACGATCTTTCCGCAGTAATGTTGGCAATCGGTGCGATGATTAAGATCTATCCGATTATCCTGTTCCCTGTTTTTATGTTATTATTCCTGATGAAGAGGAATCCGAAGGGAATGTTCAGGTATGTCATCGTAGGTGCATTGTTCTGTATCATTGCGGAATTACCGTTCATTATAGCCGATCCCGGGACCGCATTCGATTATCTTACATATCATTCCGACCGCGGACTGCAGGTTGAAGGCATTGTGAGCAGTGTAATCACATTCGTCAACCTCTTTGTGCCTATAATCGACGAGATCGGAATCTACTACGGATCGAACACCATTGTCGGTGAGATTCCGGATATGTGTGCACGTTTCCTCGATGTTGCTGTTTATGCCGCATTGGCGGTAACATTCCTCGCAGCGGTATTCTTCTGCCGTAAGAGAGTTATCAGGGATGAAAAAGACGGATTCCGTTTACTTGCAGCCTTATCTGCAATAATCGTGATGGTTTTCACTGCATTCAGCAAAGTGTATTCCGCTCAGTATATGCTGTGGTTCCTGTCGCTTCTGCCTTTGTTCCTGTTATCTCCGGGAGATGACAGATACAGGGAGATGGTGAAATACACGATATTTTACGTAATATTCGCAGTTCCGAGTTCTGCACTTGCATTCACCGTCGGCGGGCTGTATCCCGTAGACAACGTAATTCCGATTGTTCTCGTTCTGGTGAAGAATGTGATGCACATTGTTCTCCTGGTGTTCGTGGTCAAAGCATTCATCGGATGGGTTTTCGATAAGAAATCGGAGAATATTGCCGAAGAATCATCCTGATCGGATTTGTATATCGTAATTGTCAACATTTCCGACACTCTGCCGACTGACAATGTTTATTATTCTAAGTTCATCTCTTTACGGATTGTAATGCCGGGTGCCGACGGATGATTTTCAGATATCTGCGCAGAAGAGATTGGGTAATGGTTGCATGCTGCGCCGTTTTAATTATCTGTCAGGTCATCCTGGATTTCCGTATCCCGGAATATATGGCGGAGATTACCGAACACATTAAATCGGGACACAGTACCGATACGGTAATCGACTGCGGATACAGGATGCTTGTCTGTGCATTCCTGAGTCTTGCCGCTGCGATACTTACGTCTGTTTTGGCTTCCCGCGTATCAAGCGCTCTGTGCCGTACCGTAGGCAATCTTCAGTACCGTAACATTCAGAAATGGTCGAGGAAAGATCTTGATTCGTTTTCGGTTGCCTCTCTGATTACACGTTCTACAAACGATATCAATCAGCTGCAGCAGTACGTCGGGCGTCTGATTATTACAGTCGTCAAGGCACCTACCGTGGCGGTATGGGCTCTGATTAAGATTTCTTCCAGTACATTCGAATGGACTGCGGTTACCCTTCTGGCTATGGTACTTCTTCTGACGATGATTTTCCTCATTCTGTGGCGCGGAATCCCGTATCTGAGGAAATTAAGACATCTTACCGATAACGTCAATGAGAACACCCGTGAGGAATTAGAGGGAATGAGAACAATCCGCGCATATAGCGCGGATGAGAAAACATTTGAAAAATTTGACAGAGCATCGGAAGAACTCAGAGACAATGCCGTCAAAATGATCCGTATTATCTCCACCATCGATCCGATTTCGGCATCGATGATGAACTTCCTTACCATGTCGATCTATTGGATCGGAGCCGTGGTGATCAGTTCCGCATACGGCAATACGGATTATCAGCTGCAGCTGTTCTCAGATATGATTGTCTTTACATCATATGCGACAATGGTTATGTCTGCGGTTCTGATGGCCAAAGGAATCATCAAGAGTTTCCTGGATTTCCTCATATCGTCAAGAAGGATTGAGGAGGTTATCTGTTACGAACCGTCGACAGAGTACGGTACGTGCAAAGCATCCGATTCTCCGGAACCCGGGACTGTATCGTTTGATCATGTATCTTTCACATACCCCAATACAGACACAGAAGTACTGCACGATGTGTCTTTCACAATAGGAAAAGGAGAAACCGTTGCGTTCATAGGGCCTACGGCGAGCGGAAAAACAACGGTAATGTCGCTTATAGCCCGTCTTTACGATCCTTCGTCGGGAACAGTTTCCCTCGGCGGGTTGGATATCAGAGAATATGCCAGAGGAGAACTTACTCCCGTGTTGGGTTACGTTCCGCAGACGCCTGTCGTTTTCACCGGTTCGATAAGAAACAATCTGTGTTACGGTGAGCCTGCGGACGACGAAGATCTGATGCACGCACTGCGTATTGCGCATCTCGATGAGACAGTGGACAATATGTCAGACGGTCTGAATACCCGTCTGTCCCAGCACGGATGGAACCTGTCCGGAGGACAGAGGCAGAGACTGTCCATTGCACGTGTTGTGTACAAAGGAGCGCAGATCTACATTTTCGATGACAGTTTCTCCGCATTGGATTCCAAAACCGACCGCGATCTCCGTAAAGCGCTGTACGAGGAAACAGCAGGTGCCACGAAAATCATCGTAGCACAGAGGGTCGGCACAATAATCGACGCAGACAGAATAATCGTTCTTGATAAGGGTGCAGTGGTTGCATCGGGAAAGCATTCCGAACTGATGGAATCATGCGAACTTTACCGTGAAATCGCTGCATCGCAGCTGGAGGAATCCGATGGCAGACGCTGACAAGACCTTCCTGTCGAATGCTTTCACGCCTCATGACGAAAAGAAGCCGAGGAATCTTTTCGCGGCGATGATATCCCTCATCAAATACATGGGGCCTCAGCGCCGCGGTGTGATGATAGGTGCTGCAGCGGCACTTACAGGCACCCTGCTGGCACTTATCGCTCCGAATTATCTGAGAGAACTTACGGACGGTCTGTACAGTTCGATTTCCGCCGGACTGCCGGTCGATATGGATTGGGTTGCCGGAATCGGAATCACACTCATAATCATCTACGGATTGTGTATGTTATTCACTCTCGTGGAATCATACGTCATCGGTGCCGCATCGAACCGTGTCGGTGACAGGATGCGCAAGGATCTTTCCCGCAAATTCCTCCGTGTTCCGATATCTTACCTTGAATCCCATCTGATGGGAGATTCGATGAGCCGTGTCACAAACGATACGGATATCATCAGAAAATCCGCAGGTGAAAGTATTTCATCGATGCTCAACGCATTGGTTTCCATAATCGGCGCATCCGTTCTGATGTTCTACATTCAGTGGAAACTTGCGTTATTTGCAATACTGCCTACATTTGCGGGCGTAGTTGCAATGTATATCGTGGCATTCCACAGTCAGAAGTATTTTACGGCTCAGCAGAATGATTTGGGCCGTATCAATTCCATTGTCGGAGAGACTTACTACGGTCATGACATGGCTGTGACGTACAATCTCTGGGGCCGTGCCAATGAATTATACGACGATGTAAACGAACATCTGTTTCAGTCATCATACAAATCGAAGATTTTCACAACAATGATGCCGGAGGTTATGGGATTCCTCTGGAACATAGGATATGTTGCGGTATGTGTCGTAGGTTCTATGATGATTCTGAACGGAGAGATTACATACGGTGTGATTGCGGCGTTCATTATCTACATCAGAATGTACAACCAGCCTATGGCCGATTTCATGGCTGTTTTGGCCAGTATTCAGTCCGTAGCATCCGCTTCGGAGCGCATTTTCGCTTTCCTGGATCTTCCGGAAATGGAGCCCGACCCGGAAGCAAAAGGATTCGACCGTGCCGAAGGAAACGTGGAGTTCAGGAACGTATCATTCGGTTACATCCCGGAAAAGAAGATTATCGCCGATTTCAGTCTCAGGGTGAAACCGGGATCTACGGTGGCAATCGTCGGACCTACGGGATGCGGAAAATCCACTCTTCTGAATCTTTTGATGCGTTTCTACGATTCCGATTCCGGAGAAATTTTAATTGACGGCATACCCACGACGGAGATGTCGAGAGCTCAGGTAAGAAAGCAGTTCTCAATGGTTCTTCAGGATTCATGGGTCTTCGACGGTACTTTCTATGAAAATGTGGTGTATTCAACTCCGGGAGTCACACAGGAGGATGCGGAGGCAGCCTGCAGAATCGTAGGAATCGACGAATTCATACGTTCACGCCCCGAAGGATACGATACGCCTGTCGACGGTTCTGAATTATCCGTGGGACAGAAACAGCAGATAGCAATCGCACGTGCGATAGTGAAGAATGCACCGATGATTGTTCTCGATGAAGCAACAAGTTCCGTCGATACACGTACCGAGCGCAGGATACAGGAAGCGATGGACAGGCTGATGGAAGGACGTACTTCTTTCGTTATCGCACACCGTCTCTCAACGATAAGACATGCGGATGTGATTCTCGTTATGGCGAAGGGAAGAATTCAGGAATCCGGAAGCCACGAAGAACTTCTGGCACTGAACGGTTATTACAAAATGCTTTACGATGCGCAGTTCGGAGAATCGGATTAATCAGAACAAAGATTCTCTTTCTCCGTCGCCGATATCCGCGGCTTTTCTTCCCACAAGGAATACGGCAGCGTATTCGGGTACTTCGGTTGTACCCGCTTTGAGTGAGAATCTTTCTTTGTTGATTGTGATGTTCAAGTCCTTACGCATGGTGATTGTGACAGGATCCGACGAATAACACTTAGGGAGTGCATGATACAGAGGATCGAAATCGTCCAGTCCGTCTCTTGTTATGGGAAGTACACAGAGTCCTGTTTTTCCGTGTAACGAACCCGGAAGACGTATCAGCCTTTTGATATCGGCCGTAACAGGTTCGTCAACTTCTCCGGAGAGGCGGTTTACGACATCTTCTTTCATTATTTTGACAAGAAGTTCCTGTGTCGGTTTCCTCATAGTGGACATTTTGTTGTTTTTGAACATTATTTCTTTAGATTCCGCTATGTTTGCTCTGTAAGATTCGATACTCTTTGCCGATATCGATTTTGTCGAAGGATAGTATTTTTTGATGTCTTTGACGTCCATTTCGCAGAAATCTTCCACCAAATCCTTCAGACCGTTTCTCATGCGCAGCCACCATCCCCCGGAATCTTCGGCGGGGATGGTACGGTACGTGGTTACATTGTGTCTTTCCACTCCGTTCACTACTGCGGTTGACATGGATTTGGATTCAAGAGTGAACACCTTGTCGATATCCAATCCGTTTCCCGTGACGAAATCGACGATTTCCCTGCGTTCATGTGTACCTAAAGCGGCAACACTGTTCAGTTCGATGTGGGCGTGATATCCTCTTCCGCCTGAGAAGTAGATGTCAACGTCTTTCTCATCGAATCCCAAATCTCCGTAAAGGAACGAATCGAGAAGATTGATCATTTCCTTCTTGATCTGAGCCATCATTTCCTCGTATGACATATTATCGGCGCCTTCGAGGTGATCCGCATCGAGATCGAAGATAAGATCCGCACCCAGCCAACCTTTTTCTTCCATTGTGGGAGCATTCGGTTTTCTGTAGTATGCCGTGGAATAATAGCAGTGCTTCGGAACCTGAGTTATCAGCATTTTCTGCAAATCGGAAGGATTTTGGAAAGACAGATGCCTCTGCATGAACTCTCTGTCGAAAAACATGAAACCGAACTCTCTTCTGCCGAATCTGCTGGGCATCGGCAGCGGGTTCTCTTTGTAAAACCTCCTGAACGACTTGAGGAGGAAACGTGAGTTCGGATCCATGGGCATCCAATCGTTCCATAGTTATAACTAGATTTTGAACAATCAACTGTGCAATGATTCCGATTTACGACAATCATCTCCATCTCTCGCCGTCAGGTCTCAATGTCGAGGCTGCAAAGATGTATGAAAAAGCCGGGGGCACGGGGATGACTTTGGTTACTCTTCCGTTCACGGAATTTGTCGGTATTACGGATGAGGATCATTTCGAGAAGACGTTTGAGATTACGTTATCTCTCGCCGAAAAGGTAAGAGAATCCACCGGACTGAAGGTAAATGTCGCCGTCGGACCTTATCCGATATCCATGATGTGGTTGGCGGAGCATGTCGGATTGGAGAAAGCGGAGAAATCCATGATTAAAGGAATGGAAGCCGCTGCAGGATTGGTTTCCGAAGGAAAGGCTAATGCAATCGGAGAGATAGGAAGACCTCACTTTCCGATTGAAGACGAAAAGATTTGGGAAGCTTCCAACAGGGTACTGCTGAGAGGCATGGAATTGGCTCACGAAGTCGACTGCCCCGTAATAATCCACTGTGAATCGGAAATACAGACTTATGAGGATCTGGCACGTATTGCGGATGAAGCTCATTTGGAGAGAGGAAAAGTCGTGAAACATTCTTCTTTGCCGATGATAACGGAGGAAGAAAATCACGGTGTGATGCCTTCGATGCCCGCATCGAGAACACTGATCAAAGAGGCTTTACCCAAAGGCGACAGATTCATGCTCGAAACGGATTATATCGACGATCCGAACAGACCTACTTCGATTATGGCGGTGACAACCGTTCCGAAAAGAATCTCGGGATATCTCCAATCCGGAGAATTCACCGAAGAGAACGTGCACAGGATATGCGGAGACATTCCCGACTCTCTTTACGAGAGACGGGCGTAAGAATCTTTAATTCATATGGCGCGATAATCACAGTCATGAAGGCCAAGGTCCTCTGCGTATACGACAACGGCGCGGTTGAGAACACATCATTCATCGGCGCTCAGGGTCTGTCGATGCTGATAGACGCAGACGGTCGGAAGACACTTTTCGACACCGGTATGCGCGGAAGATATCTGCTGCATAACCTGTCTTTCATGAAAATCAAGCCCGATGAGATTGACAGGATTGTAATTTCACACAATCACAAATCCAATACAGGCGGACTGAAGGCATTTGCCGAAGCGAGGAAAGAACCGATCGATGTGTACGTGAACGATTCTTTCGAAGGTCTCAGAGGATTTTTGGGTTCGAAAGTAAGCGACGAAATCACATCGAAACTGAATTTCATACACATGACCGAAGATATCGAATTAAGTGAACATCTTCACGTAATCGGTCCCTTCGGTGCGGAAAAGGAATTCTTCCCGATACTCAGGACAAGAGACGGTCCCGCTGTGTTTTCATCATGTTACCACTGCGGTCTGAATGAGCCTTTGGATTATGTGAAAACCAAGTATCACAGGAATCCGTACGCGCTTATCGGAGGAATTCACTTACCGAAAGCGAAACAGAGAACCGTCGATCCCGTTTCCGATATCATATCATCGTACGGTGTGAGTAAGATGTACATCAATCACTGCGCCACACCGAGAGGCATCGTTTATCTCAGAACACGTTTCGGTCTTCACGGCGTGAATGATTTCTTCGTCGGAGATTCTGCGGAATTCAATCTGTGATTCATCGGTAATCTTTATCATAATGTACCTGTCATACTGCATTATTATTACTGTGAGGTAAGAAAATGAAAGCAGTCTGGTGGTTCAGGACGATCATGATGTTCGTCTACATGTCACTCCTTCTGATGGCGGTCGGAGCGCTCATAGGATTCATCATGAAATCCAATTTCCTCTACTGGAGTATGGCATTCCTTGCGATATCGCTCTGTGTCTGTTTCTTCTCATACTACAAATCAAAGGATTTGGCATTGAAAGCGAATAAAGTGAGAATCATCAACAGGCAGGACAACCCCCGTCTGTACGATATGGTTGCGGATCTCGCCCAGAAAGCGAATCTTCCTATGCCCGAAGTGGGAATTTCCTATACGCCGGTTGCGAACGCATTCGCAACGGGAAGGAATCCCAAGAACGCGGCTGTTGTCGCCACTACGGGTATACTCGATCTCCTTCCGGATAACGAACTCAGAGGTGTGCTGGCACATGAAATGTCACACGTAAAGAACAGGGATATTCTCGTTATGGGAATCGCATCCGCTCTTTCGATTGTGATTTCGTACGTTTCGCAGATGGCATGGTATGCGGCGATATTCAGCAGAGACAGCGAGAACCGCGGTGCGATAATGCTTGCGGCAATGGCTGCGCAGATTCTCGTTCCCTTGGCTGCACTGATGATTCAGCTCGGAATTTCCAGGAACAGGGAATATCTTGCGGACGAATCCGGTGCAAGGCTCATTAACGATCCCAAAGCACTTGCGGATGCACTGATGCATCTGGAGAGGCAGAACGATTCAACGGTCAGGAACTACGATCTCGACGATATGGCAAGGAAGAACAGAAATTCACCCGATGCCACAGTGAACGTCTGCACAAACCGCAATTACGCACACATGTGGATTTCGAATCCTCTTAAGAAGAAAGGATTCCTTGAGTCTATGTTCAGCACCCACCCCACCACCGAGAGCAGGGTGGAGAGGCTGAACAGGCTCGCAAAAGAGCTGAAAAACTGATTTCACTTAACGGGTTCCCATTTGGACAACTCGTTAACCTTCGAGAGGGTGGATCCCCTGCGGATCTCCTCTCTCGTTCTGTTTTCGTTTTCATGAACGGCCAAAGCCCTGTTGGCGACTTCCACCGCTTTTTCTTTGGGTACAACTATCAAACCGCTTTCGTCACCGATAATCCAGTCTCCGGTTCTTACGATCTGTCCGCCGACTTTGATTTCGATACCGATTCCGCCGTATCCTTTCGGTTCTCCCGCGTTCGGTACGCAGGACCTTGCGAATGCCGGGAATCCGAGGTCAATAATGTCGTCGATATCTCTGATGGCGCCGTCGATGACGATTCCGTTACATCCCATGACCATTGCCGAATTGGATGCAAGTTCTCCCCACACCGCTACGGGCGCTCCGCCGACATCGACGACGATTACATCTCCTTTCTTCACATGATCGATTGCTTCCACAGGTTTTGCCCAGTCTCCGTTTGTGGTCTGAACGGTGAGTGCTCTTCCGACCATCTTCTGTCTGTGTTTGAGATAGGGGTGAAGTCCGAGAACGATACCCTGTTTGTGGAATGCATCCGAAATGTTACATGTGGAAACTCTTGAGAATGCTTCGAAGAGTTCGTCTTCGCCGTATTTCTTTGCAAGATCCGTTTTGACTTCGACACCTGCCATAGAACCTTTCACGGCTGCCGCGGATGCTTTGATATCCGTTGCTTTGGTGATTCCTCCGCCTACGATTATGATGGAAGCACCTGCTTCAACGTATTCTCCGGCGTTCTCTGCGGTAATGCCTCCGGCGACCGCAACAGGAATGTTCACTGTTTCGACAACTTTCTTCAGAGTGTCGACGGGAGGTTCCGCACCCTTCATCTGCTCATCTATGCCCATGTGGAGACAGATGTAAGAAACACCCAATTTCTCCACTTCCGCAGATCTCTTGACTTTGTCGGCGACGTTGATCATATCGATCTCAACTTCCGCGCCGTACTTCCTTGCGGCCATCACAGCCTCGGATATTGTCGAATCGTCCGCAAGACCCAGAACGGTGATTATATCCGCACCGGACTTGGCTGCGATTTCAACTTCGAATCCTCCGGTATCCATCGTCTTGGTATCGGCGATAATCTTCTTTCCGGGGTAGAGTTTTCTGAATGTGCGGACAGCTTCGGTTCCCTCGCTCTTCAGCAGAGGTGTTCCTACCTCAATCCAATCCGCTCCGCCCGCCACGGCTTCTTCGCAGATGCCGATGCTCCTTTTCAACTGCATGAAATCCAATGCGACTTGCAATACCGGCCACATGACGCGGTGATTAGTTCGATTATGTAAGTATATTTTGTACGTCAGGTGACGAATTACCGTGAAAATAACAAATGCCGCTCAGCTCGCCCGTCTCTCATCACTTTCAGCTCGAAAAACGATCATCATTGCGGCAGGTCCCTCAGCGGGTCGAACATTTATTAAGTATTCCGTGCTTAGTCCGAAACGATCCATATGTTCAGGAAGAGATCCGCTCAGAAGAAGATTAGACTGCTTTTCGTAGATGCGAAGAACGATCTCCAATCCGACATCGCCGAGTATTTCGTGAAGGAGATGTACGGGGACATCTATGACGTCAGCAGCGCAGGACCCAAATCGGACTGTGTCGACTGTGAGCTTATTTCCGTGATGTATCAGCTGGGTTACGACATCAGGACGTACACGTCCATGGACTTCGGTCACAAGGATCTTCCGGAGGAGTTCGATTATGTTATTTTCCTTGAGAAAGCCGCTTACGATGAGGTAAAGGACATAATTCCGTTCAAAGCACCTCAGATTCTCCACGACTTCGGAAGAAAGGAAAACTTCGACAAAGCAACGGACGATTTGGAACTGTACGAGTGCATCAAGGAATTCATCGAGAAAGTCAGGGAATGGTGCGAAACCACGTTTGCCGATCCCGAGAATCTCAAATCGATGGTCATATGATCCCGGTAATCGTCTACGACAAGAATCAGTGCGATCCCAAAAAGTGTACCGCCAAGCGTATGCTCAAGTTTTCACTGGCGAAAGAAGCGAAGACTTTGGGTGCAATACCGAAAGGTTCGATTGTTCTTTCTCCTTTTGCTGAGCAGGCTCTTTCTCCTGCAGATCATGTCTATGCGAAACACGGTTTGGTCGTTATGGATCTGACATGGACGAACATCGACGATTTTCCGAGACCCAGAAACACAAACGACCGTGCTCTCCCGTATCTTCTTGCGTCGAATCCCATCAACTGGGGAAGACCCATGGAACTGAATTCCGCGGAAGCGGTTATGGCTTCGCTGATAATAATGGGCGAAAAAGAACAGGCGGAAACGTTCATGGGAAGGTTCAACTGGGCTCCGGAATTCATGAGACTCAACGGAGAATTGCTGGAAGCGTACGCTTCCGCAAAGGACAGTACAGAGGTTGTACGTATTCAGAACGAGTACATCGAATCAATCCGCGGCTGATTCTCTTATTTTATTTATCCGCGGGCGTGTGCGCACGTCAGCGATATTTTATCTATGACAGTAGATTGCCATAGGCATATGACGACGGGAGAGACAGTCCGCCTGATATGGGAGGTCTTCGGAAATGAGAGACTTACTACGAGAGAGGTAGAACTCAGGCTGGCGGATATCTTCGACTATCACTGTCCCGACGATTTCGCAAAAACCATGATCAAGCTGAAACAGCAGGGTATGGTAAAAGGCGAAGTTTCCGCGGAAAAATGCGGGTGGATTTGGTGGATAGACGATGAATGCAGATCAAAGGATCCTGAGAAGGTGAATTCAAAATGACGGTAACAACATTCCAAGACGAGGACATACTGAGATTCTGGGACGAAATTCTGAGCGGAGACGCATACCGTCTCAAGCTCGCGGAGATACAGGACAACTACAAGGACAAAAAGAGTCTGTATGTGCCGTATTCCGATATCGACAACAACAATCCCGATTTCGCCGTCTATCTTCTCAGCAAACCCGACAGATGCATCAGATTGGGTGAAAAATCGATAAAATCCAAATTCCCGGCTACATGGGATCCCGCAGACAATGTGAATCTCAGGATCGAATCTTTACCGAAAGATGCCCACGTGGAAGTCCGTGATTTAAGATCGAAACACCTCAACAAGCTCGTAGCCGTCGACGGTCTTGTGAGGAAAGCAACGTTACCGAAACTCAAGATGACAAACGCACTGTACAGGTGCGTTAAATGTAATTCAGAAATCTGGGTTCCGCAGAAGGGAATGTACACCACGGAACCTCTTCTCTGTCCCAACGAAGCCTGTAACAAAGGATCGCTGAGATTCACTCTCGACGAGGAAGCATCCGTTTATTCCGATACGCAGAAGATTGAAATTCAGGAGAATCCCGAAGGACTGAGGGGAGGCGCACAGCCTGAGAGGATGTTCGGATACATCAACGGAGATATTTCCGGAAAAATCACACCCGGTAACAGGGTCACTCTCAACGGAATTATCAGGCCTGTGGAGAAAGCCGACCGCGATAAGTCGACGGTTTTCGACATCTACATGGATATTATGTCTGTAGAATTCTCGCAGGAAGAATACGATGAAATCGAGATTACCGCGGAAGACGAAGAAAGAATTCTCGAAATGTCCGAAGATCCCGAATTCTACAACAATCTCGTAAAATCCATTGCTCCTTCGATCTTCGGAATGGAAGAAGTGAAACAGGCCGTAGCTCTGCAGCTCTTCGGCGGAATGCACAAAGTGATGGATGACGGAACGATGACAAGGGGAGATATACACATCCTCATGGTGGGAGATCCCGGTGTTGCGAAATCTCAGATTCTTTCGTACATGTCACGTTTGGCTCCGAGAGGAATCTACGCTTCGGGTAAATCCGCATCCGCAGCCGGTCTGTGTGTGGGCGCCGATACCGTTTTGATCAACGACAAAGGCGAGAGGTCGACAATAGGCGACTATGTCAACATCAGAATGGATTCTCCCGAAGAATACCGTCCGGGAATATGGAGACAGCCCGTAGACGACTGGAGAATTCAGTCGATAGGTGACTTGGGGTCTGTAAGATATCTTCCGATCAAATATATCTGGAAAATCAAGACTCCCGAGAAGGTTTTCAAGATTACCGCAGGAGGAAAATCTCTGATTCTGACTCCGGAAACAAAGATACAGGCGATGCAGGGCACATCCTTCGGATGGGTTGCCGCATCCGATCTGAGAGTGGGAGATATGGTTTCCACCGTCACGGAGAATATGCGCCTCTGTCCTCTTACGGAGATTGAACTGTTAACGGAAGATCTTCCCGAGTTTGTTTACGATTTAACAATAGAACCGTCACACGCATTCATCGGAAACGGTTTCGTGATACACAACACGGCTGCCGCCGTGAAAGACGATTTCGGTGACGGAAGATGGACTCTCGAAGCGGGTGCGTTGGTTCTTGCGGATAAGGGATTGGCGTGTATCGATGAGTTGGATAAGATGACGCCTCAGGACAGATCGTCACTGCATGAAGCGATGGAATCTCAGAGGATTTCCGTTGCAAAAGCGGGAATCACCGCAACACTTCAGAGCAGGTGTTCTCTTCTCGCAGCCGCAAACCCCAAGTACGGAAGATTCGACATGACCGAGAAGATTGCGGGACAGATCGATCTTCCTCCCGCACTTATGTCGCGTTTCGATTTGATTTTCGTACTTACGGATAAACCGAGAGAGGATTACGACAGAAAACTTTCCACATTCGTTCTGAAAGGTCACAGGAGAGGTCAGGCAAGGGCGATGAAGGAAGAAGTCATCGAAGGTGTCGTGAAAGAAGATGTTCTGAAGGATACCGAAGATCACAAACCGATCTACGACATGGAAATTATCAGGAAATACGTCTCATACGCGAAACAGAACTGTTTCCCGGTTATGACCGACCGTGCTCTGGAAATGATCGAAGGAGAGTACATGAGCATCCGTAAGACCGGAGAAGGTGACAACGCATCCGTTCCGATTACCGCAAGACAGTTGGAAGCATACGTACGTCTTTCGGAAGCATCCGCAAAATCGAGATTAAGCAAAGTCGTAGACGAAAGAGATGTTACCAGAGCGATAACTCTCATCAAGTTCTACATGGACGGCGTAGCCAAGACCGATGACGGTTCATGGGATATCGACAGAATGGGTTCGTCTTTCAGCAAACGCGACAGGGATACCAAACGTGCACTCTATGACGCAATCCTTGATGCAATCACCGATGCAGGCGACAAAGGACTCAGCAGAGAAGATATCATAGTGCAGTTCAACGGCGAAAGTCTGTTCGATGTGGATCACGTACTCGAAGAGATGCACGATAACAGCTTCATTATAGAAACAAAGGGAAGGTGGGTCAGGATATGATCTACGTACGTATACACAAAGGCCGCGGAGATGTTGTTCTCGCCGCATGCGATGAGGAAATCCTCGGAATGACTTTCAGAGGAGACGGAATGAAAATAACCGTTTCCGAAGACTTCTACAACGGGGAACTGATTCCGGAAGAAGCATTCGTCGAGAGAATGAAATCCGCTTCAATCATGAATCTCGTCGGCGAGAGGGCTATTTCTCTTGCAATCGAGAACGGTCACGTTTCCGAAGACTGCGTTCTCATAATCGGCGAAACGAAACACGCACAGGTAGTGAAAGGATGACGTTCTGTGTGAAATGCGGTAAGGAGGATGTCGAGACCGTAGACGGCCTCTGCATCGAATGCTTCCTGGACGGAAGAAAACTGGTCACCATGCCGCATCACGTCGACCTTATGAGATGCACAAACTGCAGTGAATTCCAAATCGGCGATCAGTGGCTGAAGAGGAATCAGGACGATGCCATCACGGACATCGGATTATCTACTGCCGGAATCATTCCCGAAGCGAAATTAATCTCCGTAGGTACCGCTGTGGAAAGACAGGATGAAAGAAACTTCGTTGTTCACGCTCAGTTCGATTTGGATGTCGGAGGAATAAGAGTTTCCGACGAAAGCAGTGTCATCGTACGTCTGAAAAACGGTGTCTGCAGAAGATGTTCCAGGCAGCTCGGAAGTTATTACGAATCGATAATTCAGCTGCGCAGCGGAGACAGAAATTTATCTGACGACATAAGAGACGAAGTCGCCGCATGGGTCAGGAAAACAGTAGATAACCTATCAAAAAACAACCGCGATTTGTTTATCACAAAAATTCAGAAAGCCGTCGGAGGAGTGGATTTCTATCTTTCTTCCACTTCCATGGGGAAATCGCTGACAAAAGATCTGGCGGACAGATACGGTGCGGAAGTGAAGGAATCATCATCCCTTGTGGGACAGACATCCGACGGACAGGATATGTACCGCGTTACATTTTTGGTAAGACTTCCGGCGTATCACATCGGAGACATAATGCAGCATGACGGCAAACCCTGTAAGTTAGTTTCACTGAACAGATTCGGAGGAAGAATCATGGATCTCAACACATTCCGTGAAATGCCCGTGAAGAGATCGGAATTATCGGACATGAGGATTCTGTACAAAAGAAACGAACTGCCTGAAGCGGTGGTCGTTTCAAAATCCGAAGGAGAGATACAGGTTCTGCACCCGAGGAATTATTCCACGGTTGATTTGCGCATACCGAAGGATGCGGAAATCGGAGAATCTGTCGAAGTTATAGAATCAGACGAAGAGTTACTTTTCGTTCCGTGAAAGGAGAATGACAGAATGAGGATAGCCATTGTGACAGACAGTTACCACCCCACACGCGACGGAGTCGTTGCAAGTATAGACACCGTGGACGGCATCCTCAGAGACCATGATTACGAAACAACAATAGTCGCACCCGATCCCGGGAAAGAGGAAGACCGTATGGACGGAGTGTATTACTTCAAATCCACTTCATTCAGAAGCTATCCCGGTTATTTTGTTCCGATATATCCTTCACACGCAAAGCGTGTTCTTAAGGAAATTTCTCCCGATGTCGTTCACATTCAGGGTGTTGCGGTAATGGCACTCAAAGGCATTGTCGCCGCACATAAGCTGGGTATTCCCGTTGTTATGACATTTCATACGATGGTCGGTGACACCGTGAAGTACTACTCACCGATTCCGATTCCGCAGAAAACCGCGGATAAACTTGTGTGGAAGTATATCGGATATCTGACAAGATGGGTCGATGCGATTATCGCTCCGTCGGAATCGATAAAAAAAGAACTGATTGCACGCGGCGTGAAGGTGAAGGATATAAGAGTGATTCCCACACCGATAGACGGTAACAGGTTCAGTCCTTCCGTAGACGGTTCCGCAATCAGAGAAAGATACAATCTTCAGGGAAAGAGAGTGATTCTCAGCCTCTGCAGAGTTTCATTTGAAAAGAATATCGACATGCTGGTACATGCGATGAAAGAGATGGACGACGATGTCGTCCTCATGATTGCGGGAAAGGGTCCCGCATCCGATTCTCTGAAAAAATTAGCCGAAGAAACCGGAGTTGCGGACAGAGTGATTTTCACGGGATTTGTTTCGGATGACGAAGTTGTGCAGCACTACAGAGCATGCGATCTGTTTGCCGTAGCATCGAGATTCGAGACTCAGTGTCTTTCCGCAGTGGAAGCAATGTCCTGCGGACTTCCCGTTGTTGCCGCAAAGGCAAGAGCGTTGGAAGATTATGTGAAAGAAGGCGAAAACGGATATCTTTTCGACGACAGCCTTGAAGAATGTGTTTCAAAATTAAAGGCGGGACTTGAAGCCGACGATGCCATGAGGCAGAAAGCAATCGAAACCGCAGCGGAATTCTCCGTTCCGAAGTTTATGGAGAAAATATCTTCCATTTACAACGATGTCATTGAGATGAAGAGGAGGGCGGACGATGATAGGTGACTGGCTGTACGGTCTGTTCGGTCCGTACGGTCACGTAGGCATACTTATCTTCATTTTCCTTTTGTTCTACATCGATTCATTGATTTTTCCGACTTTGCCGGAAGTTTTCTTCATACTGAGTTTCATGTACGATCCCACTTTGCTTTGGGGTCTGGCTCTTCTTCTTATCGGAGGAGTTGCCGAGTTCGCGGGAGTCACTTCGTTGTATCTTGCGGTGGAGCATATCCGCGTACCGACGTGGGTAAGTACCGCTGCGGACAAGTATTCAAAATTCCTGATCCTAAACGACGAACGGATGATTCTTGTGAACCGTGTCGCTCCCGTGATGCCGTTCACGGGTGCATTCATCAGCCTTATCGAATCATGGGAGATTAAGAGAGCATGGTGCTATCTCATACTGGGTTATGTGCTGAAATACGGTGCGATACTGTTGTTCGCGAACACATTTTATGCGTTCTTTACAGGTCCTCAGGCTGAAATATTATCAATTTCAATGGTCATCGCAGTCATGGCGCTGAGTCTTATCATGGCGTACAGGAAGAAGAAAAGGGAAGGAATCGAGGGATGAAAGTAGTCGATGTCAATCCGTTTTTCTACCCGTACATGGGCGGTATCGAACACAGAATGCATCTGATCGCCAAGGAAATGGTTTCGAGAGGACACGATGTTACAATCGTAACAGGCCGTCTGGAAGGTACTTCCGAGGAAGAAATCACATCGGACGATTACAGAGTCATCAGACTTCCGTCGAAATTCATAGGAAAATACAATCCCCCGTACATCACGTCGAAAGGTCTTCTCGAAACTCTCGAAAGTATTGACGCGGATATTGTCAATTACAATTACAGATGGGCTCCGTCGTACAACAAAGACATGAAAAAATACGCCGGAAAGAAAGTGTTCACCTATCACAATATGTGGGGAGAAGGTGTCGGATGGCAGCATATTGTTTCCGAAGCGAACGACAGGCTGTTCAGGAGTACTCTGTTATCGTTTGATCACATCATTTCCGTAAGCGATTACGTTCGTGAAGATCTCATCAGAAGAGGCATACCTGGCTCATTGATTACCACGGCTACACCCTGCCTCGGAACATATCCCGAATGTTCCGACGAAGAAGGCGATTACATTCTCTTCGTCGGAAGGCTCGTGAGAACCAAAGGATTGGATTATCTGGTAGAAGCGATGCGCGATGTCGACTGTAAACTCATAATCTGCGGCAAAGGCCCGGATATGAAACGTCTGCAGAAGAAAATAGCAAAATTCGATCTGTCCGGTAAAGTGGAACTCAAAGGATGGGTTCCCGATGATGAGAAGGAAGAGTATATGAAACACTGCAGAATCGCAGTCATGCCCTCGGTGTACGAATCCTACGGTCTCGCCGCTCAGGAGATGCTTTCCTACGGAAGACCTGTCGTCTGTACCGATGTGAACGGTTTGCCGGACACAGTCGGAAACGGAGGACTGACTGTAAAATCAAAGGATCCGAAAGCACTCTCCGACGCAATGAATAAACTTCTCGGCGATGAAGAATTCCGCCGCGAACTCGGACACAACGCACGCCTCGTAGCCGAATCACGCAACGTAGGTGCTACCGTCAACGCCGTAGAACAGGTATACACTAAGGTTCTCAACGGCGAGTGAACCTTTACGGCACCCTTATCTTTAAATAAGGTAAGCGGATAGTCCGAATGCTCTTTAGAGCCGATGAATAATGAGGGCGCATAGCGCCTGAAAGAGGTAATTGAAATGTCTGTATTTGTTAAGTTTGAGACACCGAAAGAGCTGTCGGACAAAGCCTACAACCTCGCCGAAATGGCAAGGGATGGCGGAAAGATCAAGAAGGGAACCAACGAGGTTACCAAAGCCGTCGAGAGAGGAGAGGCAGCAATTGTCATCATGGCAGTCGATGTCGAGCCCCCGGAGATCCTCGCACACATGCCCGCACTCTGTGAAGAGAGGGGAGTTCCCTACGTTTACGTCCCCGCAAAGGTCGAGCTCGGTAACGCAATCGGACTCGAGAAGCCCACCGCATCCATCGCAATCGTCGATGTCGGAAAGGGAAAAGCACTTTGTGATGAGATCGCAGAAGCAGTCAAAGCACTGAAGAACTGATGGTGATTTGAATGGTCGACACAGACAGCATCCCGTCAGAGGTCGTCGAAATTATCGGACGTACCGGAATGACAGGTGAGGCTACCCAGGTCAAAGTCCGTGTACTTGACGGACGCGACAAGGGAAGGATCATCACCAGGAACATCATGGGCCCCGTCAGAATGGGTGACATTCTGATGCTCAGAGAGACATCGAGAGAGGCCAGGAAACTCGGAATGAGGTGATTTGAATGGCAGAAATCAGAAAATGTTCATTCTGTTACAGAGAGATCGAGCCCGGAACGGGAAAAATGTTCGTGAAGAAGGACGGAACAGTCCTCAACTTCTGCACCAACAAGTGCTACAAGAACATGATCGAACTCAAGAGAGTGCCCAGGACCACCGAGTGGACCGACAAGGCGATGTCTGAGAAGAAGATCCGTCTCAAGTCCGCTGAGAAAGCCGAGAACAAGGAGTGAATTCCATGGCAATGGAACAGACCTATCTCATGATCAAACCCGATGCAGTCCAGAGAGGACTCTGCGGTGAGATCGTCACACGCTTCGAGAAGAAAGGCCTCAAGCTCATAGCCATGAAGCTCATGGTCATCCCCAAAGAGACCGCAGAGATTCACTACGGCGAGCACAAGGGAAAGAAGTTCTACGACTCCCTTATCGCATACATCACATCCGGACCCGTCCTTGCGATGGTCTGGGAGGGTGACAACGCGGTACAGGTCTGCAGGAACATCATGGGAAAGACGAACCCCCAGGAGTCCGCACCCGGAACCATCCGCGGAGACTACGGAATGGTCACAGGCGTGAACATCATCCACGGTTCAGATTCACCTGAGTCCGCAAAGAGGGAGATCGGTATCTTCTTCAAACCCGAAGAGCTCTGTTCCTACGACAGAACACTCGACAAGTGGACCTACGAGTAAACACATTCCATGCGGAGGGAATTACCCTCCGCACACACAATTCTCTTTTCTTATTGTTATAAGGACATCTCATTCCCAAACGCCTATATTATGCGACCACATAACCCGGAGATGTTAGGTGATGTAATGGCGATAAGGCAACCTGTTGTAAGTGTATTGGGACATGTGGACCACGGAAAGACAAAGCTTCTCGACGCAATCAGAGGAACGTCCGTTCAGGCGAGAGAGGCCGGTGCGATTACGCAGCACATCGGTGCTACCGAGGTTCCGATTGATCACATTTACAAAGTGTGCGGACCGCTCATCGGAAAGAAGAAATTCGACGTACCCGGGCTGTTATTTATCGATACTCCGGGACACCATTCGTTCATCACCCTCAGGGCGAGGGGAGGTTCTCTCGCAGACATTGCCGTACTTGTCATCGACATCAGGGAAGGCCTTATGCCTCAGACAATCGAATCGATTAAGATTCTGAGGCAGTACAAGACACCGTTCATCATCGCACTTAACAAAATCGATGCAATTCAGGGTTGGATTTCCGAAAAGGATGCGCCTTTCGTTCTCAACGAAAAGAAACAGCAGGCTCACACCATTGCGGCATTCGAGGAAAGAATGTACGCAATCATGGGAGATCTTTCCACACACGGAATCAGTTCCGACAGGTATGACAGGATCGATGATTTCACCAAGGCTGTTGCATTGGTTCCGATCAGTGCGAAAGAAGGAATCGGCCTTCCCGATCTTCTTCTGGTGCTCATCGGTTTGGCGCAGCGTTTCCTCGAATCGCAGTTGGCGAAAGCCGAAGGCCCCGGAAGAGGCACTATTCTTGAAATTAAAGAAGAAAAAGGACTCGGAAAGACTCTTGATATGATTCTTTACGACGGAGTTCTGAAGAAAGGAGACACCGTCGCTTTGGGAACCAGGGGAGAACCTATCGTCACAAGAGTGAAAGCGATTCTCAAACCCAAGCCTTTGGATGAGATAAGAGATCCGAGAGACCGTTTCGATTCTGTAAATGAATTGCATGCGGCGGCAGGTGTGAAACTTTCATGTCAGAACATGGACGGAGTCATTGCCGGCGCTCCGATCAGAGTAATCAAGAACGCAAAAGATCCTTCGATTAAAGAAATGAAGGAAGAAGCATCCGTTAAGATTGAGGTACAGGATCAGGGAATTACAATCAAAGCCGACGCAATCGGATCATTGGAAGCATTGGCATTCGAAGCAAAAGCCGCAGGTATCCCCATAAGAAAATACGGTGTCGGCGAAGTTTCGAGAAGAGATGTAGTCGAAACCGCAGCATTCACCGATCCTATGAACAGAGTTATGCTCGTGTTCAACGCAAACGTTTCCAAAGAAGCGGAAACCGAGATTTCCTATACAGGCGTGAAAGTCTTCAGCAATCAGGTTGTTTACAGACTCATCGAAGAATATCAGGAATGGGTTGACGAAGCCAAGAGAGCTAAAGATGCCGACCAGAGGATGGAGATGCCGTTCCCTGCAAAGTTCATGGTTATGCCCAACTGCGTTTTCCATGCAACCAAGCCCGCAATTGTAGGTGTACGTGTGCTTGCAGGTAAAGTCAGAGCGAACCTCAGACTTATCAAGAGAGACGGTTCCGATGCAGGTAAGATCAGAAGTCTCCGTGACGGAGAAGAAGTTCTCAAAGACGCTTCTCAGGGAGACGAGGTTGCCATGGCAATCGATGGTGTCACCGTCGGAAGACAGATCGACGTCGAAGATGTGATTTATGTTGAATTATTGGAATCCACCATCAAAGAACTTCTCAACAGAGCCGAACTCAACGAAGATGAGAGAATGACTTTGCAGGAATATCTCGAAATCAAGAGGAAAACGGATCCGTTTTGGGGAATGTAATCCCTCCGAAAACCACGAATCGAACATGTTCGCATAATGGATTATAATCACACCAATCGATTTGTTTCTCGGGCAAAGACTTTAGGAACAGTTGATTGAGGTGAGTACATTGGCAATTACACCAAGGGAAAGATTTTTCCAGGCAATGAGATGTGAAGAAACCGACAGGCCTCCGGTCTGCGGTATGACCACTACGGCAACTGTTGAATTGATGGACCATGTAAGCGCATGGTGGCCTGAGGCACACCACTGCGGAAAACAGATGGCGAAGATCGCACTCGGTGCGTACGAGTTCCTCGGATTGGAATCCGTCAGGGTTCCGTACTGTCTCACATATGAGGCGGAAGCATTGGGATGCAAGATTGATTTCGGTAAGAAAAACTCAACACCGATGGTCAAGAGCAACCCGTTCAAGGACAACATCGATGCAGATTTGGAACTTATGAGCCCCGAGGAGATGCTCAAGATCCCGAGGAACCAGGCAATTCTGGAAGCCGCGGACCTGATTATCAAGGAGAGGAAGGAGGACCTTCCCACACTGCTCGGAGTAACGGGACCGTTCACAATCGCAGGTCACCTGGTAGGTACCGAGAACCTGATTCTGTGGACCATCACGGAGCCGGACATGGCAAAGAAATTCTCCGACTACGCAGCTGCATACGAAAAGATGTGGCTGGAGCACGTCGAAGGCATCGGAATCGACAGTATTCAGATGTCCGAACCGACTGCGTCCTGGGATATGATTTCTCCTGACATGTTCGACGAATACGCACTCCCCAACCTGAAGAAGGTATATGCACCGCTGAAGAAGACAATGAAAGTCCTTCACATCTGCGGTAACATGCTTCCGATGCTGGAGAACATGATTCAGTCCGGTGCGACCGCATGTTCGCTTGAGGAGAAGACCGATTCCGCAGAAGCCGTCAAACTCGCAAACAAGAGAGCGGCACTTGTCGGAAACGTCGGAGTCGTCAAACCCCTGCTCATGGGAACCCCCGAAGATGTCAGGAATGCAGCACTGCACAGCGCAGATGCGGGATTCAACATCATCTCCGCAGGATGCGGTATGTCCGCACTCATTAAGCAGGAGAACGTCCGCGCAATGGTTGACGCAATCGTCAACTACAAGAAATAAAACCATAACGGCGGGGCTTACACCCCGTCATCTTTTTGATATACGGCCTCTTCCGAGGTCCAGATAATATTTTATGATGTTTTTCTCGGCATCGCGTATCAGCACGGACATCGTCGATTTGGAACATTTGAACTTATCACAGAGATCATCCGTTGTGATTCTTTTCGGTACTTCGTAGTATCCGTTTTCGAATGCGTAACGTATTACATCTTCCTGCTTGGGCGTGAGGCTGTAACTGTATTCCAATTCCGCAGAATAGAGGGATGACACGTAATATCCTCCGTCACGCATCCTGTTGATGAGATTCTTGATAAGTGTCTTGTTGGGTGCGATGACAATCCATTCGATGATATCGTCGTTGAGAGGTACCGCGGATGTTATGAAACAACCCGAGTCGGATGCCACTCTGGCTAATTTGCAGTTGACGTTTAGGATAGTGGCTAAATACTGACCGTTTCCCGTTCTTATGATTGAGCATTCGCCCATAAGACTGACTTCATGTGTGGGTCCGCAGTACTTATCCAACTCTTTGGTCGGATCGGTGATCTTGATCATCGAGTACCCTGCACCGTCGCTGAGAGAGGAACACTGAACAATCTCTACCTTTCTGTCGTGGCTGAAGCAGTTAATCGGGAGAAGCATATGACACGGGTGTCCGTCGGGTAATTTTCCCTCGATTCTTCTGTCAACCAACATTTTGGTCTGGTGCATATGTCCGAATAGGGGAGAGCATAAATAAAAGAATCGAAGAAATCGAACATGTTCGTACATTCTATTATATCAACACGACTCGGTTTCATTTTCCGTACATTGTTCCTTAAGTCTTTGCCCGAGACAGAGGAATAACATATGGCAATTGAAGCAGAGAAAAAGGCGAAGGTCCTGAAGTACCGCTGGGTAGTTTTCGTTACCCTGGCTATTGCGTACTTCTTCGTGTATTTCCACAGGACCACCGGAGGTGCTATCTCCGGAGAGATGCAGACTTGGTTCGATATTACCAAGTCGGAAGTCGGAATGCTTGCATCCGCTTACCTATGGGCATACACCCTGATGCAGATCCCGAGCGGAATACTGACGGATAAAATGGGTCCGAGAAAGGCGGCTACAATCTTCATTATCCTTCTTGCGATCGGTTCCGCATTATGTGCGGTTTCATCACTCGAATCGATTAAGAGCTACCCCCTGATGTGGGTCGGTAAGTTCATTATCGGTATCGGTGCGGCTGTTATCTACATCCCGATCATGAAGGTCCTGGCTGTTTGGTTCAGGAAGAACGAATTCGCATCCATGAGCGGTGTACTTCTCCTTGTCGGTAACGTCGGAGGTATTGCGGCAGCAACACCCATGGTCATGCTGATCCAGAACCTCGGATTCGCTGACACATACTTCATCCTCACAGGAATCACCGTTGCTATCGGTATCCTTACGTGGATATTCGTCAGGAACCACCCCAACGAGATGGATCTTCCCGGAATCGAGGAAATCGTCGCAGAGGAGACAGGAGAACCTATCAAGGAATCCACATCCGCAAAGATGGGAACCACGGAAGCACTCAAACTTACATTCACAAGCGGAATGAAATTCTGGCCTCTGGCTATTTGGTTCTTCTTCATGTACGGTACCATCATGCTCTGGCAGGCTTCGCAGGCCGGTTCCTTCTACAAGGATGTCGGCGGTCTGACCAGTGACACATACGCCATGTTCATTACAATGGTCGGTGTTGGAATGGTTATCGGATGTCCCCTCGCAGGAAGGCTTTCCGATAAAGTACTCGGTTCGAGGAAGAAAGTTATCATCATCGGTACAATCCTGTACACATTGGTATGGGCAGTCATCTGGCTCACCGGTGATAATGTTGACTTCGTCAGCAACACCACATACCAGTACATCGTCAACTTCTGCTTCGGATTCTTCGGAGGATTCTTCGTTGTGTCCTATGCGCAGATCAAGGAGCTGTACCCCATTGCAATGGCCGGAACATCCACAGCCGCTCTGAACCTCTTCCCGTTCGCGGGAGGTGCGATTCTGGCACTGGTTTCGGGACCCATTGTGGAAGCAACTTCATTCAAGACACTTTGGATGGCAGCCTTCATCATGATGGTTGTCGCATGTGTGTGCGCATTCCTCAGTGTTGAGAAACAGAAGGAGTAAATCTATTGAGGCCGGCCGAAAGCCGGCCTACCCTTCCTTAAACACGGCGGGAAAACGGTTATGCCGTTTTTCCGCCTTCCTTTACCTACACACGGGTGTGCGGTGTTTTGTGTGTGTATTTAGACGTCACACCCTCGCTCCCGGTTCTTTTTCTGAAAATTTCCGTTCAGATACCTTTATAAATAATATTATAATAAACAGCCTCCACAGGTGTTCAAATGGTAGAGTTTAAAACTATTATCAATGACGCAAAGACCGGCAAATCGTACAACGTTGCCGTGTCAGGCCACCACGCGAACTCTCTGATCGGTAAAAACCTCGGAGAGATCGTTGACGGAATATTCGTGGGTCTCCCCGGCTACAAGCTCAAGATTACGGGCGGAAGCGACAACACAGGTGTCCCCATGAGGAAAGATATGCCCGGTAACAAGAGGAGAATGCTCCTTATGGCAGACGGACAGTCCTTCCACGAGAAATACCCCGGACAGAGGAAGAGAGTCGCAGTCCGCGGATCTACGATTTCACAGTCGATCGTTCAGATCAACATGGTTGTTTCCGAATACGGACCGAAGTCCATCGAGGAATGTCTCGCGGCACCCGCTGAGAATTCCGCGGAGAACTGATGAAAGTTCAAAAGCAGCCCGAGATCAACATCGGTATGATCGGGCACGTCGACCACGGTAAGACAACACTTACCAAAGCTCTCAGCGGAGAGTGGGCCGACCGTCATTCCGAAGAAGTCAAGAGAGGTATCTCGATAAGACTCGGGTATGCAGATGTAGCTTTCTACAAATGTCCCAATTGCGAAGGATCCGCAGCTTACGGTACAAGTGCCAAATGTCCTAAATGCGGTTCCGATACCCAATACCTTCAGTCGGTGTCGTTCGTCGACGCACCCGGACATGAAACACTCATGGCCACGATGCTGTCGGGAGCGGCGCTCATGGACGGTGCGATTCTTCTTGTCGCTGCGAACGAGAAATGTCCTCAGCCGCAGACCAAGGAGCACCTGATGGCTCTGTCAATCATCGGTATCGAGAAGATCATCATCGTGCAGAACAAGATCGATATCGTCACACGTGAGCAGGCTGTCGAGAACTTCAAGCAGATCAAGGAGTTCGTGAAGGGAACCATAGCCGAGAACGCACCCGTTATTCCTATTTCGGCGAATAGAGGTGTCAACATCGACAAGCTCATCGAAGCTATCGAGGAACACATCGTTGCGCACGTCGAAAGGGATACCGAGGCCACACCGCTTATGCATGTGGCACGTTCGTTCGACATCAACTCGCCCGGTACCGTACCGGCAGACCTGAAAGGAGGGGTCCTCGGAGGATCGCTTATTCAGGGTACGCTGAAGGTAGGGGATGAGATTGAAATCGTTCCCGGAATCAAGACCGAAGTCGGCGGAAAGGACGTGTATCAGAGAGTGACCACTAAAGTAACATCTCTGGTCGCAGGCGGTAAATCCGTTAAATCCGTCAACCCCGGAGGATTGATTTCCATCGGTACCTCGTTAGATCCTTCGATTACAAAATCGGACGGTCTCACGGGAAGGATGGTCGGTGTACCCGGACATCTGCCTGCAGTGGTTCACGATTTCATCATGAGGACAACTCTCCTTGACCGTGTTGTCGGTTCTGCGTCCGATCTGAAGGTAGATGAAATCAAGAGCAACGAACCGCTGATGCTTTCGATCGGTACCGCAACAACCGTGGGTATCGTCAAGAGCGGAAAAGGCGGCTCAATCCAGGTCGTCCTGAAGATTCCGGTATGCGTTACCGAGGGTCAGAGGGTAGCGATATCCAGAAGAATCTCCAACAAATGGAGACTTATCGGATACGGTATCGTTGAGCTGTAATCATGCAGACGGTCGTATTGGACACAAACGCATTACTCATGCCCTTTGAGATGAGGATGAATCTCGATCTCTCCGTGCAGAATCTGCTCGGAGAGGTCAGATTCGTCGTTCCCGGACCTTTAGTCGGGGAACTGAAACATCTCGACAACAAATATGCCGGCGCAGCGTTAACGCTCGCCAGGAAATACGAAATTATTCCCACCGAAGCGACAGGCGATAATTCAGTTATCGAACTGGCACTTAAGACCGGCGGATATGTTCTCACAAACGACAGGATTCTGAGGGGAAGACTGAGAAAGGCAGGTGTATCCCTGATTTACTTACGTTCGGGGACACACCTGGTTGTCGAGAGAGTTTAGATCAACGGTTCCGGATTTTCTTCGAGAACCGTATCAGGTTTTCTTCCGAGTTGGTCGAGCTTCGCTTTCATTATTTCCGCACCGATCTCGGATGCCGCATAGACCGGAACCTTTGTTCCCGCCTGTAATACGGCTTTGGTTTTGGCGACTTCTCTGATGTACTTCGAAGCACATGATGTTATGATATCACATGTTTCGAACAGAATCTCTGCATCTGCTTCGGATGTACCTGTGGTGTGGACTGCTATAATCACAGTGTTCATACCGAAGCAGTCTCTGATTTCCTGTGCATCCTTTGCGGATGCTACGGTAACCGCTACTGTGTGGTATTTCATGTGATATGCTTTCGCGACACCTTCGAACTGATCGATTTTTGCAGTAAGGGGATCTAATAATCTCTCACTGCCGATATCGTTCACAACTTTCTCAATCGGTTCCGTTTCTATTATTCCGGAAATACGTCCGCCCATTCCCTGAACTATCTCGGGATCGTCCAATACGACGGTACCGCAGCCGTCGGCTGCGATGACCGCCGCATTGATTATTCCTTTTTCCAAAGCAAGACTCAACATCTCGGAAACGCCGAAACTGAGGAAATCTTTCATCCTCGTTTCACGGTTGTCGTTGCACATTCCGAAGCTCTCAATGCGGAATTCCACATTTTTTCTTATGGATTCGCAGTTGAGTTCGTCTATTCCGCGGTATTTTTTGAACAGAGGGCAGTATTTCACCTTCGGTTCGGTCACATCGACGACTTTGCCGTCTTCGATTGTGACTTTGGACATACCGAGCATTTCCATGATGTGTTTCGTCATGAAATCACCTTATTCGATGACTTCTGCGGAGATGATTTTTCTTTCTTCCACGGGTCTGTCCTGATAATCTGTTTCGGTTCTTTCGATCTTCAGGACTACTTCGTAGCTTTCTTTGTCTGCGCACTCACCGAATACGGGGTGCTTGGAAGGTGTTCTCATATCGTCCCAGTCGAGGTATTTGTTGTCGGCTGTGTTGATGAAGAACTGACTTCCGCCTGTGTTCGGACGGCCTGTGTTCGCCATGGAGATTGTTCCTCTTACGTTGGAGTGTCCCTTGACAAATTCATCCTGAATGTTGTATCCGGGTCCGCCCATACCGGTTCCCGTAGGGTCTCCGCCCTGAATCATGAATCCTTCGATAACTCTGTGGAAGATGACTCCGTCGTAGAATCCTTCTTTTGCGAGTTTGACGAAGTTACCTGCGGTAACAGGCATGTCCGAATACATATCGAGTCTGATGTCACCTACGTTGGTGTGCAAAATCACTCTTGTCATGTTGATGTGTATTGTGACATCAGATAATAATTGTTGACTGTACGCGGCGGTTGAAACAATGAGGATGTCTGTTCTCGAAGTCCGTGTT
>CAVIIW010000012.1:0-37961 GCA_963643255.1 Candidatus Methanomethylophilaceae archaeon
TCCGATGGATGTGACCGAATCGGGCACCTCATATGCACCGGTTTTACCTGCAGGGTACTGTATCAATTGCTTCTTTGATTTATTATAGAGAATTCCATCGACAGAAGAATAATTTGCATTATTCTCAGCGACATTAATCGAAGTGAGTCCGGTACAGTCTTCGAACGCACTGTATCCGATGGATGTGACCTTGTCAGGAATGATTACGGAAGTGAGTCCTGTACAGCCGTAGAACGCATATTTTCCGATGGATGTGACCGAATCGGGCACCTCATATGCACCGGTTTTGCCTGCAGGATACTGTATCAATTGTTTCTTTGATTTATCATAGAGAACTCCGTCTACTGAAGAATAATTTACATTATTCTCAGCGACATTGATTGAAGTGAGTCCTGTACAGCCGCGGAACGCATAAGATCCGATGGATGTGACCGAATTCGGAATGGTTACGGAAGTGAGTCCGGTACAGTAGTAGAACGCATAGTCTCCGATGGTTTCTACTGAATTACCGATGATTACGGAAGTGAGTCCGGTACAGCCGGAGAACGCATCAGAACTGATGAATGTGACTGAATCGAGTATCTTGTATGCACCGGTTTTGCCTGCAGGATAACATTTCAATTGTTTCTTTGATTCACTATAGAGAACTCCGTCAACTGAAGAATAATTTACATTATTCTCAGCGACATCAATTGAAGTGAGTCCGGTACAGCCGGAGAACGCACTGTCTCCGATGGATGTGACCGAATTCGGAATAATTACGGAAGTGAGTCCGGTACAGTCTTCGAACGCATATTCTCCGATGGATGTGACCGAATTCGGAATGATTACGGAAGTGAGTCCGGTACAGTCTTCGAACGCTCTGTATCCGATGGATGTGACCTTGTCAGGAATGATTACGGAAGTGAGTCCGGTACAGCCGTAGAACGCCCAATTTCCGATGGATGTGACCGAATTACCTATAACGACCGTTTTAATTGAGTTACGATACGAATACCACGGAGCATACGAATAATAAGAATAATCCTTCATCGTCCCCGATCCGCTTATCGTAAGCGTTCCGGTCGATGACTCAAAACTGTAAGTTACATTCTCACCGCATGTTCCCGAATCATCGGCAGCCGCAGCCTCTGTGTCTTCCCCCCCCCAGCATACACAAGAACACAGGCCAACAGACACATCAGTACAACAACAGCAAACGATGACAGACTCTTCATAACAATAACCTCTTCACGGGAACTTCTGTAAACATATCTCTGTAAATGCAAAACGAACTGCGTAAAGGCTGCAGACAATACCGTGACGACGTTACGACAACCGATCCCGACAACATATCAAAGCCTTCACATAAGTTCCGAGAACCGCGTACACCGTCATATCGGTGTAATCTCCGCCTTACCGCCATATATCGGGAAACGGATGAACAGGAACGAAACCCGAATCGGAAATCCCGTTTCGGCATATATTACTCTGTCGGAGTCTGTAGATATAAAAAAACAAAATAATTTCGGAAAACAAATCCCGACCGGGAAAACCCCGGTCGGTAAAAGATTCATTCTTTCTCGGGTTTAATCCTTACATCCACTGAATTGCAGTGTGCGTACAGTCCTTCGGATTTGGAGATTTTCCTGATAGTAGGCCTGATAACATCCAAACCTTCCTTCGTAAGCATCTGCACCGTGGAAGTCTTCCTGAAGTGCGCCACGTTGAGTCCCGAATATAACTTGGCACAGCACGAAGTTCAATCGTAATTTCTGATTGCATTCAGAAGTCCTTCGGGCTTATCGGCATACCTGTATCCGTACTCTTTACAGTTGTCAACTGTTATACCGAAACCGTATGCGGCAGTGAGAAAACTTACGCCGGATTTCTTGGCCGCTTCCAAATCGTTGAACCCGTCACCGATCATCAGTGTGCGTTCCGGAGAGATTCCCGTTTCCTTCATGCACATATCGATCATATCGGATTTGGAACGGTTTTCCGTCTCCGAAGAACCGCGGATAACATCGAAACATTCTTCGATACCTATCTCACGTAACGTATTAACTGCATATTTCTCCAAAGTCATCGTCGCCAATCCGATTCTGTAACCTTCTTTATCCAATTCTCTGACAGCCTCTACCGCAGGTAAGAACGGACCGCTCATTGCGTGTCCCTTATCTTCGTACGCTTTTCTGAAGTATCTCACGGCTTCATCAATCAGTCTGTCATCGTCCGTGTGTAGCATTAATTTGAGATTTTCAGGCAAATATCCGACAAAATAAGACCAAAACTCCTCATCGGGCATATCCGCGTTACCGTATTTCTTCAGAGTTTCTCTGTAACAGTAAAGCATCGACGGCCATGAATCGCATAATGTACCGTCCATGTCGAATACGATGAGATCGAATCTTCTCATAAGGTCTCACCAGAAACCTCTCTGTAAACGTCGCATATTTCCTTAAACGACAATTCCGTCTTGAAAGCAGTCGGAGAAACGTGTGTCTTGGATGTTCTTCCGTACTCGTTCATACGTTCGATAAATGTATCGAAACGCGGAGTGGTGACTTTCAGGAAGGAAGATAATTCACTCATATCGTAAAGAAGAGGAATATCATCGATTTCTTCTCTCCACAAATCAAGATATTTCGTACATTTTCTCTCCGTACTGGTATCATGTGCATCCATCTTATTCAGATGTTCTCTGTCGAAGAGTTTACCTCCCCAGAACGGGCCGTAAATATGCTTTTCATCGGGTTCGAATGAAAACGATCTTTCCAGTGTTTTGGGATCGAACGCAATGTAAACCAAACTCTTCAGTGCTTCATCCGCATTGTTTGCACCGTCCATTACCTGCAGATACGTTCTGAAGTAATGATCTGCGGAGAAAGAAAGCATAGGCTTCAGTCCTTTGTCGAATTTGGCCATCTCTCTTGCCATTGTACCGATGAGAATCCTCAGTCCGGCTTCATGACACATAACTCCCCTCAGCGGACGTACCTGATATCTTCTCTCGCATTTCGCACGGTGTGCACCCGCAAGAGGTGCGGCATCCGTTGCCGTAATGGCAAGATAACCGTGTCTTCTTACACCCTGAATCGAAGAGTGAAGGAAAGGCATGGGAGAACCGAAGGGATCGATATCCACGTAATCGAAAACATGTTCCGCAAGTAAAGAATGAAGATTTCTGTTCGACGGAACACAGTTTGTAAGATTGTTTATCTCGATATTCTTCTCGATATACGGTATCGCGGAAGAATCGATATCATTGGCGGTAACACGTGTCTTGGGAGCTTCGTTTGCTATTCTTACAGCCCTGGAACCGGTTGCGGTCATCGCATCGACCACAGACATCTCTCTGTCCAATGCACGTAAGAACATTACACTGATGTCCCTGTTGAAGGCCATCTGCTCATTGAAAAACACGGAACCGTTAATCTTACCGGGTCCGCCTGCAGAATGGTCTTCGGGAACTATAAGCCTCGTAGGCCCTTCCTTAATCTCCACGGAACGCATCAGACATTCTCTCCGTTCATAAGACGGACAATCTTATGCGGGAGCAGTGCACGGTTGGTGGGAGTGACTTCGAGAATCCTCACGTCATCCCTCCTCCTGATGTCCTGAAGAAGCGGATTCCTGGATTTTTTGTGGAGTGTGAGAATCATAGGCTTGTCGACATCGAGTGCGTCTTTGACAACCTGACAGAATAACTCGCTTTCAACTTCGACCTTTCCGACCTCGTCGATAATGACGATATCGCATTCCTCACAGGCCTGTTTAATAGCATTTACTCCGACTGTTTCCAGTTTTGAGATATCAACGCCGATCTTACCGACCATAATTTTACTTTCGATGGATGTTGAGGCAAAAGTTTCGATCTCGCCGGTCATGAAGTTCTTTGTCGTAAAACCGACACGGTATCTTCCGTCCATGATAGGTTCGTTGATCATACCTCCGATCTTCAGATCATCTTTTTTCAGCATCTCGATTACACTGAGCAGAGCCGTTGTTTTTCCGGCTCCCGGCAGACCGGTAATTCCGATTTTGATGTCTGAAATCATAGTACATCCCCAAGCGTAACGAAGGGTGATAGGCATACGCGTATTAAAAGGGTGGCTCGGACCGTCTGTCTTTTTCCGGCATTACAATGTCTCCGAAGCCCCGTTTTCGGGATAAGGTTATGTATTCATTGATTATGACTCATTCGGTGAGAAAATGCTCAACATAGCCGAAGAGATTGAAATCGTCGAGAAGATGAAGAAAAAAGGCAACAGCGAGGTCGAATACGCCGACGGGATGCTGAGTGTCCTCAAGCAGGTCGCCGAGGGAAAGACTCCCGAAGAAATCAAAGCGTACGTCAACAACACGCTGAAATGCCTTGAATGCTGAAACTTTCCGAGGGGCTTTCATGCCCCTTCTTCTACATCCGATACGTACATGAGCGGATATTTCAGCTCGTCATCGTATTTCATTACCGCTTTTACCGTAACGTTATCGATAACAATCGTAACTTCCGCGGAAATCATATCGCCCGTGAGTGAAAGATAGCTGTAGATATCGCCTTTAACAAATCTCGTTTTGTCAATCTCAATCTTTGTTTCGGTAACATAAGGCTGAACGCAGATCGCTTCCTCGATTGATTTTTCAAGAGTTTTCACGGAATTGAGATTTACGGGGGTACCGACGAATTGATGGTAAACAGTGGCGAGTTTGATACCGGATTCGAATATCGCCCTCTCCCTGACTGAACAGCTGAATCTCTTTGCCGCTTCGGACTCTCTTTCGCTCATATGTATCCGATACAAACGGTACGGTTAATACCCATCGCTTCGGAGAGGCGAATAATTATAGCAACGTTCACATTTTGCTTTATGAGGAAAGTGTCGGATGAAGATAATTTCAGGCTGATTCAGTGATGAGCCCTATGAGTACTGACGACCGCCTCACTCTTCGGATTCGTATGATTCCGCGGAAATCTTCTTTTCAGCTTCCGTTTCAATCCAATCCGCAGTCGATTTAATCGATTCCACTAAGTTTTCAAGATTTCTGTATGAAAGACCGTGCTGAAATTCCATTTCCGACATCAATTCTTCATCTTCTTCGCCGTCGATACATACGGAATCGACGAACCATACTTTTTCCGGCCTGTTATAATAAGTGAAGAAATCCACGGTTTTACCGCAGATAATGAATCTTACGAAAAGATGTGTATCGTCACAGTCGTCTTCGGTATTGTCTCTGACACTGACGACAGGATATCTGAAGATTCTCCCGCTTTTGCTTTTGAAACGGGATAATCCCCAGGTCATACAGACATCGCCGTTCGAATAGAATACACAGTCGAGCATTCTTCCGAATGACTTCGCAAACCACGAAACTTTATTCATCAGTGAATTGTTGACAGTTTCTTCAGCCGTACGGCAGGCCTCCTCTCTCGGTAATAACTGATACTCTCTTACATAAGAGATTTACGCCCGGCGTCAGGATTCGGAACAGAGAATACGGTCAGTACTGAGTGATATAGGAAATAAATTCACTCAGTTTCATACCGTCATCCCATCTCATGATGTAATTTCCGTTGGCGTTTACATCAATCTTGGGAATCCTTCTCTGAAGGAGCCCCATACTTCCCCTGAGCTCTTCTTCCACAGGCAATGCGAATATTCTCCACGGATCTCCGCGGAAATTCTTCAGACGCATTGCGTAAATCGGAATAACATGGGATTTAAGGCAGTTTTCCATCATGGTTTCCGCCTGTTCGGTAAGTCTCTGACTCCTGCTGAAATGCATTGTTTTCTCTGAAGAACTTTTCACTTCGATCGGAAACGAAAAATCCCATCTGAGAGCAACTAAATCCACTCCGAGTGAACCTGCGGCTCTGATAACAACAAAAGGAGAATCCTGTATCGTACGGTATCCTTTTTCTTCGTCGTCATCGCAGGTCTTTACCATCCTGTCGATGATCTTCTTGTCTCCCGAAAGTAAGAATTTCAGTTCTCTTTCGTACGTATCGCCCGGTGCACCCATCTTATCAGTTCATTCAGAGAACATATAGTATATAAATGAAGAAGAGGGGGTCGCCGATTGATAATATTTACAGCAAACCGTCTTTTTCAGTCGGTTACGGTAAATACTCATTCATACATTCACGGCTATGTTCGCCGATGCGTGTGAAAAAGCAATGAGATTCACAAGACCCGTTATTGTATCCACGCGCTGTGTGGATGGTACAACCCAATCAGGGTGCGGTGCATTCATTGTCATCAACAGAGACGGTTGGATTATCACCGCAGGACATCTTTTCACACAGTTCATCAAATTCCAGCAGGATAAGAAGAAAATCGATGAAATCGATAAGAACGGCGGACTCGAACAGAAAGATCCGAAATGGTTCTCCCATCACTCGTTCTGGTGGGGGTGGGACCGTGTTAATCTTGTAGAAGGATACATCGACAGCGAAATCGATATCGCAGTGGGACGTTTGGAAGGATTCAGACCGGAAATGATTTCGGAATATCCCGTGTTCAAAGATCCCGACACAATCCGTCCCGGAACAAGTCTCTGCCGCATCGGATTCCCGTTTACAGACAGTACGACGGATTTCAACGAAAGCAACGGTACTTTCTGCATAAGAAAAGGCGTTCTTCCCATGGCATTCTTCCCGAACGACGGAATTCATACACGTAATATCTACAACGGAAAGAGCAAATCCGGAAATTACGATAAATTATACATCGAAACATCCACTCCCGGAATGAAAGGACAGTCCGGAGGTCCGATTTTCGACAGGAACGGTTACATTGCGGGTATGCAGGTCCGCACGATGCATATGCCTCTCGGTTTCTCTCCCGTTGCCGTCGGTCCGAACGGTGAAAAGGTAATTGAGAATCAGTTCCTGAATGTGGGTGTAGGACTTCACGTCAAGAGCATTCTTCAGATTCTCGATGACAGACACATCAAATACGACTGCGAAAGGGACGATCAGGGCTACAAGATAGTCGGATGATATCTTTCGGGATACTCCTCTGTTAAGTACGGTCAACGCGTTGTACGTTTATGCAGACCATCCGGATAGACAAACTCGGTTTCGAAGGTCCTTACGTCTTGGGTAAGGACGAATTACCCCAGATCCCCGCAATTGCATTGATTATCACAGAAGCGGGAGAGGGTTTCAAGATCATGAGCGTAGTCCACGGCATGGATATCAGAAAGGCAGTGGACGACAGTCCGAAGAAGGACTGTTGGCATAAACATGCATACCACGACATCATTGACATCTACATCAACAACGACGAAATGTCCGAAGAAAAAAGAGAGGAATTCCGCGTAAGATGTATCGAAAAAAGAAAAGATGTCATCTTCTGCGACGAAGTTCCCAGAATCGAAGATGATTGGTGATTCTTCAGAACATTACGTCAATCATCAGTATCATTGCGATTACTGTCACGACCGTTACAGTCAATCCTACTGCCATGAACCTGAAGAAATCGATTCTTATGCCGTAATGTTCCGATTTTTCGGCAACGATAATGTTCGCAACGGAACCGATCAGTGTTGTATTTCCTGCCAATGTAGAGGATGCCGCAAGTGCGATAAACATCATTACGGCGGGGTGGGAAATCATCTCGGTAATGAGCATTACTGCAGGTACGTTACTTACAATGTTACTCAGAACAACGGTGAATACTGAAAGTGAAGTAACGGACAGCGTATCTCCTTCGCGGAATCCGGGGAATACTGAAGCAATATCTGAAATCAATCCGCTCTCCGACGCTCCGCCGATAAGGATAAACAATCCGATAAAGAACAGCAGCACATGCCAATCCACACGTTTTACCGCCCAGAGAGTGTCTTTCGGTTCCGAAGATGCTATAATTATCAGTGAAACCAATCCCGCAATCAGGGCAACCGTACAGATTTTGTATCCGCCTATTCCCGAACAGATGAATCCGACGAATGTGAAAAGTGTGACTGCAATCATCAGATGCATTCTGTTCCTGATTACCGGGCGGTCTGTTTCGGGAACGTTTCCGTTGCTTTCGAATTTTTTATTCAGACTCTTCCTGAAAATGATGACAAGCATAACATATGTCAGAAGAAGACAGACAACGGCAATCGGTATCGAATGTAATGAAAACGTAACGAAATCCATACATGATACCGAAAGAACATACGCATTCTGCGGATTTCCGACAGCAGTTGCAATACTTCCGATGTTTGCGGACATCATCAATCCGATGAGGAAAGGTATCGGATTCGCATCGGTTTTCTGACAGCATCTGATTACGATGGGCGTTAGCATCAGAACGGCTGCATCGTTCAGCGCTACCGCAGATAATACTGCGGAAATCAGCATGATTACGGCCAACATCCTTCTTCTCGAGGATGATTCTTTTACCATCAAATCCGAAAGAAACGTAAAAAATCCTGTGTACTCCAAACCGGCTACAAGCAACATCATTCCGAAGAGGAGTATGATTACGTCTGTGTTTACGGAATTGACGGCATCATCTATCGATAATGCGCCGATAAGAATCATCAATGCGGCACCGATTAATGCAACGTAAGACCTCCTGATCTCAAACCACGGAGTCTTATTGACAGCTATGAACGCATAGGTCAGAACGAAAATAACCGCCGCAATGCTGCCTGTCAGTTCCATTGTTCCGCCGAATCTGACAGGACAATGTTAATACTTGTGTAACCTTCGTGAAAAACATGTCAATCGTCAAGAATATCCCGGTACAGGAGATGTTCAAAATTGCGGACCAGGTTCAGGTCCTTCCCGGACAGGTTGTCAGCAAGACTGTCATCCAAAACAATTCAGTCAGCATCACAATTTTCGCTTTCGATAAGGGCGAGGAAATCAGTTCCCACGCAGCCAAAGGCGATGCGTTTGTCACAGTAATCGACGGAAAAGGAAAGTTCTTCATCGACGGTGTACCGCACATCCTGAACAAAGGCGAGAGCATAGTTATGCCCGCAAACATTCCCCACTCGGTATTCGGTGAGGAACAGTTCAAGATGATGCTTATCGTCCTGTTCCCCGAAGGTTACGTAAGACCTGAAAACAGACCTGTAATGCCTCAGTGAAAATATGGATTATTAATTAAGCTGGTAAACGTACCAGCTTAATTAATAACAATCCATTCAATTCTTCTTATTACATTATGTCCCGAACATTTCTCCAAATATATCGCACACGAAATCGGATCCGTGAAGTAAAAACGATTTCGGATACCAGGGATTGGCGGCATCTTTCTGCTTATTTTGATTTAACTTAATTTATTTATTAAGTTAAGTTATCAGCTTAATTAATTACAATACTTATCAAAGACAATTACCGCATCAGGCAACCAGACTGCAAATCATCCAAATGAAATACAGCGGAACCGTGAAAACATCACCGTTTACGCTGTAATCCTTTCCGGAAAAGATAATTGCTTTCTCGGGAGAATATCTGTCGATGTACTCTCTGAGGCTTGCCGCGCGGTATCTGTCCTTACTTTTGACTTCAATCGGAA
This sequence comes from Candidatus Methanomethylophilaceae archaeon, assembly GCA_963643255.1. Lineage (GTDB taxonomy): Archaea > Thermoplasmatota > Thermoplasmata > Methanomassiliicoccales > Methanomethylophilaceae > Methanarcanum. Next base: position 9,504 of record CAVIIW010000012.1, read on the forward strand.
TTATTCCCGAATCCGAAGTAATCAGGAAATCAACCTCCGCCAGATTACCGGAACCCCAATAACCCTGTCCTGTGTGTCCGTATGCGGTAAGTTCACACATTACATAATTTTCAATCAAACCTCCGCGGAACAGAGGGTCGATCTTCTCCTCGGTGATCTGAACGGCGGAAACCCCTGCCATGTATCTCAGTATTCCGACATCCATCATGTAAATCTTGAAAATATTATCGGAATCAAACGATGAAAGAGGAATTCCGACTCTCTCAATCTTCGGTAACCTGTAAACCATCCCAGCATCGATCAGCCATTGCAGAGAATCTTCAAGATCTTTCGATCTTGCACCTTTCACTGCATGACCGAAGAAGAACCTCCTGTTTTCCGTTGCCAATTGAGACGGGATAGAATCCCAGATTCTGTTCACTTTTTTAATATCTTTATCAGGAACATGCTTCAAGAAATCAAGTTTGTATGACTCCGATATTTCTGACAGAATTTTATCGACTTCTGCCATATTTTTCGTTTCTATCCATTTGGATACTGCTTCGGGCATTCCGCCGACTGCGAGATACTCTGTGTTGAGAGGTTTCAGTTTCTCCTTTGTGATTTCATCGGGTTCATTGATTTCGATAATGTGATTGTAGAGTCTTTCATTGGATGCTCTGACGAATTCTCTGAAACTCATCGGATAAAGATCGAGGAAAGATACTTTTCCTACGGGGAATGAACCTCTACCTTGCAGCCCCAATAATGAACCGGCACAAATAATGTGATATTCCGGAGCAGACTCTCTGAATGATTTTAGAGAAGTCAGCGCACGTACACATTCCTGGATTTCGTCGAATATTATCAGGGTGTCTGGAGTGATGTCAATATCAAGGTGAATCGATATGGCTGTAATCAGCCTTTTAGGTTCCAAATCTCCGTCAAACAATCTACAGAGAGCTTCATTGCCCTCAAATTTGAGATATGCAACGCTTTTGTAATGTTCTTCTCCGAATTGCTTCATAAGATATGTTTTACCGCATTGCCTCACTCCGCGGATAATGAGCGGTTTCCGATCTTCTGAATTTTTCCACCTCAGAAGTTCAGCATACAGGTCGCGTTCCATAAGGTTATAAAGATTTGATAGGTATAATAGTTTATTGTCTGCAAAATGTACATGTAATTTTGCAGTAATTTCTGCATTTTGGATATCAATTGTATTTTCAACGAAAAAAGCATCCACCACAAATGGCATGGATCGGCCTAATTGCAAATATTATCCTCAAGAATCGGAGCGATGTTACATTCCGTTTTTACGATTTAGGTTTAACTAAATTACTTCGAGTGTTGATTTGTAATTAATTAAGCTGATTGCTTAACTCAATTAAATAATATTTACATCACTCAATCAAAATTAAAAATAAAGCTGGTTGCTTAATTGAAATAATTTTTATCAGATATTCGTAACATCGATGGTAGTTTGTAATTAATAAAGCTGATAGCTTAATTGAGTTTATTATTATCATACATCCAATCAAAAAACATCAATTTTATCAAAAATTGTCGAAAAATGACATTTTTTCTTGTTGCAGAGCCCCTAATTTCGTCCACGACGGTACCCCGTTTATCAACTTAATTATGTTCGAATTTTTTGAAAAATGTACATTTTTCACTATTTTTCCCTTTACTCACCATTTTTAGCATTACTAATTAAGCTGTTACGTAAATTACGTTACTTGATTAATAAAATGCAAATTATCGTTCTCAACAGCTTATTCAATAAAAATAAAGCTAATTGCTTAACTTAATTAAAAAATAATATTACACCTTTTTTGTCAAAAAATTAACATTGTTAACAAAAACATCCTGAAAAACTCAGAGCAATTTTTAGATCAAAAATTGCCCGAAAAACCGATTTTCATTTAGTCGAACGGAAACGGCCCGTAAAACGAAAAATCGCAAAAGACGATAAAGTGTACGTCTCAAACTTATTTAATCGATTTATGAGGCATTTCTGAATACGATTTTTTCGAAGCATTTGTAAAACTTTTGAGATAAATCACGACTTTTGAAAATCTGTGAAGTAATGGCTGCAGATCAGTCACTTTTCTACGGATTGCAGAAAGAACAAATTAACAACGTTAATTCAATTATGAAGCGAATTTGAAATTAATCAATTCAATTAAGTTATCAGCTAAATTAAATGCGATGCTTACACGAAGTAAAAAAAATCAGCAAATAATAATCGCAGATCAGTCGCATTTTCGCATAATGAAAAAAGGACAGATTAACAACGTTAATTCAATTTTGAAGTTAATCTGATATTAATTAACTCAATTAAGCAATCAGCTAAATTAATTGCAATGCAAATACGCAACGTAAAAAAATCAGAAAGAAATGCTGCAAATAATTAACAACGTTAACTTTTTTCAAATTCCGTTCATTGCAATTAATTTATCTAGTTAAGCTATCAGCTTAATTAATTACAACATAGTTTCAAACAAAAGAAAAACAACAAAATAAAAAGAAAAATGACCGACTGAGGGTAAATCCCCTCAGTCGCATTTACTCCATCCGCAGCTCGGACATGTGTTGCAGCCGCCCTGGAATTCCAGTTCTTCGCCGCATTTGGGGCAGGGGTTGATAACTTTCTTCTGTACGGCGTTATCTTTCTTCTCCTCTGCAACGAACTTGGTGCCGCTGATTTCCCTCTGCATCTCCTTGTACATGTCCATAAGAGCATGTCCGACGGCCATCGGGCAGCACGTACCTTTACTTGTATCATGCTGAGTGTGTGTACGTACAACGAAAGACGGACACGAACCGCAGCTCTTGAGCTGATCGACAATCGCACTTATCTCACATCCGCTTCTTGTTGCGAGTGAAATCATCCTCGAAAGCCCGATCATGAAGTTGTTACATCCGCCGGTGGATCCTTTGTTGAGATACACTTCGAGCAGCTGACCGTCCGAAGGATCGAAGAATGCAGTACAGTGAAGACTTCCGCAGCCGGTGACGAGTTTTCTCTTCTTTCCGACCACATCATCCTCTACATTCTCGACGAATCCTCTCTTTTCTTTCTTCTTGGGCTGCGCCTCTTCCTTCTTTTCCTCTTTCGTAGTAAGAATACCGAGACGCTTGCATCCGTCCCTGAAGACGGTTACACCCTTACATCCGATCTGCCATGCGTACATGTAGAGATCGTAAACATCTTCCTCGGGGAATTCCATCGGAAGGTTCACAGTCGAGCTGATTGAAGCATCGATGTGCATCTGCCATGTACCCTGAAGGTTAAGCCTCTGTTTGTAATTGAGATTCTGCGCGGTAACGAAGAATCCGGGAAGGTCACGGTCGTCAGTTACACCGTGTTTATCCATGTACGCCTTGACAACAGGCGTGTACACCTTGTAATATTCATCATGATCCGAGAGGGATGTTGTCCTTCTTGTATAATAGTTGGCAAAGATAGGCTCGATACCTCCGGAAATTCCGAGCATTGTGGAAAGTGTACCCGTAGGTGCAATTGTAAGCAGCTGTGAGTTCCTCAGACCGTATTTCTTAACGAGTTCTTTGGTCTCATCCGAAGCATTGTGAATGAAGTACGGTGAAGTAAGGATGTAATCGATGTTGCACTTGGGGAATGCGCCGTTCTCCTTTGCGAGGAGTGCGGATACTTTCATTGCTTCATCGGCCATGATTTTTCCGAGATTATCGCAGAAATCCATTGCTTCTCTGCTTCCGTACGTAAGCTCCATTTTAATCAGCATATCTGCGAGACCCATAATTCCGAGACCGATCTGTCTCCAGTCGCGGACGGATTCTCTCTGTTCGGGGAGCGGGTGCAAGGGAAGTCCCTCATCCAATACGCCGTTAAGTGCTCTTACGCAGATTCCGACACATCTTCTGAATTCTTCTTCATCGAAGTAACCGTCTTCGTCCACAAAGTTGGATAAATTCATGCTTCCGAGAAGACAGCTGCCTCCTGCAGGAAGAGGTTCTTCGGCACAGGGGTTGGTTCCTGCGTAGTGATAATCGGGGAATTCGGAAAGAAGGTTCCATGTTTCAATCCTATCCCAGAAGAGACATCCGGGCTCTCCGTAATCCCAGTTATTGTAACATAATTTCTTGAAGAATTCGTGAGAATCGAGTTCCCTTCTTGTGATATCGTTGGTTTCGGGGCGCTCGAATATCTGAATGTACTTCTTCTTATCCCTGACAGATTCCATAAATTTGTCTGTCACACGGATGGACATGTTAGCTTTGGTTACTCTGTTCAGATCCGTTTTCACGGACATAAACTCCTCGAGATCGGGGTGGTCGCATGAAATCGTAAGCATCAGTGCGCCTCTTCTTCCGTGCTGACCGATAAGACCTGTAACCATTGAGAAAAGGTCGGTGAACGATACCGCTCCGGATGTTTCCGACGCAGTATTGTTGATTTTGGCTCCCCTCGGTGCGAGTTTCGAAATATCGATACCGACTCCTCCGCCGTAACTGAACGTTCTTGCGAGTTTGCCGGCAGTCTCGAAAATCGATTCGATCGAATCTTCGGGAGGTGCTACGACATAACAGTTGGACAGTGTTATCTTCAGTCCGGTCTTGTGAAGGCCTCTGTTTGCGAGAATCCTTCCGCCGAAAAGGAATTTCTTATCGATAATGAGCTGTTTGAGTTCCTCATCGCCTACCGATATACGGTCCAGCCAGTGATCGAACGACTCACCCTCGTAACAGTACTTCTTCTGCCAAATGTCGATACCGAGAGTGTTGTCTTCACCGAGCCATTGTTTTATGTCCATGAGCGCACCATCCACGGGTAAGTTCTCGGTATATTTAACGCCTTCATGGTTGGATTTCTTAACTGGTTTTTCGTTAAAAATTACCGTTTTTTCACTCTGGCTACATTGATTTTTATCACAATGAGGATAAAATTTAATGAAAATTATCCAATGATATTAATAATGCAAGTTAAGCTTTCTGCTTTACTTTTATCGGGCTACCGACATCCGAAACATCTGCGGAACGAAACTCCGCAGACTGTTCGGAAATCGGTTTCCGCAACTCATTTGATGAAGACGCTTACGCCTGCAACGAGAGCGGTTCCAAGGAAAATAACTACGATAGCTACGGCGATAATTTTCACCGTGAGCTCCTTCCTTTTCTTGTCGGACATATAATCCGTATCTGCAACCTTTTAAAAATACTATCGTCAGGATACAGAAATACAGTCGTCACGGCATTGGAGCATAAATGGTTCTTTTTTCTTGGATCTTCTTGTTTTTGCGGACATCATCCGCTGCACCCGATTGAATTCTTCCGCGGTTACCGGACAGGATGCGTCATGTTCTATCAGATGATCCTCCCAACGCATGAATCCCGCATACACCGGGTTGTGGAGAATGTTACGTACATTGAATTTATTCCACTGATTGCCTTTTTTGGTGCGGATGAATGAAGAATTCAGTTTACAGGAAATATCATCGAGAGTCATTCCCGAAAGATACATCTCAAATATTGATTTCACGGCAATCTGTTCGTTTTCATTCGGAATCAGTTTTCCTTCCGAAACATCGTATCCTAACGGGGGCTGGAATCCCATTATTCCGTCGCACTGGTCCGCTTTCTGTTCCATACCGAATTTTGTTCTTTCTCCGATCTGTTCGGATTCAAGCTGAGCGATACGCTGAATGACATCCATTGCGAATCTTCCGAATGCGGTTGTCGTGTCGATTCTCTCCGTAGTGGAGAAAAACGACTGATTGTGTTTGGAAAGATCTTCAATCATCAGCATGAAATTCTTGCTGTTACGGTGAATCCTGTCCATTTTGATTACGACAAGCGCATCCCATTTTGTGCGTTCTTCGGGAGAGAACATCTTGCGGTACGCAGGTCTCCTGGTATTCGTTCCCGAATATCCGTCGTCGATGTATTCTCCCGCAATTTCCATGTCAAAAACTTCGCAGAAGTCCCTGAGCATTTCCAATTGGGCATCCAAGGAGTAACCTAACGTAGCCTGTTCGTCCGTCGAAACGCGTGCGTATACGGCTGCACGGGTCCTTTCGCTCATGTATTAACCTTAACGGGGCCGTTGATTGAAACGAAATCGTCCATATCGATGATTGCGGGATGCTCTCCCTCTCTGACGATTTCTCCCCATTTGGTGTACCCGACATACAGAGGATTGTGCAGTATCTTTGCGATACTCTGCTTGTTCCATCTGCCGCCTTTCTTGGCGGGAATATCCGCTTCGTTGAGCGAACTCGCAATCTTGTCCATTGCAATCCCTTTGTTGTAGAGTTTGTATATGGCTCTGACAACGAAAACTTCGTCGTCGTTCACAAGGAGAGTACCTCCTCTGTAGTCATATCCGTATGGCTGCCCGAAACCGAGCAGACCGCCCTTTGTCCTCGCTTTCTGTTCCATCCCTAACTTCACCCTCTCGCCTATTTGTTCGGATTCAAGTTGTGCGATACGCTGTATGAGGTCCATCACGAACCTGCCCATGGCATTGTTCGTGTCGAATTGTTCCATAACAGAGCAGAATCCTTTGCCGGAAGCATTGAGATCCTTCATCATTCTTGTGAAGTTCTCGCTGTTACGGTGGATCCTGTCCATCTTGAGAACAAGAACGACATCCCACTTGTCGCTCTCTTCCATCATACGTGTGTATTCGGGACGTCTTACGTCGCGTCCGGAGTGCCCTTCTTCACGGTATTCGTCGGCAACGGTCCAGCCCTGTGAATTACAGTATTTTCTCAGACGCTTCATCTGAGCGTCCAAAGAGAAACCATCCACCGCCTGTTCCTCTGTCGATACCCTGGCGTAAAGTGCAACACGTACGCTGCGTGCATCCATCCCGAGGAGTATATCGAATGATGCGATATTTATAACTTGGTTATTGAACAGATTGAAAAATATCGGTGACAACTTAACTAATTGTATGATGATATTTTGTCGGAATTCGTAGAAAAATCTATGGAAAAGTTTAATTTTGATTTTGTATTTCGTATTTTGTCTACATATTGATATATAAAGGATTAAAGCTATACATTCCAGAAGGGGATGGGCCTTGATTAAAATTATTTATAATCCGATCGGCGGAGGGGGAATGAATTGGGACAGAATGAAACATGTCCGCTCCCTCATGGATGAGAAAGGGATAGAATACGAATACTACGAGACAACCTTCGAAATGAGAGGAGACGCAATGGCGCGTCTTGTCGCCAAAGACGGAGACATTATCGGTATCGCCGGCGGCGACGGTACAATCCACGAGGTTATCTCGGCAACATATAACATGGACGTTACGTACGTCCTTCTTCCGTTCGGATCGGGTAATGATACTGCAAGATCCGCAGGTGTTTTCAAATACACCGACGAAGAGATTGTCAACGCATTCACGAACGGTACGGACCGCATGATTCCGTATTGGTTGGCTAACGACATGATTTTCATTCAGATGATTTCCTTCGGTACATCTGTCGATATCAACATGGTTGCTGACGAATACGTTCAGAAACTTGCGAACAGTATCAGCGACAATACCACTGCGGCAATCGTCAGACGTTATCTCGATGTTACAAAAACGCTTTTGGCATCCGCAATACGCAGTGTCCTCAACGGAGAACTTTCGTTTGTAAGAATAGCAAAATCGAAAGATTACCGTAAGATTGCACTCAAAGCTCTCGCAAGATGCAGAGACAGAAGATACACTGTCACAATGAACGGCGAAACGAGAAACATCGACAGCATTCTGTTTTCAATTCAGAATGTGGAGTACATGGGAGGAGGATTCTCAGTATGTCCCGATGCAAAGATCGATGCGAACGATCTTTCCGTACTTAACGTGAACAAGAGAAGCAAATTCAGGTACCTTCTGAATCTTATCGCATTATCACAAGGTAAAGTAATGACACAGAAAAACGTGGAATACTTCACACTGAAAGAACTGACCGTCAAAAGCGATGATGTCGAATATATGATGGTCGACGGTGAAACGATGAAATTCCCCGGGTGTATCAATGTCAGTCCCGGTGACCATAAGCTCAGGATAAGAGTCTGATTACCGTTCGACGACCCATTCCGTAATCTCCGAACCGCTGACTTTGAATGCCTTCTTTGAGAGTCTCGCAAGAGGAAGATCGGCATCGGAATCGGAGTAAAACTCATCTATGGGGGCATCCGCGAACACTTCGCGGAACCTCCTTACCTTTTCTTCGTCACGGCAGTTCAGACCCGTAGGTTTGCCTGTTTTCGCGTCTACGGGCGATGCAATAACATTCTCGATAGCCAAACGGCGGCATGCGGCTCTGATTAAGAATTCGGGAGATGCTGAAATCACTACGTCGGTATCTTCATGTTTACTGCGGTACCAATCGGCTATTCTGTGAATATTTTCATCCCAGAACGCTTCCGCCATTGCTTCTGCATCAACATCTTTCATGAACCTGTAGTAATGGGCTTTCATGCGGGTGTGATTGTACAGGCCGATGTGAAATCCGATCCAACCTTTCGCCTGAATAGGAAAATGCCTCAGAATTCTTTTCCGGTGTGCAAGGCAGAATTTGTAGAAATCGATGGTACTGTCGCCGTCGTAAAGTGTTCCGTCAAAATCATAAACATTCATCGGGACACCGTTTGTGAGAATAAGGGTGGGGTTGCGGGGGACGTTTCCGTCCCCCTGTTTAGTTTAACGTGTTTACATCATTCCGCCGACACCGCTCATGCCGGGACCGCCCAATGAGGGGTCTGCCATGGGGTTCATCGGGGGAGCCCTGCGGGATGCAATGACATCGTCGATCCTGAGGATCATGTTCGCTACTTCCGCAGCGGAGTTGATTGCCTGCACCTTTACTCTGAGAGGCTCTACGACACAGCGGTCGAGCATGTTGACTGCCTCGCCCGAATCGAGGTCGAGACCGAAGTATGCTCCGTCTTTCTTCTTCTTGTCGTGTGCTGTCTTGAGTTTGATGATTGCATCGATTGAGTCAATACCTGCGTTCTCTGCGATGGTCCAGGGGATGATTTCCAGAGCCTTGGAGAATGCTTCGATTGCGAGCTGCTCTCTGCCGCCGACGGATGAGGCGTACTCTGCGAGCCTGAGTTCTGTCTCGATTTCAGGTGCACCTGCGCCTGCGACAACCTTTCCGTCCTCGATTGCGACACCGACGACACGGATAGCGTCGACCATTGCCCTCTCGACTTCTGCGAGAACATGCTCTGTTCCTCCGCGGATGACGATTGAGACTGCCTTGGGGTTCTTGCAGCCGGTGATGAAGCACATTGAGTCGAGTCCGACTTCTTTCTCTGCAACTTCCTCTGCTGTACCGAGGTCTTTTGCCTGAATCTCCATGATTTCTCCTACGAGTGTACCGCCGGTTGCCTTGGAGATGGCGATGATATCGGATTCCTTGAGCCTCCTGAAGCAGAGAACACCTGCTTTTGCGAGGTAGTGCTGTACGAGGTCGTCGACACCTTTCTGGCAGAAGACGACGTTTGCGCCGGTAGAAACGATCTTGTCGACCATTGCTTTGAGTGTGGAGTCTTCCTCGTTGAGGAATGACTGCATCGAAAGCGGATCGGAAATGCTGATTTCTGCGGATACTTCGGGCTTCTTGTTCTCAAGAGCTGTTGTGAAGAGAGCGATCTTTGCGTTCTTGACGACCTTGGGCATACGGGGGTGGACCCTCTGCTTGTCGATAACAAGACCTTTTACGAGGTAGGTGTCGTTGATGACTCCTCCTGCTTTCTTCTCGATCTTGATGTTGGTTGTGTCGACAGTGTTTCCTTCCTGAACATCCCTTGCTGCCTGAACGATGAGGTCTGCGAGGTGCTCTCCCTCTCCGCCGACGGATTTACCTGTCATTGCGGTCTCTGCGACTTTCTTCAGGAGTTTGTCGTCATCGGAGTCTACTGCGATTTCGTTGAGGACTTCGACTGCTTTCTCCGCTGCGAGCTTGAAACCGTTGGTGATAACTGTGGGGTGGATGTTTGCGTCGATGAGCGACTCGGACTGTTTGAGAAGTTCTCCTGCAAGAACAACGGCTGTTGTTGTACCGTCTCCGCACTCTGTGTCCTGTGTCTTTGCGACTTCGACAACCATCTTTGCTGCGGGGTGCTGAACATCGATCTCTTTGAGGATTGTGACACCGTCGTTTGTGACTGTGACATCACCGATGGAGTCGACCAACATCTTGTCCATTCCTTTCGGTCCGAGTGTGGATCTGACGGAATCTGCCACTGCTTTTGCTGCGGCGATGTTGTTGAATTGTGCTTCTTTATCTTTGCTTCTCTCCGTACCCTCTTTGAGCACGATGATCGGCTGATTGCTACCGGAACCATACATAATATGTATCTCCTATTATGGTCAGTAGTAATTTTGTTCTTCTATATAAACTTACGTGAATTCGGTATCAAAAACACGGCCGAAACCTATTCGGATTTAGGTCTCACCTATATTTCTATCACAAAATAAACACTGGCTGGATGAAAAATCATCCGAAAACGTCCCTTACGGTCACTCCTCTTGACGTAAGTTGGTCTTTTATCTTCATAATCGACTGCATCGAACCGCCGGAAATCTTCATTCTTGAAAGTCTCTCATTGAGTAACGGCCTTCCGTTCAGACGGTCTATGTAGGCCTTCTTCACGCCTGTATCGGCGACTGCATCCGCAAATTCCCTCTCTTTTCCTTCCAGATGGGATAAAACAGGTCCGATCAGTGCATACGTGTCCAAACCTGCATCGGTTAATTTTTTCAGCGTATCCAAACGCACCGAAGGTAACGGAGCGCCGGGCTCGGTGATTTTACTGTAACGTTCGTCGATTCCCGTAACCGTTACCGCAACCAACCCCTCAAGCTGTGTGAGGAGATCGATATCGCGTAAAATCAAATCCGATTTCGTATGCATGTGAATCTTACACCCGGTACCGATTAATCTCTGAAGACACTGTTTTGTAAGTTCGAATCTCGATTCCGCATACTGATACGGATCGGTAACCGTACCGATACCTATCGTTCCGTTCACATACTTCAGTTCGTTGGAAAGTCTCGACGCAATGTTTGATTTTACTCTTACGACACGCCATGTACTCCATTCGGAATGAGTTACTTCCGGTGCGTAACAGTAAACACATCCGTGCGAACATCCTCCGTAGGGATTCAGAGCGTAATCCATATCCGGAAGACCCGAGGGAGATAATGCGCGTTTACACTGAATTATTTCGTATGCACCTTCCCACTTCTGCGGACCGAAGAAATCATTCAGCGTCGATATAATCATCAATCCTCCTCTGAATCATGAAGTCTTTCAGTATTTCGGAATGATGTAACCACACCTTTCTCGGAATATCCATCACGTTATCGATATGCTTCAGTGCGCCCTCCAGCGTATCGAATGTAAAAGGTTTCGTGGTAAGAGATTCTCTGACTCTTTCCCTCACATTCCACACACCTACAGGCATCACATAACCGGGATGAGCTTCCCTGAATATTACGGCTCCCGCCGTTTTTCTCTCTTTGGTGAGTAGTTCGTTGATTGCCATCCTCGACGCGTAATAACATCCGCCGATGTGTGCGTATTCCGATCTTCCTCCGAAGAATTCGTGATCGGATATCATTTCAATCTGTCTCCCCGAAGGATTCCAGGTTGTGTTGGGATACCACGCTTCGATCAATTCGAATCTCCACGTACACGGAAGGAGAAGAATACACCATCTGTTGTCCAACGCATGTAACTCATAAACTCTGAATTCGTCTATCGTCGGATTGTATTTCGTTGTCTTCAGCAGATCCTTTCCTATGATATCGTCGACTGCGGTGATACTCCATCTGGTGGGAACGAAACGTCTGTTTTTATCGACACCCATAGTCCCCACGGAGAACGCTTTCTGTATTTCGGAAATCAAAGTACCGTTTCTGTATGCATTTACCACTGCATCGGTAGCTTTCATGTCGGTATCGTAGAAACTGCGTTCGAGATATCTGTGCATCCTTCCGGAACCCGATTTCATGTACTCTATCCTTGCAGACGGGCCGAAAGGCTGTATTTCATCATCAAGAATAATACGTCCTTTCGGTTTGGAGGAAAATCTCGCTTCCATATCCACTGGTTTTTCGGTAAGAGCGATTTCCTGAATCTGATCTACGATTTTACCTCCGCTGCGGAAATCCGTTGCATCGATACGATATTTTCCCCTGATCAGTCTGAATCTGAAATCCGTGATTTCCTCAATTGATTTTCCTTTCCACATCTCGGGTTTATCCATAACCGATGTGTCTCCGAACTCAGGAGGTATTAACGGACCGATATCCACCTTCGGATAACCGTATCTTCCCACAAAAACCGCAGGAGGAGAACTTCCTTCGATATCTGTTGCATCCATAACTCTCATGGATTTGCTCTGAGAGTAGAATTTGATCATGAGAGGACATCTGTCCTTGCCGCAGAGCGCATGTGCTCCTTTGCATATGATACATCTGCCCGATGTTGCAGATACGTCGTTGTATTCGACCATCCTGTCAAAGAAGTTTCCGTCTGCCATTACACCCGATATTATGTCTCCGGACCGTATAGAAATTTTGTACGGAATACACAACGGGTTATATCGCAATCGAATGATACGGAACAGTATGAATGAAACCAACGCGTTCCGTGTCATCGGAAAAGAAGGACTGAAAAGAAGACACATGTACGAAGTCTTCTCGAAGTTCGGGGATCCGAGTACATCGTTGGATGTGCGCGTAGATGTTACGGAAACCGTGAAATTCAGCAAAACAACGGGAACTTCGTTCTTCATCAACACATTATATGCAGTATCAATGGCGGTAAACGGTATCGAAGAGATGAGATACAGAGTACTGAACGGAGAAATTGTCTGTTTTGAAAGTACCGATCCGGGATACACCGTAACCACGGGAGACGGAATGTACAGGAACTGTAAGCACAGAATGTCGTCCGATTACGGAGAATTCTACAAATCCGCATCGGAAACAATAGAAGCGGCAAAGAAAGGAGATTCGAAGGAAGGATGGGATGACGAGAGAATCGATGAAATTTACTTCTCATGCGTCCCGTGGGTTGATTTTCTGTCGGTGAGACAGCCGCTGCCGTTGGGTGATGAAGGTTCGATGAGCATCCCCCGTATCGTCTGGGGCAGATTCACGGAAGAGAACGGAAGATATCTTATGACAATAGATGTGACTGTCAATCACGCATTCATCGACGGCCATATTCTGTCCGATTTAATAGCGGATATTCAGAAACGTCTCTCGAATCCTGAGAAATATCTCATCGGAAAACAGTGAATAACAGGTAACAAGAGACGGTTGGATTTTCATCCGGTGCAAGGGGACCGTCTCTTGTAGTGATTCCGAGAACAGTTTCAAAGTATTTTAATTAGTTGCCGAACAGGTTCTTTTTTCACATACGGGATGTCTGGCTGCCGATTCGGTACAGCATAAATACAAAGGACCGTTTCACTCTGCATACAGACAGTACAGTCAGCGGCTAATTACCGACACGGAGGGTAAGACATGAAAACAGGATACGGAATGAAGCTGACGGTTGCATTAATCGTAACGGCTTTGGCAGTGACTGCGTTTGCAGCGATCGGTACGGATAATTCATCCGCAGAGGGTAATGTAGCTGAGATACCGACAGCCGTATCGAACCTTGTATACGACGGAACCGAGAAAACAGGTGTTCCGGAAGGTGCGGGATATACAATAACGGGAAACACCGCTGCGGATGCGGGATTATACAAAGCGAAACTCACCCTCAAAGACGGTTATGTCTGGTCCGATAACACAACCGAAACAAAAGAAATCACGTGGAATATCGGTTACAAGATTGTTTACATCACAATCAAAGAAGCAGCCGTTCTTCTGATGTCAAACGATACATCGTCTGCCACTACGTTGAATAATGACGAAATCGATGATATTAAACAGATTATCAACAAAAAATCCAACCTGATTATCAATGATGATTACGACAACGAGATAATCAAAAATAATGACAAGATCAATTACACGATTATCAACGACATAGATACTGTCGACAGTAAGATCACATACAATATCAAAAACATCAATTACAACATTATCAACAATGACAACATCAAATATACGATAATCAAAGACACCGACAGCAATTATCTGATTATCAACAACAGCAATGTGATTGACAAAAACAATCTCACAAACAGGAATGTAATTGTTTCTGTTGAAAATTCAAGCTACTTCGCATCCGTTGACGTTAACTCGATAGTATATCTCGCAGAGACACCTGTCAAAACATGCATCACAACAGTCGATCAGCTGACTGCAGCCTGTCACAAAGTATCCTTCGATAAAAACAACGGAAATGCCGAAGGCACAATGAATGACATCACCGTTATGAATAAATGCACACTTCCGGGCTGCGGATTTACTGTTGACAATGCATCATTCATAGGCTGGTCGCTTACACCTGACGGCGATATCATCAAAACATCCGAAATATCGATTACCGGAGATACAACGCTCTACGCTGTATGGGGTATCGATATACCTGTTGCAAAAACAGGACTCACGTACAACTGTTCCGAGCAGACAGGTGTCGAAGAAGGCGAAAAATACACACTCACAGGAGATATCAAAGCTACGGATGCGGGAGATTATACGGCAACCGCAACCCCGAAAGACGGTTACGTCTGGTCTGACGGTTCCGAAGATGCGAAAGAAATTCCCTGGTCAATTGCAAAAGGCAAGATCCGTCTGAATATTACCGACAGCAACAGTATATCCTACGGAAAAAGATTATCCGATGATTTGAGAGTGAAATTCGATGACGGCAACCTCACCGAATTTAACGGAAAGTTCACAGTCGAATATAGTGCTGCCGGATCAGGCGAATACAGTACTGAAGAACCGAAAAATGCAGGCGAATATTATCTGAAAGTAACGGTTACGGATCCGAATATCGAAAATCCTGTATTGAATTACAGCTTTACTATCAGCAAAATAAAACTCTGTGACTGCGACGACGGTGCTTTTGATATAATCCCCTCGGGAAACATAACATACGACGGAAACAAACATTCTGTAAGTATCGATATTTCAACGGAAAGAGTATACGAAACAATCACCGATTCAGTCACCGTCAGTTATTCCGGGAACGGTTCGGACTATACAGATACTGAACCTGTCGATGTCGGAACGTACAGCATAAAGATAACGGCAAAATCTGGAAGCAACTACGAAGAAGAAAAAATCCTCGAAAATGTACTCACAATTGTACCGAAGACCGTTACCGTCTCAATCGGCGATGTTATCAGCGCGATGAATAACGATAATATATTCGCCGATTCTTCGCTTAACAGCAATCTGAACGATGCCAACTACCGCATAGTTGTCAAAAATACAGATTATGTCATAACCTGCGGCAGCAGCTCGAATATCATTCTCAGTAATGAAACAACTTCAATCGATAATGTCGATGAACTTGTCAGTCGCTGTTCCAATATATCATTCAACATGAACAGCAAAGATGCGAAAGGTTCCATGGACGATACAATCGCTCTGAACGGTTACGATCTTCCCGAATGCGGATCCACTTCACCCGAAGGTATGCATTTCGCAGGCTGGTCGCTTACAGCCGACGGAAAAGCAATCGCGACGGAATCGATACCGGTTACGGAAAAGAACGTTACACTTTACGCAATTTGGGAAGCTACCGAAGGTACAATCTCATCCGAAAGTACTTCGTACAGATTCGCCGCCGATAATATAACAACAGGCAGTATCGAAGTCATTCTGAAAGAAGGAGAATCCGAATACAGACTTACATTTGCTAAAGGGGAAAATGTAGGCGGAAAAACCGTCTCGGTTACTCTGAATTCAGAAAAAACCGCTGAAAACGTAACCGCATACAATATCGAGACCGATGGAATTTCGGACTTTAACGTAAAACTTCCCTGTAAGAAAGGATTCGACACTGTAACGGTACTCTGCGACGGTTTGTCCGAAGGTGTAAGTAATGTAAGTTACAACTCGGATGAAGGTTATGTGACGTTTACATCGAATCACAATTCGCTGTTTACTGTCACCGTCTCGGATGCACCTGCATCCGATTCGGAAATTGTAAATTACTGTCTGATTGCGGCGATTGCAGTACTCATCTTTTCGGTTGTATACTTCGCCGTCATTAAGAAAATGTAAACGGATTCATACCGCAGGGGAGGTAACTCCCCTGCATCGGCCTTCAGGAAAATGAACATGATCAAAGCAATCCTCTTCGACATGGACGGAACACTCATCGATTCGGAAAGACCGAATCTTGAATTTATGATCGAAACATGCAGAGAATTCGGTTTCGACGTCGACCGTGAGGATGTTCTTTCGATGAGAAGTATATCTCCGGAAGGCTGCAGTAAATTCTACCGCAGTAAATACGGCGAATCGTTTGATTTCTTCAAAATACGCGACAGACGCAGAGAGAAAATGCGTAATTACGTAGAAAACGAAGGATTACAGATAAAACCCGGGGTGTACGAGCTGATGAATTTCCTTGAGGATATCGATGTTAAAACCGCCGTGGTTACATCCAATCAGTACGACCGTGCGGTGAATTACATGAAAATGATCGGTCTCGACGAAAGATTCGATTATGTTATTTCCGCAGCCATGGTAAAGAACGGAAAGCCTGCGCCCGATGTGTATCTTTACGCTTCCGAAAAGATCGGTGAAATTCCGTGTAACTGTATAGCAGTCGAAGATTCTCCCAACGGAGTACAGTCCGCATATTCCGCAGGGTGCAATGTAGCCGTAGTTCCCGACATCACGCCCGCAGACGGAATGATGAAAAAGAACGGAAAATGGATTCTGAACGATCTTTCCGATCTGATACCGATAATCAAATCGGAGATAAATCAGTAAATTCTGTTCCTGATTTTCTTCACATTACGATTCATCAGATGTCTTCCTATGTGAGAGTAAACAAATGCTTTCAGCACAGACATTTCCTGATGATGTTCCTTCAGTAATTCATCGGGACTGTCATACACTCCGAAATCCCGATTGATACTTTCGCTTTGAATGTAGGTGTTGTTTCTGTCGAAATCTATTACGGGATTCCGAAAATCTTTCACGGCAACACCGTAACCGCAGAATTCTCCGGTACAGTGTGAGAACATCCTCTGAAGGCTTTCGAGATACGGTTTATCCAAAATGAAAGCTTCCAATTCGTACCATTTACCTTCAAGGTAAACCTCAACCCAACTGTGAAAGACATTCTCAGGTGCAAGAGCGTACACGATACCTGTCATAGCGCCCTTCTGAAGCTTCTTATCAATTGTAAATCCGTGAACACGGCACGGAATACCGCAACCCCTCAGTAACGCCATAAACAGAGTTCCTTTGGTGTTACACTGACCGAAACCGTCCGAGAGTACCTCGGAAGCGGGAATGCCGTCATCCCTGTTGTAACCGAAGAGAATCTCATCACGTACGAAGTTGTTGATTTCTCTGATACGTTCGAATTCGGAAAGACTGCGCCATCCGCGCTGTTGAATCAAATCCTCAACAGAAGGATCTGAAAAATCTAACATCTCCGTTTCGATAAGATATCTTTTCACGTTATCTCCTCAGAATACAGTTACAATCGCAGCACATAATACTGCAACTGCGGCAAAGAGCGGGATACCGCGTAAGAAAGAACCGATGTGTTTCGACGGATCCCGATAATATTTCTTCTCAGGAAGGAACGAAAAACGGATACGTTCGGTGTTACGCCACCAGAGAAGATCTATCACGACAAGATCGAACAGCCCCAATCCTTCCCCCAAAACAAGGAAGAACACAAATGCCGAAAGAAAACCGTCGAAAGCAAGAATATCTTTAAAAATCAGACCTACGGCTGAAAATATAACGGTAAAAAGAAGAAGATTGCTCAGAAGAATCGCCGACATTGATTTTGTTTCGGGAGCATTCTCTCCGTATTCCTCTCTGACACGGGACTGTACCGTATCGGGGTATGAGCGCAGTCCTGCAAGATTTTTCACATCCGTCCCGGTACATTGGGCGCACATGCCCCAATAGAACATATACAGCACAGGTATCGTAATCCATCCGACAGTCATCTTATCATCTGCTTCATTTTTTACCGATGAGCAATGCCGAACCCTGCAGCATAATGTGTTTTGCTTCTTTCTTCGACATGAACTTACCGTCGGTTGTGTCAATCATTTCAACATGTTCGTAACCCATAACTCTTAGTTTTTGCATAAATGCCTGCATATCGCCGTATCTGCGGGGAGACATCAGATCGTGAATTGCAAAGGTGCCGCCTTTCTTCAGAACACGTAATGTTTCCAGAAGAAGTTCCTGTCTGTCAACACCTGTAATGTTGTGATAAACGTAGTTACTTGTGACTGTGTCAAATGTTTCGTCTTCGAAATTAAGTTTCGTTGCGTCACCGTGCTGAAATTCTGTATTGTTTACACCTTCCGCTTTTGCATTGTTTTCGCATAACCGCTGACTGAATGAAGCGTATTCGATTCCCCAGCGATCGATACCGACCATCCTGCCCTGAGGGTTCCGTTTTGCGCATGCTATTGTCAATGCACCGCTCCCGCAGCCTACATCCAATCCGATACCGCCTTCCGGGAGTGTGATGTATTCGGCGGTACCCTCGATTATCTGTTTCGAAAGTTTACGTCCGCCGTCGTAAGAGAATGCTCTGTATGCGCCGATACACCATGCAGTTGATTTGATGCATACAATGAAAATAACAGCAAAGATTACACCCAATGCGATACGGACTCCTCCGCCTGTGAACAGTCCGAATACACCGAATATCATCAGTAATGCAAACGATAACACAGTTCCTGCAATCAGTGAATACAGCATCCCCTTCGGGATCCAATTTCTGTAGTCGGGTTTCATAGAGATTCTTCCGGTTTTTCATCATTTCGGAAGACTGATGCCGTTCGGCGGAAATGTTTTCGAAATGATAAATTTAGTTATGCCTAAAAGTATTATTCGGAATATATTACTTACGGCAACATTATTATCGGAGCCGACACGGTACCCGTTATGTGTCTGAGCAATTCGGACACCGTAACCGAGGAATCTGAGATGAAGTGTATTCTGTTATCGGGACTGCCGGCATCCGGCAAATCCACTGTTGCAAAACATCTGTCCGAGATGTTCGGATTCCCGATTCTCTCCAAAGACCGTCTCAACGAGATTCTTTTCGATAACATAGGTTTCGATTGTTATGAATCGAAAAGAAAACTTGACAGAGCAGGCACATACACAATATACTACATCCCCGACAATTATTTCGAGAAAAACAGCGGTAAAGAAATCGAAGATTTTCTTGAAAAATACGGTTATTCCGTCGTTACGGTAATGCTGAAAGGAGATACGGACACGTTCATCGAAAGATTCAACCGGCGCAATCAGTCATCGGAAAGACACCGCGGACATGCCGTAAGCACAAGATTTCCCGAAGGCAATGTGAAAGAAAAAACAGCAGTTGCAACAAGGGAATCATTCAGAGTCTATGAAGAACGCGGAATGGGTTCGTTCTGTATCGGTAAAAACATATCAGACGATACAACCGATCTTGAATCGATTGACTGCACAAAACTTTTTACCGATATCAACATCCTTCCTGAGAGGTCGGACTCATGATTAAAGCGGTTCTCTTCGACATGGACGGGACACTGATAGATTCAGAGAGACTCAACCTCGATTTTATGATTAAAACATGCAGGGAATTCGGTTTTGAAGTCGATCCCGCAGACATTCTTTCGCTCAGAAGCAACGATCCCGAAACATGCAGCAGAGTCTACCGCAGTAAGTACGGCGAATCCTTTGATTTCTACAAAATACGCGACAGGCGCAGAGAAATGATGCGCAACTACGTAGAAGAAAACGGAATGCCCGTCAAAACCGGTGCGTACGAACTGATTGACTATCTTGTAAGCAAAGGAATTAAACTCGCCGTGGTAACATCGACACAGTACGACCGTGCGATGAATTACATGAGAATGATAGGTCTCGAAACGAAGTTAAATTCATTGATTTCGGCCCATATGGTAGAGAACGGAAAGCCGGCACCCGATGTATATCTCTACGCTTCGGAAAAGATCGGCGAAGCTCCCTGCGACTGTATCGCAGTGGAAGATTCCCCCAACGGAGTGTTATCGGCTCACGCAGCGGGGTGCAGAGTGGCCGTCGTACCCGATCTTACGCCTGCAGACGGTATGATGAAACAGAAAGGCACATGGATTCTGAATAACCTTGCAGACCTCATACCGATTGTCGATTCCGAAATCAGTCAATGAATCCGGAACGGCGCGCAAGAAATTCCCCTATCGAATACGGAGACATGATGTACAGTTCAGTGATTACACCGCGTACGAATTCCGCTCTTGTCGCATCGAATGAGGGATTTCTTATCTCAAACAGTCCGTCGTCGGAATGGTTCTCCAGAAGACCGTAATCTTCGACTGTGCTCCTCTTGACAACATCCTCGGCTTTTCCTTCTTCGAGAGCGATCATAACGCCCGAAAGTGTCTCTTCGGAGAATTTGAAAGTAGGTGCTGCGACATAAAACGGAACTTTCCACTCATGAGCGGAAAGAGCGATCTGAGAAACCCCTATCTTCGAAATAACGGAACCGTCGGAGCTCACCGTATCCGCACCGACAATTACCAAATCCACTCCGGGCATCACATGGTTTACCGCTCCGTCTACAATCAGTGTTGTCTTTATTCCGAGATTGACGAGTTCGTTCACCATCTTGATGCCCTGGTATTTCGGACGTGTTTCGGTGACGATAACACGTACATCCTTTCCCATTTTGTTGACGGCTTCGTTGACAATTCCCACAACCAACGCACTGTGACTGTTTGTGAGAATCGTATCTCCGTCGCAGATGATGTTGGCTCCGAGGAATGCGATTTTTTCAGATGCTTTTTCCGCAACTTTCACAAATGCATCGGCATTGCTCTTGAGAACCTCGAATGTTTTCTCATCATTGTCATCGTCGATTTTTTCGATACCTCTGAGAATGCTTTTGACGGAATTTCTCAGCGTAATCTGAGACGGACGGGATTCGATCAGCTGAAAACCCCATTCCTGAGTATGGTATTTCAGATCGTCATCTCTTTCATCGGAATTCATGTAGGCTTCGGCATCGGAAACCAGCGCCTCCGTCACACGGATGGCGATGGTTGTAGCTCCGCGGACCTGTGAATTCTTAATCTCTTCAACCAGTTTATCGACATTCTGACCCATGTTTTCACCTGCTGAGAACTTTCTGAACACCCAACGAAACGGATGCGGAAGATGCATCTATTTCCATAATACGGCAGACTTCTTTGAGGAATGCTTTCGCATTTTCAGCCGTTGACATATCTGCGGCGATATAACGTGTATTATCCATGAAACCGGGCATCTCGGTAGGTTCGATTCCGGATAAAATCGGAATTATCGGTTTGTTCAGAATCATGGATGCGCCTGCTTCCTGCATACAGTACTGACTGTTGATCGAATTGTTACTGAGTATGCATAAAATCAGTTTTGCATCTCTGATGCATTTGAATATAATATCGACAAAAGATGTTCCGAGCCTCGTTCCCGTCTCTTCTCCCGATGAGTAGTAAATCATGGAATCGTCAATTCCGATTTCGTTGAGTGATTTTGTCACCGCATCTGCAAGTTTTTTATCCGCACTGCAGTGGATAATGAAAACTCCGTTGAAATCCGCAGGATCGGAAACAACCGTCAGACCGAGTTTCCTCATAATCTGCACCAAAGAGGAATCGGGAAGATCTCTGAGATTTTCATCGAGCCACGCAGGGAATTTTTCGAAAGAAACGCCCTTGGGGAACGGAAGACCGGCTTTGCTGCAGATACTCATAACGTTATTCGGCGTGGCATTCAGTCTGATGTGCGCCTTAATCTTCTTTATACGGGTCTGATGTCTCTTCGCGGCATCTTCTTCTCCGACAATCATCATATTTTTCACACACCCCGTTACCGCTCACGAATCCACATCTATGAGACTTGTTTTGGCTACACCCGATTTGTAATCCTTCATCCTGTGTTCGTAAACCCAATCGTTCATCTCCGCTATGCATTGATCGCCCAATTCCAGCAGGATTTCTCTCTGAATCTCTGAATCGGATTTCGTCATACGGAGTTTCGCAATAACAAACATCTGCCTTTTCGATTCGATCTGTTCGGGAGTTCCTCCGTGAATAAGAGTGGCGGATGTCATAACATACGTAGACAGCGCAACAAGCACCACAAGCAGAGCTCTGACGATAAATGTAACATCCACATCCAAAACAGGTACCATACGCACTCCGGAAAATTCCAACCCTCCGACCGAAGCAACCGTACCGTTCATAAATTTTTCACAGAACATCGTGGAAGCGGCCAACAGTCCCGAAATGACGGTTGTCGCAACAGACAGAACTTTTGCCTCACGGTTGTTCTTTGACAGTTTTTTACGGTTTCTGTTTTTGGTTTTTTCATGATAATTCATCTGGTCGTCAACCCAGCATTCGTTTACCAATGAAATGATTTCATCATCGCTCAGTGCGGGGAGCGAACCGTAATCGTTCATGAACGGCGTATTCCATGACTTGAGAACGGTATTCGTCCAAAGCAGTTCGTTTTTCATGTATCCATAACATGAATTCGGAATCAGACGGCGGACACCCATCAGCGTACGGTAGTATTCCACCCTCATGGATTCCGCCAACGCTCTGTATTCGATGAATCTGAGATAATCTCCCTTTCTGTTATGCAGATATATCAGAGCGGTACCGCAGACCATCAGCACTGTGTAGATTACGTTGATCATGACGGAACCGTTCATAAGTATGAACAGACTGAAAAAGAATCCCGAAAGCGCCGTGACGAGAATAATTATGCGGATCATGCCGAAAGTGGAAGATTGATTTCTCAGAGCCAATACATCCGCCATGTGATAACGTTCCGCGGTAAGATTCATTGTCTTTGATTTTTTGACTATTTCCGCTGTTTTCTTAACACTGTCACTTTTTGCGGAAAGAAGATAGAAACAGGAATCGCGTTCGTAATCGGAAAGCGTATCTGCATCGAAACAGGAAACACCGGGATGACTGTCAAGATGATCCTTTACGTCTCTGTTGAACTCGTCCATCCTTGCGAATGCTGAATCGTACATCGCGGGAATTGTTTCCGAAGGAATCACTTTCGAAGACATGATGTCGGGTTCCGCACCGTCGGACTGAACCACTATCGGAACAATAAAACCGCAGCCCTGTTTGATTTCCCCGGGATTTTTACATCCTTTTCCGATCAGTTCCTCATCGGAAGATTCGCGGGACACGGGAATTCTGTATATCAGACAGTCTTCGGCCGAATCGAGATATTTCAGACGGAACGGAATATCCGATGCCGTTCCGGAAACGGTTTTCGAATAATTCTGCATAACAGCGGTATCTACGCCTTCGTAGGCCATCCTCATTGTATCGAATGTGCCGCCGTTACGTTCGTAACTCCTTCCGTCCCACAGGGAAATAATAACACTTGAATTGAAAATCAGAAATGCGGAGAGATTGGTGTAACTGTCTCTTTCATCATCGGAATCGGTTTCTATGACAAAAGGACTGTACGTATTCTCATTTTCAAGGACAGCCTCCATTCTGTGAAGATAGTCTTCCGATGAGAATGTTTTTCTGTACTTTTCGAGAGACATCGGTAAAACGGGAGCTACATTCAGCCCTTTCTTCAGAGCGAACTCGGAAACAATGATATCCGCACCCTGACACATTCCCGACATCAGTACAAATCTTGTGTTCGGATATTTCTTCCCGAACATTGTGAAAAGTTTATCCAATTCCGATTCGATGTTCGGGAAATCCTTCGAAGGTATGTCCGCGTGTCCCGTCACCGAAATAAACAACGGTGCATCCAACGAACTGTCTGTTTTATTTCCTGTCATTGCGCACCACCATCAAACCTGATAATTTCAGAAGCGGAATAATATTTCTGACTGCTTCGATGTCATACAGTTGAATCGATTCCGGAATTTCATCCCATTCGGCGATGTAAGGAGAAATACGGTCCTCGGTATCTTTTTCGGAACCGTATTTCCAGCCGTTTGAAATTCTTTCTTCAACCCATCTTTTATGTTCGGTTTTACCTAAAAATATCTCTTCTTCGGAAGTGAATGATTTCAGTCCCGAACCGTCGTCTTTTTCGACATGACATTTGATCATACTGAGTTTTCTGGGAATATCTTTTGCCTGCATTATGTTGGAATGTTTCAGATTCTGCGGCAGATTCTCCCAGGTCGGATATTCAGGCGGTCTGTCCGGAAACTCGGCCAGACGGTTTCTGTTGTAATAACTGTGAATAGCCTGTGCTGTTTTTTCGATATCCTCTTCTTTCGGATATCCGGAAAAATCCTCAGTTACAGATTCACAAACCAACGTATCACCGACAGTCCGATACAGACAGTTTTCCGTTCGGAATTATGCGAATCAACCGTCCGTATCGGAACAGGAATGAAATCCTGACTATATATGAGTGTGTAACCCTGTACTGAACACAAAGTTCACGGATATACACCGTACCGAATGACACTGTTATATAGGATAATTAAGAAACACGGTTTTGAGCCGGATACTGTTTCGGCCGGAATGGTTCCTTATGCAGTATCTGTACCGAATTATGAATGACGGGAAAAATGTATATTACCGACACATTTCCGAATATCGGCAAAGGAGCATATCAGAATGAACATCACAGTCTACCTCGGAGCATACGAAGGAAACGATCCGCCTTTACGCAAAGCCGTCCGCGAACTCGGAACATGGATCGGTAAAAGCGGAAACACGTTGGTTTACGGCGGATCAAAGACGGGACTGATGGGTGAAATCGCAGACAGTGTTCTCGAAGCCGGCGGGAAAGCAATAGGAGTGGAACCTCAGATGTTTATCGACGAAGGTTTCCAATATGAGGGACTGACCGAACTGATTGTTACTGAAGATATCTCAGAACGTAAGAAGAAAATGATCGAACTCGGAGACGCATTCATTGCATTCCCAGGAGGTACGGGAACGTTGGAAGAAATTTCCGAAGTGATGTCGAAAGTATCTCTGAAACATATCGACGCTCCCTGTATTCTCTACAACCTGAACGGATATTACGAAGGAATGAAAACACTCCTGAATCATATGAGCGACATGGGACTGTCTTCGGAAGAAAGACAGAAAGGAATCTATTTCGCCGAGAATCTTGAAGAAATCAAAGAAATCCTGTCGGAATGAGTTGTCTGGGATAAACACAGTGAATACATATCGCCGTTGTGTGTCTCCGACATTAAACTCAATTCCGACATCTCCGAAATATATTGCAGATTTTACTGTGAGTGTAAGGATTTCGGAGTTTACCATCTCCCTCCCACTTCACAGTATTCTCTGAGCGGATAGAAATCCGCAATATCATTTATCGTTCCGCTGTGCACCAATACAGAGAGGCGGATAACATCGTTTAACGTAAGATTCTCGGCAACTGCTTTGCACACAATCCTGCGTATCAGAATACGGTCTTTGATTTTCGTCAGCATAACGGATATCAGATACACAGCAATACCGAATACGAATACCCTGAGACCTATTTCGATTCCGGGACAATGATCGTGGATAAATTGGGCATAATAACTGAGACACGGCATGATTTCATCTGCGGATTTCGGCAGGTTGTCCGGAACAAATCTGTATTTCACTCCGACGTAAACCGCTATAATGATGCCCAGCAGCGCCAGATATTTTCCGATTCTCCGGATGTGACGGATACCGGTGCGCTTTTTGTCTTTTTTAATCATAGTTTTGGTGTATTTTTTGATTTTCTTAAAATTACGTTTACCGGTCTTTTCCGCGGAACATTCCTTTTTGAAAAGACGGTACACCTGTTTGATATCTCCGTCACCCGACTCGTTGAGTTTTTCCGGATTCGACGCAAGCTCACGGATATATCTGTCTTTTTCAGAATCTTCGGTTTTCTGAGATAGTACAGTTTCCGAAGAATCTTCAGTTTCCTCCGTTTGCTGTTTTTCTGTTCTGTGTAAAATCGACATGATATTTTTCTCCGTCATCCCGTTAAGCATCGGCATTCGGCGCCGTATTCATCCGACATTGTTTTCCCCTCCGCCTTCTGCTGACACCGGACCGCCGGCCTTTCTCTTTCCGAACAGTTCGGAAAGAGGATAGAACTCTTTGATATCATTGACACCAAATTTCTTAGTATTTCTCTTCAGACGGATTACATCGTTGATATCGAATCCCTCGGAGATTACTTTACAGACTATTTTGCGATGTGTTCTGATGTCCTGCAATTTGATTGCAATTTTAGCTATGATATAAACCGCGATACCGATTCCGGCAATAATCAGACAATTTTCAACCAGAGGCATAAATTCGTGAATAATGTGTGCATTCATATCAATGAAATAATAAAAATCCTCTAATGACGACGGGTACAGTTCCGGGACGTATTTGTACTTAGTAGCATCAAACCAAACCGCAGCAATAATGCTCAAAATCGCTGCATACTTGCCGATTTCTTGAATAAAACGCAGTTTCGTACGTTTTTTATCGCTTTTGATCATCAGTTTGATTTTCTTATTCACTTTCCCAAAGAATATTTTACCGTTCTTATCGGAACGGTATTTCCTCTTCATTTCCCTGTAAGTACGTTTAATCTCCGCATTACTGAGGTCGCTGAGATTCTGAGGATCCGATGCAACAGAGAATGAAACTGTTTCTTCCGCAGCAACGGTGTTTACAATCGATTCGGCAACGGTGTTTTCCGTTTCGACGGCCTCTTCTTCAGCTACAATGTTTACGGCCGATTCGGCAACGGTGTTTTCCGTATTGACAGTGTCTTCCGCAGTCGCTATATCTTCATTTACTGCATATGCGGAAGATTTTGTTTCACAATCGGAATCTCCGCCTTTCTTCTTTCTCCTTATGATTATTATTCCGAGCAATACAACGGCTATGATGATGGCCGCACCGATACCGATTAACAGAGGGAATCCGTCGTTTCCTTCATCGAGATACATCACGGCATAAGTTGAGAAATGATTTGTAACGAATGTAACGTATCCTTCGGAATAGAGACATTCTTTCTCTTCCGCGACTCTTCCGTCCGCGATGTAATAGATCTTCAGTTTTCCGGGGTCTTTTCCGTCTTCCAATGTATACGGGACCGTGACGGTAACCTGTCCGTTTCCGAAAGATCTGTTGTTTCCGAACGTAATACTGTACGCAACATTGTCACCGACAATCTCTCTGACTCTGTCTGTCATCTGAGAGTCTTTGAGTTCGGTTACGATTAATTCGGCTTCGCCGTCTGTGAAGGATTTCAGAGCTTCGTTGTCGAAAGAAACAGTACTCTTTCCGACGGTGACTGACAATGTTACGTTCTTATCGGTTTCGGCGGATGTTTTTACCGAAGTGATTGTTTCCGAATCGAACTTCGCTCCGTCTGTATCAGATGTTGCAGTGTACCTGTCTGATGACTTGTCGACGGTTACTCTCTTCGAAATAACAGTAGTCTCTGAAACATCCTGTTTCACAAGTTTCCCGTTTGTTCTTTTGAATGTATAACCTGCCAGATTTTCAACGGTTTGTTTGAGTTCGGTCGTACCGTCGACATCATAGAAAAGAAAGCTGAATGCATTGTATCCGATGGTTTCTACCGAATTACCGATGGTTACGGAAGTGAGTCCGGTACAGCCGTAGAACGCCCATTTTTCGATGGATGTAACCGAATCCGGAATGGTTACGGAAGTGAGTCCGGTACAGTCTTCGAACGCATAGTCTCCGATGGATGTAACCGAATTACCGATGGTTATAGAAGTGAGTCCTGTACAGCCGGAGAACGCATCGGATCCGATGGATGTAACCGAATCCGGAATGGTTACGGAAGTGAGTCCGGTACATTTCCAGAACGCATAGTCTCCGATGGTTTCTACCGAATTACCGATGGTTACGGAGGTGAGTCCGGTACAGCCGGAGAACGCATAGTCTCCGATGGTTTCTACCGAATTACCGATGGTTTCTACCGAATTACCGATGGTTACGGAGGTGAGTCCGGTACAGCCGGAGAACGCATAGTCTCCGATGGTTTCTACCGAATTACCGATGGTTTCTACCGAATTACCGATGGTTACGGAGGTGAGTCCGGTACAGCCGGAGAACGCATAGTCTCCGATGGTTTCTACCGAATTACCGATGGTTTCTACCGAATTACCGATGGTTACGGAGGTGAGTCCGGTACAGCCGGAGAACGCAATGTATCCGATGGATGTGACCGAATCCGGAATGGTTACGGAAGTGAGTCCGGTACAGCCGTAGAACGCACCGTCTCCGATGGATGTGACCTTGTCAGGAATGATTACGGAAGTGAGTCCTGTACAGCCG
>CAVIIW010000013.1:0-26986 GCA_963643255.1 Candidatus Methanomethylophilaceae archaeon
TGACTCCTTATAAGTGGGTGATTAAAAGTACCCTATATATAAATATGAAGGTCAGCCGATCCGGACGGTATCGGAGGGAAATCTTCGCTTTCCGATGTGCTGAAAACTCTTCAGACAGTGCATTTCTCCGAAATTCAGTATCTTCCGGGTCGCGTCACGTCAGAAATCTTTTTAAATGGTTTGTAGTATGCGCTCATACTTAACGCTCATGTAGTGTAGCGGCCAATCATTCGGCCCTTTCGAGGCCGACACTCGGGTTCGAATCCCGACATGAGCACTCATTTACCTTTATCATTCAGCCCTCAGACGTCAGTCTGAAAATTCTGTTAACCGCTAACTGTAACATGCGCCTCATAAGCACTCCGTATGAATCGGTGATATCGGGAACGGCGGGCCGTTCCGGGATTGATCCCAAGGTGGCATGGTCCGGCCCATCGTCCCGTAGGTGAAAAAAATGGGCATTAGATGCAATCACACGGAAAGGCAGGAGAATAAAGATCATTCACAGAGGTGTTTCTGATGGGAGACCGTATCTGCGTCAGACTCACGGACGGAAGAAAAACCACGCCGCTGTTTTACGGACACTGGTGCGGACTGAGGGCGATCGAAGTTATGAATGAGGTTCTCAGCGGAGAGAACAATGACATTCACAACGCTATGTGTAATTTCATCGTAAAGATAACAGACGGAATCACACATCCGTACAGTTATTATCTCTACAACGACACAGAAGGCAACAGCACGATGGCGGATTGGGACAATTACTGCTGGACGTTCGATACGTCGACAGGAGTCTGGACCACGACATTCCCGGAATTTGCCGGAAAGAAAATGACTCCGGAAGAGGCAGACAGATATGTCCGGGGTCGCAGGGCGTATATGTGACGTCACCAGCCGTATCTGAACGCAAACAGACATCCGAAGTACATGTTGATGTTGCCCGGCTGCGTAATACACGCAACAATCCCGGAAGGAATCACATGACCGTTTCTGAAAGGTTTCACGGCCTTCTTCATGTCTTCGGGAGTCCATTCTCTTAATTTACGGTTGAAATCCATGAATCTTCTGTCTGAGAGTATGGATTTATCCCACCATTTCTGAAGAATTTCGGAATTATTTTTGATAACAGATTCCGCAGCTTTTTTTCCCGCAATCAATGCGGCTTTCAACCCTCCGTATGTAACGGGATTTGCCATGGCTGCGGCATCGCCGATAAGCATTGCGCGACCGTCGGATATCTTTCCTACACCTCCGACAGGGATTGCTCTTGTTCCTTCGGAAACAGGTTCGCATACGGGGCAGTGTCCTTTCATTCCTCCGATCCCGGAAACATTTCCTCTGGGAAAATCCCACATGTACGAACCGCTGCCGTCGTCTGAGAGTTTTATCGTCAGATCTCCATCGGATTCTCTGTTTACGATGAATTCCGTCGCATAGCACGAGAATGCGGGTCTGCTTCCGAAAAGACATTTCCTTACGACGGAAGATGCACCGTCGGCACCGATTACCCAGTCGAAGATTTCGGTGTTTCCGTCAAGAGAATGTACTTCGTATCCGTCATCTGTTTTTTCAATCGATGTGACTGATTTATGAACAAATTTTACATTTTCCCCGCATTCATTTCTCAGATGTTTTAGGAACTCCGGACGGTCGAGGATGTATCCTTTCGTTTTCATTTTGATTTCCGTGCCGTCGGGCCACTGTAATTTTGTGTTCCTGAATTCGTTCAGAACGCCGTACGGTTTCATGGGAGAAAGCGTTCCGAATGCCGATTTACTGATTCCTCCGCCGCAGATTTGGTGGTATCTGCCGTATTGATTATTGCCCAAACGTTCCGCGACAGTCACATCGAAACTGTGATTCGAAAGAAAATACGCAGCGGAAGAACCCGCGGGACCGCTTCCGACAATCAGTACCTTCTGTTGCATTCGGCGACCTTCATGCGGTATTCGTTACTTTCGGCGACAACTTCATCGGCATTGCGGCGGTCGACTCTCTTCACAACCGGAAGTTTCTTCGGGAATCTGCGGAGCATTTCATCCATAAGATTTCTGTCCGCACAGTCGCAGTTTTTGAGATATTTTCTGTCCCAATGATCGACCATTTCGAATACGGATTCTATTCCCTTGTCGTAGAATTCCGCCGCCAAAACGGAATTCACAATACAATCGTTGCACATAACCGCAACATTGCAGTTACGCACGGCGTATTCGCATCCGTTGAACGATATGGATAATCCGCTGCTGTCACGTGTGAGTTCCATCACCATGCGATCGGTGGCGGAACTTCCGATGCATACGGTGGAATCAAATTCGATTGACGTATGCCTTCTGATCTCCAATGCCGCATACGATTTGTCTTCCACACCCATGGTGGCGACATCTTTGTATGTCTTGTAAATCTCCATCTCGGGTATTTTTTCCTGGAAGAATTCATCCAACAGTGTAATGATGTCCGTATCTCCGTCCGAGAGTATTTCGTCTTTCTTGAACGTGTATATGGTATCGGGAACACGTAAAGAAGCGATTCTGTTGGCGTATTCCCTCAGTGTTCTGCATTCCTGTCTGTCGGCTTCTTCGGAATCGAAATCAACCCTCGTACATCCGATGTTGCGGTTGGGGATATCTACGGTATCGCAGAGTGCCATAACGTGATGTTCGAATGCACTCGTGTTGATGAACGTGGGCATCAGTTCGCTTACGTACTTTATGAAATGATCCGCGCCCGGCATAAGAATGAGGTCTTTCTTTGCTTCCTGGTATGCCGAATAATCCGTGACTCCGAATGCTTTCAGGAAAGGAATAACCATCTTTGCGACGGAACCGTATTTGTCGTCTATCCTTCCGAGTGCGTTCGTGAAGATATTGCTGTATCTTGTTACAACGTCGTAGAAACGTCCTCCGTTGCGGATTGTGTAATTGCAGAGACTCCTGAGGAAATCGTTCGATGTAAGTATGCCGTTACAGCTCATGATGAGCTGCGTTTCTTCCCTCAATCCGAGATCCTCTGCCGGGCTGTATCCCATTGAATCATTCCCCGATGTTCTTATCGACTCTGTCACTCAGGTCGAACGGATGCTCCAACCGTACGTCTTTCTCATAAAGGTTTTTGTCGACTATGTGCACATTGCCGTCTGCGAACTGTTTTATTGTTTCCACAATCAGAGGAAGTTCGCGTTTCGCTCCGTCTTCTCTTATTTTCTTGAAGAGAGGAAGTTCCGTACCTACGGTTTCGATTATTTCGTCGAGAGTATTCTTTTTCAGCCTTTCATTGAGATCTTCCCACAGTCCGTCGTATTCCTTTCCGCGTATGGAAAATCCGCAGTATGTGAGTGCCGCTCCTCTGTCCCAGTCAGGCGTAACTATGTGCATCATCGCACCCTGTCTGTCCGCATTTTCCCTGATTAACTGCCAGATTACTTCCTGCCACGTTCCCTTGGGGCCTGTGGGGAGGGCGGGGTGGAGATTCATGAAATCGTACTGTGCGCAGGTTTCGTCGTCAATCCAAAGCATATATCCCGCAAGAATGCCCAAATCGAATCCTCTGTCTCCGATGAGTTTTCTTATCTCGGCACCGTAGAGTTCTCTCCATTTTTCGGGATTCGACTCCCAGAGGTCGGGTCTGAATTTCTTCCATGACAGCGTAATCAGAGGGATGTCATATTCTCTGACCATGTCGAAGAACATTTCCCTCTGTTCTTTCCTGGAATTGGGTTCTTCGGTGTTGTCCCAATTGCAGAATACGAACGAGAATTCCACGTCGAGAGTGCCGTCCTTCTTCCTTTCCATGACTTCATGCAGAAGATTGCGCGATCCCGGGCCTCTGCCCGTTGAGAACCAACCGAGTCTGAGCATAATGAGGAGAATACATCGCACTAATAAGGAATTTTACACGTCGAAGATTACCGTGACCGCAGGAGTGTCTCTGTCGACGTTTAACATATGATATGTTACCGCTTTGATTTCGGCTCTCGCGTGATGTTTCTTCACGTCGAGAGGTTCGCCGTATGCGGTACATTTCACTTTATTTCCGTCTGACGATACGTTGAATTCACCGAACACCAAACCGTCGCAGTCCGAAATGAATAATAATTCGGAGAGAAACGCGTACAGTCTGTCGCAGTCGTCTTTTTCTTCCACTTCGAATGTGTATTCCGATGTGTTCTCCACGGTATTGATATCAATCATCTGATCGAACATCGCATACGCAGCATTTCCGAAGCATTCGTCGAGATTCTTTCCGGTACATCTGACCATGACGTCCGCGGTGTGTTCCAATCTTTGGTACCTCTCCATCGTTCTCCGTGACGTGTCCGCCGTTTATTTATCTGTCTGACGGCACAGTGAGGTTGAGGAGTGCCGAAGATAATATAACCGTGCAGCAGGATTTCAGAGCATGCGCATAACGATCGTAGGCTGCGGAACCATCGGCAGTAAATTGGCCAAAGCGGCCGACAAGATGGATGAGGTCAAGAGAATCTATCTGATAGATATCGTGAAGACCAAAGCTGAGGAACTTGCTTCACAGCTTAAGAAAGCCATCGTCGTCGAGTCGGTGGAAGATGAGTTGTATCACTGCGATCTCGTTATCGAGGCCGCAAGGCAGGATGCCGCCAAAGAGATTCTTCTCAAGACCGCATCACGCGGAGTGGACATTATGGTCACATCCGTAGGAGCCCTTGTGGGAGATGACTTCAGGGAAATGGTTTTCGAGAAAGCAAGAAGCTGCGATGCACACATTTTCATTCCCTCGGGCGCATTGTTCGGTACGGACGGACTGAGAGCTGCATCAAACGATGAGTTGGCACAGGTAAGTCTTGAATTCACCGCAGGAAAGAGTTCTCTGGCACACGTTGAATATCTTGAGAAGAAAGGTATTGACATCAATGCAATCGACAGCCCCACGGAAATGTTCCGCGGTACCGCAAGGGATGCAGTCAAACTGTTCCCGAGGAACGTCAACATCGCCGCAACCGTCGCTATATTGGGTGTGGGATTCGATAAGACCGAAGTGGTAATCATATTCGATCCCGCAGCGGAGACGAACAATTACGTTCTCACCGTCGAGGGAAGGTTCGGAAAGGCCGTCAGCAAGACATCCAACGTGTATGCTCCGGATTCACCCAGTACTTCCAATCTTTCGTCACTGTCCGCAATAGCGGCTCTGAAGAGAATTGTCAGGAACGAATGGGCGGGAATCTGAACATTTATCACGTATACAGTCAATCCTCGGTTCATGAACAGAGCTGAGAGACTCATCTCCAATGCAGATGAGGATGTGGATGCGATTGTGATAATGAACGGCGGAGAGCCGTTCCTTGATTCCTCCTTCTGGTACATTACGGAACAGAATTCCGGATGTTTCGAAGGAACGATGGCATTCGTCAGCAGAGACAGGGGTCTCGACGTAGTTGTCGGAAGACTCGAAGCCGAGACCGCTGCAGGCGGTAAAGGAAATATCTGCGTTTACGACAGAGGTAAGGAACGCGACGAGTATGTCAGAGAAATCCTGAAAGGCTGTAAAAAAGTGGGTATCAACACCGGTTCCGCATTGTATTCCATGGTAAACTATCTCAAAAAGATGAATGAAAACATTGAGATTGTGGACGCGACACGTGCGATAGACGCTACAGTGAATGTAAAGGAACCTTCTGAGATTGAAACGATAAGGAAAGCCTGCAACATTTCTTCCGAAGTTGCTTCAAAACTTCCGTCTATGATTTCCGAAGGTGTTTCTGAAGCCGAAGTAGCATCGGAAATGGATATCATGATGAGAAAACTCGGGGGAACAGGCAATGCGTTTGATACGATTGCCGCCTTCGGAAAGTATTCCGCGGAACCTCACCACACACCCTGTGATTACCGTCTTAAGAAAGGAGACACTGCACTGTTCGATTTCGGTTCCAAGTATAACAGATACTGTTCCGATCTCACAAGAACGATATTCCTCGGAGATCCCGGGGAGAAACTGAGACGTGCTTACGATGTCGTTCAGAAAGCACAGGAAGCGGGTATCGCCGAAATACGCCCGGGTGCAAAAGCATCGGATGTGGACCGTGCGGCAAGAGAACTGATTGATTCAACGGAATTCAAAGGACTGTTCATTCATTCCTTCGGACACGGTATCGGAATGGATGTGCATCAGAATATTCATGTTTCACCTGGTTCGGATCATGTTCTCGAAGAAGGCAACGTAATATCCGCCGAACCCGGAGTTTACATACCGGGACTCGGCGGAATAAGAATCGAGGATACGATGGTTGTCACAAAGAACGGATGCGAGAGACTGACCTCTTACGATCACTCCCTCACAATCGTTCAGTGAAGCTGTTCTATCACGATGCGCTGTCTGTCTCCGGCATTTTCCATGCCGGAACAGTCGCCGTCGATTCTTCCGATTTTGATCACGGGGAATTTCGATACGGGTTTGCCGTCCTCTCCGCTCAAAGGAGTAGGTCCGAAGAACAGGCATAATGCCTGTGTCTTCGGCCAATACGCAATATCTCCGACTTCCAATTTTGTAACTTCTTCACCTGTTACGGTGAGATCGCTCAGCGGGAATTCAAAATAAATTTCATCGCCGAGCATATTGATTGTATTGCGGAAAGGTAACGAGAGCCAGACTGCATCCGATATCGGAGAATCGTCGAGTGTTCCTTCGTAAGTATCGTTCCTTGTTCTGATAAGAATGCGTTTCGTCATTCTTTCCCTCCGAAGAATGTCTGCCTTACCCACCTGCCGACGGTTTCGATATCTTCGTCGGCATCCTTCTTCTGAAGATCTTTCATTCTCCTGAGTCCGTTTCTGTAATCTTCGACCCATTCTTCGGCGAATTTACCGGATTGGATGTCATCGAGAATCGATTCCATTCCGTCACGGGTCTTCTCTGTGATGACTCTGTTTCTTCTGGTAAGTCCTCCGAATTCGGCTGTGTTGGAAACCGCGTTCCACATTCCGTTGATACCTCTCTCGACAACAAGATCGGTAACCAATTTCGTTTCGTGAAGAACTTCGAAATAAGCCATCTCCGGCGGGAATCCCCTGCTTACGAGTGTGTCGTAAGCCATCTTAATCATTGCAGTATATCCTCCGCAGAGAACAGCCTGTTCTCCGAAGAGATCTGTCATCGTTTCCTGTTCGAATCTTGCTTCGAACACTCCGGGTTTGGTACAGTTCATTGCCTTCGCCAAAGCAAGAGCCAGAGCCTTTGCTTTTCCGGAATGGTCGTGGTGAATGCAGATCAATGCGGGAACACCGTACCCGTTCTCGAAGACCCTTCTGATCATAGGTCCGGGACCCTTGGGTGCCATCATGATAACATCGACATCCTTGGGCGGATGAATCAGGCCGTACGTAATCGCAAAACCGTGTGCGAATTCCAACGCACATCCCGGTTTGAGGTGGTCTTTGATTTCTCTCTCGTAAATATCCGCCTGAGCTTCGTCCGGAAGCAGCATCATTACAATATCGGCACCTTCCGTAGCCTCAGACACAGACACGGGCGAGAAACCGTCTTCCACAGCTTTATCGAAAGACTTTCCTTTTCTCACACCGATCGTAAGTTCCAGACCGGAATCGCGGAAGCACAGCGCCTGCGCCCTTCCCTGGGAACCGTATCCCAGGACTGCAATTCTCAGTCCTTTCAGTAAATCCAAATCAGCATCGGCATCGTTATAGATCCTCATCAGAACCCTCTGATTCGCAATCGGACACCGTCCGTTTATAATCTGCTGTCCGAAGATGCCGCAGATGTGCGGTATTCTGTCCGAATCCGATGGCGTATGATTATATCAGAGCGCGTAATTAGGATGTTAAGGAGCGGAGACCATGAAGGTCAAGGTCGGAATCAACGGATACGGAACCATCGGTAAGAGAGTCGCGACAGCCGTCAATCAGCAGGACGATATGGAGATAATCGGAGTCACGAAGACAAGGCCCACATATGAGGCACGCCTCGCAGTTCAGCTCGGATATCCGCTGTATGTGCCTGCAGACAAGATTGACGATTTCAAAGCGGCGGGTTTCGACGTCGCAGGTACTGTGGACGATCTTATCGGCAAGGCAGATATCATCGTAGACTGCACACCCGGAAAAGTCTCCGGAGAATACAAGGAGAAATACTCCAAAGCAGGTGTGAAAGCTATTTGGCAGGGAGGAGAGGATCACTCACTCACAGGCATTTCATTCAACGCCGCCGCCAACTACAAAGAATCATGGGGAGCACAGTTCTCACGTGTCGTTTCATGCAACACGACCGGTCTGCTCAGGACACTCTACCCCATTGACAGGGACTTCAAGATCAAAAACGGATACGTTACACTCATCAGGAGGAGTGCGGATCCCAACGACAGCAAATCAGGACCTATCAATGCGATTGAGCCCGTTGTCAAAATTCCCACACACCATGGAATCGATGTTCAGTCGGTTCTCCCGTGGATCAACATTCAGACCATGGCTGTCAAAGTACCTACAACTCTTATGCACATTCACACAATCGCTCTTGAGTTGGAAAAGGAAGCAACGACAGAGGAAGTTATTGCACTGTTCAAAACGATTCCCCGTGTCAAATTGGTCAAATCCAAAGAGGGAGTCAAATCCACCGCACAGATTATGGATCTCGCAAGAGAGATGGGAAGAACCCGCGGAGATATGTTTGAGATTGTTGTCTGGGAAGACGGTATCAAAGTCGTCGGCAACACATTGTACTACTATCAGGCGGTCAACCAGGAAAGCGATGTGATTCCCGAGAATATCGACTGTATCAGATCTATGTGCAAGCTCGAAGAGGATCCTGCGGTTTCCATTGCCAAGACGAACAGGGCAATGGGCATCTGAAAGTGATTTCATGAAGGATTTCCACACATTGGAAGATTTCAACTTCAGGGACAGGACCGTTCTTCTCAGAGTGGACATTAACTGTCCTCTCGATAAGAAGACTCTGAAGATCATCAACGACGCAAGAATAAGGCGCGTAATTCCCACTGTACGTGAACTCATGGGCAAGAGGGCAAAAGTTGTCATTCTCGCACACCAGAGCAGGAAAGGAAAGTGGGATTTCACATCTCTGGAACAGCACGCGGAGAGACTCTCCAGGAATCTCAATTACCCTGTGAAATACGTCGATGACGTCATGGGTGACGAGGCCAAGAACGCAATCAAAACACTTCAGCCCGGATCTGTACTTCTCTTGGGTAATGTAAGAGAAATCGATTCCGAAACTGCAGATCTCGATATGTTCGGACATGCGGAAGGAGAATTGGTTAAGGAATTGGCTCCGCTGATTGACTATTACGTATGTGATGCATTCGGTGCGGCCCACAGGTCGCAGTGTTCGCTGGTCGGATTCCCGATTAAGGTTCCTTCGGCATCCGGAAGGCTTATGGCTAAGGAAATCTCAGCACTGAAAGCTATTTTCGACGAACCGAGAAGGCCTTCGGTGTTTATCCTCGGAGGTGCCAAATTCGGCGATGCATCCGAAATGATCGACCACGTTCTCGGAACGGGTATGGCAGATACCGTTATGCTTGTGGGACTTGCGGGAAATGCATTCCTCTACGCACGCGGCACAGATCTGGGAAAAACATCTTTGGATGTTCTCAGCGATGAGCTTACGGAAGAGAATCTTCAGGCTGCAAAAGACACGATGGAAAAGTACGGTCAGAGAATCCTGCTTCCTTCGGATGTCGCTGTCGAAAGAGACGGTAAGAGAGTTTCCGTACTTATCGGAGACCTTCCCGCAGATGAACCCGCAATCGATATCGGTGACGCTACAATCGAGAAGTTCACGAAAGTCATTCTCTCATCGAGGACATCGTTCATGTCCGGTCCCGCCGGAATGTACGAGAAAGAGGGATTCGGTATCGGTACCAAAGCACTCATGGAAGCGATGATTGAGTCGAAAGGACAGTCTGTTATCGGAGGAGGCCACACTGTAGGTGCGGCGGATACGTTCGATCTCACAGACAGGTTCTCATACGTGAGCACAGGCGGAGGTGCGTTGGAAACGTTCCTCCTGGGTCGTTCGCTCCCCGTAATCGATGCACTGAAATATTCGTTCGGAAAGTACCGAACCGTATGACTTACGAGATTCACAAGGTCGGAACAGTCTTCGGAGGAGAGGCATTTCTCCTCGTGAACGAACACGGTACTGCACTGATTGATTCAGGCTTTGCCTTCGCCGCAAAAGGTCTCGTGAAGAACATCGAAACGATACTCGGAGACAGATCTTTGGATTACATCCTGCTCACGCACTCCCATTACGATCATGTATCGGGAGCGCAGGCGTGCAGGATGCGCTGGAAGGATGCAAAAATCGTTTCCGCAAAACATGCTGCGGAAGTTTTTGCAAAGCCCTCGGTCATAAAGAAAATGATGAACCTGAACCGCTCCGCGGCAAGGAGTTCCCATTATTTTCCGCTGTTCAGGAACAACATAAAGGGACTCAGTACCGACATTATCGTTTCAGACGGAGATACCGTCGAAGTCGGAGACATGAAATTCAGGGTCATAGAAACTCCCGGACACACATGGGATTCAATTGCGTTCTGGTGCGAAGAAGAAAGACTTCTCATTTCCAACGAAACTCCGGGTGTAGCCGTAAGTCTCGACGAAGTCGTACCTGCGTGTTTAGTATCTTTCAGAAAAGCATTGGAGTCCGTAGAACGTCTGAAGGAACTGAAACCGAAGGCAGTACTTCTTCCGCATTATGACGTAATCGAAGGAGAAGACATCTGTACAAGATATCTAGAGGCGGCATACAGAGGCCACATAAAGTACAGAGACATGATTCTCGAAGCTTATGACAAGGGCATGAGCGAGAAAGAACTTCTGAAGTACTCCAAGGATACGCTCTGGGTCGGACCCATTAAGGAAGGACAGCCCGAGGATGCCTTCGATCTCAACAACAGATACATGGTGCCGACAGTCATCAGGGAATTCCGCAGTAAGCAGGATTCCTGATGTCCGGTACTGACAGTTTGTATTGTGAATGTAAGCTGAAACAGTTCACGGAAACTGCAGAAAATATGTGGATATTTTACGGCAGAGGAGGCCTCCCTACGGGAGACCCCACACCGCCGAAAATTACGGTTTCAGACATCCAATGTGAACGTCTCGCCCGTGTTGGGCAGGATTACGTTGTAATCCGCGAGATCGTCAAGGAACAGGTCCCTGGTCTCCGAGTGCATGATGATTACATTCTTCGGATTGCATGCTTTGACGAAATCGACCAATTCGCCGTGATCCGCATGTGCCGAGAAGTCGTATTTCTGCACTTCGCAGTTGATCTTGCAGATTTCACCCTCGATCTTGACACATCCTTCTTCGAGGAGGAGTCTTCCGTTGGTGTCTTCCGCCTGATATCCTACCAAAAGGATTGCGTTCTTCGGATCGTCTTTCAGACGTCTGAGATATCCGAGGACGGGCCCTCCGTCGAGCATACCGCCTGTGGTGACGATGACTTCGGCTCTGCCTGCATCCTTCCTCATGTTGGCGTTACGGACTTCGTTGAATTTCCTCTTGGCATCTTTCAGTGCTTTGGCATCCGAAAGGTATTCGGGATAGTCTAAGAACAGACGTGTGACCGAACGGCCCATTCCGTCAACCCACATTTCGTAGCCTGCGTTTCTCAGGAGAATCATGATTTCCTGGGTCCTTCCTACTGCGAAACTCGGTATCAGAACGGTTCCTCCGCGGTCGACAACTTCCGCAACCTTGTCGAGGAACTCGCTTTCGACTGTCTTTCTGTCGGGGTGGTAACGTCCTCCGTATGTTCCTTCGATGAAGAGATTCTCGCAGTCTACGGGTTTCGCACCGTCTACAAGTCTCTGTCTGAGAGTGTGGATATCTCCAGAGTAGACTGTTTTCGTGTCGACACCGAATTCAAACATCGCCGCACCGGGAACGTGTCCCGCAGGGTGCATTGTGACCTCGATTTTTCCCAATTCGAAAGTATCGCCGAAAGTCATCGGAACGACGTTTTTCATCGTTCTTCCGATATCTCCAGTGGTGTACGGAAGAGGGTAGTTCTCCGCCTTGGCGATTTTGAGCGAATCGTACATCATAATCTCCCCGACTTCCGCCGAGAGAGGTGTGGTGAACAGTTCGCATCTGTCCCTTCCGCAGACCTGCGGTACCATTCCGCAGTGATCCAGGTGGCAGTGTGTGAGAAGCATGTGGTCCACCCTCTTGTCTGTGGGCAGAGGGTATTCCGGCGGTTTCGTCGGACTCATGCCGTATTCCACCAGCAGTGTCTTCCCGGCACCTTCTACCGTCATCCCCATGCGGCCGACCATATCCGCACCGCCGAGGAATCTGAATTTCATCTCCATGTTCTGGTTCTCCTAGTGTTTTATTTGCCTCTGTCGAGAGGACTTAGTGAAAAAAGAACGAATCGTCGCTCTTTTGTACAGTGAGTGACGGCCTGACACGCCTCGCGTGTGCGCCTATATGACACGCGATGTATAATCCGTATTTAAAGATAAACATACTCCTTTAAGAAGGGCACGGGCGCGGGACGCATTAAAAGTTAAGCAGACGGCTTAAATATGAAGAACGTAATAACAACAGCGTCAGATTATCCTCTGGCGGTGGGATGCAAATGAGGATCAGCAAGAGCGTCAGCTCACGCAGTGTGAGCGGTAGAGTTAAAGAAGCTGCAGATACGATTCTAGGTACAGGTGCCGATAAGGCGGACGTCATGTACGATTCGCGTTCAGGTGCACTTCTTACGTTTTTTCTGTTGTTTATCGTCGGATGGATTCCCACAATAGGTCAGATGGTAGCCGGTTATGTCGGAGGCAGAAGATCCGGCTCACCCTACCGCGGATTCTTTGCAACAACGGTCGCAACTGCATGTGTTCTTGTTATACTGACACTCATAGCTCTTGCGCTCGATTCCATCAACGGTGCATTGATTACCGACAGTCAGGCACAGCTCGATGCGCTCCGCGAACAGTCTCCTGTTCTTGCGGATCTTGCGGCACCCGCCGTAGATTATCTCAAGGCCATGTTCGGAGGCGCAGGTCTCAGTGTGGCTTATGCTTCATATGCAATCACCCCCGTCTTCGGTGTCATTGGCGGGGTTGTCTCCAACCAGATGCAGAAGGAAATCCGCTACATCATACGCGTTGCGGGTAAAGAACCCGGACAGCACGTACGTTCGCTGGACCGCCACAGACTCGGAAAACCCATGGGATTCACATATTCCCAGATATCCGGTCTCACTGCAAATCCGGGTACATCCGCTCAGTACACGCCCGCGCAGCGCGTACAGGACCTCGGTGTTTATGCGGAACCAGCCTCAGTATCCCAGACTGCGGTAGTCGATACCACCGTCGGCATCCGTACCGAGGAAGTTCCCGCAAAAAGAGCGAGTTCGATAAAATTCGACAGAGTACTCGGTAAGAAGAAAGTGCAGTCAGGCCTTGCTCAGGAATCCACACCTACTTCGAACCTCGGAGTCACCGCATCCGTAACTGATACGGCTGACACAGTTCCCGAAGTCAGGACATTCGACGACATTCCCGAAGAGTTCGTTCCCGAAGTCCGTTCCGAGATAAAAGAAGCCGATGATGACTCCGACTACCTGTGAGCACAATTCGTGTGCGTATATACGCGCACGACATTGTTTTATAGTCTCACTCGATAACCCCGTCATCAGAGGCGAATGAACTTGTTCTGTCCGGACTGCAAATCAATGGTCTTCCCCAAGGACGGGGGTTATTACTGTAAAAACTGCGATAAGCTTATCGAAGAAGAAATCGAAAGCGAAGGATTCACGACCTCGTCCAAGGCCAAGGAAACGGCTGTTGTGGCGGACGGGGAGGCAGTACTCCCCAAGGCACGTGAAATCTGTGCGAAATGCGGTAACACCGAAG
This sequence comes from Candidatus Methanomethylophilaceae archaeon, assembly GCA_963643255.1. Lineage (GTDB taxonomy): Archaea > Thermoplasmatota > Thermoplasmata > Methanomassiliicoccales > Methanomethylophilaceae > Methanarcanum. The sequence continues at coordinate 13,877 of CAVIIW010000013.1, forward strand.
CATACTACTACATGAGGCAGAACAGGTCTGCCGATGAACCTGAGACTATTTTCTACCGCTGCACCAAGTGCAACTACCAGTGGAAGGTCTGAGTACGGATTGAGGAGACGGTGATGTAATGTTCAAGGCACAAATCAAAGCGGAGACACTGAAAGGACTTGTGAACGTCATATCCACACTCATCGACGAGGTGAAATTCACCGTCGACCCCGAAGGAATGAGCCTTAAGGCCGTCGATCCCGCACACGTTGCGATGATCGAACTCAGGATGGAAGCGGGTGCGTTCGAGAGTTATTCCGCAGACAATGCGGAAATCGGATTGGATCTCGACAAGGTGAAGGAAGTTCTCAAACTCTCCGGAGCCGGAGAGATTATAACAATGGACCTCGACGAAGACCGCGGAAGGCTTGTTTTCAAAATCGGAAACATCACAAGGCGCATGAACCTCGTGGACACATCGAGCATGAGCGACCCCAAAGTCCCGAAGCTCGAACTTGCGGCCGCAATCGAGGTTCCCGTTTCCGAACTTCAGAGAGGAATCAAGGCATCCGAGAAGATTTCGGATCACATCACACTCATAGCCGACACGGAATACTTCGAACTCCTGTGCGAAGGAGACACCGATTCTGCGGATCTCAGGCTCAGCAAAGAGAACCTGACAAGCATCGATGTCGATTCACAGGTAAGCAGTATGTTCCCTCTCGACTACTTCTCCAACCTTATCAAGGCGATGCCGTCCGATATCAACGTCAGGATCGAATTGGATAACGATTATCCTGCAAAATTCATCTTCAACCTGGCCGGCGACAACGGCAGTGTCATGTACCTTCTCGCTCCCAGGATAGAGAACGAATGACCTCCGGTGGAAAGAACATGGACTCCATAGAACTTCAGCGGATGGCCAACAGACTGAGGATGCATGTAATCGAGATGACATATACGGCAGGTTCGGGACACCCCGGAGGTTCCCTTTCCGCTGCAGATATCATCACAGCACTGTACTTCAGGGTGATGAAACACAATCCCGAAAACCCTGCATGGGAAGACAGGGACCGTTTCGTACTGTCCAAAGGACATGTCGCACCCGTGTTATATGCTGCACTCGCGGAATCCGGATATTTTCCGGTTGATGAACTGATTACTCTGAGGCAGTTGGGTTCCAGACTTCAGGGACACCCCGTACGCGGAAAGGTCCCCGGAGTGGAAATGTCCACGGGATCACTCGGACAGGGTCTGAGTATGAGCTGCGGTATCGCACTCGCAGGCAAAATGGATGCCAAGGACTACAAAGTCTACTGCATGCTCGGAGACGGAGAACTTCAGAGCGGTCAGAATTGGGAAGCGGCAATGCTTGCTTCCAATTACAAATTGGACAACCTCATTGCAATCGTGGACCGCAACAGACTGCAGATCTGCGGTGACACTGAGAAAGTAATGTCATTGGAACCGTTGGCCGACAAATGGATGGCGTTCGGATGGAATGTCATCGAAGCAGACGGACACGACATGGACAGAATTCTCGGAGCATTCGAGGAAGCGGGAAAGGCAGAAGGTTCGCCTACCGTGATTATTTTCGATACAGTCAAAGGAAAAGGTGTGTCGTTCATGGAGAACAACGCAGGTTTCCACGGCAAAGCATGTAACAAAGAAGAGTACGGAATTGCAACCGAAGAACTCAGCAGGGTGATCTGATGGGAGCTGCACAGCGTGATTATTACGGAAAAGCACTCGCATACCTTGCGCGTGAGAGAAAAGATGTGATTGTACTCGATGCCGATCTTGCGGGATCCACCAAAACATCCGATTTCAAGAAGGCTGCACCTGAAAGATTCGTCGAAGTAGGTATTGCCGAACAGAACATGATCGGTGTCGCTTCGGGATTGGCAGCATCCGGAAAGACCGTGTTTGCTTCCACTTTTGCGGTATTCGCAACAGGCAGATGCTGGGAACAGATCCGTCTTGCAGTTGCATATCCCAAACAAAACGTCAAGATTGTTTCCACCCACTGCGGAATAAGCGTGGGAGAGGACGGAGCATCGCATCAGGCACTGGAAGATATCGCTATAATGCGTGCAATTCCGAATATGACTGTAATCTCGCCTGCGGATGCACATCAGGCATATGCGGCAACAATCGCAATGGCAGATTACAAAGGACCGTGTTACATGAGGCTCGGACGTGCCAAATTCCCTGAAATCTATCCCGAAGATGCAGGTTTCGAAATCGGCAAAGCGGATGTTCTCAGAGAAGGCAAAGACATCACACTTATCGGAACGGGACAGATGGTATCATGCTGTCTCGATGCCGCCGAAGCACTTTCCAAGGAAGGAATTTCAGCGGAAGTAATCAACATTTCAACAATCAAACCTCTCGATGCCGAGACGGTACTGAAATCTGTCGGAAAGACAGGATGTGCAGTCACCGCCGAAGAACACAGCATCATCGGAGGACTCGGTTCCGCCGTCACCGAAGTTGTATCTGAGTCATGTCCGGTACCTGTTGTGAGAGTGGGAACCAAAGATACATTCGGCGAATCCGGTAAAGCGGAACTGCTGATGAAGAAATACGGCCTTACCGCAGAAGATATTACTGCGGCGGCCAAAGATGCCATTTCAAAGAAGAGATGATTTAGATGAAGATTTTCATAGATACAGCTAATTTGGACCAGATCAAAGAGATCAACAGCTGGGGTATTGTCGACGGTGTCACAACCAACCCGAGCCTTATCGCAAAGGAAGGTGTCGATGTCAAGACAAGGATCAAAGAGATCGCAGAAATCGTAGACGGACCTATCTCCGCAGAGGCCATGTCAATGACCGCTGACGAAATGGTGAAGGAAGGGCGCGAACTCGCAAAAATCCACCCCAATGTTGTCATCAAACTCCCGATGTGCATCGAGACACTGAAAGCAACATCCAAACTCAGGGAAGAGGGAATCAGGGTAAACGTTACACTGATTTTCTCCGCACAGCAGGCACTGCTCGCAGCGAAAGCGGGAGCGGCATACGTTTCACCCTTTGTCGGACGTCTCGACGATATCGGAGAGTACGGAACAGATCTGATCTCAAACATCGTTCAGATTTACTCCAACTACGATTTCGACACAGAGATTATCGCAGCCTCCATCAGGCACCCCGTCCACGTGTTGGATGTTGCCCTCGCAGGATGCGACATCGCCACAATCCCGTATGATGTGCTGAAGAAGATGGTTTCCCACCCCAAGACGGATGAGGGAATTCAGAAATTCATCGCCGATTACGAGAAGTCGAAGAAACAGTGATCATATGTACGACGCCGTTATAGTCGGCGCCGGACCTGCCGGCACAACGGCCGCCGCTTCGATAGCGAAAGGCCGTAACGTGCTGGTAATCGAAGAACACGATGAGATAGGAGTGCCGGCACAGTGTGCCGGCCTCATATCCGTCGGAACCGCAGATTCTCTGGGTGTTGATTTCGAAAGATACGGCACTGCAGACACGTTTAACATTATTTTTCCCGACGGAAAGGAAATAAAGGTTCCTTCCGACAGACCCAGAATGGTCGTTCTCGACAGGACGGAATTGGACAGGAAACTGGCGGAAAAGGCAGTTGATTCGGGGGCGGAGATACGCCGTTCCGTGAAATACCTGTCACATTCTGTCAAAGACGGTATTGCATATGTCGAAACAACCGACGGTATCCTCGAGACGAAGTTACTCATAGGTGCAGACGGACATTCTTCAAAGGTTGCCTCGTCATTGGGAAACAACGGCCCGAGAGAATATGTCAGAGGGTTGGAATTCGATATCAAATTCAGATCTGAAGAACAGAATAAAATCGATGTAATCTTCGGAACGAAGATTGCTCCCGGTTTCTTTGCATGGTCGATTCCCTGCGGTGATTTCACACGTGTGGGACTCTGCACATCATGGGATGCGGGACTTCCCTCGGATTATATCACACCGTTAATCAACAGGCTGGGTCTTTCCGATAAGCCCATACTGAAAAAATACAGCGGAAAGATTCCGTTGGGCGGCCGCAGAATAACCTATGGTGACAATCTGATGCTGATCGGCGATGCAGCGGGGCAGATTAAACCGATCTCAGGCGGAGGGCTGTATCCGATTGTCAAAGCTGTTCCCTGTCTGAAGGAAACAGCCGAAGAGGCATTCGGAAAGAATGATTTTTCAGAGAAAGTACTGTCACGTTACGAAAAGAGATGGAAATCCGCCATAGGTAAAGAGATGAAAAACGGTTACCGTATGAGAAAACTGTTCATAAAAATGAACGATGACGACTTCAACGGAATGTACAAAGCATCCGATAATGAGAAGTTAATCCGCCGTATGGGGGAGATCGACATTGACAATACGAGCAGTATTGCCAAATATGCATTGACGAATCCTACGTTTATGAGGTACGGTGTACCCATATGCCTGAAGGTGCTGTTCAGATGATATTGGCAAAAATCCCCGTAGACGAAGCATCCGAAATCATTCCGATGTTGATGAAGAGGGAACTCATTAACCGCAACGCCAAGATTTCCAAGGGCGACGGATGCCGTCTTGTTCCGATTCAGGAAGGAAAGGAACATGTGTTGGTTGCTATGGGCTACGAAATAACCGAAGGCGAAGCGCATTCAAGAGACAGGATTCCTCCTCAGGACCGTATAAAAGAGGCATTATCCGATCTTCCCGAAGATGTTCTGAGAGAACTTCCCATGAAGTGGGAATATGTCGGAAAGATTGCAATCATCACACTCAGAGATTCTGCGGAACCTTACAGAGAACGCATAGGAAAAGTCTATGCCGAGGAACTCGGGATGGAATCCGTATGTGCGGACCGTCACGGGGTGACGGGAGAGTTCAGAGTACCTACGACGGAACCGATCTACGGAACAAAAACCGAGGATATCAGGCTCGAGAACGGCATCCTCTATGATATGGATGTCACGAAAGTGATGTTTGCGTCAGGAAATATCGATGAAAGGGAACGTATGGAAGGTTTGGACTGTACGGGAGAAACCGTGGTGGATATGTTCGCGGGAATAGGGTATTTCACACTCCCGTTGGCTAAGTTCGCACACCCGAAGAAACTGTACGCCTGTGAAAAGAATCCCGATTCGTACGGATTTTTGGTGAAAAACATAAAACTCAACGATGTCGGAGATATTGTGGAACCCATTCTCTCAGACAACCGCGATCTGAACATCGGAACGCATTTCGCCGACCGTATTCTGATGGGGTATGTTCAGAGGACATCGGAATTCATTCCCAAAGCGTTGGAGATGCTGAAACCCGGAGGAATCATTCACTACCACGATACGTTCTACGTTCACGAATACGAAGATAAAATCAGGGAAATTTTCGATAAGATGTGTCCCGACGGATACTCAGTAGAGAACATCCGTGAAGTGAAATCTTTCGCACCTTCCGTTTCGCATTACGTTGCGGACATCAGAGTGTTTTAGACCGATTCTCCGCATCCGAGTGCCGTAAGAAGCGTGTTCATCTTGTCCCTGTAATCTTCGCCCTCGGCTTTGACAAGCTGTTCGACGAAGGGATAAAGGAACTTTGTGAAATCTTCCTCTTCTTTGGTGCATTTGATAACATCGATCGATGCGATATCGCAGAATGCTTTTGCCATCGCACGAGTTTTTTTGTCTTTGGGTATAACATCGGCGAGACATTCGGCAAGCATTTCTCCTCCGCCGACTTTGTATGCTTTTGCATATGCATCCGCATGTTTCGTGACTTCTCCCGGTCTTTTGAATACAGGAAGTTTGTTCACGACATCAAGTGAGATGAATTTCTGATAGGCTTCTTTGACCGTGTATGCAGGATTCATTCTCGATAAATCTCCGAAGGAATCCGCAATCTCTTCATTGGTGAACGATGCGATAACTTCGCGTGCGTTACTCCATACTGAAAGCAGAGCATCGGATGCCCTGTTGTTTTTGGCAATAACCGATGCAGAAGTATTCTTCGAAAGATACGACCTAAGTGCCAGCAGTTCGGCTTCAGTACCTGTGAGGTCGTTCATGAACGCATCCAAATCGGAACCGTAGTTCTTCGTTCCTATGATGTATGTGGCGGAATCGGAACTCTTCAGTGAACCGATTTCACCTTTCAGAATGATATTCAGAATGTTGACATCGGTCAGCAGTCCTGCGGAATATTTCTTCAGATTATCTCCCGTAACCTGTGTTCTTCCTTCGGAACCTTCGCTGTGATAGCTGTGTTCCACAAACACCTCGATATCATCCAGCGGATCTCCGCCGACGAATCTCGAGATAAGGAACTGCAGAGTGGAAACTTCTTTGGCACAGTCTTTGCAGATGCGGATTTCTGTTTCCGCGGATTTCACTCTTATCACTAAAATCCCGTCGGAGTGATGTCCGCATGAAATCTCATCGTTCTCGAATTCATAAGGAGTGTCCCAGAATGTATCATAGATGTAATCGACGGGCATGTTCGGTTTTTTGGAACATACGATTTCGTCTCCGAAGGAGTAAATGTGCACACCTTTCTTCTTGGCGATACCGCTGAAAAGCAACAGTCTGATCTTCGGGTCGTTGTAGTACTGCATACCTATGAGCTTGTCGTTACCGACCGCTCCCCTCTGTGCATACGATACTTCTTCTCCGGCGAGTTTGGCTGTTGCAAGATACGGTACCGAACCTGCGGCATAAAGCGATATTGTGGCACAGTATGCTTTGAACATATCGTCGCTTCCCTTGGAAGCCATCTTGATAAGTGCATCGGGATCTTCTCTGATTTTGCCGAGTTTTCCTATAGATGAAAATGTCTTATCAAACGGGCAGAGGAAACATTTTCCCGCACATTTCGGTCTGATGAGCGAAGGATCTTCCCAGAGTGCCTTGGATCTCTCAAGTATCTCGCTTTCGAGCCTCTTTGGTGTATGTTTTATGCCTCTGAGTTTGACCTTTTTACCCGCCATAGCCGTTGGTATGGTAAATTATGATATAAATATGTCCGAATACCCCTTACGGAGTAAGCATATGGTCGCGGATGATGTCGCTGCACACAGAAAGAGAGTAAGGGAATTCATCGCAAGAGCCCCGTTCTGCAGAACATCCCTTGAAGATAAGGATTTGGATCTTTACTGCGAAGCACTGACTCATGACAGTTACTGCAGAGGCGAGGCGGTCAATATTCCGGGTTCTCCCGTACCCGAATCCTACGAGCGTTTGGAATTTCTGGGAGATGCGGTTCTTGAATTCATAGCGTGTGAATATGTCTATCTCAACTCCGAACTGAGAGAAGGAAAGATGACCGATTTCAAGCAGGAAATCGTCAGGAATAAGAATATTTCAGACAGAGTTCTTTCCTACGGATTGAACATCGATTCCGCAATGCTTGTGGGTCACGGGCACCGTGACGGACGTAAAAATCTGATTGAAGAGAACATGCGTGCGGATTCGTTCGAAGCATTAATCGGTGCTACATATGTCCTGTGCGGCATGGATGAGGCCAAAAGGATAGTCCGTGAAGTTCTCATAGACCAATCCGTTAATGCGAACGAGTCCGGTTGATGTTTTATATTTCACACATCGATGACCTCGCATGGACGTCGACGAAACAGCAAAAGCCATCAAAGACATGAGGATACGCGGCGCAGGAAAGATTGCAAGAGCATGTGCATCCGCACTCTACAACTTCGCCGACAGTTACGAGGGTACGGACAGAGAATGTTTCCTTGAGGATTTGGAAAAGGCCAAGAAGGCACTCATTGCATCGAGACCTACCGCCGTATCGCTTTACAACGGTGTGATGGCATCCGTCAAAGGTGTCGAAAAGGGCGAAGACGTCGAAGAAATGGTTTCGATGATTAAAGGACACGCCGAGGAATTCATAGAGAATTCCTGCGATGCCGTGAAATCCATAGCGGAGCTGGGTTCTTCGATAATACGTGACGGAGACGTAATTATGACACACTGCAACAGCAGTGCTGCTGTTGCGGTACTCAAAGAAGCACACGATCAGGGAAAGAACATCAAAGTCTTCGCTACCGAAACAAGGCCGTGGAGGCAGGGTTTAATCACGGTAAGAGAACTCTATGATGCAGGAATCGACGTTACATTGATCGTAGACAGTGCCGCACGTCTTGTTATGGAAGGTGTCGATAAAGTGTTTGTAGGCGCCGATACCGTAACGGCACAGGGAACACTCATAAACAAGGTCGGAACATCACAGCTGGCACTTGCAGCTCATGAGAAAGGCATTCCGTTCTACGCCTGTGCGGAAACATACAAATTCTCACCTCTTACGCTGAAAGGCGACAATGTGAGGATAGAAGTGCGTAACACCGATGAAATCGCAAGACCCGGAGAGATTCCGGAAGGTGTGAAAATATACAACCCTGTGTTCGACCGCACGCCCGGAAATTTAATTACATACTACATCACGGAGCTGGGAATGATTTCCCCGTCATCCGCAAAAGAAACAATTACCGAACTGTTCGAAGAGGAATGATCTATGAAGACATACTCATACATGCATCTCGGAGAGGACATCGATCCGGATTCATTCGTAATCTGCGACTACCGTGTAACCACGGATCTCCCTATGGAGAAGGCTGCGGAATCAATAGCCGCAGAGCAATCCACAGGAACCTGGACCGGAATTTCCACATTGAAAGACGATATTTTCGAGAAATATGGTGCGCGTATCAATAAAATAAACAGAGATAACATCCGTATAGGATATCCTGTCGAGGATTTCAGTATCGAAACCGGCGCCGTACCTCAGATTCTCAGTGTTATTGCGGGAAATCTCTTCGGTCTCGAGTCCATAGGAAAAGTGAGACTGGAGGATGTTTTCTTCCCCAAATGCATTCTGAGAGAATTCAAAGGTCCGAAGTTCGGTGTAAACGGAATAAGAAAAGCACTCGACCGTCCGGAGAAACCGTTGGTAGGAACAATCGTGAAGCCCAAGATAGGACTTTCACCGAAAGATTTCGCCGATTATGTGTACGAGGCAGGTAAGGGAGGACTTACCAACAGTAAAGACGATGAAACACTCGTGGATCAGAAGTTCTGCCCCATCGAAGACCGTACCGTAGCCGTTGCGGAAGCTTTGGACCGTTTGGAGTCCGAAGGACACAAAATGATGCACGCAATCAATGTCAGTACATCCGGTCATAAAATCATCGAACTCGCAGAGAAAGTTCAGAGCTGGGGTGCGAGAGAACTCATGGTCGATGTAATCACATGCGGTTTTGCTGCAGTACAGGCATTGGCCGAAGATCCTTCGATAAAAATTCCGATTCATGTTCACAGAACAATGCACGGAGCTATGACAAGAGATCCTCTCCACGGAATCTCCATGCTCCCGATAACAAAACTCGTCCGTATGTGCGGAGGAGATGCGTTACACATAGGTACGTTAGGTGTCGGAAAGATGTCGGGCAACGCCAAAGACAGAAACAATTTAGATGCCTGTTTGGATGACATCACAATTCCTTACAGAACAGTCATGCCCGTCTGTTCCGGAGGAGTGTATCCCGGAATAGTGGAGAAAATTGTCAGTGAATCGGGATTCGATGTACAGATTCAGGCCGGAGGAGGTGTCGCAGGACACCCCGGAGGCGTAAGAAAGGGTGCAATGGCTATGTCCCAGGCAGTGGATGCAGCATTCGCGCGTATACCTGCTGTAGAATACGCAGAAGATCACGAAGAATTACGTACAGCATTGGAGAAGTGGGGACAGTGAAGCTCATTGCGAAAACATTCGATGTAGATGCCGTAGAGCCGAGAGCGGTCATTCACGACCGCGACTGTATCGAGATAGGAGTGAAAGAGGGAGAGCGTGTGCTGATATCCTGCGGTAAAGCGCAGTATGTAATCATCGCCAACAAATCCGATACCGTGATTGAAAGAGGATACATTCTCGTACCTGAGAAAGTCATGGAGAAACTCGGCGCATCCGACGGAGACGAACTCACTGTCACATACTCCCCCAAACCCGAATCGGTGAAAGGTATCCGCAAGAAGATGGACGGTCAGAAACTGACCAAGGATGAGATTAATGCGATTGTTGTGGATATTCTCGAAAACAAACTTTCCAAGATCGAAGTGTCGGCATGGCTGACTGCACTTTATATCAACGGCATGGATATCGACGAAATCGCGGATTTCACCAATGCAATGGTCGATACCGGAGAACGTATCCACTTCGACCGTACGCCCGTATTCGATTTCCACAGTGTCGGAGGAGTTCCCGGGAACAAGGTTACTCCGATTGTTGTTTCGATTGTAGCCGCAGCAGGACTGATGCTTCCGAAAACATCCTCACGTGCCATAAGCAGTGCATGCGGAACATCCGATTTCGTGGAAACATTCTGTGATGTGGAACTTGATGCGGACAGACTGAAGAAAATTTCGGAAGAAGCGGGAGGAGTTCTCGCATGGGGAGGTTCTATGAATCTGGCACCTGTGGATGATATGGTCATCAGCGTCGAGAATCCTCTCGGAATCAATCCCCGCGCACAGATGTTGGCATCGATTATGAGTAAGAAACTCGCCATCGGCGCCACACATCTTCTCGTCGATATTCCCACAGGTCCCGGAACAAAAGTTCCCACAATCGAAGCCGCAAGGGCATACGTCCGCGACTTCATGGAATTGGGTAACAAACTCGGCATTCACGTGGAATGCGCCGTAACCTACGGAGACCAACCTGTGGGAAGCGCAATCGGTCCGATACTCGAAGCAAGGGAATGCATCCGCATCCTCGAAGGTTCGGAACATCCGTCGAGTGTTGTGGAGAAAGCATGCGATCTTGCGGGAATCATTCTTGAAATGGGCGGAATACCGAACGGTTCGGAAGAAGCCCATAAGATACTGTCATCGGGTGCGGCTCTGAAGAAGTTCAGGCAGATTGTCGCTGCACAGGGCGGAAATCCCGAACTGAAATCGGACGATCTTAAACTGGGTAAATTCAAATTGGATGTTCTGAGCACCACGAGCGGTTACGTCCACTCGATAAAGAACAAAGATTTGGTGCAGATTGCAAGGACAGCAGGTGCACCCGGAGACAAAGGCGCAGGACTGCTCATTCTCAAAAAGAAAGGTCAGAGAGTCGAGAAAGGCGACAAGATTATGGAAATCTACGCAGACGTAGAATCCAAGTGCCAGCGTGCAAAAGATATGTGCATAAAACTTCAGCCTGTAGACATTGAAGGTATGCTCATAGAGAGGGCGGGATAAAATGAAAGCACTGTGTTTTACGGTGGATCTTGACAGAGATGTCAACATTCCGTTGGGAGGAAAGCACGAAGCCGGTTCTCTCGACAGGGGATACGGCACTCTTCCGAGATTCGGATCCTCAACCAGAGGAGCGGAATCGATAGGAATGATGTTAGACGATCTTGAAATCGATGCGACATTCTTTGCGGAAGCGACAGCACTGAAAGAAACGTGTGCATACGACTGTCTCGAAGGATACGAGTTCGCAATGCACGGTTTCAACCACGAAGATATGACAGGTGAAAAGACCGGAGTTGCGTTAGATTACGGAGAGATGAGGAAAATCATTGAAGATTCCATTTCAGTTATACGCGACTGCACGGGAACAAGTCCCAAAGGATTCCGTTCTCCGTACATGCTGCCGAATGAATTACTTCTCGAATTCCTTCCGGAATACGGTGTGGAGTACGATTCGTCATACTATGTCTATGCAGACGGAGCCGTCAGACCGTATAAATTGGATAACGGACTCACGGAGATTCCCGTTGCCAAATGCAGCGATGCTTTCGGTAAATCTATCACATCTTATCTGTGGCCGATGCATGAAGGTCAGAGGAAAAAAGAGGATTACGTCCGCATGGCGGAATCGGTCGAAGACGGAGTATTTGTACTGTCAACTCACAGCTGGCACGTATGTGAAACATATGGAAAATTACTCTCGGACGATGAGATCGACGGGCAGATTTCGGATATTTCATGGATTCTGGAAACATTAATCGATATGGATTTCGTCCCCATGAGTATGTCCGAAGCCTGCAGAAAATTCAGGTGATTCAGAGAATCATCAGTAACGTACCGGCAACTATCAGCACCAATCCGAACAGCGCCTTGTGTGTAAGCTTCTCTCCGAAGACGAAGTAGGAGAAGACAAACGTTACAAGAATGCTCAGTTTGTCAATCGGAACGACGATACTTGCCGGTCCGTCACTCAGTGCTCCGAAGTAGCACAGCCACGACGCACCGGTTGCGATTCCCGAGAGGCAGATGAATGCCAATTCTTTCTTTGGGATTCCGTGTATTTTTTCCTTTTTACCGGTGACGAATACCATCATCCATGACATCAGGAGAACAACAAACGTACGGATCATCGTTCCGAGGTTGGATTCCACTCCTTCGATTCCGATCTTTCCTAATATTGCGGTGAGTGCCGCGAATACCGCCGAAAGACAGGCGTACAGCAGCCAGGAGCGACCTTTTCCTTCGGCCGTACTGTCTTTCTTTTCAATCATCATCAGTGTTCCTACTGCGATAAGAACGACACAGATTCCTTTGAGCCAGGTAACAGGTTCCTGCAGTATCAGGAAGGCCAGGATAATTGTCAGTGTGGTGCTCGATTTATCGATAGGTACGACCTTGTTTACGTCACCCGTCTGCAGTGCACGGAAATAACAGAGCCAGGATGCACCCGTTGCGATACCCGAGAGTATCAGGAAAACCCATGTTTCCGTACTTATGCCGTCGATTTCACCCAACGAACCGATTATCAGAACCATCAGGAACGACAGCGGAAGAACAACCGCCGTACGTATTGCGGTAGCTACCGTAGAATCTGTACTTTTTATCCCGCATTTCGCGAGAATCGAAGTGAGGCCGGCGAACAATGCCGAACCCAAAGCCAAGAGCATCCACATTCGCAATACGCTTCCGATAAGGTATTGGGAATTCATCATACAGACAGTATTTACGTGTTATTCATTGTTGAATCCTGCTAGGTCGATTTGGCATCTAGCATACGTAAAGTACGTATTATACGCGTGCTACTGTGTTCGGCAATTCTGGTAGGTAACTTCTTTTGATTTGTTCTGCGGGTATTCGGGGCAGCCGTTGATGTTTCCGAAGCCGGAATTTTGATCGGACGGGTT
>CAVIIW010000014.1:0-26686 GCA_963643255.1 Candidatus Methanomethylophilaceae archaeon
ATACGTTACATTCGTTACGAATCATTTCTCAACATATGCCGTGATGTACATCGATTCCGCAGATGAGAACAGTCCGATTATGATGATTGGCGTTATAGCGGCTGCAGTCGCGGCGATCGCCGTAATCGCAGCAGTTGTCATTCTCAGAAGGAGGGGTGCCTGAAAACGATTTACTGTCTCGGGGTAAATCCCCCGAGACAGGACAATATTCTGTAAATGTCAGAGTTTCTAAATGATTTGTGTACTTCTTTAACAGGAATGTCCCAAAATCATCCGTACATCGTGTCGATAGTACCCGTTCCGTTTTCTTTCTCGGTTTCGTTGAGCATTTCGAGGTACTCGAGCATGTATACCTTCTTGTAGAATCTTCCGTAGAATACTGTGAGTATCGATACGATGTCGGCAACAATCACTATGACTTTCATAGTGTCGTCGTAACCTGCGGTAAACCACAGAATTATCGATATCAGTACGGCAAGAAGGCACTGTGTGGAGAGAGCTTTCAGGCTGTTCAGCTTATCCAACTGCTCGGTAAACATCGTGATGTAGACTGCGGGTGTCTTTACGACATTCCACTCGTCCGCAACATGTTTCTGAGACGATTCCGAAGATTCGTCGGCGGCTTTGAGCAGAAGATATCTGTTAATGACCTTGGCGGAATTCCTGACCGTGATGAAAATCGCCGGTACGGACAGAATTATGAGGAAGATCATAACAGTCAGAAGGGATGAAACCATTACATCCGAGGTGATGACAGTCATGTTATCGTTTGTGACGGAATCTCAAAACAGATTCCGTCGGACTGCGTACGTTCGGCCCCGTGAAATTCACGGGGCCGGATGACGCCTCAGGCGGCTCCCGAGTTTTTCTTGACGCCCAATGCGCCGACGATCGCAGCTACACCGCAGATGATGAAGAACACACCTGTAATGATCATAATCACGTCTTCAGCTGCACCTGTGAATACGGCAATCAGGATACCGAGAACAATCATCACGATACCTGCGATCTTCGCGGCACCGCCGATGGAGGTACCGGGAACATCCATACCGAAGAAACAGCATGCGCCGTATACGATGAGGTATGCGGCAACGACGTACATAAGAATGTCAACGTTGACGAAGGCGATAACAATCATCACGACACCCAGGATAACCTGGATAACGGACTGTATCAGCTTCATTCCTTTGTCTCCGAGGTTGTTCATAGCTTCGAAGACGTTCATGAGACCCGTAATCAGGGCAAATACTCCCGAGATGATAACGATCACCTTGAGACTGCTCTTGGGTGAAACTATGAACAGTATGCCCAAGATGAACGTCAGGATTCCGAATATCAGAATGGAACCCCATCCTTTATTCGCAATCGGTTCGACTTTTGTCTGCATGGTTCATAATTCCCCCACGTCGTAAATAACCGTTGTGTTGGATTTCATTGGTATGTATACTGTATTTCTGTGTATACTGACACAGATTACGGTATTGTCGGCTACAGGAAGATGGTTTTCGGATCACCCAACAGGAACTCTTTCAGTGAGATTGTCACGATGCCGTTGCTGTTCACGGTTCTCTTTAATCCGTGTCTCACGATGATTATTTTCCTGAATGAATCGTCGATTTTAAGAAGGGATTTTTTTCCTGTTTTTCTTTTTCATCGTCGTAAAGAGTGTATGCAGATTGGATGCAGTATCTCTGACTTCCCGGAAATATCGTTATTTACTGAGGATTTTGAGATAAAAACATCGGAATTAAGCGGTTTTGGTTCTGTCAGGGGAATAATTCAACTGAAGATTTTTACAATATTTGCAAAAATCTTCACCTGAACAGAACAGACATAAACGGAAATTCAGAGCTTACACTCAAAGGAAACAGAAAATCAGAAGTGGCGGGCCTGAAGGGATTCGAACCCTTGGCCGCTCGATTAAGAGTCGAGCGCTCTACCTAGCTGAGCTACAGGCCCCGTCAAAACCTCCAATAAACTCATCCCATATAAATGTTCGTCCATTGTATCAGCGTGATTTTCCGCGGGCTGGGTGTGGGTGCGGATGCAACACATTTTACACATCGGGAGCTCCGTGAAGCCGATGATAAGTAATATATCAACATCCGACGATAACGTGTGTATGGGACACTTCAAAGTAAGGGACATCATGACGACTGACGTCGTAACGTTATCACCGAACAACACCGTGAGAGAAGCAGTAAGGAAACTCGCGGTCGAGAACCTCACAGGCGCACCTGTGGTCGATAACGACAACCATATGGTCGGAATCGTAAGTCAGAATGATATCCTCGGCCTCATTTTGGCGTATGACGCAAAACTGAGAAAGAAGGGTACCGCAACGGAGAATCTTCTGGCCTCATATATCGACGGCGAGAGCAGCGGAGATTCGGAAATCGACAAAGCCACCGAAGATATCGCAAACACCAAAATCGGAGACATTATGATCCGTACCGTTCTCATGACAAGTCCGGACGACCTTGTCATGTCTTTGCTGAAATCCATGGTCGACATGGATGTGAGCCGTGTTCCCGTTGTCGACAGAGGAGTACTTCTGGGAATTGTCACGAGAGGAGATATTCTCTTTACGATTTACAAGAAGAAGCTGATCTGAGCCTAAGGCGTTAAGATGACCGTTGAGGTACATGTACTCGCAAGCGGCAGCGACGGTAACTGTACTGTCGTGAAATACGATGACAGAGCGGTAGTCATAGATGCAGGTCTGAGCGGTAAGAAGTTACTGTCGTTAATGGACCTGAACGGCTTGGACAAAGAATGTATCGAATCCATTCTGATAACACACGAACACTCCGATCACATTGCGGGTGCAGGCATACTTGCGAGGAAGTTGGATGTGCCTGTCATGTGTAACGAAAGAACATTCAACGCAAGCAATCTGGGTAATGTGAAATACAACCCGATTTCGATGATGATTCCGTTCGAGGCTGCGGGTATGAAAGTTATGGCTTTACCTACGTCCCACGACGCAGCCGAACCCTGTTCGTATTTTCTGGATGCGGACGGATTCAAAGTACTGATTGCGACGGACACGGGAATGATAACCTATCCTGTCGAACACGCATTGGAAGAAGCCGATATCGCATTGATTGAATCGAATTACGACAAAAGAATGCTCGACGAAGGGCCGTATCCTCTCAGTCTGAAACGTCACATCGACAGTAATCTGGGCCATATGTGTAATGTTGCAACGGGAGAGGTTCTGAAGAGAACCATGGACGGAAATCCGCACAGGAAAATTTTCCTGGCACATCTGAGCAGACATAATAATGAACCCGATATCGCAAGAGAAACCGTTTCGAAAATAACGGGGATAAAGAGATTTCAGATTGACTGTCTGGAATACAAAGGCGATACGCGCATCATGCACGACTGATTACTTTCGCCAAGCCTCTGTTTACGAGAACTTTTGCCAATAAACCGGGAAGACGTACAACATCTTCTTTCTTCAGATTGTACGTACGGTCGATTCCCGAGATTTCCTGTTCCAAATCCGAAGTCATACGGATAAGTGTCAGCGACATGGGATCGAAGTCATCCGTTTCCTCTTTTACTTCGGGAGCGGGTGATTCAGCAATCTTTTCGGAAGGAATCTCCGCAGGAATATCTATCGTGATATTGCGGGGATCTTCGTCTTCGTCTTCGGGAATTTCGGTAAATTCAACATCTAACGGAACCGCATTGGATTCCGCTACTTCGATAACCTCGGTCTGAGGTACTTCCGGATCTTCGGTAACATTCTCTACAGTTTTACCGATTACAGTAGGCTGTTCTGCGGGAGGTTCGGGAATGACATCCGGCTGTGTAATATCGGGAATAACAGCGGTTTTCTTCCTTTCGAGAAGATTCCAATGTGTTTTCGCCGCTGCATACAATGTGTCGTAAAGTTCCTTCTCTTCGGGTGTGAGAGTATCTGTAACGTTATCCGCGCCCATTCCTCCCCTCATAGCCAGGTCGAAGATTTTCTTCATACGTTTCTCTACGACATCTTTCATCGCTTTGAGTGTCTTCCTCTTCTTATCCGAAGCACCTTCGAAGAGTATCGAATCCGCATTCGAACGGATTATTTTCTCGCACTCTTTGCATTTTTTCTCATAGAGGGCTGCCATAGCGGGATACAGGTCCTTTCTTACCGATGTCAGGCTTCCGCTGCTTGCTTCACTCCTGCTTATCGACGTCAGGTCGCCGTATTCCAATTCACCTTCTTGGGCGGGCACGTCCGCTCCAACGGAATGTCTGTATTTTATGTTTGGGTATTTTCGGAATCGGAAGAACAGACTGTATCGCCTTATACCATGACATCTATGGTTATCCATGGATGTATCCGAGGCTTTGCGCAGTGTCGGAGGGGACACGGAGATTGAAATCACCGTATCTCCGAGATCGGACAGGTCGGGTATCGAAGGTATCGATGAGTGGAGGAAAAGAATCATCGTAAGAGTGAAAGCACCTCCTCTCGACGGCAGAGCGAATAAGGAAGTCGAGGATGTTTTCCGTGAATCGCTTAAGTGTAAGTGTTCCGTGATAAGAGGACAGACGGGCAGACAGAAGACCGTTCTTGCCGGGAATAATATCGATACCGTAGCAAAACATCTGAGGGATATCATTGAATGACTCGCAGAGACTGGAAATGATGGGAGAAATTCTCGATAGGATTCAGGCGATGTCTTCGGAATATATCGTATTGGTCGAAGGTAAGAACGATCTGAAAGCACTGAAGGCGCTGGGTCTCAATGTCGAGACGATAGAAGTGCAGAGAGACGGCGGACCTCTGAAAGCGGCGGAAGCCGTTTACAATATGGGAAAGAAAGCAATCATTCTCACGGATTGGGATGACAAGGGAGACACTCTTGCCAAAGAATTATCTTTACAGCTTTCCGCGTTATGCGTTCCTTTTGATCTTTCTATACGTAAGGAACTCGGAGAAGTCTGCATTAAAGACATAAAAGACATCGAAAGTCTGTATTCTCTCTATAACAGGTTGGATTGTCTGCGCACACCTTATAAGTGAACGATTTATAGCGATGGGTGATGAGCAGTCCGTTCTTCACAGTCATCGAGGGTATAGACGGGTCGGGAAAGACCACGGTCATCGCAAAGATGAAGGAATTTATGGAATCCCATAATCATAAGGTAAAGATTACCGCCGAACCTACGAAAGGTGCGATAGGAGATCTTGTCGCTTCTTCGGATAATCTTCCTCCCGAGGCCGAGGCTCTTCTATTTACGGCGGACAGGGCGTGCCATACCAAAGACATCATTCAGTGGATGGATGACGGATTTGATGTGATTTCAGACAGATATTATGCCTCAACATTGGCGTATCAGTCCGCTTCGGGTATGGATTACGAATGGCTGTATGCAGTCAATTCGGGTGTTATAAGAAAACCCGATGTCCACATTCTTTTGGATATCGATCCTTCGGTGTCTCTGGAACGTGTGAACAAAAGAGGAGAATCCGTAAGCAGATTCGAGAAACTCGAATATCTGAAAAAAGTAAGAGAAGTCTATCTCAAAACGGCTGAGAGATTCAATCTTACCGTGATAGATGCATCGAGACCGCAGAATGAAGTTCTGGACGATATTATTTCATTAATCAGAGAGAGGATGTGAAGATGCACCCGGCAGAGGAAATCTTTTGTGAGAAGAGTAACAGACTCAAGGGAAGAACCATCGTAATCGGCATAACGGGAAGCGTAGCGGCAACGGAATGTTTCGCTACGATACGTGAACTGATAAGGCACGGTGCGAAAGTAATTCCCGTGCTGACACAGTCTGCCTGCGATTTCGTTACGCCTCTTTCTATGGAATACGCATCGGGAAACAAACCCGTTACCGCACTTACGGGAAAGACGGAACATGTGGATTTAATGGGAGGACAGGATGCGGATATTCTTCTGATTTATCCCGCTACTGCGAACACTATATCAAAAATCGCGAACGGTATCGATGATACTCCCGTAACATCAATGGCTACCGTTGCGTTGGGTTCCGGAATTCCTGTTGCGATAGCACCCGCAATGCATGATGCAATGTTCAGGAATCCTGCGGTTCAGAAGAACATCGAAACACTGAAAACAATGGGTGTGACATTCATCGGACCGAGAATCGAAGGTCCGAGAGCGAAGGTTGCATCCAAAGAACAGGTTATTGCATCCGTGTTCAGACTTCTTTCGAAGGACGATCTTGCGGGAAAGAAGATATTGGTCATCGGAGGAAGGTCCGAGGAACCTATAGATTCGATGAGAATTATTACGAACCGTTCAACAGGACTCATGGCCGTAAGGATTGCGGACAGGGCGATGGAACGCGGAGCGGATGTGGAATTGTGGATGGGCGGATGCAGTGTGCCTATTCCCGATTATATGAATGTGAAGAGATTCGATTCAGTTTCCGACTTACTGGCTATGTCCGATTCCGTGAATCATGATTTCGTGATTGTTCCCGCAGCTTTGGCGGATTTTACGCCTGCGGAGAAGAGAACAGGCAAGATTTCGAGTGACGGAGATTTCGATTTGGAATTGGAACCCGTACCGAAGGTTTTACCCGTACTGTGTAAGAAATGCAGTCACGTCATAGGATTCAAAGCAGAGTCCGGATTAACGGAAGACGAATTGGTTTCCAAAGCGAAGACACGTATGGAGGAATACGGACTTTACGCAATAGTGGCAAATGATATCGATTCTGCGGGAAAGACTTCATCGTCTGCCATCATAATCACTTCGGACGGTCAGAAGAATATCACGGGACCCAAAGACAACATAGCGGATTCCATTCTCGACGGATGCTCGAGGGTAGCATGACATCCGTTTTCTGTCCCGGACACATAACATGCTTTTTCGAACCCGTTAAGAGTAACGCCATAATGGAAACGGGATCCAGGGGAGTCGGTGTAAAACTCTCCAAAGGTACAACTGTCACATTGGAAGAGCGTACCGATGACAAAATCGAAATAACGATGGACGGAAAGGTCTGCGGCTGCGATATAACGAGGGCTGCAATTCTTATGTCGTCGTCAAGAGGCTACGACGTGACAATCGAGAACGATCTTCCCGTGGGACAGGGATTCGGTATGTCCGCTTCCGGTGCAATCGCAGCAGCATATTGTGCATGTATCATCGAAGGAAAATCTTTGGATACCGCTTTCCTGAACGCACATATTGCGGAAGTGGTGGGAGGAGGCGGATTGGGAGATGTTTCCGCTATTTCCTGTAAATCACACGTACCGATAAGAAAGGAAGCGGGGCTGCCTCCGGAAGGGGAAACAGCCGATTCCGGTCTGAAATTCGATAAATTATCCATAGCGGTATTCGGAGAACCTCTCAGTACGGGTTCGGTACTCAACGATAGGAAAACATCGGACAGACTGAGAAAATTCGGTTCTTCCTGTGTAAACGAATTCATCGAGAAATCTTCCGTCGATGTTCTCTTCGACCTTTCACGCAGATTTTCGGACGAAATCGGATTGGAAACGCCTGTGATGAAAAAAGCACTGAAAAAACTGCCGAGAGGCGCAATGTGTATGCTCGGTCACAGTATCTTCACCGATGCTCCGATCGATGTTCTCGAAGATATGGGGTTGGAAACGTACGAATGTTCTTCCACGGATTCGTTACCGTTCATTTGTAAAGAGTGAACAGTCTGTCGTCTCCGTCAACGTCCCAGAGTCCGATTCTCGCACCGCAGTCAAGCCATCCGTGTGCGTAGTTCACCGCCGCAAACGCGGTAACAAAATCACCGTTCGCACGGAATGAAAGTGCATCGTTGTAGTAACACTGCGCCATTTCAAGAAAACTGTCGGAAAGATCTCTTGCGAACGAACGTTCGGGTGTTACGACCTTCAGCTTATCGAGTGCTTCCTTTGTTATACTGAGATATCTGTCGATCTTCTCTTCTGTGACGGTATCGTTCATCATTCATCACCCAATATCTTCACGCCCGCACCGCCGTGTCTGCTTTCTCTCGGTCTTACTTCCACCAGGAGAGGAGATTCTATTCCTGCGCCGACAACCATTGCCATACCTATCGGCATTGATTGGATGTCGTCCCCCATTCCCGTCGTCAGACCCTCAATGGATGCGGTAATCGCTTTGATATCATTGGGATTCGTGACTTTAAGGATTATCTGTGTTCCGCACTGACTCAGAACGTTTTTGTCGACTTTTGCGGGCCTCTGACTTATTACCATCAAGCCCAAACCGAATTTCCTTCCTTCGGATGCTATCGTAGCCAAAGGTTTGGAGGACATTACGTGTTCTCCCTGCGGACAATAATTATGTGCTTCTTCCACGACAAACATCATGGGAGGAACGGTTCCCTTCTTTCTGAGTTCGAACATGAATGTTGCGAGACGTTTCACGATTAACTGCTGAATATCGGGAGGTACGCCTTTGAGATTGATGACCGTGGTCATTCCCTTTTCAACCAGTTCGTCGATACGGTTTCCTCTTTTGGCGAAGATGCCCATGCTGTCGATGTATTCCAATTCGGAGATGAGCATAACATTTCTCGAACCGCCGTCTTCTTTCAGAACGTTGATCAAATCGGTTACCGAATACAGTTCTCCCGATTCTCTGAGAGTTTCCACAGCTCTTTTAATCGGAGGAAGGAAAGATCTTACGTCCGCTTTTCTCATCAGATCCAATATTTCTCTCGGTTCCAATGACTTGAATGTGAATTTCAGGGGTTTGATGAGAGAATCTTCTCCGTCGGTGATTCCGAATTCTTTGATACGGTCGGCGTATCCGTGCGGAATTACGCCGAATTTTTCATCTCCTTTCTGTCCGGGGTCTCTCATCGCACCGTATTCCCCGTGAGGATCGATGATCATGCACGTGACATTGTGCTTCATCAGTTCTTCGATGATGTCTCCCGACATGTAGCTTTTTCCGCCGCCTGTTTTGGCGAGAATACATGCATGTCTCTGAATCAGTTCGTTGATGTTCAGTGCCACAGGTATTCCGTGACCGTGTAGCAATCCGATGTAACCGTCTGTTTTCGGGTTGATTTTCAATCCTAAAACGGAACCTACGAGTTCCGGGTCCGCACGTGTTACTTTCACACCCGCCCTGAAAGTGGTGCGGGGAGTCATCAGTAGGCCTCTTTCGTCTCTGTATCCTACGACATCGATGTGTGCGCTGACGATATCTTCGATTTTATCTGCGTCTGCGGTACTTGCTTCTTCCAGCGTAAGATTCGATTTTCTGACAAGTGTGCCTACCTGGCACAGTACGGGGCCGTAATCGTCGTGTACCACCGAAACGTACTCTGAACGTTCGAGATGTTCGGCACATACTCTGCAGTCGAAGCATGTCGTTCCCGCTTTTCCGTAGATTATTCCCACGGTTTCGTTTACGAATGCAGGTTCTTCGTAGATGATTTCTTCATAATCGTCTGCAGTGTTTGTTTCGGGAAGATTTTCTTCGAAATCGGCATCGGAGATAGGTTCGCATGTAGTCGGTGTACACCCGGTGTCGATGAAATCATCGTGAACTTCCCGGGCGATCAGTTGTTTTTTCCTTTCCATGCCCCTGTTGTCGAACATCGCCATATGCCGCATCCCGTGTGAGTCATTTGCCACATCTGTTATATTTGTAGCGCCCGTCACAGGGGCCTCGGGTGAATTATATAAGGTGTCATAACTTCACTTGATTTATGAAACAACTCCCTGTCGGTGTCCAGAATTTCATAGAACTCCGCAAAACAGACAAGTACTATGTGGACAAGAGTATGCTGATAGGGCGAATACTGAGTCAGAATGATTTGGGTGTTTACCTCTACACAAGGCCGCGCCGTTTCGGAAAATCATTGAATCTGAGCATGTTGGATGCTTTCTTCAACATCAAATACAAAGGCAACACATGGTTCGACGGATTGGAAATATCCGAACATCCGGAATACGATCGTTACAGGAATGCGTTTCCTGTCATCAATCTCGATTTAAAGGAAACCGATTCCAAAACAGCAGAGGGATTTTTTCTCAATATGAATGGCGCCATTCTCGGGGCTTTCAAAGAACATCTGTATCTCAGAGATTCAGGCATATTGACGGAAGACGAGGAAAACCTTTTCAGAGGCCTCATGAACTACAATGTTGTCCCTGAAATTCTTCGGAAATCTCTTAAAGTACTTTCGGAAGCATTGGAAAGGTATCACGGTTCCAAAGCGGTTGTGCTGATTGATGAATATGACAATGCAGCTAACAAAACCGATGACTCTGATTTGCGTCAGAACATGGTTGATTTCATCGGAAAACTGCTGTCTGACACACTTAAAGGCAACAATTCTCTTCAAATCGGCATTGTTGCAGGCATTATGCAGATAGTCAAGGCGGATATTTTCAGCGGAGTGAATAATCTGTCTGTGAACGATATAACAGATGCCGAATTTGATGAGATGTTCGGTTTCACCAATGAAGAAGTGAAACAGATTTGTGCAGATTACGGTCATCCGGAAAAATTCGAAGAAGCCAAGGAATGGTACGACGGATATCGTTTCGGAGATGTTGACATTTACAACCCGTGGAGCATACTGAATTATGTTCGGAAAAACTTCAAGCCTGACTGTTATTGGTTGGGTACAGGCAGCAGCGATATCATAACTAACATTATCATGCGTGCGGACGATGAACTCACAGACAATCTGCGGATTCTCGGTTCAGGAGGCAGTATAGAACACGAAATCACTACTATGCTTACTTCCGATGACCTGAACGATCCCGAAACCGCATATTCGCTGATGGCAATATCCGGTTATCTTAAAGCGATTCCGAAAGGCAACGAATATGAACTTTCGATACCGAACAGAGAATTATTCGCGGCATTTTCGAAGATGATCAGCACCGGGGCGCTTAGGATGAGAAACGGTTACGGTAAACTGAAGAATTTCACCGATGCCGTTATGAGCAATGATACGCAGACTATGAAGAGCACACTTTACGACCTTATTGTGTTCATGAGCTCCCGTGTTTTGAATGATGAGCACTCGTATCAGGCATTTATCACAGGTATGCTGATGAGTCTCTGCGGAAATTATGACATCAAAGCCGATTTCGAGAACGGAAAAGGCTACTACGACATCATGATGACAAAGAAGAAAGGCAACAGTCCGAACATTGTTATCGAACTGAAGAGATCCGAAAACGATGCAAAAGCGGCTCTTCAGCAGATTAAAGACAGAGATTACGCACACGGTCTCGAAGGAAAAACAATCCTTTACGGAATAGCGTTTTCAGGCAAAGAGCCGTTTATTATTTCAGAAGAAATCTGAATATTCAGTCGTATCCTTATCGTTTTGTCGCCCGACTGCCGATTTTGAGTGAGTATTATAAAGGATCTTTAAACTTGTTAAATCTATGAAACAGCTCCCTGTCGGCGTCCAGGACTTCATATCGGTACGTGAAGGTCAATTCTATTATGTGGACAAAAGTATGCTGATAGGGCAGATACTGAATTTATGTCCGAACGGCGTGTTTTCGATAACAAGGCCCCGCCGTTTCGGAAAGTCTCTGAATCTCAGTATGCTTGATGCTTTTTTCAACATCAAATACAAAGGAAACACGTGGTTCGACGGGTTGGAAATATCTAAACATCCGGAATATGACAGATATAAAAATGCGTTCCCTGTCGTAGCATTCAGTCTCAAAGCCGAATTCAGTGATTTCGACGGATTTATCACACAGATTAATCAGAAAATATACGAGGTGTTCGGACAGTTCGTATACATTCTCGATTCACCGAAACTGACCGAACGTGATAAGAATCTTTTTAAGAAACTGTACGACGGCTTCGGTTCCGAAGAAGAAATAAAATATGCATTCGCAAACCTTTGCACATTACTTGAGAAGTATTACGACACTAAAGTCGTGGTATTAATCGACGAATATGACGGTTCCGTCAACAACATCGCAGATGATAATCTCCGCCGTGCGGCAACATCGTTCATCGGAGGAATGATGTTTCCGTTGCTCAAAGAAAGTACTTCCAGACAATCGGGTGTTTTGACAGGCATTACCCAGGTAATGACGGCTAATGATTTCGGCGGATTCAACAATGTCATCAGAGACGATATTCTCAACACTCATTTCGGAGATATGTATGGTTTTACTGAAGATGAAGTAAAACAAATCTGTGCGGATTACGGTCATCCTGAGAAATTCGAAGAAGTAAAAGAGTGGTATGGGGGATACCGTTTCAACGAATCGGAAGTCTGTAACCCATGGAGCATACTGAATTATGTTCAGAAAAACTTCAGAACAGGCCCCTATTGGGCAGAAACAAGCGGTAACGGAGAGATATATGACATTATATCGGACGCAGATGACGAATTAACAGAAAATCTGCAGATACTCCGTTCCGGAGGCATTGTCACCGAGGAAGTCAACACCATATTATTTTCCGACGGTTACCGCAGCATATACTCACTTTTGGCTATTGCAGGTTACCTCAGAGCGGTACCGAAAGGACAGCTTTACGAATTATCGATACCTAACAGAGAATTACTTTCCGTGTTTTCATACGGAAAATCCTCCGGCAGTTCCGAATAACAGCGAGTCTAAAATCATAACAGACATCACACATCCGCAGTACCGTATACTTCATACCAGTCAAGTATAAGAGAAAGCAGAGGTTACAGGCACGCATGATAGTCGTAGGCGGATCGACATCCAGGGACCTTGCGAAAGAGATCGCATCGATACTCGGATGCGGATACATCGAAGCTGCCACCGTACGTTTCCCCGACGGTGAATGCTACACAAGGATCGAACAGGAAACACTGGATGACGATGTCGTCATTGTACAGAACACATACCCGGATGAGAATCTCGTGGAGATGTTCCTTCTGCAGGATGCGGTAAAGAACGCAGGTGCGAAGAAGGTAACATTGGTTATCCCCTACTTCGGATACGCCAGACAGGACCGTGTGTTCAAGAAAGGCGAACCGGAATCCGCGAAGGTTATGTGTCAGCTGCTTTCAAGAGTCTGCGATCACGTAATTACGGTGGATCTTCACAAAGAAAACGTCCTGGAAGCATTCGGATGTCCCTACACAGATGTCAAAGCCGCCAATGCCATGGGTGATTTCTTCAAAGATAAGGACATCGACATGGTGTTCTCTCCCGATATCGGTGCGGCGAACCGTGCGAAGATGGTCGGAGAGAGAATGGGTAAGCCCTACGACCACCTTGAGAAGAAGAGACTTTCGGGTACGGAAGTGGTCATACAGCCCGCATCTTCGGATGTGAAAGGAAAGAGCGTTCTGATTGTCGACGATATGATCTCAACCGGAGGTACGATTATGACTGCGACCACACAGCTTAAGGCTGCAGGCGCAAGGAAAGTTACCGTTGCATGTACGCACGGCGTGTATGTGAATAATGCACTTGACAGGCTGAAGAAATCGGACATCGACGATCTGCTTTCATGCAACACGCTCATGTCCGAGACATCCCGTATTCCCGTAGCGGGAATGATTGCCGATGCAATCAAGAGGAGGCAGTGAAATGGACAAAACCGCCGAGAATTACAATGAATGGTATCTAGACATTGTCGAGAAAGCAGGACTTTCCGATAAGAGATACCCGATTAAGGGAATGAACGTATGGACACCGTACGGATGGAAGATCATGAGAAACATCGATACCTACATCCGTAATGAATTCGACAGAGATCACGATGAAGTTTCATTCCCTCTTCTGATTCCCGAGACAGAATTCAAGAAAGAGAAGGACCACATCAAAGGATTCGATTCAGAAGTGTATTGGGTAACACACGCGGGATTGGATGAATTGGATGTAAGGTTGGTTGTAAGACCTACGAGTGAGACCGCAATGTATCCGATGTTCTCACTGTGGATAAGATCCCACCAGGATCTTCCCATGAGGGTGTATCAGATTGTGAACACCTTCCGTTATGAGACGAAACAGACACGTCCGTTCATCAGAGTAAGGGAAATTCATTTCTTCGAGTCGCACACATGTCACGATTCCGAAGAAGACGCACAGGTTCAGATTGAAGCGGATATCGATATTCTGAAGAGATTCATGAAGAAACTCTGCCTTCCGTACTATCTGCTCAGGCGTACGGATTGGGATAAGTTCCCCGGTGCGTACTACACCGTGGGTATCGATACGGTTGTTCCGAATCTCAGAACTCTGCAGTTGGGTTCGATTCACCACTACAGAACGAACTTCTCCGTTCCGTATGATATCACATACGAGGACGAAAACGGAGAGCACAAACACGTTCACCAGACAACCTTCGGAATGTCCGAGAGATTATTGGGCGCTGTCATTTCGGTACACGGAGACGAGAAAGGTCTGTGTCTCCCTCCGGCGATTGCACCGTTCCAGATTGTTATCATTCCTATTCTGGGTAAGGACAACAAAGTGGATGTCGCCGCGGAAGCACGTAAGCTTGAATCGGTTCTTTCCGAAGCGGGATTCCGCGTGAAGTTGGATGACCGTGACGTACGTCCCGGAAGTAAGTATTATGACTGGGAAATCAAAGGCGTTCCGCTGAGACTTGAATTGGGTGCGAGAGACATTGCGAACAATGTTGTATCATTCGCAAGGCGTGACACCGGAGAGAAGGGAACAGTGGATATGACATCTCTTGTTCCCGGTGTTAAGCTGATTCTCGATCAGCAGATGAAGGACATGGAAGAGAAAGCATGGAAATTCCAGATGGGTGCAATCACCGATTTGGAGTCTATGGACGATGTTCCCAAGGATACGGACGATGCAAAACTCCATGTGTACAGGTTCGGATGGTGCGGATGCCCCGAATGCGGACACAAATTCGAGGATGAGCACAACATCAAGATTCTCGGTACACCTTATGTACCCGAGGAATACGACGGTAAGTGTATCGTCTGCGGAAAGAAAGTCACCGTCCCTGCCTACGCAGCAAGGACGATGTGATTCCGGGAAGCGGAATCATTCCTTCAGGAATGATTTCGCTTCCGAATAGATTCTGTCAGCGGCTTCGGTCGAAATCCATTCTTTTTCGAGATATTTCAACTCAAGCTGGTATTTTTTAACGTAGTTTTCGCATTCCTGCTGGAAATGTTCCTGATCTCCTATACCTGTATCGATTTTTAATGCATACTTATAATCGGCGAGATCCAGCATGAATTTCATGTACTGTTCGGGAGTCATTCCGGAGACTTCCGCTCCTTTGAATAAATCCTGTGATGCCATGAAAGCATCCTGACTGCAGGCCATGGCGGGTGTGAGATACATCACACCCGGATACCTTCTGATAAGTTTCAGATAATTTTCGGAGCTTCCCAAAGGAACGCATATGCAGTCGTCACATACTTTACCGTGACCGTCGGTGAATATGGTGACGGGTGTTTTGAGCATTTCTTTACACCAGTCGAGGATGCCGAGGAGACCGTTTCCGCATAATCCGTAGTATAATGCGATTCCGTCGACTCTTCCGTCGATGCGGGTGAGTTCGTCTCTGATTGATTCTCCGAGATGGGCGGGTTCGGAATGGAGTCCGAGGTCCATCATCCATATGATTATCGAATAACCGTCGTCGGAGACTCTTACTTTCCCTTTGAGATAATCGTCCTCGTCTATTCCTGTGTACTCTATATTGTGTTTTTTGAGTTTGGGGATGAGTGTATTTGTGTTTTTGTTTCTGAGGAGATAGATCTTCTTTTCTTCGGGATCCTTCGCTATGCTGTACACCATCTCATCCTCGAGGATGGGGCATGCGATCATTGCAAGTGTTCCGCTGGCCATGGGTGACGAAATTGATTGTGTGTTGATAAATAGGTAAGTATCACGGGTGATACTTGGACGTTGAAATTCAATCTGGAATACGAAGGAAAAATCACATTCTGTGTATTCGGACAGCGGAATTCTGATTGTTCGGATTTATAAATCACTTATCGATTGTTTAATGATATAACTAAATAATTGACAAAAGAATTAAACCGTATTGACAAACAGAACAGACGCGGAAATTCTGAAGAAAATCGACGAAAACAAAGACGCGGTTTCCGTCGATATCAACCCGCACAGACTATCCAAAATCGGTGAAAGGCTGTTGATTTTCACGGCCGGCGTAGCATTCGCAATATTCGTCTGGTGGGCGGTGTCGTGGTATTACAACACATTCATTATGGAAGGAATGTCATCCGGACTGAGTTTCCCCGATCCTGTTTCTTCGTTTCAGAGACTCTTTGAGATGATGAACGGCGATTATCTGATCATCGGAAATACGATTTTCAAACACACCGGAGACAGTCTTCTGAGATGGGTGCAGGGATTCACGATTGCTTTCGTAGGAGGAACGATACTCGGTATTGCACTGAGTGTTTCACCTACATTCTACCGTTTCGGTATCGTTCCCGTTTCTCTTCTTCAGATGATTCCGGGAATGGCATGGTTCCCCGTGACTATACTTCTCTTCGGTTTCAGTAACATTTCCGCCGTGTACATCATAGCGATAACGGTCATTGCACCGATTACTATCAACGTCTGCAACGGTCTGAGGCGTGTTCCGGAAGTGAATAAACGTGTCGCGAATATGTGCGGACGTACAATCACCGAGAGGTATCTGGAAGTTATGATTCCTTTCGCACTGTTGGACATTCTCGCAGGCCTGAGAATCGGAATGGCCAACGGCTGGAGAGTGTTAATCTCCGCCGAAATGGTCGTGGGATTATCCGTCGGTTTGGGATATTCTATAAAATTCACGTCGACACACATCGACTACGTGACATCGTTCGCCTGTATCATCATGATCTGCATTATCGGAATAATCATCGACAAGGTCATACTCGCGAACCTCGAACTCTACGGAAGAAAAAAATTGGGACTTGAGGAGTGAACATGGGCGTATTCGATATCAAAGGGGTGTACAAGGCATACGTCAACAGCAAGGGCGACAAAGCGAAGATTGTCCTTCAGGATGTCAATCTTACCGTAAACGAGAATGAATTCCTGTGTATACTCGGACCTTCGGGATGCGGGAAGACTACGTTGCTGAATATGATGGCAGGTTTCGAATTCCCGCTGAAAGGAGAAGTACTGTTCAAGGGAAAGAAGGTGGAAGGCCCGGGTTCGGACAGAGGTGTGATTTTTCAGGAGTACAGCCTCATGCCGTGGACGGATGTTCAGAAAAACGTCGCTTTCGGGATAAATCGTAAGAAATACAATGAGAAAGAACGCATGGCATTGGCTTTGGAATATCTTGATTTAGTAGGATTGAGAGATGTCGCAAAGAACCGTCCGAATTCTCTTTCGGGAGGGATGAAACAGCGTGTTGCCATTGCAAGAACACTCGCAATGGAACCCGATGCCCTGCTTATGGACGAACCGTTCTGCAGTCTTGACGAACAGACGAAGAAGCATATGGATGCGGAAATCCTCAGATTATGGAATGCGAACAAGACTACTGTGGTTTTCATAACACACAGTATCGACGAAGCACTCTCCCTCGGGACGAGGATAGTGCTCATGTCCCGTTCTCCTGGTAAGTTCGTGAAATCATGGGAATTACCTGCGGATATGGACAGAAATCACAATTCAGATCAGTATCTGCGCCTCAGAGACGAAATCTACGATGCGCTGATTAATGTTGATAATACAGTAAAGGAGAATTAAAAATGGAAACAAAGAAGATTTTGGCAATATTGGCAGTCGTTATTGTGGTGATTGCCGGTATCGGTATCGGTGTTTCTGTCATGAATAAAGATGACAGTTCCGCCAAAGATACACTTGCCATCGGTATTGCCAATAAAAACGGATACGATCCTTTGATCTACGCTCTCGAAGCAGGATACTTCGCAGACGAAGGATTGGAAGTAACAGTGAAATGGGATGAGAACGGAGGTCTTACGACCGCAGCTTTACTTGCGGGTCAGGTCGACATGACAAACGCGGGAACAACACCTGTCATCAACGCCGTGCACAAGTCATCGAATATCAAAGTGGTTGCAAGCAACTGTTTTGACAAGATCGGAAAGTCATCGATGACCGTTATCGGTCTGAAGTCTCAGGTTGACGACGGATCAATCAATCTCGGCAACCTTAAGGGCACATTCTTCGACGCTTCCGGTGACTACAACGGAAAAGCAATCGGAATGGCATATGCATCGGGATATTCATCCTCATGGCTGAAATTCGTACAGTGGGAAGCAAAGGCAGAGGGACTTACGGACGCTCAGGTTACCACACTTACAACACTCAACGGAACCGGAGGAGCAATCAAAGATCTCACGGATGCCGCATTGGGAATAACAGATCTTCTGACGGCTTCGCCCACAATCAGTATTGTAATCGGCGGTTCGGATATCGATGTCGTAAGTAAATATCCCGAGAAGTTGGGATACCTCCAGGAACCTTCCGAGTATCTTACCGAAGGATCAGCAGTCGGCGGTGTTTACATCGTGTCCGAAAAAGCATACAACGAGAAGAAACCGGCAATCGAGAAGGCACTGAGGGCTATCAAGAAAGCCGCAGCGGCCGTAAACGATGTTTCCGACAAAGGAAAAGACAGCGAATACTTCTCAAAGCTTCTGGAATACACAACAAAACACAGTGCATACGCAGATGAGAGTGCACTTCTCAAAGCGGTACAGAAACGTTACTGGGGAATGTTCCTTGTGAACGATGTCTTCGACTACTATAACAAGGCGGAAGCATCGAACAAAGAGACTCACGTGGAAGGATTCGATCTTGAGAAATCATTCACGAATGAATTCCTCAAGAAAATCTACGGCGATGAGCCGTACATTCTCGACCGTGCGACCAACACATGGTCTAAGTGAATAAAGTACGGGGAAGGATACCTCCGCTGCACGGAGGTATCCTTCTCTGTACACAAACTTTTCTTTCGGTGGTTTACATGGATAATGATATTGTTTCTCTCATAGACACTTCCAAAAATACGGCTCTTTCCGGAGAATATGTCGGAAGAGACGTATTACTGAAATTACTTTCAATCGACCCCTTCTCCGAAGAAGCCGAATATCTCGGAAAAGCGGGACGTGAAATCGCGGCAGCCCGTACGGAAAATACAGGGCGTGTTGGTTCCGCATTCGGCGTGGACCTCGCACCGTGCCCGATGAACTGTACGTTCTGTTCTCTGGGAGAGAAGTGGCATTTGTTCGACAATTCATACGAATTCACTCCCGAAGATCTCATAGGAATAATCAGAGAGAAACTGTCCGAAGGATTCTGCATGTTCACGATAAGAACCACGGAACATTATCCGGTAGAGAAACTGGAAGGGATAGCCCACGCAATCAGATCCCGGGTTCCGGGAGAATACTATCTGAATCTGAATGTGGGAGAATTATCTTACGAAGACTGCGAACGTCTCTTCGAAGCGGGATTCGATGCGGCATATCATTCATGCCGTCTGGGAGAAGGAATCGACACTCCCTTTGATCCCGAAGAGAGGATACAGACGATGAGAAATATCTCGAAATCGCGCCTTTCATTATCCACGGGATTGGATCCGGTCGGAATTGAACATGATAATGAATTAATCGTAAACCGTCTGGAATTATTCCGCGAATTGGGTGCAAGTACCGTCTGTGTAATGAAACGTATCAGCGTTCCCGGCACTCCGAAAGGAGATACGCCTATGCTTGACGAGAAAAGAATCGCACAGATCGTTGCCGTCACCCGCATAGCGGGTGCCGGCGCATGGACTAACGTCGCATGCAGCCCTCCGAATCAGTTGGCATTGGAATACGGTGCGAATGCATTCGGTACAACAACGGGAGCGAATCCGCGTTACACAAAACAGGATTTGGGAATATGGTCG
Organism: Candidatus Methanomethylophilaceae archaeon; assembly: GCA_963643255.1. Classification (GTDB taxonomy): domain Archaea; phylum Thermoplasmatota; class Thermoplasmata; order Methanomassiliicoccales; family Methanomethylophilaceae; genus Methanarcanum. Next base: position 19,809 of record CAVIIW010000014.1, read on the forward strand.
GTACCGCATGAGAAAGCAAAATCAATGCTTGATAAAGCGGGATATAAACTCTGTAACGCAAAATCCTCCATAAACGGTTCAATGCTCAGGCATAAGGATTGGTAACATGGACAGAGAGACATTCCTGCGCGTATTCAATGCGGAATCATCGGAAACCGTTCCCGTGTTTCTTTTTGATTATACGTTGGGAATGGAAGCTGCCGGTTACGGTACATCCGAGATATTTACACCGACATTTGACGGAGTGAAAGGCGGAAAGTCGATACTTGCTTTGAGAAGATACACGGAGCACGATGCTTCGATAGGATGTCCGTTTGCGTTTGATTTAAGATTGTTCGGAGGGGAGATGAGATACAAAGATGACGACACTCCCACGACGATGAGATGCCCTTTCTCGGAACCTGAGAAGCTGTATGAGTGTGATTTGAATAAGGCGACATCTATTGTAAATGAACAGATCAAATCGTATGAGTATATCAATTCGAAAGATCCGGATTTTGTTATGGGATGTCCGATATCTTCCCCGCATTCACTGGGATGTCAGTTACGCGGATACGAGCCGTTCATTATGGATGTAATACTGGAACCGGATTACATTAGAGATTTGGTGAAATTTACTTCAGATTATTTTATGACGATTACACCTGAAATTCTCGATACGGGACTGGCGGATTTTGTTATGATGTCGTCGGCGTACGAAACGGCGGAAGTGTTCGGTTCGGAGTTTTACCGTAATGATGTATTGCCGTTATTCAGACCGTTTATTGAGTTGTCGCACAGTTACGATATTCCGATAGGTACGCATCCGCACGGATGTTTCACCGAAGGGAAAGGGATTGAAGATTTGGAGTATGTGCTTGAGTTGGGTGTTCAGTCGCTGTATTACGGTGAGAACAACGATATGAGGAAATTACGGGAATTATGTGATTCGCGTGTTTCGGTAACAGGGGGAATAGATTCGTTCACTACGATTTATCTCGGAGATAAGGAACGTATCGAGAAGGATGTGAATGCGTGTCTGGATGCGTTTGAGGGTGTGCCGTACATTCTGTCGTGTTCGTGTTCTGTGGATCGTTTTTTACAGTTGGATAAGGTGAAGATGATGGTGGATGCGGTGAGGACAAGGGAGAGAAGATTCTTGTCGTGAAATTTCTGTGATCCCTACGGATTATTATATGATCAGAACAATAGTAGGAATATGGGAATTAGTCTCAAAGTAGGAATGATCGACGTAGATCTATTGAACAATGGGACGAGACACCCTAATTTGGCTCAGATGAAGATGAGTAGTTACTGCAAGTCTCTCGGGCATGATGTAAAATTGATTTTTTCTAATTATGATTTGAATCATTTGTCTGAGTTTGATTTTCTTCTGGTTTCCAAGGTTTTTAATTTCACACCTGTGCCGGCACAGCTTCAGGAAGCAATTGATAAAACCGGAAAGACGTTGAAAGAACTGAATAACATAAATTTGGAAGAATATTTCAAGAAATATTCTGACAGATGTCCTAAAACCACAATAATACACATAGGCGGAACAGGTTTTTTCGAGGACGGCGGAAAAAATCTGGAAGACGGTATTGAACACATAATGCCTGATTACGATTTGTACACAGAATACGTCGATGAGAAAATAAAAGAAGGGCGCACTCCGTCTTATTATTCGGATTACAAAGACTGTTCTATCGGATTTTTATCCCGCGGTTGTTTCAGAAAATGTTCTTTCTGTGTGAATAAGAAATACAATCACGCATTCGTTTGCAACCGCACTGTTGATTCTTTCTACAAACCGGGAAGCAAAGTCATCTACTTATGGGATGATAATTTCTTAGCGTTGGGTAACAGGTGTTTGGATCTTTTGGACGATCTCATAGAGAAAAAAGTACCGTTTCAATTCAGGCAAGGCCTGGATATGAGGCTGATGACCGATGAATACGCCGAAAAATTCAGCAGATGCAGATATCACGGCGATTACATCTTTGCGTTTGATCATATTCAGGACAAGGATTTGATCGAAGAGAAGTTAAAAATCTGGCGTAGACATTGTAAAAAAGAAACAAAACTGTATGTGCTCTGCGGATACGATTCACACTGTGTTGATGATGATAAATACTACATCAGAGAAGGAAAAACAATCGATGAAAAAGACTACATCGACATCTGCAACACCTTTGAAAGAATATCAATTTTGATGCAACACAAGTGTCTTCCTTACATAATGAGGTATTCAGATTACAGGAAGAGCAAATACAGAGGCATGTATGTGCAGTTAGCCAGGTGGTGTAATCAGCCATCAATATACAAGAAAATGTCATTCAAAGAGTTCATCGACCGCAATCTTCTCTACGTCAAGGGTGATAAGTGTGCATCTACAGAGTCATTGCGTATTTTCCTTGAAGATCATCCGGATTTTCCATTGCGGTACATGTCGATGAAATATACAGATTATGTGAACAAATGAATAGCATCAGACCCTAGATTTATTATCATCCATCAATTTAAGCATAGTTTCGATGCTGATTTTAATCGTTTTCAAGTCATTTTTAAATGTTTCTTTTTCCGAACCAGTTGAATGAATAATAGCAGTTCTGAAGTCAGCATTTGTACATTTTGATTTGAATTGATTAAGGGCATGGCGGGCATCTACATTATCTTGATCTACCGAATCATAGCATGATTTTAGGCTTTGTTTATTTTCGACGTAGTTTGATATGAGCTGAGAGCTTAAATCACTCTTGCAAATTGTACTGAGTTGTTTTCTGATATCTTCCCTAGCATCGACTATTTTTCCAGCTTTAATGTCGATGACAATTTTTTCATCCAATTTTTTGTTAATTTTACGTGCATCTTTTATTGCCCTGTTTGATAAATATTGTTCGTAATAGCTCCAGTGTTTTGATTCCTGATCGTCATTTTCAATCATAAATTCATAGATTGAAACCATTTTTTTAACAGTTGAAGTTTTTAAACCAGTGCTTTCTGACAACCCCTTTACATCCATTCCTGTTGTTTTTAGAGAACGGTACAGAAATCCAGCTTGTTCAAACGGCGCCCAATCTTTTTGTCCTACGATGTGTATCTGACCAAGGTATATCAGAATTGCAGACTCTGGAACATCATCTGGCAAAATTTCTGCAGGAATACACGCCCATTTCTTTGAATCTTTTTTTGAAAGCATACGATATGCTGCCAATCTGCGATTTCCTTCAATTACGACGTTATTACAAACAATGATTGGAACCGTGAGCCCACCATTTTTTTCTATCGAATCTCTTAATTCTTTAACATCATCACATTCACATAATTTCGTTTCCATTTCAGATTGCGATGGGTTAGATACAGACCTGTCGAACATTGAGTAGACACGTGGATTCTCAATGAAGAATTTCAAATCGTCTTGAGCTATATTTTCACGACGTGTAGGATATTCAATTTTTCCAATCATCATCTTTGTATCAGACATCGCTATCACCAAGTATTGAACGAATAATCTCTCCAAAACTATAGTCCATCATGGAATTAAATTCTTCCTCTGTCATGTCACCTTGGCTCAACTTGGCTGAAAGATGTTTGCAGTTGAGTAATTTATCAATCCATTCATCAATTGAGTCTGTGATGCGGAGGTTATAGATGTGACAGATATCTTTTTGAGTTATTCTGTGAATGCGATCTTGAGCTTGCAGATAATCATCTAAATTCAAAGTTCTATCATAGAAAATTGCATTGTTCGCGATTGTAAGAGTTAACCCTTCTTTTGCAGCATATGTCGACACAAGCACCTTAACATTTGGATCTGAAATAAACCGTTTTATGGACTTATCTCTCTCCTCTACGCACATATCTCCTGAATATGTCACTGGGTTGTATTGCCTTATTTCGTTAGAGATGAAATCAATATTTTTTCTAAAGGAAGTCCAGATGATTGTTTTCTCTTCTCTTTTGTTTATTTCTTCCAATAAAGGCAATAATGCGGAAATTTTAGATGGCCGTTGTTTGTATGACTCATCAATCAATGCAGGGTTGGATGTGGCTTCAATAAGGCGCGTAAGACGTTTGATGATTTCATTCAAGTCATCTTCTACTACATTGCCATTTTTAATAAGTTCATATGACATATCGTGCCTAATTTGCTCATATATGTTTTTTTGATTAATTTCAAAATATAAATCAATGTTATAATATTCCTTGGGAGGTAGTTGAATAATCCCGCTATTTTTTGTTTCTCTGACTGCAAATCCATTTATTTTTTGGAAAATTGATTTGATTGCATTTGTAAACTCTTGTTGTTTTTCTATATCGTTTACAAGTTTGTTTGAGAGATCTGTGGATTTTTTGAAAGAATAAAAATCTGTACCAAGAGATTTTCCTTGATCTAGAAAGAAAATTTGAGACCATATGTCATATGGTCTATTAGCTATCGGCGTACCAGTCATAATTATTCTTTTTTCATAAAATGGTGCAACATTAGTTAATGACTGAGTTATTTTAGCTTCTGGATTTTTTATTTTCGCACTTTCATCAATTATGATGCCTGTATGTCTGCAATGAGGTAATAGGTTGAAACGTTCCTCTTCCTTTAAGAAAGAATCAAAACTTGTTAAAATAACTCTTCTTGCGGTGTTGAATGTGTAATAGTTATTTTTCATTGAGGTATTGACTTCGCCAACACTCAACTCAGTATGATTGGCCAATTCTTGTTTCCAATTCGTAATTAGTGATTTTTTTGTCACGACAACTACTGAATCTAAAATACCATTGTTGAACCAATACAACATAAGATCAATCGCTATCTTTGTTTTACCAAGTCCTTGTTCGTGAAAAATGGCAGCGTATTCTAAATCTTTAATTTTATTTACAGCTTTTTTCTGATATTCAAAAGCTTCAATCTTTGCAATCAGTGGTTTTTCATCTTTAAAGATTATGGTCGGGGCATTTCCTTGTGTAGACTTTAAATCCGAGGAAAATTGCCCCATGGGTGTTTTTACAATGAATTGAATCTCCTCCAAATTCATTTGTTTTCTGATGAGGTTTAGGTAATTTTTTACTGTTTTTGCATAATCACTCGGAACTCCATAAATTATCCACGTATTGCATCCGTATTTTGCTTTGATGTCACACCATTTGAGATATTCCTTGAACTGAGATTCTGTATGATTGTTGTAGATGTCGCTTCCTATTTTGGCTTCCCCAATTATCACTAGGCTGTCAGTTTCATACAGGAGATCAGGTCTGTGTTTGTTGAGCATTAGCCCCTTATCTACTCCATCGACTTGTATTAGGCATTCATCTACTTCGAATTGATTGGTTATGTAGTCGCTAATCATTTTAACGAGTGTACGATGTTGTTCACTTTCACTCATTTAAATTACCCGATATATCATCCATAAAGCCAGACAAATAGTCGTTTAAGTATGATAAACTATCAACAAGTTCTGTATTTTCGCCAGATTTCATAGATTTAATTATTTGCCATGGCGTATTATTCAATTTTACAACCAAGGCATCGGCCAATGTCTTAATGTTAATGTTCGATACATTTGCGGGAGCATGAATATCTGCTATAGCTGTCTTGAGATCTGTCTTTAAAAATTTTTCATACAGTGTATCGTCGTTGAGCACCTCTGCGATTTTTCTTACATTCATCGCTTCACCAATCTTTCCATCCAACACCCATTGGGCAAACTCATCTTTGGAATGGCCGCGTGACTGGAGGGCATAAACGCGTTTTTTCACGGCATTCAGTTCTCTAAAAGCACTGAATTGACGAGGATCAAACGAATCTCCTGCTTTGGGACGGTAATACTGCTCCATGTCATCGTATGCATTAATCATCTCGATGATTTCCTGTTTTTTTCCACCACAGATGTCTATGATGCGTTCTATCGATAGCAAATCTTCATCGCGCAACTTTTTTAGATATTTTGCTTTAGAGTAAGGATTCCAAGCACGTGGGCCAACAATGTGAGACTGTAACCGAACCGAATGTTTTTGTTCATCATCCATATCATCATAGACAAATGAGGGGATGTGGTCCCAATTTCCTTTAATTCCTTTTCTTGCAAACTCTTTATAAATCATTAGGCGAGTGTTGCCCTCAATGACAACAAATTTATCGCCAACGTGGTTAACAATTATAGGTTGAGTGATACAGCCAGTGCTTCTGATTGAATCTCTCAAAACTTGAATAGTGGTGCCGGACTCAGATTTATCCGCAGAGTCGTTTAGAGCCATTATTACCTGTTCATTTGTTATTTTGCCTTTGTGATACATTTCTAAGGCCATGGCAATACGTGGATTCTCAAAATCAAAATCTACAACTTCGATAGAAAGATTATCTAATTTTGCCGACATTACATCACATGTGGAGATTGGAGTGTATTTATATGAATCTTAGTATGCTGGCATTGTTATTGTTTTTGCCGATATTTCTAAAAGAGAAACATAACTTTGCGCATATTTTGATTATGGTCTATCAGACTAAGATTCATTGCATGAAAAATCGAGTTAATATCTGTTGTTCTCACTTCTCAGTATCGATGATGATTTGCGCATTTTGTACAGATTGTAATCTGCATTGCAGAGGTGCAGAGACAGTTTCGCAGTTTCTGAGAGATTTTGAAAATGTCATGAATCTTTTTCGAGTTTGGAGTAGAAATTTTGTTGGTGGGATTGTTTTTCTCTATCAGGAGGATTGAGAATCGGTCTTGAAAATGCTTCCGAAAAATTCAAGACCGTATGGGCGAACCAATGGGAGCCTGGAAGGAAGAATCAATTCGCATTCAATTGTTATAATCAGCATTTTAAAAATTCGGGCTCTGTAAATCATAAGTTTCCGTGCAACGGTACCATACAAAACTGCCGAGTCTGAGTGATTTTTC
>CAVIIW010000015.1:0-23411 GCA_963643255.1 Candidatus Methanomethylophilaceae archaeon
TGTCGCACGACCCCATATGCCTTATGAGCGAAGTATGTACTTTGACCCCTTCGGCATCGTTGTTGTACAACAGAACCGGCTTACTGTCCGCATCCATAGTATCAGATCGATCTGGCTATATATCCGGTTTGTGATCGTTCGGATATTCTGTGGAATAACGATTGTTAATTATTAGACAATAGTGTAAAATATTAATGAAATAAATCAAGGTCAAATGATAGCAGGCGATGACAGAAGGATTGCGAAATATTTCGACAGGAGAGAGTCCGCCGACAGCGATATGATTGAGCTTCCTTCGTCGACATTACATAACATTCTGAAAGGCACACTGATTTTCATCGCCGGAATCATGATCATTGTGGTAATTTGGCATTGTTTCGCCTGGTACTACAACGAAATGTATGACAAATTACTGAAATTCCCGTATCCTTTGGAAACATTTGAGAGACTTTGGCAGTATCTTTTCGAAGGAAAACAGATGTTCCATACATCCATTTACTCACACATCGCCGCGAGTATGAGAAGATGGCTGACTGCATTCGTTCTCTCCACTCTGTGCGGTATCGCTCTGGGTATGTTCCTCGGATACTTCAGAAAAATATACCCGATAGGAATCTCGCCCGTGAACATCATTCAGATGATTCCCGGTATGGCGTGGCTCCCTGTTGTTTTACTTATGTTCGGAATCAGCGAAGAATCCGCTATGATGATTATCTTCCTGATTTCATTTGTTATTATAACGATAAACGTCGCAGGAGGAATCAGAAGGATTCCCGATGTTTATATGAGGGCTGCAGACATGATGGGTGCGAATGCAGCAGTCAGAATTTTCAAGATAATGATTCCCGCATCCACATTGGATATTGTAAACGGACTGCGTCTCGGAATGGGAAGCGCATGGAGAGTATTGATCTCAGCCGAAATGGTCATCGCAACGGGAATCGGATTGGGATTTGCGATTTCGGAACTGCGTGCACTTATAGATTACACCGGAGCGTTCGCATGTATCGCCGTGATCTGTGCAATCGGTTTGATTATCGATAAACTGATTTTCGTGAATATTGAAAAATACATCCGCCACAAACTCGGCATGGACCAGGATGTGTGATATCATGATAGAACTAAGAGGTGTCTCGAAAGCGTACTACATGAAACGCAACATGAGCCGTGCGAGGATTGTATTGGACAACATTAACTTGAAAATCGAAGATCATGAGTTCGTATGTATCATCGGTCCGTCAGGATGCGGAAAGACAACTGCATTGAATATTATCGCAGGATTCGAATCACCCACACTTGGAGAATGCTACTGCGACGGTGAAAAAGTAGAAAAACCGTCACCGAAAAGAGGTGTTGTCTTCCAGGACTACAGCTTATTCCCGTGGATGAGTGCCAAAAGCAACGTTATGCTGGCACTTGAATGTCTCAACGTACCTGAAAAAGACAGAGAGGCAATCGCAATGGATGCGCTGAAAAGGGTACGTATGGCGGAATACGCAGACATGCGTCCCAACACACTCTCGGGCGGAATGCGTCAGAGAGTTGCAATTGCAAGATTATTGGCGATGGATCCGGACATAATGCTCATGGACGAGCCGTTCTCGGCATTGGATGAATACACACGTTCGATTCTTGACAAAGATATTGTGGATATTTGGTCCGAAGAGAAGAAAACGGTCGTGTTTGTCACACACATTATCGACGAAGCACTCACCGTTGCTACGAGAATTATCCTGTTATCGGACTCGCCCGGAAAGATTGTTAAAGAATGGCATCTCGAACCGGGTTCCGAAAGGAATCTCACATCCCCGGAATTTATCGCGCTTAAGAAAGAGATCATGGAAAATCTGGTCTCAAACAGTAAAGAATACAACATTTAAGGAGGGAAACAGAAAATGGATTCAAAGAAAATTCTGGTGATCGTCATCGCAGCGATTGTCGTCATCGGAGGAGTCACAGCTGTTGTTGTCAACAACAATAACAATGACAAAGGAAAAGAAACGATTTCCATCGCATACCTCAACCTCGGATACTATCCGTTCATGGTAGGATTTGAAAATGGGTGGTTTGACAACCTTGACTTCAATGTCAAGCCGATTGTCGTTACGGGCAGCGGACAGGATGCAGTCAATGCCGTGTTGTCCGGAGGTGCAACAATGGCAGCAACCGGAGATGCACCGTTCATCAACACACTCGGAAAATACGGAAGCGACATTGTCGGACTGACACAGTACACACAGTCATCCGGTTCGCTTGCAGGACACATTTGGATTGCAAACAACAGCCTGAAAGGCTCACTTGATGCAATTGAGAAAGATGCGGACGGCGTCGTCTCCAACTCCGCAACAACAGCGGCACAGATCAAGGAAATCACCGAGAGCAAAGAAGGAAGCGGAAAGGACGGTACATTCTCCATCGGAGTTATCAACGGTTCGACAACACACACGAACATCAGAAAATGGTGTCTCTCCAACGGCCTCACATACGATGAGGGTGCAAAGGATGCAACACTCAAGACAGGCGTAGATGTGCACATCATTCAGGTCCCCAAGGGATCCGATGCAAGTGTCCTCATCACATATCTCGAAGATGTAGATGCACTCGCAACGAACAAGACACTGAACGGAAACATTATGTCTGCAATCGGTGACAAAGTCTATGCATTCGGTGACTCGTCCGCACTTTCCGGCGTATCATACAGTGTCCTCTGTACCACACAGGCCAACTACGACAAGTACAAGGACCAGATGATACAGATTCTCGAAGTCCTCAAAGATATCGAAGAGTGGATTAAGAAGAATGTTGATGAATCCGCAAAAATCTGTGCCGAACTCAGCGGTGACAAAGCAGAAACCATTGTCAAGAACATCAACGGTGCGAACTACAAGGTCATCTGGGACACCGAGGAAAAGAACTACGACAGTTGGGTTCAGACCGCCAAGATTAACGGCTATGATATCTCAGTGGACAAGTTCATCAATGCATGTCCCTGCAAAGATACCATAAACGCTTGGTACGCAAAAGCATAAAACCATATCGTCCCCTCCCTCGGGAGGGGACAGATTATCTTTTTTCAGATTCGTTTCATCTCTTCATACTTGAGATTCGAGCCTCTGCTTACATCCGCAGGATATTTTACGTTGTTTTTTGCAATCTTATCTTCCAATGCGGTGCAGAGGTCGATATTATTCATCTGAGCGAACCTGAGAACAAAGTAAAACACATCGGCCAATTCGTCCCTGATGTCCTCGGATCTTGAAGAATCCTCAAACAGTGCCTTACTCTGTTCCTCGGTTTTGAATCTGAATATCTCCAAGAGCTCCGCCGATTCGGTCGCCATACCTATCGCAAGATCCTTGGGATTGTGGAACATATCCCAATCCCTCTCTTCGCAGAATTTCCTAACGATATCTTTCGCATGTTCGACCGTACATTCGGCATCGCCCGCTGTCATGAATACCCGTTTGACATTACGGCAAGATATTACTTTCCGTTCTCGACAGAGAATTCCGATCTGACAGCAATGTTTGCCTCATCACGCAGACTTCCGAAAGGATCGCTGTATCTGAACCTCACCGCTCTCGTACGGCCTTCTTTATGAAGTATTCCTTTCTCCGCCAAACCGGTAAGCTTTGCTCTTACCGACTGATCTTCAAGATTGCCCGCCCACAGAGATGCATCCTGTATTGTGAACGTTCCGCTCCGTATGCGCGAATGTCTGACAAATGAAATCTCATTGCCGTCCAAATCTCCTGTTATATCCCTTTCGGCACAGTATACAATCGCCTCGAAATATGCATCATGCAATATCGATATCAAATGTTCCAGAGTATCCTGAACCGAACTGTCCTCCGGGACATGTTCAAACAATGCCGCATCGACTTTGCACATCCCGATATTTCCGAGACCTGTCGCATACAGCAGTTTATGCAGGAGTGTCGATGCCTCTCTCACGCTCATGTACTGTGAGATTTCATTGTAAAATACGGAAGCAGTCACCAGCGGATCGTACGGAGACGTATTCACGAAATCGATCAATTCGGATTCTCCTTCTCTTACTATGATGATATCTGTCCCCAATATGTACGAACACGCCCGGCGTACATCCGAAATGTTCCACGGGAAATTTCCGAGATCGTCCGAGATGCGTGCATAAATCAGATACAGTGCGCTTAACTCGGAATCGTTCTGAGGTTCGGCCCCGCTGCGGCACAAACCCATTACAACATCGTACGAAACATCGATGTCATCCTCGGCGAGACTGCGTGATACGCCGTCCGCCAAAGCATCATACAGGAGATTACCGACATCGTCCCCGGCAAGAATGAACTCCCCGATCCGATAATCCATATAGCGGATTTCCTGAATCTTCTTCTGCAGTTCCGGACTGACAGCGATATCGGTCATCGGATCACTCTTATCCTTACCGTTACGCCCTTTTCCGAACGTCTGCATCCGCCCGATATCCGAAACGTACCCTTTTCACAATCTGCGGACATTCTTCCGCGGTAATCGGGATCGACGGCAAACTGTCCTTCGATGACATCCAACTCTCTGTCCCTGCCTGTGCGCAGAACAACATCACATTCCTCCGGAGGAGGCCCACAATTCGGAATCATACATCCTCATTGAGGATGTTGATATATAATAATTTCCAGATTAAGATATGTTTATATCGTAATCGTTTACCCCGCGGCCCCGTCAGGGGCCGCAGGAATGATTCATTCGAAGAAAATCTCCATGCGCTTTTTTCCTCTCTTGGATTCGATGAATGCTTCGCGGTCGTCGTAGTAGGAACCGATTTCCTTCGGAATCTTCAGCAGACGGAGTATTACCGCAATAATCAACGCACCGGTGAATATCATGCTTATGCTGAGTGATATGTCATGTCCCTGAATCGGAAGAACAATTGTCATCAGATCGGAAAGATCTCCGAAGTTCATCACGATGACATACCTTACGGCGCTGTAAACCGAAACGAGAATACAGAAAATCATACGTCCGATGTTTCCGCTTCTGTAGAATCCTCTGAAGAATGCAAGAGGTACCGTAACGATACCTGTCATCCACGCCCTTTTAAACAGAGCGACAAGGCCCTCTATATCGCATTTTCCGAGGATTTCTTCAATTGAAGCCACATCCACATCATATCCGAACGCAGCTACGAAGGATTTCAGTGTTTCCGGCGTTGTAAGCATATCGGCCAGGAACTTGGGTATCAGTACAGCCAAAACCAACGCAATGAATGCGCGTATGATCCCTCTTATAACAGAACCGTAGACCCAGACAGCTCTAAACTCCCGTCCTTTGGAAACTTTGTTCATGCGGAGGCCTCCTCGAGATATGTCAGGAATTTTACGATTTCTTCAGCCTGATCCTTTTCTATTGTTACAGAAGATCCGCCGTATGTGATTGTAATCTTTCCTTCGTCGTCCGTCTTATCTTTAAGGAATGACGAGAGGGAATCGTACGTACCGAGATCGATCTTCACCGTTGCAAGATTGTCTACGACGGATGTCGTTATACCGAGACCGCAGACGTCTCCTCCGTCGATACTCTCTATCAGATCCGTAATGGTTGACGAACCGCTGCCCAACGAAATATTGAAAGTTTCCGTACCGCCGCCGATTGTGACGGTTGTATTGGAAACACCCGTCATATTTCCGAGATTTCCGGTCAGACTGAAAGACATCAGGAACATGTACGAAACACTGAAATCCATCACAATGTCGCATCCCATCGCCTGAAGGGCCATAAAGGTAGACACAGGGATGGAAACAGTAAGTTTCATCTTTCCGCCGTCGATTTCGACTTTGGAATCGGTCACTGATTTGAAATTGCCCTTCTCAAAATACAATTTGAGATCGGGTACGGTGTATTTGGCTGCCATTTCGGTTGTTTTCATGGAGACTGTGATGATTTCGTCATCATCCGTAGATTCGTCGACCATTACTACCCTTACGACTTTTCCGCTTTCGTCTGTAACCGAGTAAGACGTTACACCCGCCGCCATGATATTACCGGCAACAGTGTCGGCATCGTCACTGGACACCAAAGTTTCCATTGTCGAACCGTAAACGACGATTCTTCCCCCTTTGTCATACGCATTGGAGATATTCCTCGTTACGGAACTCTTGGGCGTATCTTCCCCGATTGTGAATACCGCATCCTCGCCGATACTTATGTCTGCCGTAAGATGTACTCCTCCGTCATCGATTTTGATAAAAATCGAAAGGAAAGGTGCCATCATGGCCAGAACGATTATCAGTACGACTGTACCGACAATCAGTCTCGCCTTCGTTCTGTTCTTCATGACATATCTAATGTTGCGGACACAATATAATAGTTGACCGCCGACGGTAACTATTAATCAACATCAGATTATTTCGGATGCCAATACGATGAAGTCGGCGATATTCTACTGTCCGAAATCCTGCAACGGGAAACACCGCAACGATATGGAAAAAATAATCGAATATATGAAAAACAGCAACGCTGATTTTTCTTATCTCGAACTGAACGGAGAGACTCCCGAAGATATTGTAAAATTCTGTGAATCGTCCGATGTTATCGTAATCGGGGGAGGAGACGGCACGGTAAACCGTGTTATCAACGCAACATACACCATGAACAAACCGTATGTGCTGTTACCGTTCGGTTCCGGAAACGATTTTGCGAGATCATTCCAATGTCCGAGAGACGGAAAAGGACTGTCGGAAACGTTGGATAAAATGCACGGACAGACTGTGGATCTCTGGGAACTGAATGAAAATACGGTGTTTGTTCAGAGTATCTTCATCGGATTATCCATAAAAACGATAGAGATCAAAAACGAACTCAAGTGCAACGGGTATCTGAAACCGATAATCAAAGCGCTTTCGGCATACGAACCGGAACACGTTCATGTTTCCGCGGATAACGAAACCGCAGACGGCCGTTATCTAATGGCTGCGGTTCAGAATGTGAAAACTACCTGCAACGGACTGAAGATGGACCCTTCTTCGAAAATAGATGACGGAAAACTTGAGGTAATCGTCTGTCCCTACGTCGGAAAATACCGTCTGATTATGAACCTCCTGTCCACAAAAACATCATGGGTCTGCAATCAGCCGAACGCAACCGTTCTGACATCGGATCATGTTCACATCGAAGGCGACGGGGAGATGACATACACAGTCGACGGCGAAGTGAGGAAATCTGCGGGTTTGGATATCAGACTCTGCGACAGGAAGATTACGGTACTGAGTCTCTGATTTATTCTTCCAGTAGCCAATCGATGACATTCCTGTGTTTTATCCCGTCGGGAGTATCAATGAGGAACTTATCCATCGACAGCACTGTTTTCGAATAACTGTCTTTGATAAGTTTCAGAGGTCTGATTTCTCTGCCGTATACGGTCTCGGATATCATCGACAGAGTTACCTGATAATATTCAATATCATTATTCCTGCGTGCGGTAAAATCCACTTCCGTGTCGCCGTATTTTCCCACGGCTACATCATACCCTCTGCGGATCAGTTCCAGATAAACGACATTCTCAATGAGACGGCTGATGTCTTCTCTTGAAGATATGTCCAAAACGGCGTTCATCACCCCTGTATCCGCAACATAATACTTCTCAAGCGTATCCAACAGTTTCTTTCCGCGTATATCGTAACGTTCCGCCTTGTGTATCAGAAACGCTTCGGACATGGCATTGATGTATTTTCTTACCTGTTTGTTATCCTCTTTCAGAATCTGCGCTATCGAATTGCAGCTTGTGATGTTTCCCACATTGGAAAAAAGGAATCTTGCGATGTCATCGAGCACGGATGCATCAGATGAACCTGTGTGTTTCAGTACGTCTTTTATCAGAACGGTATTGAACACTCCGATTAACAGATCTTTTTCAAACAGTTCGTCGCCGTCGGGATTGACAACGGGAAGAGAACCTCTGCGGAGATACTGCATAAATCTTTCCTCTCTGTCTCCCGGATGAAGTTCGAGGAATTCTGAAAAAGACAGCGGAAGAATCTTCAATTCCGCATAACGTCCCGAAATATATGTGGAAAGTTCCGATGACAGAAGGTATGCGTTTGAACCTGTGATGTATATATCCGCATCGTAATCGATCTGCAGTGAATTTACGGCGGATTCCCACGATTCCACACGTTGAATCTCGTCGAGAAAAACGTACATCCTGCCGTTGATTTTTCTTGACGATATATTGTCAAGAAGATCGGCATATGTTCCGATGTTCATGCTTTCTTTCGATTCGAAGTTGAAATAGACGATATTGTTCTCAGGAATTCCGGATTCGGTCAGTTTCGCAATGAACTGTTTCATCAGAACGGTTTTTCCGGATCTTCTCATCCCTGTTATGATTTTGACAACATCCGTCCTGTCCTTTCCGGATTCAAGCCTTTTCAGATAAGTGCGCCTGAGAACCTCTGCCATGAGAACTCATATACAGTTCATCGGTTAAAGTTTTGTTCATTTTTTCCAGAAACTTCAATTCAGATTCAAGTTTTGTTCAAAATTTCCCGAAACTTTCATCGGCACTCCGACACATATTCCTGCTTCCGAACCGAGGACAGTTTTTAGTACAGATAATCGGTACGGCATAATATGAGTACAACTACCGGCGAATGGAACAAACTCGGTTTCGCTGTCGCTATTCTGATTATCGGTTTCGCTCTGTTGGCGTTTCTTCTCAGAGTCGAAGTAATTTACATCGTGGGCGGTGCACTGATTGTGTTCGGTGTGTACCTCCTTTTGTCATCGATTATGAAAGATCACAAGATAGACCAAATGGGAACGTCCGAATCGGGTTCCGCACTTTGGCTCGGCTCTATCGTGACTGCCGTGGGTCTCGCAGTTGCATCATACGGAATCAAAAACAACTGGATGGTTCCCGTTGCGGTATTCCTCATTGCAATGGCAATCTACCTCATATACACCGTAGCAGCCAAGAGGATGTAATCAATCCTGTGTGAACCCTTAATTACGAAACAGCACATCCTGTGAGTATGGATGTCGTTTCCCTGATTCTCATAGCCGTAGGGCTTGCGATGGATGCTTTCGCAGTATCCATCTGCAAAGGATTGGCGATGAGAAAACCGTCGCTGAAATCGATGGTGATAATCGGCCTGTGGTTCGGAGGTTTCCAGGCTCTGATGCCCACGGTCGGTTACCTTTTGGGTTCGTCGTTTCATTCATATATAGAAAATATCGACCATTGGATTGCATTCATCCTTCTGCTGATCATCGGAGTAAATATGATCAGGGAATCTTTCAGCGATGAGGAAAACGTCGATGACAGCATCGGATTCAAAGTAATGCTGTTACTTGCAATCGCAACAAGTATCGATGCTTTGGCTGTAGGTATTTCTCTTGCAATGACAGGTGCCGATATTGTGTTGTCTGCATCTGTCATAGGATTGATTACATTCGCAATCGCCGCAGTCGGTGTGAAGATCGGAAGTATCTTCGGAGATAAGTACAGCAACAAAGCAGAGTTCGCAGGAGGCTGTATTCTTATCCTTATAGGACTGAAGATTCTTCTCGAACATCTCGGCGTTCTGTGAAATCCCGTATATAGGGGTACTGTGTTCCGAGCCGTGATATCATGCCGATGAGCAAGAAACAACTCGAGAAGAACAAGCAGAAACAGAAGGCTGAGGCCGCAGAGCTTGAAAAAGCAGCCGCAAACGGTGACGGCGAAGCCAAGAGGAAGCTTGAAAAACTCCAGAAAAAAATGGCAAAGAAATAAACACATATTCCGCAGAGGGTTTTACCCTCTGCGGTGTAATATTTTCACTTCTTCTTACCCTGGTTTGCTACGGAAGTCATCTTGGATGCGATTGCGTCCTGATCTCCGAGGAATTTCTTCGAAATGAGTTTCATATTATCGTCAAACTCATAGACGAGAGGAACTCCCGTGGGAATATTCACTCCGGCGATTTCTTCGTCAGAGATATTCTCGATGTACTTCACCAATGCACGCAGCGAATTACCGTGGGCTGCGATGAGAATTCTCTTTCCTTCTTTCATCTTGGGAACAATTTCAGAAAGGTAGAAAGGAACGACACGTTCCACAGTATCGGCAAGACACTCCGTAAGAGGAAGATTCTCTTTCGGAACATCTCTGAACATGGGATTGAATGCGGGGTTACGCTCATCATCCTCTTCCAGTGCGGGAGGTCTTACGTCATAGGATCTTCTCCACAGTTTGACCTGATCCTCTCCGTATTTTTCGGCGGTTTCGGATTTGTTCAATCCCTGTAAAGCACCGTAGTGCCTCTCGTTGAGCTTCCATGTTTTGTAAACAGGCAGCCACTCTCTGTCCATGTTCTCGAGAACAAGATTCAGAGTGTGGATTGCTCTTTTGAGATATGACGTATAACAGATATCGAAATCGAAACCCTCGGCCTTCAGAATCTTTCCGCCTTCGGCGGCTTCTTTCCTTCCGGTCTCGGACAGATCGACGTCTGTCCAACCCGTGAAAAGATTCTCTTTGTTCCAAACGCTCTCTCCGTGCCTTATGAGTACCAACTTCATTTGTACCGACACTTGTATATGACATACCGATAAAAACGATTGCGTCAGGCAGTGATGAGCATACGCTTCCGCTTGTATTTGCGGAACTCGTGTATCGCCATACCCATCATCATAAGTCCTCCGAGAACCTCGGTTGCGAACAGCTGCCAATAGATATCGTCCATCGAATGGGCGAATAACATTACTATCACCAGGAACGCATTTCTGACGAATGCCATAACCATAGATGCCTGCGCCATACGCAATGACTGTAAAATCGAGGAACCGATGTCGACCATTCCCATGAACGGGAAGAATAATGCATAAATTCTCAGTCCGTGGGCAAATTCCGCCCTGTATTGAATCATTGATTCCGAAAACGAGAACGGAATGACAAGATAATCTGCAAAGATGAAGACAATGACCGCAAAGACAGTCATGATCACCATCGTAATCCAAAATGAATATCTGTATCCTGTTTCGGCTTTTACATTGTCATTACGTCCGAGTGCGGCGGAACAGACGGGAATCAAAGCGGAACCCGCTGCCTGGGATATCACCATTGCAACCGCAACATATCTCCACGGTATGTTGTAGAATGCGATACCCATCATTCCAACAACCGGAACAATAAGGAAACGCTGTATGAGTGACATCACGCTGATTAACGTGGATTCGGTAACACGCGGAATTCCCACAAAAAGAACATCTTTCATCTGATCGGGTTTTACACGGAATCCCCTGAATGAGATGTTGATGAACATTGTTTTTCTGAAATACCAATGCGCTCCGATTAAGGTAGATGCTGCAGTGGATATTGCGGTAGCAATACCCGCTCCGAGCAACCCCATGTCGAATGTGTAAATGAGTATCGGATCGAGAACAATGTTGATTGCCGCAGCGGAAAGAAGAACGGCCATGGATTTTTTGGCTGCACCTTCCGCTCTTATGACTCCCGCAAGCGCACCGTTGAGAATTATAATTACACTCGACCAAATCGACGGTAAAATGTAATCCTTGCAATGCTGCCCTATTCCGTCAAGACCCAGCCATGAAATCATCGGATCCAATATCAGCAGAAGAACAGGTGTGATTATCACACCTGCAATCACAGACAGAACAATTGTCTGCGCCGCGATACTGTCCGCGGATGCTTTGTCTTCCCTTCCGAGATATCTCGCTATCGATGTGGAAGCTCCCACGCCGATACCCGTACCCAATCCCGATACAATCCAATAAACGGGAAAGATAGAAGACACCGCGGAACTCGCATCGGAACCCAATCCGCTGCACCATGAAGTATCCGCAAAAATATTGACCTGGACGACGAGATAGGATATCACCAAGGGTATCATCATGGACTTGATGGCCCGTTTAGGGTCTCCGAGCATGACCTCAAGGTCCTTGGTGGCATCCAAAGTATCACTCTTCAGTATCTTCTGCTGTCTTTGGGTTTGGAGAACCTGTCACGTGACTGACGGTTGTTCCTGCTGTATGAACGGCCGTCGTCATTGAAATGATTATCGCGTCTGTTTCCGTAGGAATTTCCGCGTCTGTCGGAATCTCTGTAACCGTTACCGTCTCTGCGACCGTAGGATTTGTTTCCGCCGCGGGAATCACGGCCTCTGTTGCCGTATGAATCGGATTTTTTCCTGTAAGAGTCACGTCCGTCGGAATCTCTGTTTCTGTAGGAATCACGGTTTCCTCTGTCGGAATCCCTCGGTTTGTAACCGTTACCGGAATCTCTGTAGGAATTGCGTCTGTCGGAATCTCTGTTTCTGTAGGAATCACGGTTTCCTCTGTCGGAATTTCTGGATCTGTAGCCGCTGCGTGAATCTCCGTCTCTGTAAGAATCATGCCTGTCGGAATCTCTGCGACCGTAGGATCTGTGGGAATCACGGTCTCTCCTGTCACCGGAATCTGATTTTCTTTCCCTGTACCCGTCACGGTCTCCGCGCTCACGTCTGTCGTCGGATCTGCGGGGCCTTCTTTCTTCGGACTTCTCTCTGTTTTCCCTCGGGCGTTTCTCTTCCTTACGGGGTTTAACGTCATCCGGCTCATCTTCGAGAGTGTGTTTCAGTTCCAATCCTTCGATTTCGGAAATCTTCCATAATTTGATGGATTTTCCGTTGACATCACATTTGGAAAGTCCGTCTTCTGTCTTGGAGAGATATCTTTTTTCAATCTGCAGTGTTGCGGTCTTCTCGCTTATGTAGATGTCACCGATCGATTTCTTGGGAACCGTTGTGTGTTCCTTGATCATGCGGGCGATATCGGATTTACCCAATCCGTCTTCTTTTCCTACATTGATTTCGGCAACAACAAACACTTTCTCCTTAACAGGAACGTCATTCTTCCTGGAGTTCTTCTTCGCCATAACCGGGCGCTGAAGTTCCCTGATTCCGGAGAATGTTTTTTCAATCTCTTCCTTCGAAGGTGCGGGAATCTCTTCCATCGGGATAAGCGTAAGATTCTCGATTTCTTTCTTAACCTTCTTATCCTCCCTCATCACGAAGGAAAGAGCCAGACCGCGTTTTCCGGCCCTTCCTGTCCTTCCGATACGGTGGACGTAAGTCTCCGCCTCGGGAGGCATATCGAAGTTGATCACACGCTCGACATCCTCGATATCCAATCCCCTTGCGGCGATATCGGATGCTACGAGAACCTCAATCGTACCGTCTTTGAACTTACGGAGAGTTTCTTCTCTTCTGTTCTGAGAGTATTCTCCGTGAATTCCGGCGAGTTTGAAGGACATTTTGAGTTTTCTTACCACTTTGTCTACTCTGTATTTTGTGAAACAGAATACGATGGTTCTCATCGGATCGTGTGCAAGAACATAACGGAGCATGTCGATCTTGCCGTCTTTCTCGACCGCCATGTATTTCTGATCGATGAGATCCAAAACCATTTCATCCTTGGAAACACAGATTTCTTTCGGATCATCGAGACAATCCAAAGCCAATTTTCTGATGTCTTTGGACATTGTTGCTGAGAATAACATAGTCTGTCTCTCTTCGGGAACTCTTGCCAAAATGAATTCAAGATCTCTCCTGAAACCCATATCCAACATTCTGTCCGATTCGTCAAGAACAACGATAGAAACGTCATCGAGAAGACGTTCGTCGCTTTTCAGGTGGTCGCAGAGTCTTCCGGGTGTTGCAACAACGATATCCACGCCTTTATCCATGGCCTGTGTCTGTTTCAGCATGCTGACGCCGCCGTAGACGGGAACAATCTTGTGCCCTGTGTATTTCGATAATTTCTCCAATTCCTCGGACACCTGCAGTGCCAATTCCCTTGTGGGTGTGAGTACCAATGCCTTGGGCCATGCGCCTGCGGCTTTTGTTCTCTCAAGAATGATTGATCCGTACGTACCGGTCTTTCCGGTACCCGTCTGTGCCTGTGCGAGAAGGTCTCTCCCTTCTGTTCCCACGGGTACCGATTCCGTCTGTATAGGTGTGGGCTCGGTCCAGCCCATGTCGTCCATCGCTCTGACAATATCGTCTGACAGACCTAATGCTGAGAATTCTGATTTCATAAGAATGACAGGTCTCTGATTTTACACCTGTATTTAAACTATTACCGACTGGGATTTGTCATTACAGACTTGGGCCTGAATCTTTTGAGCCTTAACGCATTGGTCACGACACATAATGAAGACAGAGACATTGCGGCTGCAGAGATCATAGGCATCTGATGCATTAAGGATAAACCGAAAAGGTACGGAAGACCTGCCGCCATAGGTATACAGACAACGTTGTAACAGAACGCCCAAAAGAGATTTTCTTTCACGTTTTTCAGTGTCGCACGCCCTATTTCGATTGCCGTAACCGCGTTTCCTATGTCGTCGTTCATTAACACTACATCGGCGGAATCCATTGCGATGTCCGTTCCGGATGCAACAGCGATTCCCAAATCGGATTGTATCAGAGCGGGAGCGTCGTTTATTCCGTCACCTGCAACGGCTACATCTTTTCCGACTGCCTGTAATTTTTTGACGGCTTTGATCTTATCTTCGGGTAACGCTCCGAATGTTACGTCGGCAATTCCTACTTCGGAAGCGACTGCGTAAGCAGCTGCTTCCGCATCGCCCGTGACCATTCCGACACTTATTCCCATGTTTTTGAGATTTGATACTGCAGATGCCGAACCCTGTCTTATGCTGTCCGAGATTCCGATTATTCCGATCATTACGCTGTCTTCCGCAACATAAACGACGGTGCATCCTTTCAATGCCATCTTTTCCGCTGTGTCAGTAAACAGAATTTCAATGTTTTCGGACTCCATCATCCTTCTGTTTCCTACAGTAATCTTATGTCCGTCGGAGATACAGCTTACTCCGGAACCTACGGATGAAATGAAATCGGAATTTTCCGGTACTTTGAATCCGAGTGAAGATGCCTTATCTGCTATCGCTTTTGCAATAGGGTGTTCGGAATCGTATTCCGCAACCGCTGCCGCAAGAATCACATTCTCATCGGGATAAAAGTCCGAAACCGTGGGCTTTCCTTCGGTAATTGTTCCCGTCTTGTCGAAAAGAACTGCATTTACTCTTCCCGAACGTTCCAAAGATGCTGCATCTTTGAACAGAATTCCGTATTCCGCAGCCTTTCCCGTACCTACTGTTATCGCCATCGGCGTAGCCAATCCCATTGCGCAGGGACAGGATATGACAAGAACCGAAATCAAAATCGTCAGACCGAATGCGATGTCTTTTCCTGCAATCAACCATGAAGCACAGGCAACTATCGCTATTGTAATCACCGCTGGCACAAACACACGTGCCACTCTGTCTGCAAGTCTCGCAATAGGTGCTTTGGTACTCTGGGTCTCTTCGATTGCGTTGATTATTTTCGATAAAACAGTGTCATCGCCTACGGCGGTGACTTCAGCCCTCATCGAACCGTTTGTATTCACGGTTCCGCCGTAGAGAATATCTCCCGCAGTCTTATCGACGGGAATACTTTCTCCGGTAAGCATCGATTCGTCTGCAGAACCGTTACCTTCGGTGACACGGGAATCCGTGGGAATTCTCTCTCCCGGACGGATTATGAGAATATCTCCGACTTTCAGTTCATCGATTCTTTTGACGGTTTCTTTTCCGTCTTCGATTACGTTGGCTTCCTCGGGAGCCAATTTCTTCAGTCCTTTGACCGCATCGTCGGTTCTTTCCCTGGATCTCGATTCAAGATATTTTCCTACGGAAACCAAAGTGATAATCATCACGGCAGATTCGTAGTAAAGGTGTGCCGTTCCGCCCGCGAATATTTCAACGGTAAGGAAAACACTGTAAATGAATGCGGTACCGGAACCCAACGCAACCAAAGTATCCATTGTGGGACTGCGTTCGATTAATGCGGGAATTCCGCGTACGAAGAATCTCCTTCCCGCAATAACTACGGGAATCGAAAGAATAAGCTGTACTGCAGCCGATATTTTTACATCGACTTCGAGACCCGCCATCGAACCCATCGAAAGCGTAACAACAGGTATCGAAAATGCAATACATACAAGCAGGGAAATCAGAATCGATTTCGATTTATCCGCAACGACGGCATCTTTTCTCACTATCGTATAGCCTGCGGATTCGATAGTTTTCTCTAATGTTTCCCTGTCGGTAACATCCGTATCATAAGTGACCGACACTCTTCCCGCAGTAAAATTCGCATAGGATTCGGAGACCCCCTCCACTTTGGAGAGAGCCTTCTCAATCCTTGCGGAGCAGGCGGCACATGACATGCCGTCCACTCTTATTGTTACGCTTTCGATCATCTGAACAGACCGTGCTTGACCTTTGCTTTGAAACCTGCGTCGAGAACCGCCATACAGAGATCTTCATCGCTGACGTCTTTGTCAAGGGTGACTTTTGCCTTTCCCTTGCCGAGATCCACCGACACAGCGGATACTCCGTCTACTCCGGAGAGTGCATCCTCTACCTTCTTCTGGCACTTTTCACAGTGCATTCCGTCTACGATCAGTGTTTTGTCGCTCATGAAATCTTTAAGGTATCCTAAATTTATTAATCTTTTCAGTCTCTTATACAGAGCTGTTTCCAGATACCTTCCGACTCATTCAGAACTTTGGGCATATCGAGAGTCTTTATCTTTCCGTCTTCTACGACGATATCTCCCTGACACATGACAGTCTTCACATTAAGACTCGATGCGGAATAAACGATATTGGCAACCATATTCTCAGGAAGCAGAGGTCTGAGGTTCGGTGCCTTTCCGTCGAGAATTACAATATCTGCGTATTTTCCCTTCTCAATCGATCCCAGTTTATCGGACATGCCGATTGCTTTGGCTCCGTTGACGGTACAGCAGTCCAATAACTGCTGTGCGGGAGCTACGGTTGCATCCCATCTCGCGGATTTGTGTAACAATCCCAGGATCTTCATCTCGGAGAACATATCCAATGAATTGTTGGTGTTGTTGCTGTCGGTTCCGACCGTTACATTCACACCGTTCTCGAAGAACTCAGGATACGGTGCGACACCGCCTGTTGCCAATTTCATATTGGAAACCGCACACAGAGAAGCGGACATTCCCGCCGCGCCCATAAGTCTCACTTCATTCATCGTAAGCCATGCGGAATGGGCTGCAATCATCTTGGGTGTGAGTGCTCCGATACTGTCCAACCACTCAACAGGCCTGCGTCCTGTCGCTTTCCTGTGGTTGTTGACTTCCCCTCTTGTTTCCGAAAGATGGAAATTCAATGGTAAATTCTTCTCTTCCGCGAATTCTTTCGCGCCGACACAGGTTTCCTCTCCGCAGACATATACCCCCTGGAGTCCGACTCCGGGAATGATTTTTCTCTTGTCTTTGTGGGTTTCATAGAAATGTTTGCAGTTATCAAGCGGATTTCCTTTCTGTGTGGTAAACTGTTCATCGAGACAGCACCAGCAGAGTACTCCTCTGATACCTGCATCCTGTACGGCTTTTGCGATGACGTCTTCGGAATAATACAAATCTACAAAGGTAGTCGTACCTCCGCGCATCATCTCCGCGCATCCGAGTCTTGTACCCATGTCGAGATCGTAATCCGTTCTGTCCGAATCGATTTTGAAAACTTTATCCAAAAAGTCCTGGAATGCGAGGTCGTCGCATATTCCTTTGAGAGGTGCCATAGCGACGTGGGTATGTGTGTTGATCATACCGGGCATCACGATGTCTCCCGATGCATCGATCTCTCTGTCTGCAGTGCCGTTGTATCTGTCACCGACTGAAACGATATTGTCGCCGTCGATAACGACATCTCCCCTGAGGATTCTCCTCTGAGCGTCCTGGGTGACTATCCATGCATCGCGGATTGCCGTAATCATACGGACGGGACGGAACTGCGTTTATTTAACTGCCTTGTTATTGAGATTAATCTCTGAGACAGCCTATCGGTATCACAAGTACCCCGTCATCTCTGCGGTAACCGTATTCGGTTGCCGTGAGTACGGTTTTCAGATCGGGAAGTCTTATCGGAACCTGATTTTCTTTTTCGTTGTATTCTCTGATAAGTTTCTCGATTTTACAGAGATGTTCTGCGCCTTTGTCAATCTCATTTGCGCCTAATTTGATCTCGATCAATGCATATTTTCCGTTTCCGAGATGAAGTACGGCATCCGCTTCGAGGTCGTACCTGTCATGATAATATGATGCTGTACCATCAGATTCTCCGCTTTCAAAGAGACTCATCGAATACATCTTCAGAGTGGAAATCCTCGGTGTTCCTGTGTGCGGTGTTGTCATTTTCTTTGATGCGGAATCTGTAAGAATATACGCTCCGCATAACTGTTCGTCGTCAACAGATTTTCTTACTGCGCCCCCGGAGTTTCGGAGCATTCTGTCATTCGTCGAATAATCTGGGTCTTTCACTGATAAGCAGTTTCGAAGGCATTGTTTCAGCGACGGAAAGATACTGCCCGCATCTGTCCCCGTCCTGAAATTCAATGAGACTTTTTGCCTTCGTCTTTTGGCGGTTGCGGTCTTACCGCACCCTCTACGGCCGACAATCTCTACAGCTCCGAGTGTCTGCAACTTCAGATTCAATAACCCGTCTGCAATCTTCGGCCTGTAGTTCATCTTTTCACTGTCTCCCTGTCCGTCGGACAGTTTTGCGGTGTTTCACCGAACAGTTCTGCGGTATTTTATCAGACACTTTTGCTGTATATCAAGACGCCTCTCATTGACCCACACACCGAAATACACAAAAACACGGCCGATTCACCATTCCTATGTCAGTAATACGGATATACACGGATGTATTCAGATACCCGATGGCAAGACTGATTATCCTCGGAACAGGCGGCGGACGCCATACGGCTATGTTCCAGGCAAGGAGCGCAGGCGGATTCATCCTCGACACGGGAAAGTGCAGGATTCACATGGATCCCGGACCGGGTGCTCTCACGGGTATGCGTACAATCGGTTATGACCTGAGAACAACCGATGCCGTACTCGTTTCACACTGTCATCCCGACCATTATTCCGATGCGGAAATAGCCGTCGAAGGTATGACCTACGGCGGATGGAAAAAACGCGGAATGTTATGCGGAAGCGTTTCCGTTATGGAAGGATATGAAGGATTAGGCCCGTGTATCTCACCGTATCACCAAAATCTTCCCGAAGAACGTAAAACACTCAGGCCCGGAGACATATTGGAATTCCCCGGGGTGAAAATAAAGATAACAAAGTCCGATCACAGCGACCCTACAACCGTAGGATTCAGATGTGAAACCGAAGACGGCGTACTCTCATATGTCACCGACACCGCATACAGCGACGAAATGGTGAAACAGTATATCGGATCGAAAGTTGTTCTTCTTCCCATCACTACACCCGACGGAAACCGTATCAGAGGGCATATGTGCACCGAAGATGCAAAAACATTCCTCAAAGTCGTAAAACCCGATTTGGCAATATTTATTCATCTGGGAATAGTCATTCTGAAGATAGGCGCAGACCTTCAGGCCGCATCCGTCGCAGAAGCAACAGGGGTAAAGACCTTATCCGGAGAGGACCTGACTGAATTGGATTTAAACAATCTGGAAATAAAACACATCGAACCGATGAAGTCCGAATGGAACGATGCCTGGGATCTGTGATAATATGAACGATTTCTGTCACAAATGCGGAAGAGAACTCGGAGAAAACGATACCGTCTGTCCCGAGTGCGGCAATGTGACGGAGAAAGGAAAAGCAGAGGGAGTTACGTCATTCAGCAGACCCGCAAGCTCTACGATAAGAGTTAATCCCGCCATTCCTGTGATTGCTGTTGCCATTCTGCTGTGTGCGGCATCCGTGGGAATGTCTTTTGTCAACAATAACAACGGTACCAACGAACCGTATCACATCGAATACAATTGGACTGTGGGAGATACAAAAACATACAATTTCAGTTGTTCACTGGATATTGAGAAGGACGATTACACATACATGATGAAGAGCGACATCAAGAGATCCGGCACTACTTCATCGGCTATGTACGTCAGAGAAAACGACGAAGGTAAAAACGATATTGTGAACGGTGTCTCCGATTACATCGTCGTAGACAAATACATCGAGAAACTCGCCCACGATCTGAAAGGTATGTGGAACAACTTCAGAATAACCGAAGGAATCGACTGTACATGCGGGCAGTTCATTTCTTACTTCGTACAGAAAACAATCGATTACAAATCAGATCAGGATTCAAAATCACAGAATGAATATTGGAAATATCCTCTTGAAACACTGTACGACGGATACGGAGACTGTGAAGATGGAGCGATTCTCCTTGCCGCACTGCTCGATGCAGCAGGATACGATGCAGGAATCTATCTTATCCCCAACCATGCCGTGGCGGCGATAAGTGTCGAGAGTATGAACGAATTGGACAGCGGCAGTATGGGTGAGTTGATTTACTACAAAAGCAAATACTTCAACGCCCGCTATCACGATTACTACCCTATCGAAACCGCGTACCACAAAAATACATACGTATCCGACATCGGATACATATCCAAAGAGTTTTCAGGCGCACTCTTCCATCTCTACAAAGGATACACCAAAACATACTTCTACAGCACACCCGCGGACGGAGAAGTCACCGTAGTAAATCTTTTCTGAAAATCAACTGCGTACAATCTTCAGTTTCAGGTAACCTATGGGATAGGTATCTCCTTTTATTTCGTATTCGCTTCCCATCTCTTTGTATTTGACACCGATACCCGTTACGCCGAGTGTATCGGGAACGGGGCTGCCGTCGACAATCATCGGAACTGCATCGAACAAATCGATGCTGTCATCATAATACTTGGTATCTGTTCCCTTAGGGCCCGTTCTGTTCGACATATAAATCGTAAAGTCCGGATTATCCGAGGTTGTTTTGAAAGTGAATACGTTACCGGAAGTCGGCTTGTAATTACTGCCGTTGACTTCCAGCGCCCATTCCGCTGAGTTAATTGTATCCTCGCCTGACGTAACCGAGAGGTACACAGGTACCTTTCCGCTCTCTTTGTAAATCAGTGCGTTGGTATCGTCGTCGCATGTAATCCCTATCTCTTCCACGGTCAGAGTGTATGTGTACTCCTGACCGTGAAAAACATACGGACTCATAATTACAATAAGCATCGATACAGACAGTACAATCAGAAGTATCGGTAAAACGCTGCTTCCCCCTCCCGTTTTCTGCGGTACGGGCTGAGAACCTTCTCCCACGTACGCTCCGCATTTCTCACAGAACGTATCATTGTCACCGATTTCGGAACCGCATCTCGGACAGGAACGCATACCCGACGATTGATATGATGATATTTATTCTGAACCGTTACCCACGTTCACTTTTTCCCGACGGATAATTATTTAATCTAATATGCTAAGCACCCGTCCCGATGAGCATCGAATCCGATGTCCTTACGGCCATAAGACCGTCAGAGGAAGAAAGGGCAGAGATAAAGAGGAAAGCGTACAGTCTTGAAATTCTTGTCAGAGACTACATCCTAACCCACGGTATCGATGCCGAGACGAAATACGTCGGATCCGTTGCAAAAGGAACGTATCTCACCAATCCCGATCTCGACCTTTTCATCATGTATCCCGAGGGAAAACCCAGGAGAGAGATGGAGAAAGAAGTCGAAACCATGGGAAAAGAACTGATCGACGGAAAGAGATCATACGTCGATCACCCCTACTCAAGCGGAAGATTCGAAGGTTTGGATGTGGATCTCGTTCCGTGTTACCACATAGCGGATACGCTGAAACTTCTCACACCCGTAGACAGATCCCCTTTCCACACGGAATACGTTCTTTCAAAAGTCGATGAAAAAATGTGCGATCAAATCCGTCTTCTCAAGCAGTTCATGAAAGGTATCGGCGCATACGGTGCGGAACCCGATACAAGGGGATTTTCAGGATATCTGTGTGAATTGCTCACAATATACTACGGCGGATTCCTTGACGTTCTGATAGCTGCATCCGAATGGAAAGAAGGAACAGTAATCGTAATGGAAAAGAGAGGTCCGATGATTAATGCTCCTCTTGTGGTATACGATCCCGTAGATTCCAAGAGAAATGTTGCATCTGCGGTTCATATCGAAACATTTGCGGAATTTATCTTCGCATGCAGATCCTATCTCAACTGTCCCAAGAAGGAATTTTTCTTCCCCAACGTAAGAAAACCTTTCGACAGGAAAACAATCGAAAAGATGGCGTCCGATCACGGCACGAAATTGGTAACGGTGACATTCGACGCACCGGACATCAACGTAGACAATCTCCACAGTCAGATATGGAAGTCCCAGTACGCATTGGCGAAGAAACTCGATTCGTTCTCATTCAATACGCTCAGGGCGGTTCATGAGACAATTGACAGTAAAGTCACATTCATCTTCGAACTCGAACGCGATGTTTTATCGAAAACATGCAAACGTATCGGACCTCCGGTGTGGTCGAAGAACTGCGAACCGTTCTTCCTGAAATGGAAAGACAATCCCTACGGAAGACCGTTCATAGAAGACGGGAGATGGACCGTAATCGGAGAACGCCTTCACTGTACCGCAGTGGAGATGCTGTACGAAGAAGCGGCGATATCCGGTATCGGAAGAGACCTCGATCCTGAAACTATGGAAGTCAGAGGACATGAGGATACTCTCGAATCATCCGATGCGGGGCTGCTTACGGAATTACTTTATCCGCAGCACAGATGGGAGAACTGAGTTTTCATTCGGTTCTCCTGTCTCCGTAATTTTTACAAAATATTTCGGAACAGAATTCGTAATCTGACACCACGTCTTTGAATTTTTAAATTCAACATTTATTGATGTCATCTGCGTTAGCCAGCAACATCATTGATGCCACAATGATATACTGATTGATGACATCATTCACTGTGAAAACTCACTGAAACAGATATCTTTCTTCAGAGGAAAAACTGCTACAGCATCCGCAGTAACATACAGTCTCCGTTAAAGAAAATCTCCGCAGGAATAATCCGAAATCAATCAGACGAACGGGGCGTTGACCATAAGGATCCAGACACCCAATCCGAGCAGAAGGAACAGGATGTAGTTTCCTACCATCGTCTTCGACTCAAGATATTCCGATTTAAGTTTGAAGAATCCGAGGATCTTGGGCAGACAGAACATTGCAAGGAAAAGCAATAACAGTCCGAGGTACAGTCCGAAACCGGTGAAGGCTTTCTGAACGCATGAACAGAGAATACCGAAAACAATCGAAAGAACGGTAACTGCCAAAAGGACTTTCGTACCGTAGATGTCCTTGAGGATGAACTCTTTCTCATCGAACTCAGGAGGTATGAACTCGTATTCCTCCTTGGCTTCCTTTTCGATGATGCGTCTCTTCTTTGCCATCGAATCCCACATTAAGATTCTGTTTATAAACATTATTGCAGAGAAAATCTGTATC
>CAVIIW010000016.1:0-17205 GCA_963643255.1 Candidatus Methanomethylophilaceae archaeon
AATTCAGAAAGGTTTATCAATCGAACCCACATGTAAGGGCTTGTTGCTGCTGTGGCTAAGGGGTATAGCGGCGCCTTGGTAAGGCGCAGGCCGAGGGTTCAATTCCCTCCAGTAGCTCCATTTTTCATTTTGATAAGAAGAGCGTGAGCTCTGTAAATTTTATTCGTAAAAAAAGGAGAACAGAACGGGATTCGGATGTTTTCACATCCGAATCCCCCGTCTGTGAAGTTTTCATCCCATTCTGTAGAATACGAATCCGGACCAGATCTTAGGGAAGAAGAACGTTGTTTTCTTGGGCATTCTCTTTCCGATCATCGACAGTTTCCATATGGTGTCGAGGTTCGGGCTGTTGAGAATAACGGCAAGATCGTACTCTTTTGCATCCATTTTTTTCTTAACGGAATCATATTCCGCATCATATGCGACGGTTGCTTTGTCTTCATCCGTTTTGTAGATGTCTTTGAGAATAAGTTCCTGAAGAGCATAGGTGTCAAGACTCCACATAGGGTCGTCTTTTCCGTCGTATTTCGCAAGAAGATACCTTCCGGAGCGGAACATAAGTCCCATTTCCCAGTCTTTGAGTTCGGACATCATTTCTTCTGCAGACTGCACTTCTTTTGTCTCGAATTTCTTCTGAACTTTTGTGATGACATTCTTATCCGAAATTTCGTCACTCTTCACGAGTCTGTGCGTAGGCCAAATGACCAATCCTTCATCGTCCGCAGCAACAAGTGTTGCAAGAACGAAAGATCTCATCTCGTTTCCGGGGTTTTCCAGAGAATAGTTCAGTGCCGTTTCGTACCTGTGGTGTCCGTCTGCGATGAGCATCTTCTGTTCGGAGAGTTCGGAACTCATCTTACTGAGTGTTTCTGTGTCTGAGATCTTGAAATAATCGTGTTTCACGCCCGAATCATCCGTAAAAGAGTACAGAGGTTCCGCATTCTCATTGATTTTCGAAATCAGATCTTTCGAGAATCCCTCAAAGATACCGAAAATCGATTCCAAATGCGTGTCCATATCTCTCAGAAGATTCAGACGGTCCGCTTTCACTTTGGAGAATGTTTCCTCGTGGGGGATGATGTGTCCTTCCTCGTATTTCTCGGTCTTCAGCCTTCCGACGTAACCTGTCCTTGTTTTTATGACTCCGTGGTCGTCGAACGTCTGTCTGTAGAGATAGAACGAATCGTCATCCTGAACGAGAGAACCGTCTTCGATCCATGATTCGAGTCTCTTCCTCGATTCCCTGTATCTTTTATCGGAATCGGGCATAAGTGTGAGTTTCGTGACGTTGTACGGTCTGCTGCGGAGTTCGTCGAGATATTCTCCGCCTATCACATCATACGGAGGAGATACGCGGGATTCTATCGTCTCGCCGTCCTTCAGTGACGGCCTGTATCCTTTGAACGGAAGGAATGTAACCATAGGTACACCTGAACATGTGTACAATCGGTCCGTATTATAATATTTGGATTGATTAACAGATCCTGGGAACGGGATCTCCCGCCGGAGGTTCGAGAATTCTCTTACCGCCGATTTCGGTTCTGAGTATTACTCTGGGAACATCGGACGCAACTGCGTGTCCGATGACTGCCGCATTCTTTCCGAGAGGGTGTTTTCTTAATTCGGAAACAATCTCATCAGCCATCTCGGGAACGCATCCGATGACGACTTTTCCTTCGTTACCGATGCTGAGGGGATCGATACCGAGCATATCGCATGCGTTCACAACTCCCTCTCTCAGAGGGATGTCGGAATATTCGATTTCCATGCCTATGTGTGATTTGGAGCACCATTCGTTGAGGGTGTTGGCCAATCCCCCTCTTGTGGGGTCTTTCATGGCAACGATTCCTCCTTTCTTCAGCCCCGTTTCGATTAAACCGTTGAGAGGAGCAACATCACTCTTGACTTCGCTGTCGAAACCGTATCCTTCACGGAAAGATAACAATGCGATTCCGTGGTCTCCGACATATCCCGAAACGATGATTGCGTCTCCCGGTCTCACGTTACTGTCGGTAGCCCATCTCGAATCCACTTTTCTGTACTGTTCGGCAACTTCGAGATTGCCGTCCATGTACTTCGATCTCTTACCGATTGCAGAGGTACACATGACCATCTGATCCACTGCACCTGCTTCCACAACCTTGGTATCTCCCGTAGCAATAGGGACTCCGCATCCTTCCGCGGTCTTTCCCATCGATTCGAGAACTCTGTCGACAATATCAACGTCAAGTCCCGCTTCAAGAATAAGCGAACAGGACAGTGCCAGGGGTGTTGCGCCCATAACCGAGATATCGTTAACAGTTCCAGCAACGGATATCGAACCGATGTCTCCTCCGGGGAAGAACAGCGGTTTCACCGTATGGCCGTCGGTGGTGAATACGATGCCGTCAACAACAGCCGAATCATCAAATGAGTCGAGCGGTACTTCCGCTTTCATCCTGGGGAAATGCGATGTGACATGTTTCGCGAGGAACTCCTGCATGATCTCCCCGCCGGAACCGTGATTCATTACTACTTTGGCCATGTCCGCACAATCAGTGAAGTGTGCGATAAATGTTTTCTTTCTTCACCGTGAAGACAGGGTCAAAATGAAACAGTTTAACTATTTCTTAATGAATCGAGAAACGGGCCCATGGGGTAGCGGATTTCAGCCTGACGGTCTTCGGAACCGTAGAACCGGGTTCGATTCCCGGCGGGCCCGCCAGAAACAATCAGATTCTTAATTCGGATTCCATCAGTTCGATGTATTCCGCAATTCTCATTCCTTTTTCGGTGAGATTGAGAATCGTAGTGCCTCTGCCCCCTATGCGGTTCTGTGTGATCAAACCCAATTCTTCGAGTTCGTTCAGTTTACGGGGCATGTTCGGATTGTTCGGAACCATCCTGTATAACTCGGTCTTCATGCTGTCGGGATTCTTCTTCAGGAACAGTATCGTTGTAAGATAATGCTTGCCCTCGATTGCTGATATATTTTTCTCCATCGGGATATCCCTCCTTGGTGTAACATATATCGATGATTCTGATGCTATTTACTCTTTTTTTATTCAGTACTTAGTACTCAGATGGCAGAATGAGATTTGACAAATAAGAAACGTAAACCGCCGTTTAAGAATATCTGGCTCATGCTACGGGGAAATAACTGTATCGAAATCCGAAGGATTCAAGGCAATTCTGCCTGAATTTTAGGAAACATTTATCGTTATTCCGTGTGTGGGGGGTACAGATGGATGTAACGTGGATATTCCTCATCATTGCCGGTTTCATGGAGCCCTGTTGGGTATACACCATGGAAAAATCCGACAGTTTCAGAATTCCCAAGTGGGCAATACTGACTGCGGTGTTGGTAGTGGTCGATCTGTATCTGCTGTCTGTTGTAATGCAGACGCTCGGTGCAGGAATATCCTATGCAATATGGACGGGAATAGGTGCGGTGTGTACCTTCCTTATGGGTATTTTTATTTACAAAGAATCGGCAACACCTCTCAGGGCAATCCTCATAATGATGATTATCGCCGGAATAGTGGGGCTGAATCTTACGTCGGGGGCGGCATGATGGATTCGAGATGGACTGCAATTATCATTGCGGGAATTTTTGAGATCGTGTGGGCCGTTGCAATGGATTATTCGGACGGATTCAGAATCTGGTACTATGACGTAATTGTCGTTATTTTCCTTGTTCTGAGTACAATTCTTCTGGCTAAATCCCTGAAATCGGGACTTCCCGTAGGTACTGCATATGCCGTATGGACGGGAATCGGTGCCGTAGGTACGTTGGTTGTTTCCACATTACTCGGTAACGAAACAATGACCGTTCTGAAAGCACTGTTTGTTGTGTTGATTATCGCCGGAATAGTGGGACTTCAGGTGACTTCGGGCACCAAGGATGAACCGAAAGAAGAGTAATCTCTACTGTACGTTTTAAGTAACGTCATATGGATTTTGTCCTCAGAGTAATGCGGATGATCTTCAGTCACGAATCATCCGGTAAGAAGATGACATTATGGAGACAAAGTACAAGATCATTCTTTTCGCATTGATTCTGGGCTCATTCATGACGGCGTTGGATGCCACTATTGTGGCGGTGGCACTCCCTACGATTGCGCATGATATGGGTGAAGCGGGACATGATACATCCAACATCTCATGGGTGCTGCTGGTCTACACACTGATGCTGTGCTGTTTCATTCTGCTGTGGTCCAAGATAGGTTCAAACATAGGATACAAAAAAGTGTTCGTCGCAGGTATTTCGATATTTACTGTATCTTCCCTGGCGATAGGTGCATGCGGACTGATGCCCGATGTGGGACTTACCGCGGTTATTGTTCTCAGAGGAGTACAGGGACTCGGTGCGGGAATGTCAATGTCCATGTCATTGGCAATGGTTTCGTCGTATCTTCCCGCCGAAAGCAGAGGTTCGTGTATCGGTGCCGTAACACTGTCATCGTCTGCTGGTACCGCATTCGGACCTGCAATCGGAGGTATTCTTACTTCATTACATTGGTCGTACATCTTCTTCATCAACGTACCGATCGGATTGATCTGTCTCTTCCTCTGCCTGAGATACATGAGGGTGGATGAGGAAATCCCCGCAGAGAAGAAGAAATTGGATGCCGTCGGCGCGGTGCTTATTCTGATTACATTGTTCTCAATGACCTATTATCTCAACGAAGGCAGAGAACTCGGATGGATGTCGGATATCGGTATTGTATTGCTGATTGTGATGTTCGTCGGTGCCGGCCTTACCGCATGGTGGGAACAGAGGGCATCGGATCCTCTGATTTCGATGTCTATGTTTAAGAATGAGAATATTCTGAAGTCGAATGTCATCAACCTCTTACTTTTCATGGCCGTGAGCGGATGTTACCTTCTGTTACCGTACTATCTGCAGTACGTGAAAGGCATGGAAACGATGCAGTACGGATTTGTGCTTATTGCAAATTCGGTGGGAATGATGGTCGCAGGTCCGATTGTCGGTAAGATTACGGATAAAACAGGAAACAACAGAGTATTCGTCATTGCCGGTTCGTTACTGGCGGCGTTGGGATTCCTGCTGATGACAAGATTCAGCGAATCCACCGAATTATGGTTTATTCTGGTGTCACTGTTCGTCATGGGCGCAGGTTTGGGTATGGCTTTGGTTGCCGTAACGAACCACTCCTTCAGTTTCATTAAGAAAGGAGAAGACGGACTGCTGTCGGGATTGACTAACACATTCAGACAGGCGGGTTCGTCTGCGGGTGTCGCAATACTTAACGCGGTGTTTATGGCATTTATTCTTACACCTGTGCTGGGAATGACTGTCGGACAGATTCTCATGCCCGGATTCAAACATGCATTCTTCATCGCCGCACTGATGGCGATGGTTGCGTTCGTTCTTGCGATGAGTCTGAGACAGAAAGAAGAAACCGAATGAGGGACTGGGGGTTTTCCCCTGTCCTTGTTTTTTTATTGAAAAGACAGGCAACAGCCCGTGTTATCGGTGTGTGAAAATCTTCACCGCGCCGAATATTTTTTCAGATTTTGAAAAATAATTCATTACGCTGAACTTTTTTACAAGTGCAGAATTGCGATTGGTACGTCTTACGTTTCGGTTATACAAGGAAAGAGTGTGGATTTTTTGTCATTGTTTCGATTATAACAGGAAACATCTGCACCATAACATCTCGAAAGTACCTGTTGATTCGGAATAAATTCAGAAAGCATCCTTTACCCGTAGGCGTTAATGGCCACCATGCAGTGACCTATCCTGCGGGTCTTATCGGGACGATTATTCAATTTCTGATTGATATTTATAAATTCGCCGATTTCGATGAATTTTTGACAAAGTTCTCACTGTTTGACAGCGTATGTGTAATAAAATGGCGCCGAGAGAGAGATTCGAACTCCCGAGGCTTGCGCCAGTGGTTTTCGAGACCACCGCCATACCGGGCTTGGCTATCTCGGCTCAGAACTCGCAATAATGTCCTTATATATTAACCTGTTTTATCGGAATCGATGAAGTTCTGTACCCGCTGCGGCTGCAATTTAGACGACGATGCCGAGTTCTGTCCCGAATGCGGTATGTCAACCGGTCACAGACAGGTTATTTACATGGATAAGAGAGCGGAATACAGTCCGCTGTGGCTGTATCTGCCTATGCTGATCTCGGGCGCATTGATTTTCTGCCTGACATATTTCATGCACTTCTATCTCTCATTCCTGTTTTTCCCAATTTTCTTCATCGGAGGACTCGGTAGGAGAGGAAAGGTGGAAAGTGTTCTTTCCGGTATTCTTTTGGGTGCGGTGTTGGGATATATGCTGGGTATCGCCGTGATGTTCTTCGGCAGAATGCTGTGATTTCATGAGAGATTCATACACCACAGTGAAAGAAATCACGGAATACAGAATTACAATCAAGGGTTCTGAGTTCATTTCATGTGCGATGAGGTGTTCTTCTCCGGAGGATATCACTTCCAATCTTGAATATATGAAACAGAAGTTTCCGAATGCGACCCATTACTGCTATGCGTCGCGTTATTCCGATATCGAAAGATTTTCGGATAACGGGGAGCCTTCCGGCACGGCCGGAAGGCCGATGATGCAGGTAATCCGGGGAAGCGGTATCGATGACGTTATGGTTGTCGTGGTGAGATACTTCGGAGGTACGTTATTGGGAACCGGGGGTTTGGTGCAGGCTTATACCGACTGCGCCGCAGGCGCAGTCGGTCTCGTCCGCATTGTGAAAATGATTCACTGTAACAGAATTTCAATCGAATGCGGTTACGATGCATACGGAAGATTCGATACCGTATGCAAAAATATCTTCATAGGAAAACCCGAAAGGATATTCTCCGATAACGTAACAATAATCTCAGATGTTCCGGATGATAAAGTGGATGATTTCGTCAAAGCGGTCAACGATATGACCGGAGGCAACGTTAAAATCGGCATTTCGGATAAAAATTACAGGGAGTCGTAAGATGGTGACCGAACTCGAGAATGCCATGTCAGTGAGAATCAAGGGGTATGCGGAATTCAGGATGACCGTTCCGAACATAGTCAGAGAACATGTTCCCAATCCTAAGATTTGGCTGGATACAGGTTGCGGAACCGGAGGTTCCGCATGTACATTTGTGAACAGATTCCCCAATACACAGTTTGTTCTTGCAGATCCTTCTTCAGAAAACATAGCAATCGCAAAACAGACTATGCACGGAGAGCAGAGATGTCTGTATGTCACAAATCCCACAGATAAACTCAACTTCGGAGACGAAACATTGGATGTTGTCACCTCAATGTTCGCACATCATTACTGCCGTAACATCGAAGAAAGAAAAACGGCAACCGAAAACTGCTACAGGATGCTGAAACGCGGAGGTATTTTCATCGTATCCGAACATGTAACACATCCCAACAATCAAAATGAAATGGATTCCGAATGGAAGGAATACATGATGTCTTCAGGTTTATCCGAAGAAGAAGCAGACGAGATGATTTCCAACAGAAATTCGGTATACTTCCCGATTTCCGAATCCGCTTACACGGACTTATTAAAAGGTATCGGTTTCACCGAAGTTCACGTATTCTGGTCGACCTGCTCGGATGTCGGACTGTACGCAGTGAAATGAATCTTCGGTTCCGTAATATGCAATCTCTCTTCACAGAGCAATAATCTTTATCTACCCCCCACAGGTACATAAAATGCAATACAATCCTATTGCAGGAAATCCATAATGACGGCGGTCGTTAAGAGAGCAATCATAAGCGTGTCCGATAAGGATGGGATCGTAGATTTTGCCAAGGAACTGTCAGGATTGGGTATCGAACTGATATCCACCGGCGGTACGTACAGACTTCTTAAGGAAAACGGACTGGATGTTACGGAAGTTTCCGACGTTACAGGTTTTCCTGAAATGCTGGACGGACGTGTGAAGACACTCCATCCGAAGGTACATGCGGGAATTCTTGCAAGGAGAGATTTACCTGCACACATGCAGGCAATCAAGGATAAAGGAATCAAAACAATCGATATGGTTGTCATCAACCTCTATCCTTTCAAGAAAACCGTACTGAAAGAGAATGCTACTTTGGATGAAATCGTCGAGAATATCGATATCGGCGGTCCGAGTATGATTCGTGCAGCCGCCAAGAATTACCATTCCGTAGCAACGGTAACATCTCCCACACAGTACGCACCCATTCTCGAGCAGTTAAAAGCGAACGGTTCTCTCGACGATGAATTGTTATCAAGATTAATGTCCGAAGCGTTCGTCGTTACATCGAATTATGACGCAATGATCGCGCAGCAGATGAATGAAAGATTCGGAACAATGTTCCCCGAATCCTATCCGATGCCGATGGAGAAGGTACAGGATCTCAGATACGGAGAGAACCCGAATCAGAAAGCTGCATTCTACAAAGATCCGTTCACTCCCGGAAACACTGTCGCAAAGATGGAGAAGATTCACGGAAAGGAATTGTCATACAACAACATCCTCGATATGGACAAGGCATTGGACATCTGTATGGATTTCGAGAGACCCACTGCGGTTGTAATGAAACACACCAATCCCTGCGGTCTTGCTTCGGGAGATGACATTTACGAAGCATTCTCCACCGCATATGCGGTAGATCCTCTTTCGGCATTCGGATGTGTTATCTGTCTCAACAGAAACTGCGACATGAAGACAGCCCACGATATTTCCGAGAAGTTTGTTGAAGTCGTTATCGCACCGGATTACGAACCCGGAGTTTTGGAATTGTTGGAGAAAAAGAAAAACATCCGTCTTCTGAGAACCAATTCACCCATCGGTCCCGCATACAGAACAAGGGAAATGAAAGTGAAGAAGGTTCAGGGCGGATATCTTGTTCAGACGGATGAGGATGTTCCTATCGATCCCAAGAACCTTCAGGTGATTACGAAACGCGCACCTACCGAAGAAGAAGTAAAAGCTATGTTATTCGCATGGAAACTTGCGAAGCATGTCACTTCGAACTGTGTCGTATACGTGAAAGGAGAACGTGCGGTAGGTATCGGTGCGGGTCAGATGTCCCGTGTCGATTCGGCAAAGATTGCATCGATGAAAGCAAACGAACCTACCGAAGGTTCCGTAATGGCATCGGATGCGTTCTTCCCGTTCAGGGACGGTGTCGATGAGGCTGCGAAAGCAGGCGTCACCGCAATAATTCAGCCGGGAGGTTCTATAAGAGATCAGGAGGTCATCGATGCTGCCAATGAGCACAATATGGCCATGGTCTTCACCGGCTGCCGTGTGTTCAGGCACGGATGAAACTATATGCCGTGCCTGAAAGGCACGGCTCATTTCTTTTCTGCGTACTGCATCAATTCATCGGGGATTATGGGTCTGCCTTCGGCTTTGGCTTTCATGTGTCCGCCGGGACCTCCCCTTGCAATCCTCGCTTTTTCAATACATTCGGGGTCGCTGCAGACGAATGCCGCATAGACTACGTTGGTTGATTTCTTTCCGCAGAATTCGCACGGATAGTCATCGAAGTTGATTGCCATGTTCTGTGAATTATCGCGGTTGCATTTAGATTTATCACATGTTTTGATTCGATGTTACCATTGTTTATCTAGACGTTCGGTTCTTTTTCCATTATGGCAACAGTCGTTGTGAAGATGAACTTCTGCAAGAAGACTCATAAGATCACGGTGAAGATGAAAGACGACGGTAATTTATCGTTACATGTAGCGACGGACTGTCCGGAAGTGAAGTATTATGCGGAATGTCTCGGTGATACGCTTACGATGGAAGATATCACGGATATTCCGCACAGTAAGATTCTTTCACCGGAGAATTTGGAGAAAGTTACGATGACCTGTCTTGCGCCGAACGGTATAATCAATGCCGCATGGTTGGAGACAGGGATGATGTCGAAAAAGATGGCCAAAGACGTTAAGGAAAACGTTGTCAGCTTCGAACGTGTCGACGATTGAATCTTTTTTCTTACTTTTTCTCCTTTTTTATTTCTTTTATTTTTTCCTATTTTTTCCCTGTCTTGACGGCAGGGGCTTGTACATTCACAAACATCTATTAGTTGATATGTAGAGTAAATATCACTCGTGTGTAAATTCATACATATTTGTCATAAATAAATCATTTTGTCGCATGTATTAAATACCGATATTCGGTTGATA
The DNA here is from genome assembly GCA_963643255.1 of Candidatus Methanomethylophilaceae archaeon. Classification (GTDB taxonomy): domain Archaea; phylum Thermoplasmatota; class Thermoplasmata; order Methanomassiliicoccales; family Methanomethylophilaceae; genus Methanarcanum. The sequence goes on from CAVIIW010000016.1 coordinate 10,139, forward strand.
AATCGAAGACGGGGGTATTCCCTTCTTACCGAACGGAATCGAATTTCGGGGGGAGGGGACGGTCTGCTTCCGCAGACTGTCGGATTTTTCTCAAAAATCCGCACCCGATTCAGGGATGAGGATTGAAAATGAAATACAGACCGTCCGAGAAGAGGGAGTGGTTCAAAACACTCTGAGCGAGAACGGCGGATTTCCGTGTGTGTGCGGAATCCGTCGGGATTTTTTCCTTTATCGCGGAGGGAGAGTGCGATGCGCAGTCATCCGCACTCCGTCTCCGTACAGACGATGAAGGGAGGAGATACAGATGGAAAATAAAAGAAGATCAATTATGGCATTTGTTGCCGTTGCAATGATGTTCGCTGTCTGCTTCATTGGATTCACCGTCGTCGGTGACGAAGGGGCGGATGCAAAAATGGCAGCAGAAGCGGAAGCGACACCAATAGGCGGAGTCACAGCGGACGCAACGGTTTTGCTGACCATTGACACTACAGATATAACGAATACGACAACCGATGCCGTATGCGGCGTTACAGTGACCGTTTCCGGTAACGATGTTACCGTAACAGGAACATTGGAAGCAAGCAAGAAAATGGTTGTCAAAGGTACTGCGAGCACAAACGTTGTGTTCAACAATTTCTTACAGGGAGCAGATTCTACAGTTGAGTTTACAACTTCCGGCGAAGAAAATACAACCGATCCTGCAAAGGCCGTTGCCCACGTCAGTTTCGGAAACAATGTCGACCTTACGGCTGTTCCGTATGTGATTAAGGACGTCACAACTAAATATGTGTACACAGGAAATTCAATCAAACCTGTAGGATTCCCCGGAATTGAGACTAAGGAAGGTTATTCTGTCACTAAAATGTCTATTGTTAAGGGGGGGGGAGTCGGATCTGCAGGTGACGATATCAAGTCTCAGACCGATGTGGGAACATACGTACTTCGCTACAGTGTTACTTTCGCACACGGTTCAGATCCGTTAGCTACATATGAAATCGAGAGGTCCTGGTCGATTACTCCGTTGGAAGTCAACATCACAATAGATGGCGATAAAGTCACCAAGACTTATGACGGAAATACCACTCTTGATAAAAGTAAAATAACCTCCGGTAGCGAATTGATCACAATCGTCAGTGCCGACGCTTCTTCGAAGGATGTTAGTGCAAAAGACATCAAACTTGCCGTAAGTTCCGGTGATGCAAAGATTACCAACTTCACATTGAAATACGGTGACAAGGTCCTTGAGCCTACGAAAGTAACCAACGGTTACGAAGTCACACTTGCCAGTGCTGTTACTATTGAACCTAAGTCAATTACGGGTTTCGGAGCTTCCCAAAAGGATCTGACATATAACGGAGAAGAACAGGAAGTAAGTTTCTCGGTAACAGGTGACGGATTCACTCTGTCAAAGGATGATTATGATCTCGGCGGAGAAGTCAAAAAGACGAATGCCGGAACTTATACGGCAACCGTTACCGGAAAAGGCAACTTCACAGGAACTATCGACAATGCATCATGGACAATAGGTCCCAAGAGCCTTAAGGCCGACGGCATAACTGCTGAACCCGGATCATTGACATACAATAAGTCGGAACAGACTGTAACTATCACCGTTAAAGACGGAGATAAAACACTGAATCTTACCACTGATTACACAGTTACCGGTAACGCCGAAACCGATGCAGGAACTTATACAGCAACAATTACCGGAACAGGTAACTACAAAGATGAAAAGACAGTGACGTGGACAATAGCTTCCAAGCCACTCGCGGAGAGTATGATTGCTCCCGATGGAACGCTGACATACAAAGGTTCTGAACAGAAAGCAAATATCAAAGTTGCAGACGACGGTACGGATTTGACAGAAGACACCGATTATTCTTTTGACGGAGTTTACAAAGCCACGGATGCAGGAACTTACAATGCAAAAATCATCGGAAAGGGCAACTACACAGGAACAATCGAGAAAGAGTGGATTATAGATCCGAAGGAAATCGGCATAAGCTGGAAGACTACTGATTCGGACTACAGTGTCAAAGATAAATCTTGGGCTGTTTGGTCGAATCCTAAATCCATATATGACGGAACAGACCAAAAGTGGAGAGTTACGGCCGAAGCAACTGGAACTGTCAATGAAGAGAAAGTCACACTGAGTGTGAGCCTTAAAGACAAAGGAGAAATGGTGAGTGCGGGAACTTACACGTTCACAGCCGCATTTGACGGCGAATTCAAAAACTACAAGCTTCCTTCAACAGTCGATTCCGGAACATATACCATCGAACAGAAGGAATTGAAAGCAGATTACATCGATTACTACCTCATCAGAGCTGCAGACGGAAAATACTACGCTCAGATTACCGTAAGCGACGGATCGATTTCACCGGCAAAATTCAGCAGTACAAACAATGACGGTACAAAAACATACGAAAACAACAGAATCGAAATCACAAAAACCGGCGATCATAACGTGAAAGTGACGGTGAATGATTCGAACTGGAAGGGAACAAACGTCGAAAAGACTCTCCAGGTCAAATTCGAATTTACGGTTGATTTCTATGCTTATGACGGATCTCTCGATCTGCTTGAGAAACCCGATTTTGAGAAAATGACTCCCGAATACTATTACAGATATCTCGAGGAGCACTTCGCTTATCTCGGATTTAAGACTGTTTCCGCAGGCGACACTGTCGCTCTTCCCGCAGTTCCCGCTGTCGAAGGAAAGGAATTCATCGGTTGGAAGTCATATGCAATCAGTACCGAATGGGAAGGAAAGGAATATTACACGCCCACCTACGGATACTACGAACCCAAGGAGAACGTACGTCTCGTGGCTGTTTACGATGATGTAAAATCTGCCGGAGTAATCGGTGCCGGATTCTACCAAGATGCCGATCAGGCAAAACTTGCAATGCAGGCTCTCGGAAGCACTTACTCCCTGGGAGTGAGCGAAAACACAATGTTTGTCGTCTACGAACAGATCGGATACAGCGGATCGGCAATGAAGGGAGTCGTTACTTACAACGGTGAGACAATCTTCAGAGAGAATCTTCTGAGCGACGACGGTATCAGAACATGGCTGTTCTCGGATGCCAACCAGGTTACAACAAAATTCGTCAACAACGGAAAGTACACCATGTCCGTCTACAAGGATGATGATGAAGAAGCTCTCTTCAGTGTCGATGTTTACGTCACAATCAAGGATCCTACGGGACACTACACAGTGAGTTTTGCCGATAAGGACGGAAATACATTCAGTTCCAAGACAGTCACAGAAGGCGACTCCGTCGCTCTGCCCACAGCACCGTCCGTTGACGGAATGGTGTTCAAGGGCTGGAAAATCAACGGAGACATTGTCGCAACCTACGGATACTACACTCCTGCGGCCGATGTAACACTTATTGCAGTTTACGAGAACGCAGCCGTGCCTGAATGTTATGAAGTCACTCTCGAAGGTGAGGGTGTTGCATTCTACCTTGACGGACTCAGAATTCCTGCAGGAACATATGCTCTCTTCGAAGGAGAACACGTACTGATCGCCGAACCGCTCCCCGGTTTCGTGGGAATTCCCGAGATATCCGAGAACGTCAAGGACGGTATTTTCACTGTCGACGAGGAAATGACAATCGAAGTCACAGGTGTGGAAAAGACCGATTTACCTGTTTACAAAGTTACACTCGAAGGATACGGAGTCGCAGCTGTCACAGCAGGAGAATCAATCACTTTGCCGACGGTATCGAAGTCGGGAATGACCTTCCTCGGATGGTCCGCGGAGATGGATGCAAAATCCGGAACCCAGGGATTCTACACTCCGGAAAAGGATGTGACACTCTACGCAGTGTTCGCAGCCGCAGAGTCATACACCGTATCAACCGATTACAATGGAGAAGATGTAACATTGGCTTACAACTCATCGATTGCAAAGGGATCCTTCGGACTCCTTGTCGTTACAGCTAAAGACAAAGTGGTTTACGATGTAACTGCCACAGGCGCATCTCTTGCAGCACTCGGCGACGGATCGTACATGATCTTCAACGTTACCGGTAACGTAGTTATCTCCGTTACAACCGAAACACTGAAACCGACGGGATTCCAGACATTCAGTGTCGTCGGAGCTCTTGCGGATAACAAGGGATTCCGTGTGGAGATGACATCGGTCGATAAAGGCGGACTTTACGACGGTAACGTGGCACTTACGTACACCTACTGTAAGGTTGTCGAGGGTAAGAACACTTACTTCACAGCCGTCAGCGACCCTGTCGCTGTCACGGAAGGCGACGTGGCCTGGAGAAGAGATTACAACGCACCGGAAGAAGGAACGATGTACTATGCGTATGCAGTGTACACATATGCTGACGGAGCCGGGCAGTCGCTGACTGCCCAGACCCTCGGCGTACTTGCACCGAGCATACCTGCTGCCGTAACGGAATCATGATCGGAGGAGATCCTATGAAATTCGGAAAGACATTGGCCGTTGTTACCGTAACCGTTCTGTTGGCGTCTGCACTGTTGGCCGTATCTGCGGATACGGCCGTACAGGGCGCCTCATCGGAAGGATACGGTGACAGTGATTCGATGTCTGTTGGATATCATGTGGCTGATACCGGAGAAGGTATTGTCGACATAACTCTGAAAGAGACACTGTCGGGAGTGAGTCAGGTGGAAGTGCGTATCGGCACAACAGTCCACTACTCACCTGCATCCGAGATCAGAGTCGGTTTGGAGAGTCCTCTGCAGAGCGGTTCATACCCCGTACTGGTAACGGCGGCGGGAAAACAGATTGCAAACTGCACTCTGACCGTCGCTACCTACTACACGGTCGATGTGACCGCAGGTGTCGGCGGAAAAGTATCCGTGAACCCGGCAAAAACACTGCCGGGTTCCAACGTAACTCTGACGGCTGCTCCCGATGCGGGATACATGCTGAAGGGATGGGAGAGTTCGGACGTAACAGTCACGGATAATTCGTTCGCCATGCCTGCAAAGGATGTCAGCGTCAAAGCGGTGTTCGAGAAGAGCCCGGCATATCCTGTTACCGTCACTGACGACGGACAGGTTGCCAAAGCGGATATCGACAAAGCGATAGAATCCGTAAAAGAATGCAAAGAAACGGGTGCCGGGCAGGATGTTACAATCTCCGGAAAGGGAAAATCCGCATCCCTGCCTGCCGACTCCGTGAAGACACTCTTCGACCTCGGATCCGATGTCACCGTAGATCTTCCCAACGGAAGTGTGACCGTAGCCAAAGACTCCGTCTCCGGCCTTCAGGCGGGAGACAGTCTCAAAGTAACAGTAGAATCTGTCGAAGCGCCGTCGGGTTTCACCATCTCCGACGGTGCCGTTGTGATAGATATATCTATGTCACTCGGATACAAAGGAGTCACGTCGTTCGGTTCGCCGATAACTGTGTCGATTCCCTGCACGCTTTCCGCAGGTCAGAATCCTTCCGATCTGAAGGTATACTGCCTGTCGGACAACGGTAAGGTAGAGGACATGGGCGCGAAATACGATGCCGAAGCAGGTGCGATGGTATTCACCACAAGCCACCTGTCGGTATTTGCGGTGGCTACGTCGGCCGATTCGGCCGGCGGTGATTCAAACAACACTGCGTATTACGCAGTTGCTGTTATCATCCTCATAGCGGCCGTCGGAGCTCTTGTATTCATGTTCAAGAGGAGGTAAATTCTTTAACCGAAGGAGTCGGACACATCCGTTCGGATGTGTCCGATTCTGTTTTCTTTTTCTGAATTCCGTCAGCCGGTACATTATGAAAATCCCATCCGACGGTTTTCTTTATGATCTTTCCGTAAGTATCGAATCCGGATTATTTTCTCTCTGTTTCGGCGGTATTGAGTTCATTTTTACGCTATATCATTCGATGATATGTAGAGTAAATATCACTAGTGTGTATATTCATACATATTTGTCATAAATAAATCAAATTGTCGCATGTATTAAATACCAATATTCGGTTGATAAACTGGAGACAGGAAACGGGCCGATTTTTCTGCCGATATCGTAATCAAACGGAAGAAAAGACCGAAATCCGCAGATCCGCGGATAAAATTCGGATAATGAAACTGTCTAAGGAGAGCGACCGTAATGAAATCCGCAATATCCAAAAAAGCAATCGCCGCATCGGTATTCGCAGTACTGCTGCTGGTATGCCTGATAGGATATGTGGTTCACCTCAACGGTAATACGGTAGACTTCTCGGACACCGAATTAAAAGTGGTGGTTTCAGGCTCCATGGGCGGAGAACCCAGGGATTACGAAATATCCACAATCCCCGTCAGCAGTCTGATTTTCATACACAAGGTATCTAATCAATCCGATTACGCTTCATACAAAATCGGCGATGTTCTCACATTCAATTACATTCACCCGGTATCAAAAGAAAGTATGACGGTAACCCACCGTATAATCGATATCAAAGAAAACTCAGGAGTGTACACTTACACCCTGAAAGGAGATTCCGTCGCCGACGATCCCACCAACGGTTCCGTTCAGATTGTAACTTCGGATTCAGGAGATATAATCGGAAAGACGGTCGGAGTATCCCATTGGCTCGGCCTTCTTGTAGTATTCCTTTCCACACAGATCGGTAAGGTGTGCCTGGTAGTCGTTCCCTGTGTTATCCTTATAGCAACGGAGGCATCGAATATCGTCCGTTCGAAAGACGACTCTTCCGAAGAAACAAAGGAGAGTGACTGACACGGATGAAAAGAGGAGATGGGTGTTTATCATGCTCCTGATACTGTTTCTGCTGACGGTAGCGGTATTCATGACGGTGAATTACAGTGTGGATACGGAAGTCGAAGGAGAGGGAACGGTAGAACCTTCGCACGCTTCCGTAAGTATATTCGGTAACACCGAGTTTAAAATCACACCTGCGGACGGATGGAAGATTTCCGAAGTACTTGTAAACGGCAAATCCGCAGAGACTGAAGATAATATTCTGAAACTCAAAGGAATCATCAGAGGAACCAAGATCAAAGTGATTTTCATTCCTTTGGATTCTTACACTCTGAACGTGAGTTGGGAAGGATTCGGTTCGGTCAAACACCCGA
>CAVIIW010000017.1:0-14075 GCA_963643255.1 Candidatus Methanomethylophilaceae archaeon
ATGTTGAACGTCGGGATCAAGGGAACCAAGACGGAAAAAGTCGTGAAAGAGAATACTGCGGAAGCAGTCGGAAGCGGTACACTTCCCGTTTATGCGACGCCTATGATGATTGCTTTAATTGAAGCGACTGCAAGTCAGAGTGTTGCACCTTTTCTCGAAGACGGAAAGAGTACAGTCGGAACACATCTCGACATAGCACATTCCGCCCCGTCGCCGATCGGTATCGAAGTTACCTGTGAGACCGAGTTGATTGAGATCGACAGAAGAAGATTGGTCTTTACTGTCGTTGTAAGAGATTCCGCAGGAGAAATCGGTTCCGGAAAGCACGAGAGATTCATCGTTGATAATGAAAAGTTCCTTTCAAAGGCTGAATCGAGGCTCTGACGATACGTCGGACCGGGTTTGGAGACACACTCCGGAATCTGCGGAATATTGAATCGGTTCTAATTATCAATCGAAATAATCGATTCTAATCGATTGGCATTCCAATCGATTAATATGATTTGAGGCAGATAGGCAACTGTGTCTGAGGGCGGATTCACGGAATCATTTTCTTTCGAAAGTCGGATTTCGCCTGTTCAGGACCTCACTTTCGATTATCTCAGAACCAAATTCAATGAAATACACATTTCACTGACCGAAGAGAGAACGGAATCGTTTCACATCGGTAAAGACGGCAAATATACTCAGCCGGGATATATGCTGTCAGATCAATACGATCTGCCCATCAGAATTGCGGCGTTTGCCGATTTTCGTATGATGGACGTAATCGGCCGCAACGAATTCACCGGTTGCATACTGAAACAGATGGATGATGCGTTTGCATTCATTTCGAAATACAACAGAACGGCGTCTGTGATCAAAGGAATTTACAGAGAGGACAGAAAGATTTCCCGGAAGTATCTGCGAAAGAGGCAATTGTGTATGCAGCCATACAGCGCGACTACAGCATGGATGATCCGATGTTGATTTTTGTGTGTCCGGGGAAGATAACCGTAACTTCTCCCGGAGGAGTGAGAGAACATTGCACTTCGGACAGATTAGCCGATATTCCCTCGCCGGGAAACAGAAATCTTGCAGCGATTCTGTACAGACTGAGAATCATCGAAGCATACAGTAACGGAGTCCCGCATATTTTCAGTTCATATTGCGGACTGTTTGTGAAACCCATGATAAAAACGGGAGAATGTTCGTTCACGATAATGCTGCCTGCAGTGAATGAAGACAGAAAAGGCAAACTGACGGCATTTCTTGAAAGCAGGGTGCGGTTCACACGCAGCGAAATGGAAAAAGAACTCGGCATGAATAAATCCGAGGTTGTATCGATTCTCGGAGGATTGCTCGGAAACGGAATTGTAACAAGAATCGGACAGGGGAGATTCGTAAGGTATGAAGTAATCGGGCTGAAATAACAGGAAGATGCAGTCCGCCCTAAAGGACAGACAGAAATATTTCTATGCAATTGTGCCGGGCGGAACAATGACGGCAAATCATATTATGTTGCTGTCAACATCTGATTTGTCCACGACCCAATAACCTTTGGGTCCGCCTACTCTGAAGATCTTTCCCTTGTTTTTCATTTCGTTAATTTCTCTCGAAACAGTACTTTTGGAAACACCCAGTATTTCAGATATCGCACTTAATGTGATTTTATCATCCTGAGTAATCAATTGAATTATCTTCAAATCCAATCTGCCGGAACCTTTCAGATTCATTCTGAATACAACACAGCTCGGATCATATTCTTCGTTCAATTCTGGAGATGGGAGCCCTATAATTCTGCATGTACGGAATATACGGTATATTCCGCTACCTGAGCGTTCTACAAAACCCACGAGAGTGAACATTTTCATCAGTGTTGGATTGCGTGCGTCACTGTATCCTCCTTTGGCAGCTTTTTCAGGAGGGATGCGGAAGTTACCGGGATTGCGGACAGTCAGACTGTCTCTTTTGAGTACGATGGTAACGCCTCCTCTTCCAAGATAGTCGGCATGCACCAAACCGTTGAGGACCATCTCTCTTTGTGCTTTAATCATATCATTGTCGTCAATGCGCTTGTTACCGTCGAGTATGAATGGGTGATCGTTGGAATTCATTATTTTGTTGGACACGCTCATAAAGAAATCGAAGATATTTCCTGACCAGAGTCCGGAATCCGAATTTAATCTGTCTGCCCATTCCTCGCCCATTTCGTATCTTCTGTAGTCCAGGTGATAGCCCGGAACGGTGCGTGTTATTCTGTAATCGTTACCGAACATCAACAGGCCTGCCATTGTCAGTCTGAATTCTCCGTTTTCGATTTCCGCAGCACCAATCAGTCTGAGGAATTCCTCATCGGATTCCTCGAGCCACGGGTGTGCAGGCGTATTGGAACGGAGGAGATTTCTGTAACCGTTTAGTGTGTCAGTGTTTATGTCGTGCATTCCGCTTTTTTCCACAATTCTCTGATCTGTAGATGTGTCAGCTGCATCCCTCCCCATTTCTAGTATTTCGGGGACTGTGCAATGATAATCTCCCTCGTTGTTACGACGGTATGTACCGTTATCGAGATCGTTGTTGACGTATACGGGTCTTTGATGTCTGTCGGCGCGGGGAATTTTGATAACGATATATTTGAGGCCGCAATAATCCTTTATTGCGACATTATCCTCGGTCAGAAGATTTGTGCTGACTTTGGTTTTGTCATGGAGAAGATCCCAAAGTTCCTTAACAACAGAATCGGGATTTTCGACACCGTTCAGTCTGAGTCCGTTTTCATCTTCCTCAAAACCGAGCACTACTGTGCCGCCCTGCGTGTTGGCAAAAGATGAATATGTCTCCCAGAAACTTTTAGGCAGTTTATTCTGACATTTTTTTTGATTCAAATGTCATCATCTCCTTTTTGGTGCAATATCCGTCTTTTACTAATGCATCTTCCATGAAAGTATATGTTCAAATGAATATTAAAACTTACTTTTTGACATTTAAATGAATATTAAAACTCAATTTTGAGATTTAAAATAGATTTCTGACATTTAAATGAATATTAAACGTATTCATTTGACATTTAAAATGAATATGAAAAAATTCCCGATCGAAATCCGTGGCCGATTGTTGTAAAAGACGCCCGCGCAGTACATCAAATCGGGCCTTTCGGGAGAAAGCTCACGCTCATCCGAGACAGTGGTAATAATTGGTCCCCACTCCCTGATTTGAACAGGGGATCTGCTGATTTCAGCGGCTGTACCGGCATTGCCGGGAACTCTCTACAGTCAGCCGCTCTAGCCAGGCTAAGCTAAGTGAGGACAATCCGACAATAAGGATAGATTATTTAAACTTGCTGTTATACCGAAATTACAGAAAATTGTAATCTGGCTCATCCGATGTAGCCAAGGTCGGCGTGTTTCTGCTGACCTGCTTCCATCTCTTTGACTTTGGCGGTAAGTTCGTCAATCTGCTGACATTTGTCGTTCAGTTCGGACTTATCCAATTCAATGCCCAATATAGATTCGAGGACATTCAGCAATGCAATTCCGCTCTTGTAATCGACGAAATATCCCGATGTTTCACCCATAAGACACTGTGAAGGGATGCCGTAAATCTTACCGAATCCGACGAGAAGCGCGGATGCGCCCACAATCCCTCCTGCAGGTTCTCCCGGAGAAAATACAACGCCGTGTTTCTCAAGATCTTCCTTCAATTCGGCATCTGACACTGCGCCCAAAACCCTCGGCGTATCGGCCATTTTACCTGTGCCGTATCCTCCGAGTGTGATAATCCTTGAAACATCGAATCTTATGAAGACTTCTTTCATTAAATCCTCACAGATCAGATACTGTCCTTCGGGAGTCGTTCCCTGATATTCCCCCAAAAGAAGAATGATGTCCTTATCTCCCGCTTTCGCATAGTAGAGTTCGTTGCATGCCATGTCGATAACGCACTCGTTATCCAACGTGACCTGCGGAGGGAAGCTGTCTGAATAAACCGTAGCAAATCTCACTGCATTCAGTTTTTCCGCGATGAAATCCGCTGCGATCTTACCTACATTGCCTACGCCGGGCAGACCTTCGATAAGAATCGGTTTCTTAAACTCGGGAATTTCATCATAGATTATCGTCATGCAGTTTCCCATTTTCCCCATACTCCTGAATAATCGATTCTCTCCTGTATTTGCCGTAACGGTCGTCGGGAGAGTATTTCGGCGGATGTGCGTTCACCGTTTCGCAGGAACACACAGGACACAATCCCTTTAACGAATAGCGCCCGCATTTCGGACACCTTCTCAGGGATGATTTCACGGCCGTCACCTGCTCTCGCGCTTGAGTGTTGCTTCTCCGCCTGCTTTGGTGAGTGACTTGATCGCAGCGTTGGAGATTCTCTTGAGAACATCCTCTGCCGTTTTGTACTCATCGGCGGTGATTACAATCCTGTATTTCGGAGAACCGACCGATGTAATCGAAACCTCTGCATCCTCTCCGGCTTCGTCGAGTCCCGCTTTGAGAGCGTTCCTGATGTCTTCGACTCCTTCGGGTGCGAGTGTTTTCATCTCAAGTATTGCATCGATCTCCACATACGGGAGTGTGACGTTTTCTTTGGCGACTTCGATGAACGTTTCCACCCAATCTCCTGTATACTCCTCACGGAGTTCGTCGGGGTTGGCAGCTATCGCTTCGAATGCGCCGTATAATGTATCATAAGCCTCGGTGAGTTCGTTTCCGAACTCATCGAAGGCATCGTCAACTGAAATCGAAAGTCTTTCGGCGATGATCTCGACAAGCTTTTCGGCTTTCTTCTCATTCTTCCACTGCTGGACTTTCTCTCTCTTCTGATGGTCGTTGACGGATTTTAAAGAAAGGTCGATGTGACCTTTTTGTGAATCTACGCCCAGAACCTTGCAGACAACTTTCTGTCCTTCTCTGATGAAGTCTCTGATGTACTTCACCCAACCAGAGGCAATATCCCTTACGTGAATGAATCCTTCTTTTCCTTCGTATTCATCCAATGTGACGAAAGCACCGAAGTTTTTCACGTTGACGACGGAGCAGACTACGAGCTCTCCGTTCTCGGGAAATTCTCTGGAGCGGGACATCAGTTGTATACCTCGACCACTTCGCCTTTGAGGTCGGCTTTTCCGCCCTTGGGTTTGACGAGGGTGGCGCCGCAGACGTTGCATGTGACTGTGGTCGCTGCTTTGCTGAATGTAACCTGTTCGTTGCCGCAGTCGGCACATTTGATTTTGACGAATTCGTTAACCATGGGAATCACTCCGTAAGCTCGAACTTCTTTGCTCTAATGCAGGCTGTGAGGTGTGCTTTCTTGCACTGGGTGCATCTGTATCTGATATTGACCCTCTTGGTCGGCTTTTCCCTTCCTTCGGGCTTAGGCCTCGGGAAACCTCCGTAACCGGCGGTAACCTTTCTGAATCTCCTCTGACCCCATTTGAGTTCGCTTGCTTTCTTCTTTTTGACCCTTTCTACATCGTGGACGGTGTGCGTCTCACAGAAGGGGCAGTATGTTTTGATCGTTCTGGGCATTTTCATGTGATTCACCCTTGATTATGCGTGGAAGGTTGCTAATATCGAGGTTATATAAAAATAGATTGGGTGGTGTACAATCTCTTTCTATATTATTTATAGAGAAAGAACGGCGTTCATTCACCCATCTTCTCTATGCTTCCGTCTCCCGATGCAATCAGCACGGTTGTGGCTGTGTTCAGGAACAGTCCGTTCTCGACGACTCCGGGGATTACGTCGATCCTCGATTCGAGGAAGAAGGGATTTGCGATTGCGTCGAATTTGCAGTCGTAGATGTAGTTTCCTCCGTCGGTGACGAAAGGTTCGTTATCTTTCATCCTGAGGGTTGCTTTGCATCCCTGTCTCTCGAGCATGATTTTTGTTTTCTCATGACCGAATTTCAGTACTTCGACGGGGAGGTGTGTTTTCACACCGAGAACTTCGACTCTCTTGGAGGAATCGACGATAATCACTTCCCTGATTGACGATGAAGCGACTATTTTCTCTCTGAGGAGGGCTCCGCCCAATCCTTTGATGAGCTGCATATCGTTGTCGACTTCGTCGGCACCGTCGATTGTAACATCGAGATGATCGACTTCGCTCAGGGGAACGACTTTTATTCCGTTTTCCTTGGCGAGTTTCTCGCTCTGTACGGATGTTGCAACACATGTGAGACTGTATCCTTCCTTCACTTTCTCCGCGACCCTCAGTATTGCATAGTAAGCGGTGGAGCCGGTTCCGAGACCGACGTACATTCCGTCTTTGACATAATCGTCCACTGCCTTCTCCGCAACTATCTTCTTAAGGTTCGCTTCAGCCATGTTGTCGCCTTACGGCGCTCTATGTCCTCCGTCTATTTATTGCTGATGAGTGATACACCGTCAATGAAGTTGGCTGCATTGTATTCCGGCGGGAAGGATTCGACCTTTGCTGCATATCTGGTACATCAGATGGGTCATGAGGTAAGGTTTCTTGTGAACATTGTGCCCGAAGACAGTGCGTCGTGGATTTTCCATACGCCGAATCTCGGGATTGTTCCGAAAATGGCGGAGGCTATGGACATTCCTCTGATTACTGCGGTATCTGACGGTACCGAAGAGGGAGATTTGGATGCTCTGAGGGATGTTCTCACGGGATTGGACATCGACGGTGTTGTTGTCGGTGCATTATGGTCGGATTATCAGTGGGACCGTATGAACAGAGTTTTGGGAGAGTTAAATTTGATTATGCTGGCACCTCTGTGGAGAAAGAATCAGTCTATGATTTATGACGAAATGGTTTCCGCGGGTATAGATGCGGTGATTGTGGGAGTCTTTGCGGAAGGTTTGGATGAAAAATGGCTGGGAAGACATTTGGATAACGATGCAAAGAAAGATCTTCTGAAACTCAGAGATAAGTACGGCGTGAGTATCATGGGCGAAGGCGGAGAGTATGAGTCTATGACTTTGGATTCGCCTCTGTTTAAGAAGAAACTTGTTATCGGAAAATCGGAGAAAAAAATGAAGAAAGACTCCGGCACTTTGGAAGTGACGGAAGTCATTCTCGAGGAAAAATCAAAGTGATGCTTTGATTCCGTCGACTATTTCGTCGACTGTCGGTAATACCTTGGGGACGGGAGATCTCCAGATAAATTTGATAGTGCCGTCTTTATCGATGAGATAGAATTCTCTGTTCGTGAATCCTGTTACAAGATGTCCCGGACCCACAATCGCTTCATACCTTTTTGCGATTTCTTTGTCTTTATCGAAAAGAAATTCGTACGGCGCTCCGAGACGGTCTCTGAACATTCTGTGACTGTCCATGCTGTCGTTGTTGATTGCGACGAATCTTACTCCCGTTTCTTTGATGCGGTCGAACTGTTCGATGAATTTTGACATATAGTTGGTGCAGTTGATTCCGAAGTCTCCGACGTAGAAGTTCAGAAGAACAGGTCCGTTTTTCAGTTCTTCATATAAACTGAAAGATTTCCCTTCGGTGTTTTCCGCCGTGAAGTCGGGTGCTTTGTCCCCGATAGCGAGTGTCATAATTCTCGTAATTGCGCAATGACAGTTATACTGTTCGCAATGTCCGAGGACTGCAGCCCTCGGATTTCAACAGAGAGACAATGGCATCTGTCTCTTTTTCGGGATTGTTCCACCACTTGTTACTCCAAATCCTGCGGATTTTCCATCCTCTCGATTCGAGATATTTCTGTCTGTGGTAGTCTCTTTCCCTTGTCGATGCAGCACCTGCATAAAGGGAATTGTCGCACTCAATTCCCAAAACGTACCTGTCTCCGTCTTTGACGACTACATCGATACTGTATCCTCCGATACCGAAGTCGGTTTCCGCATCGTATCCTCTCTTTATGAGGGATTTGCAGATCTGATCGCTGAAGACGGATGAAGAATCGTATGTTACTTCTTCTTTGACTGAGAGAGAATTAAGAATTTTTTCTTCTTCCTCTCTGTTATGTGAACTGACAGCGAATGCATATTCGAGATATTTTTTCAGTAATCTCGGACCTTCGTTCCTGCTGTCCGATACGTCTAATTCTTCGGGTAGGAAGGATGTTACGATGTGGATTTTTCTTTTTGCACGGCTTATCGCTACGTTGAGACGGTTTTCTCCTCCGAGGTTATTGAGCCAGCCGAAGGTTCTTACGATTTTTCCCGATCTGTTTTTGGCATATCCGACGGAGAAGATTATGATGTCTCTTTCATCTCCCTGAACGGATTCGATGTTTTTCAGGAATAATCCTGTATCTTCTCCGTTTTCTCTGCGTTCGGATTCCTTTTTGATCATGTCGCAGAATTCTCTGTCGTTATGACATCTTTCTTCGATTAAATCGTAGATTAAATCTCTCTGGGACGTGTTGAATGTGATTATTCCGATGCTTTCGTTATTTTTACGGTTTATAAGAATATTCTCAAGAAGCGATACTGTTTCTTCCGCTTCCTTGCGGTTGCATCTGTCCTCCCACAATGCGTCTTTTACGAGATGTGTTTCAATCGGAGGGATTGAAGGGATATCTACGTTCGGAGATACATGTAATCTTCCGTTGTAGAAGGCGTAGTTGGAGAATGCTATCAGTTCTTCGTACTTCGAACGGTAATGGAAATCGAGCATTACGGAATCGTATCTCTTTCTTGCAAGATCCAGTAAACTGTCTTCGTCGGTACCTTCTTCGGAATCGGAAGTCCATCTGCCGCTTCCGAGACTTGACGGACGTAATTGTTTGTGATCGCCTGCGACGGCTACCTTCTTTGCACGGTAGATTGAAGGAATCCCCTTCTCTACGTACATTTGGGAGGCTTCGTCGAATACCAGTAGATCAAATAAACCCATTTCCAGAGGAAGTAATTCGGATACCGCCTCGGGAGTCATGAGCCAGACTCTGATTCCTCTGAACAGATCGGAACCGAATCTCGAGATGAATCTGTTCACGGACCATCTTCTTTTGCTTTCGGCGATTCTCCGCATTTCCGAAATCATTTTCGATTCCGTTACCGCTTTTAACGAATCTCCGAGAATGAATCCGACTCTGTCTTCGGTTGCTTTTCTTTTGTCGGAGATGTCTGCGTCTACTTCGCTTCTTATCGTTTCGAAGGAATCGATATCGGAAAGAAGATCCGCATTTTCTTCTTCGAATCTTCTGAGATGATCCATCAGAATAAACGCAAAGAGTTCGTCGTTGCTCATTTCGTAACTTGAAGGAATCTTTGTGTTTACGGAGATGATGTTCTCTCCGTACATTCTCTGAATTCTGGGGAGTTTCTCGTATGAGGATAATTTTTCCGCATATTCCGGATACATATCAAGGGATTCCAATGTTTTCTCGGAATCGTTCAATAATTGATCGATGTGTTTTGCGTTGTAGTTGGTGAAGTATCTGTTGAGAACGGCTGTCGCCGTTCTCATCGCCTGTCCTTTTCCGAAGAGTCTGTCGGAGAAGTCCATGGAGTTGTAACTGCGGGAAGTTTTTGATAAGCCCCGTAAATCGGATTTCAGACTTCTTAATTCAAAATCTGTGAGATTTCTTCTGATGTATGCCATCCACGGGTTTGCATCAAGGCATTGGTAGTATGTTCTGAGATCGTCGACAGCTTTTTTCTCAGTGAAATGTGTGTAAGAATCATTCAGCTGAGCGAAATCGATGTTCAGTAAAGTGGAAGAGATGTTGTCTTTGAGGAGGATGTATCTTTCGTGTTCTTTCGGATCGCTGAGATCTACTTTTTTCACCAAAGAATACAGTCTGTACGGTTCTATTCCGAACGCATCGGGCCTGTACATTCCGTCGGCGATACGGGTGAGTTCGGAGATGTGATTTTCGATTTTATCCGAAATCGGATCGATTTCCGCAGGGGATGTTCTTCCGTCGAGAGGGAGACCGAGCATTATCTTCAGCTGACTGTAGAAAAGATCCTTATCGGAGACATCGTCGATCATCATAGTGTATTTTGATAAATTTCCGAGACGGGAATGGACTACGTCCAATGCGGTTTTCTTTTCGGAAACCATCAGCACTGTTTTTCCTTCGTTGACTGCAGTGGTGATTATTCCCGTAATCACCTGAGATTTTCCCGTTCCCGGAGGTCCCTGAACTACGATTCCGTCTTCGGAAACAAGTGCTTCGATTACTTTCTCCTGAGCGCTGTTCAGGTGATTGATGTATGTGATGTCTCTTTCTTTTACATCCGGGCCCGATACCGTAAGATCTTCGGGTTCCTTTTCGGGGTTTGATGATATTAAATCATCAAGAATTCTGTTGATGCTGTCTTTGGTTGCCAGAGAATCGAAATCTCTCT
Source organism: Candidatus Methanomethylophilaceae archaeon (assembly GCA_963643255.1). GTDB lineage: Archaea > Thermoplasmatota > Thermoplasmata > Methanomassiliicoccales > Methanomethylophilaceae > Methanarcanum. The sequence goes on from CAVIIW010000017.1 coordinate 10,280, forward strand.
GAATTGAGTTTGAGTGAAGAGGAAATCTTCCGAGGACGAGGTTGTGTTTTACCGTGAGTTTATCTTTACTTCCCGGTCCTGTAAATCCGATGATTTTATGTTCCGTATCTTTCAGAATTATGCCGTTTTCACGATAGAATGAAATCATTTTTTCAGAGATGTTTTCAATATCGTCAATCACACAGTCCGGAAGCGCTCCTTCTATTCTGTTTGCTCTCATAGATGCGAGTACGAGTGTGTTGTTGAACACGGGGTCTCTCGAATCATCGTAAGAAAGAGTGAAAGTGTGATTGTTTCTTTTCAGTTTTACAGGGAATAACATTAACGGAGCCATTACGCGAAAATCTCCGGAAAGATATCCGTCGGCGAAGGGATATGCTGCAAATAGGTCTGTAATTCCTTTTTCTCTCAGATCACGGAGTGCTTCTCTGTAAATCAGGTTCAGCCCTTCGTATTTTTCTTTATTACCGATATCACAGAGGAATATTTCCTTCCCGTTGATTACATCGGAAAGACTGTAAATGTTGAAAGAAGTCAGATCGCACATTCTGCTCTTCGACATCCTGGGACAGTAAAGGAGAGGATTTCCTCTGCTGATATCTGTTAATTTCTTCTGCAGATCTTTCAGAGCGTTCTCGGACGCACCGGTAAGCGGTACCGATCTCGCCGCCGTTCTGATGTATTTACGGGTAATGAGGAGAAAACTCTCTCCGTATTTTTCGGCAAAGGTTTCTCCTATGCCTTTAATCATCAGAAGATCTTCTTTCTTTGCCGGAAGTCTTTCCGCCATATCGTACAGTGATTCGTCGGAACATACCTTCGGTTCCCTTCCGCTGACTGTATGTTCTTTACGGAGAGCATCCCTCAGAGTCCTGAGTTCGTCGTATACGGCGCTGCAGTCTTCCATGTATGCCGGAGGGTATGTAGGGAAGGTAGATAAGCAATGTCAATACTAATCGTGAATATGGAATTCAAATGTCCCGGAGGAGGCAACTTCGGCACCCCGTCTCTGAAGATCAAGAAGTGTCCCGAATGCGGTGCGGATATCGAGTTATTCTCAACGGATGTGAAGGCTGTATGTTACAACTGCGGATTTGTTGCGTACAACGATTTGAATTCATGCATATTCTACTGCGAACATGCAAGAGAATGCATCGGTTCCGATGCATACGACAGGATAATGGCGCAGGTTGAGAAAGAAAAGAATGGATGAAAGCATACGCGGGCTTTCGGCCGCGTATGCTTTCTTCCGTTTAGATTATATCCCCAATCCCGATATTTCGTTTAAGAGTGGGTCCTGTTATGAGTTCGAGGAACAAAGGCGTTGATTATCCGAAACATACGTTATGGTACCGTTTCTGTCTGTGGGTACCGGGACACGGTTTGGTACTGCCGATAGTGAAGAGGCATTACAACATACGTACCGAAAGATATACCGGAAAAGTGGAACGTCCGTGTGTTCTTACGTACAATCACGTCTGCGACTACGATTTCCTGGGAGTGGTGACATCTTTCAGGCATTACGGGAGATTCATCATAAGCGATGCGCTTTTAAGAAAACCGTCTCTGAGAAGATTATTACATTTCGCAACAAACGGAATTTACCGCCGTAAGGGAGAGAAAGCCGACGATGCGGTCAAAGCCGCAAAAGCGACCATAGAGAAAGGATTCAATATTTACATGGCGGCCGAAGGCGAAGAATCTCCCAACGGGGTTACCGCAGAAATCCGCGGACGTACGGGTGAAATGATCAAGTATCTCGATGCAGACTTGGTCACATTCAGAATGGACGGCGGATATTTCCTGAAACCGAAGTGGGCTGACAGACGTTCCAAAGGTCCGCTGCTGGGTCATGTTGTAAACGTTTACAAAAAGGAAGATCTTGAGAAAATGTCTTCCGAAGAAATCAATGCAGTTATTTACAGAGATCTTTACGTGAACCACTACGACTGGAACCGTGAAAACAGAGTGGTCTACGACCGTGAAAACCGCGCGGAACATATGGAAAGGCTGGTGTTCAGGTGCCCTCAGTGTAAGAAAGACGGACATCTTCACAGTCACGGCGATGTATTGTCATGTGATGCGTGCGGATATTCCGTAACTGTCGACGAATACGGATTCTTCGGTGAAGGTGCCGTATTCGACAATCTCTACGACTGGGATATGTGGCAGAGATCCGAATTGGTGAAAGAATCCGAATTGTGGAATGATAACGGCATCATAACTTCCGACGAACACTGTGTCCTCAAAATTATGTCCGGCGATAATGCGGTTACCGTCGATGACGACGTCACAATATCAATCACCTGTAAAGAAGTCATTCTGAAAGGAAATTCCGCAGACATGCACATTCCGTTGGAAGCCAAGATGAATATCGTCGCCGTCAGAGGCGGATGCGGAATAACATACGACGGGAAATATTATCGCGTGGAACCGAAAACTCCCTCCTGTATGAGAAGATACAGAACAATTCTCAGAATCATCCGCAATGAAAAATATTTAGGATGATATTTCCGCTGTATGAGGAAAAATCTCGGTGTAAAACCCTGTCTGTATCCCGAACCCGTGCTGATTATCGGTACGTACGACGAAGACGGCACTCCGAATGCAATGAATGCAGCATGGGGAGGCATTCACAACGACGATGAAATCTGCATCTGTCTCTCCGCAGATCACAAGACTGTCGGCAACCTTCTGAAGAGGGGTGCATTCACGGTAAGTTTCGCTACCGTTGACACCGTAATTCCCTGCGACTATGTGGGAATCGTTTCAGGAAACGATGTGAAAGACAAATTCGCAAAAGCAGGTTTCACCGCAGTCAAAAGCGAATTCGTAGACGCTCCGATTATTCAGGAGCTGAAGATGTCTGTTGAGTGTACCGTAAAGAGCTACGAAAACGAAGAGCTCATCGGAAAGATTGTCAACGCATCTGTCGACGAATCCGTTTTGACTGACGGAAGGGTGGATGTGTCCAAACTCAGACCCGTCGTGTACGACGGCCTGAACCGCGATTACCTTGAGATAAAAGGCAAGGTGGGCAAAGCATTCTCGGACGGTAAAAAACTTATTCGTGAGTAACGAACTCTACGATTTGTATGTCTGAAGACGGCATACAGATGTCGGGTTTCAGACGCCCTGTTGTTTTCATAACGGGGCGGTCTGACAACCCTTATACGTATTATTCCCTAATAGGGGGCAATTCCATTTCGGAGGAAATGACAATGGAGAAGAAACAGATCATCGCGATCGCAGCGGTTGTTGTAGTAATCGTTGCTGCGGTCGGTATCGCACTTGCAATGAACAACGGCGGAAATTCCGGGAAGAAGATTTCATCCGTCGACGATCTCAGCGGCGCTTCAATCGGTGTCGTGAAAGGATACACCGGAGAAACATTCGCACTCTTGGATAAAGAGGACGGAGTTCTCAGTAAGGACACAAAAATCAACTCATACGGTACAGGTGCACTTGCAATCGATGCACTGAAACAGGGATACATCGACTGTGTTATCATTGACGAACAGCCCGCAAAGAAATTCGTTGAGAAGAACAGCGGACTGAAGATTCTCGATACAAAATACATCGAAGAGAGTTATGCATTTGCAGTCAAGAAAGATAACAGCGCTCTTCTCAAGCTCATCAACGATGCACTCGCAGAGATTGAGGAAGACGGTACACTTGCAAAGATCGAAGCATACTACTACGAAGGAACCGGCGATAAATACGTCAGGGCAGACAAAGATTACACCAACGGAAAACTCAATATGATTACCAATGCATACTTCCCTCCCTACGAATC
>CAVIIW010000018.1:0-10308 GCA_963643255.1 Candidatus Methanomethylophilaceae archaeon
GCGTCCGGCTGATAACCGGAAGGTCTTGTGTTCAAATCACAATGGGACCACCACTTGCGTGCCACAGGTTTTTTCGCAGAAATTGCGTATTTTAGAGGTTTCGACGGTACCCTCCGCAGTGTCCACTTTTTCAACGCAAAAGTGGACACCGAAGAGGGGGTCCGTTTCCCTACCTATAAAGAGAAAACACCCATAAAAGTGGACACCGACGGACCCTTTACGGGGGGTCCGTTTTTGGCAGGACTGTACCGGGGGGAATACGCATGGTGATGCGCCCTCTGACCAAGCGCGATCGTGAGATCAAAGCGATGATTCTGAGGGGGATGTCCCCCACTGTAATCGCGCAAAATAAGGGGATGACCCGTTCCGCGCTTTACAAAGTGATTGACAAACTCATTTTCCGCAAGGAATTGTACGTCATTCCGGGTACAAATCCGAGATGTTACGTCGATGCCAATCCCGAAGACAGCCAGATCCCGGAAAAGGAGACAAACGGACCTACCGTCGAAAAAGACGGACCTCCCCCCTCGGGCTTTTCGGGGATTTCTTTCGCTGAAAAGTGTCCCTCGGGCGATGAGTGGTGGGAAGCTCATATGACCTCGGGAATCAAGTTCACCGTAGCTCATGAGGGCGACTTCACAGATCCCCGTGACAGGAACGGTTTCTACATCGGTTTTTGGAAGAAGGAAGAGCCGACCAAGATGAACGGGGAAACACAGTCCAATATAACAGGCAACGTAAGTTGGTATCTTGACGGTGAGTCGGTCCACAACGGCAGCGAAATGAGATTTCAGCTCCCGGCAGAAACTTCTGCCGGAGAACACACAATGAAAGTTGTAGCCGCAATCACAAACAGCACATTCGGAGCAATCGAGGATGAGCTGTCGTTTTTAGTCACGGAAAACGGCCCAGAGCCGATACCGGATGAGCCGGAGAATAACGGAGGAAATGACGGTAACGAAACAACAGTCTTCGCCGTTGCGGCAGGACTGATTATCGCCCTGTTGGTACTGGTTGCAGCAGTGAGGATATTCTGAAGGTGATACAATGAAAGGCATTCTCAGTAAGATCATATCAGTCATAATAGCAGCAACACTCGTTATCACACCGATCCTGGCGTTGTCGGATTCATCGTCAGCGGACACGGAAGAAGAGGTTGACTACTCCGGACTTACTCCGTGGGATAACGTCAATCAGGTCCTCGCCATGCCGTTCTTCGCCATCGGTACATTCTATACAGCAGTCGGTATGATGATAGGGGGAGACAGTAATTCCGCCGAGATTTCAAACCCGGATACCGTGAACGAGTATGCTCAGATGGTCAAGTCCGAGTCGGTAATCAAGATGATCAATGTCGTTTCGTCATTATCATCGAAGCTCGTCCTTAACGACAGAGAAACCTGGGCATTGACGGAGTCGTACGTAAACAGGATGGCTGAGATTTCCGCCAGTACGCTGTGGAACGAGGATGCCGATGCGAATCTCAAAGATCCTAACGCGATACTCACATACGCAGGAATTTACAGCCTCATTGCCGGCGGTAACGGAAACACTCAGACAGCTCTGGATTGGGGAATGTATCATTCGATGGACGAACTCATCGCTCTCTACGGCAATTCACAGCAACTCTACAAAGACATCAGTGCAGGTTTCATCTGGAACGGTCATACTGATGATTACCGCACGAATCAGCACATGATGCTTGATTTCGAGATCGTATGTCAGGTAACGTCGTCAGATTACAATACAGTGTACCTTGACCTCGATTATCTCTCGAACCTCGATATTTCCACAGGAAGTACTGCCTCCGCAGGAAAGATCTACAGCGACGGAGGGGCAATCCGTTCTTTGGAGAGTACTTCATGGACTTCAATTTCAGGACAGCTCTCTCTGAAGACTCTGACGGATGCGGGTTTCAAATCCGGTTGGTATCAGCTTCAGGAAGGTCACACATATGCCGGTCCTTTTTACCCTTCGATGAACGGCAATTCCGCACCGTGTAGCGGCGGAGCCGTTCTGATATTCGGCTCCGACATCGGATTCATTACTGTTCAGGACGGAGCTCTGCATATGGACTACAACGGTCTGGGTGATGCCGACATAGGTTATCTGACGGTCTCATACAACTACGGCCAGAGGCTCTACACAGGTGGAGAAGCGGACGGAAAGGGATACTATGAAAACAAAGGCAGCAACGACACTCTCCTGAAAGAACTGATTACGGCATATTCGCAGTATTATGCACAGCTTTACGAAAGGATTTCTTCCGCATCAAGTGCAGCTCATCTGATGTGGAGGATACAGGGTGAAGCAAGATCGTCAAACATCTTCCTTTCGCCTTCGTCGGTACTGCCGCAGATCAAGGAGCTCGGATATGATGAGGATACGGCATACATTCTCTACAGAGCCGCTCTCGACGAATCCGCGCAGTGGTACGATACATACGGCGAAGTCTTCCGTGACGGACAGCTCACGATCTCGGAGGAGAGTCTGAAGCTCACATTCACAGGTTCTGTCTACGACAGAAACGGTACCGAAGTCTCTGTCAGCGACACTTCATTCATCCCCGTAGTCTACATGAAGGACTACATCCTGACGGAAGGTCGCAACGAGTTCTCCGAAGGCGCAGGCATACTGATAGGCGTTCAGACAGGTTCGATATACCATCTGACTTCCGGCTCATACTTTACTGTCGACGAAGGAGGAATCACGTACGACGGAAAAGCGACGGAATCGGTAACGCTGCATGTCAAGGGCGTGGAAGAAATCGGCATACACGATCTCAACAAACCGCAGGATCCCGAAGTTCCTCAGACATACGAAGGCAGCGTTCTCTTCATGGTAATCGTTGTCGAGTTCGCGATTATAGTCGGTCTTCTCGGTATAATCGTAAGGAATCCGATTGCAATCATTGTCGCAGTGGTCATTGCCGTTCTGGGAATCGTGTTCTCGCCTGTCATAGCAGACGTTGTGTTGGGGTGGTTGGGATGAGTAGACCATTGAAGCAGGGAACAAAAAGCATCCCCAAGGGTACCACCGTGATCATCATTGACGAGTTCGGTGATCTCGGTGCCACTCCAAAGGATCCTACCAAGAAAAGAAGGCGCAGATACTTCGGATATGCTGTTTCTGTCACTGATAAACCGAAGAAATTCGCAGCTCTCACTGATAATAATCGTAGGATTCGCAGAAAGGAACTGAAAGCATCCTTAGATTCTCCTGAAGGAAGAGAGAAGGTCGCTGAAGGGATAGCGGATATGAATGTCGATGTTCGCGTATACTACGTCGACAAGGACAATCCACCAAGAGGATGGAGTGGGAAGAAAGGATCGTCAGAAGACATGGAGAAGTTGTTCCATCACTCTGTAAAGGACTCGTTGCCTGAGAAAGGCAACGTCCTGGTCGTGGTCGATAGACACTCGGGTCACAAGAATGTCGAGAAGTTCCTCAAAGAGCAGTCCAAAGATGAACTGAAGGTCAAAGGTAACACATACGATTCAGCCTCTGGCCCATACTCAGAGTTTCTGCAGACACACGACTATGTAGCATATGCTGCGGCTGATGTCGTAGAACACAAGAACAGGGGTCTTTCGGACATCATAGGAATGAAACTCCGTAAAATCACAAGGAGGCTCTAGATGAACAGAAATTACAATTCAGGGGAGCAGTCTCCAGTGGTTGTCCCTGAAAAGGCGACTGACCATTCTTCTAGACTTAACCGCTCCCCTCGGAGTGTATCCGTCGGATCTCCAGTGGTTGTCCCTGAAAAGGCGACTGACCATTCTTCTAGACTTAATCCGCAAGTATACATTAGGCTACAAGGTATAAAAACACTGTTGCAGAACACAAATTATCGTGAGAAAGGAAAGGGCATGTTGCGCGCCGAATCCCTTTCCTGTTCTCACAACGAAATACAGTCGCTGGTGGTTGTCGCCGAGGGCAGACTGACCATTTTCCCCAGCTTTGACCGTATCCCCAGAACGAGTCTGTCAGGTGTCCGGAGGTCGACCATCAATTGGCAGCCGCACCTTTCTTCCGAATTTGACCTGTTGATGAGAGGTGATGGTGTCGATATAAAAACACTCTCACCCGAGAACGGTTCACACATCAATTTTATCGCAGTTTTAGGCGGAAGTACCGCCGATTCTGTATCAAATCCTATAGGAGTTTGATAACATGCACAACATGAAACAGAAAACAATGCACATCATGATGACATTCGCATTCGCTTTCCTGATGGTGGCGACTGCGCTTATTCCCATGATAGGCACAGAAGACAGCTCTGCGGCTTACACAGAAAGCAATCCGCAGACGGTTACTGTTCACATGAGGGTTGGCGATACTTTCGTTTACACGCCCTCTGTAAACATCGCCGAAGGCACAACGACTTACACACTGACAGGCGGGGCGCAGGACGGCGTTTCCTTCACAGACGGAACTCTGACTGCCGCATTCGCGGAAGCAGGTACCAAGACAGTCACTCTCAAAGCACACTGGGAGTCAGGTACTGACGGAGAATACAACAACGTCGCACAGGATGCCTACCTCAAACTCGACATGATCGTCGACGAAAGACTCACAGTTGTCGATGAGACACCCACGAAGATCGAGAGCATGGCGGAACGTACATGCAGGGAGTGGATAGAAAGATACTGCACACTTTCACCGTCGGATTTGACATCACTCTCCAGATACCGCAGAATGAAGACAGAAGCTCCCAAAGAGCTTCCGCCTGTGAACGAAGATTCCAGAGTAACGGGCGAACGGCAGAACGAAGTCACAGCGCATGACATATCTATCTCTTTAAACGGGTCATCAGAGGGAGGTAGCGGAGTCGAGCCTCCGCCTGCGGAGGTGGGAGAATGAGGGCAGGCAGGAGGACCGATCGCCGCAGACCCGACACTCCGAGGATGCGTTCCGTGTGGGTCAGACACGGCCCGAGGAGATACAGGATTCCGATTGACGAACAGGGATTCGTTCCCGTCGATGCACTCCTGCAGAGATTCCAGAAGGCAGGCAGAGGCAAAGCGGATCTTGATGACAGCACTCTCATTCTGCCGCAGAAGTGTACGCCGCAGATGATTGTCGGATGGTGGGCGAATCCTTCGGCATACGACATCGACGGTATCGACACGGCGGATTCTCCGATCTATGACGTGTCTTCTGTCAAAGGCCGTGAGATGCGCGAAGCACAGCAGCGTATCGCAGTCGTATCCGACAGACAGGAAGCTGCGCGTATACGCAGAGTCCTCTCGGAGAGCTTTACCGCCGATGAAATCAAAAGGATGACCGAAGACGGTTCGCTGATCATACGTACGGTCCCGAATATGGGGGATGCTACGGGCTGTTATCTCCGTAAACAGGACGGCATGGAGGTGCCGTTGATTCTTATCGAGAGGAACACAACACCCGACGGCATAGTTCACGAGGTGGTCCATCACGCACGTGCCGTCGATGACACGAGGGACGGTGTTCTGAAGACGGTGATTCCCGCAACGCCCGACGGCAGGTTCGACAGAGTGAGGATGATGCTGAAGGGCAGGCGGAAGGCAGAGGAACTCATAGAAGAGGAGGAGAGGCAGACTGTTGCGGAAACGGTTGTGAGGACAAAGACCGACCCCAATCCTTCCGGATATTACGACGGCGTACGCGGAACGGATCCTGAAGCAGCATACATCGACGACCGCCGTATGCTGACAGGCACGTCGGAGGACGTGCCTGAGAAATACATACCGAGACTCAGAGGGGAGTCTGCGAGAAGAGCTGTAGAGAAGGGTTACAGCTATACTAACATCGCCAGAGCGGAGATCCTGGGTCGCAGTACGGAGAAGAAGACGAAGAAGGACAGGGTGCTGAAGGTGAAGAAATGACCAGACACAAAAGAAAACCTTCCGGAGGAGTTTTAATCACAGTCGATGAAACTGGAAAGAACAAAGGCGAGGAATATGTCGTAGTTGCAACCGTAACGGAAGATCGCCCCAAATACAGAGGTATAATCGAGAATTATCACCACAAAAATGAGATGAAATTTTCAAATAATGCATCAAAAACACCTGAGATAATCAAAAAAGCGAATGAATGTGTAGACGGCGTATATGCAGTTCACACCCCGAACGATTCTATCGTGGATTACGAAAAAACTCACTATGATATGCTGAAACAACTTGATTCGATGATTCCGTACGATCCAACCAAGGGATTACTCATAATGGTAGATGAGTCGGGAGAGGTTGATTCCGAAGAAGTTAAGAAAATATTCAGAAAGGGAAAGAGGAGAGGAGATTATACTTCATGTGTAGTGGTCCCGTCAAATTATTTTGCAGAAATTCAAACTAATGATTTCATTACAGGCACTGTCGGGAGTTACTACAACAATGGCAGTATGGTTACAGTCAACAAATCTGGAAAAGAGGTTGATTGCTATTCTATATTGAAGAAAAAAACGGTTACAGAAGAATACAATGGAGATGCCCCTAAACAAACTCGCACCCAAATTATAAGAAACTGCATCAAAGGTACGTTAAAACACAGGGGAAGAAGAATATGAGTGTAGGTAGAGCAGTCCTCTTTACAAGAACAACTTACCTACCTACAGACTGACGTATGCAGTTCACGGTAAAAAGATTATGCACCTAAAAATCAGAAAGAGGCAAGAAATGATGTCGAGTGAGTAATATGAGATCTAACGGGAATCAACCGAAATATGACAGAATCTGCAGACTCATAGATTCGGATCTTGACAAGATCAATCGTTACTTCGCTCAGAGAATATCGGAAATGAAGGAGGAGAACAGAGCAGAATCAGATTCAGAAGCGTAAATCAAAGTGCCTAATTCAAACATCTTCCGTCCAGCCGCAGCTGAGGGTGTTCGCACCGATACCTCATTTTCTCAACACATCACCGAAGGTGATATCATGTCAACAGAATCGGAAACAGAGAGGCTGAAACGCCAGAACAAAGCAGAAAAGGAACTCCGGAAACAGCAACGTGTAGCTGACGGCCTGGAGAGAGATAAACGCAGAAGAAAGAGAAAATCAGACTGCCGGGATGTGGCTGATTACGCCAGATCCAGGGGAGTATATGTCATCGCATTCAACTTGAAGTCTGCGAAACGCAAAACACGCAAGAATGACAGGAAGAAAGGGCAGAACTGTAAACAGAACTACGATGTGAAAATCTGAAACAAAACATACAGGGTCCTCCGCAGGAGAAAATAAGATGGCATACAAAACGAAACGTGTATATGTTCACGCAAGGGCGTACGATATCCCTGTCGGAGACGACGGATACGTACCTGAAGTCGCACTGAGAAAAAGATTCGAAAACCGCAGTGTCGGCGTGTCTAACGGGAAGAAATCAAGGAACACAGTGTAGGATTATGACTCCTATGCCGACGTTGTGCTTCCCGAAAAACTCACGCCCGAATAGGCAGCTGCATGGTGGCACCGCCCCTCCGAATATGATATCGAAGGTATCGACACACCCGGGCCTGTGAAGATCAGGAAAGGAATCAGGTTCCACGGTACGGACATGGAAGTCGAGAAGATGGGTGAAATGATTGATGCCACTCATACGCCCGCCGAAGTCAGAAAGATTGCCGAAGAAGGTGCAGTATATACCGCACGTCCACTGCATAGAACTGTGAAAGGACGGTATATGGGCAATTCGAGGATAGAAATCAACAGAAAATCGGGCATGGAACACCAAACAATAGCTCATGAAACCACACATATGATGAGGGCCAGAGACAGCAAAAGGAAAGACATACTGATCAAAAAGAATGCCGTATCAAATATCGAGGAGTCCTGTACCGTTGCAGAACAGATGGCAAGATCCAGGGAGGAAGATTTGAACGGCTATTATTGGCATGTTCCTGTTTTCGACAAAGAAACAAGGAGATGGAGAAAACCCACGGATACTGAAGTATCTCGGATGTGTAGTGAGGATTACGCACTGTTCACTTACGGCCGCGGTAAGCCTCTGAAAGAAAAGGAAGCGATGGAATCTGTAGAAAAGAACTGGGCAGACAGTCACATTTCCAGACTCAGATACAATTCCCGCAGAATGGCAATTGCAGATCTGACACGTCAGGACAGATCATTCGAGAAAAAGAAGGATGAGATGCTCTCCAAGGCCCGCGGTTCTCCCAGACCGAAAAGAAAGCCGAAGAAAGATGACGTTGCATCAGCTAATATCTCACATCATAGCGGAAAAAACGGGAAAAGGAAGAAGAGATAATGTTCAGGAAACCGAAGAGGAGAGTAGTGATTGATACTAATGTCATTTCCACCGGCATAGGGGATTTGGAAAGACCTCAATTGGATGCAGTGGTAACTGCTGATTTAAGCAGAGAACACATCTATACAAAAGAGGTGGACGATGAGTTGTCGGATGCCGAGAAACATTATGACACTCACCGTCACAATCCCTTCTTCATATGCAACATCATAGCATATCGGTTTGTGAAAAGACCGCGTATGGTCGATAACAAAATCAATCACAATAAAGAACCAGACAATCCGGCGAGGGGAAAGGATAAGAGGATACTGAATGCAGCTGTCAAGACAAATGCGGATGTGATTATCACAATGGACAAGAGGTTCAGAAAAAATGCAGACGGGTTTAGAGGCATACGTTTTCTGAAACCTGATGAATATCTTAACGGCAAATGATACTCATGTAAATGATAAATACTTCATGCGAGAATGTCAATTCAATCGTTGTCGTGCGGGTGCTTCGAGCACTGTACGTCCGTAACTGTGCAACGCCGACGGTCTTGCACCACGGCAACGACCCTTAGGTTCCCGTGGGGGTGCTTCGAGCACTGTACGTCCGTAACTGTGCAAGCTCACGGTCTTGCACCACGGGAATCATTCATTCTCAAATTACTAGTAATTTTACACGTTGTTGTGTAGATAAACACGTCTGAAACCGATAAACCGCTTACATCCTCTTTTTCTGATCCAGGTAATATCTGGATGCATACACCACAAACTCCGAGAAATTATTGAAACTACTTGACTCGATATACGATTCAATTTCGGCCACTAATTTTTCAGGAAATCTGATGTTCTTTATTCTGCTCGGTTCCATATTCGTGGCAATATAATGTCTGTATTTATGGTTTGCATTTGTGTTTACAATTGTATACACAAATGTAAAATTTATATACGGTGCAATTAGTGTGCCGTGCCTACGGAGGAATAAAAATGACAGACAAGACGTCAGAGATAGTCAGTCTCTTCTTGGATTACATCAAGAACAGAGATTTGTCAGATGCCACGAAATTTGCATTCGAACAGTCAATCAACAGGTGTCTCACACTGCTTAAAGAGGCGGGAAGGACGACAGATCCACGGCTGATTGCGGCCGAAGATATCCTCTACCTCAAGAACACGGCAATGTGCGAAATGGAGTTGGTTACGCGCAGGTATTACCTGTCATTCCTGAAACAACTCATGGAGTTCTGTGACAACAGAGCATTCGATAAAGTCGATATCCACTGGAGGTTGGATCAGAGAACGAACGCCGACTGGCTCGATACCGTAAATGCAAAAAGATTGCTGACGAATCCGACAATAACTGTTCCGCAGCGCATGGCTATAGCTCTTGAGCTGACGATGGGTCTGAGAAGAGTGGAAATCATCAGACTGACGATGGACAAGATCTATTCCGATCACATCGTAGTAATCGGTAAGGGTCGCGGAGGCGGAAAGCCGAGAACGGTTCCCGTTTCAAATCAGTTCCTGGAATTGCTGCCTTCCTTCCGTGCGTACCGCCAAGGCATCATTCTCGATGCAGTCGGAAGGAACGGAGGCGATGCGGTAGAAGTTCCGAACAATCTCTATCTGAACATTCAGGGCAAAAGACTCTGTAAGTATTCCGAACACGGAGTAGGATTCGACAAAGCATTCGTGATACCTGTCAGAGAGAAAATGAGATTCAATTACGGCAATCATACACTGAGAAGAACATTCGGCCGTCAGCTCTGGAAGAACAAAGTGGAAATCGAAACCATCGCAAAGATTCTCGGTCACGAGAATACGAAGACTACTCTGGAATACATCGGTGCGAATCTCGATGATATGAAATCAGCGATAGGCAGGCTGTCATTCGACTGATGTCGGCATCCGATTAATCGCACCGCTAAACAACTTTTAATAACTACGTGCATATATCGAGTGCAGGAAGTCGAAAGGCTTCTATGCAAGGCGAGTAAAATGATTGTACGAAAAGTTTCGCTCGCAAGCGGTGTGTTCAAATCACAATGGGACCACCACTCTTCTCTTACAATTTGTAAATGATTC
>CAVIIW010000019.1:0-7005 GCA_963643255.1 Candidatus Methanomethylophilaceae archaeon
GAACTGTTCTTCGTATTTTCGGGAATGCTCAGCCGTGTTGCTTTCAAAGGAGGAAACAGCAGCAAGCTCAATGGTTTCACAGATGCAATCAAGGCCAATGATATTGTCGCAATGAAAGATGCGTTGTACGAACTTATCATAATGATCAGCTCCCGTGTCTTGAATGACGAACACTCGTATCAGGCATTCATTACGGGAATGCTCATGAATCTCTGCGGAAGTTATGACATAAAAGCAGACTTTGAGAACGGAAAAGGCTACTACGACATTATGATGATCAGAAAGAAAGGCAACAGTCCGAACATTGTCGTCGAACTGAAGATATCGGACGATGAGAAACATCTCGAACACGATGCACAGACAGCTCTTCAGCAGATTAAAGACAAAGACTATGCTCACGGTCTTGAAGGTAAAACAATCCTTTACGGAATAGCATTCTCAGGAAAGAAGCCCTTCATAGTCTCCGAAGAAATCTGATTCACCTTTTAACAGAAGGGAGAAGACATATCCGAAGGTTCCGATCCGTCTGAAAGATGAGGTTTTCCTTCTTCGTCGAGATATCCGGGTCCGAGAGTGTATATCGGATTGATGACATCGGTCTGCATTATCTTACGGATATTTTCCGCACCTATGTTACACGTAAGTGCCAGAATAACATCCGCACCGTTGTTTTCCGTACTTTCGGAAAGTTTCCTGACTTTCTTCATGATACATGCAGCGGATGTTGATATTATTCCCGTTACGGTAATTCCGTCCGACTGTAACTTCTGAGATAATGCATCGGCGGACGCTTCGCTGCCGATGCCGTTGCATAAAGATGCACATGTACCGCATCTGCATATCAGCACCTTCTTTCCGCTGAGATTTTCCGCAAGCTGAGAATAACCGCAGTTTCTCTCTATAACCATCATCCGATATCATCCGACAGATATGACGACGTGGTAATTAGTGTTTCCACCTTCGGTACTTAATACCGATAAAGGATATTCTGTAATCATGGGAAGATTGGTGTCCTACTGTCCTGCCACGTTGGAAGAGGTCGGTTCCGTCGAAACAATAGATGTCAGTGATTTGGATAAGATCGCGGAGAGAAGCGAAAAAGCTCAGAATGAGTGGGAAAAGGTACTTCCCAAAGAAAGAGCGAAACTCTTCGTGAAACTCAGTACTCTGATTGCCGATGAGGTTGAGGAATTGGGTCTTACGGTTCATAAAGAAACGGGAAAACCGAAGGCCGAATGTATCAACACTGAATTTTTCGTTTCAGCGGCACACGCGAAATACTGTGCGGACTGGCTCTGTTCGTTTAAGTTTGAAGTTAAAAGAAAAATCGAACCGATGGATTTAATGATGAAGGCAATGGGAAGGAAATCCTACATCAGATACAGGCCTGCAGGTGTGACTGCATGTATCGCACCGTACAACTTCCCTGTGTGTATTCCCTTTACGGAAACAATGTCTTCCGTTGCCGTGGGAAATTCGGTGATACTGAAACCGTCTTCGGATACGCCGTTATGCGGAGAACTGATTGCTTCGCTGTTTAGGAAAGCGGGATTTCCGGAAGATTTGGTTATCTGTGTACACGGTCCCGGAATAGGAAATGCATTGACTTCGAATGAAAAGATAAGAAGGATAATGTTCACGGGCGGGACGGATACCGGTGTGAAGATTATGGAATCCGCTTCGAAGAATCTCATTCCCGTTTCACTGGAATTGGGAGGATGCGATTCTATGATTATCCTCAAAGATGCCGATATAGCCAGAGCCGTAAAAGCCGCGGTTTGGGGTTCGTTTGTGAACTCGGGACAGGTATGTGTCGGTGTGCAGAGAATAATGGTTCAGAGAGAGATTTACGATGAATTTCTTGAGAAGTATGTAGAAAGGGTGAAGACTCTTAAGATCGGATATGATTACGACGATCCCGCAATTTCACTGGGTCCTGTGATAAATGAGAGAGCGATGAACGAGGTTCTCGATGCTGTTGAGAAAGCAAAAGAACTCGGTGCCGATGTTGTATACGGAGGAAAGAGAGTTGAAGGACTGAAAGGATGGTTCCTTGAACCCGCTGTAATTACAAATATGCCCACAGACAGCGAACTGTATATGACGGAAGTCTTCGGACCGTTTACTATGGTTGTTCCTTTTGACAGTGAAGACGAAGCAATAAAACTGAACAATAAGTGTCCTTATGCGTTGGGAGGTTCGGTTTGGACTTCAGACGTAAAACACGGACATGAATTGGCTTCCAAGATGCAGTCGGGAATAGTGAATGTGAACAATCTGCTGTACAACTACGGTATGCCTTCCCTTCCGTGGGGAGGAACCAAGAGAAGCGGATTCGGAAAGAGTCACGGTTCTGAGGGATTTATTGAACTGATGGAAATTCAGCATCTTCATGAGGATAAAGGAAAATGGAATAACGATCCGTGGTGGACACCTTATACGAAAGAAAGTACCGATTTACAGTCGGAAATGACAAAGGGATTATTCGGTTCGAAAAAGAGTATGATCGGTTTTATGCTTCATGCTTTACCGTTACTGAAGAAGAAAGACTGAGACGGAGTTTCTTCTTTCTCCGTATTCTGTCCTTCTTTCGTCTTTTTAATTTATTCACAGGAACCCGCAGGGGGCCTGACGGCCCCTGCGGGTTCCTTTATTATCACAAATCCGATTGAGTCCCATTGATAATATTAATAAATAAGAGATCGTAACCGCCGACTGACGGAAGATTACCATGACGGCAACTTTTGAAAACAAAAAACTTGTTGAAGTCAAGGACATAAAACTGAAGAAAGGCATGACAGCGAACGATCTCGTCAAGATGATGGGAAAGTCGGGCGGATTCACCGCTCAGAAGCTCTCCGATGCTGCGGACATCGTCGAGAAGATGTTCAAGAAGAAGGACTGCCTCCGCATACTTTCGTTCCCCGCATGCATTATGGCAACCGGTACACGCGGTGTCATCGTCGATATGGTGAAGAAAGGATACATCGATTTGATTATCACCACCTGCGGTACCCTCGACCACGACCTTTCAAGGACATGGGCGGCATACTACAAAGGCGACTTCCAGATGGATGACGCAAAACTCAGGGACAACAGCATCAGCAGACTCGGAAACGTTCTCGTTCCCGACGACTGCTACGGAATCGTTCTCGAGGACAACCTCCTCCCTATGTTTGACGATATCTTCAAGGACACAACATCGCTCACAACCCACGAAATCATCGACCAGGTCGGTGCGAGACTCAAGGATGAAGATTCTCTTCTCTACCAGTGCCACAAGCACAGTGTTCCCATTGTAGTCCCCGGAATCACGGACGGTTCCTTCGGATGTCAGCTTTGGATGTACTATCAGATGCACAGAAAACTCAGGATTGATCTTTTCGGCGATGAGCAGATGCTCAGCGAAATGACCGACGAAGCAAAATCCACAGGTGCAATCATCATCGGAGGAGGAATCTCCAAACACCACGTTATCTGGTGGAATCAGTTCCGCGGCGGATTGGATTATGCAATCTACCTTACAACAGCACAGGAATACGACGGTTCGCTTTCCGGTGCACAGATAAGGGAAGCAGTCTCCTGGGGTAAAGTCAAGGCAAACGCCAAGAAAATGACCGTGGAAGGAGATGCGACAATCAACCTCCCGCTGATTATGGCGGCCGTTGAGGACAGGCTCTGATGAAGAAAATCACCGCCCTCCCCGGCGACGGGATAGGCCCCGAGGTCACCAGTGCAGCGATATCCGTACTGAAAGCCATGGCTGTCGATATTGAGATTCTATCGGCAGACTGCGGATACGAATGCTGCAGAAGATCCGGAGAATCCCTGCCGGTGTCGGCGATGGAGGCAATAGACGAGAGCGATGCAGTCCTGATGGGCTGCATCACCGTCCCCTCCGACGACAGGTCTTTCAGGAATCCTGTCAGAGAAATCAAAAGAAGAATGAGACTGGAACTCAACGTCAGGCGTGTTGAAACGGTTATTCCTGAATTGGGTTCGGTTTCTGCGGATATGACATTCCTGAGAAGCGATGCAGACGATGCCAATACTACCGAAATTAACGGCATCGACAGTATCGAGATTATGAGGTCCTATCCTTATCTGGAAACAGAAAGAATGTTAAATCTCGCAGGAAAATTCATTGACGAAAAGAAGCCCGAAAGAGTAATCTGCGCCTGTCACGGTGCGGAGACTGAGGCGGATGAATCTTTTGTCAGTGCCTGCAGAGAGCATATGAATAATCTGTCCGTTCCGTATTCCGAGTCTACCGTTGCCGCTTTGGCTGCAAAGATGATCAACGAACCTTTGGACGGCAGTTTTGTTTTATCGTATAATCCGTATTCGGACATTCTTTCCGATTTCACTGCGGAATTAACGGGAGGAAGATATCTCATTCCGTGTGCGTCCGTAAACGGTTCGAGAGGACTGTTCAGGCCGTTACACGGGTCCAATCCCCAGTTGGTTGGATATAATTCAACAAATCCCACTGCGACGTTAAGATGTACCGCAATGATGCTGAACTTCCTCGGATTCAAAGAAGAAGGAAAGAAACTGTGGGATGCCGTACGTACAGCATACAAAAGAGGATTCCGTACGCCCGACGTAGGCGGAGGTACGGGTACGTACGGATTCATAGAGCAGATTGTGAAAATCTGCGATGAAGATTAATCCTTACCTAATTTCTCGAAATATCTTCTGATAGATCTTTCGTAACCGCTGTCCGACGGAATGTAGAATTTTTTATCTTTGATTTCGTCGGGAAGATACTGCTGTTCTACGTAATGGTCGGGATAATCGTGAGGATATCTGTATGTCAATCCTCTTCCGAGTTCCTTCGCTCCGCTGTAGTGTGCGTCTTTGAGATATGAAGGAATCTGACCGATAGGTTCGTTCTTAACGGACTGCATTGCCTTCTCTATTGCAGCGATTGAAGAATTGCTCTTAGGAGCACACGCAACGTACGCCGCAGCCTGAGACAGGATAATCTGTGCCTCGGGCATTCCGATGCGTTCTACGGCCTGTGCGGCCGCAACAGCGACTACTAATGCCTGAGGGTCTGCGTTGGATACGTCTTCGGAAGCGCATATCATTATACGGCGTGCGATGAATCTGATGTCTTCTCCGGCATACAGCATTCTTGCGAGATAGTATACTGCGGCATCAGGGTCGGAACCGCGCATACTCTTGATGAATGCTGAGATTGTATCGTAATGACTGTCTCCGTCTTTGTCGTAGCCCAATACGCGCTTTTGGATGCATGAAGAAGCCACGTCAATGTCGATGTGTATATTTCCCTCGGTATCGCGGTCCGTGGTCAGGAAGGCTATTTCCAGCGCATTGAGGGCGTTTCTTGCATCGCCGTTACAGACATCTGCCAAAAATTCGATTGCATCGGGTTCCGCGGTTATTTTCTCATTACCTAAGCCGTGTTCTTTATCGTTCAGTGCACGGTTGAGAATTGTGATTATGTTCTCTTTGGTAAGAGGCATTAATTCTATGACAGTTGAACGTGAGATTAATGCACGGTTGACTTCGAAGTAAGGATTCTCTGTTGTGGCACCGATGAGGACTATTGTTCCGTTTTCCACAAACGGAAGAAGATAATCCTGCTGACTTTTGTTGAAACGGTGTATTTCATCGATAAAAAGAATGGTTCTTTTACCGTTCATACCGAGAATATCCTGGGCGTGTTTCACGGCATCTTCCATGTCCTTCTTTCCGGCACAGGTTGCGTTCATTTCCCTGAAATCTGCCTGAGTTGTATTGGCAATAACCTGTGCTAAGGTAGTCTTCCCCGTTCCGGGAGGGCCGTAGAGAATAAGAGAACTGATTCTGTCGGCTTTGATTAAACGGTAGAGCAGTTTGTCTTTACCGAGTACATGTTCCTGTCCGACGACTTCGTCTATTGTTCCCGGCCTGACGCGGTTGGCGAGAGGTGCCTGTTTGGAAAGTATTTCTTTCCTGACGGTGTCGAACAGATCCATATTCTACCGTATCGGAAACATACGGTTATAATCTGCGATTACACGATTGGCAAAAAGGCACTGTATTTATCGAAGTCCCGTATACTGAGGAATGATGAATCTGAATTCCAAATACAAGGCGATCTGTTTCGATATGGACGGTACTCTGATCGATACGTATGTCGATTATGTGAAGATGGCCGAGCTTGCTTTCGGAGAGATGATTAAGTTAGGTGTTCCCGAGAGTGCTATCGACAGGAGTGAAGAATTCAAATTCAATTTAGATTCCGGAATCAGTTATCTGAAAACTCACTGCGATGTTGATACTTTACGTAAAGCGGAAGTGAATATATGCAAAGTAATCAGAGACGTAGAGATTGAAAGAGTGGATGAAGCGAAACCGTTTGAGGGTACATCCGCATTTTTGGATTATATTCATTCTTCGGGGTTGATTACGGGAGTACTGACAAGAGGGTGCAGAGAGTATGCGGAGGCTGCACTGAAAGTCTGTAATGTGTATGATAAGATAGACGGTTTGGTTGCGAGGGATGATTTTTCCGAAGAAGAAGCGAAACCGTCACCGGTTGCCATGGAGCATATGGCTGAGAAACTGAATGTTAAACCTGAAGATATTCTGTATTTCGGAGACCATCTGATGGATTATCTGTGTGCGAGAGATTCGGGTGCAGATTTTGTCGCTGTTTTATCGGGGTCGTTTACGGAGAAGGAATGGAAAGATGCGGGTGTTGATGTTATCTTTGATTCGATTACGGAATACTATAACTCGCTGATTAATTGATTTGACTGAAAATCAAAGCCTTTCGGCTTATCTTTTTGAGAATGGTAAAGATTGGTGCAAGGGACGAGATTTGAACTCGCGGACCACTAAGGACTAGCCCCTCAAGCTAGCGTCGTTGGCCATGCTTGACTACCCTTGCAGGTATACCCCCCGAATAGAACTGGGTTAATAAGCTTTTGCTTTGGTGTACTAAACACGGACTTCGAGAACAGTTACTTAGATGCTGTTTTCTGAATTATA
>CAVIIW010000020.1:0-655 GCA_963643255.1 Candidatus Methanomethylophilaceae archaeon
TGCATACTGGGCCGAGGTTATCGACGTTTTTCAGAACGGTTTCGGTCTGTACGGTACCGCAGGATATTACTACACCCCGATTTGGGGATACTGCCTCGGTTTTATCGCATTCATAATGCAAATCCTGGGAATCACCGATTTCGGAACATTTGCTCCGGAGCTGTACCATCTTGTCAACGAGAGTTTCAAGATTTCCGCATATGTAACATCCGTCGAATTCAACACAGTTCTGAAATTATTCCTGATTGCGGTGGATGTTGCCGTTGCAGTGATTATTTACAGATTTACGATGAAATTTGCCGATGATGAAAGAAAAGGATGTTTCGCATCTCTGCTGTGGATGCTATCTCCGCTGATTATAACGCAGTCATCCGTGCACGGAATGTTCGACAACATCTCCGCACTGCTGATTCTTCTTACGGTAATGGCTGCAATCGACAGAAAATACCTGATTGCAGGTTCATTGTTCTCATTGGCGGTACTGACCAAATTCTTTCCGTTGTTCTTTGCGTTCTTCCTCATAGCGTGTGTTCTGAAGAAAGAAGGCGTGAATGCCGACGGAGCGAAGTGTCTTCTGAAGGCGTTGGCCGGATTCTTTGTCACTGCGGCAATCGTATACATTCCGAACATTGCGAACGGGGATTTCTGGAGTTCC
>CAVIIW010000020.1:737-2273 GCA_963643255.1 Candidatus Methanomethylophilaceae archaeon
TTCTATTTCCTTGCGTACAGGCTGGGAATAGACAGAGGAATGCTGTCATCGATAGGGCCGATCGAAACAGCCGTTGTGTTCACGGCAATCGCGGTACTGATTGCGGCGGTACTTCTGATTGCGGCGGCATACGGGGAGAGGATTATGGCATATGCCCACAGTATAGATCCCAAGGTAAGGGATCACAAGGTTGCCGTATTCCTTGCAGTCATCGCACTTCTGCTGATTGTTGCATTACTCGTCAGGACATTTCTGTCGGCTGACGGTCTTTTATCCTTGGGTTTCGGAGGTGTCGCCGCAGTCTGCATATTCTCGATATTCCTGGAGGTTTACCTGGGATACAGGCTGCTGATGTCTGAGAGAGATGACGGTACATTCAGAATGACGTTGCTTTTCCTCACGGCGACGGCGGTTATTCTCTGGCCGTGCGCTCCGTCGTATGTGCTTGTGATGGTACCGTTCATAATAATTTACGCAGTAACAGTCGATACCGGCTACGTGAAACCGTACATCGTAATGTCCGTTGCATTGACGCTGATGGAGATTACCGCATACATGACATCTCCCACATCGTTAATTATGGCACTGACGGGAGACGTATCCGTCATGGTCCCGGTTTATGAATTCCTGGCATATCCTGTATTTATGGATATTACCGGAACGACGGTACTCACGGCAGTATTCGGTTCGATTGCGTACTTCTCCGTCATTTACATTCCGTTCAGATGGTACCGCGCATACTACAGGGAGGGAAAATCATGAAGGACCGCGCAGTCGTCGTCATCATCATACTGTTCGTTATTTCTCTGATAATCGGAGAGGCATATGTCTATCTCAACGGTCACAACGGTCATGAAGTCTCCGCGGAGATTACATCCGACGGACATATTGCGTATGAAATCACAGGCTCCGCATCGGAATACAGGTATGCCGTGTTCACGGAAACGAAGAATATCGACGTGCTTTACCTTTATTTCGACGAGAATCACAAATACGATCCCGTAGAAACCGGTGCTCAGAAGGAATTTTTCTCTGTAATTTCACAGATGCTGGAGAAACGCGGTGTCAGAACCGAATATACAGATTCGGAAAAACTCCGCGATGTTATGTCCGATCCGAAATCTTCGGTATTTGTTATAAGCGGTGCGTTACCGGATACAGTATACGGTAAATCATCCGTATTCGAGGAATGGATGACTGCCGGAGGTACGCTTTATTGGTCGGGACCGGAGGTCGGAAGATATGTTTCATCATCCGACGGAATCCAAGATTCGGGAAAAGGATACTTCGGAGGAGATGTTTGCGATGTTCCCGAAACTTACGGCCACAGGGCATCGAAAATGCAGGAATACACCGGAACACTCTATTACGGCTGTTTATACGGTCTGAAGGCAGACCGTTCCGATTCGAAACCTCTGTCTTTCATTTCAAAGGACGGTTATTCGTCGGTGAGTGTATCGAAGTTACTGGGAGGAAACATCACCGTTTTCGGAGGAGATATTACGAAGACGGTAACGGTGTCTCAGGATGTTACCG
>CAVIIW010000020.1:2283-3994 GCA_963643255.1 Candidatus Methanomethylophilaceae archaeon
CCGTACGTGCTGCGCAGATCTGATTGTATGCGGCCTTACGTACAAATCGGAAGGATTGGAAACAGGACACGGAACATCTCCCGGAATGGCATACGGCGTAACCGATGCCGTCGTGACGGGAAAGAACGATGTTGCTTTCTTCATAAGCACGGGTTCTCCCGCATCCGATTGGTCGAAATGCATTCATTTCTGATTACAGACGTGCCGTACCGTGATAATCCGCACAGCGACCGTATTCAGGGAAGTATCCGCCGAGATAGATGTATACGGAACGGTATCCCGCAGACGGCGGAATCCCGGATGTTTCCGTAACAGTTGTTCTTGTCACCGTACCGGATTCATGTACGGCAATCTTCGATTCCGAGCAGAGATGTGCCGCGATAATCTGCGCCAAATCCGCACGCTGTGCGTTGGAGTAATTTCCGGCCACAATACACACAGTACCCTTTCCGTTTTCGACAAAAGCGATACTCGAGTATTCTTTTTCACAGAATCCCACGGCAAGATATCCTGTACTCAATGCGGAAACATTCACGCCGTATTTCACGCTGTTACCGGACAGCGACAGGGCGTTTTTGTAATCATTGGATGTGATTTCGCTGTACGCCTTATCCGTATCTTCGGTATTGAGACAGTCCGATGACAGAAGGAACATCTTCTGATAATCCGCACTGACATCGACCAGACCGTCGGCCGTGGAGTAACATGAACCGATCAATCCTCCTGCCCAGTAAAGACATCCGCCGGTTTTGATCCATGTGAGTATCGAATCCGAATCATTTCCTCTGTAAACTGTGTCGGGAAGTGCGCCCGAAACGCAGATAAGTCCTTTTCTGCATGTATTGTCCGAAATATCATCGTTCAGAGCTTTGCCGAGTTCTTCGGCGTTTACTTTCGTTACGCTCACACCGCGGTTCGACAGCTGATGTATGAGCTGACTTACGTAGTAACTCTGATCGAGTTTCGTAGACCCTATCGGCTGATCCACTTCCTTCAGATTCGAAGGATATGTTTCGTCATAATACAGGTAATATTCCGACAGAGGTGCGGAGCTTCCGTTATCGGAGAGAATCACATCGTAACAGTTGGAAATTCCGGAGTGTACAGTATACGTGAATGAATCCGATGTAATTTCGGAATCGACGGAATATGTGTTTTCGGCGTTGAACGTGTACACATACACTTCGCCGATTAATATTACTGCCAATACGAGTACGGCGATGATTACGATGCCTCTGTCACGCATTCTGCCCATCCTCCTTCCAACGGGATGTAATTTTATCTACCGCTCTGCCGATTTTCGGCCATTTCTCTGAGATGTCCTCTCTGAACATCAGCAAAACAACGGATGCGACACCGACATATTCCAGGAATGTGAAGAGATTGTTGAAATAGAACATCAGCGGGGTTCCCAGGATTTTTGTCTCGAATGCGTACATCATATCCACAATCCATTCCGGAGACGGCCATCCCCAGAACGTTGATACCGACGACAATATGCTGAAGTTATCCTGTATGAATGCCGAGAGCATTGCCGCACACCCCACAATCCACCAGCACAGGGTGTATCTGCGGTCGGATGTGCAGATGTTGATTGCAAGGAACGGCATGATGACAATCACATACTGGGGATTCAGACCCATGATGAACGATATCACCATTACACAGGGAACATATTTCAGGAGCATTGCGTCCGGATCTCCCTCTTCTC
>CAVIIW010000020.1:4004-6227 GCA_963643255.1 Candidatus Methanomethylophilaceae archaeon
GAATTACGGTGAGACTTATCGTTATGATACTGAAAAGTGTGTTTCTGCTTCCTCTGTCTGTGATTAGCGTAAGCGTCGATTCGATGTTGCCTTCGATGATATTCGGAAGCATGATTACAACCGCGGCAATCATGAAACCGAGAACGGCGAGAACCAATCTGCGGATAATCTCGTTCTTTTCGGTGTATTTTTTAATGATATGCAGCACAAGAATCAATGCGCATACGGCAGGGAACAGTTTGAGCAATGTCGCCAGCGAAAGAAACATTCCTGCAATGAAATAATGATCCTTGCGTACGAATATGATGCACAGAAGAAGGAACAGTGCGGAAATGTTGTCAAACATCGCCTGAGAACCGCTCATGTATGCGACTATCGGACACAGATACCACAATGCGAATGCAAAATCGGCTTTTCTGCGGCTGTCCGTAATTTCAAAGACTGTTTTGTGAACAAGATACCCTACGATCAAATCCACAATGATAAGCGGAATTTTTATCGCCGTGTTGAATTCGGGAGATGTTACCGTAGACAGGTGCCATACATGCTCCAAATCGCACATCGGGAATAATTCCGTCACCGATACGCCGAACACGTCTACGGACAGGAACGCATTCCATATCATGTCTATGAATCCCATTATATATCCCCACACCGGGAGGTAGAAGTATCCTGTCAGTTCGTACAGACCGTTTCCCGAGTTGATGTTCTGCATTATCACTCCCCAGTGATATGCATCATACTCATACGTCAGCAGGGGTGCCAAAATAAGACGGACTGCCGTACCTATGATAAGGACCAACAACAACGGTTTTCCTATCCCGGAAATTATTCCGGTATGCTGTACGGGTTCGTCTCCCATGACCTGTCATAACTCCTTTGCCGTATAATATGTCATTGACCCGATGCCGAAAACCATGTCACGACCTTCCGGCAACACGTTTAATCAAATCGCGGATCGATGCGAACGCACCCCGGCTGTTTTCGGAGGGTTTTGCGGATGTTTCGCAAATGCAGAGGCGTATCAGTTCCCATGTGAGCATAATCGTGAGTACATTCTTGAGTACCACCAGAATTACGGCGGCTGCGTTGAATGATCTGAGATTGAAGAGAACATATCCTGTGTAGCTGAGGAACGTAAATATTCCGAAGAATATGAGCAGTTTCAGAATTTCGTCTCTGTGGGCTCTGTCGAAACATTTCATCTGCGAGAATATCAACATGCACACAATCCAAATGTAGTACTGTGCGGAGTAAACCTTACTGAACACAACGAAGAGCATAATCATCGTAAGAGACATCAGAGTCGCAAGCGGCACAGCTTTCTTTCTGGCTTCTTCCGATTTTATGATTCTGATGAACATAGTGCCTGCGAATACGATGATCGAGCAGGCAAGAAGAATATTCATCCACGGGGCCAGCATGTTCGGTATTGTACCTACAATGTTATCGGAACCGTAACTGAAAACCCATGTGACATCCGTCGGGATGATGAGTTCGGAGAGCATAATGAATCCGCTTGCGACGGATTCTATCTGTATGCCTCTGTCGGAGTGATACGAAAGATATGCGAATGCCGTGGAAGGATCCGTTATGAGGAACGGCAGTTCCACAATCAGACATACAAGCAGGGATGTAACCGTGACCGTAAACGCAAGTTTCCATTTCCTTTCTATCAGGAACGGGATTACCATTGCAACGAGGAATATCGCAGGGTACAGTTTCGTCATTGCCGCCAAAGATACGAAAATGAATGCCGGGATGTATTTCTGTTTGAGATACAGCCACATTCCGATGAGTGTTATAACAGCGGGATAGATATCGTTTCTCGCGATGAGAAAATGTGTTCCGAAAATAAGCAGACACAGAAGAATCAATCCTCCGCGTCCGCGCTCTCCGATGAATTCATCGGAAATTCTGTAGATGACGGCTGCACCGATCAGAATGAATATCAGTGCCTGTGCGGTGAACATATAATGAAATGAGGTGACGTCCCAGGACAGGAGACGCGGAATCATCATAAAAATCAACGACAGCGGAGGGTATTCGAATACCGCTTCGCTGTAAGGCATTTTGCCGCTTAGGATTTCTTCCGTGTTTCTGTAATAGTTGGCAAGATCTCCCCAGCTGTTCATTATCTCTACATACGCCGTGATGGCCGTAAAAATGACCAGCATGAGCACTATCACTGTGTTTCTGTCGTTCAGTATGCTCCATTTCTCG
>CAVIIW010000021.1:0-5572 GCA_963643255.1 Candidatus Methanomethylophilaceae archaeon
GAATGTTCTTCCATCCGAAGAACACGGCAACTTCCTTCGAGTTCGGTTTCTCATAGAACTCGTCGGGTGTTGCATACTGTATTATCTTGCCGTCTGTCATCAGTGCGATACGGTCGGCTACTGCCACTGCTTCCTGCTGATCATGTGTAACGAAAATAACGGTAAGTCCGAGCTGTTTGCAGATATCTCTGATCTGCGTTCTCATTTCAATCCTTAACTGAGCGTCCAACGCACTAAGAGGTTCGTCCAAAAGAAGTAATTTCGGATCGGCCATCAGTGCCCTTGCCAAAGATACACGCTGTTCCTGACCTCCCGATAATTCAGTCACGGCCCTGTTTTCATAACCTTCCAATTTGACCAGTTTCAGTAATTCCAGGGTGCGTTCGTCCATCTCCTGCTTGGATTTGTTTATCCTGATACGCTTGGAGAAGTTGATATTGTCCTTCACATTCATATTTTTGAATAACAGAGGCTTCTG
The DNA here is from genome assembly GCA_963643255.1 of Candidatus Methanomethylophilaceae archaeon. Classification (GTDB taxonomy): domain Archaea; phylum Thermoplasmatota; class Thermoplasmata; order Methanomassiliicoccales; family Methanomethylophilaceae; genus Methanarcanum. Next base: position 479 of record CAVIIW010000021.1, read on the forward strand.
AAACACCATGGAAATCGGACGTTTCTCTGTTTTGAGATTATCCATACATTCGCCGTCGATGAAGACGGAACCTTCATTCTGTTTTTCCAATCCTGCGATAATCTTGAGTGTAGTTGTCTTTCCGCATCCGGAAGGTCCGAGAATAACGACAATCTCTCCTTTGTTCACGCTGAGGTTGAAGTCTTTCAGGCAGGTGGATTTGGTACTGCGGTATATCTTGGTGATGTTGTTCATCTCAAGGAATGTCATATGTTCTTGCCTCCGTAATCGTCGGGGTCGCCGATTCTCTTCGCCGTGAGTATGAATACCAATATCGCCGGCAGTATGAACATCATAGTGAGCGATGCAATAAGGTTGTAGTCCGTGGATTCCTGTATGAGCGGTACAAGTAAAGTGGAAATTGTGTAGAATCCCACAGGTGCGAAGAAGGACATTGCCAGGAACATTGCCCATGAAACCATGAATGTATACATGAAAGCAACCGCAAGTCCGGATTTGACTGCAGGCAATGTTACGTAAATCAGAGTATCAAACCAGTTGGAACCCAATGTTGCCGCCTGTCTTTCATAGTCAAGATCATAATTCTTGAATACAGGTAACATAAGCATTATACTGTACGGAAGACAGGAAATCAACTGTACGAAAATCAAAGATTCGTATGTCAGATACAGATCGAATTTAATCAGCACATATCTCAGTCCGTACAGGAATGAAACATTGGAAGTCAGTGACGGAAGGAGCATGTAGATTGTCATGAGCCTGTTGCCTCTGAATTTCATTGTACCGAGAGTCTTTGCGGCAAAGAAACCGATTACCATTGAAAGTATCGTGACTGTCAATGTCAGCGTGATACTGTTCACGATTGCTTCGGAATATTTCTTATCTTCAAGTACGAAGAGAATATTGTTTATTGAGAAATCCGACGGGAACAGATTCGGGAATTTCCATGACAGGAAGAAACCGCGCCCCAATAACTCGTAAAGCGGGGGCAGTATGATAAGAAACATCAGAATGAGAATTACCGCTCTGTACAGTTTCATTTGTTATACCCCCTCGGCATAAGCAGCCAGAAGTAAACGGCTGCGAGAGACATTGTAATCAATGTAATAAAATTGGATATTGCGTAAGATACCGCTCTTTTATCCAATAAAGTGGGATTATTGAAAATATCATACGACAATTTTGCAAGAGTATCGCTTGTACCGAGAATCCACGGCACTTCGTAGCTTCCGAATGCGTATGCAAAGCATATTATCGCAGACGAGAACAAAGCCGGTCTGATCATCGGGAATAAAATGAACAGAAATCTTCTAATCGGTCCCGCACCCAATGTTGCCGCCTGCTGTTCGTAATCTGGTACAGATAACATCAGTACTGATAACACAGACAATCCGATGAACGGAGCGAATTTCCACGCAAGCGATATTATCGTACCCAACGGACTCGAACCTCTTACGATTGCGGGAAACTGTACCGTGGAATCGATCATTCCCAAATGGAAAGATATACTCGATATGAGTCCGACGGGAACAAACAGCAACAGCATCATCGATGCCACCGAAATATGAGGCATAGATGCGTTGAATTGGAAAATAAACACGGAAATTCTTCTTCCGATGAAATTACGTCTGAGCACCATCGCCACCGCCAATGCAAACAAAACAGCGACGGCGGTCGAAAGTAATGCTACTTTGAGCGTATACAGCAATGCTTTCACAAAATTCGGATCTGCGAACATTTCCTGATACGCAGCGAATCCGATATAATCTCCTTCAATCGTCTGAAAACTTCTCTGAATCGATACGCCCAGCGGTAAAATGAAAAATAAAAAGATGATTGCGGCGGGAAGAATGAGAGTCAATACTATTTTGGTGCTGTCTCTCATATTTCCCGCCTTTTCCGTCAGAGGTACTTGTCCTTCCAATCCGCTCCGAGTAAGCTGTAATACTTAGATGGGTTGGCATCGACAGCTGTTCCTGCGAGTTCGGAAGGTTCGACGAATGAATAGGGTTTGGTTCCCCATACATCTTTAATGAATCCGAACTTCTCGGCGTATGCAGTCTTGTAACTGTCGGAATCTTTTCCTCCCAGAGTGGTCGCCCATTTATCGAAGTCGAGGTTGATGGTCTCTCCGGTAAGTTCGGCTCTCTTCGCCTGAACTTCGGGCAGACAGCACGCGTTACAGATGACCATACATGCAGCCTTGGACTTGGAATCCTTGTTGATGGTCCAGCAGTACTGCTCTTTAATCGATGTTTTCATCTGATAAAGTCCGGTCTCAAACTGAGTGGAACCTGCTGCGAGATCGGGATACATCGACGAACGTGCGTAGTATGTCAACATAACAGTACCGTTCTGCGGGATTGATTCTCCGTCTGCGTAACCGATCATCATTGACGTAACATCATCGGATTTGGCGGGATACCATGCTTTGGAATCCTTCTGCGTGATGTAAGGTTCGATGTCACTGAGGTACTCGTAGATGTAACCGAATTCGGAATTGAATGCTTTCAGGAATTCCGTCTGATCTCCTTTTGCATTTGTGTAGATTTCCGCAAGTCTGTTGTCGATGGTTACGGCTCTTGCGGTGATTGCGTCGTGGTTTCCGACATCTGTCCATCCGCTGCCTGCGGCAGTCGATGTGGGTTCCGTCTCCCACTTGAGCTCGTAAAGTGCACCGTAGATGAACGAGTATCCGATGTAGTAGCTTGAACTCGTAGGCTGGGGGTCGCAGTATGTGAACTGTCCGGGCCAGATTTTCATCCATTCAAAGAGTTCGGTATAATTCGTGGGAAGTCCGTATTTTACTGTGTACGAATCTTTGCTGAGACCTTTCAGGAAAGTTGTAACTGCAGTGGATTTGTATGTACCTGTCTCAGCGGAATCCCATGCAAGTGTGTCGCTTCCCGTTGCGGAAAGTGTGACTGTCTTGACGGCGTTGCCGTATGTGAGCTTGACTTTGTCATATCCGATTGTGGGGTCTTCGAGATTGTAATTGTAACAGTATGCGAGCTGTCCGCCCGTGAATTCTATTTCATTACCTACATATTTGCTTGAGTCACCGTACAGAAGATAGGAAATCTGTGCATCGGTTCCGTCCTGCAGATATGTTTTGGCATCGGGAAGAGGTGCTTTCCAGTCATCTGTCCAATAGATTTTGTCTATGTATGCACCGTATCCGCTGACTCCGAGCCAATACATATCATACTTGGGTGCTCCTCCGGATGTCATTGCATCGTAATCGGCTGCGGAACATTTCAGACCGTTTTGGGTACCCATGTTGATGATTATACCGTAATTCTCTTTCAGATAACCGCTGAACCATCCATCGTAGAATCTCTTGGCTTTGTCACTGGGTTTCAGTCCGAGATTGACTGTCTGTCCCTGTGCTTCTTCAAGGATTTCTTCCCAGGTCATAGAACCGAGATCTTTGTCAACGGTCTTTGTCACGGTCTTCGTTGAGTCGTTGTTTCCTTTCGGCATTACAGCGATTGTAATTCCTGCGACGACAACGATAACTACCGCAATAATTGCGAGAAGTTTCGTTCTGTCTATACTGATTGCCATTCTTTTCCTCCTTTATGTCCGCTGATTCGTTGATATCCGATATCGGCGGATTGCTGGTTACGAAAAGGGTTTGTGAGTGTACAGACGGATAGGTTCAGATACAGCTGGATATCCGTCAGTAAATAGTAAAATAATGAAGTATTTGGTTAATAAAACAATAACATGCTCAACCGTTACTGTGTGAGAGAAATTCATTCAAAATGATGCATTTTCACGAGATTACTGCGTAAAACTATCCGATAAAATGATGTGTGAAATAAAAACGGAAGAAGGGCCCGAAGGCCCGGGTTTATAGTTAAACGATGTTGTCAGCTGGTTTTGGCTTTTACAGTCCAAGTTCCGTCTGAATTATCAACAGCCTCATAGCCATCAGCAAGGTAATTACCGGGATTCACGTTGTAGGTTCCTCCAGCAAGTATTTTTCCAGTTTCTCCGCTAGCAAGATTCATCAGGACAGCATTAGCTGTAGCTCCATCTCCAATCTTGACTGCAAATATTCCTCCGTTGATCTTCGCCTTAGATGGAATTTCAGTTCCGATGTAGAAAAGTACTGCTCTTGCATCCCCGGTAGACTCAACGCTAAAAATTCCGCCATTAATCTCGAGATTGGTGCCTGTACCGCCTATAAGAGTCACATATCCCCAGGTTTCAACCGCCTTTCCTGTAAAGGTTCCGCCGTTTATCGTAAGGTTCCCGCCTGTCTGAGAAACCACATATTTGGAGGACGTGAAGTTTCCACCAGAGATAGTTGTAATTGAAAAGTCGCTCTGTACACATGACTGATACTCGCTGTAGAAATTACCTCCGCTTATATTCAGGCGCCCACTTTGTACTTGGACTGTAAACGAGTCTATCGAAGCTTTTGCAACTTTAAATGTTCCGCTGTGGATATTTACTGTCGAAGAATTATTAACTAATGTCTCTGAACAATCTTTAGCCCAGTTGATCCCGATGTAACGGACTGGATTATTTTTGGCACTGTATTCTCCGCCATCTATGGTGAACTCTACACCGTGTTTTTTAACTTCAAATAAACATGAAGCATTTGTCTCCATTCCCGAACCGGGTTTAGTACCAATAATTGTAACTATTCTTTATCGTAACCGTATCCGAAGTCCCTCTCTCCTCTCCGTCGACTTTCACCGATTTTAATGCATAACCGTCATTCAGTGAGATTATTACAGTAAGAGAACCCCCGTACGCTACGCGTACGGGTCCTGAGGGAGAAATAATTCCGTAATACGCCCCCGTGAAAACACCTGCGGTAACATCTACATCGACATTCACCGTAGGATCGTTTTCATTGACTTCTCTGAAAATTACCTCAACGGAACGTTCCGAATCCATAGCCAATTCAAGATAATTGGTGGAACCCGCAGAGACTCCGTCAATCAGAACATCACCGACAACATATCCCTCTCCGGGAACCATTGTCAGCGGAACTTCTTCACCTTCGGTGTACGATTCGCTCTTCGGGTGTTTGACCGAACCGAATCCTTCCCAACTCACGTTCAGAGTGTAAGAATC
>CAVIIW010000022.1:0-4475 GCA_963643255.1 Candidatus Methanomethylophilaceae archaeon
GAAAAATCACTCAGACTCGGCAGTTTTGTATGGTACCGTTGCACGGAAACTTATGATAAAGTATCATACGTTGTTACAAATGTTATGTTATCGGATACACCGAATCTGTAATTTACCAAAGCATCCTTCGCTTCTTTTATCCATTCTTTTGAACTGCCGTGTGCTCTCACAATCGAAAGTTCACGAATCGGATTGATTTCTTTGACAAGACTCTTGATCCACGGATCCTCAACAAGATGTTGGAAAGGAACGGCGACAACAAGAATGAACTTTTCCTGCATCTGTTTCAATAGTTTTCTAAGTGCATATATGGCCGTTAATGTCTTTCCTGTACCTGTTGCCATATTGAAAATACCAATGCATTGATTATCAAACCAACTGTCAATAGCTTTTACCTGATAATCGCGAAGATGTATCGTACCGTTTTCTTTCTTAAGAATTTTCAACTGATGCTTATCAGACGGTGCGAAACCAGCCCACAGTTCCTTTACAGGTGCTGTCAATTCTCTGGTTATCGCTCTTTCTGAAACTTTATTATTCCAATAATTATCAAAAATCGCAATTTTCTTGGTGATTCTTATTGGCGGATCTACCCAATCGCAGTAAACATCGATATCGTCGCTGCCCTCTTCGGAGACGAGTTTATCAATCGGAGAAGCACACACCACAGTATTCTCGGCATCCGAGATAATGCGTATTTTCTCGCGAAACGGAACATCACTGCAGTAGTCTCCGTATTTGTTTTTCATCAACAGTAATTTAATGTCGAGAAGACCGTTTTTCAACATCCAACCCATTGCTTCGATGTGTTCTTCCTTCATGGAATTAGATGTCAATTCCCCGCGGATAAGAGTAGTTATAACGCCGTCCACTTCTTCATCACCTATCGCATCATTGAGTGCATTCAAATCTTTGTCACTCAGAAGAAGACACGCAATCAATTCCATCCTGCAATCGTTCTTAATTAATTCCCCGATACCGTTGGATGCCCAAATCATTGACGGAACATCAAAGGAACCGATTATCACTCTGCATGTGCTTGCTTCCGATAGCGCAGAGGAATAAAGGTCTGCTATCGCATCACCGTCGACATCTGATTCATAGAACGGTCTGAACTGATGATCCTTGAGCATTGAGATCAAAACGATGGTACCAACAAATAATGATTGCGATCTAAACGCTGTCTGTCGACAAAGTGAACTGCTGACAACCCCCTGGCTGTCTGTGAATAATTCGGATTGCCAGTATGCTCCCAAAAGGGACTGGAATGATGTTTTTCTCATCATTCCAATTTTTTCAACACGCCGTTCTCGAGATCGGTGATGCAATATAATGTATCAAGAACATCAAAGGTCTCCCTGAGATTTTTCTCTGCGGTATTCCAACCGAATCCGTCTGTTATCCATACGAATCTGAATTTCGGATGATTTTTAGATTCTTCCGCCAGCATCTTGTAACTGCGGGCAGTTTCATTTAATTTAGAGCCTGAACTGGTATAGAAATTCACCTCAATGCCGTAAACATATTTCTCGGTCTTAATGACAAAATCGAACCTTTTCAAAACCTTGTTATCATTTGTCAATTTAGAGAGATCGACGCCGTATTTTTTCTCAAGATACGCACTCTCCATTTCTTTGTAGTATTCAAATCCCGTTTCTTTTATGTATTTCTCTACGAGATCTTCCATCAAATGTCCGCCGCGATTCTTACGCGCATTCGAATCAAGGCCCGTTTCCACACCGAGTACGTAATCGTAGAGATTATTGACGATATGTTTCGATATCATATCGAATAAGCCCGTTTTTCTCATAAAAACCGCATATTGTTCGGGTGTCTGATTGCTTTTATTGAACCTGTATACAAAAGAACCGTCACCGTCCGTTGCATAAATCTCAGATTCTCTCTTGGCTAAAAGAATGGGGATTGTGTTGATAATTTCAGGGTATTTCTTCACCAAGGCTATGAAATCAGATTCAATATTTTTGGAGCCGATGAGCGAGTTAAGAATATTGAGTTCGACTTTGTATTTCTCAGCACCCTGAACTATCTTACCGAAATCCGAATAATAGCTGTAATCGGCAATTGATGTTTTGAAAGTTTTACGCCATTCTTCGAAGTTTCTTCTAGGCATGTACATTCGATCGTTGTAATTGTTTTTATTTTCTACTGTATTATGCCGTTCGGTGAACAAAATATTCGACATTCCGAATATTGGACCTAAAAAGGAAGCCGCCCTTACAGAAGCCGGATACAAAACAATCGATGATCTGAAAAAAGCGGACTTCTACGACATCGTCAGCATCCCTGGCTTCGGATTCAAGACTGCTGCAGCGATGTGGGATCACCTCGGCCTGAAAATCAAATATCCCGACATGGTGAAAAATACTGTGCCGATGTCGGAACCTGTTCTCATCGAAAAAAAGAAAATCGTAACATGGAAAGAACACAAAAAAACCTCTGAAATCAATCTGATTCCTCCTGAGGACAATATCGAAAAAACAACAGTGTGGAGTTATCCGAAAAGAGGCAACTGGGCGACACATACAGCTCAATACCGCGGAAATTGGCCACCCCAGGTAGCCAGAAATCTGATAAAACTGTACTCCAAACCGAATGATTTAGTGCTTGATCCGATGGCCGGAGGCGGAACAACTCCTGTTGAATGCAAACTTCTAGGAAGAAATTCTATTTCTGTAGACATTAATCCGGATTCTGCATCGATCATACTGGACAGATTGGACTTTGAACTTCCTGACTGTGACACAAAACACGATGTGTATACAGGTGATGCAAGAAATCTCAACCTCATTCCGGATCAATCAATTGATTTTATCGCTACACATCCGCCGTATGCCAATATTATTCACTACGCACCTCTTGTCAAAGGAGATTTATCCGAACTGACTGATTACAAATTATTCTTCAGTGAATTCAGAAAAGTCATATCTGAGATGTACAGAGTACTGAAAGACGGTTCAAAATGTGCTGTAATGGTCGGAGACACCCACTCATCAGGTCATTTCGTACCGATATCTACACACATCATGTTGGATTTCCTCTCAGCGGGATTCGTTCTCAAAGAAGATATCATAAAAAGGGAATGGAACTGTGAAAGTAACAGATACTTATCGAAATATTCCGGTGCCGATTTTCTCCTTACAATGCATGAACACATTTTTGTCTTCGAAAAACCGAAAGAATCGAAGAAATACAAGCACAGTTCCATCGATTTTTTCACAGATAATTGTCCAAAGTAATCTCTCCCGACTCGGCAACAGGATAGTTCGTCACCAGGATTTCACTTATCTTTCCGCGTCCGCTGCCTTTGGAGTTGATCATACGGTTGGCCATAACTCTGTGCACAGTTGCATAACTGTACAGTTCATCGAAGAAGTCGTCATTCGGATCCACATTTTTGGGATCTGAATTACTGACTGCCACCATTGCGCCTTTATCTGATAGTTTATGCACATATTCTGCCAATTCTCTCTGATTATTATCATCAAAAGAGAGCTCTGTATATGACGTGAAACTCGATGATGCCGTCAGCGGACGGTACGGCGGATCGAAATATGCGAAGGTGTTTTCATCAATAAAATTCCAGGATTCGTTGTAATTTTTATTCTCAATACGAACCTTCTGTAATTTTTCAGATACTTTCAATAAATTGTCCTTGTCGCATATCAGAGGATTTTTGTATGTTCCGGACGGGACATTAAACAAACCAGAGGAATTGACTCTGTACAATCCGTTAAAACAGGTTTTATTGAGGTAGATAAACAAAGATGCAACGATCAATGGATCGGGGCTTGACAAAACAATCTGTTCGTTGTATTCCTCGCGTTTTGAAAGGTAGTATTCTTTCCTCTTCTCTGCATCTAAAGGCAAATGTATGTTCTGATACAATTCGAGTGTTTCAATCAGCTCATCCACATTATCGCGAATGGTTTTGTATGTTGTAATTAGCTCCGTGTTGATGTCGCTGATGTATGCCTCTTCTATGCCTTCGTAATTGTTCAGGACATCGAATAAAACCGCTCCGCCCCCGATAAACGGTTCTGCATACTTCGTTATTTCAGTACCGAGATTTTTAGGATAGATCTTGCGGATAGAACTCAGCAACTGTCCTTTACCGCCTGCCCATTTTATGAAGGGTTTGGCACCATCATTTAACTTAAAATCGTCGCGGGATCTATCATCAACGGGTTTTTCCGAATTAATCGGTATAGCCCATGTTTTTCCGAGACGTCCTGCATCGGGAATGCGTCCCTCTTTGCAAAGAGTTGTTACTCTGCGTGCAGAAATGCCCCATTCTTTTGCCGCTTCCTGAATGGTCCAATATGCATTTTGTATCATTATATTCCATTAAAGGAATAATACAATACTATATCAATTTCACGACACAATACAACATGATGGCATCACGCACACCTCTTCCTGACCGCATCCACCATCATCTTCACCTTATCCAACTG
>CAVIIW010000023.1:0-4204 GCA_963643255.1 Candidatus Methanomethylophilaceae archaeon
ACACCAACGGAAAACTCAATATGATTACCAATGCATACTTCCCTCCCTACGAATCGTTCGAGGACGGAGGAGACAGCGGAGACATTGTCGGATTGGATGTTGACATTATGGAGGCAATCTGCTCAAAACTCAAGATGGAACTCAAATGTGAGAGCATGGAATTCAACTCGCTTATCGGTGTGCTTAAGAACAGCAAAGACTCCGACAACTACGTTATCGGAGCAGGTATGACAGTCACCGAAGAGAGGAAAGCGAGCGTAGACTTCACCTCTTCCTACACAACATCGGTGCAGGTCATCATCACAAAAGCTTGAATGAAATAATGAGGGGAGGCAGATCAAATGTCTTTGTGGGACCAAATCTACGATGCGTTCATCTACAACGACCGTTGGAACTATGTACTGACTGGTTTTGAGAATACTATTATTCTTACCGTGATGGCGTTGTTTCTCGGATTGATTTTGGGTGTATTGATCGCAACCGTAAGAACAATCCACGATAAGAACGGAAAACTGCCGATCCTCAACATCATCTGCAGGGCGTACATCACGGTCATACGCGGTACCCCTGTGATGGTTCAACTTCTTATCATCTACCTCGTTGTGCTTACGCCGAGCGTAGTCGGATTCAGGGTTAACCCTCTGATAACAGGTTCTCTTGCATTCGGTTTAAACTCTGCAGCATATGTTGCGGAGATTGTACGTTCCGGTATCAACGCAGTACCCGCAGGTCAGTTCGAGGCTGCGAGAAGTCTCGGACTGTCTTTCGGTGCGATGATGATTACGGTTATTTTACCGCAGGCGGTGAAGAATATTCTCCCTGCATTATGTAACGAAGGAATCAGCCTTCTGAAAGAAACATCCATATGCGGTGTAATCGGTGTTGTCGAACTGACGAAATCGTACGAAATTATTATGTCATTTACATATCAGGCAATGGTTCCTTTGTTGGGAGTTGCGCTGATTTATTTGATTATGGTGATGGCACTCACTGCATTGGTACACAGACTTGAAAGGAGGTTGAACGCAAATGCAGCCTGAATCGGACGTATTGATAGAAGTAAGAAATCTCTGCAAATCTTTCGGCGAGCATGATGTTCTGAAAGGAATCGATGCGAAGATAAGGAAAGGGGAAGTGATTTCCATTATCGGTCCTTCCGGATGCGGTAAATCTACATTCTTACGCTCACTGAATTTACTTGAAGAGCCTACGGGCGGTTCGGTATTCTTTGAAGGTACCGAGATTACCGCAAAAGGTGTGGACGTTAACAAAATCCGTCAGAAAATCGGAATGGTGTTCCAGCAGTTCAATCTCTTCCCGAATATGACGGTGAAGAAGAACATCATGTTGGCTCCGACACAGCTGAAACTGATGACGGAAGAGGAAGCATCGGACAAAGCGGAAGCGCTGCTTGCAAGGATAGGTTTATCGGATAAAGCGGACCAGCGTCCGCAGAGGCTGTCCGGAGGACAGCAGCAGCGTATCGCAATTATACGTGCGCTGGCTATGAATCCCGATGTGATGTTATTCGATGAGCCTACATCCGCATTGGACCCGGAAATGGTCGGTGAAGTTCTTTCTTTGATCAAGGACTTGGCCAAAGAAGGTATGACGATGCTGATTGTTACACACGAAATGGGATTCGCAAGAGAGATTTCGGATCGTGTGTTCTTCATCAACGACGGTGTGATTGCGGAAGAGAACACTCCTTCGGAGCTGTTCGGCAACCCGCAGAATGCACGTCTGAGAGAATTCCTTTCCAAAGTTCTGTGATATCCGGAGCGGGCTCCGCCCGCTCCGATATGCGGATATAATCGGATACTGATGATACATTATGGCAGTATCTGCGATTCTGTACACTTCCAACACGGGATTCACGAAAGAGTATGCGGAAATACTCAGTGAGAAAATTTCTCTCCCGGCGTACCCTCTCGGAAAAGAGAAGATTCCCAAAAAGAGTGAAATTATCTATCTCGGATGGGTCGCAGCCGGTTCCGTGACGGGATATGACAAAGCTCACAGTAAATACACAGTGAAAGCGGTCTGCGGAGTGTGTATGGGGTTCACGGGTTCTCAGATTGACGACATAAGAAAGAAAGATAAGATTCCCGAAGACATCCCCGTATTCACGGTACAGGGCGGATTCGATCCCGGGAAATTACACGGTTACTACAAATTCGTCATGAAGCCCGTTCTGAAAAAGATGGTTCTGCAGTTGGAATCCATTGAAAGCAAAACTCCCGAAGAAGAATTGGCTTTGGAGATGGTTACCGTCGGTAAGAACCTCGTAGATGAGAAGAATTTAACACATCTTACAGAATGGTATTCGGGACAGTGACAGCAACCTATAATAACGCAGTAATCTTAGCACAATTCATGGGAGACTGCGGTAAGAAGGCAATCATCATCGTGGACATGCTGAACGATTTCGTCACCGGTTCGCTGAAATGCGACCGTGCACAGAGGATTATTCCCCATCTGATGAAATTAATCGATGAAGCAAGGAAGAACAACATTCCTGTGATTTACTCCAACGATGCACATATCAAAGGTATCGATTACGAGCTGAAGCTCTGGGGAGATCACGCGATTGCAGGCACCGAAGGCGCGAAAGTCATCCCCGAATTGGAACCAAAAGAAGGAGATTTCATCATACCGAAGAGGAGATACAGCGGATTCTACGGTACGGATATGGAAATGCTCCTGAGAGAATTGGGTGTAGACACAGTTATTCTCACGGGAATGCACGCACACATGTGCGTACGCCACACCGCAGCGGATGCCTACTACAGAGGATACAACATTATCATTCCGACGGACGGAGTGGATTCTTTCACCGAAGAGGACTATCAGGCGGGTCTGAAGTATCTCAAAGAAGTATACGGTGCGGTTATTTCCGATGTGGATTCGATTACGAGGGAATTCTGACCATGGATTGCCGTAAGGACATCGCCGATCTGATGTCGTTATGTGTCGGATGCGGAAGATGCAGGGGAGTCTGTACGTCGTACGCACACGGAGGGTGCGATCCGAAGTCCGTGATGCAGGGAGATATCTCAAAAGCGAAAGGATGTCTCACATGCGGATTATGCAACGATGTATGTGAACACACAGTTCCCAAAAGAGTGATGATGTATGCTGCGTGTATTGCAGGCAACGTGAAAGTGCCAGATGTTTATTACAAAACGGGATACAACCTCCCTCCTGCGGAGGGAGGTGCCGTCCCGGCACCTCCGTATTGTAATTCTTCCGAAGACGTTCTCATGCCCGGATGTCTTACGGTGGCTTCCGCACCTTTCCTGGAATATTCCGCAGCGAAAGCATTGGAATCAATCGGAATACAGGTGAAAAGATTCGACGGCGGGTGCTGTGTGTACCCGATACCGTTCAGATCGATGACCGATTCCGAAAGAGATGAAATCAAACGCTCACACGTAGATTTCACCGGCCGGATGTACAACATATGCCCCGGCTGCAGAGACGAGATGGCATCTGTGTGTAAGACAGAACACATCATAGAGCCGCTGCACAGAAACATTGAGAAAATCAGGAAACTGCCGGGAGTGAAACTCAGAGTTGCATCCATGCCCGGATGCGGACTCAGACATCGGAAAAAGATGTTTGACGATATCGTAAAAGCATGCGGATGCGAAATCATCGAAGTAAAACAGGGGTGCTGCGGAAAAGCGGTACCGAAAATATCCGAAGAAGTGATGAAAGAAAGGCAGGATTCGATGAAAGATGTTGACGCGGTGATAGTGGGATGTCCGTCGTGTTTTGCGAGATACGACGGATACAAAAACGGTGTACCTGTGCTGTACATAGCGGAGTTGGTCTGTCTCGCTTCGGGAGATAAGACAACTTTGGGATTGCATAAGAATCCGATCCGCTGATTCATCGGTTTTTCTTTTCTTCGTTTTCTTTGTATCTTCTGATGCACAGTTCTATGCCGTGGGCATAGCTTGCGAATTCACGGGAGTCGACTTTGGATGCGAGATATTCGATCATCTCACGCGGTAATGTTACACTCAGTGACACCTTCTTCTCTCTGTTCGCCATGCCCGACAGACAATTATAATAAGATATAAATCGTTACAATTAAGTTAATTGTATTTAAATAATTTTGAGTGTCTGAAACTGTATGCGGATGCCGTACTCTGTCCGCACACGGATTTCTCTGCCTGTGCGGAGTGTCTTTTTTTTG
>CAVIIW010000024.1:0-3357 GCA_963643255.1 Candidatus Methanomethylophilaceae archaeon
CAGTTCCGTCTACTTTCTTGAAAGTAACGACTACATCGGGCGTGATTGCAGATCCTGTGTATTCGACAGCTGCAATGTCACCGACGGCGGGGATTACTTTGATTTTAATATCAAATGTTGTTTCTACAGTTGAGAATCCGTACGCGATACCTTTAACTGCAACCCTGACTGTAGCCTTACCTGCATCAGTGTTATTGATGAAAGTTACAGTGTAATCAGTGTCCTTTGTCAAAGCAACCACAGTTCCGTCTACTTTCTTGAAAGTAACGACTACATCGGGCGTGATTGCAGATCCGGTGTAAATCTGAGTATCGATAGTTGTTATCTCTGCAGTAACGTATGTAGCAAGTACAGTTTCTCCGTACACTCCAGCTGTATCGGTTTCCTTTGCAGCAACTTTACCTGTAGAGTCTGCTTTCAAGGGTACAACAGTATCTGTCGTAACACCTGCACGATTATCAATGACAAGACCGGCGTTAGAAACAACGGCAGACGTGGATTTAGCTGCTTTGATTGCAGAGGACTCTCCTTTCAGTTCGATAACACCTGTGTTCGTAATACCGCTACCGGCTATAGTAACCTCTGCATTGTTATTCAACTCAATCGTACCGTTGTTTGTGAAACCGTCACTCAGAGTTACCTTTGTGTCAGTTCCGTCCACTACTAAATTCGCAGTTGCATCAAGAGAACCGGCAATAGTTATCTCATTACCAACCACTGTAATAGTTGCTCCTGCAACCGTCGTAGACTCGGATATAATAGTACCGTTGATAGTCAGCGACCCTCCCTTGATTTCAACTCCGGCGGCTCCTGCTTTCAGACCGTTGGCGACAAGTTTGTTGTCCGCAGGTCCTTTAACTGTACCTGCGAGTGCTGCACCTGCTTCGAGTTTAAGTGAACCGTTGACAGCAAGTGTAAGTGCTTTACCGTCGCTCACTGTCAAAGTCTTGTCCGCAGACACTGTGAGAACCATGTTCTCATTGATAGTCATATCGTCGGCGAATGTGAAGTTGTCTTTCAACAATACCTCCACCTTGCTGGTCGGCACCTTACCGGTCAAATCCTTCTGAACAAGAGCGAAATTACTCTCGGAGTACCAGTATTTGTAGCTGTTGCTCGATGTCGTGAAAGACATTTCGATTGCCGCACCGGGATAATCTACGGTAGCCGAAGCGCTGTTCTCGGTGTAAATCATACCGCTGAATGTACCTGTGACCGTCAGCTTGTTGGCTGTGGACGCAACGCTTCCGTAATCGACATTGACTCCTCCCCATCCGCAGTTCTCTGTGGCACAGTTATTCATAGAAACGGTGGATTTGTTTACGATGACACCTGCGGCGTTGACATTCTTAACCGTTACGCCTGTCAGCGAAACAGTGGCTTCGTAGATGTTGATACCGTGGTGTGCACCGTATGTAACACTGTCTTTAGTAGCCATACATCCGTCAATCGTAAGGTTCTTGACTTCTGCATTCACGCCCGAATTGAATCCGAGGACGTTGTGTTTGTTGGCATAGACATAAGCCTCATCGGCGATGTATGTGATTGTCTTACTGTTACCGTTGATTGTTATTTTCTGTGTAGAATTTGTGAACCAGAGAGCAGCCTGATCTTTGATTCCGGCTGTTGTGACTCTAACATCCCTCAGCAACTCGATTGTTACATCGGATGTTGCCGCGTTGGCTGCTGCAACTGCACTCTTCAGTGAACTGTAGTAAGTAACGGAATCTCCGTCAGCAATCAATGCATCCGAACCTGTAGAGACCATACGGTCGGTCTTTCCGGGTGCTGTAACGGTAATCGGGTATGCTGAACCGCTCTCGGATGTGATGTAGATTCCGCCGTCGGCATCATCGGATTTTACAATCTTTACGTTTGCATCGATTGTGACCTTTACTTCGGTACCTTTTGCATCGTCGACATATCCGTTGTTGATGACAAGGGATCCGACACCGCTTCCGCTTCCGCTTGTTCCGATGGATCCGTCACCTGCACTTTCTGCAGCTGTACCTTTGATTACGGTACTTCCGTCAGACGTGCTCTTGATTGTTACATTTCCGGATTTAATCTCGAGACCTGTCGCACCTGTTACCTTTACATCGGTAATTGTTGCAGTCGTAACTGTACCGAGGTAAATGCCGATCGAATCGCCGTCGGTAGATGCTATCGTAGAATCGGAAATACTTACTTCCGCAGTAGGTCCGTTACCGCACCATATGCCTGATGCCGTACCTGTAATTGTTGCACCGCTTATGGTGAACTTTCCATCTATTGCATAGTTAAGGAACACATAACTGCCTTTGTATGTACCGCCGACAATCGTGACTGCAGGTGAGGAATATGCATCGCCATCGTTTGTACGCACAGCCATTCCACTGGTCTCGATACCGCCGGTAGTTGCGTTAACTGTCAAATCCACATTCTTTGCCTTGACAGAGAAGACATTTCCCGTACTTGTGATCTTGAATGTATTCAATTTCACTGTGAGTTTAAGCGAATCTTTGGTTATTTCCAGTGTTTCGGTAATTGAAACATCCCTCAGCAACTCGATTGTTACATCGGATGTTGCCGCGTTGGCTGCTGCAACTGCATCGCTGAGTTTTGCATAGCAGTCGTTACCGATCTTGGCATCTAAATTCAACACCACTTTGTATGCAAATGACTGTGTGTTGGCACCGTCGGATAACTGCATATCGATCTGTCTGAGAGTTCCGTCGGCACCGACATATTTCACGACGGCGGAAACCAGCGTGTTTGTGCCCGTAAATGCTTCGCCGTTTACAGTCCAGTTGCTGCCTTTGAGCGTACCGTCAGCAGCCCATTTGTATACGACACTGTTAAAAGTTACTGAATTGACAACGCTGCCGTCCAGATAGTGAAGTGCACCCATGTAGCGGGCGAAATCATTCATAATTTCTTCGCCTTTTACGTCAGTACTGTATGTCACTACAACATCGCTGCCGTCAACAGCGAATGTACCTTTGTACGTGTACGCCGCATCGCCTGAGTACACATAGCTTGCAGCGCCGCTCACGCAATCGGCGAGCGTTTTTGTCGTTGAAGCGCCTTCGGATGACGCTGTTCCGTCATCCGCCGACGAATCACCGGCATCTGAAATGATGTACGCACATGCGACTACTGCAAGTGCAGCCACAATGAATGCGAACATCAACCTCATGTTATTTTTCATTTCTCAATTCACCCCTGAAATACTAGTCATCGTTTCGATGATATCTAGATGAATAACAAATGAACAGCATACCGCATATAATAAATGTGCCCATAAGCAACATTTTTGCGCGCAAAAAAAAGACACTCCGCACAGGCAGAGAAATCCGTGTGCGGACAGAGTACGGC
>CAVIIW010000025.1:0-3039 GCA_963643255.1 Candidatus Methanomethylophilaceae archaeon
TCGATAAAATAGTGACGGAATGAAACCGCTTACTAACAATTATAAAAATTATAACATGCAAGTCCTTTTTTAATACTTTAACAATAAACTGTGCGGATGCGCATGGAGAAAACAGTTGTGGAACTTTTCGCAGGAGTCGGAGGATTCCGTATCGGCCTCAACAACGTAAAACTCGGAGATGACGGGAAAGCTGTTGAAAACGGTGATTTTAAATTCGTCTGGGCCGACCAATGGGAACCGTCCACCAAAGCGCAGCATGCATTCGACTGTTATCATACCAGATTCGGCGACGGAGTCAACGAAGACATTTCCCTCATCGACAAATCCACAATCCCCGACCACACACTTCTTGTTGGCGGATTCCCATGTCAGGATTATTCAGTATCCCATACATTGGCCACTGAAAAAGGAATAGAGGGAAAGAAAGGAATTCTCTGGTGGCAAATCAGAGACATCCTTGAAACTAAGAAACCGCCGTTTGTTCTTCTTGAAAATGTAGACCGCCTTCTGAAATCTCCGTCCAAACAAAGAGGGCGCGATTTCGGAATCATGCTGAAATGCATGTCCGATTTGGGTTACTGCGTTGAATGGAGAGTTATCAACGCCGCAGACTACGGTTTTCCCCAAAGGCGCAGAAGAACGTTCATCTTTGCATATCGTTCAGATACAAAACATGCGAAATCGTTAGCCGATACCGAACCCTGGTCAATAATTTCTCAGGATGGATTGTTTGCATTGAAATTCCCGATTGCCCAAATGGGAAAAATCACGACATCTGAGCTTAATATCGCAGACAATTTGGCTGATTTTTCAGATAAATATGCATTTACTTTTGAAAATGCAGGATTTATGCGTAACGGAACCGTTTACACCGCAAGAACTGAACCCGTAATTGAAAATCCGACAACTCTCGGCCAGATTGCGGTATCCGATGCGGATGAACACTACTACCTCACTGATGAACAGATTAAAAAATTCGAATATCTGCGCGGTCCGAAAAAAATACCGAGGCCCAAAACGGACGGAACCACATACCTGTACTCGGAAGGTGCAATGTCCCCCTATGACGATTTATCGCTGCCGGGAAGAACAATGCTCACTAGTGAAGGATCTATCAACCGCAGCACCCATATTCTGAAGGATCCCGTTACAGAAAAACTCCGCATACTCACACCCGTGGAATGCGAGAGAATGCAGATGTTTCCCGATAATTGGACCGATATAGGAATGCCCGAAAGACGCAGATATTTCATGATGGGCAATGCACTTGTCACAGGCGTAATATACAGGTTGGGTGAAGAAATTGGAGAAATCATCGACAAGGAGAATGCGCAACCCTAACACAATATTCACATCATTGGAAATACGGGGGATATTCGATGCCATCGTCGGAAAAACACTCGAACAAGTAGACAAATACGATGTATTCAGCATTAATTCGAATGATAAGGGCATAGCTGGACATATCATCGAAAAATCAGTACTAGGATACGAATTAAATTCTGAACCAGAACCGGATATCGAGATAGATGGTATTGATACCGAGGTCAAGACGACAGGTATGAAGAAAAGTGGCAATCTATTTGTCGCCAAAGAACCAATGTCTGTCACAGGCGTTTTCATAAACGAAATTGTGAATGAGGAGTTTGAGCGCTCACACTTCTGGTTAAAGGCACGTCAAATGCTCCTTGTCTACTATTTTTACGACTATAAAGGCCCCTATGACATGCAACAATATAGGCGGTTCATCATTGAAGGATATGAATTACGCGTAATATCAAAGGAGGACAGAAACATACTTGAATCGGATTGGACGACAATACGTGATTTTCTTCGTGAAGTTCAGGTGCATCCAAATCCTGAAGAGCACTATCCAGAACTGTCTCACATCAGATTGATGTATCTTGATATTGCGCCCAAATATCCAAAAAAACCTAGGTTCAGGTTTAGACGTGCGTATGTAAACAGTTTCATTCAAGAGCACTTTTACGGCGTAACGCAAACTGAGTTGCCATTCATATTTGACAAGTATTCTCAGTTTGATGATAAGTGTAGTCAGATTACGAAGCAGTACAATGGGATGAGTGTTACCGATTTATTACAACATTTTAAGATAAATGTAAAGGAAACAGACAAGTCAATCCTGGAAAAAATAGTTTTAAAAATGTTCCATTCTGATGCAGATAAAATAAACAGCATTGGGATATTCAATAAGTTAGGCATCATAGGTAAGACACTGGTTCAAGACATAAAAGATGACAGTACAGAAGAAATGAAGCTCTTCAAAATAGACTTCGACGAGATACGTGACTTAAATCTAGATTTTGAGGAGTCACAGTTTTATTCCTATTTCAGAGAAAATCAGTTTCTGATAATCGTATTCAAAGAACAAACCAAAAGAAATGTAAAATTTACAGACAATAAGTTTGTCGGTTTTAAACGTGTATCATTCAGTGACGATTTCATCGAAAGAGAAGTAAAACCAGTCTGGCTAGAAATACGTAGATTGGTCAACAATAATGAATTGAAAGAGGTATTCACATACAAAAAAGATGGAACTATTCGCTTGAGTCCGAAAACTAAACTTCCAGTTTCCGCGCCAAATTTTCCTAAACCAGAAAATCATTTGGTGTTTGTGCGTGGTTCTGGAAAGAATAAATCCAAATGCCCGTTGGAAATCAATGGCATTAAAATGTATAGCCAGTACCTATGGATACGCGGAGACGATATGGTTGAAGTTGTCAAAGGCAATCGCATATTATGAGGATTTTAAGTTGATGATTTGTTGCATTCTCCTGATTTATCTTAAATCATTCATAACACACCTCTGGGTTTCATCTTCAATCTGAATCAGATAATCAACCATCCACAGCAATAGTGGAAATAGAGAACTCAGCGATACTCTGAGATTGATATTCTCGTCAATCATCGATTATTCCGTAGGTGAATTGTCAGTAGATCCGATCGTACACTCAAGATTGTAAATCACGCACACCTCTTCCTGACCGCATCCACCATCATCTTCACCTTATCCAACTG
>CAVIIW010000026.1:0-2907 GCA_963643255.1 Candidatus Methanomethylophilaceae archaeon
GCCGAAGGGGTCAAAGTACATACTTCGCTCATAAGGCATATGGGGTCGTGCGACAAAGCTCTGCCGTAAAACTGACACAGAGCAGATTCACTTGAACCTGATCTGAAGATTGAGTTTTACCATTGTGCCAGCATCTTCAACTTTGTAAATTTCGGAGAAACCGTATCTCGTCGTGGAAGGAGTATCAAGTTTTGTGTTCCTGAAAAGATACTCCTCGAAGTCGTCTCTGTTGTATATGTGGTAACAGAGTACTTCGCCGTCATTTTTGACTATAATGTATCCTCCCGTTGCATCTTCTTTTCCGTTCCACGGTGTAGCAGGTTTCATACCAAGGGCAACTGCAGCAAGCAATTTTTTGATTTTATATTCGTAAAGCGGCACCCCGTTGCGCAGTTTCAGACCGAGAGGATTCTGTTTCTGAAGAATCTGCGCCTGTTCACTGATACTGTTGATGCCTTCGATATAATACAGTTTAAGCATTTCGGCAACAATCTTATCAAGCATAGTATCGATTAAAGAAAGATTTCCTTCGAAAATATCATTTTCCGGCCTTACGAATTCAAATTTCATACCGTAAGAAAGAATGTCTTTGTACCAATCGCTCAGTTTTCTGTCACCCTTCGGAGGAATGTCGATATAATGTACTCCGTCATATTTTCCGGTGTCTTTTTCCGTTACTTTGTACACGAAATTTGTGGTTTTTCCTGCATTGAGCAATGTAGACGGGTGTCCGAGCATTGATTTAATACTGAATCCCAGCAACGGCTCCATGCCCGTGCGCGCATCATGTATCTGAATTCTGATATCCTGTTTGTTATTTGACGGAGATTTGATGGAGTAGCATTTGATTTCCGACATGAATTTCTGTGTATCCTCTGCAGAGAATGATCCTTTGGAGGTTGTTATTCTGTTCAGGAGACGTTTTGATTCATCCGTAAATCTTGACCTTTTCACACTGAGGATCTCAACTCCGTCTTTCATAACTGAAACATGTTCTTCGTCATCGGATATGACAAATTCCAACGCATTGTCTCTCCCGTTGCGTATGACTTTCAGAACATCGTAGAACACGTCTTTTCTTTTGTTTATATTTCCGTCTGCGGCATATATGCGCCCGTCCGCAAGGATACGGAGGAATGCGTAAAACTCCGACCATTCGCCCCTATTTCCTGTTAATTTATCCATAATTATTCACCGCACATGCAATCGGCAGTTTTTGCCGGAACAGCCGAAGGAATCGATTTGGCATTTTTCTCAAGAACACACCTGATGTTTTTTGCAATAGCCTCTATCACAGGTACGGTGACGCTGTTTCCGAGTTGTTTGTATGAGTGCACATCTGCCAAAGGAAGCACATATGAGTCAGGGAAGCCCTGAAGCCTTGCCCATTCGCGGGGAGTCATTTTTCTGATGCCTTCGCGGTTTACTTCTCCTTTGATATGAGTCACGGGTGTGAAGTCAGTCAGCCTGTCATCGACGATGAGGTTCCTTTCTTTCCCCATGCCTCCGCAGACTATGGCACCTGCAACACTGTCCTGACTGCGTACAACATAGCCGAATCCGTTACCTTTCGATTCGTGTCTTGCTTTATGTTTTTTAAGCGATTCAAGATACACGTTACTCAAATAGTACTTGACGGAGACAGGATTGCTTTCGACGATGTCTCTGATTTTTGTATTCGGATCTGTGGCCTTCGGGAATGTAAATGACGAACTGTCTATGTCTTTCCTGAATGCTACGATATAGATACGTTCGCGGTTCTGCGGTACGCCGAAATCTCTGCTGTTAAGGACTTCGGAATATACTCTGTAGCCTAATTCTTCCAGGGTTTCTTTGATGACTCTGAACGTATTCCCTTTGTCATGTATCGTAAGACCTTTGACGTTCTCGCAGAAGATTACTTTAGGTTTGTGATAACTGCAAATCCTTGCGACATCGAAAAAGAGTGTACCGCGGCAGCGCCCTCTGTAATCGTCGTGAAATCCCTGCTTCCTGCCTGCTATGCTGAATGCCTGACACGGAAATCCGGCAAGACAGATGTCGAAAGATGGGATGTCCTTCTCGTCGATAGACGTTATGTCACCTGCTATATCGAACCGATCTCTGAAATTCGCTTTGTATGTCTTCTGGGCATTTTCATCCCATTCGCACACGAATTCCGTGTCGATTTCGTTTCCGAAAGCACGGTCAAATCCCATGCGTATTCCTCCGATGCCTGCGAATAAATCGATGGTTCTGTACGGAGACGTATGTTCGGACGACATCGTTATTGTGTTGGTAAAACTCTGATTTAAGCTTATTGACGGGGTCGCCGATTGATGATGAATATCGTACGTCTCCGGCAGCGGATACAAACATCTAGTCGGACATCAATCAGCCTTCGTGGACAATCACACACCCGAACAGCGCAGGAAGAATATGCAGGCAATAAGGTGTAAAGACACCGGGATAGAGCTGGCACTGCGTAAGGAACTGTGGGCGAGAGGGATTCATTACCGCAAGAACTGTAAGAAAGTTTTCGGGCATCCCGATATCGCATTCATCGGGAAGAAGGTGGCTGTATTCTGCGACAGCGAGTTCTGGCACGGTTACGACTGGGACAGTCGCAAATGTTCGATAAAGACAAACAGTGAGTTTTGGATTGCGAAGATTGAACGTAACATCAGGCGTGACAGAGAGGTCGACAGGACGTTGGAATCGGAAGGTTGGACGGTACTGAGATTCTGGGGCCGTGAGATAAAGACGGATGTCAAAGGGTGTGCGGACAGGATATGCGACTGTCTGAAATGATAATGTGACAGTATATCGGATTTGCAGTCATCATTATAACATCGATTCTGCATGCGTGAAACATGTTGAACGTCGGGATCAAGGGAACCAAGACGGAAAAAGTCGTGAAAGAGAATA